>NZ_BLWK01000004.1:0-343977 GCF_013374075.1 Cobetia sp. 5-25-4-2 | reverse complement strand
CGCCCGGAATTGTCAATCGATGATTTGGAAGCGGACTTCAAAAACATCAAACAAAACAATCACCTGCAAACCTCTTTTACCGCTGGTAACGCCATGCGTCCCCGGCAGCGGATGCGTACTTTACGCACGAACCGGGCTGAGGGCAAGGGCTTTTTCAAGAGATTGTCATCACGCTGTCACGGAGCGTCACACTCCCTTTTCTCCCTATCCTTGCCCTCTATCCTTGCCTTGATGCCGAGGCACGATCCACCAGGCCAAGAATCGACTGATAACTGAGCCCTGAGTGCTCACTCAGCCCTATCTCACAGGTGCGCGAGTTGGAGACACCATAGTCACAGTCGGCGACCACGTCCTTCAGCCCTTTCAGCGCCGAAGCATTGAGCTCCGGTGTCGCGAAGCCCTTGTCTCCCGCGAAACCACAGCAGGTGATCTCTTCCGGCACGACGATCTCGGTCGCACACTGGCGCGCCAGTGCCACGAAACGCTCCGCCAAGCCCATGCGAACACTGGAGCAGGTGACATGCACCGCGACTCTTGCCTTGAGCGGTGTGATCGAGAGGTGTGGCAATAGATAGTCGAGCACCAGCTGCACCGGCTCGACCAGCGTCAGCGATACCTCGAGATGTTCACGTGCGTAGGCCTGTGCCTGGGCGAGACACGGGCTGGTATCACAGAAGATCGGCAGATGCCCGCCATCACTCGCTTCCACCAGCGCGGCTGCCAACTCGGCGGCCTTGGCATCCCCGGCCTCGAACTGGCCCTTGGACTGGAAGGCCATTCCGCAGCACAGAGCATCCACTCCCTTGGGCAGAACGACTTCGAATCCCGCCTTGTCCATCAGGGCCAGCGCCATCTCGGTGGCGCTGCGCGGATCGATGTCGTCAGTGGCGACCCCGAAGACACGCGTGGCACAGGACGGAAAATAGACGACATGCCCATTGGGCGTCTCGTTGCGCCCCAATGGCTGCGCCAGACGTTTGAGATAGGGACGCGGAGCGGCGCCTGGCATGCTGGGAGTCCATTGCTGCACCCTGTCGCCGGAGACCTTGCGTGCGGCCTGAGTCAGCCGTCGCATGTTGCGCGTACCGACCACACCATGCAGCCCATCTGCCAGGCGCAAGACACCGCGCATGCCACTGGTGACATGGGTGAAGTGCTCGCCGGCCCAGTGCGCCACCTTCACCTTGCCCGGATGATCGGCACCGGCGTTCTCCTCGTGGCGCAGACCGCGGATCAGATCCCCGGTATTGATGCCGACCGGACACTGGGTCGCACACAGACCATCTCCCGCGCAGGTCTCCATGCCTTGATAGGCGTAATCCTTCTTGAGCGCCGCCAGCTGAGCGCGCTGCTCGTCCGTCGGCATATCGAGGGCGGCGAGTCGTGCGATCTCACGCCGGATGACGATGCGCTGACGTGGAGTGAGGCTGAGATTCTTCGACGGACAGACCGACTCACAGAATCCGCACTCGATGCAGCGATCCACCAGCGGGTCTGCTGCCGGGAGAGGCTTGAGGTTCTCCAGATGCAGACGGGAATTGCGCGTCAGGATGACTTCCGGATTGAGCAGATTGTCCGGGTCGAAAGCCTCCTTGATACGCCACATCAGGGCGTAGGCCTCCTTGCCCCACTCAAGCTCTACATAAGGTGCCATGTTGCGACCGGTGCCATGCTCGGCCTTGAGCGAACCACCGTACTCCTGCCCCACCAGCCGTGCGACGTCATCCATCAATGCCTGATAGCGCTCCACCTCGCCTTCACGCTCGAAGCCCTGCGGGAAGACGAAATGCAGGTTGCCTTCCAGGGCGTGGCCGAACAGGATCGCCTGAGGGTAGCCATGACGCTGGAAGACCTCCGTCAGCGCCCCGACCCCTTCCGCCAGCCGCTCGATGGGGAAGGCGACATCCTCGATGATCACGGTGGTCCCCAGGTCCCGTACCGCACCGACCGCCGGAAACAGCCCCTTGCGGATCTTCCAGTACAACGCATAGCGCTGCGCATCCTGGGTGAAGGCCCACGCTTCACAGGTCTCGATGCCTTCCAGCACGCGGGCGACCTCCGCCATGCGCGCCTCCAGCTCCTGCTGATGCGCGCCGCGCACATCCACCAGCAGCGCGACCGCCGCTTCCGGCAGGGTGCGCAGCACCTCCGGCATGCCCGGCGCGTCCTCGACGGAGCGCAGCGCCGCGCGATCCATCAGCTCCACCGCCGCGACCGGCGCCGTCTTGAGCAGCATGGTGGCGCGACAGGCCGCATCGATGTTCGGGTAGTAGACCAGCGCCGCCGCCTTGTGTGACTCCTCGATCACCGTGCGATAGGTGATCGAGGCGATGAAGCCCAGCGTGCCTTCCGAGCCGATCATCAGATGCTTGAGGATCTCGAGACCATCGGCATAGTCGACCAGCGCATTGAGGCTGTAGCCGGTCGTGTTCTTGAGGCGGTACTTGTGACGGATGCGCTCCGCCAGTTCAGGGTCCGCCCGCACATCGCAGGCCATCCTTTCCAACGCTGCCAGCAGGCCAGCGTGGCTTGCACGGAAGGCCTGTACGCTCTTCGGCACCGCCGTATCCAGGCAGGTGCCATCGGCGAGAATGACGCGAATGTCCTCCACGGTGCGATAACTGTTGTGTGCCGTGCCGCAGCACATGCCGGAGGCGTTGTTGGCCGCGATGCCACCAATCATGCAGCTGTTGATGGAGGCCGGGTCCGGGCCGATCTTGCGCCCGAAGGGGGCCAGCAATTGATTGGCACGCGCGCCGATCACCCCCGGCTGCAGGCGGATACGACTGCCCTGTTCCAGCACCTGCGCCCCACGCCACTCACCGCCCAGCTGGATGAGCACCGAATCCGTCAGCGCCTGACCGGACAGCGACGTCCCGGCCGCCCGGAAGGTTACCGGCAGCTTGCGCGCTCGGCACTCGCGCAGCACATGTCCCAGCTCCTGCTCGTCATGCACGCGCACCACCAGCTGCGGCACCAGGCGATAGAAGCTGGCATCCGTGCCGTAGGCCAGCGTCCGCAACGCGTCATGAATCAAGCGCTCAGCGGGAAGGTGCAATGCCAGCGCCTCGCGCAATGCCAGATAGGCAGCTGCACGCTCAGTCGCCGATGGGGTCTCGCTCAAGGCATCTCGTGCAATGGCGTCAGGAGCAGTCATGGCCAATCTCTTTTTGAAAAAACGGTGTGGATGTCAGTCAGGGCGGCATCACGAAAAGGCTCTGTCACTTGAGCAATGGGTCACTCAGGCCAAGCAAGTGGAACGCCAGCAAGCCAAGCACGCCAGAAGCCAACAGATAGTAAGCCGTCGGAATCGCCGTCATGCGCAGGGTGCGTCCCTCACGCCCCAGCAGGCCGACGGTCGCCGAGGCCGCCACCACATTGTGGATGGCGATCATGTTGCCGGCCGCCGCCCCGACCGCCTGCAGCGCCACCATCAGCGCTCCCGACAGCCCGAGCTGGGCAGCGACATTGAACTGGAACTGGGACAGCATCATGTTCGAGACCGTGTTGGAGCCGGCGATGAAGGCCCCCAGCGCCCCGATGCCGGACGCGAACAGCGGATACGCCTGACCGAGACTGTCGGCCACCACGTCCGCCATCACTACCGGCATCGAGGCCAGGTCGTTCAGATTGACGCCGGAGTTGATCAGGATGCGCACCATGGGAATGGTGAACACCAGCACGAATCCGGCCCCGACCAGCGTGCGCCAGGATTCACTGGCCGCCGCCACCAGCTGACGCGTCTGCATGCGATGCAGCATCAGGGTGATCAGTGCCACGAAGACCATGATGCCGCCCGGCAGGTAGAGCGGTTGTATCGACCCCGACACACCGCTGGCCCCCAGCAGGTCCGTGGCACTGAACTGCACGCTGACCAGCCACGCCTTGACGTCGCCCGACACGCGCGAGGCGACCAGCAGCAGCGCGATCAGGCCATAGGGCAGCCATGCCAGCCACAGTGGTAGCGGGCGTCTGCCGGCGGCAGCCATCTCGACCTCATCACGCTCCAGCGTCAGGTCGCCCAGCCAATGCCTGGGCCATTCGGCCTCGGGCGGAAAATCCCAGCTGTCCTTCGGCAGCAGAAAACCGACACGCGCCGCCGGCACCACGATGGTCAGACCGACCAGGGCGCCGATCAGTGACGGGAATTCCGGGCCGAGGAAAACTCCCGCCGCCACGTAGGGCAGCGTGAAGCACAGCCCGGCGAACAGCGCGAACGGTGCGATCGACAACCCTTCACTCCAGCGTTTCTTCGCGCCGAAGAAGCGCGTCATCATCACGATCATGAACAGCGGCATCAGCAGGCCGACGATGCCATGCACGATGGCGACTTCCGAGGTGATCAGCTGCAGGAAGGCCTCCCAGCTGGAATGATTCGCCAGCAGCTGCTCGCTGAGGCTGGCCTTGTCGAGGCCTGCGTTCACGCCGATCACGATCGGCGTGCCCACCGCACCGAACGATACCGGCGTCGACTGGATCATCATGCCCACCATCACCGCCCCCAGCGCCGGGAAGCCGATGGCGACCAGCAGCGGCGCCGCGATGGCCGCAGGCGTCCCGAAGCCGGAAGCGCCCTCGATGAAGCTGCCGAACAGCCAGGCGATGATGATCGCCTGTACGCGCCGGTCGGGACTGACGGTGGTGAAGGCACCACGGATCACCGCGATCGCCCCGGAATGCTTGAGGGTGTTGAGCAGGAAGATGGCGCCGAAGATGATCCACAGCACCGAGACGGTGACCATCAGTCCCTGCAGCGTGGAGGCCAGAATGCGCGTCAGCGACATCTGCCACACGAAATAGCCGATGGCAGCGGTGACGAGGAAGACCAATGGCATGGCGCGGCGCGCGGGCCATTGCAGGCCGACGAGCAGGATGCCCGCCAGCAGAATGGGGGCAAAGGCCAGCAAGGCCAGGAGGGGCTCGGACATGACGGAAACTCCGCAGGCGAATTGTTGTGATTGTTGTCGGGCACAGCAGTGAAGCACTCGGGGTTGGCGCACCCTCTGGTCAGGTCTTCACATAAATTGGTCATACCAATTTACCCTGCTGCACCTCGGCATAATCTAGGCGTCGCCCTCATGGCGGTCAAACATCATGAGCTGCCTGATATCTAGACATTGGTCAAAGCACCACCGCCCTTTAAAATTGGTATTACCAATTGCTGGCAATCCCAATCAGCCACGCGAGGCGTGGTTGTCATACATATTGGTAAGACCAATGTCGGCTGTAGCGCGAAGTCGCCACACGCCACACTGATTCTCGGTCGCGCCTCTTCTGCATGCCGCACACCGGCTTGCAGCACTCGGCGCCACCTTTCACTTCTGCCGCAAGGACACTTCCATGCGTTACGCCCCCGTCCGCCAACCCCGTATCGCCGATGTGCTCACCGAACGCCTCGAGAGCATGATTCTCGAGGGCAGTCTGAAGCCCGGTGAGCGGCTTCCTCCGGAGCGCACCCTCGCCGAGCAGTTCGAGGTCTCGCGACCGTCCGTGCGGGAAGCCATCCAGAAGCTGGCGGCGCGCGGGCTTTTGACCTCACGTCAGGGTGGCGGCACCTACGTATCCGAAGAGTTGGCGCGCGCCTGGTCCGACCCGCTCAGCGCGCTGCTGGGTCGGCATTCCGAGTTCAATCTCGACCTGCTGGAGTTTCGCGACGCCCTGGAAGGCATCAGTGCCTATTACGCTGCCATGCGCTCCACCCCGGCCGACAAGGAGATGCTGCGTCAATGCTTCGAGACGCTGGAGAAGAGTTTCGAGGGACGTGATCCGGAACTGGAAGCCGGCGCGGATGCCGCCTTCCACCTCGCCATCGCCGAGGCCGCACACAACGTGGTGCTGCTGCACTCGATGCGCAGCCTGTTCCAGTTGCTGGAGAAGAGCATCGTGGCCAACCTGCGCCACCTGTTCGAGAAGCCCGAATCGCGTCCGCGCCTGATTCAGCAGCACCGCACCCTGTTCGAGGCGATCATGGAAGGACGCGCCGAAGACGCCCGCAACGCGGCCCACGAGCACCTGGTGTTCGTCGAGGATTCACTGCTGGAGCTGGAGCGCGCCGAAACCCGTGCACAGCGTGCCCTGCGCCGTGCCCAGGCCATGCCGGAGCGCTGAGGGTGCAACGCTGATGGATCAGTGAGGGTGGCCGCCCCCCCCCTTCCCCTTGAGCCCTTGCCCAGAAAGGCCTGCCGATGAAGGACACGCGTCTGCCTCACCACTGGCGTCTGCTGCTGGCGATCGTGCTACCGATCGGTCTGATGCTGTGCGTCTGGCAGGCGGTGGCCGTCGCGCGCAGCCAGTCACTCGAGCGCCTGACCCATGAAGCAGACAACGAGTTGCGCCTGACCGCCGCCAGCCTGCGTGGTCAACTGAGCCAGCATGCCTACCTGCCACGGCTGGTCGCCGAGAACGATCAGCTGCGCGCCTTCCTTGATGCCCCCGATGACCCCAGCGCCGAGATGGCACTCAATCAACGGCTCGATCGCATGCGCGCGCTCGCGAAGGTGTCCGACCTCTACCTGGTCAACGACGTCGGCACCACCATCGCCGCCAGCAACTGGCGCTCGGCATCCACCTTCATCGGCCAGAACTATCGCTTCCGCCCCTATTGGAAGGACGCCATCGACGGCGGCGAAGCACGCTTCTACGGGCTGGGGACCAGTTCCGGCGAGCGTGGCTACTTCTTCAGCGCCAGCGTGGTGAGTCCCCGCGGGCGGCGCGGCGTGGTGGTGGCCAAGGTGCAGATCGCCGCGCTGGAAGCGGCATGGCTGGATCAGAATGCCGACATCATGGTCACCGACCCCCACGGCGTGATCTTCATCGCCAGTCAGCCCGACCGGGTACTGCGCACGCTGGACCCCCTCAGTGACGAGACCCGCAACCGGCTGCTCGACACCCAGCGCTATGCCAATCAACGCCTGCGCCCCCTGCGGCTTTATCACCGTGAAGCCTTGTCCGATCTGTCGACGCCCGAGCCGCCCTTGCGTCTCGACGCCGTCACCACGGTCGAGCTGCTGCAACTGACGCCGGGCGATCTCTGGCAGCACGCCTGGTTGAGCCTGTCACGCCCGCTGCCGGACATCGGCTGGCGCCTGCATGTGCTCAAGCCCCTGGCCCCGCTGCGCGGCAGCATCTGGCAAGCCGCCGGACTGGCCGCCGGTGGCTACGTACTGCTGTGCCTGCTGGCGGGGCTGGGCTGGCAACGGCTGCGCATCCTGCGCGAGCGGCGTCTGTTCGCCGAACGTGAACGACAGTCGCTCGCCGCCAGTCAGCAACGGGTGCGGGGCATCATCGACCGCACTCAGGCGGGGCTGTGCATCCTCGATGAACGTGCTCACCTGGTGTACCTCAATCCTACCGCCGTGGCGCTGTTCGGTTCGCCCTTGAGCGCCGATGCCTCACGGGACGACAGCCCCCGGCAGCCCAGCGCACGCGAAGGGCGTGACCTGCGCGAACTGTTCCTGCCGGCCGAGCGTGCGCTGCTGGACCACCTGACCCGCCCCCGCCCGATCGGGCCGCTGGAAGTGCATGGCCTGCGCAGCGGAGTGGCCGTGCCGCTGGAGCTGTCCTGCGCCCCGCTACCGAGCCCCAATGGCCCGCGCTGGCTGGTGACGGTCTTCGATGTCAGCGAGCGGCGCGCCCAGGCCGAGGCCCTCGCCCAGGCACGCGATGCCTTCGAGCAACGCGTGGTCGAGCGCACCCGTGACCTCGCTGCCAGCAATGCGCGCCTGAGCGCGGAAGTCGAGGAACGCACCCGCGCCGAGCGTGAGCTGCGCGCGACCCGCGATGAACTGATCCAGACCGCCAAGCTGGCAGTGCTTGGCGAGCTGGCCGCCGGCATCAACCACGAGCTCAACCAGCCGCTGGCCGCCATCCGCGCCTATGCCGAGAATGCCAGCGCCTTCCTCGCCCGTGCCCAGACACCTCAGGTCGAGAGCAACCTGCGCCAGATCACCGAGCTGACTCAGCGCATGGGCGAGATCAGCGCCCAGCTGCGCCAGTTCTCGCGCAAGAGTGGTGACCGCCTGGAAGCGGTCGACCTCGCCACCAGTCTCGACTATGCCCTGCGCCTGCTGCAGCCACGCCGTGATGCCCAGGCAGTCGACATCACGCGTGAGCAGAGCACCGCCCTGCCCAGGGTGCGTGCCGAACCGGTACGCCTCGAGCAGGTACTGGTCAATCTGCTCAGCAATGCACTGGATGCGCTGGCTGACAGACCGTCAGCGCCAGCCTGCCTCCAGCTGAACCTGCATGAACGAGCCGGCAGTGAAGGCACGCAAGTGGTGCTGGAAGTGCATGACAACGGCCCGGGGCTTGCGCCAGCCCAGCTGACACGGGTCTTCGAACCCTTCTATACCCAGCGCGCCGATGGCAAGGGACTGGGACTGGGGCTGTCGATCAGCGCGCGTATCGTGGCGGATCTCGGCGGCACCCTCGAGGCGCATCCCTCACCACTGGGGGGCGCACTGTTCCGGCTGACGCTGCCGGCGTCGGGCACGCCCTCACAGCCCCTTTCCCCATCCGCCGCCGCCAATTCACAGGAGCCGTCATGAGTGATGTCACGAATGCTGACATGCAGGTGCTGGTCGTGGATGACGAACCACATCTACGCGACAGCCTGAGCCAGAGCCTGATGCTGGCCGATTACCTCACCCGGCCGCTGGCCAGTGCCGAGGAAGCGCTTGAGATCCTGAACACCGAAGCCCCCTTCGAGGGCGTGGTGATCACCGACATCCGCATGCCGGGCATGGATGGTCTGAGCCTGCTGCGCGCTGCCCGTGAGCTGGATGACGAGCTGCCGGTGATCGTGATGACAGGGCATGGCGATGTCGATACCGCCGTCTCCGCCATGCAGGGCGGCGCCTGGGACTTCATCGAGAAACCCTTCGATCGTGAGCGGCTGCTGGACGGGGTGCGGCGTGCGGTGGCCGCCAGGCGTCTGGCGCTGGAGAACCGCTCGCTGCGCGAGCAGCTGGATACCCAGCGCAACAGCGCCGGGCCGCGCCTGGTCGGCAGCAGCGAGGTGATTCAGCGCCTGGATGCCCAGGTCTCACGGCTGGCGGCGGTGGATGCCGATACCCTGCTGTACGGCGAGACCGGAGCCGGCAAGGATCGCGTGGCCCGCTGTCTGCACGAGCGCAGTCTCCGTGCCAGCAAGCCCTTCGTGGCACTCAATTGTGGCGGCATGCCGGAAACGTTGATCGAGTCGGAGCTGTTCGGCCACGAAAAGGGGGCCTTTACCGGCGCCAGCGAGCGCCGGATCGGCAAGCTGGAACACGCCGACGGCGGCACCCTGTTTCTCGATGAGATCGAGTCCATGCCGATGTCGTTGCAGATCAAGCTGTTGCGTGTCCTTCAGGAGCGCAGTATCGAGCGACTGGGCAGCAATACACCGCGCCCCATCGATATCCGCGTCATCGCGGCCACCAAGCGTGACCTGCGTGAAGCGGCCAGCGCCGGCGACTTCCGTGAAGACCTCTACTACCGCCTGAATGTCGTCACGCTGTATCTGCCGCCACTGCGTGAGCATCGCGAGGATATCCTGCAGCTGTTTCGACACTTCGCCATTCTGGCCAGCGAGCGCACCAGTCTGGAGGTTCCGCCGCTGGATTCGCGTACGCTGCAGGCGCTGCTCGACCATGACTGGCCAGGCAATGTGCGTGAGCTGAGAAACTGTGCGGAGCGTCATGTGCTGCTGGGGGGACTGGAGGGCAATATCGGCGACAGCATGGCGGAGGGGCAGCCGCCGGGAGGGTCCACTGAACAGCGCAGCCTGCAGGCGGAGATGTCACTGGAAGAGAGCGTCAGCCAGGCAACCGAAGGGCAGGCACTGCCGACACGCATGGAGGCCTTCGAGGCCGCGCTCATCCGTGACGCGCTGGCCGCGTGCCGCGGGCAGGTCGTGATGGCCTGCGAACGACTGGGACTGCCGCGCAAGACACTTTACGACAAGCTCAAGAAGCATGGCCTGAGTGCCGAACCCTACCGGCGCTGAAGCGCATGGCGGGCTGCGGGAGAGGTAGCCGTCGTGTCAGACACCGGCCATCAGGCGAGACAGGCTGGCGCCGAAGACGGACAGCGGTCCCTGCAGGTGCATGATGTCCACCAGCACCGCCAGCGGCGGTAGCCAGGGAGTCATCGCGGCGATCACCGCCACCATCGCCAGCGAGTTGCCCGGCTCGCGGTAATCGAACAGCTTGAAGGCGGTGCCGAAACTTTTCTTGAGACGCGCTCCGACCATGTCGACGCTGTACATCTCATCCAGCAACAAATGGATCATGGCGCCGAACAACAGGGCGGCGCCCTGCCACCAGGCCTGCTCCTCACTCTGGCCGAGCAGATGCAGACTGGCGGCCGTCACGCCCAGCGAGCACAGCAATGAGGCCAGCAGGGAATGCCAGATGCCGCGATGGACGGTGAAACGCTTGAAGATGGCGCTGGCCACATAGCGCACGCCCAGATAGGTCGCGCCACCCGCCATCATCAGCGGCCCCGCCAGCAGGCGGTCCTGCAGCAGCAGCACGCAGGCCATGGTCGCCAGCACCGCAAACAGCGTGAACAGGATACGGATGGCGCGCGAGTTGTCTGAGTCGATGTCCGGCAGGATGCCACCGAAGGTCGTCAGGCTCGCCAGCGGCACACCCTCCGCCAGCGACCACAGGCCGCCTTGCCAGCCTGCCGCCGCCACGATACCGCCGGCAAAGGCTGCCACGGTGATATGGGTACGAAAATTGGCCATGAGATACGGGTCGCGAGCCCTCGACGATGTCACTGGACCAGTCACCACACGCTGGCACTGGATATATGTCCAGATTATGACGCAAGCATTTCATGAAAAACAATGGCTTGTCCGGGTTTGTGAGTGCAGATGCTGCCTCCACCGTCAACGCTCGGGAAATGCAGCCCCCGAAACGCGCACTCCCCCGCCAGCCTGGGCCGACGGGGGAGTGCTCATTGCTGCGCTCGGGGAACTCCTTGAAGGAGGTTCAGCCGGCGTAATCCTCAGCCAGATGCTGATCCTTCAGCTTGACGTAGTTCACCGCCGAATAGGTGAAGAACTCACGCTCGCTGTCCTTGATGGGACGCAGCGCACGCGCGGGATTGCCCGCATACACATGCCCGCCTTCGAGACGCTTGCCAGGCGGCACCAGTGCGCCCGCCGCGATGATGACCTCATCCTCCACCACCACACCGTCCATCACGATGGCTCCCATGCCGACCAGCACGCGGTCATGGATGGTGCAGCCGTGCAGCACGGCCTTGTGGCCGATGGTGACGTCGTCACCGATTTCCAGCGGATGGCCGCCCGGATTGAAGTCGCTGGCGTGAGTGATGTGCAGCACTGCCCCGTCCTGCACGCTGGTACGCGCGCCGATACGGATACGGTGCATGTCGCCGCGGATCACGGCCAGTGGCCATACCGAGCTGTCATCACCGAGGGCGACATCGCCCAGTACGACACTGCTGGGGTCGATGAAAACCCGTTCGCCCAGCCGCGGCGTCAGGCCCTTGAAGGATCGAATGCTCATGCCTTGCCTCCTGAATTAGGCCACCAGCCTACTGCTCCCATCGTCATGATGCCAATAGCGCGGCAGCCTGAATCGCGTTGCGGTTTGCTCGACGACGCTCATTTCCCCGCCTTGCGGCACCGCCCCTCCCGAGGACTAAACGCCCTGCTCACGTAACCCTTGGCGGCCTACTTGAAGAAGCTCCACCCCAGCACGACCAGCACCAGCGGAATCGAGATCCAGCGCAGCACCCAACGCCAGCGACGGAAGAAACGACGCGACGTCCCCAGCCCCGCCAATGCCAGATTCTGCGGCATGATCCAGCCCGCGAAGATGGCGATCAGCAGGCCGCCGATCGGCAGGAAGAAGTCCGGCGGAATCGTCGTCACCACATCGAAGGCGTTCATCTCGCCCAGCAGGTGCACTTCCTTGAGGCTCGAGAAGGACAGCACCGACAACAGGCCCATCGCCCAGACCGCGATGCCCACCGCCAGCGCGGCACGCCGACGTGTCATTCCCCAGCCCTGCAGCACCTCGACGATGGGCTCGGCGATGTTGATCGAGCTGGTCCAGGTCGCCAGCAGCAGCAACAGGAAGAACAGCGCCAGCAGCAGGCTGCCGCCCGGCAGATTGGCAAAGGCGATGGGCAGGCTGACGAACATCAGGCCGGGCCCGGAAGCCGGGTCCAGCCCCTGACTGAACACCGCCGCGAAGATGGCGATCCCCGCCAGCAATGCCACCCCGATGTCCAGCGCCGCCACGGCGATCGCGGCCGTCGGCAGACTCTGGCGCTCCGGCATGTAGGCGCCATAGGCCATCAGCGCACAGGCGCCGACCGCCAGCGTGAAGAAGGCATGTCCCATGGCATTGAGCACCACGTCCAGCGTGATGGCGTCGGGATTGGGCATGAACAGCCAGCTGATGGCGGGACCGAAGCCCGGAGTACTGATGCTGTAACCGGCCAATGCCAGCAACAGCACGTAGAGCAGCGGCATCATCAGGTTGTTGAGACGTTCGAGCCCCGAGGAGATGCCGGCGGCCACCACGCTCATGGTCATCAGCATGAAGACGGTGTGGTTGAAGGTCATGGTGACCGGGTCTTCCAGAAAGGCACCGAAGGAGGCGCCGATCTCCGGCGGGCTCATGCCGCTGAAGTCCCCCTTCAGTGAATCGACCAGATACTCGATCGACCAGCCCGACACCACCGAATAGAACGACAGGATGAAGAACATGGTGATGGCACCGAAGAAGCCCAGCCAGCGCCAGTTCGGCGTACGGCCAGCGCTGGTCGCCAGATGGGCGAGCGCCTGCATCGGCCCACGCCGACCGGCGCGACCGATCATGATCTCGGCCATCATCACCGGCAGGCCCAGCAGCAGCACGAAGCCGATGTACAGCAGCAGAAAGGCCGAACCGCCGTTCTCGCCCGTCATGTACGGGAAGCGCCAGATGTTGCCCAACCCGACGGCAGCGCCGGTGACGGCCAGAATGAAGGCGCGGCGACTGCCCCAGCGTTCGGTGGTTTCGCTCATGTCTGCTCTCGTGGTGAAGAATCGATAGTCAATGAAGGCTCATCAGGGGCTGCAAGATAGCAGCCGCGTCGTTCAGGGCCAATGCGGGCTCGGCTCGTGCGTCCCACGCGGAGAGGTCCGGGCCGCCTCCTATCGGGTCGATAGATTGAATAACACGCGCCAAGGCCTCACATTCTAGGTATCCCCGCGGCGACGGTGACACCGTTCTCGTGGCGCCTCCGATGCGCCAGTCTTCCTTTACCGTTCACCGCTGCCGCCCATCCGAATGACGCGAGGTACACGATGTCGATCAATCCCCTGCTGGAACGCAACACTCTGCCCCCCTTCGACACCCTCAAGGCCGAGCATGTCGAAGACGCGATCAGCGAACTGCTGGAGCACAACCAGCAGGAGATCGAGCGCCTGATCGAGGCCACCCGCGACGACACGCGCTGGGACAACTTCGCCGCGCCGCTGGAAGCGCTGGGCGACCGCCTGAGCCAGGCCTGGTCACCGGTCTCGCACCTCAACTCGACCATGAATTCCCCCAAGCTGCGCGAGGCCTATCAGGCCTGTCTGGCCAAGCTGTCGGCCTACTCCACCTGGGTGGGTCAGAACAGCGATCTGGCTGCGGCCTATCAGCGCCTTGCGGACAGCGACGAATTCGCAAGCCTCGATGAAGCCCAGCAGAAGGCGATCACCAACAGTCTGCGCGATTTCCGTCTCGCCGGTGTCGATCTGCCCCAGGACAAGAAGCAGCGTTATGGCGAGATCCAGGCGCGCCTGTCCGAACTCTCCAACACCTTCTCCAACCATGTGCTGGATGCCACCCAGGCCTGGCACAAGGATGTCGAGGAAGAGGCGCTGGCGGGCGTGCCGGAAAGCGGCCTCGCGGCGCTCAAGGCCAACGCCGAGGCCAAGGGGCTGGAAGGCTATCGCATTACCCTGGACTTCCCGAGCTTCTTCCCGGTGCTCAGCTACGCCGACAACCGCGAGCTGCGCGAGGAGGTCTACACCGCCTTCGTCACCCGCGCCTCGGAAAAGGGTCCCAACGCCGGTGATTTCGACAACGGTCCGGTGATCGAGGAGATTCTGGCCCTGCGTCAGGAACTGGCCAGGCTGATCGGTTTCGACGATTACGCCTCACTGTCACTGGCGACCAAGATGGCCGACTCGCCGGCACAGGTCATCAGCTTCCTCGAGGACCTCGCGACCCGCGCAGTGCCCCAGGCGCGTGAAGAGTTCAACGAGCTGGCGGCCTACGCCACCGAAAGCCTCGGCATCGATGACCTGCAACCGTGGGATGTCGGCTACGCCAGCGAGAAGCTGCGCGAATCACGCTACGCGATCAATCAGGAACAGCTGCGCCCCTACTTCCCGGCGCCGCAGGCCATCGACGGGCTGTTCGAGGTGGTCAATCGCCTCTACGGCATCACCTTCCAGCAGCGTGAAGTGCCGGTGTGGCACGACGACGTCAGCTACTACGAGGTGATCGAGAATGACACGCCGATCGCCGGCTTCTATCTCGATCTCTATGCCCGCGAAGGCAAGCGTGGCGGCGCCTGGATGGATGAGTGCCGCGTGCGTCGTCGCCGCGAGGATGGCAGCCTGCAGTTGCCGGTCGCCTATCTGACCTGCAACTTCACCCGCCCGGTGGGTGGCCGCCCGGCGCTGCTGACCCACGATGAAGTGGTCACGCTGTTCCACGAGTTCGGCCACGGTCTGCATCACATGCTGACCCGTCAGGAAGTCGCCGAAGTCTCCGGCATCAATGGCGTGGCGTGGGACGCCGTCGAGCTGCCCAGCCAGTTCATGGAGAACTTCTGCTACGAGCGTGAAGGGCTGGATCTGATCGCGCGTCACGTGGATACCGGCGAGCGCCTGCCCGACGACATGCTCGAGCGCCTGCAGGCGGCACGCAACTTCCAGGCGGCGATGACCATGGTCCGCCAGCTGGAATTCTCGCTGTTCGACTTCCGCCTGCATCACGAGCTCGACACGCCGTCCGCCGGCGATGTCCAGACGCTGCTCGACGAGGTACGCAGCAAGGTCGCCGTGGTCCCGGCGGTCGAGTTCAACCGCTTCCAGAATGGCTTCAGCCACATCTTCGCCGGCGGTTACGCCGCGGGTTACTACAGCTACAAGTGGGCCGAAGTGCTGTCGGCGGATGCCTTCAGCGCCTTCGAGGAAAGCGCCGTCTTCGACACCGCCACCGGTCAGCGCTTCCGGGAAGAGGTACTGGCCAAGGGTGGCTCGCGTGATGCCGCCGAGCTGTTCCGCGCCTTCCGGGGCCGTGACCCGCAGGTCGATGCCCTGCTGCGTCACTCCGGTATCGGTGCCCAGGCGGCCTGAGCCTCGCCCAGACGCCGATCTTGATGACGGCGCAAGCCTGATCACACACCGCTGTCCTTGCGCCCCTGACCTTTGCCGGTCGGGGGCGTATCATATGGCGCATCGTCCGCCTGACGCTCGCATTGCCCGGTGCCGAGCGGCCTGACACAACCAGATCCTGACTGGAGGCACCATGTCTACCATCAAGCGCTTCATCGCGGGTGCCGTCTGCCCACGCTGTGGAGCAATGGACCGCCTGCGCACCTGGGAGCAGAACGAGACACGCTACCGTGACTGCGTGTCCTGTGACTTCTTCGAGCAGCAGGCCATCGAGGAACCGCCCACCCTCGGGGAGCTGTCCACGCGCGTGAACGCGCCACGCGACGAGCCCGCGAGTGATGAGGTCCAGCCGGTGCGTATCCTGGACCCCGGCAAGCGGCACTGACCGCATGTGATATCGCGAGCCCCCCGTGGCATCCATGCTTGCTGCATGAAAAAGCCCCGCCAGATGGCGGGGCTTTTGCGTATCAGCTCGACGGACTGTCAGCTCGACTGGTCCACGGCTTTCATTTGACCACGCCGCAGGCAACGCGCGAGCCGCCACCACCCAGCTTGGGCGTATCGGTGTAGTTGTCACCGCCGGAGTGGATCATCAGCGCATGACCGCCGAGATCGCTCTCCTTGAGGCGCGGAGCCAACACCGGCAGCGAGATCTTGCCATCGGCATCGACGCTCAGCGCCGGAAGATCACCCAGGTGGCCATCGCCATACGGGCCCTGGTGGGTGCCGGTCTCCTCTGGGTCGAAGTGGCCACCTGCCGCGGCACCGGCCACGGCCTCACCGTCCTTCTCGGCGGGTTCGCAGCTGGCATTGGCATGCAGGTGGAAGCCATGGATGCCGCTTTCGAGCCCTTCGATCTTCGGCGTCAGCAGCAGACCATCAGCGGTGTCCTCGGCCATGATGCTACCGACGGTCTCGCCCACCCCGTCACTGCTGACACGATGCATTTCCACCTCGGTGGCCGCCTGGGCGACACCCCCGAACAACCAGGCACCCAGCGCCACCGCAGCGGCGCTCTTGAAGGGCTTTCTGGTAGATGACGCAAAGGATGCCGTGTGCTGTGTCTCGTGATTCATGAGCAATCTCTCCTTCACTGAGGCCGGCTTCACTGCCGACGCCTTGAGTGGCTTGCGGGCCGCTGTCGCAAGCGGCTACCCCTCAGACCTCAGGGCGAGAGACGTCACATTCAATGCAATTCTGCCAATGACTTGCCGCGCACGCCGGGCGAGCACACCTCAGCGAGAAGAGATCCCCAGGTTTTCCAGCACCTTGAGACACGGCCCGGCCTGGTTGAGGGTATAGAAATGCAGACCCGGCGCGCCGCCATCCAGCAGACGCTGACTCATCCGCGAGATCACCTCGGTACCGAAGGCCTGGAGACTCTCGCTGTCATCGGCGTAGCTCTCGAGCTGCCTGCGAATCCAGCGCGGAATCTCGGCACCGCAGGAGTCGGAGAAACGCGCCAGCTTGGTGTAATTGGTGATCGGCATGATGCCCGGGATGATCGGCTGCTGGATGCCCAGATCACGTGCTCGCTCCACGAAGTGGAAGTAGGCATCGGCATTGAAGAAATACTGGGTGATGGCGATGTCGGCCCCGGCATTCATCTTGCGCGCGAAGTTCTCCAGATCCATACGGTAGTTGTCAGCCTGCGGGTGACACTCCGGGTAGGCGGCCACCGCGATCTCGAAATGATCGCCGGTCTCGTCACGCACGAACTCCACCAGCTCATTGGCATGGCGCAGTTCACTGCGCGCGCCCATCCCGGACGGCAGATCACCGCGCAGCGCCACCAGGCGCTTGATGCCCTGCTCGCGATACTCGCCGAGAATCTCGCGCAGCTCACCACGGTCGCTGCCGACACATGACAGATGCGGCGCCGTGCAGATACCGCTGCTGCGCACGGACTGCACGGTATTGAAGGTGCGCTCACGCGTGGAGCCACCAGCGCCATAGGTGACCGAGAAGAATGCCGGGTCCAGCGCGGCCAGGCGGTCACGGACACCCATCAGCTTTTCACGTCCCACCTCGGTATTCGGTGGAAAGAACTCGAAACTGATGCCTGAGGGGTGTTCGCTGGCGCTCATGGGGCGGCCTCCTGGTCGGTCGTGTCCGGCATTGATGTTCTTGTGCCGCACACGTCGCGGTGTGCGTGCTGCCGTGTGGCGCTGCGCTGATGACACAAGCACGCGCACGGTGCATGTCATGCATCATGACCTGCGCCTCGATCCACGGCCAATGAAAGGTTTTCGCCTCAACATCAATATCATTCATATAAGAAACTGCTTTCTTATAACCACAACGCCTTACCCGGCTCACCTGCTGCGCGACACCCTCCCTGCAGCCCGAGCGGGCGCCGTTTTCAAGATGACGTCGGCACATGACTCACGGCATGATGGCTCGCACGCCCCGCCCCACTTCACAAGGAACCGTGATGGATCACCTGGATCTGCAGCAACCGCTCTGGATGCTGATCACCTTCGTTGCCATCGGCGCACTTTGCGCCCGCAAGCTGGCCATCGACCCACGCCCCATCGCCACCTTGCTGATCTACGTGATCGCGCCGCTGACCTTCTTCCGCGGACTGGTGCTGGGCGAGCCCTCCTTGAGCGATCTGGGTCTGACACTGGGCCTGTTCACGCTGTCGAGCCTCATCTGTCTGCTGGTGCGTCCACTGGCCGCGAAGTTCTTCCCGCCGCAGGAGGCCGCCTTGCTCGCCTTCTCTTCCGGCACCGGCAACACCGGCTACTTCGGCCTGCCGGTCGCGATGCTGTTGCTGCCGCCGGAAGGCGTGACCCAGTACCTGTTCTGCCTGCTCGGCATCACCCTGTATGAGTTCACGCTGGGCTTCTACGTCAGTGCGCGCGGGCAGTTCTCGATGCAGCAAAGTCTGGTGAAGATCGCGCGGCTGCCGCTGATCTACGCCTTCATGGCCGCACTGCTGGTCGGCACGCTGGGGCTTCAGGTGCCGGGGGCGGTCATGGAGGGGCTCGACTACTTCAAGTACAGCTACACGGTGCTGGGCATGATGATCATCGGCATGACGCTGGGGGGCATCAGCCTGCGCGAGGTCGACCCGCGCTTCATCCTGGCCGCGACTGCCCTGCGTTTCGTGATGTGGCCGCTGCTGAGTCTGGGCAGCGTGATGCTGCTGGGCAGCCTGTTCGCACTCGACCCGGTACTGGCGCAGGTCCTGCTGCTGCTGGGGGTGGTGCCGATGGCCGCCAATGTGGTCGTGCTGGCCATCGAGCTGAACATCCAGCCGGCCAAGGGCGCGATCGCGGTGATGCTGACTACCCTGGCGGCCCCGCTGATCATCCCACTCTACCTGTCATGGATGCTGACGATCAGCCGGCTGGGGTGAGGCTCAGGCCCCGGCCATCTCGGGGGTGACGGCCTCGGTGGCGGGTGGCACGGCCTGACGCGGCATCACATGACGCGGGGCGCTTTCGAGAATCTGCCCCTGCCAGTCGATCAGATGCAGTGCGCCGTCGCCATCTTCCGCCAGCGCAGTGCAGTGCTCTACCCAGTCGCCGTCGTTGCAGTAGAGCACGCCATCCTCGACCCGAAAGCCCGCCTGGTGGATATGCCCACCGACATAGCCATCCAGGCCTTCGAGACGGGCCTGGCGCATGGCCGCCTCCTCGAACTGGGCCACGTAGCGCTGGGCGACGCCACTGCGGCGCTTGAGCGCGCTGGCCAGCGACCAGTAAGGCAGACCGAACATGCCACGCGCGCGGTTGCACCAGCGATTGAGCGACAGGATGAAGCCGTGCATGCCATCCCCCAGCGTGAGCAGCCACGGCGCGATGCGCACATGGGTATCGAATTCATCGCCGTGGGAGACCAGCAGGCGACGTCCACTGCCCGTGGTATGAATCGCGCGCCGCTCGATGCTGACGTTGTGTAGCTTCAGACCGCACAGACGACGGAAGGCGGCATCGTGATTGCCGGGAATGTAGATGACCTCGCAGCCACTGCGTGCCAGGCGCAGTACCCGCGCCACCAGCGCCTGCTGGTCCTTGTCGAGCACCGCACGCTTGCGCATCGCCAGCAGATCCACGATATCGCCGACCAGATACAGACGCTCAGGGCGCACGCGCCGCAGCAGCTTCGCGAGCAGCGCCGCTTGACAGTCCGGCGTGCCCAGATGCACGTCCGAGATGAACAATGTCCGCACCTGGCCGAGTGACGCATGCCGTGGCGCCGCCTCTGCAGAAGACGCCGGAGAAGACGGGGGAGCGAAGTGCGGCACGGGCATGTCAGTTACCTCTGATCAATCACCTCGGGATCGGCGAGCGCAGACAGACATGGCTACGCCCCGGATTGCCGGACCAGAGTGACCGCGTGCGATGACGCCTCCATAACAGGACCATGACCGGGCGATGACAACCCGCCGCTCACGCCTGCTGATTGCTCCCCTTTACCACCGCATGCCGGCCGGCGCGCTTCTGGCGGTACATGCGATCATCCGCGATGTGGATGAGATCCTGCACGCTGATCTCGCCCTGCAGTACCGAGTCATGCGTGACCCGCCCGATGCTCACCTCGACCGGAAAGGCGATCTGCTCCTCGAGACGTTGCGCCTCCAGGTGATGCATCAGCTGATTCGCCGCCTGCTGACTGGCCATATCGCAGGCCCCGGGCAGCACGACCAGAAACTCGTCTCCGCCCAGACGGCAGGCCATCCCTTCCTCTCCCGCGGCCTGTGCCGCGCCTGCGGCGACCAGCTGGATCAGCCGGTCCCCCTGGGGATGGCCAAAGGTGTCGTTGACGTACTTCAAGCGATCGACATCCACGAACAGGATGGATAGACACCGGCGTTCTCGCAGGCTGGCGGCCAACGTCCTGTCGAGAAACTCGAGACCACAGCGGCGGTTGGGCAGGCTGGTCAGCAGGTCATGGTTGGCACGGTATTCCAGCTCATGCTGCTGCGTGAGCAGCTGCTGATTCATGTGGCTGAGCTCGGCGTTGCGCACCTCCAGTGCCCGGCGCAGCTTGACGGTACGCAGGAAGGTGGAGCTGCGAGCGTGCGCCAGCGCCGGCGCCATGATCATCGTCGCGATCATGTAGGCACCTCCCGCGCCGGCAAGGTCCTTGAGCGAGAGCGGGCTCAGCCATAGAAAGAGCGGCAGATAGCCCAGTATCAACGGCAGACTGCTGACCAGCTGGTACCGCCAGCCCCACACCAGCCACGCCGGCATGGCGATCAGCATGGAGGTCGAGAAGCTCAGGTTCCACAGCGATAGCGTGATGGCATCCTGGATCATCGTCGCGCCGAAGCAGAAATACAGATTGGCGCAGACGGCGCCGAGCAATGCGATATCGTCGGGTCGACGTGGCTGGCGACGCAGTAGCGTCACACACAGCACACAGACACCGAGAAGCAGGAAGCGCCCGAGCCACAGAGTCGGCCAGGCGTCAGGGACCTGGAAGTAATCGAACAGCAGAAAGCACGCCAGACCCGCCATCGCGAACAGCACGAAGGTATGATTGAGTCGCGCCCGATAATGGCGAGACTCCTCATCCTCCATCTCACTGCATGGCATGAGGTGATCATGGAACGACACGGCACGTCCTCTCGGAAAGCTGGGGCATGGCCTCATGCTACACCTGCCGCCAGCCTCCCCCTATCCCGACGGCTCGCGTCCCGCCAACGCTACTGCCACGTGTCCTGCCGGCGAGATGCACTCAGGGCCCGATACCGGGAAGGTACGGGCCCTGAGCGTCTCGACGTGACTCGCGCCTTTCGCCTGCGGTCAGACGACCTTGCCGCGTGAACCAGCAGGCACATAGATGCGCGCGGAGGCGGCATCTCCCAGCCAATATCCCGAGAAGATGCCATACAGCCCTGCCGCCATCAGGCCGCCGATGAACAGCGTGAAGTGGGTGATGTCACCCAGCGGCAGGAAGCTGATGACCAGCGTCACCGCCGAGGAGGCCAGCAACGCCTTGACCGCCGCGACATTGACGCCCTTCTCGAAGAAATACTCTCCCTGCGCGCTGTCGGTAAACAATGCCCGGGTGTTGATGCCGCCCTTGTGGATCAAGTAGTGATCGAACAGGATCACGCCATACACCGGACCGATGGCCGCGGCGAGAATGCCCACGGTGTACTGGATGATTTCCGGATTGTTGAACAGATTCCACGGCGTGATGAAGATGGAGCCGACGGCGGCGAGCATGCCGCCCATGCGCCAGCTGATGCGCGACGGCGCCACATTCGAGAAATCGAACGCCGGTGACACGAAGTTGGCCACGATGTTGATGCCGATGGTCGCCAGCACCAGGGTCAGGATACCCAGCGCCGCCGCGACACCGTTGTCGATGCGCGCGACAGTCTCCATCGGGTCATGCAGCATCTCGCCGAAGATGGGCTGGGTGCCGGACACCACTACCACGGTGATGACGGCAAACAGCAGGAAGTTGACCGGCAGGCCCCAGAAGTTGCCACGCTTCACGTCACCAGGCGTGGCGCAGTAACGCGAGAAGTCACCGAAGTTGAGCGTCGGACCCGCGAAGTAGCCCGCCACCAGGGCCGCGGCGATCACCATCTGCCACAGGGCATCACTGCCGGAGAGTGTCTTGCTGCCCAGCGTGAAGCTGATGTTGTCCCAGCCGGCCTGCCAGACGATCCAGCCCGCCAGCGCGAACATCACCACATAGACCGCCGGCCCGGCGAAATCGATGAAACGGCGCACCGCGTTCATGCCCCACCAGAACACCAGCGCCTGCAGCACCCACATGAACAGGAAGCAGTACCAGCCAAGCTGCGAGAGGCCGAGGTACTGGACCTCGGTCAGCCCCTCCAGCGACGGCACGTAACGCAGCAGCACCAGCATCAAGGCATGTGCCGCCAGATACGTCTGGATGCCGTACCACACCACCGCGATCAGCCCGCGGATGATCGCCGGGATATTGGCGCCATAGATGCCGAATGACTGGCGGCAGACCACCGGAAACGGTACCCCCGTCTGCTGGCTGGGCCGCGAGATCAGATTGGCGAACACCTGCACCACCAGAATCCCCACCAGCATCGAGACCAGAATCTGCCAGCTGGCCAGGCCCAGGGTGAACAGACTGGCGGCGAAGACATAGCCACCGACGCTGTGCACGTCGGACATCCAGAACGAGAAGATGTTGTACCAGTTCCAGTTCTGCTCGCAGGGCGCGAGGTCGTCGTTGATGAGCCGCTTGCTGGCGTTGCTCAGGTCAGGGGGAGTCTGGGGTGTCATTGTTGTCTCCAGAGGGGGCTTGGTGCCCGAGTGGACGTTCCGTCCGTGGGCCGGTCACGAGGCATCACGCCTCGCCATGCCTATCCCCCTATCAACAAGCATGCCAATGAAACACATGTTGCGGCTTTTCAATCTCCCAGCGTTTCCCCCAACCCCCGCTCTGCCTGCACCTCCTGCCAGTAGTGCCTCTCAAGCCGAAATCGCTGCCCCCTCAAGCACCATCGATTCCCCCTGAATTCGCCATATGCACCACCAGGGCGCACCAACGATGAAACGAACGTTGCTGAAGCGGTGATTGCCCGTCTGGCACGAATGCTGCTCACGTATTGACCATCCTGCTCGAACGTCTCACCCATCCCCGCGAGCCGAACCTCATCACAGGAGACACGCGCCATGTTGCGTCTCAAGGTCATCAATCCCAACACCAGCCAGGCGATGAGCCAGCAGATGGCGCACTCGCTGCAACGACAGCTCGCGGACGACGTCCGACTCGAGGTACTGACCGCCGAGCATGGCGCCCCCAGCATCGAGACGGCCGTCGAGGAAGCCATGGCGGTGGTCGCGCTGCTGAGTCTGATCGCCCGGGACAGAGAAGGCCTGCTGGACACGCCCCCCGCCGATGGCTATCTGCTGGCCTGCTTCGGTGACCCCGGCCTTGAGGCCGCCCGCGAACTGAGCCCCGTGCCGGTGATCGGCATCGCCCAGGCCGCCATGCACATGGCCACGCTGGCGGCTCCCTCCTTTGCCATCGTCACCAGCATGACCAGCACGCTGCCGATGTCCGAGCAGCTGCTGGAGCGCTATGCGATGCGTCCGCTGTGCAAGGCACTGCTGGCCTGTGACGTCCCGGTACTGGCGCTGTCCGAGGCGCGCACTCCCCCGCAGGCGCTGCTTGAGAGCTGTGAGCAGGCCAGGGCGAGCGGTGCCGGCAGCATCGTGCTGGGCTGCGCCGCGATGGGCCCGCTGCGCGACGCCATCGCTCGGGATATCTGTCTGCCGGTGGTCGACCCGCTGCTGGCGGGACGGGATCTGCTGCTGACATTGATGCGCCAGCCCGCCGTCACCCGCGCGGCACCGGGCGGCGAGGCCAAGCCGCTCAGCGGCGTCTTTGCCCGGGGGCTGGCCGCCCTCTGACCTGCCATTGCGATGCCCTTGGCTTGCCTCTCTCGACAGCAACGAAAACGCCCCCTCACTGCTGTCAGTGAGGGGGCGTTTCTCTTGGCAGGCTCTGACTCAATGCTGGTCGTGCGGCGCCTCCGAGCGAGAGCGATCCCCGACGACTGCGGTCACCAGCTTGCCGATGCTCAGGCCCTGCACGAGGATCGAGAACAGCACGATGATGTAGGTGGTGACCACCAGCGGCTCGCGGAAGTCACCTTCGGGAATCGCCAGGGCCAGTGCCACCGAGATGCCGCCACGCAGTCCCCCCCAGGTGAGCACGCGCGTGGTGCCGGCCCGGAAGGTATACCAGCGCCGCAAGATGCTCAGCGGAATGCCGATCAGCGCCAGACGCGAGAGCAGGATGACCGCCACCAGCGCCAGGGCGATGCCGATCGAGGTCAGGGTGATCGGCATCAGCACCAGCTCGAGGCCGATCAGCACGAACAGCACCGCGTTGAGGATCTCGTCGACCAGCTCCCAGAAACCGTCCAGATAGCGGCGGGTGTTGTCGGACATGGCGCCATCACGCGCCATGTTGCCGATGATCAGCCCCGCCACCACCATCGCGATGGGGCCGGAGACGTGCAGCGCCGAGGCCAGCGCGTAGCCGCCCAACACCAGCGCCAGGCTCAGCATCACCTCGACCTGATACTGGTCGATGCTGCGCATCAGCTGATAGACCAGCGCCCCCAGTGCCAGCCCGAGCAGAATCCCGCCGCCGGCTTCCTCGAGGAACAGGAGCCCCATGTGGCCGAGCTCGACCTCACCGCTGCCCGCCGAGGCCGCGCTCAACAGCGCGGTGAACAGCACCACCGCCACGCCATCATTGAACAGTGACTCGCCGACGATGCGGATCTCCATGTCGGCAGGCGCTCCGGCGCTGCGCATGATGCCGAGCACGGCGATCGGATCGGTGGGCGAGATCAACGCGCCGAACACCAGGCAATACAGGTAGGGCACCTCGATGCCGGCCCACTGGAACAGCCACCAGGCGGCGGAGCCGATCACCAGGGTCGAGACCAGCACGCCCAGCGTGGCCAGCAGGCCGATGGAGCGGCGATAGGCCTTCAGACGCGAGAGATCCACGTGCAGCGCACCGGCGAACAGCAGGAAGGACAGCATGCCGTCCATCAGCAGGCTGTTGAAGTTGATGCGCCCCAGCCAGTCTTCCGCGATGTCGGCCACGACGGTGGTCACCGCGAAGTGATCCAGCCCGATCACGCCGAGTGACAGCACCAGACCGATGGCCATCACGCCGATGGTCGGGGGCAGGCGCAGGACCCGGTGGTTGAACCACATGCACACGGCAGTGATGGTAATGAACAGTGCAGCGAGATTGAGCATCCGAAAACGATCCTTTGCAGTGGCGCCGATACCCTGGCGGGCATGACGTCCTTGTCATTCGTCTTTCATACGAGCTGGTGTGGTGAGCCACTCGCGTGGCCAGCAGCGCTGATCGTGACTGCCAGCACTGGCCGTGATTCCCAGCACTGGCCGTGATTCCCAGCACTGGCCGTGACTACCAGAGATCGCCGTGACGTTCACGGTGACAGAGATAGAGACGCAGCTCGAACTCACGTTGATGATACTCCGGCTGCATGTGACAGCAGAGTCGATAGAACGCCTTGTCGTGGGCCTTCTCGCGCAGATGCGCCAGCTCATGGACCACGATCATGTTCAGCAGCGGCTCCGGCAGGCGCCGAAACAACGACGAGATGCGGATCTCGTGCTTGGCCTTGAGCTTGTTGCCCTGCACCCGCGACACGAAGGTGTGCAGCCCCAGGGCGTTGTCGATGACGTGAATCCGGTCGTCATAGATCACCTTGCTGATCGGCGCCGAGCTGCGCAGGTACTGATTCTTCAGCGCCATGGTGTAGTCATGCAGCGCACGGGCCCCCTGCAGCTGATGTGGCTCGGGATATCTAGCGAGAAAGAAGGCTGCCGTCTTGCCCGACGCCAGCAGTTCACTCGCCTGCTGTTGGATCTCGGGGCCGTAGCCCTTGAGATAGCGTAGATCAGCCACTGGGCCTCTCTCCTGTTGCTGTCCCACAAAGGGTCAGACCTGCGTGTCAGTCGGGCTCGCGCCGCTAACGCTCCACCAGAGACAAGAAAACCCGCCGAAGCGGGTTTTCCTGTCATGACACTGAGCCGGTGGGGGCGAGATGCCCCTCCCCTGCCAGGCCTGTCGAGCTGACGACCTTACAGGCCGGCAGCAGCCTTGAGGCCAGCGGCACGGTCGGTCTTTTCCCACGGGAAGGCGGTGAAGGTTTCGGTCTTCTTCTCGCCGGTCACGTCGGTCCAGCTGTAGCTGTGCTCGAACGGCTCACGACCGAAGTGGCCGTAGGCAGCGGTCAGCTGATACATCGGGTGCGCCAGATCCAGCATGGTGGTGATGGCATACGGACGCAGGTCGAAGTGCTCGCGCACCAGCTCGACGATCTTGGCATCGCTGATCTTGCCGGTGCCGAAGGTGTTGATCGAGACGGAGGTCGGCTCGGCGACACCGATGGCGTAGGAGACCTGGATCTCGCACTTGTCGGCCAGACCGCTGGCGACGACGTTCTTGGCCACGTAACGACCGGCATAGGCGGCGCTGCGATCGACCTTGGACGGGTCCTTGCCGGAGAAGGCACCACCACCGTGACGGGCCATGCCGCCGTAGGTGTCGACGATGATCTTGCGGCCCGTCAGACCACAGTCACCCACCGGGCCACCGATGACGAAGTTGCCGGTCGGGTTGATGTGGTATTCGGTGGTCTCGGACAGCCACTCGGCCGGCAGGACCTGCTCGATGATCTCGCGCTTGACCATCGCGCGCAGGTCTTCCTGGGACACTTCCGGGTCATGCTGGGTGGACAGCACGACGGCTTCGACGGCGACCGGCTTGCCGGCTTCGTCGTAGCGGAAGGTGACCTGACTCTTCGCATCCGGACGCAGCCACGGCAGCATGCCGTTCTTGCGCAGTTCCGCCTGACGCTCCACCAGACGGTGAGCGTAGTGGATCGGCGCCGGCATGAAGGAGTCGGTCTCGTTGGTGGCATAGCCGAACATCAGGCCCTGGTCGCCCGCGCCCTGATCTTCCGGCTTGGTGCGATCGACGCCCTGGGCGATATCGACGCTCTGCTTGCCGATCAGGTTCAGGACACCACAGGTCTCGCCGTCGAAACCGACATCGGAAGAGGTGTAGCCGATATCCGTGATGACACGACGTACCAGCTCCTCGAGATCGACCCACGCGCTGGTGGAGATCTCACCGGCCACGATGGCCACGCCTGTCTTGACGAGCGTTTCGCACGCCACGCGTGCCTGCTTGTCGCGCGCGATGATGGCATCGAGCACGGCATCGGAAATCTGGTCGGCAATCTTGTCCGGGTGCCCTTCGGACACGGACTCGGATGTGAAGAGTGAGTATTCGCTCATTGGTCCTCGACCCTCTTTTCGGATGCGGGGATGATTCGGCCACTGACGGCAGATGGCTGCTTGAGACCGAGTAGAAACACGCTTGCGGCGCACGTTGAGGACTGACACAGACGGCCCGGCCTCGGGGGGGCGAGTTTACACGCCACTTATGTGAGTGCCTAGCGCCATGCGGACTGCACGACGGCCGTTTCGAGACCTTTTTGCCACAAGAAGGACACCAACCGGCATAAGTCAGCAAGACGCATGGACGGCTGCGGGGCCCGGATGCGATTTGCCGCGCCCCGTCATCTCGGTGACAATACTGGCCCGGAGATCGCGTACGGGCGAAGCTTCGTACGCACAAGGTTCACGCGACGCACTGTCCTTTCCGGCGCGCTGCGCACCACAGGCAGAACGCCGTGATTCATTGCCACACTCTTGACGCCCCGCAGGCGAGGAGCTATTGCATGCCTTCCCGTTTTGACCTGGCCAACGCCATCCGTGCACTTTCCATGGACGCCGTTCAGAAGGCCAAGTCTGGCCACCCCGGCGCCCCCATGGGCATGGCCGACATCGCTGAAGTGCTCTGGAACGACCACCTCAAGCACAACCCGGCCAACCCGAACTGGGCCGACCGTGACCGCTTCGTGCTGTCCAACGGCCACGGCTCCATGCTGCTCTACTCCCTGCTGCACCTCACGGGCTACCAGCTGAGCCTTGAAGATCTGCAGAACTTCCGCCAACTGCATTCCAAGACCGCCGGTCACCCGGAATACGGTTATGCGCCGGGTATCGAGACCACCACCGGCCCGCTGGGCCAGGGGCTGGCCAATGCCGTGGGCATTGCGATCGCCGAGAAGACACTGGCGGCGCAGTTCAACCGTCCGGGCCACACCGTCGTCGACCACACCACCTGGTGCTTCCTGGGCGATGGCTGCCTGATGGAAGGCATCTCCCATGAGGTCGGCTCGCTGGCCGGCACCCTGGGTCTGGGCAAGCTGATCGCCCTGTATGACGACAACGGCATCTCCATCGATGGGGAAGTCGAAGGCTGGTTCACCGATGACACCGCCAAGCGCTTCGAAGCCTATGGCTGGCACGTCGTGGCCAACGTCGACGGCCACAAGCCGGAAGAGATCAACGCCGCCATCGCCCTGGCCAAGAGCCACGACGACAAGCCGAGCCTGATCATCTGCAAGACCGTCATCGGCTTCGGCTCCCCGAACAAGGAAGGCACCGAGTCCTGCCACGGCGCTCCGCTGGGTGACGACGAAGTCGCGGCGACCCGCGAGAAGCTGGGCTGGACCCACGCACCCTTCCACATCCCGGAAGACATCTATCAGGGCTGGGATGCCAGCGAGCGCGGCGCCAAGCTCGAGAGTGACTGGGATGCGCGCTTCGCCCGTTACGCCGACGCGCACCCGGAACTGGCCGCCGAGTTCACCCGTCGTCTGGAAGGCAAGCTGCCGCACGCCCTGAGCAGCGAGAAGATGATCGAGGACGCTCAGGCCGCCGGCGACAGCCCGGCATCGCGCAAGGCCTCCTTCGAGTGCCTGAACCAGCTCGGCCCGCAGCTGCCGGAACTGCTCGGCGGCAGCGCCGACCTCGCCCCGTCCAACCTGACCTTCTGGAAGGGCGCCCAGGCGATCACCCGCGAAGACTTCAGCGGCAACTACCTGCATTACGGTGTGCGTGAGTTCGGCATGGGCGCGATCATGAACGGCGCCGGTCTGCACGGCGGCTTCATCCCGTACGGCGCGACCTTCCTGATCTTCATGGAATACATGCGCAACGCCGTTCGCATGGCCGCCCTGATGGGTCAGCAGGCCGTCTACGTCTTCACCCACGACTCCATCGGTCTGGGCGAAGATGGCCCGACGCACCAGCCGATCGAGCAGCTGACCAGCCTGCGCACCACGCCGAACCTGTCCACCTGGCGTCCGGCGGATGCCGTGGAGACCGCAGCCGCCTGGGATGCGGCCATCAAGCGTCACTCCGGCCCGACCGCGCTGATCCTGTCGCGTCAGAACCTGCCGCACCAGAACCGCGACAAGGCCCAGCTGGCCAACATCAGCCGTGGCGGTTACGTGCTGAAGGACGCCGCCAACGGCCAGCCGGAACTGATCCTGATCGCCACCGGCTCCGAAGTCGGTCTGGCGATGGATGCCGCCGCCGAGCTGGAAGCCGCCGGTCGCGCCGTGCGTGTCGTGTCCATGCCGGCCACCGACCTGTTCGATGCCCAGGACGCGGAATACCGCGAATCCGTGCTGCCGTCCTCCGTCACCGCGCGCGTGGCGATCGAAGCCGGGCATCGTGACTACTGGTTCAAGTATGTCGGCCTGAACGGCGACATCATCGGCATGGAGACCTTCGGGGAATCCGCGCCGGCTGGCGACCTGTTCAAGCACTTCGGCTTCACGGTCGAGAACGTGGTCGAACGCGCCAACACGCTGCTGGGCTGATCACCGCCTGACTCACCCCGTCGATGACGGAGTGGGATGCAGATCGACGCCGCCGCCTCCCGCTGGGAGCGGCGGCGTTTTCGTCTGTGCGACACTCGAGAAGCCCTCCACCGTCACCGGCTGTCGCCTGTAGTCGACGCGCTCCATGTCAGTCACAGCTTGATGACACGATTCATCCTGCATGAACGGTCATTCTCCGGCGATCCAGCCCTCGACAGACAGCGTGGATGGCGACTACACAACCCCTCCAGTTGGGTAGTGTGACTACGTGTTCTTAGACGAAAAAAACCAGAAATCAGGCGCTTGCGCGCCTTTCGCTCCCTCCGCCCAGCAAAGCGATGCGCTACCATGGACCCCCTGAAAAACACCCGGAACGAGACCTCATTGAGCCATCAGTCCCCTCTGCCCACCTCCGACGCCTCCCAGGAGGCCAGCATGCGTCTTCGCCAGGGGAACGCCCCCTTGCGAGTGGCCATCAATGGCTACGGACGCATCGGTCAGTGTGTGCTGAGAGCGCTGGTGGAACGTGAAGCACGTGGCGAGACGCTGCCACTGGAAGTGGTGGCGATCAACGAGCTGTCAGACCTGGACACCATCACCTATCTGACACGCTACGACACCACCCATGGCCGCTTCCCCGGCACGGTGGAGCAGCGCGACGGCCAGCTGGTCGTCAACGGCCATGCGATCAGCATCCTGTCCGAGGCCAATCCAGACTGCCTGCCCTGGCGGGCACTGGGGATTGACCTGGTCCTGGAGTGCTCCGGCAGCTTCAAGGACCGCGCCACCGCCGAGCGCCATCTGTCGGCAGGCGCGGGACGGCTGCTGTTCTCCCAGCCCGGCGATACCGACGCCGATGTCGATGCCACCATCGTGTGCGGCATCAACCAGTCGGCGCTGGCCCCCGCCGGGACAGGGCAGGACGCTGGCGGCATGCGCATCGTCTCGGCGGCGTCGTGTACGACCAATTGCCTGATCCCGATCCTCACGGTGCTGGAGCAGGCCTTCGGGCTGGAGCGTGGCGTAACCACCACGGTGCATTCGGCGATGAACGACCAGCCGGTGATCGACGCCTACCACCAGACGGACCTGCGCCTGACGCGCTCCGCGATGAGTTCGATCGTGCCGGTGGATACGGGGCTGGCCAAGGGCATCAACCGCCTGATGCCGCATCTGGAAGGACGCTTCGAGTGTCTGCACCTGCGGGTGCCGACCATCAACGTGTCCTGCATGGACATGTCCATCGAGGTGAAGCGCGACGTGAGCGCGGACGAGGTCAATGACCTGCTGCGCGAGGCCTGCGCACGACGCCTGCAGGGCCTGATGGGGTTGAGCGAGGAACCGACGGCGTCCATCGACTTCAACCACGATCCGCGCTCGGGTATCGTGGATGCGACCCAGACCCGTGTTGCCGGCGGCCGGCTGATCAAGATGCTGTGCTGGTTCGACAACGAATGGGGCTTTGCCAATCGCATGCTGGACGTCGCCACCCATTGGCACGCCTGCGAGATGACAACGCCTCTGGCGACGGGAGCTCTCTCCACCGATTCACGACCAAGGAACCCGTCATGAACGTGCAAACGATGACCGCCCTCGACCTGTCAGGCAAACGCGTGCTGATCCGCGAAGATCTCAACGTGCCGGTTCGCAATGGTCAGGTGACCAGCGACGCGCGTATCCGCGCCAGCCTGCCGACCATCACGGCGGCCCGCGATGCGGGAGCGCGCGTCATGCTGATGAGCCATCTGGGCCGTCCCACCGAAGGGCAGCCGGAAGAGCAGTTCTCTCTGGCACCGGTCGCGGCACACCTGGGCGAGCTGCTGGGCAGCCCGGTGCGTCTGATCACCGACTATCTCGACACGGCACCGGACGTCGCCGAGGGCGAGGTCGTGCTGCTGGAAAACGTGCGCTTCAATGCCGGCGAGAAGAAGGACGATGAAGCGCTGTCTCGCGCCTACGCCGCCCTGTGCGACATCTACGTGATGGACGCCTTCGGCACTGCGCACCGCGCCCAAGCCTCCACCCATGGCGTGGCACGCTTCGCCCCGGACGCCTGCGCCGGCCCGCTGCTGGCTGCCGAGCTGGAAGCCCTCGAGAAGGCACTCGCCGCGCCGCGCGCGCCGATGGTCGCCATCGTCGGCGGCTCCAAGGTCTCCACCAAGCTGGACGTGCTCAAGGCGCTGTCCGACAAGTGCCATCAGCTGATCGTCGGTGGCGGCATCGCCAACACCTTCATCGCCGCCGCCGGTTACAACGTCGGCAAGTCGCTCTACGAGGCTGACCTGCTCGAGACCGCTCGCGCGCTGATGGACAAGGTCGAGATCCCGCTGCCCACCGACGTCGTCGTCGCCACCGAGTTCTCCGACAAGGCCGAGGCCATCGTGCGTGACGTTGCCGACGTGCGTGATGACGAGATGATTCTGGATATCGGCCCGGACACCGCCTCCCGCTTCGGGGCGCTGCTCAAGGATGCCGGCACCATTCTGTGGAACGGCCCGGTGGGCGTGTTCGAGATCGACCAGTTCGCCAACGGTACCGAGAAGCTGGCCATGGCCATCGCCGAGAGCGACGCCTTCTCCATCGCTGGCGGCGGGGACACCCTGGCGGCCATCGACAAATACGCTGTCGAGTCCCGCGTGTCCTACATTTCTACCGGTGGCGGTGCCTTCCTCGAGTACGTGGAAGGCAAGACGCTACCGGCCGTGGCGGCATTGGAAGCCGCTGCAAGCTGACCCGGGCTGCGCTCGAATGGCGCAGCGACAAGGTCCTCATCGACTGTCCCGGTACCCTGAGCCAGCCACATGCCCGGGGTACCCGGTAACTGGGTCACGGTAACAGGGCCATCCTCTGCCTGCGGCACAGGGTGGCCAGACGCTACTCCCTTTTCCATTCCCCAAGAAGACAGGTGATGTCATGGCATTGATCAGCATGCGCCAGATGTTGGACCACGCAGCCGAGTACGGATACGGCATTCCCGCGTTCAACGTCAACAACCTCGAGCAGATGCGCGCCATCATGGAAGCCGCCGACCACACCGACTCTCCGGTGATCGTCCAGGCCTCTGCAGGCGCTCGCAAATACGCCGGCGCGCCGTTCCTTCGCCACCTGATTCTGGCCGCGATCGAGGAATTCCCGCATATCCCGGTGGTCATGCACCAGGATCACGGCACCTCGCCAGCCGTCTGCCAGCGCTCCATCCAGCTGGGCTTCAGCTCGGTGATGATGGACGGTTCGCTGGGGGAAGATGGCAAGACCCCGACAAGCTACGAATACAATGTCGATGTGACCCGTCGCACCGTCGAGATGGCCCACGCCTGTGGCGTGTCCGTCGAAGGCGAGCTGGGTTGCCTCGGCTCGCTGGAAACCGGCATGGCCGGTGAAGAAGACGGCATCGGTGCCGAAGGCAAGCTGGACCACGACCAGATGCTGACCGACCCCGAAGAAGCCGCCGACTTCGTCAAGAAGACCCACGTCGATGCCCTGGCCATCGCCATCGGCACCTCCCACGGCGCCTACAAGTTCACCAAGCCGCCGACGGGTGACACCCTGTCCATCCAGCGCATCAAGGAAATCCACGCCCGCATCCCCGAGACTCACCTGGTGATGCACGGCTCTTCCTCCGTGCCACAGGACTGGCTGGAAATCATCAACGAATACGGTGGCAAGATTCCGGAAACCTACGGGGTTCCGGTCGACGAGATCGTCGAAGGCATCAAGCACGGCGTGCGCAAGATCAACGTCGATACCGATCTGCGCCTCGCCTCCACCGGCTCCATCCGTCGTTTCATGGCCCAGAACCCGTCTGAATTCGACCCGCGCAAGTACCTGAAGGAATCCGTGAAGGCGATGCGCGACATCTGCATCGCACGCTACGAAGCCTTCGGTGCTGCCGGCCACGGCAGCAAGATCGACCCGATCAACCTCGAAGCGATGTTCGAGCGTTACCACCGTGGCGAGCTGGACCCGAAGATCAACTGATCTGACGGCCATGCGCACGACGGCATGAACGAAAGGCGGCCCGCAGGGGCCGCCTTTTTTTGACGCATCAGGGTGCCGCTGCCGACGCGCACGGGTATCCTTTCCTCAGACACCGCCGACAACGCATCATTTTTCTGGTACCGCAGGAGACATCATGGCCTCGCTCAAGGATCAACTTTCCGGGCTTGTCTATTCCACTGAACACGGCGCCACCTGCCCCGAATGCCGCCGCGCCGAAGCCGACTGCGAGTGCGCGGACCTCGCCGAGCGCGAACGGCTCGACAGCCTCGATGGCGTGGTGCGTATCCGCCGCGAGACCAGCGGCCGCAAGGGCAAGGGCGTGACCACCGTGAGCGGGATTCCGCTGGCGGAGAAGGAACTCAAGGCGCTTGCCAAGACTCTCAAGCAGCGGTGTGGCACCGGCGGCAGCCTCAAGGACGGTATCGTGGAGATCCAGGGCGATCACCGCGAGACGCTCAAGACCGAGCTGACGCGACGCGGCTATACCGTCAAGCTGGCCGGCGGCTGAACCTGCACGCCCCGGCATCCGTCTCATCAGACATCTCGGTTGGCGGCGTATCGCCGACCGCACAAGGGACCTCCATGCTGAAACTCTCCATGCCTCATCCTTCCCGCTCTCTGGCCATCGGCGCACTGCTGCTCGGCACGCTGGGGCTGGCGGGCTGCATGACCGGCCCTGACTTCGCTCAGCTGGAGGCACGCGTGGTGCCACAGCAGGCCTTCCAGGCACCGGGTGATGCGCTGCTGGAGGTCCGCCTGGTGGATATCTCCAGAGCCGATGCACCGGCCAACCTGATCGCCAGCACCCGCTTCGGCGGTCTGCGCCAGGGGCCTTTCCCAGTCAGCCTGCAATATGATCGCAATGCCATCGAGGATGGCCATCGCTATGCACTGCAGGCCGACGTGCGCAGTGACGGCAAGCTGTACTGGATCAATGACAGCGTGGTGCCGGTACTGGACACTACCCACAACGCAGCGCAGGGTGAGGTCGAGGTGCCGATCGTGCCGCTGCCACGTGCGCTGGGCCACTGAATACGCTCCCCTCTCCTGTAGATAGGACATCCCGATGGATTGGCTGGAATACCTGTTACCTGTCTTCTTTCTCACCCCGCTGGGCGCCATCGCGCTGGTGGTGCTGGGCATGCGCGGCCTGCATGAGCGCCGCATCCAGTCACCCCTGACCCGCCGCCAGCTGCGCGAGCCGGGCCAGAGCCTGCGAGACCGCCTCGATGATGCCTTCCAGTCATTGTTTCTCGATGGCGCACTGGGACCGCTCATCACCCTGAGCCCGCTGATCTATGGCATGGGACGCATGGTGTTCGGCGAAGAGCAGAACTGGCTGGAGTGGGCGGGCTATGGACTGGCCTGCGCGCTGTTCGTGTTGATCTTCGCGCTGCGCCTCACCCGCCACTTCCAGCGCATCCGCAAGTTGAAGCTGGGGCTGGCCTGCGAGCTGTCCATCGGCCAGGAGCTGGATCAGCTCATTCGCCCGGAGCAGTTGAGCAGCGTGGTCTATCATGACGTCCCCGCCGACGGCTTCCATATCGACCATCTGGTGCTCACGCCGCTCGGTGCCTATGCCATCCGCACCAAGGCGCGCTCGCGTCCGCTGGATGCTCTGGGAGCGATCAAGAACGAGGTCAAGCTGGAGGATGGGCGCCTGCACTTCCCCGGCGGGCGCGAGCGCAAGCCGCTGCGCGAGACACGCGTCGCGCGTGACTGGACTGCCGCCTGGCTCAAGCGCGAGTGTGGTGTCGAGGTACCGGTACACGGCATTCTGGCGCTGCCGGGCTGGCAGATCATCCGGCGTGGTGAACAGCGCAAGGGCGACCCGGACGTCGTCAATGGCGAAGGGCTGGCCGAGTGGCTCAGCACCCATTGCATGACCCCGGAGGATGGCTGCCCGGCGCTGGATGAGGCACTCAAGCAGCGCATCAACGAGGCGATTCTGCTGCGGGTACAGGCCGAACGCATGGAAACGCCCTAGGCCAGCGACTGGCGGCCTCCCATCCGCCCGTCACAAGGACTTGCCAAGCGGGCCGGCGCGACGTTAAATACGCGCCGGTCCAGCCCTGGCTCCTTGATCGCGCCATCGCAATGATGGCGCTTCTGGCGACATATCCCCCATGAAACTCATCACCTTCGACGCATTTCGCACCCTCGGTATCGCCGGCGTTCGCTACATCAAGCCGGAACGCATGCTGGATCACCTCGACGAGATCCGCGCCGCCGACATCCTGCTGTTTCCCGAATACTGGCAGATCACCACCTTGGTCTACGGCCTGGGAAAACGCATCTTCCCGAGCCTGCCCAGCTACGCCATCGGCCACGACAAGGTCGAGCAGACGCGCGTCTTTCAGGCCATCTGCCCGGACAATGTGCCGCCCACCGAGATTCGGGGTGCCAGCCGTCAGGCAATCGACGACATCGAGGCACGCTTCGGCTATCCGCTGATCGTCAAGGAAGTGAAGAGCTCCATGGGGGCCGGGGTGAAGCTGATCCAGTCACGTGGCGAGCTGGAAGCCCACGCAGCCGAGCACCCGGTGCTGTATGCCCAGCCGCGGCTGGATATCGATCGCGACCTGCGCATCGTGGTGGTCGGTGGCGAAGTCATCACTGCCTACTGGCGCGTCACGCCGCTGGGCGGCTATCGCTCCAATGTCAGTCAGGGCGGCGAGACGGCCTATGACAACATCCCGGCGCCCGCCATCGAGCTGGCGCTGCAGCTGGCCGAGGCGCTGAGTGTCGACCACGCCGGTTTCGATATCGCGATGGTCGATGGCCATCCGATGGTCTTCGAGTTCAATCGTCTGTTCGGCAACCAGGGCATTCAGGACAGTTCACGGCGTATCGGTGCCGCCATCAGTCGCTATCTGGCCCTCGACAATGACGACAAGGACCCGACGCCGCCGGTGCTGACACCGCGCCGCTCCCGCAGCGAGACACTGCAGGAAACCGCCTGAGTCATCGCCCCTGAGACTCACCAGCTCCGTCATCCAGACGACAGAAAGCCGCCCCGAGGGGCGGCTTTCTGTCGTCGGCGGCCTGATCCTTCAGGCCGGCCGGATCACAGTCGGGAAGGACGGCTGTGCGGGTCGCCTTCGACATGATCCTTGGGCGTGTCCTGCTGCGGCTTGCCCGCCGCAGGCACGTCCTCGTCCGGAATCTCCCAGGTGCCCTCTTCCGTCCAGGGGTCGTCTTCCGGGAATTCCTCGATATTGATCTCCTTGACCGTGTAATCCGGCTGATAGCGCAGGTCATAGTGCGCGGCGCGCACGATGGAGATGCACAGCAGCAACGCCACCGCCAGCAACGGCACGCCACCGATGATCGAGGCCGTCTGCAGGGTTTCCAGCCCGCCGACGAACATCAGCACGATCGGCATGAACGACAGCGCGAAGGCCCAGAAGAGACGGTTCCAGCGCATCGGCTCCTCATCCACTTCCTTCTGGACCACGGCCGCCAGGATGTAGGAGATGGAGTCGAAGGTGGTGGCCGTGAAGATCAGTGCCAGCAGCGTGAAGGCAAAGATCACCACATAGTCCAGCGGCAGGGTATGCAGCATGGCGAAGATGGCAGCGGTCGGGCTCTGCTCGTTGAGTATGGTCACCACGTCCAGCTCACCTGACAGCTGCAGGTACAGGCCGTAGTTGCCCATCACCATGAAGAACAGGAAGCAGCCCATGGTGCCGAAGAACATCGAGCCCGCCACCATCGCGCGAATGGTGCGACCCCGCGAGATGCGCGCGATGAACAGCCCCACGCTGGGCGCGAACACCAGCCACCAGGCCCAGTAGAAGATGGTCCAGTCCTGCGGGAAGTGGGTGTTCTCGAAGCCCTTGAACTCGGCGAACGGCTCAAGCCAGGTCGCCATGTGGATCAGATTGCTCATCACGCGCCCCAGCGCGTCCAGACCGGTATTGGCCATGAACAGGGTCGGACCTGCGATGAAGATGAACAGCAGCAACCCGACCGCCAGCCAGAAGTTGATATCCGACAGCAGCTTGATGCCCTTCTTGAGCCCCACGTAGGCGCTGTAGCCGAACAGCGCGGTACACACCAGCAGCACGACGACCTGGGTCATCAGCGACTTGGGTACGCCGAACAGCTCATGCACCCCCTCGTTGATCATCGGAGCCGCCAGACCGAGCGTGGTCGCCCCGCCACCCAGCATGCCGAAGACGAAGCTGATGTCGACCAGCTTGCCCAGCCAGCCACGCGCCAGCTTTTCGCCGAGCACCGGCATCAGCGCCTCGGAAATCTTCAGGACACTGTGGTGACGCACGTAGTAGAAGTAGGCGATCGGCACGGCGGGAATCAGATAGATCGCCCACGCCAGCGGCCCCCAGTGGAAGATACCGTAGGCGGCGGCCCATTCCGCGGCCTCCGGTGTCTGGCCTTCCACATGGAACGGCGGCGACTGGTAGTAGTAGACCCACTCGATCATCGACCAGTAGAGGATGGAGGCCCCGATACCGGCGCAGAACAGCATGGCCGCCCACGACACGATCGAGAACTCGGGCTTCTCTTCGGCGTCGCCCAGCTTGATCTGCCCGATATCACTGAAGATGATGTAGATCATGAAGCCACCGGCTCCGACACCCAGCATCAGGTAGAGCACACCCAGCTTGCTGGTGACGAAATTCTTGGCCGCCGATACCCACATCGCACCCTGCTCGGGGAAGATGACCAATGGCAACGTCACTGCCAGCAGCAGAAAGATCGAGCCGAAGAAGGTCGGCTTGTCGATCATGTCGAAGGCCTTCTCTGGCTTGTTCTCCGCGTTGTCAGCGGTTCCTCCGGGGGTTTTCTTGCTCATAAATAAGCCTCGTTTATCGTTATTGCCCTGCATGATAATAGCTTATCATGAATGAAAAGTGACCTGCGCGTTCACACTTCGTACAAAGCTAGTACAACAACCCGATAGGCTACGTAAAGAAAATTTACCGCTTGTCAGCGCAAGGACGTCACGCGAGACAGCAGCCGGCCAGGATGACGTCGACGGAGACATCGAGGAAAAGAGGGACGGAGGGAAAGCGGGAAAGGAGTTGCCGGAACAGATGGGGCGCGTGACCGGCAGGAGGCCGGCAAGGCAACGCGGAAATGACACGGCAGACCACGACTGCCCGGCACGGCTTGCCGGGCAGTCGTCATGCTCGAGCGGAAGGCTCAGTCGCCGCGCAGGCGGCCACCCATCTCCTGAGCGAGATCCACGGCGAAGTGATCGGTCATGCCGCCGATGAAATCGAGCATGCGCCGGTAACTGCGGTAGAGATCCCAGTCACGCGTCGGGGTGTTCTCGCCGATCAGCGCCAGCACGCGCTGATGCTTGAAGCTGGAGCGCCCCGTGGTGTGCAGCTCATGGGCAGCCCCGATGAAGGCTTCAAGCAGGATGCCCAGCGTGGTGTAGGCGCCGATTTCCAGCTTGGCCTTGCGCTCGTTGCGAAAGATCTTCTGGCGCGCCAGATTCTTGGCTTCCCGCACGCCCCAGCCGAGATCGGGATGACACAGATCCAGCAGGTCCTCACTGAGGGTGCCCGCCAGCAATTCCGCCTCATGCTGCACGAAGGCCTGGGCCACGTCATTGACCGCCCGCTCCATCGCCGCGCCCCTGAGGGCCGCCACCTTGCGCCGCTGTGACGTGCCACGCGCGACCATGTCGTCATACTCCCGCGGCGCGCCACCACTGATGCCGGTCAGAATCTCGTAGACCTCCTCGAACTGCAGTATGCCCATCTCGAGGCCATCCTCGAGATCGAGCAGCGCATAGCAGATGTCATCGGCGGCCTCGACCAGCCATGCCAACGGGTGGCGACACCAGCGGCCATCGTCACGCGCCAGCAGCCCGCAGCGCTCGGCCACCTGATCCAGCAGTTCACGCTCACTCTGGTAGCAACCGAACTTGCCGCCTGCCGTGGCGTGCTTCACCGTCCAGGGATACTTGAGCAGGGTGCCCAACGTCGCCGCCGTCAGGCGCATGCCGCCATGAAACTGGTTGTATTCGATCTGGGTGACGATACGAAAGCCCTGGGCGTTGCCTTCATAGGTGAGCAGGTCTTCGCGCTCGGCCTCGCTCAAGCCTGACAGACGCCCGTGGTCACTGGCGGCCTCTGCGGCAAACCAGTCACGGATGGCATATTCTCCGGCATGCCCGAAGGGTGGGTTGCCGATGTCATGTCCCAGACAGCCGGTCTGGACGATGACGCCGAGGTCGGCGGGCGTGACCCACTCGGGCAGATGGTCCTTCAACTTCTCGCCGACCATCATGCCTAGCGAACGCCCGACGCAGCCGACCTCCAGGGAGTGGGTCAGACGCGTGTGGATGTGGTCGTTGTCGGTCAGCGGGTGCACCTGGGTCTTGCGACCCAGCCGTCGGAAGGAGCCCGCGAACACGATCCGGTCGTGATCCTTGTGGAAGGGCGTACGGCCCATCTCACGCGATACGGTGCCCGGTGCGTCATGCAGGCGACTCGGCTCCAGCAGTCGTTCCCAGTTCATTGATGACATCAGGCAACTCCTTGGCAGGCGCCCGAGAAACGACGCCGGCGAGCAGACAACGGTGAATGACGGGCAGAAAAAAAGAGAACAGGGATTGTGGCACCCTGTTCTCTTTCTCTCCAGACCGCTGGGCGGTTCTCCTGTCCGCCCAGACGGTTTCTCGACCCGCTCAGGCGGTTCATCTCCCGCTCAGCCTGATGATAAGGGCGCTCGAGACTGTCTGGCGCCGGGGCGGCTCAATCCTCGGCCAGTGCCGGCAACAGCACCTTGAGCTTGCGCGTCAGCGTGTTGCGTCCCCAGCCCAGCAACTCGGCGGCTTCGCCCTTGCGACCGCCGGTATGCTTTAGCGCCGTCTCGATCAGGATGCGCTCGAAGTCGGGCACCGCCTCTTCCAGCAGATGGGTGTGGCCGGCGGCGAGCGCGCGGTCCGCCCACTCACGGAAGGCACCACGCCAGTCCCCGGACGCGGCCTCGGTGCCACTGACGTCACGCAGTTCCGGCGGCAGATCCTCGACCATCACCTCGCGGCCCGAGGCCATCACCGTCAGCCAGCGACAGGTGTTCTCCAGCTGACGTACGTTGCCCGGCCAGTCGAAGCGCGTGAGGTGCTTCTCGGCCGCCTCGGTGAGCACCTTGGGGTCCGTGGCCAGCTCGCGTGCGGCTTCGGCGAGGAAGTGCTGCATCAGGCGCGGGATGTCCTCACGGCGCTCTGACAGCCGCGGCAGGTGGACGCGAATCACGTTGAGGCGGTGGAAGAGATCCTCACGGAAGCGACCATCCTCCACCAACGCCTCCAGGTGCTGGTGGGTCGCGGCGATGATACGCACATCCACCTTGACCGGCGTGATGCCCCCCACGCGGTAGAACTCGCCATCCGCCAGCACCCGCAACAGGCGTGTCTGGGTTTCCGCCGGCATGTCGCCGATCTCGTCCAGGAACAGGGTGCCACCATCGGCCTGCTCGAAGCGTCCGCGACGCAGAGCGGTGGCACCGGTGAAGGCGCCCTTCTCGTGGCCGAAGAGCTCTGACTCCATCAGGTCCTTGGGGATCGCCGCCATGTTCAACGCGATGAACGGCTTGGCCTTGCGGGGCGAATGCTGATGCAGCGCCTGGGCGACACGCTCCTTGCCGGTCCCGGATTCGCCGTTGATCAGTACGGTGATGTGCGACTGGGACAGGCGACCGATGGCCCGAAAGACCTCCTGCATCGCTGGCGCTTCCCCGATGATCTCCTTGGTCAATCCTTCCGGCACCACCGCGGGGGCCTTGGATTCCCGCGCGTGCGCCACGGCACGCCGCACCAGCGCCAGCGCCTCATCGACATCGAAGGGCTTGGGCAGATACTCGAAGGCACCGCCCTGATAGGAGGCCACGGCACTGTCGAGGTCGGAATGGGCCGTCATCACGATCACCGGCAGGTCCGGATAACGCTCGCGGACTCGTGCCATCAGATCGAGGCCATCGATACCGGGCATGCGGATGTCGGTGATCAGCACATCCGGGCACTGGCGCATGATGCTGGCTTCTGCCTGATCCGGGCGCTCGAAGCTTTCCACCTCGAGGTCAGGCTGGGCCAGAGCGCGCTCCAGTACCCAGCGGATGGCGCGGTCATCATCGACGATACAGACGCGTGCAGTCTCGCTCATGAGGGATCTCCAGAAGTGCCGGCAAGCGGGATTAATAGTCGGAATTCGGTATGGCCGGGGCGCGAGTCACACTCGATCAACCCCTGATGCTGGTGCAGGATGCCCTGGGCGATGGAAAGCCCGAGCCCTGAGCCTTCGGCGCGCCCCGAGACCATCGGGTAGAACAGCGTCTCGCGCAGCGCCTCGGGAATGCCCGGGCCGTTGTCGCTGATCGCCAGCTCACAGACCAGACGATGGCGCTCATGACCCAGCGTGAACTGCCGCCGGGCCCGCGTGCGCAGGGTGATCTCCCAGGGCGCCTCATTGCCATCGGCTGATTCGGGCTGCGGCTGCTCGTTGAGGGCCTGGGTCGCGTTGCGCGCGATGTTGAGCACCGCCTGGATCAACTGGCCTTCATCGCCGATGACTTCAGGAAGGCTCGGGTCATAGTCGGCCGTCAGCTTGATGTGATGCCCTTCCGCCGCCAGCAGGGAGCGCACCCGCTCGGTCACCGAGTGGATATTGACCGGCGACTGCAGCGGTGGCCGATTCGGCCCCAGCATGCGATCGACCAGATCGCGCAGGCGATCCACCTCCTCGATGATGATGCGCGTGAACTCCACCATCTGCGGTTCCGGCAGATCGCGCTCCAGCAACTGGGCCGCGCCCCGGATACCGCCAAGCGGGTTCTTCACTTCATGCGCCAGCCCGCGTGTCAGCACCTTGACGGCTTCCTGCCGAGCGATCAGCGCCTCCTCGCGGGAGATCTGCATCAGACGATCACGCGGCTCGATTTCCACCAGCAGCTCATTGGCGCTGACCGGGGTCGCGGTGAAGTCCACCGTCAGCGGCTCGTTGGCCGCATTGACGATCTCGGCCTCACGCTGGGTATAGGGATGCTGTTCTTCCAGCGCCTTGCGCAGCACCTTGATGGGCTCTTCATCCAGCCCGGTCAGATGTTCAGGGGAGCTGCCCTTGACGCGCACCAGGCTGACCGCCAATAGCGTCTCGGCCGCCGGGTTCAGCCATACCACGCGCAGCTGTGCATCCAGCACCACCACGGCAGTATTCAGGTGTTCGAGCAGTCGTTGATGCATGCCTTTATCCGCCATTCGCAGTACGTCTCCCTGTTCTGCAATAACCGCGCCAGTCTGGTGCAAATGCCGCGTGCATGGCACCCGCGCCGATGCACCTCTTTCGGGCGTCGATTTGAAGCACCATTATGGTGCACCAAAGGATCGCACTGCCAACCCGATGCAGCAGACCTGCTCATCAGCGGGCGTGCTGCTGCATCGCGGGCGATACCGTTGCCAGACCTGGCGACAAAAAAGGCCACCCGAAGGTGGCCTGATGACCTGGCGCGCGAGTCACGTGTCGTTCGCAAGCCAGGAGGACTGTCACCCCCGTCTCTCAGCCACCCCCGGCATTGGCCGGGTTGTTGGGATTGCGCGGGAGATTGACGCTGGCGCGTTGCACGTAGACCACTCGGGGCTCGGTGGTCTGGCGCACTCGTCCGGAGGCATCCAGCAGCTCCGCCTGGATGACGTGCTTGCCACGCTCGAGCCCCGGCACCATGAAGACACTGCTGTTCATGGCCGATTGCGACGGCGCGCCATCCACGGTCACGCGTACCTTGTGCTCGGGACGCAGCTGCGGCTCGATGGCCAGGCGCACCGCCAGGTTGCCGGCCTGCCCCGTAGGCAGCGTCTCTTCATTGCTCGGGCTCTGGATGAAGAAGCGGGTATAGCCACGGAAGCTGACATCCACGGCAGGCGCGGAGGGTCGGCTACGGGAAGCGGTCTCGGACGGGGAAGATGACACGCCACGCGAAGCAGGCGCGCGCGAGGGAGCAGACTCGGTGGAAGGCACCACACTCAGCGGCGTCAGCTTGACCTTGCTGCCACCCGCCGGCTGATCACTGAACACCACGTTGCCGTTGGCATCCACGTGCCGGTAGACCTGAGCCGCCTCGAGCTCCGCCGAGACGCTGCTCAGGGCCAGCACCGCTGACAGGCAGAGACCGAGCGTCGTCATGCCGGGCAGGCGAGCCATCCGCCGCATTCCCTTGACCGGCAAGGACCTGCTGTCACCCACTGAACCGATGCCACGCGAAGAAGAAGTGAAGGGCCACATCCGGGAATTCCTGAAGAAGTCATGGGAAGCCAGAAGCGCGCATCCGCTCCTGCCAGTCGTGTCACTCACTCGGACGCTACCAGCGTGCCAGAAGTGACATATCCTGCTGCCAAGTTACAAAGCTTCCCGCGTTGATACCAGCCCTGCTTGTTGCGACGCGACTTTCCGCGACGGGTCACGGGTCCTGGACAGCCGGGAGTCAGCTCTTAGAGCACATGTCTCAGAAACGAGAACAGGGCCATACCTGTCGGTATGACCCTGTGTGTCTCGCCTCACGCATGCCCCGCGCTCAGACTGCTCCGGGCGGGGCCGTGAGCGACATGCGCCGTCGGTAGATCAGACGCTGTAGTACATGTCGAATTCGAGCGGGTGAGTCGCCATGCGCAGGCGCTGGATGTCTTCGCCCTTCAGCTCGAGGTAGGCATCGATCATGTCGTCGGTGAAGACGCCACCCTGGGTCAGGAACTCACGATCGCCGTCCAGCGCGGTCAGTGCCTGTTCGAGGCTCTCGGCCACGGTCGGAATGGACTTGGCTTCTTCGGCCGGCAGGTCGTAGAGGTTCTTGTCCATGGCATCGCCCGGGTGGATCTTGTTCTTGATGCCGTCGATACCGGCCATCAGCATCGCGGAGAACGCCAGGTACGGGTTGGCCGTCGGATCCGGGAAGCGAGCCTCGACACGCTTGCCTTTCGGGCTGGCGGTGTACGGGATACGGATGGAAGCGGAACGGTTGCGGGCAGAGTAGGCCAGCATGACCGGGGCTTCGAAGCCCGGCACCAGACGCTTGTAGGAGTTGGTGGACGCATTGGTGAAGGCGTTCAGCGCACGAGCGTGCTTGATGATGCCGCCAATGTAGTAGAGGGCCATTTCGGACAGACCCGCGTACTCGTCACCGGCGAACTGGTTGTCGCCATCCTTCCAGAAGGACTGGTGAACGTGCATGCCGGAACCGTTGTCACCGACCAGCGGCTTGGGCATGAAGGTCGCGGACTTGCCGTAAGCGTGCGCCACGTTGTGGATCACGTACTTGAGTTCCTGAACCTCATCGGCCTTCTTGACCAGGGTGTTGAACTTGACACCGATCTCGTTCTGGCCGGCGTTCGCCACTTCGTGGTGGTGAACTTCGACTTCCTGACCGATGGCTTCCAGGGTGTTGCACATGGCAGCACGGATATCGTGGAAGCTATCGATCGGCGGGACCGGGAAGTAGCCGCCCTTCAGACGCGGACGGTGACCCAGGTTGCCGCCTTCCGGCGTGGAATCGGTCGCCCATGCACCTTCTTCGGAAGAGATCTTGAACATCGCGCCGTTCATCTCGTTCTTCCAGTGCACTTCATCGAAGATGAAGAATTCCGGCTCCGGACCGAAGAAGGCAGTATCGCCCAGACCGGTGGACTTCAGATATTCCTCGGCACGCTTGGCGACGGAACGCGGGTCGCGCTCATAGCCCTGCATGGTGGCCGGCTCGATGACGTCACAGCGCAGCACCAGAGTGGTGTCTTCGGTGAACGGGTCAAGGAAGGCAGTGCCGTCGTCCGGCATCAGGATCATGTCGGACTCGTTGATGCCCTTCCAGCCTTCGATAGAAGAACCATCGAACATCTGACCATTCTCGAAGAATTCTTCGTCAACCGTGCGCGCCGGGATGGAGACGTGCTGCTCCTTGCCCTTGGTGTCGGTGAAGCGCAGATCAACCCACTTGACTTCGTGTTCTTCAATCAGGGCAAGTGTCTTCTCAGCCATGGTAATTCTCCGATGGAGCCGGCGGCTCGGTTGCAGTTGGTGTCAGCGTTGTCTGTTCAGGTCTTTCGTTGTCTGTCTTTTTTCTCATGGTCAGCCAATGGATGCCAGCCATGAAGAGGATGACCTGATAATGCATCGAGCGTGCCAGAATGAAGCACACCAGAACATCAACAACAATAACTAACTGAAAACAATGAAGAAATACATGCACCCAAAGATGACATGCTGGATTTTGCAGCGAGAAACATGACCCCACAAGGTGCAGAAAAGAGGATTGCGCAGGCACGAATTATCATATTGGTGCATCAAAAAATGCCCTGGCACCAATATGGTGCACGGCGAGCCATCAGGCCGATCTGACCGGTCGCATCAGCCTCACGCTGGCCGCGTCAATTCGAGAGAACTCGCTGTCGATGACGGTCTTTTTCGCTCGTGATCGTCATGGCAGCCCCTGGCCACAAGTTTTTTTTCATCTGTCACAAGCGCGCGGAAAAGACTTGAGAGACAATCATTTGGGCACTTCAGGCCAATCCATGGCCCTCACTGACCCGCCTCGTGAATGCACGATGCTGGCAGGAGGCATGCCATGCCCCCTATAATGCGCCCCAAATCACAAGCGCCCGGTACGCGAGCGCCCATTTTCCGCACAGGTTCCCGTCGTGATCGAGAAACTTCGCAACATAGCCATCATCGCCCACGTTGACCACGGTAAAACTACCCTGGTCGACAAGCTCCTGAGTCAGTCTGGCACCCTGGACCGCAAGGCCGAGGGTCAGGAACGCATCATGGATTCCAACGACCAGGAAAAAGAGCGCGGCATCACCATTCTCGCGAAGAACACCGCGATCCAGTGGAACGATTACCACATCAACATCGTGGATACCCCTGGGCACGCTGACTTCGGTGGCGAAGTCGAGCGCGTGATGTCCATGGTCGATTCCGTGCTGCTGCTGGTCGATGCTGTCGATGGCCCGATGCCGCAGACTCGCTTCGTGACCCAGAAGGCTTTCGCCCAGGGTCTGAAGCCGATCGTCGTCGTCAACAAGATCGACCGTCCGGGCTCTCGTCCTGACTGGGTCGTCGACCAGATCTTCGATCTGTTCGACAACCTGGGCGCGACCGACGAGCAGCTCGACTTCCCGATCATCTACTGCTCTGCCCTCAACGGCATTGCCGGCATGGATCCGGAAGACCTGCAAGACACCATGGACCCGATGTTCCAGTCCATCGTCGACATCGTCGAGCCGCCGAAGGTCGAGCTGGACGGTCCGTTCCAGATGCAGATCTCCGCACTGGACTACAACAGCTACGTCGGCGTCATCGGTCTGGGCCGCATCAAGCGCGGTTCCGTCAGCCCGGGTCAGCAGGTTTCCATCGTCACCAAGGAAGGCGCTGTCCGCAAGGGCAAGATCGGCCAGGTCATGACCCACATGGGTCTGGACCGCGTGCAGACCGACAAGGCGACCGCCGGCGACATCGTCTGCATCACCGGTATCGAGAACCTCGCGATCTCCGACACCATCTGCGACACCGCGACCGTCGAAGCGCTGCCGCCGCTGACCGTCGATGAGCCGACCGTCTCCATGACCTTCCAGGTCAATGACTCTCCGTTCGCCGGCCAGGACGGCAAGTTCGTCACCAGCCGCAACATCCGTGAGCGTCTGGACCAGGAACTGATCCACAACGTCGCCCTGCGCGTCGAGCAGGGTGAGACGCCGGAGAAATTCGTCGTTTCCGGCCGTGGTGAGCTGCACCTCTCCGTGCTGATCGAATCCATGCGTCGTGAAGGCTTCGAGCTGGCCGTGGGCCGCCCGGAAGTCATCATCAAGGAAATCGACGGCAAGAAGCAGGAGCCGTACGAAGAAGTCATCATCGACTGTGAAGAGCAGCACCAGGGCTCCATCATGGAAGAGCTGGGCTACCGCAAGGGTGAGCTGACCAACATGAACCCGGATGGCAAGGGTCGTGTGCGTCTGGACTTCATCATCCCGTCACGTGGTCTGATCGGCTTCCGTGGCCAGTTCCTGACCCTGACCTCCGGTACCGGCATCCTGACCAGCCGCTTCGATCACTACGGTGACCTGAAGGAAGGCGCAGGCGTCGAGCGTCGCAACGGTGTCATGATCTCCATGGTGCCGGGCAAGGCACTGTCCTACGCCCTGTACACTCTGCAGGAGCGCGGCAAGCTGATCATCGGTCACGGTACCGAAGTCTATGAAGGCATGCTGGTGGGTATCCATAACCGTGCCAACGACCTGGTCGTCAACCCGACCAAGGCCAAGAAGCTGGACAACATGCGCTCCACCGGCAACGACGAGAACATCGTGCTGACCCCGCCGATCCGCTTCACTCTGGAACAGGCGATCGAGTTCCTGGATTCCGATGAGCTGGTGGAAGTCACTCCGCTGCACATCCGTATCCGCAAGAAGTACCTGAAAGAGAACGAGCGCAAGCGCGCCAGCAAGTAAGACGCTGCCCGTGCAGCCCTCCACCCCAAGTGGAGGGCAAGCTTGAAACGCAAAAGACCCGCCTCCCGGCGGGTCTTTTGCGTTTCAGGCGTTAACAACGCCACTTCCCTAATACTCGAGCATGTCATTGCAGATAGTGCGTCGCCATTAGGGCCGGCAGTTTCCCCCCTCAAACGTCCGTTCCTTGGCCTAACGCGTTCTAACCTCTTAAATGTGAGTCATATCAAGCTTCTGTTGTTGCGCATATCGCAGTGCTGCTCTCTTCCACCCGGCGATAGTGGTTTTCGGATGCGCCAACTTGTTGCCCGTAATGGCCAGAAGCCGCAATAGAAAACTGGAACCTGTTTATATGGCAACAGATTATTTCAATGCGTCACTTTCATGCGACGCAATGAAGTCGCGCCTTTCGCGGACACTGGGGTCAACGCATCCGAACAGGTATCTTCTGCCGGAGCTTTTTTCATGCCTACCCAGCATTTAAGAAGTCCTCAGCCATCACAGGAAGCCCGGAACCGGGTCATCTTCCCGATCATCAATGACGCCTGCCACGCGTTGCCATTGCCAGGGCCCTCTCCAGCAATCTCGCATTTCGGCGCCATAGAAGACCCGTATGAAAGGATTCATCAATGAGCATCAAGGAACGCCTGGAAACCCTGCCCTGGGACACGCTGGCACGCTACCGTCTGATCGAGATCATCGCCCTGTGGGAAGGCCGCGTCACGTCACGTCATCTGGGCAACGCCTTCGGGATAGCACGCCAGCAGGCGTCACGCGTCATGAAGACCTATCGCGAGACCGTCGCCGAACACAATCTTGAATATGATCCCGTGATCAAGGGCTACCGCCCCTCCGCCAATTTTCACCCGATGCTGACGCGGGGTGAGGTGGATGAATATCTGCAGCTGCTCGGCAATCATGACAATCTGAATCCCCACTTCACCGGACTCGGACTCGGTCAGGCCAACACCGAGGCGCTCCGCTTGCCGTCTCGCAGCGCCAGCCCGCCCGTGGTCCGGACATTGATTGAAGCGGCCAGCCAGGGAGCACGCCTGGAGGTCACCTACGCCTCTTTGAACTCCCCTCAGGGGGAAGAGCGTATCCTGTGTCCACATACGCTGGTCTATGCCGCAGGTCGCTGGCATGTGCGGGCCTTCTGTGAGAAGAACCGGGCTTTTCGCGACTTCGTGCTGTCTCGATTCCGCGATGTCCCTGAGCTGTTCGGCGAGGCACTTGAAGGCAGTCAACGTGAATTCGATGACGGCTGGGAAACCCGGGTCACCCTGCGCCTGGGGGCAGACCCTCGCCTGACGCCAGATGAGCGTGGCCTGATCGAACAGGACCACGGCATGGTCGACGGCGAGCTTCACCTGCCGACTCGCGGCGCCCTCGTCCAGTATGTGCTGCGTGAGCTGGGCATCAATCCGGATTATCTGGATGAGTCGCCCCGTGCGCAGCAATTGGTGGTGTTGAATCATGCCGAGATCAGCGACTGGTTGTTCGTCAGCTCCAGCGCCTGAAACGATGGCTTGCAGGACTATCCAGCGCTGAGTGAAGTTTATATGATGACTTCTGCACACAGTCCTTCGCCTACCCGGCGGAGGGCTGTTTTTTTGGTAACTCGCCAGGCCTTGTCAGCAAGGCGCGGATACCACACCTGACAGGAGGTCACATGGCCACACTTCCCTCGATCATCATCAATCGTCTGGATGCCGAACGCCTCGAGCGCCTGATTGATCGCGTCTCGGCTGCCGACCGCCAGGTGGCGGAACAGCTTGAGGACGAACTGGAGCGCGGCGATATCGTCGAGCCTCACGAGGTGCCCGCCGATATCGTCAGCATGAACAGCCGCGTGGAGTTCACGGATCTGACCCGCCAGCAGACCCTGATACGCACGTTGGTCTATCCGCACGCCCTGTCAGACCAGCAGGATGGCCTGTCAGTACTGGCGCCTCTGGGAGCCGCTCTGCTGGGGCTGCGGGTCGGTAGCCTCATCGAGTGGCGGCTGCCGGATGGCAGCCTGCACGAGGTACGCATCGAGGCGCTCCACTACCAGCCGGAAAGCGCGGGCGATCTGCACCGCTGATACCGCCTAGCGCATCAGCAGGCGGCGGATCAGACCATGGATGGCGCGTGCTGCCGGCCCGTCGGCATAGGGCGGATACATCAGCTTCGCGCCATTCATGCGCCCCTTGGCAAAGACGCCCTTGGCCTTGCTCAGCGTCTGGAATCCTTCCCGCCCGTGGTAATGCCCCATGCCGGATGGCCCGATGCCGCCGAACGGCATGTCATCCTGCGCCACATGCAGCAGGGTGTCGTTCAGACACATTCCGCCTGCATGCGTGCCCTCGGTGACCCGCTGCTGTTCGTGCTTGTCGTGGCCGAAGTAGTAAAGCGCCAGCGGGCGTGGGCGCGCATTCACGTAGGCCATCGCAGCGGACAGCTCATCCACCGCCGCGTCCGGCAGCGCGACAATCGGCAGCAGCGGCCCGAAGATCTCCTCCTGCATCACCCGCATCTCATCCGTCACCTCAAGCAGTGCCAGCGGCGGCATCAGACGCTTCTCGACCAGCGCCGGGTCATCCCAGTCAGGGCTGTCGAGCAGTGGCCTGAGCGTCGCACCCTTGGCCAGTGCATCCTCGAGCACTTCCCTCACGCGCTGGTATTGACGCTGATTGATGATGCGCGAGTAATCCTGCGTCTCGGCGAAGCGCGGATAGAAGCGCTGGAAGCACTCCCCCAACGCCTGAACCAGCGACTCGATCTGATCTTCCGCACACAGCACGTAATCCGGAGCGACACAGGTCTGGCCGGCATTCATGCCCTTGCCGAAGGCAAGACGTGAGGCCGCCTCGCGGCGCTGCGCATCGTCCGCCATCAACTGGCGCGACATGATCACCGGCGACTTGCCGCCCAGCTCCAGCGTGACGGGGGTCAGATTCTCCGCCGCGGCGCGCATCACATGCCGGCCCACCGCCGTGCTGCCGGTGAACAGCAGATGGTCGAAGGGCAGTGCCGAGAAGGCCGCCGCGACCTCGGCCTCGCCGGTCACCACCGCGACCTGCGCTTCCTCGAAGGCATCCGCGAGCATGCCGCGCAGCGCCTCGGCGGTTTCCGGCGTGAACTCGCTCATCTTGATCATCACCCGATTGCCGGCGCTCAGCGCGCTGATCAAGGGGCCGATCGCCAGATACAGCGGATAGTTCCACGGCACGATGATGCCGGCCACACCAAGTGGCTGGTAGACGACACTTGCACTGGCTGGCTGGAAGGCGGCGCTGACGTGGCGCTTCGAGGGCTTCATCCAGCCCTTCAGGTGACGGCGTGCATGGCGAATGCCCTCGTAGCTCGGTACCAGTTCCGCCAGGCGTGTCTCGTGAGCACTGCGATGACCGAAATCTCGGCTGATGGCCGCGACCAAGGCCTCCTCGTGCGCCTTGAGCGCATCACGCAGCGCTGCCAGCCAGCCACGCCGCTCCTCGGCACTCGGCATCGGCGCGTGGGCGAAGGCTGCTCGCTGAGCGTCCAGCAACTCACGCATGCGAGCCATCTCGGCCTCTCCCTCGTGGTCTGATGAGGCAGTCGCAGCGTCGGAGGTGGCAGGCAGGTCGTCAACAGCACGGGGGTCTTCAGGGGAAGCAGGCGTCATGAGCGTATCCGGTGGGAGCTGTCGAGAATGACAGACGTCGTCGTGGCTCACTCCGTTTTAGAACACTCGTTTGATGGCGTCAAAGAAAGTCTGCACGACAGTCCACGCAAGCCAGAATGCAAGAAGCCCCCGCACCGTGAGGTGCGAGGGCTTCTCGGATGTCATCCTGCCGATCGGCCGATGACGGAATTCGTTGGCGCGCCCAGCAGGATTTGAACCTGCGACCCCTGCCTTCGGAGGGCAGTACTCTATCCAGCTGAGCTATGGGCGCGCATGCCATGGTTGCGGAGAACCAAGGCGCGCTTATGGTAACGTCTTGATTCTACGTTGTCGAGATATCACGCCCGTCACACGGTTGCCGCCCCCTCGGCCAGCGCTATACTGGCTCGATACACAGCCTTCAAAAGGTGCACCTCATGCAAGCTCGCCAGCCATCCGCGTCATTCCTCACGCGCTCATCCCTGCCGGTTTCCCTGAGCGCGATGCTGTTCAGCGTGCTTGTCAGTTCACAGGCGCTCGCCGCGGACAATTCGCATGACGCCATCGCCGAGCGCCTCAAGCCGGTGGGTGAGCTATGCCTGAAAGGTGAGAGTTGCGCAGGTGACATGGCCGGAGCGGGCCAACAGCCGTCTGCGGCGGCGGAGACTGACTCCGCCCGTGCTGCCAGCGCGATCGACGGTGAGAAGGTCTACGGCGGTATCTGCATGGCCTGCCATACCACGGGCGCGGCAGGCGCACCGCGTCTGGGTGAGGCCGGCGACTGGGAAGCGCGTCTCGCCAAGGGCGACGAGACGCTCTACACCCATGCCATCGAAGGTTTCAATGCCATGCCGGCCAAGGGCGGCAACCCGGCGCTGTCCGATGAGGAAGTGAAGGCCGCCGTGGACTATCTGCTCGACTCCGTGCGCTGACCCTCGAACGCGACTAACCGAGCAGGGAACGCAGGCCCGCGATGGCATCCCGTCCGCGGGCCACCTTCTTCTCCTGATCCTGCGGCTTGTCGGCACGCCCTTCCCACTCGAGATCCTCGGGGGGCAGCTCGTCCAGGAAGCGACTCGGCACACAGTCCATCATCTCGCCATAGGTCTTGCGCTGCCGGGCCAGTGTCAGCACCAGCGTGCGCCGTGCCCGCGTGATGCCGACATAGGCGAGGCGACGCTCCTCCTCCACCGTCTCCATCTCGATGGAGTTGCGGTGCGGCAACAGGTCTTCCTCCAGCCCCATCACGTAGACGTGCGGGAATTCCAGGCCCTTGGAGGCATGCAGCGTCAGCAGCTGCACACGGTCCGAATCGTCCTCCTCGGCCTGCTGCTCGAGAATGTCGCGCAGCACCAGACGTGAGATGGCCGCCGCGACATCACCGGTCTCGGTGTCACCGACCATCGCCTCGCTGCCCTCAAGCTCTTCCACCTCCTCCTGGGGATTGCCGCTGATCGACTTCTCCAGCTGGTCGATCAGGATCCAGACGTTGGCCATGCGCCGCTCGGCGATCTTGGGGGCACTGGCGTTCTGATACAGCCAGCCCTCGTAATCCACTTCATGAAACAGCTCGCGGATCGCGCTGATCGACTGACCGGCGTCCATCTCGCGACGCACGCGGTCCAGCGTGTGGGTGAAGCGACCCAGCCTGTCCAGGGCGCGCTCGCTGAGCTGCTCACGCAGGCCCATCTCGCTGCAGGCGGCGTAGAGTGACACGCCACGCCCGGTGGCGTAGTTGGCCAGCTTCTCCAGCGTGCCCGGCCCGACTTCGCGCCGCGGCACGTTGACGATGCGCAGGAAGGCATTGTCGTCCGCCGGGTTGATCAGCAGACGCAGATAGGCCATCGCGTCCTTGATCTCGTTGCGCCCGAAGAAGGAGGTGCCGCCGGAGAGCTTGTAGGGAATCTGATAGTGCTGCAGCTTCAGCTCCAGCAGGCGCGCCTGGAAGTTGCCACGATAGAGCACCGCGAAATCACGCCACTCGGCGCCTTCCTTGATGCGCCGCGTCAGGATCTCCCCCGCCACGCGCTCGGCCTCGGCCTCTTCGTTGCGATTCATGATGATGCGGATCGGGTCGCCATCGCCCATCTGCGACCACAGCGTCTTGTCGTAGACGTGCGGGTTGTTGGCGATCAGGGTGTTCGCCGCGCGCAGGATGATGCCGGTGGAGCGATAGTTCTGCTCCAGCTTGATCAGATTGAGGCGCGGGAAATCCTCGCCGAGGGTGACGAGGTTCTCGGGGCGCGCGCCGCGCCAGGCGTAGATCGACTGATCATCGTCCCCCACCACGGTGAAGGTCTGACGCTCCTGCATCAGCATCTTCACCAGCAGATACTGACTGATGTTGGTGTCCTGATACTCATCGACCAGCATGTAGTGGATGCGCCGCTGCCAGCGCGCCAGCACCTCGGGATGGTCACGGAACAGCACCACCGGCAGCAGGATCAGGTCATCGAAGTCCACCGCGTTGTAGGCCTTGAGATGCCGGTTGTAGGCCTCGTAGATCACCGCGGCGTACTGGGCATCTTCATCCTCGGCATGCGACAGCGCCGCCCCGGGCAGGATGAGGTCATTCTTCCAGGTGGAAATCTGACTCTGCACCGCATTGATCTGCTCGGCGTCGGTGTCGGCTTCCTTGTGCATCAGTTCCTTGATCAACACCTTGGCGTCATCGGTGTCGAACAGCGAGAAGCCCGGCTTGTAGCCCAATGTCTTCAGCTCGCCGCGGATGATGGTCAGGCCGAGGGTGTGGAAGGTCGAGACGATCAGCCCGTGGCCCTCGCGGCCCTTGAGCATCTTGCCGACTCGCTCCTTCATCTCGCGCGCCGCCTTGTTGGTGAAGGTCACGGCGGCGATGTTGCGTGCCTTCATGCCGCATTCCTGCACCAGATAGGCGATCTTGGTCGTGATCACGCTGGTCTTGCCGGAACCGGCCCCAGCCAGTACCAGACAGGGGCCATCGATGGCGCGCACGGCTTCCTGCTGGCGGGGATTGAGCTTGGCGAGGCGATCACGGATCTCGGTCATCACGGTGTCCTGCTGGGCGAGGAAATCAATCGAAGAAACATCTCTGGTGGTGCCGGGCACGACCGGGCAGCGCACTCAATCGAGCTGCACGGCCCCGGCAAAGTCGAGCTGACGCCAGCTTTCGTAGACGACGACGGCGACGGCATTCGACAGATTCATGCTGCGGCTGTCGGCCAGCATCGGCAGGCGCAATACCTGCTCGCGGGGGAGACTGTCGAGCATCGCCTGTGGCAGGCCGCGCGTCTCGGGGCCGAACACCAGCGCATCACCGGCCTGGAAGCTGGCCTCATGCGGCGCGGTGCGGCCCCGCGTCGAGAGCGCGAAGATCCGCGCAGGCTTCACGGTTGCGACGAAGTCATCGAGGCTGGCATGGCACTGCACACGTGCCCACTCATGATAATCGAGTCCGGCACGCCGCAGGCGCTTGTCCTCCAGCTCGAACCCGAGCGGCTCGATCAGATGCAGGCGAAAGCCGGTATTGGCGCACAGGCGGATGATGTTGCCGGTATTGGGCGGAATCTCGGGCTGATAGAGCACGATATCGAGCATGAGCGAACTCGCGGCAGATGACGAAACAGGGCGTTGGCAGGCCAGCATTCCCCTCATGGCAGCACCGCCCGCCAGGACAACGCAAAGCGGGCCCCGAAGGGCCCGCCATCTTACCGCAATGCGCATCCGTCGCGCAGGGCGAGAATCAGAACTGCAGACGCATGCCGACCAGCGGGCCGGAATCCAGCGTGCGCTCGTCACGGTTGTCGAAGTCCGCCTTCACCTTGCGGTAGCCGACATAGCCTTCGACGTTGTCGATGACCTGGTAGCGGGCGCGCAGACCGTATTCGTAGCTGTGCTCCAGCTCGTCGCTGGTCACGACGTTCGGGGTGACGTAGCCATAGCCACCCAGCGAGACGCGCGGCGCGCCCGGCAGGTAGTAGTAGCCATAGCCGCCCAGGCCCAGACCGCCGCCGTCACCGTGGTCGGTGTCGTACTGGCTCCAGCGTGCGCCGAGGCCCACGTCGTATTCGCTGGTGCGCTCGGTGCCCAGCAGCTGGACGTGACCGGCGGTGACATCATCGTGGTCATCGCTGGACAGGATACCGCCGCCGAGCTGGACGCCGTTGCTGATCTCGCCGTTCAGCTCGCCCTGGACGGCTTCACTGTTGAGGTTGAGATCGGCGTTGCCGGCGAGTGCCGGGGCGGACAGGCTAGCGGCAAGGATAGCTGCCGAAAGGCCGAGAATGTTACGGTAAGCTGTCATGTGCATGTCTCTCTACGTGACTGGGAAATGTGGTGTGCGCGGGTCATGAGCGCTCTCAGGCGCTCTGGAGACCGTACTGCGCACGATAGTCGCGGATAGCTGCCGCGTACCCAGACAGTTCCTGCTGTGCGTATTGCTCAAGATACTCCAGCACCTGGTCGAGCGTCACGATACTGACCACGGGCATGGAGAAACGTGCTTCCACTTCCTGGATGGCACTGTTCGCTTTCAGGCCACCCTGTCCATCCGGAGCACGCTCCTGACGGTCCAGAGCGATCACGACCCCCGCCGCCTTGGCACGCTCGGCGTGGATGATCTCCATCACCTCGCCGATGGCGGTACCGGCGGTGATGACGTCATCGATGATCATCACGCGGCCTTCCAGGGGCGCGCCGACCAGCGAGCCGCCTTCACCATGCGTCTTGGCTTCCTTGCGATTGAAGGTAAACGGCATGTCGCGCTGATGGTGGTCGGCCAGCGCGACGGCCGTCACGGCACCCAGCGGGATGCCCTTGTAGGCAGGGCCGAACAGCACGTCGGCCTCCAGGCCCGAGTCGACGATGGCGCGGGCGTAGAAACGACCCAGGCGCGCCAACGCCTGACCGGAGCGGAACAGGCCAGCATTGAAGAAGTAGGGGCTCACCCGCCCGGACTTGAGCGTAAACTCGCCAAACCGCAGCACGTCCTGCTCGATGGCAAACTCAATGAACTCCCGCTGGTAGTCCTGCATCCGATATCACCTTTGAATTCGTTAGCCATTTACCAAATCGTCTAAAGCTCGGGTATCATACAGGCGCGACGAACCAGGGACCACGTATGAAAATCGCTACAGTTAACGTCAATGGTATTCGAGAAGCGGTCAGCCGCGGCTTCCTCGACTGGCTTGCCAGTCAGGACGCCGACGTCGTCTGCATCCAGAACCTCAAGGCCAAGAGCTTCGAGCTCGACGACAGCATCCTCTATCCGGAAGGGTATGAAGGCTACTTCCTTGACGCCGAGAAAGACGGCTTCTCGGGCGTAGGCCTCTACTGCCGCCAGATTCCCAAGGCCATCATGTATGGACTGGGCTTCGAGCAGTGCGACAACGAAGGCCGCTACCTGCAGGCCGATTACGACCGCTTCAGCATCTGCTCCTTCCTGATGCCTGACGGCAGTGATCCGGACGCCAAGGGCGCCTTCATGGAGCAGTATCAGGAATACCTCAGCAAGCTGCGCCGCAAGCGTCGTGATTACATGATCTGCGGCACCTGGCATGTGGCCCACAAGACCGTCGATCTCGCCAACTGGTCCGACAACCAGATGACGCCCGGCTTCAAGCCGGAAGAGCGCGCCTGGATGGATCAGGTCTTCGGCCCGATCGGCTTCATCGATGCCTTCCGCGAGGTCAATCGCGAGGCTCACCAGTACTCCTGGTGGCCGGCGCTGGACAGTGACCAGCCGCGCGCCCGTCAGGAAGGCTGGCGCCTGGACTATCAGGTCATCGACCCGAACCTGCGTCGTCACATCAAGGACGCATGGATCGATACCGACGCGACCTTCAGCGAATTCGCACCGGTGATCGTCGAGTACGACCTCGAACTGTGATCCGTCGCGTCTCGCCTTGAGCGCTCGGCCTCGGGCCACCCTGCCAGTCGCATGATGTGCCATCCGGCACTGACGAAAACGCCCCCACCGCGCAAGCGATGGGGGCGTTTTCCGTCGGGTCCCGAAAAAGGACTCAGGCCTCGGCGGGCATGCCCAGCGCCGCACGCTGCGCGGCGAACAGCTCCGCTCCGGTCCGCTCGGCGAGATCCAGCAGCGCGTTGAGCTCGGCGCGATCAAAGGCTGCGCCTTCGGCCGTGCCCTGCACCTCGATCAGCCCCTTGCCTTCCGCCATCACCACGTTCATGTCGGTATCGGCCTTGCTGTCTTCCGGATAGTCGAGATCCGTGACCGGCACGCCCTTGTAGATACCGACGGACACGGCGCTGACCAGACTCACCAGCGGGTCCGTCTTGATCTTGCGCTCACGCTGCAGGCCCTGCAGCGCATCGACCAGCGCCACACAGCCACCGGTGATCGCCGCGGTACGCGTGCCGCCATCGGCCTGCAGCACATCGCAGTCGATGGTGATGGTGTATTCGCCCAGCTTCTTGAGGTCCACCGCAGCGCGCAGCGCACGGCCGATCAGACGCTGGATCTCCACCGTACGACCACCCTGCTTGCCACGCGCCGCCTCACGATCACTGCGGGTGTGGGTCGCGCGCGGCAGCATGCCATACTCGGCGGTCAGCCAGCCCTTGCCGGAACCGCGCAGCCAGCGCGGCACGCCCGCCACGACAGAGGCGGTGCACAGTACGCGGGTATCCCCGAACTCCACCAGCACCGAGCCCTCGGCGTGACGAGTGAACTCACGGGTCAGGCGGATCTCGCGCGGCTGCTCCGGGGTGCGGCCACTGGGGCGGATCACGTTGGCTTCGCTCATGGGGATTCCTTTGTTGCAGTCTTCGGGAGGCCAGAGTCTACACGCCACGCCCACGGGCGACGACCTTCACCGCACACCGGGCCGCCCGCCCGAGAGCACTGGGCGCTCAAGAGCGGCGAGCGTACACTTCAAGACAATCATCACGGACGCTTCATGCTCCGCCCCTTCTTCCCGACTGCCAACCGACAGGAGCACGTCATGGTCCACAGCATGACCGCCTTCAGCCGCCAGACCCATGAAGCCGACTACGGCACCCTGACACTGGAACTGCGCTCGGTGAATCAGCGTTATCTGGAACCGCACTTCCGCCTGCCCGACAGCCTGCGCGAACTCGAAAGCGCCTTCCGCGAAGGCCTGCGCAAGCGCCTCAATCGCGGCAAGGTCGAACTCTCGCTGCGCTTTGACGCCGAAGCCGGTGCCGACAGCCTCGCCGTCGATGCCAGACGCCTTGGCGAACTCAGTCGCGTGCTCGCCGAAGTCGGCCAGCACTGCCCGGACGCCCCTCAGCCCTCACGCCTCGCCCTGCTCGACTATCCCGGCGTACTGGTACGCGAAGGAGCTGATCAGGAGCGCATCAAGGCCGATGCCTTGAGTCTGTTCAAGCGCGCGCTGGACGAGCACATCGAAGGCCGCGCCCGCGAAGGCGAACGCCTCGCCGAACTCATCACCGCTCGCCTCGACAGCGTCGACAGCCACGTCGCCGAAGTCCGCCGCCTGATGCCGGACATCCTCGCCCGACAGCGTGAAACCCTGCTCGCTCGCCTCGAGGAAGTTCGCGCCACCCTCGAACCGCAACGCCTGGAAGCCGAACTGACCCTGATGGCCCAGAAGGCCGATGTCGATGAAGAGCTCGACCGCCTCGACACCCACGTCAGCGAAGTCCGTCGTCAGCTCACCCAGAAGGGCCCCATCGGCCGCCGCCTCGACTTCCTGATGCAGGAACTCAACCGCGAAGCCAACACCCTCTCCTCCAAATCCGTCGTCGCCGACACCACCCGCTGCGCCGTCGAGCTCAAGGTACTGATCGAACAGATGCGCGAGCAGATTCAGAATATCGAGTGATATCCCGCCAAAGGAGTTAGCCGGATGAGCAGACCCGAACCATGGAGTGGTGAAGAAGTCACAGCGATTGTCGAAACGTACAAGAAGATGCTGGTTGCAGAACTGTGTGGCCAGCATTACGTGAAAACAGACCACAATCGTGAGCTAGCCGAGAAATTAAATAATCGCTCAAAGGCTTCTATCGAATTTAAGCATCAAAACATCAGTGCCGTGCTACGAGATGCTGACTGCCCCTATATCAATGGCTACAAGCCGATGAGCAATTATCAGGGCATGCTGGTCGATGTTGTTGAGCGCCACCTACTTCGTACTGAGCTATTCGATCAGGCAGCACGCAATGCAGCAGACCGGCCAGTCATTGATGCGCCGGCCCCAAGAGATATTTCCATCATTGTCACACCGCCGGAATCTAAAACACCTCAGACCAGCGTGCAGGAAGCCAAACAGCGTTACACGACGCCCACGCCGGTTAAGCGCGACTACTTGGCACGAGAAGCCCGCAACCATGCACTAGGGAGTGCTGGCGAGCGCTTTGTGGTGGCCTTTGAAAAGATGCGCCTTAGAAAAGAAGGCCTGACATCGCTAGCCGAGAAGGTCGAGCATGTGGCGGAAACCCAGGGCGATGGCTTGGGCTATGACGTCCTATCCTTTGATGCGGATGGACGAGAGCGCTGGATCGAGGTGAAGACGACGGCATTCGCCAAAGAGTGCGCTTTTTTCATCACGCCAAATGAACTCAAATGCTCGCAAGCCAATCCTGAGCACTACCATCTTTTCCGCATCTTTAGCTTCTTAACCCAACCCAACATGTACTGCTTGAGGGGGGATCTTTACCCGCAATTGACGCTCAATCCGCAAAGCTATCGCGCACATCTACTGTGAATGGCTGGCTCCCGTGTCCTAGCAATTGAAACTCTGCCCCACAGCCACAATCTTGTCTGCATCCCTCGACTGAGGGCTTTTCCGCTCAAGGAGTCAGGCATGTCTATCGAACAAGTGCTGTACCGTGCAGAAGCCACCACCACTGGGGGTCGTGAGGGCAAGTCGCGTTCTTCCGATGGAGCGCTGGATGTCACCCTGAGCACGCCGAAGGAGCTGGGCGGTGGTGGCGGTGAAGGCACCAACCCGGAGCAGCTGTTCGCGGCGGGGTATTCTGCCTGCTTCATCGGTGCCATGAAGCACGTGGCCAGCACTGACGGCGTGACGCTGCCGGAAGGCCTGGAGATCACCGGCAAGGTGGGTATCGGCCAGATTCCGGCCGGTTTTGGTATCGAAGTGGCGCTGGATATCAGTCTGCCGGGCATGGACAAGGCCGAGGCGGATGCGCTGGTCGAGAAGGCGCACCAGGTGTGCCCTTACTCCAACGCGACGCGTGGCAATATCGATGTGACGCTGAACGTCAGCGTCTGATGACTGGCGACTGATCGCCAGACACGAAAACGCCGCCCCTCGGGGCGGCGTTTTTGATGGTGCGACACGCTCATTGCTCTCGAGCGTGCGAGCCGATCAGACGCCCTGCTCACGCGCCATGCGGCGGGCAATCAGCGGAGCGTTCCACAGGCTGGGCAGCAGAATCAGTGACACCGGCACGGCGGTGACGACGATGAAGGATTGCAGCGCATTGATGCCGCCATCGCCCATCGAGATCAGCAGCGCCGCGACCACGCCCATCATCAGGCTCCAGAACACGCGCACACCGCGCGGCGGATTGTCGTGGCCGCTCATCACCATCGAGACGGCGTAGGTCATCGAGTCACCGGTGGTGGCGACGAACAGCGTGGTCAGCACCAGGAACAGCACCGAGATGGTGAAGCCGAACGGCAGTTGCTGGGTGATGGCGATCAGCGCTGCCGGCAGGTTGAAGCCGGTGAACGGGCCGGAGACGCTGCCCGGGTTGCTCAGCTCGAAGGCGAGACCGCTGCCACCGATGATGGTGAACCACAGGCAGGTGACCAGCGGCGAGATGACCGCGATCAACAGCACCATCTGACGCAGGGTACGGCCACGCGAGATGCGCGCGACGAACATCGCCATCAGCGGACCATAGCCGATGAACCAGCCCCAGAAGAACAGCGTCCAGCCATTCAGCCAGCCATCGTCAGCACGGAAGGTGGACATGGAGACGAAGTCGCCGACGTAGCGCACCAGCCCTTGCGGGAAGGCATCCAGCAGGAAGCCGGTCGGGCCCATGATCAGGATGGACAGCAACAGCGCGCCGCCGAGCAGGACGTTGGTGCTGCTCAGGAACTGGATGCCACGGGTCACGCCGCTCACCGCTGACAGGGTGTAGATGACAGTCAGCACGAGCAGCAGGGTGAGCTGGGTCGCGTAGGTATCGGGAATGCCGAACAGCGCGTTGAGTCCATAGCTGACCTGCAGGCCGAGGAAGCCGATGGGGCCGACGGTACCGGCGACTACCGCCAGCACGCAGCAGGCATCCACCAGTGCGCCGACGGGGCCACGCATGACGCGGTCGCCGAACAGCGGATAGAGCAGCGTGCGCGGCTTGAGCGGCAGGCCCTTCTCGTAGTGCAGGTACATGAAGATGATGCCGGTCAGGCTGCCGAGCATCGCCCAGGCCAGGAAGCCCCAGTGCATGAAGCTCTGCGCCAGCGCGTTGTAGGCGGCATCGGCGTTGCCCGTCGGGGCATCGGCGCCGAACACCGGCGGCGGCGAGGTGAAGTGAGCGATCGGCTCGGCCGCTGCCCAGAAGACACCACCGCCCGCCAGCAGCGTGCACAGGATGATGGCCATCCAGCGCAGCGTCGAGATATCCGGCGCGGCGAGTCCGCCCATGCGCACCCGTCCGGTGCGGCCGATGGTCAGCACGATGGCGATGACGAAGGTCGCCAGCATCAGCGCTTGCCAGTAGGCACCGAAGTAGTGGGTCGAGACACCGAAGGCACTCTGGATGAGCGCGGAGACACCGTCGAGATCGACCAGTGCGGCGATGGCGAACAGCGCCAGCACGCCACCACTGATGATGAAGACAGGCCAGTCGATACCTTGCGGGGAGTGTGCGGAATCAGCGGGGGGAGTTACCGGTGTGGCGGAGCCGGACGAAACAGTCCGGGAAGAATCCGTCATTAGTCAGCCTCTGGGCATGATCTGAGTGACGGTGCAGTGTATCAGTCGAGACAGGAGGAAATAGGCGATAAGCGGTTGTTTTTACACCTATGTAACGCGACGTATCATCAAGCCTACAGCCGTTTTACATTCTTGGCGCGCCGTAACAAGACGCATCCTTCGAGTCGTGCCCCTTCGCGCCGCTTGTGCCCTCACTCCCTCTCCTCATGAAGACGCCGCCCTGGAGGGCGGCGTCTTCTTTCTCGTCATCGGATGACATGGCCCTGCCCATCCTGCCGGACGAATCATGCCGGGCGAACCATGTCAGCCAAAGTCATGTCGGATGAGTCATGAGGATGAATCAGAGTCCTTGCTCGCGGGCCATCCTGCGCGCGATGCCGGGCGCATTCCACAGGCTCGGCAACAGGATCAGCGAGACCGGCACGGCGGTGACGACGATGAAGGATTGCAGCGCATTGATGCCACCATCGCCCATCGAGATCAGCAAGGCTGCCACCACGCCCATGATCAGACTCCAGAACACGCGCACGCTGCGTGGTGGGTCGTCGTGCCCACTCATCACCATCGAGATGGCATACGTCATCGAGTCGCCAGTGGTGGCCACGAACAATGCCGACAGAATCAGGAACATCACGGACATGATGAAACCGAACGGCAGCTGCTGGGTGATGGCGATCAAGGCCGCCGACAGGTTGAAGCCGGTGAACGGGCCGGACACGCTGCCGGGATCGGCCAGCTCGAAGGCCAGGCCGCTGCCACCGAGAATGGTGAACCACACGCAGGTCGCCAGCGGCGACAGGAGAGTGATCAACCACACCATCTGGCGCAGCGTGCGGCCCCGCGAGATACGCGCGACCAGCATCGCCATCAGGGGCCCGAAACCGATGAACCAGCCCCAGAAGAACAGCGTCCAGCTGTTCAGCCACCCAGTGTCCGCGCGAAAGACCGCCATCGGCGCGATGTGTTTCAGGTAGTCCACCATGCCCAGCGGGAAGGCCTTGAGCAGGAATTCCGTCGGTCCCATGATCAGGATGAACAGCAACATCGCGCCGCCGATCAGCACATTGGCGCTGCTCAGGAATTGAATGCCGCGCATGACACCACTCACCGCTGACAGGGTGTAAACGGCGGTCAACATGGCCAACAGCACCAGTTGCGTCGTGTAGGTGTCGGGAATGCCGAACAGCGCGTTGAGCCCGAAGCTGAGCTGGATGCCGAGAAAGCCCACTGGCCCCACGGTGCCCGCGATGACCGCCAGCACGCAGCAGGCATCCACCAGCGCTCCCGCAGGTCCACGCATCACCCGGTCGCCGAACAGCGGATAGAGCAGCGTGCGCGGCTTGAGCGGCAGGCCCTTCTCATAGTGGAGATGCATGAAGACCACGCCGGTCAGGCTGCCCAGAACTGCCCAGCCGAGAAATCCCCAGTGCATGAAGCTCTGCGCCAGCGCGTTGTAGGCAGCATCGAGATTGCCCACGGCGGCGTCCGGGCCGAACACCGGTGGCGGCGAGGTGAAGTGGGCGATCGGCTCCGCCGCTGCCCAGAAGACGCCGCCCCCCGCCAGCAACGTGCACAGGATGGTCGCCATCCAGCGCGGCGTGGAAATGTCCGGCGCGTCCAGGCCACCCAGCACCACCCGTCCCGTGCGACCGAACGTCATGCCGATGGCGACAAGGAAGGTGGCGATCATCAGCGCCTGCCAATAGGCACCGAAGTAGGTGGTCGAGAGATCGAAGGCATGCTGGATGAGCGACGAGACGCCCTCGAGATTGACCAGTGCGGCGATCACGAACACCGCCATCACGCCACCGCTGAGGAGGAAGACGGGCCAGTCGAGGCCCCGGGAGGAAGCGCGGGAAACAGGGGTAGGGGCTGCTGAAGTTGCGGCGCCGGACGAAAGAGTCCGGGTGGTATCCGTCATTTATCTGCCTCTGGGCATGGTCTGATTAGCCGGGCAGTCTATCAGCCACACCCTTGGCATCGCTGTGACAAGTCCATGATTTTACTGCTGTGTTACGCGAAGTATCACCAAGCCCACAGCGGCATTACATTCTGCCCAACACAAGGACACCGGATTGCCACTCGCCGTGCCTGCCAACTCCTGAGAGGATGAAGCTGACACGTGAGGCATTGCCTGCCCCGCCCCCTCCTTCATCCGCGATAGTGCTCCCTCGATACCATGACATCGCCTCGCCGCCGTGATTTCACCCCCTCGATGAAACTGCGCAACCAGCGCCTGCTTCAGGACGTGACCTGCTCCCGGAGCGCACCGCTCGATGTGGCCTTCGTGCTGCTGGAGCACTTCTCCCTCCCCGCCTTCACCTCCGGGCTGGATGCGCTGGTGACTGCCAATCTGCTCCGTGACGATCCCTTCTATCGCCTGCACACCTGTGGCCTGAACGATGGCAGCGTACGCAGCGATCTGGGCATCGACATCATGCCCGGCCTGACGCTTGCCGAGCTGGACCCCGCCCAGTGCGATCTGCTGATCGTGTGCGGAGGCTATCGCGTGATGCTGGAAGAGATCCCGAAGCTCAACGACCTGCTGCGCCGTGCCGCCCAGCAGGGCTGTCGCCTGGGCAGTCTGTGGAACGGCAGCTACTTCCTGGCCTCGGCCGGGGTGATGGAGGGCCATCGTTGCACCATTCACCCCGAGAACGCGGCGCTGTTCAGCGAGACCTTCCCCGCGCTCGAGCTGTCCCGAGCCCCGCTGGTCGTCGAGGAAGCGCGTCTCAGCAGCGCCAGCGCCGCCAGTGCGCTGGACATGATGCTGGAAGGCATGCGTCAGCGTCACGGAGAGGATCTGGCGCGCAGCGTCGAGGAGATTCTGGCCTGCGAGCGCCCGGCCACGCCCAGTCCGTGGCATGTCGAGCAGACGCTGCCCGCACCGGACAGTCACCTTCCCGAGGCACTGCGCTCCATCCTGGAGTTGATGAGCAGCAACCTCGAGGAGCCGCTGAGCATGACCGACATCTCGCACTGCGTCTCCCTGTCGCGGCGCCAGATAGAGCGGCTTTTCACGCGACATCTGGATACCACGCCATCTCGCCATTATCTGGAGATGCGCCTGACACGCGCCCGCCAGCTGCTGACCCAGGGCAATGCCAGCATCACCGATGTCACCGTGGCCTGCGGCTTCGTCAGCACCACACATTTCAGTCACTGCTTTCGGGATTACTTCGGCATGTCACCAACGCGCGCTCGCCAGAGATGCTGACAGTCCCTTGCCACTGATGAGCCCCAGAAACGCAGAACGCCGCCCCGAAGGGCGGCGTTCTGCGTTGCGACGTCTTGTGCTCACGGGGCTTTCACGGCCTCGCTTCATGCACACATCAGGCGGAAGCCGTCTGCAACTCGCGGCGCTCATGGCGCTGCCCGAGCAGGAAGACGATCAAGCCGGCGATGGCCATGGCCACCCCGACCAGGCCGATGGAGGAGTGGGACGGGCCATACGCGAAGGCCAGGCCACCACACCAGGCGCCCAGCGCATTGGCGATGTTGAAGGCCGCATGATTGAGGGTCGCCGCCATGGTCTGGGCGTCTTCCGCCACATCCATCAGGCGCATCTGCAGCGCCGGTGCCAGGCCGATGCCCGTGCCGACCAGTCCGACGAACAGGATACCGCTCCAGACACCGTCGGCGGCGAAGTAGAAGCCACCCTGTACCAGCGCGCTCCAGATCAGCACGGCAGGAATGGTGCGCATCAGGTCGATGTCCGCAGCACGGCTGCCGATCAGGTTGCCGATGATGGTGCCTACCCCGAAGACGGCCAGCACCATCGGCACCAGATTCTGGGACAGTCCGGCCTGGACGTTGAGCGTCTCCACCGCATAGCTGTAGACACTGAACATGCCGCCGAAACCGATGCAGGCGATGCCAAGGGTATAGAGCACCCGCGGCTTGATCAGCGCGGCCAGCTCGGTCAGCGGCGTCGCGTTCTGATTGCCTGCCTGATAGGGCACGAAACCACGCACCAGCACGGCCGTCGCCAGCGCCAGCAGGCCGACGAGGAGGAACGCGGAATGCCAACCGAACAGACTGCCGAACCAGGTCGCCGCTGGCGCCCCGATGAGAATCGCCACCGTCAGCCCCATCATCACGCGCCCGACGGCACGGCCACGCTCGCCGGCAGGAGCAGCATCCGCCGCCACCAGTGCGGCCACCCCCAGATAGACGCCATGCGGCAGCCCCGCGATGAAGCGCAGCGCGGCGAAGCTGGTCAGTGAGGGGGCCATCAGGCTGGCCACGTTGCTGAGCGCGAACAGCAGCATCAGGCCGATCAACAGGCCACGCCGCGGCAGGCGTGCGCCAAGCGCAGAGATCAGCGGAGCACCGACCACCACCCCCATCGCATAGGCGCTGATGGCATAGCCGACCTGCTGGGATGACACCTGAAAGTCCGCGGCGATGTTGGGCATCAGCCCCATGATCACGAATTCGGTAGTGCCGATGGCAAAGGCACCGAGTGCCAGCGCCAGTTCGGCGATGCGCGGATGGCGCGCAACGGGGGAGGCAGACATGTCCGGGTCTCCTGAAACTTGAAAGGGGATATCACCCGTGTCCGTGCTCATCCGCAGCACCGCTGACAGGTGCAGGCCACGGATGGCATTGCCTGCGCATGGCTGGCGCTACGCAAGGCAAAAGACCGCGCGCCATTCATCATCTGCCAGAAAGGCGGGAATGAATGGCGCGCGGGACAGGTAACAGGTGATGCGCTCGTGCGTGGCGTCTCTCTTGGACGCCTGCTGCACGTCATGGCGCTGCTCTATCGTCTGGCAAACGGTATTGCGGCAACCCTCCTCAAGTTGCCTTGGGCGAGACGTCAGCAAACCGTGCGATCCCTCATGGGGCCGAGCCGACTCGCGGGCTGGCCGATGCTTGAGCGATCAATGAAATATACGACCATTGTTGCAGATAACGCCACGCCGGCCCAACCGATTCATCACGACAACTGTGGTGCCGGAAGTGCAACATCGGTACATGACACCGTCATGTCTGCCTGCAGCCCAAGCAGGGGTGAGTGTGCGATAATGCGCCGATTCAGCGACAGCAAGCGGATCCCTTCCATGTCTTCGACATCATCAGCACCCTCCACTGCCGCCAGCAACGCCCGTGGCACTCTCTACATCATTTCCGCGCCCTCCGGCGCCGGCAAGACCACACTGGTCAAGGCATTGCTGGAGCGCATGGACGGCATCGGCGTATCCGTCTCGCACACCACCCGCGGCCAGCGCCCGGGCGAGCAGGATGCCGTCAACTACCACTTCGTGGATGTCGATCACTTCAAGACGATGATCGAGCAGGGCGACTTCTTCGAGCACGCCCAGGTCTTCGACAACTTCTATGGCACCTCGCGTCCGGCGGTCGAAGCTCGCCTGAGCAAGGGCGAGGACGTCATCCTCGAGATCGACTGGCAAGGCGCCCAGCAGGTACGCGCCCAGGTGCCGGAAGCCGTCTCCATCTTCATCCTGCCGCCGTCGCGTGAAGCGCTGCTCGAGCGTCTGTCCGGCCGCGGTACCGATGGGGAAGACGTCATCGCCCGGCGCATGCGTGACGCCGTCAGCGAGATGTCCCACTACGACGAATACGACCTGATCGTCATCAACGATGATTTTACTCAGGCATTGGACGAGCTGTGCAGTCTGATCACCGCCGAGCGCGCACGCCGCCCGCGCGTCCAGGCGCGCCATGCCGCCCTGCTGGACTCCCTGCTCGCCGGATGACGCCCGTGCACGAAGTCCAGGCATGACAAGGACTTGTTGCGGCCTACGGTGCTGATCATGCGCGCTCTGGTCGCTTACGCCGCCGAGAGCGCGCCATGTCGCGCCACCGGATAGCGCCCTACTTGTCACGCCACAAGGGCGTCGAGTAGACTCGATTCCCTTTCAGAATCATTGGCCGCTGCGCTGTCTCGCCCCTGGCGGGCTGGCGCAGCGGCATTGTGCTTGCGTCGTGTGCGAGATACTGTCAGATGATCAGGGTATGCGGCCCCTAGCGGTCGCGGCACTCTGCGCTGATTACACGCCGACAGCGAACCCCCGAATATCCCGCTATTGAAGGTGCACTGCCATGGCCCGCGTAACCGTAGAAGATTGCCTCGAGAACGTCGACAACCGCTTCCAGCTGGTGATGATCTCCACTCGTCGTGCCCGTCAGCTGTCACGTGGCAGCCGCAACGCCCAACTGCCGTGGGAAAACGACAAGCCGACCGTGCTGGCCCTGCGCGAAGTGGCGGCAGGTCTGGTCAACCGCGACATCCTGAATGAGCCGGTCGAAGCTCCGATCCAGCGCAAGCCGGTGCTGCCGCAGATCGAGGACTGAGCCCCGGCTCTCCCTCTCCTGTACGTGTGCTGATCCGCACCTCCAACGTCGCGCCATCATGGCCATCACGCGGGGTGCGGGCCCGGAACCACCTTGAGCCAAGGCCGCTGAATGTTCACGATCGATGACCTGGCAGACCGCCTGGGCGGTTATCTTCCCGAGGAAGAGATCCGTCAGGTTAGGCGCGCCTTCTATTACGCCGAGCAGGCCCACGATGGCCAGCGCAGGCGTTCCGGTGAACCCTATGTGACCCACCCGCTGGCGGTGGCGAACATTCTCGCCAACATGCACATGGACCATCAGAGCCTGATGGCGGCCATGCTGCACGATGTCATCGAAGACACCAGCGTGACCTTCGAGGCACTGGCCGGCCAGTTCGGCGAGCCGGTGGCCTTGCTGGTCGATGGCGTCTCGAAGCTGACCCAGATCACCTTCGAGGACAAGGCCGTCGCTCAGGCCGAGAACTTCCAGAAGATGGTGCTGGCGATGTCCCAGGACATCCGCGTCATCATCGTCAAACTGGCCGACCGTCTCCACAACATGCGTACCCTTGGTGCCCTGCGCCCCGAGAAGAAGCGGCGCATCGCCCGTGAGACGCTCGAGATCTACGCCCGCGTCGCCAACCGCCTCGGTATCAACACCATCCGTGTCGAACTGGAAGATCTGTCCTTCCAGGCGCTGCACCCGATGCGCTCCGAACGCATCAAGCGTGCCGTCACCGCCGCGCGTGGCAATCGTCGTACCCTGATGCGCGAGATCCAGGCCAGCCTGCAGAACGCGCTGGAGCGCGATCAGCTGCCCGGCTCGGTGATCGGCCGTCAGAAGCATCTGCTGTCCATCTACCGCAAGATGCGTGACCAGCAGAAGCCCTTCAATGAACTGATGGACGTGTTCGGCTTCCGCATCATCACTGATGACGTGGACAGCTGCTATCGCATCCTCGGCGTGGTGCACAATCTCTACAAGCCGGTACCGGGACGCTTCAAGGATTACATCGCGATCCCCAAGGCCAATGGCTACCAGAGTCTGCACACCACGCTGTTCGGCATGAACGGCATGCCCATCGAGGTGCAGATCCGCACCCGCGAGATGGAAGCGATGGCCAACAACGGCATCGCGGCCCACTGGCTGTACAAGGCCGGGCAGACCGACCGTCCCATCGGCGCCGGCAGCCACGCGCGTGCCCGCGAGTGGGTACGCGGCCTGCTCGAGATGCAACGGCATGCCGGCAACTCGCTGGAATTCATCGAGCACGTCAAGAACGACCTGTTCCCCGATGATACCTACGTGTTCACCCCCAAGGGCGACATCATGGAGCTGCCGCGCGGTGCGACGGCGGTCGATTTCGCCTATGCGGTGCACACCGATGTCGGCAACAGCTGCATCGCCTGTCGCATCGATCGTCATCTGGCGCCGCTATCCTCGCCACTGGAGAGCGGTCAGACCGTCGAGGTCATCACCGCACCGGGTGCCAAGCCCAATCTGGCGTGGCTCAACTTCGTCACCACCGCCAAGGCGCGTTCCGCCATTCGCCACTACCTCAAGCATCAGCAGCGCAGCGAGTCCGTGGCATTGGGCCAGCGCCTGCTGATCAAGGCACTCGCCGGCCTGGACATCACCCTCGAACAGCTGCCGCCCCAGCGCCTGGATACCCTGGCGGCGGAGCTTGAGCTGGAAGGCGGGCGTGATGATCTGCTCGAGTCCATCGGTCTCGGTACCCGCGCCGCCTACAGCGTGGCGCAGAGCCTGCTGAACGACAGGATGAGTCCCGCGGCACAGCAGCCCAAGTTCTCGGCCAAGGATGGCAACGTCCAGCCGGAGGACAGTGGCATCGGGCCGATGCAGGTCAGTGGCGGCGACAGCATGGTCACCAGCTATGCACGCTGCTGCCACCCGCTGCCGGGAGAGCCCATCATGGGCCACCTGTCAGCCGGCAAGGGCCTGGTGGTCCATCGTCAGGAATGCAGCAATCTGACCGAGCTGGCCAGCGATCCGGAGCGTGTCTTCCCGCTGACCTGGGCCGAGCAGATCGAAGGCGACTTCACCGTCGCCCTGCGCATCGAAGCCCAGACCCAGCGCGGGCTGATCGCCGAGCTGGCCGAACTCGTCACCGACGCGGAAGCCAATATCGAACGCATCGGCATCGAGGAGCGCGACGCACACCTGGCCATCGTCAATCTGACCCTGGCGGTACGTGATCGCATTCATCTGGCACGCATCATCAAGCGCATGCGCAACCTGTTGCACGTGGAGCGCATTACCCGCGTCATCAGTTGATCGGATTCAAGGCCGCGTCGTTCGCCACCGGCGGGCGGCGCGGTTTTCGTTTTTGGGACTTCCGCAAGGTCGTCCATGGACACGACGGGCCTCTGCCCGGCACCTCGCCGAGACAGGCGAGCAGCGCACTCACAAACACAATCGCAATTCACTGTCACAAGGCAACTGGCACAAGACCAGTAGGAAAGACAGTCACAAGGAGCACAACATGAGCAATCGCGCGATCATCAACACCGACAAGGCACCCGCTGCCATCGGGCCGTACTCCCAGGCCATCAAGGCGGGCAACACCGTCTATCTCTCCGGCCAGATTCCGCTGGACCCGCAGACGATGGAAGTCGTCGAAGGCGGTATCGAGGCGCAGGCGCGTCAGGTGTTCACCAACCTGAGCGCCGTGTGTGAAGAGGCCGCCGGCAGCCTGGGCGACATCGTCAAGCTCAACCTCTACCTGACGGACCTCGATGACTTCGCTCGCGTCAACGCGGTGATGGAAGAGTTCTTCAGCGCGCCCTTCCCGGCGCGTGCCGCCGTCGGCGTCAAGGCACTGCCCAAGGGCGTGGCCTTCGAAGCCGAGGGCGTGATGGTCATCGGCGACTGATCACGGTGGATCTTGCCGCCTGACCTGCTGAAACGTGGTCTGCTGAAACGACAGTGCCCGCCCCGGAAACCCGGGGCGGGCACTGTCAGTTATCGGGCCAGGCAGCCCTGGCTCCCGGCGCCTCGACTTGTCCACAGCCGGTCAGGATGCGTCACGCGCGACCTCCTGTGGACAAGTCAATCGCCGTGCGGCGCTCAGCGTCCGGAAAGCTCGCTCTCCGGTACCGTCACGCCATGCTCCTTGAGCACCTCGGCATAGCCCTCGCGGAAGGTCGGGTAACGGAAGCGATAGCCACTCTCGAGCAGCAGCGCATTGCCGCAGCGCTTGCTGGAGCGACGCCGCAGCGGCGACTGGATCACCTCGGTGGATTCGACCTTGAGCTGACGTGCCAACCACGCCATCACCTCGTGCAGCGGTGCACCATCACAGTCGGTGGCCAGGTAGATCGGCTCGACCGGCTTGCCCTCGAGACTCAGTGCGATCAGGTGCGCCAGCACCCCCGCGCAGTCGTCACGATGGATGCGGTTGGAGTAGAGTGGCGGATTGCTGGCGGCGATGCGCCCATCGCGCGCCTGACGGATCAGCATGTCGCGACCCGGCCCGTAGATACCGGAGAAGCGCACCACGGTGCCATTGAGCGAGGAGTCGAGCAGGACCTGCTCGCCTTCCCGCATCAGCTGCCCCGAGAAGCTGGTGGCGTCGGTGGGGGACTGCTCGTCGACCTCTTCGCCTTCCTTCTGGGCGTAGACGGAGGTCGAGGACACGAAGAATACGCGTGTCGGCGGGTTGGCACGCGATTCCAGCTCCGCGACCAGCGCACGAATGCCATCGACGTAGGCGGCCCGATAGGCGTCTTCGTCGAAGTGGTCAGCGCTCAGCACGTGTACCACGGTGTCGGCATCTGGCAAGCTGGCCAGAGCACCTTCCGCGGTGATGTCCAGTGCCAGCGTCTCGATACCGAGATCCGCCAGCCTGGACACATCGCGTCTGACACCGATGACGTGCTGATCGGCCTTGAGCAGCTCGCGCGCCAGCGCGCTGCCAACGTCGCCACAACCGAGGATGAGACTCGTCTTCTTCACCTTTGCCGTGCTCCTTGGTAAAACGAATCGGTACCCACCGCATCCCAGGATGCCAGTTCCGGGCAGGAATCATGACTCTAACAGAACTCCGCTACATCGTAACCTTGGCCCAGGAGCGTCATTTCGGACGCGCCGCAGAGCGCTGCTTCGTCTCGCAGCCGACCCTGTCGGTGGCCGTCAAGAAGCTGGAAGAGGAGCTGGGAGTCGCACTGTTCGAGCGTTCCAAGTCCACCGTACAGGTCACACCGCTCGGCGAGAAGATCGTTCAGCAGGCCCAGCGCGTGCTGGAACAGTCCAGCGTGATCAAGGAGCTGGCCAATGCCGGCAAGGATCAGCTCTCCAGCCCGTTGCGCATCGGCGCCATCTATACCATTGGACCTTACCTGTTTCCGCATCTGGTGCCGGAACTGACGCGGCGTGCGCCGAAGATGCCGCTCTACATCGAGGAAGGCATGACCGGCGATCTGCGCCGCAAGCTCAGAAACGGTGAGCTGGACATCATCATCGTGGCGCTGCCCTTCACCGAAACCGACGTGCTGACCAAGACGCTCTACGAAGAACCCTTCGAGGTGCTGTTGCCGTCGGGTCACGCGCTGCTCGAACAGGACAGCATCGCCAAGGAGCAATTGATCAATGAGCGTCTGCTGATGCTGGGCGAGGGCCACTGCTTCCGTGATCAGATTCTCGAGGCGTGTCCGGCCATCGGCCATCAGATCAACAACCCCGAGAATACCCTGATCGCCGAGGGGGGCTCGCTGGAGACCATTCGTCACATGGTCGCCTCAGGCCTCGGTATCACCGTGCTGCCCTACTCGGCCACCGGTACCGGCCATTACGAGAGCGGCGTGCTCGAGACACGTCCCTTCAAGGACCCCGCCCCCAGCCGCAGCGTGGCGCTGGCATGGCGTGCCAGCTTCCCGCGCCCCAAGGCGATTGACGTGATCAGCCAGGCGATCGCCGAGTGCTCGACCCGCGCCCGCCAGAGCAACGAGAACGGCATGCAGGGTTCCGCTTCCCAGAGCCACGAACCGGCATGAGCAGGGCGGGCACGGACGCCTCATCTGCCGGGCCCGCCAGCGCCGGTGTCTTTGCCACCGGCGCGCTGGCGCAACCGCTGGACAGCCTGAGCGGGGTCGGCCCCGCGCTGAGCGAGAAGCTGTCGCGGCTGGGACTGGAGCGCGTGGCGGACCTGCTCTTCCACCTGCCGCTGCGTTATCAGGACAGGACTCGCGTCACCCCCATCGGCACGCTCAAGAGCGGCATGGAGGCCGTGGTGGAAGGCGAGGTGACGGCCTGCGACATCGTCAAGGGTCGCAGGCGCAGCCTGCTGGTGCGCCTGCGCGATGGCAGCGGCATCCTCAGTCTGCGCTTCTTCCACTTCTCTCCCGCCCAGCAACAGCAGTTCCAGCGTGGCCACAGCGTGCGCTGCTTCGGTGAGGCGCGTGCCGGGGCCACCGGTCTCGAGATCTATCATCCGGAATACCGTCTGCTGGGTCAGGGCGCGGCCCCGGTGGAAGACCACCTCACCCCCATCTATCCGGCTACCGAAGGACTCAATCAGGCGCGCCTGCGCGGCTTGATCGGCCAGGCCCTCAAGCAGCTCGAGGAAACACCCCACGAACTGCCGGACCTGATCCCCGAGGCCCTGCGCGCACGCTTTCGCCTGCCCGGGGTGATCGAGTGCCTGCGTTTCCTGCATGAGCCGCCGCCGGATGCGCCCGTCGATCAGATGAGTGACGGCGTGCATCCCAGTCAGCGGCGTCTCGCCCAGGAAGAACTGCTCGCCCATCAGCTGAGCCTGCGGCAGGTGCGAGCGCGCATCCAGCAGGATGGCGCCCCCTCGTTGAGCGCCAGCGGTGGCCTGAGCACCCGCTTTCTTGCCCAGTTGCCCTTCTCGCTGACCGGCGCCCAGCGCCGTGTGCTGGATGAGGTACGCCGTGACCTGGCGCGCGAAGTGCCGATGCTGCGCTTGGTGCAGGGCGACGTGGGCTCGGGCAAGACGGTGGTGGCGGCAATGGCGGCCCTGATCGCCATCGGTGGCGGCTGTCAGGCCGCCTTGATGGCCCCCACCGAGATTCTCGCCGAGCAGCACTATCGCAACTTCCGCGAATGGCTGGAGCCGCTGGGCATCGAGGTCGCGTGGCTGGCCGGCAAGCTCAAGGGCAAGGCGCGGCTGGATGCCAAGGCGGCCATCGCCGATGGCCGGGCACGCATGGTGGTCGGGACTCACGCACTGTTCCAGGCCGACGTGACCTTCCAGCGCCTGGGGCTGGCGATCGTCGATGAGCAGCATCGCTTCGGCGTGCATCAGCGCCTCGCCTTGCGCGAGAAGGGCGAGGCTGGCGGCCTGACCCCCCATCAGCTGATCATGACCGCCACGCCGATCCCGCGCACTCTGGCGATGAGCGCCTACGCGGATCTCGATCTCTCGGTGATCGACGAGCTTCCCCCGGGGCGTACCCCGGTACAGACCGTGGCAGTGGCCGACCCGCGGCGTCCCGAGGTGGTCGAGCGCATTCGCGCCGCCTGCGCCGAGGGTCGTCAGGCCTATTGGGTATGCACGCTGATCGAGGAATCCGAGGTGATGACCTGTCAGGCCGCCGAGGTGACGCGTGACGAGCTGACCGAGGCGTTGCCGGAGCTGTCCATCGGTCTGGTGCACGGCCGCATGAAGGCGGCCGAGAAGGCCGAGGTGATGGCGGCGTTCAAGGAAGGCGAACATGACCTGCTGGTGGCCACCACGGTGATCGAGGTCGGGGTCGATGTGCCGAATGCCAGCCTGATGGTGATCGACAACCCCGAGCGTCTCGGCCTGTCGCAGCTGCACCAGCTACGCGGGCGTGTCGGGCGTGGCAGCACCGAGAGCTTCTGCGTGCTGCTCTATCATCCGCCGCTCTCTCAGCACTCCAGGCAACGCCTGGCGGTGATGCGCGAGACCACCGACGGCTTCAAGATCGCCGAGAAGGACTTGGAGCTGCGCGGGCCCGGCGAAGTGCTGGGCACGCGTCAGACGGGACTGGCGGGGATGAAGATCGCCGATCTCGAACGCGACAGCGACCTGATCGCCCCGACCACCACCCTGGCCGACGCCATCCTCACTGAAGCCCCCCAGGCCGCGGAGCCCCTGATCCGCCGCTGGCTGGGGGAGGCGGCTGGCCAATACGGCGCCGTCTGAGCGCCCTGCCCACCTGTCCCCCAACGCACTCGTTCACCTGGTCACTCGTTCACCTGCCACTTGCCAGCCGCGCCAGCCCTCAGCTGGCGCGGCTGGCCTTGATCAGCTGGGTGCCGGCACTTTCCAGCGGCTGCAACAGCCGCAGCACCAGAATCAGCTGTGACAGCGCCAGGCGCCCGGTGGTGGACTCGACCTGCTCGATCTCGGCCTCCAGCGCCGCGATCTCATGATCGCTTTCCAGCGTGAGGGTGATCTCGCCGCCCGCCTCCAGCTGCTCACCCAATGTCGTCAGCTGCTGACTCAGACGCTCGCCATGGCGCAACAGCGTCTCGATGCCGCTGCTGGCGGACGAGGTGGATTCCAGCTCGCCACGATGCGCCGCCAATGCCGACAGATACCCCAGCGCGGTATGGGCATGGAGCAGGAAGCCGAAGCCCGGTTCCACGTCACGCCGGAAATGGCCCGGCTCCTTGCGCGCCGTCGCCAGCAGGCTCGAGAAGGCGGCGTCGGCATTGTGGGCATTGCGCCGCGCCAGGCGATAGGCCAGGTCATCGCGCTTGCCGTGGCGATACTGGGACAGCACCTCCCCCAGATAGCGCCCGCTGGTCTTGAGGCTGACACCGGCCTGACGATAGAGCTTGCGGCCTTGCCAGTCCGGCAGGATCAACACCACGGAAAGCCCCGCCAGCAGGCCACCGACCAGCGTATCGAACAGTCGCGGCCAGATGAGATCGAAGCCATCACCGACCTGGTTGAAGCAGGCCAGCACCATCAGGGTGATGGCCGCCGTCGCCAGGGTGTAGCGTGACCCGCGCGTGGCGAAGAACAGCACCCCCGCGACCACGGCGATGCCGGCCTGGAGGGTGGGGGCCGGGAACAGGCTGATCAGCGCCCAGCCAGCCAGCAGGCCGATCAAGGTACCGACGATGCGCTGAGCCAGGGTGCGCCGGGTATCGCCGAAGCTGGGCCGGCAGACGAACAGCCCCGTCAGCAGAATCCAGTAGCCCTGGGTCGGGTGGACCGCCAGCAGCACGCCATAGCCGGCCACCAGGGTCGCGGTCAGGCGCAGCGAGTGACGGAAGATCGGCGAGCGCGGGGTCAGATGGCTGCGAATGCGCTCGAGCATGTCCCGCGTGCCGTGAGGCGAGCGATCCAGCAGGCTGTTGTCGCTTTCACTGCTGCTGGCTTCCAGATCGCCGAGTCGCTCGATCTGCCCTTCGATCAACCGCAGGTTGCCCGCCAGCGCCTCCAGCGCCTGCATCAGATGACGCCATTCAGGCCGATGCTGCTGCTTGAGATACTCGAGCGAGGCGTTGAGGTCTTCCAGCGCCTGCTGGCTGTCACTGGCCTCGAAGGGCTGACGCATCAGCAGCGCCCGGCCCAGCCCCTTGCAGGCGCCGCCCTGCTGCTCCAGCAGGCGCTGACAGCGGAACAGGATATCGTGATGGAAGAAGGCATCACTGAGCTGGCCATAGGGGTAATGGCTCGAACTGGCCCGCTCATGAAGGTCCTGGGCGATGAAGTAGAGCCGCAGGTAGCGATCCAGCTTGCTGGTGTCGCGCCGCCCGGCAAGACGCCGGAAGACCATCTCCTTGGTCTGGTTGAGCGCCACGACCACGCGACCATTCTGCTCCGCCAGCGCCAGACGACGCGCCGAGCGATCCACGTTGCGCAGTGGCTCGAACAGCTGAGCCTTGAGAATCAGATAGCGGCCCAGTTCACGGTAGAGGGTCGCCATGCTGTGCTTGAGCGGCTGACGCGAGAACAGCGCGCACCACAGTACCGACAGCAGTCCGTACCAGGTCGCGCCGATCACCAGCAGCAACGGCTGGACCAGATTGATGCCCAGTCCCGGCTCACGCAGCCACTCGGGCAGGCTGCGCTCCAGCAGCGCGATCTGCCCATCGCCATGCTGCTGCTCGAGACTGATCATGGTGTACACGGCCAGAATCAGCGAGGCGCGGGCGATGGCCCCGTAGCGGGCATCGATCGCCGCCAGCATCGGCAAGGTGAAGGTGGCCAGCGCCAGGCCGATCACGAAGGGCAGCGGCATGCCGAACAGCAGCTCCACCGAGACGGCGGCGATGCTGAAGCAGGCCAGTGTCATGCCCAGCGCGCGCAGTCGCCCGCGCCAATGGTCATCCGTTTCCGCCAGTCCCGAGGCAATCACGCCGAGAAACAGCGGGATCACCAGCGCCATCTCGTCCAGCCAGAACCCTACCGCCATCACACCGCCCAGCGCGATGAGCATGCGCAGCGAATAGCTGAAGGCATCCAGCGTCCACAGTCGACGCAGGGAGTGGATGAGCGAGTGTTGCAGGGAGCGTGTCATGAAGTGTTCCGTGACCAGGGCGCGAGCAGCGCATTAGACTTTAGATTTATGCCGCTAGCATACCACCCTGTTCTGCCGTGTCCGATAGCTCCGGCTCACACAAGCGTTGGCAAGCGCTTCAGGCGCCAAACTCTCCGTCCGTGCCACTCTACCCACTCATGCTACCCACTCATGCCTACCCCGGATTTCATGGAGAATACCGATGCACCCACTCATCGAACGTGTCACTGGCGCCCTCGGGCTGTCACCGGAGATTGCCGAACAGGCGGTCGGCCTCATTCTCAAGTTCGTGCGTGAACAGGGCCCGGATGGGCCGGCGGCATCACTGCTGGGGGCCATTCCGGGCGCCGAAGGGTTGATCGGCAGCGCTGGCGAGGAAGCCGCCGAGTCCGGGGGCGGTGGCCTCATGGGCGGCCTGATGGGGGCGGTCAGTGCATTCACCGGAGGCAGCGGAGGGGGAGCACTGGAGCTGGGCCAGAAGCTGATGGGACTGGACCTGAACATGGATCAGGCACGTGGCGTGGCCGATGAGACGCTGAGCTATGCGCGCGAGCAAGCCGGCGATGGTGTGGTCGACCAGGTCATCGAGGGCATCCCGGGCCTCAAGCATCTGCTGTGACACCTTGCGTGCCCTCACGAAAAACGCCCCGCTGAGCAGATCAGCGGGGCGTTTTTTTCGGTCACTACGGCATGGCCGTCGGTTCAGCGAATCCGCTTGAGCAATGACTGCAGACGATTGAGCTGGGCGGAATCCCCGACCAGACGCACGCGCTGCTCCATCATGCCATTCAAGAAGGCCTTGGGAGACGGCTTGAGCAGGAAGGCCACCGCACTCTCAGCATCCGCGAAGCGCAGCTCAAGCTCCGTATCCACCGGCAGACCGGTGCCGGAGGTCACGCCTTCCCGAGACATCCGATAATGACGCGCGATGCTCAGATCCTCCGTGGCAACGCCCCAATCCAGCGAACGCGTCTCGAGCTGAGCGCGAAATTCGGGGTCGCGCCGGAAGGCACGCTTGAGCAACAGGCCCAGTACCCACAACAGCAACTTGAGCTTCATGGCGTCATTCCTTCCTTGAGAGGCGGCACGGTCAAGCGGTCAGCCGCGAACAGCCATCGATACCGTCCATGACAAAATGCCACCGGGCCCGAGTGGCGGAGCCGGTGGCATCGATACTGACATCGGGCAAGCATGGCGGGCCGCCACGCCAGCAGGGGCGCGGCGGCGTGGACCAGACTTACTTGGTCACCGCATCCTTCAATGACTTGCCCGGCTTGAAGGCCACTGTCTTGCTGGCCGGGATAGTCAGGGGTTTGCCTGTCTGGGGGTTCTTGCCGGTACGCGCTGCACGCTGACGCACCGTGAAGGAGCCAAAACCAATCAATGAAACATCGTTGCCCTTGGCGACCGTGTGGGTGATCTCGTCGAGAATCACGTTCAACACCTGACTAGCCTTGTCCTTGGACAGATCCGCACGCTCGGCGATGGCCGCAGCGAGTTCTGGCTTGCGCATGAAAAGCCCTCCTGGTTTGGCATTCTGCACGGGCGGCTCAGCCGCCGATTCATTGTTGTTCTTGCACGGATGTTGTTCTTGCACGGATGTTGCTGCACTTGCTGGCATTGCATGGCGCTTGGGCGATGCGATACCGGGTCCCCCTTTTTCGGGGTGAACGTCACCGGTAACACGTCGTCCCTGATTCTCGCCTGACGCTCTGTGACGGAAACTTCACTATCGTGCCTGACTACGCTGGCTTCAAGGGGTCTGCGACCATCGGCCATGGCATCGCCTAGCCTAGCAACGGCGGTGCCTGCCGCGCCAGCTCGACTTTCCTGCGAACGGAGGCGCCTGTCAACGCATATCCAATCAAGCGTTCGTTCGCATCGAGAGCGCGTGCATCGAGATCATCTCCCTCGCCCGTGATGTCCCAGCGCGCCACGGCCGTCCGAGGCGGGTAGGCCACGATGGGCAGCGCCGGTGTCTTGACCAGCACGGGCCAGGCCTTCCAGTCGAGCTCGACCGCCTCGCCGCACAGATTGGCGGCCAGCACCCGAGCCGCGGCCTGCAGGGGCTGCACGTACATGGCATTGACCCCTTCGACACTGGCGCAGTCTCCCAGCGCCCAGACATGCGGCCGGGAGGTCGCAAGGTGACGATCGACGCGGATGCCGTCCCCGCCAGCACTCAACCCCGCGCCCTGTGCCAGCTTGATGCGTGGCGCGAGCCCCGTAGCCAGCAGCACCAGCGAGCCCTCCACCGCATGACCACTCTGCAGCACCACGCTGACAGGTGCCTGCGTTGCCTTGCCGGCGGTGATGGTCTCGACCATCTCGCCTTGCAGCCGACGCACGCCGATGGCATCGAAGGCCTTGCCAAGTCGCTGGCCGAGCGCCTGGGGAAGCAAGCCATCCAGCGGAGTGTCTTCCGCCGCGATCAGGGTGACCTCATGTCCTGCGGCTTTCAGGTCATTGGCGTATTCACACCCCACCAGACCGGCACCGACGATCACGACACGGCCACTCTCCCCCGCCTCACGCGCTGCCGTCAGCGTGGCGCTGAAGGCGGCGTAGTCATCGAGATCATTGATGCTCATCACGCGCGAGCCGACCGAGTCATCGATGGGGAAGGGTCGCCGCGGCGCGGCACCGAGTGCCAGCACCAGCTCGTCATAGGCCAGGCATTCCTCGCCCAGCCAGACCTGTCGCGCGTGGGTATCGATGCTCGTCACTCGCTGATGGGTGCGCAGCTCGGCGTCCAGTTCATCCACCAGTGCCACGGAGGTCTGCCGTGCCAATGCCCGGGCGCTCATGCCCTTGGCAAAGGCGGTGGACAGCAGAGGCTTGGCGTAATCGTGGCCACTGTCCTGACTGACCAGGATCAGTCGACTGTCCTTGTCACGCGCACGCAGGGCACGCGCCAGGCCAATGCCGGCCATGCCGGTGCCGATGATGACAAGGGTACGAGGGTCGCGCATGGCGCCATCTCCTGAGATCGATCCGAGAGGAAAAGAGGGTAGTCGGGCCCCAGCATACCAGCCTGCCACTGGCGCGGGCATGCTCACGCTGCAGGCCTTGCGGTTCGGGCGTGCTAGACTCGCCACTTGTCATCCTGACAGGGAATTCATCGTGGTCTGTCACTCCCACTCGGCAGCGTTTGCCGGCAAGATCGCCATCCGGGCCATGTCTCGCTCGGAACTCAACACTCCCTGCGCTCACCAGAGAGCGATGGACTCGGCGGTCCGCCGCCACTGGCAGCCCGCCGCGAGCCTGCAAGGCGTCATGCCGGCCGGCTGGTGGCCATGGCTGTCCTCCAGCGACTCGCTGACCCAGCGTCTCGATCACGCCATGCGCATGCTCGATGGTCAGGGGCTGCGCGTGCGCCTGCTGCTGCAGGACACCGGCCCTGCCCGGCGTGATGAGGCGCGGATGCTGGGTATCGCGCCACGACGCCATGTCTGGCGGCGCGAAGTGGCCCTGTGTCATGGCGATGAGCCCTGGGTGATCGCGCGCTCGCTGGCGGCGCTGGACCTGGCCCATGGCCACCGTCTTTCGACGCTCGGCGAAGGCTCGCTGGGCCATTGGCTGTTCCGCCAGCCCGACCTGAACCGCAGCGCCATCGATGTCAGCCGGGCGCCACTGAGGCTTGCCAGCACGCAGCCGCTGGCACGCACCGCCAGCCTGTGGATGCGCCGCTCGATGTTCTCGCATGGTCGCTTCCGGGTACTGGTCCAGGAAGGTTTCACCCCTCGGTTCCAGCACGCTCTGGAACTCTGATTCCCCACTGCCGTTCGATCAGGAGTCCTGATGTCAGCGTCATCCGCTTCCCGCCCGTCCAAACTGGCCGATTACCTCGCCCTGACTCGTCTGGACCGCCCCATCGGCACCTGGCTGCTGATGTGGCCGACCCTCTGGGCCCTGTGGCTGGCGGCCGATGGGCTACCGGACCGCGATACGCTGCTGATCTTCGTGGCTGGTGTCTATCTGATGCGTGCCGCCGGCTGCGTGATCAACGACTACGCGGATCGCCACTGGGACAAGCATGTCGAACGCACCCGGGACCGCCCGCTGACCTCAGGACGCATCACGGAGCGCGAGGCGCTGACCCTGTTCGGTGTGCTGGTCGCGGCCGCCTTCGTGCTGGTGTGCTTCACCAACCTGACCACGGTGCTGCTGTCGATCGTCGCCGTGCTACTGGCGGCCAGCTATCCGTTCATGAAGCGCTTCCATCATCTGCCGCAGGTGGTGCTGGGTGCCGCCTTCGGCTGGGCGATTCCGATGGCCTTCGCGGCGACGCTTGAGGAGGTGCCGACCTATGGCTGGTGGCTGTTCGCGGCCAACCTGATGTGGACGGTGGCCTACGACACCGCCTATGCGATGGTCGATCGCAATGACGATCTCAAGGTCGGCATCAAGTCCACCGCCGTGCTGTTCGGCCGCGCCGACAAGCTGATGATCGGTCTGCTGCAGCTGGGCATGCTGGCGGTGTTGATCGGCATCGGCCTGCACCTGGCGCTGGGCATCTTCTACTGGCTGGGGCTGGCCGCGGCGGCCGTGACCTTCGTCTGGCAGCAGCGCCTGATTCGCGAGCGGGAGCGTGGCCCCTGCTTCCAGGCATTTCTCAACAACCACTGGTCCGGCCTGCTGATCTTCGCGGGCATCGCGCTGGCGACCTGGCCAGCTGCCTGACCCCTCTTTCCGGCCAACGGGCCCGCGTCCTCATCCGGTCTGCCAGCGATCTTCCTCGTGCGGCGAGGCGTGACATTCACGCCTTGAGAGAGTTGAGGGACTCGCTGGCAAGCCGGGCGGCAAGCTGCCAAGCTGGCGATTGTCATCTCACTGTCATATAAGCAGGTTGTAATCGTCATCGACTTGTCATTCTGGCGCGTGCGCCGACTGCTGCATGGGATCTAGCGATGAGCTCCAAGACCGTACTGATTGTCGACGACGAATCCTCGATACGCGAGATGATCGCCGTCGCCCTGGAAATGGCGGATTACCGCGTGCTGGAGGCCGACAATGCCCAGGACGCCCACGCCATCGTCGTCGATGAAAAGCCCGATCTGCTGTTGCTGGACTGGATGATGCCCGGCACCAGCGGGCTGGAACTGGCGCGCCGCCTCAAGCGTGACGAGACCACGGCGGAGCTGCCGATCATCCTGCTCACCGCCAAGGGCGAGGAAGACAACAAGATCCAGGGGCTCGAGGCCGGGGCGGACGATTACATCACCAAGCCCTTCTCGCCACGCGAGCTGGTGGCACGCCTCAAGGCCGTGCTGCGCCGCACCACGCCCAAGGGCGTCGAGGAGTCGGTGGAAGTCGAGGGTCTGATGCTCGACCCCGCCAGCCACCGCGTGACCGCACACGGCAACTCCCTGGAGGTCGGCCCCACCGAATACCGCCTGCTGCAGTTCTTCATGACCCATCAGGAGCGCGCCTACACCCGTAGCCAGCTGCTGGATCAGGTCTGGGGCGGCAATGTCTATGTCGAGGAGCGCACCGTGGACGTGCACATTCGTCGTCTGCGCAAGGCGCTGGGCGAGGGGCATCAGCACTTGATCCAGACCGTCCGCGGTACCGGTTATCGCTTCAGCGCCCAGGCCTGAGACGCGGATGCGCTACTGGACGAACGAGCTATGGCGGCTGGGCTATCTGGCGGGCGGCTTCGGGCTGGTCGGCGGACTGCTCGGCCTGCTGGGCTGGGGCCTGGCGCTGGGGCTGGCGCTGTACCTGTTCGTCCATCTCAAGCATCTCAAGAGCCTCTACACCTGGCTGATCACCAACCCCCATGAAGAGCCGCCGCCCGGCGATGGCGTCTGGGGGGATCTGCTCGATCGTCTGTATCGCTACCAGAAGGGTCAGCGTCAGGCGCAGGAGCGACTGCGCAGTATCCTCAACCGCATCCAGGAGTCCTCGGAAGCGATGCGCGATGGCCTGGTGATGCTCGACAACCACGGCGACATGGAGTGGTGGAACAGCGCTGCCGAGCAGTTGATCGGCCTCAAGGCCAGTCACGACCGCGGCCAGCACGTCACCAACTACCTGCGTGACCCCGTGTTCATCGATTACTTCAATCGGCTGGCCTATCGTGAGCCGCTGACCCTGCAATCGCCGCTCTCCGACAACCTGACCCTGCAGATCTCCATCACCCTGTTCGGTGACAACGAGCGCCTGGTGATGGTGCGCGATGTCACCCGTCTCTACCGTCTCGAGGAAATGCGCCGCGATTTCGTGGCCAATGTCTCCCATGAGCTGCGCACGCCGCTGACGGTACTGGCCGGCTACCTCGAGACCTATTCCGACTATGCCGATGACCTGCCCCCGCGCTGGCAGCGTGGCCTGGGACAGATGCAGAGTCAGACCGACCGCATGCAGCACCTCGTCGAGGATCTGCTGACCCTGTCGCGCCTGGAGACCGACGAGCTGTCGGGCGAAGGACGTCGCATCGACATGGCACAGCTGCTGACACGTATCCGGGAAGATGCCGAAGGCCTCTCGAAGGAGCGGCATGTCATCACGGTGGAGGTCGAGCCCGGACTGGCCCTGATGGGTGAGGAGCAGGAGCTGAGAAGCGCGATCTCGAATCTGGTCTTCAATGCGGTGCGTTACACGCCGGAAGACTGCCACATCACGCTGCGCTGCCAGAGCACCAGCGAGGGCGTGATGGTCGAGGTGGAGGATGACGGTGACGGCATTGATCCCGTGCATCTACCGCGCCTGACGGAGCGCTTCTATCGCATCGACAAGGGACGCAGCACCGCCACTGGTGGCACCGGGCTGGGACTGGCCATCGTCAAGCATGTGCTGATCCGCCATCAGGGCCGCCTGGAGATCGACAGCCTGCCCGGCGAGGGCGCACGCTTCCGTTGTCATTTCCCGGCGGAGCGTCGCTGCGCGACGACTGCCTGACGGTAGACACGAACGCCCCGCCGCGCCCTCTGCATGAGGTCACGGCGGGGCGTCGTGGTATCTGCGTTCGTCAACGCTCGCGATAAAGCCTGGCTCAGCGGCGCGGGGCAGGCAGCTGTCGGTAGTGGCTCTGCCACATCAGGACGGCACCCGCCACGGCCCCGGGAATGAACAGCAGGTTGGCCAAGGGCACCAGCGTCAGCACGAACACGGCACCACCGAAGGTCAGTGACGGCCACCAGCGCGCCTTGAGACGCTGCTTCATGTCACCGAAGCTGACCTGATGGTTGTCCATCGGATAGTCCAGATACTGGATCGCCATGCTCCAGGCCGAGAACAGCCCCCACAGCAGCGGTGAGAGCAGATTCAGGCCCGGAATGAAGCCGAGAATGAACAGCGCGATCATGCGGGGAATGAAGTAACCCAGTTTGGCCATCTCGCGCCCCAGCGAGTCGATCCCGATCTTCACCAGGCCACGCTCATCCTCGATCAGGGTGCCATCCAGACGATGCTCAACCTTCTCGGCCAGAATGCCGTAGAACGGCGCCGCGATCAGATTGGTCACCAGGCTGAAGGTGAAGAACACCGCCAGCAACAGACTCAGCACCAGCACCGGCCAGATCAACCAGCTCAGCCATTCCAGCCAGCTGGGCACCTTGAGCATCCAGTAATCGATCCAGCCCTCGAACTGGCTGAACAACAGCCACAGCGTGGCACTGTAGAGCACCAGGTTGATCGCCAGTGGTACGAACACGAAACGGCGTAGCCCGGGGGTATAGACCATGCGGGTCCCGCGGACCAGCGCCGATACGGCATCAATCATGCGACGTCCTCGTCATCTCGTGAAAGGCGGCTGCCCTCGGGCGGCCGGAGCCACACCCTAGCACTACCACCCGCCCCACGCAGCTGTCGGCGCATCAAATGGCAGACGCCCCGCACTCCGTCGGCGGGACAGAGGCGGGGCGTCATCGGCAGACAGGCGTCAGGCCCCGGGGAAGGGGCCTGCACGTCAGGGCTTGTCGAGATCCTGCGGCTGGAGGTCATGGGTGTCGGTGTGACGCACGTCCACGCCCTTGACCAGGAAGATGACGTACTCGGCGAGGTTGTCGGCGTGATCCCCGATACGCTCCAGCGCACGCAGAATCCACATCACGTTGAGCACCGGGGTGATCTGGCGCGCGTCTTCCATCATGAAGGTCATCAGCGAACGCATCGCACTCTGGTATTCCAGGTCCACCGAGGCGTCCTCACGCAGTACCTTGAGCGCCAGATCCGTGTCGAAGCGGGCGAAGGCGGTCAGCGAGTCACGCACCATGCTGCGCACATGCTGACTGAGGTGACGCACCTCGACCATGCCACGCGGGCTCTGGCCGTTCTCGACCAGCGAGATGGCATTGCGCGCGATCTTGCTGGACTCGTCACCGATGCGCTCCAGATCGGAGGTGGCGCGAATCACGGCCAGCACCAGACGCAGGTCAGAGGCCGCCGGCTGACGGCGCGCCAGCACGCGGGTGCACTCGTCATCGATCTTCAGCTGCATGTCGTTGACGGCCTTGTCATTGTCACGCACGCGTGTCGCCGTCTCGCTGTCACCCTCCAGCAGGGCCGTGACGGCATCCTGCAGCTGCTTCTCCACCAGACCGCCCATGGCCAGCAGGTGTGTCTTCAGCGCATCCAGCTCGTGATTGAACTGCTGGGATATGTGCTTGCCGTGCGAATCGCTGGTGATATCCATTACCCTCTCCCGGGAAGTCATCCGCCGAGGCAGGCGGTCTCTGACATGTGGCATTGATGTAGAAGCGCTGCAGCAGGGTCTGGCGCAGGCGGCTCCCTCCTAGCATGACGCCTCTTGATTGCAGTTATATTTCACTCGAGCGCCGGGACGCCAATCGAATCTCGCGCCGCGCTGAAATATCCACGACGCGATGGCCCATCCGCCAACGTCCCGCGCGAGACACGTGTCAGCCACCTGCAGTGCCGCTTTGGTGATCTCACCCGAAACGGCCGGTGATGTAGTCCTCGGTCTGGCGACGACGCGGATTGGTGAACAGCTGATCGGTCGGGGCATATTCCACCAGCCGTCCTTCATGCAGAAAGGCCGTGGCATCCGAGACACGTGCTGCCTGCTGCATGTTGTGGGTGACGATGACCAACGTCAGGCGTGAGCGCAGCGAGCGGATCAGCTCCTCGATCTTGAGCGTCGAGATCGGATCCAGCGCCGAGGCTGGCTCATCCAGCAGCAGGACTTCCGGCTCCACCGCCAGCGTGCGCGCGATCACCAGGCGCTGCTGCTGGCCACCGGAAAGCCCCAGCGCGCTGTCGAACAGCCGGTCCTTCACTTCCTCCCACAGCGCCGCGGCCCGCAGACAGGATTCGACCTTGTCATCCAGATGGCGCTTGTCATTCTCGCCGACCAGCCGCAGCCCGAAGGCCACGTTCTCGTAGACCGACATCGGGAAGGGGTTGGGCGTCTGGAACACCATGCCGACGCGCCGGCGCAGCATGGGGACATCCACGCCCCGGGCATGGATGTCCTCGCCTTCCAGCCAGACCTTGCCGCTCAGGCGTGACTGCTCATCGAGATCGGTCATGCGATTGAAGGTGCGCAGCAGGCTCGACTTGCCACACCCCGAGGGGCCGATGAAAGCCGTCACGCGCTTGCGCGCGATGCGCAGGCTGATATCGTCAAGCGCACGCCGTCGGTGACGCTCCTTGCCCACCTGCGCCTGATAATCGAGGCACAGGTGGCGGGTTTCCAGGCACGTGTCCTGCGGATTGACGACCTCGGGATGCTGCGAGCTCGACTGGACGCTCTCACGTGCAGAGTCACGCTTCATTCGGTGGCTCCCTTGTAACGTTGTGCCAGCATGTGACGCAGGCGAATGGCACTCAGATTGAGGCACAGGATCACGACCACCAGCACCAGCGCGGTCGCGTAGACCAGCGGGCGACTGCTGAAGGCATCGCTGCTCTGGAAGGCCAGATCATAGACCTGATGGCCGAGGTGCATGAACTTGCGATCCAGATGCAGCCACGGGAAGCTGTCATCCAGCGGCAGGTCCGGTGCCAGCTTGACCACGCCGACCAGCATCAAGGGCGCGACCTCGCCTGCCGCACGCGCCACCGCCAGAATCAGCCCGGTCATCAAGGCCGGAGATGCCGCGGGAATCACCACGCGCCTGAGAGTCTCGAAGCGCGTGGCACCCAGTGCCAGCGCGCCTTCGCGCAGGCGATGCGGCACCCGCGCCAGCCCCTCCTCCGTGGCCACGATCACCACCGGCAGCGTCAGCAGCGCCAGCGTCAGCGATGCCCACAGCAATCCACCGGTGCCGAAGGTGGGGGTCGGCAGACGCTCGGAAAAGAACAGTTCATCCAGGCCGGCCCCCAGCCCGTAGACGAAGAACCCCAGCCCGAAGACCCCATAGACGATGGAAGGCACGCCGGCGAGATTGCGCAGCGCGATGCGGGTCAGTCGCGTGAGACGCCCCTGATGCGCGACCTCGTGCAGATAGAGGGCCGCCATCACGCCGAAGGGCATCACCAGAATCGCCATCAGCACCACCATCAGCACGGTACCGAAGATGGCGGGCCAGATGCCGCCACTGCCTCCATTGGGCGAGCCGGAGACGAAGTCACGAAAGCGCTCCAGCGTCAGCAACAGTCGTCCGCCAAAGCCCATGGCATTCGGCTGCCAGACATGACGGATGTCATTCAGCGCGATGCGCCCCTCATGACCGCCATTGCCCCCGAGCAGCAGCTGGCCGGCGTCCAGGGCTCCCCGGAGGGCCAGCAGTTGCCCCTCACGGGTGATCAGTGCCTCGCGTGTCGTCTCGAGCTCCGCGATCAAGGAGGCATCCGCCTCGTCCTGCGTCGTGACAGGCCCTTGTCGAGCGGACAGTTGCTGCTGCAAGGCCAGCAGGCGCGCACTCAAGGCCTCGCTGTCAGCGCGCAGTGCCGCCAGCTGACGGCGCTGCCCCTCAAGCGCCGCCAACCGCGCATGCAGTGCCTCGGCATTCTGGTGCAGTGAAGGAGTCGGTGCCCCCGGGACCGCACTGTCGGAAGAGAGCTGCGGAGAATGATCCAGCTCACCGGTGAGCGGATCACTCAGCGCTCTGGCCATGCCATACAACACTCGCCCGTCGCGCATTTCCAGCATCAGTGCCTGGCGAGGAAAGCGGATATTCTCCATCAGGGTATCCGGCAGCCACTGCCAGCTCGCCGAGGCCCCATCCTGAGAGGAGGTCTGCAGCAGCCACCAGCGCTGCGACTGTCGCTCACGTTGCTGATCACCGGTGTCCGCTGCCGAGGGACGCAGCTCCTCATGCATCAATTCGCCCAGCAGGTGACGGTTGTCCGCCGCCGGCTCGCCACGGGTGGTCTTGAGCGCCGTGACGCTCTGCCCCGGCTGGGTGGTGAGTTCGACCTCGACCAGCCGTGAGGGCCAGAAGTGACTGAGCGAGCCCACCACCAGCAGGCTGATCAGCCCCAGCACCAGTACCAGCGAGACACTGACCGCCATGGCATTCAGCCAGCCCCAGGGGCCACCATCACGCCAGTAACGTGCCAGACGCGCCGTCACAGGCTCACGAGGTCTGAGCAACGAGGACGGCGGTACCGCATCAGGACGACTCATCCCCAGCCTCCACGTTGCGGCGGCATGAAGCGCAGCCGCAGCACTTCCGCCAGCGTATTGACCACGAAGGTGAAGAGGAACAAGGCCAGCGCGGCAAGGAACAGCAGGCGGTAATGGCTGCTGCCGACCTCGGCTTCCGGCAACTCGATCGCCAGGGTCGCCGCCAGTGAGCGCACTCCCTCGAACAAGCTGGCATCCACCAGCGGCGTGTTGCCGGCGACCATCAACACGATCATCGTCTCGCCCACGGCGCGCCCCATGCCGATCATCATCGCGGAGAACAGCCCGACGGCGGCGGCCGGCAGGATCACGCGGCGCAGACTCTGCCAGGGTGTCGCCCCCAGTGCCGCGGACCCCGCCGCCAGTCCGCGAGGGACTGAGGACAGCGCATCCTCACTGAGCGTGAAGAGTGTCGGCATCACCGCCAGCCCCAGCGCCATACCGGTCACCAGGGTATTGCGCTGGGCGTAATCGATGCCGTGATGGGCAAACAGCCATTGACGGATGTCGCCCTCGAACCACCAGGCTTCCAGTTGATGAGCCAGCGTCACATCCAGCCACAGCAGCAGCATCAGCAGCGGCAACAGCCCGAAGGCGGCCATGTTTTCCGGCATCAGGCTGCGTAGTGCGCGCGGCGACAGGGTCCACACGAAACCGGCCACCATGGTGCCCAGCGGAATCAGTACCAGCCCCAGCAGCACGGCCATCAATTCACGCTCGACGAAGGGCGCGACCACCAGCGCCGCGATGAAGCCGATCACCACCGTGGGCAAGGCCTCCATCATCTCCAGCATCGGCTTGATGCGCGCCCGCTGGCGCGGGGCCATGAAACAGGCCACATGGATGGCACAGCCCAGTCCCAACGGCACGGCAAACAGCAGGCCGACCAGCGCGACCTTGAGCGTCCCCCACATGATGGGTACCAGCGACAGGCGGGGTTCATGGGCACCGGTGCTCTCTAGCTGCCAGACCCAGGCCGGTGCGTCACGCCCCTCATACCAGACCTTGCCGAAGATCGCGCCAAGCCCCACGACCTGATGCGGATCACGGATCTCGAGACCCGCATAGGCCTGTTCAAGAGCCCCCAGACCACCTGCCACGGACGTTGGCCGTGCCAGCAGACGACGATCCGCCTGCTGGAAGCTCAACTCGACTCCTGCCGCCACCTGTGCGGGTGACAGCCAGTCCACCAGCTGCCGACGACGCTCGGCCGTGGCGAGATACAGCCCGAGTCGGCCATCCGCGTCGAGTGCCGCGAAGCCCAACCCATGATGTGCCGCGGCGATGGTTCTCACCGGGGCCGACAGGCCACTGTCGAAGTCTCCCGCCTTGATCAGCGGGCTGGCATGCGCGGGCAGCAGGTAATGACTCAGTCCACCGCCGGCATCCCCCAGGATCAGGCTCTTGCCGCCGCGCAGGACACTCAGGGCGGTGATCGGCTGGGCAGCATGCTCCTGCCGGCCCAGCTTGCGGGCCAGAGGTACCTGGCCGGCGGACGCATCGTTCAACTGCCATTGAGTGAAGGCATGCGGCCCTGCCGTGACCAGCAACTGCCCCTCCAGGGCCGAAAGGCTGGCCGGACCGGGCAGCCATTGCTGCTGCCAGCTGCCTTGCGGCGTGGTCGAGGCCAGTCTTGCCAGCCACAGACGATCACCTTGTCGATCGGGCATGCGCAGCCATAGCTGCTGTCGGCTCTGCGTGAGGTGAGCCTGCCGATGATCCAGTCCCTCGGGTACCTGGAGGGAACTCGATCGACGCAGACCGTCATCGGTGTGCTGGATCAGCTGCAACCGGTTGCCGGCCAGCCACTCGATCCGCCACTCGTCCATGTCCGCGGCGCGAGTGTCCAATGCTCGAGATTCCAGTACCTGCGAGCTGCTCGGCGTCGTGCCGGGCGGTTTGAGCAGCGGCCATGACACGCTGATCAGATAGCCGAGCATCACCACCACCAGCGCCATCACGCCAAGACCGGCAACCGTCAGCCACAGGCTTGCCAGGCGATCGCGACGTAGACGGCGAGATTGCATTCGTGAGGCTTCAGCAGCAGCCGGCATGAATATTCACCACAAGAGAAGAAGCGCGCGGGGAGGGATCACTCCCGCGAGCGAAAGATGGGGTCTGCCTCAAGATTATGTCCATGAGATGACAGCGAGATGACAAGCGTACTCAGAGACCCTCGCCCTCATCCAGCCCCAGACGTTCACGCCACTGGTTCAGCTGATCGTCCGGCAACGGTACATAGCCTTCCCGCAGGATGGCCTGTTGTCCCTGACGCGACATGATCAACGACAGGAACGCCTGCTCCAATGACGGCAGCGGCTTGTCAGGCACACGATTGACGTAGATGTACAGGGCGCGTGTCAGCGGGTAACGCCCGTCGCGGATACTGGCCCGACTCGGAAATATCGCCATGCTGCCGGCGTCACGACTCACCGACAGCTGTTTGACCATGGGAGATGAGGTGCTGAAGCTGGCGTAGCCGATCCCGCCCGGCGAGGAGCCCACGGCGCCGATGATCGACGCCGAACCCGGTTGCTCGCTCACGTCCAGTCGGAAGTCGCCGCCACACAGGGCGACACGCCGGAAGGCACCGTAGGTCCCGGAGGTGGCACTGCGCCCGAAGCGGCTGATCTGACGCTCAGCCCAGTCTCCCGACAGCCCCAGTTGCCCCCACCGATCGGCCCGCTGACTGCCACACTCATGACTGGCCGAGAAGATGGCATCGAGCTGCGCGATGCTGATCGACTCCAGCGGATTGCGGCGATGTACGAGGATGCCCATGGCATCCAGCGCCACGGGGACTTCCAATGGCGGATACCCGAATGCCCGGATGAAGTCCTGGCGCTCCTGATCGCTCATCGGCCGCGACATCAGCCCCACCCGTGTGGTGCCGGCAATCAAGGCAGGCGGCGCCGTCGAGGACCCCGCTGCCTGCAACTGGACCCGCACCCCTGGATGGTAGCGACGCAGCTGAGCCGCCCACCGCGTCACCAGCACCGAGAGGGTATCGGAGCCCACGGCCGTCAGGTTGCCGACGACCCCCGGCACGGGGCGATATTCAGGTACCTCGGCAAACGCGGGCACGACCGGCATCAGCAGGCAGGCCAGCAACGCAAGGCGACTCGAGAGCCAACGGGGACGACGCAAGGATGCGATGAAGAACATGACGATTTCAGGCCTGAAAGATGAATGATGCGCTCATTGGCGGTGATGACTATCGCGTTGTTCCTTCAACTCCTGCCACTCCTTCAATACCACTTCCCTGCGTGAGGCTGCCTCACCAGCGGCATTGCTGCGCCGAGTATCCTTCATTGCAACGTTGAGGCACGAGACCAACATGCTGCAATGCAAGAAAATTCCCGCTGCAACGCCTGGCGAGAGAGGACATCCCTTCCACTGGCAGAGTAGGATACCGGACATGAGATGCCTTTCGTGAGCCACTGCCCGCTCGGGCTCTCCTTCCATCGCCACTAGGCAAACCATCGACGCCACTGGGCAAACCGCCGACGCCAGTGCACCCTGAAGACATAACAACAAGACAGCGAGTGACGACATGCAAGCCCTGGATGATGCCCCGGTGCCGAACGGCACGCTGACGCTCAAGCTGATCGCTCAGCGTCACGATACCAATCTTTATGGCGATATCAGCGGTGGCTGGTTGATGCATCGCATGGATGAGGCCTGCGAGCTGGCCGCCGGCCGTGTGGCCAACGGACGGACTGCCACTGTCGCCGTGGAGGGCCTCGACTTTCTCTCACCGGTGCGCGTCGGCTCGGTGGTCAATATCTTCACGCACGTCACGGAAGTCGGACGCAGCTCGGTACGGCTCACGGTCGAGGTCTGGATTCGGCCGCCTCAGGAGCGCAACCATCGTGCGCTGACCAAGGTGACCGAGGCCAACTACGTGATGGTGGCCCTGGACGACAATGGCCGAATCCGCGCGGTGCCGGAACAGGGCAACGACGAGGAAAGTGTCTGACGTGATGGACACCGCCATTCATGAAGAAGCCGCCCCGAGGGGCGGCTTCTTCATTTCCCACCAGAGCCCGCCTGACACCGCCTGACGAGCGAGTCGCGATGTCCCCACACACGGCGGCGGGCGGTCACTTCAGCTCTCGCCCAGCACCCGGGCACGCGCATCAAGGAAGCCCTGCTCACCGATGCGCGTCCAGGGGGCGACCTGCTGCTGGAAGGCACGGTAGGACTCGTAGACACGCCTGGCGTCCTCATCCTTGGCGATGAACTCGTCCAGCACTTCGTTGGACGCCTTGAACAGCGCCGCGTAGACATCCTGCGGAAATTCGCGCAGCTCAACGCCATGTTCCTCGACCAGCGAGGTCAGGGCGGTGGCATTGCGCAGCGCGAATTCATCCACCATCGCATGATTGGCAATCCTGGCTGCCTGGATCACTACCTGCTGGAGGTCTTCCGGCAACGCCTGCCAGGCCTCGAGATTGACGGTGCCTTCGAGAATGGCGGAGGGCTCGTTCCAGGCCGGGGAGTAGTAATACTTGGCCACCTGATGCAGACCGAAGGCCAGATCATTGTAGGGACCGACCCAGTCGGTGGCGTCGATCACACCGGTCTCCATCGCAGTGAAGATCTCGCTGCCCGGCAGATTCACCGCGCTGGCACCGATGCGGTTCATCACTTCACCCGCGAGCCCCGGAAGACGGATCTTCAGGCCCTTCATGTCCGAGAGACTGTTCACTTCCTTGTTGAACCAGCCGGCCATCTGGGTGCCGGTGTTGCCCACCGCCAGCGGCTTGAGGTTGTGACGCGCGTAGATCTCGTCCCACAGCTTCATGCCATCGCCGTGATACAGCCAGGCGTTGGTCTCGGTGGTATTCATGCCGAAGGGCACGGCGGTGAAGAACTGGGCGGCAGGTACCTTGCCCTTCCAGTAATAGGACGCCGAGTGGCCCATCTGGGCAGTCCCGGAAGACACGGCGTCGAAGACTTCCAGCGCCGGCACCATCTCACCGGCCCCATAGACCTTGACCTGAAGACGACCACCGGAAAGCTTCCCGATCAGACTGGCGAACTCATTGGCACCGGTGCCCAGCGCCGGGAAGTTCTTCGGCCAGGAGGTCACCATCTTCCAGTGGATGGTTTCCTCCTCGGCGGCATTGGCCGTGGAGACGAAAGGTGCAGCGGCGAGACCGGCAGCACCGGCCCCCAGAGCAAAGAGAAAACGGCGGCGTTGCATGGGGCGTTCCTTGTTCGAGTTGTGGGCAATGCATGACGCGGCATCAAGACAGCAGATTATCTGCCACTATGCCGCGACCCATGGATGGCCCACAACTGCACCAAGGCCGTAATGGCGCACGAATACCGCGCCCCCTGCACCGCTTTTCACTTCTCGCCAGCGCCTGCTGTCAGCGCCTCATGCCTGCGTCTGCCATCAATGCAGGATCAGCTGAGTACTTCCAGCTTGGCGAAGCCCAGCACCAGCCACTTGTCGCCTTCGCCCTCGAAGCTGATCTGGACACGCGCGCGCTCGCCCTGGCCTTCGGCGTTGATGACCACGCCCTCGCCGAACAGCGGATGACGCACCAGGCTGCCGAGCGACAGCGCCGGCATGTCGCCATTGGCCTCGACACTCTCCTGACGCGGCCCGGAGGGGCGACGATTCGGCGTAGCACGCTGGGTCGAGACCGGACGCGAGACCTGGCCACGCAGGCGCACTTCCTCCAGCAGCTCTTCCGGCAGCTCACGCAGGAAGCGCGACGGTCGCTGGAAGGTCTCCTTGCCGTGCATGCGCCGCAGCTCGGCGTAGGTCAGGTAGAGGCGCTGCATGGCGCGGGTGACACCGACGTAGCACAGGCGACGCTCTTCCTCGAGACGCCCCGGCTCCTCCAGTGACATCTTGTGCGGGAACAGCCCTTCCTCGACCCCGGCGACGAACACCACCGGGAATTCGAGCCCCTTGGCGGAGTGCAGCGTCATCATCTGTACGCATTCCTCGCCTTCGGCGGCTTCATGATCACCGGCATCCAGCGCGGCTTCGGCGAGGAAGGGCTCCAGCGCCTCGGCCCCTTCGCTGGGGGCTTCCGGGTCCATGCGCTCGCCCTGACTGAAGGCACGACAGGCGTTGACCAGCTCGGCAAGGTTCTCGAGACGCGCCTGGCCCTTCTCGCCCTTCTCGGCGGCGTGGTGCTCGCGCAGGCCGGAGACGTGGATGACGTGCTCGACCAGCTCATGCAGCGCCATGCCGGCGGTGTCGTTGTCGAGGCCATCGATGATGTCGGCGAAGGCACGCACGGCGGTGGCGGCGCGCCCCTTGAGGGCGCCGTCGGAAACCGCATCGCTCATCGCCTGCCACATGGTCAGGTTGCCGTAGCGCGCACGCTCGCGCAGCTGCTCGACGGTGCGCATGCCGATGCCACGCGCCGGCACGTTGATCACGCGCTCCAGGGCGGCATCGTCCTCGCGGTTGTTCATCAGACGCAGGTAGGCGAGCGCGTTCTTGATCTCGAGACGCTCGTAGAAACGCTGCCCCCCGTAGATGCGATACGGCATGCCCTGGCGGATCAGCGTCTCCTCCAGCACGCGTGACTGGGCGTTGGAGCGATACAGGATCGCGATCTCGTCGCGACTGTAACCATGCTCATTGACCAGTTCGCGGATGGTATCGGCGATGTAGCGCGATTCGTCGATGTCGTTGAAGCCGGCATAGACCCGAATCCGCTCGCCACGGCCGCTGTCGGTCCACAGCTCCTTGCCCATGCGCCCGCCGTTGTGGCTGATCAGGGCGTTGGCAGCCTCCAGGATGGCGCTGGAGGAGCGGTAGTTCTGCTCCAGACGCACCACCCGGGTATTGGCGAATTCCTCGGTGAAGCGCTGGATGTTCTCGACCCGTGCGCCACGCCAGCCGTAGATGGACTGGTCATCATCGCCGACCACGGTCATGCATTCGCGATCACCGGCCAGCAGCTTCAGCCAGGCGTACTGCAGGGTGTTGGTATCCTGGAACTCGTCGACCAGCAGGTGGGCGAAGCGCTCGCGGTAATGCGCCAGCAGATGCGGCGTGTCACGCAGCAGCTCCAGCGAGCGCAGCAGCAGCTCACCGAAATCCACCAGTCCGCCACGCTCGCAGGCGAGCTGATAGAGCTCGTACATCTCGACCATCTTGCCCATGTAGGCGTCGCCGTGGGTCTGGACCTGATGGGCCCGCAGCCCCTCTTCCTTGCAGCCGGCGATGAAGTACTGGACCTGCTTGGGCGGCCAGCGCTCGTCATCGACGTTGTGCTCCTTGAGCAGCCGCTTGACCATGCGCAGCTGGTCATCGCTGTCGATGATCTGGAAGTGCTCGGGCAGACGCGCCTCCTGCCAGTGGGTGCGCAGCAGACGGTGACTGATGGAGTGGAAGGTGCCGACCCACATGTGGCGCAGACTGCTGCCATTGAGCGCCTCGAGACGCGTGCGCATCTCGCGGGAGGCCTTGTTGGTGAAGGTCACCGACAGGATGGCATAGGGCGAGAACTGATATCGGTCCATCAGCCAGGCGATGCGATGGACCAGCACGCGGGTCTTGCCGGAACCGGCGCCCGCCAGTACCAGCATGTTGCCCGGCGGCGCGGACACGGCCTCACGCTGATGCGTGTTGAGGTGATCGAGGAGGGGCGATTCGGACATGCAGGGCTCACCACAGGGCAGAGAAGTCGAGGGGCGGGGCAGCGGGTCGGGGGCTGCCCTGTTCAGGCATCCACCTTATCACAGCGGCCTGCCCTGCTCTTCCCTGCACGCGTCATCCCTGACAGGTGACGCTTGTATGGCACTCAGTGCGTATCGAAGTCGTGATCATCGATGCGCAGGGTGGCAAGGCTCTTCTTGACCGCTTCCAGCTGCTCCTTGAGCTTGGGACCACGTGCCTTGGCGACCCCCACCGCCAGCGTATCGACGATCACCAGATGCGCGATGCGTGAGCTCATCGGCGTATAGATCTCGGTGTCTTCATGCACATCGATGTGCAGCGGCAGCGTGACTTCATCCGCCAGCGGCGAGCCGCTGGGACACAGGCCGATGACGGTCGCGCCGGCATCCCGTGCCAGACGCACGCTGGCGATCAGCGCCTTGGTGCGTCCGGTCTGGGAGATGGCGACCACCACGTCGCGCGGCCCCAGCGTCACCGCTGACATGTTCTGCATGTGCGGGTCGGTGTAGGCGGCAGTGGAGATCTGCAGACGAAAGAACTTGTGCTGGGCATCGTGGGCCACGGCACCCGAGGCGCCATAGCCGTAGAACTCGACCCGGCTGGCGGAGGCCAGCGAGTGGATGGCACGTGCGACGGCTTCGGCATCCAGACGGTCACGCACTGACAGCAGCGTGCCGATGGTGGAATCGAACAGCGAGTGAGAGAACTCCGCCACGCTGTCGGAGTCATTCATCGAGAACTGGGCGAACTGGGTGCCCGTGGCCAGGCGTTGCGCCAGCTGGAGCTTGAAGTCCTGGAAGCCGGCAAAGCCCATCGCACGACAGAAGCGCACTACCGTCGGTTCACTGACCGAGGATTCACTGGCCAGATCGACGATCCGCATGTGAATCACCTCCTCCGGATGGCGGAGGACGTAACGGGCAACCTTCTGTTCAGAGCGGCGGAAATTCTCCATCCGGCTCCTCAGGTCGTCGAAGATGGCATGACTCACGGCACACTCCTTGCAGACTTCATGGGCATGCCTGAGCTTACGACATCCCCCGGGGGGTGTCGCCATCACAGGCGGTCTATGGTCACAATTTTGTCAAGTGAGCTATAGTAAAACGGTGTGGCGCCAGTGAAAGCCCACATCCTTTGGATGCCATGGAGGTCGAATCATGCGTAATTCAGAGCAGGTAGATACGCTCAAGAACGAGCTTCTCGATATTTTCATGACCCTCGGTGCCGACGAACATCAGGCCCGCAAGAAACAAAGCGCAGTCCGCCACCTCCGCGCCAGACGCGGAATCGAAATGCACAACGAAATCAAGCGCCTGAGCGAGGATTTAAGCGACATCGAAGTGCTGGAAACGGAAAGCGATATCGATACCCACTGATTCTCGGGCGGGGAGCGATACGCCTCCCCGCCGAGCAGTCCCCCATCTCCCTGCCAGCTCAGGGACGAGGGCTTCTGTCTTCCTTGCCGCCATCTCTGATGAGCATGGTCAGCCCCCCTCGCGACATTTTCTTCTGCCTTCGGGCCCTCAGCCTTCATTTCCCTCTGCAATGACTCTGCCTTCTGCCGCGCGCTCGCCACGGTGTCACTCTCGATCATCCTCCATCTGCACCGACACTCTCTGCCTCATTGTCATGTCATCGCCCAGGACGATGCACCAACAGGGTGCAAGTACACACTGACATGAACGTGACGCCCGCCATCTCCCACACTGAGCATCGAGTCGCCGCCTGGGTGTCGTGCACGGGCCATCTCGGCCAGAAACGCGAGAGGCTCGCCGGATAGGCGAGCCTCTTGTCGTTCTTCAATGCCGTCAGATCCGTGCTGACAGAACATCAGGACAGCCTGAAGAGTGGGGCCGGGATTACAGGCTGGAGGCGAAGACCACCACCACGCCGATCGGGGCGATGAAGCGCGCCACGAAGCTCCACAGCTTGAAGGCCGAGTCGCTCATGTTGAGCTGACTGCGCACTTCATCACGCCCCATGAACCAGCCGACGAAGACGATGGTCGCCAGGCCGGTCAGCGGCAGCATCAGCTTGCTGGTCGCGTAATCGAGCAGGTCGAAGATGGTCATGCCCTCGAACTTGGCGAACATGCCCAGCGGCGCCACATCACTCCACAGATTGAAGGACAGGATGGTGGCGATCCCCAGCAGCCAGGTCGCGATCCCCGCCACCCAGGCAGAGGCCACGCGTGACATCGGCGTCTTCTCTTCCAGCCATTCGACGATGGGTTCCAGCAGCGAGATGCCTGAGGTCCAGGCCGCGAAGACCAGCAGCACGAAGAACACCACGCCGAACACTTCTCCGCCCGGCATGTGGCCGAAGGCCAGCGGCAGGGTCTGGAAGATCAGGCCCGGGCCCGCAGCGGCGTCGAGACCATTGGAGAACACCACCGGGAAGATGGCCAGCCCCGCCAGCAGAGCGATGACGGTATCCAGCACCACCACGATCAGCGCGGTACGCCCGATGTTGACGTCATCGGAGAGATAGGAGCCGTAGGCCATCATGATGCCCATGCCCAGTGACAGGGTGAAGAAGGCATGCCCCATCGCCGCCAGCACGCCATCCTTGTCGAGCTTGGAGAAGTCCGGTGTCAGCAGCCAGGCAGCCGCTTCGGCGAAGCCATCAGTGGTCGCCGCATACCCGACCAGCATGACCAGCATGACCGCCAGCAGCGGCATCAGGATCTTGGCGGCACGCTCCAGACCACCCGCGACGCCCCCGGCCACGACCAGGATCACCATCAGCATGAAGGCACTGTGCCAGGCCAGCAGGGTGGTCGGGTCGCCCAGCAGACCACCGAACAGACTGCCTGCCGTGTCAGAGGTCAGGCTTTCGAAGCTGCCACTGGCGGCGTCGGCGATGAAGGCCAGTGCCCAGCCACCGATGACACTGTAGAAGGACAGGATCAGATAGGCGCCGAGCACACCGGCCACCCCGATCAACACCCAGGCGGGGCTACGCTTGAGGCGCGCACTGATGTGACTCATGGTCGAGATCGGGTTCTTCTGTCCCAGGCGGCCCAGCAGCCACTCGGACATCAGGATCGGCAGGCCGATCAACAGAATGCAGACCAGATAGACAAGAACGAAGGCACCGCCGCCGCTCTCACCGGTCATGTACGGGAATTTCCAGATGTTGCCCAGTCCGACGGAGGAACCGACGGCGGCCAGGGTAAAGGCCAGGCGAGAAGACCACTGAGCGTGGGAATGCGGTTTGGATGACATGTGAGTCCCTGATTCGTCGCGATGATGCCAGCCACGGGTAGCGGCCTGTGGCATCTTGTTGTGCTTGTTGCATCATGCTGGCGATACGGAAGGATGAACCGTGGCCGACAGGATGGCGTCGCAGGATCACTGCTGTGGTGCATCTGGCCGTCATCATGGCCGGATAGGCCCGAATGACAGACAGACAGACTGGTGTCGATAGACACGCCGGAATGGACACGCTGCCCGCCCCGGTAAATATCGCCGTGGTAACGACAATAGGTAGGTAAAGTTACTCGATTGACCCGATATCTACCAGCAAGCCACCCTCAGACAATGGCCTCACGATAGAAAACAGCAACTGAGGCCGGCAGGCCACTTCCCCCCGTCCCGCAAGACACTGAAGCGCGACAGGCAGCGGATGGCGCTAGAAGAGACGTCCTTGTCCTTCCCCGGGGAAGGCACCGATCAATGGCCGATCAAGCCGCTCCAGCACCTGATTGGCCAGACGACGCGCCAAGGCCGGAGCCGCCTTGTTGTCAGGAGTATGCACAAACAGGAAAGGGCTTTTCCCCTGACTTATCCACAGAGAAAGGCGTTCCACCCAGGGCTGGAAGAAGGCCAGATTGGTCGCGTCGTCATGATGCCCGATGAAGCGGACCAGCGGTTGGCGTGCGCTGGAGAACACATGCAATGGGCGATGCGGCTTTTCCGAGCGTGCCACGGCAAGCCCTGGATGCGCGGTATCAGGGCCACTGAAGAGTGGACGGACATCCAGCATCACGCGATCGACTCCGTGACTTATCAACAAGCGATTCAACTGTCGTTCCACCGAGCCCTTGGCAAAGAAACTCGGGGCACGGGGCTCCACGGCCCAATCAAGGCCAGCACCCTCCACATGCGCGAAGAATTGCGCAAGACGCGGGAGTACCTCCTCCCCCAGGTCGCGTGGCAGCTGGATCATGATCGGCCCCATGCGCGACTTAAGCGGCGCAAGCCGCGCCAGGAATTCCGCCAGCTCCTCCTCGATTCCCTGAAGCCTCAACTCATGGGTCAGTCGTCCCGGCAACTTGAAGCAGAAGCGGAAGTGCTCGGGCGCCTGGCGGGCCCAGCTGGCCACGGCGCTCTCCGGCGGCAGAGCATAGAAGCTGGTATTGCCTTCGACACAGTCGAAGACCTGCGCGTAATCCGCCAGATGCTCGCGCGGGCCACTGCCCGGCAGCAGGCTGCCGCGCCAGTCATCGTTGGCCCACATCGCGAGCCCTAGATGAAGATGCCCCGCCTCGCAAGCTCTGTCATGGCCCGCAGCGTGCGGAACATTCGTCTCCGTCGGTGCGGAGGATGCATGAAAATGGTGCATGAAGGCGCCATAGCTAGAGGAATGTGAGGGTCAAAGGCCCAATACACCGAATAATATCGTCTGCTAGAGCGACGTAAGCACAATAAAAACTGTCATCACGGCGTGCTATGGTCCGCTTCCTGCATGAACCGTCACAGGCGAACCACCCCTCGCCGCGACATCGCTTTCTGCCCGCCACAAGCAGGTCGGAAGCCATCATTGTTGACTGCCCATACCCCGGAGCCTGTCATGACTGCTTTCCAACGACTCATCCTGCGTGCCAACGACAGCCGCTCCCGTGCGGCCAATGCCATCACGCTGCGTAGCCTGATCACGCTCTTCGAGGGCTGTCTGCTGGTGGCACTCGGCGTGCGCCTGCTGCAGGCCGGCGGCTTGCTGGTCAGTGGTACTGCCGGGATGTCATTGCTTGGCTCGGACCTGACGGGCTTGAGCTTCGGCAGTCTGTTCTTCCTGATCAACCTGCTCTTCTACGGGCTGGCTTGGAAGCAGCTGGGGCTCAACTTCACGCTGCGCACCCTGGGATGCGTCAGTCTGCTCTCGATCCTGACGGATCTACTGGCGGTCAGTCTGCCGCTGGGCGACGTCAATCTGCCGGTGGTGGCGATTGCCGCAGGCCTGCTCATCGGGCTGGGGGTCACCCTGCTGTTTCGCGAGAACGCCTCCCTCGGCGGACTCAACATTCTCGCGCTGGATCTGGAGCGACGCTTCGCCATCCATGCAGGCCGCACGACTTTCGCCTTCGACCTGCTGCTGATCGCGCTCGCCGCACTGGTCTATCCCTGGCCGCAGGTCATCTGCTCGGCACTGGCGTTCGCCACGCTGTCCTTCGTACTGGGGCGCTACCACCGCCGCACGCCTCAAGGCTCAGATGCCAGCACCACCGCTCAAGACGATGGCAAGCAGGTGCAGGCAGCTCACTAGCGGCGACCACGCCCGCCATTGGAGCCGCCGCCGCCCTTGTACGACGAGCTCTTGCCCCCGGCACTTCTGCCGCCAGGATTCTTCTTGCCAAAGGTCGTGTTGCCAGAGGTCTTGCTACCAGAAGACTTGCTACCAGAAGACTTGCTACCAGAGGACTTTTCGCCAGCCCCCCTGCTCGCCGCATCGCGCTCATCGCGACGCTCTCCGGCCTTGCCACGCGTGCGTGGCTTGAGGCCGCTCGCGAGCTTGCCCGCGCCATTGGCGTTCTTGCTGCCCGGCTGGGAGCCGCCCTTGCCGGCGCTGCTGCGTTCCTGATTGCCACGAGCGGATCTGGACTCATCGGTACGCTCCCGCCGCCCCGCCCCTTCCTGGCGAGCACCCGAGCGTTGGCCTGTCTTGGGCTGACCTGAGCCGCGCTGATCCGAGCTGCGCTGGCCCATGGCGCGCTTGCTGCTGTCCTCGCGCCGAGCACCACCACGCCGGCCGCTATCCGTATCCTGCGCGGCACGCTGATGGCGCGCGGCAGTCGCGTGCTGGGAAGGCGTCGGCGCCTCCGCCAGTCGTGAGGCCTCCTCGGTACCACTGGAGCCTTCGATCATCCGATGGATGTCGTCCATCTCGCGCTGGGTGAGATAGCGCCATTCGCCGATGCCCAGCCCGTCCAGACTGACATTCATGATGCGCACCCGCTTGAGCTTGAAGACCTCATAGCCCAGCGCCTCGCACATGCGGCGAATCTGGCGATTGAGCCCCTGCGTCAGGATGATGCGGAACACATAGGTGGAAATCTGCTCGATGCGGCACGGCTGGGTGATGGTATCCAGAATCGGCACGCCGGCTGCCATGCGCTTGAGAAAGTCCGGGTTGATCGGCTTGTCGACCCGCACCACATATTCCTTCTCGTGGGCGTTGCCGGCCCGCAGGATCTTGTTGACGATGTCGCCGTCACTGGTTAGGAAGATCAGGCCATCGGAAGGCTTGTCGAGGCGACCGATCGGGAAGATCCGCTTGGGATGGCCGATGTAGTCAATGATGTTGCCTTCCACGTGGCGCTCGGTGGTACAGGTGATGCCCACCGGCTTGTTGAATGCCAGATAGACCGCTTCCTGCTTGGCCTTCAACGGCTTGCCGTTGACCAGCACCTCATCGCCCGGCGCGACCTTGGTGCCCATCTCGGGGACGACACCATTGATGGTCACTCGCCCTTCGGCGATATGGCGATCCGCCTCGCGCCGCGAGCAGAAGCCCGTTTCGCTGATGAACTTGTTGAGGCGGGTAAGCGATGCGTCGCGATCAGTCATGGCAGGTCACGTGCGTGCGCCGGGCGATGAACGCGCAGCGGACGGAAGGGGATAAGAAGGCAGGCGCACAGGATACCAAAAACGGCAGCCCTGAGGCTGCCGTTGGCACGATGAGACTGAGCTCATCTGCTGCTGCGCCAGACATGACGCAGCCGTCTTGCAGCGCGGATCACTCGACCGTGACGCTCTTGGCCAGGTTGCGCGGCTGATCGACATCGGTGCCCTTGAGCACGGCGACATGGTAGGACAGCAGCTGCAGCGGCAGAGTGTAGAGAATCGGTGCCAGCACTTCGCTGACATGTGGCATGCGCAACACACGCACGCCTTCGCTCTCTTCGAGACTGATGTTCTCGTCAGCGAAGACGAACAGCTCCCCGCCACGTGCACGCACTTCCTGCAGGTTCGACTTGAGCTTCTCGAGCAGCTCATCGTTGGGTGCCACCGCAACCACCGGCATGTCGGCATCCACCAGCGCCAACGGGCCGTGCTTCAGCTCGCCCGCCGGATAGGCCTCGGCGTGGATATAGGAGATTTCCTTGAGCTTGAGCGCGCCTTCCAGCGCGATGGGGAACTGGGTGCCACGCCCGAGGAACAGCGCGTTGTGCTTGTCAGCGAAGGCCTCTGAGAGACGCTCGATCTCGCTGTCCATGGCCAATGCCTTGGTGACCAGTGACGGCAGCTGACGCAGCTCACGCACCACCTCGGCTTCTCCGGCCTCATCGCCACCCCGCACGCGACGCAGCGACAGCGTCAGCAGCATCAGGCCGACCAGCTGGGTGGTGAAGGCCTTGGTGGAGGCGACGCCGATTTCCGGTCCGGCCATGGTCATCAGGCTGAGGTCCGATTCACGCACCAGCGAGCTGCCCGGCACGTTGCAGATCGCCAGACTGCCGAGGAAGCCGCCCAGCGACTGGGCATAGCGCAGTGCGGACAGCGTGTCGGCGGTCTCGCCGGACTGGGACAGGGTGACGAACAGGGTGCCATCGGCCACCACCACCGGACGGTAGCGGAACTCGGAGGCGACCTCGACCGCCGCCGGAATGCCGGCCAGACGCTCGATCCAGTAACGCGCCACCATGCCGGCGTGGTAGCTGGTACCACAGGCGACGATCTGCACCTGCTTGACCTGACGGAAGAGGTTTTCCGCCTCGCTGCCGAAGCTGCGCACCAGCACGTGATCACCGTTCAGGCGACCTTCCAGCGTGGCAGCCAGCACACGGGACTGCTCGTGGATTTCCTTGAGCATGAAGTGGCGATAGTCGCCCTTGGAGGCGGCATCCTGCGCGTGCTCGAAGGTCTGGACCGGGCGCTCGTTGGCCTCGGTGATCAGACGCTCGCCCTGCTCGAAGATCTCGATCTGCTCGGCGGTCATGCGCACCAGATCGCCTTCCTTGAGATAGATGAAGCGATCGGTGACCTGCAGCAGCGCCAGCTGATCGGAGGCCAGGAAGTGCTCGTCGATCCCGACACCGATCACCAGCGGGCTGCCCTGACGCGCGCCGATCAGCACGTCCGGCTGGGCACGATGCACCACGCCCAGCGCGAAGGCGCCATCCAGCAGGGCGACGGCCTTCTGAACGGCGGTCAGCAGGTCCTGGCTCAGGGTGTATTCACGCGCCAGCAGGTGGGCGACCACCTCGGTGTCGGTCTCGGAGGTGAAGACATACCCCTGACCTTGCAGCTCGCGCTTGAGCGTCTCGTAATTCTCGATGATGCCGTTGTGGACCACGGCCAGGCTGTCACCGGACTGGTGCGGGTGAGCATTGGCTTCACTCGGCGCCCCATGCGTGGCCCAGCGAGTGTGAGCGATACCCACGCGTCCCTTGAGCGGTGATTCTTCGAGACGCTCCTGCAACGCCGCCACCTTGCCCAGCGCACGCACGCGATTCAAGCGGCCCTCTTCGGACAGCACGGCCATGCCGGCACTGTCATAGCCACGGTATTCGAGGCGGTGCAGACCCTCGAGCAGGATGTTCTGGACGTTACGACTGGCGACGGCGCCTACGATGCCACACATGAGCAATCTCCTTATGCTGTTGCTGGCGCCACGAGCGGGGCGATCAACACCTCGACTCCATGAGCGCGAATCTGGTCACGCGCAGCATCAGGCAACGCGTCATCGGTTATCAGGGTACTGATGCTGGACCAGGCCAGCTCCAGGTTGGGAATGCGACGGCCCAGCTTGTGGGATTCCGCCATCACCACGACTTCTCGCGACACCTCGGCCATCACGCGTGACAGGCCGATCAGCTCATTGAAGGTGGTAGTGCCACGTTCGAGGTCCAGACCATCCGCGCCGAGGAAGACCTGGTCGAAGTCGTAACTGCGCAGCACCTGCTCCGCCACCTGTCCCTGGAAGGAATCGGAGTGCGGATCCCAGGTACCACCGGTCATCAGCAATACCGGCTCGTTTTCCAGCTCGCGAATGGCATTGGCCACGCTCAGCGAGTTGGTCATCACGATCAGGTCATCACGCCCCTTGAGCTCGGGGATCAGCACCACCGTGGTGGTACCGCTGTCGATGATGATGCGCTGATGGGCGCCGATACGGCTGGCAGCCAGGCGGGCGATGGCCTGCTTGGCGGCACTGACCGGTTCGTCATGCACCAGCAGTTCACGCGGCATGGCCACGGCGCCGCCGTAGCGCCTGAGCAGCAGGCCGCTCTTCTCGAGAAAGGCCAGATCCTTGCGGATGGTGACCTCGGAAGTGGCGAGTTCCCGCGCCAGTGCCTCGACACTGACTTCACCGTCACGTCCCAGTTGTTCGAGGATCTGGTGACGCCGTTGTGGTGTCAGACGCTTGGACATCAGGGCCCCCTATAAAGTTTCGAAACGAAAGATAAGTGAGGCATAACGAAACATCAAGTGAAAGACGAGACAGGATGAGACGATTCATTCCTGCACGCCGTTCCACAGAGCTGACCGCGATGACAAAACGGGGAGACACCTGTCGGTGCCTCCCCGTTTCTGATGCCCACCTTCACTCACCAGCAAGCATCGCGACTGAAGCTGCCGTTCACTTCTTGGTCGGACGCGGCCATTCCGGCTTGTCGATACGCTTGCCACGCGCCACGCTCAACGCACCTTCGGCGACATCGCGGCTCAGGGTCGAGCCAGCGCCCACGGTGGCACCCGCGCCGATCTTGAGCGGCGCCACCAGCGCGGAGTTGGAGCCGATGAAGGCATTGTCGCCAATTTCGGTTCGGAACTTGTTGGCACCGTCATAATTGCAGGTGATGGTGCCGGCACCGACGTTGACCGCCTCGCCGAGGGTGGCATCACCGACATAGCTCAGGTGATTGATCTTGGCGTTCACGCCCACCTGGGCATTCTTGGTCTCGACGAAGTTGCCGATGCGCGCGCCGCGCGCCAGTTCGGTTCCAGGACGCAGACGCGCGAAGGGCCCGACATTGTTGTCACCTTCCAGTACCGCACCATCGATGACGCTATGCGGCGCGATGTTGGCGCCGGCACCGATGGTGGCATTGCGGATCACGCAGTGGGCGCCGATGACCACGTCATCTCCGAGACTCACTTCGCCCTCGAAGACACAACCGACGTCGATGCTGATATCGGTACCGATGGACAGCTTGCCGCGCACGTCGATGCGCGCCGGGTCCGCCAGGCTGGCACCTTCGGTCATCAGGCGGTTGGCCTCACGACGTTGGAAGGCGCGCTCGAGATCGGCCAGCTGCAGACGATTGTTGACGCCCTGCACTTCCTCGACCGCCGCCGGCTGGGCGGTGGCGATGTTGACACCTTCGCTGGCCGCCATGGCGATGATGTCGGTCAGGTAGTACTCGCCCTGGGCGTTGTCGGCGGACAGCGCCGGCAGCCAGCGCTTGAGCTGGGCACCGGTGGTGGCGAGGATACCGGTGTTGCCTTCCTGGATGGCCAGCTGCTCCGGCGTGGCATCCTTGTGCTCGACGATGGCGCTGACGCGACCTTCGCTATCGCGCACGATACGGCCATAGCCTGTCGGGTCTTCCAGAATCACCGTCAGCAGGCCCAGAGTCTGCTCACTGACTTCGGCCAGCAGCGCCTCGAGAGTCTCGCGACGAATCAGCGGCACATCGCCATACAGGATCAGCACCTTGCCATCGCCGATGGCTTCCAGTGACTGGGCCACGGCGTGACCGGTGCCCTTCTGCTCTGCCTGAACGGCAAAGCTCGCGCCGGTGTCGGCCAGCTGCTGCTGCACACGCTCACCACCATGACCGATGACGACATTCAGATGCGCACCGTCCAGGCCTGCAGCGGTGTCAGCCACATGACGCACCATCGCCTTGCCTGCCAACGGGTGCAGCACCTTCGGCAATTTGGAACGCATGCGGGTGCCCTGGCCTGCAGCAAGAATAACGACGTCGGTACGCTCTGCACTGCTCATCGGTGAACTCCTGTAGAAAGCGGGTCTTCATACCTGAAGCCCCTGAAAATAATGGCGCCATCATAGCAGCTGAACCCTGAGCTGCCAGTGACGAGGTTTACCCACGGCCCTGTCGCCGAGAACAGACCCGCGAAAGCATCAGTCGCCCGCAAGACACCTGAGCCATCTCTCCGATGGGCTCGGCACCCTTCCTGATGAGCCCGGTCAGTCTCCGGCGTCAAAGGGACGACCTTCGATGGCTAGAGGCATCAGTCCTCTCGGGCATAAAAAAAGGCGACCCGAAGGTCGCCTCTTTCCTGTCACTGGCCGTCATGGCCCAGTGCATCTCAGCGCGTGTGACGACGCATCTGCTGCACGGTGCGCAGCTTGGCCATCGCCTCGGCCAGTTCGGCCGTGGCGCGTGAGTATTCCAGTTCGGAAGCCTGATCGTTCATGGCCTTCAAGGCCACTTCCTTGGCTTCCTGGGCTGCCGCCTCATCCAGATCGTCGGCACGTACTGCGGTGTCGGCGAGGACTGAAACGAGGTTCGGCTGCACTTCGAGGAATCCACCACTGACGTAGTAGATTTCCTCAGCCCCACCCTGACGCTGAACGCGAATCGGGCCGGGTTGCAGCTCGGTCAGCAGCGGTGCGTGACCCGGCATGATGCCGAGGTCACCTTCGCTGCCGGCAGCCACGAGACGCTCGACCAGGCCGGAAAAGATGCCTTTCTCAGCGCTGACGATGTCGCAATGGACGCTCATAGCCATACCTGTTTCCTCATGCCTGAACAGGGAAATTACATGCCCTTGGCTTTCTCGACAGCTTCGTCGATGGTGCCGACCATGTAGAACGCCTGCTCCGGCAGTGCGTCATATTCGCCGTCCAGGATACCCTGGAAGCCGCGGATGGTGTCCTTGAGGGACACGTACTTGCCCGGCGCGCCGGTGAAGATTTCCGCCACGAAGAACGGCTGTGACAGGAAGCGCTGGATCTTGCGCGCACGTGCCACGGTCTGCTTGTCTTCGTCAGACAGCTCGTCCATCCCGAGGATGGCGATGATGTCCTTCAGCTCCTTGTACCGCTGCAACACACCCTGAACGTTACGGGCAGTGTTGTAGTGCTCCTCGCCGACGACCAGCGGGTCGAGCTGACGAGAGGTGGAGTCGAGCGGGTCAACGGCCGGATAGATACCCAGCTCGGCAATCTGACGAGACAGTACGACAGTCGCGTCAAGGTGCGAGAAGGTGGTCGCCGGAGACGGGTCGGTCAAGTCATCCGCGGGGACGTAGACGGCCTGCACGGAAGTGATCGAGCCGGTCTTGGTAGAAGTGATGCGCTCCTGCAGGACGCCCATCTCTTCCGCCAGTGTCGGCTGATAACCCACCGCGGACGGCATACGACCCAGCAGTGCGGACACTTCGGTCCCTGCCAGGGTGTAACGATAGATGTTGTCGACGAACAGCAGAACGTCACGACCTTCGTCACGGAACTTCTCGGCGATGGTCAGGCCGGTCAGTGCTACGCGCAGACGGTTGCCGGGCGGCTCGTTCATCTGACCGTAGACCAGGGCAACCTTGTCGAGAACGTTGGATTCCTTCATTTCGTGGAAGAAATCGTTACCTTCACGAGTACGCTCACCCACGCCCGCGAACACGGAGTAACCGCTGTGCTCGGTGGCGATGTTGCGGATCAGCTCCATCATGTTGACGGTCTTGCCGACACCGGCGCCGCCGAACAGGCCGACCTTGCCGCCCTTGGCGAACGGGCAGACCAGGTCGATGACCTTGATGCCGGTTTCCAGCAGCTCGTTTGATGCTGCCTGTTCCGCGAAGCTCGGGGCTGCACGGTGGATCGGCATGTGCTCATCCGCACCCACGTCACCCGCTTCATCGATCGGCTGACCCAGCACGTTCATGATGCGACCCAGAGTCGCCGTGCCGACCGGCACGGAGATCGGAGCACCAGTGCTCTCAACTGCGAGACTGCGCTTGAGGCCTTCGGTCGAACCCATTGCGATAGTACGGACCACGCCGTCGCCCAGCTGCTGCTGGACTTCGAGTACGGTCTCGCTATCGGCGACGTTCAGGGCGTCGTAGACCTTGGGCACTGCGTCCCGCGGAAACTCGACGTCAATCACCGCGCCGATGATTTGTACGATACGTCCGCTCATTCCTGGTTCCTCTTAAACCTGCGATTGAAACCTGCTTGCCTGTTGCCACGCTGTCATCAGACGGCGGCGGCACCGGATACGATCTCGGAGATTTCCTGAGTGATCGCTGCCTGGCGGGCCTTGTTGTAGACCAGCTGGAGGTCGTCGATCAGGTCGCCGGCGTTATCGGTCGCACTCTTCATTGCGATCATTCGCGCTGCCTGTTCGCAGGCGATATTCTCGACCACGGCCTGATAGACCTGGGCCTCGACATAGCGCTTGAGCAGCTTGTCGAGCAACGAGACGGCATCCGGCTCATACAGGTAGTCCCATGTAGTGGGACCGGTTTCTTCGTCGTTCTGATCAGCTTCGAGAGGAAGCAGCTGACGCACGACCGGCTTCTGCGTCATGGTGTTGACGAACTCGTTGAACACCACGTACAGACGGTCGAGGCTGCCCTCGTCGAATGCGTCCAGCATGGCCTTGACGCTACCGATCAGATCCTGGGTACCCGGGGAATCCCCGAGACCGGACTTGGCGGCAAGCAGGTTGCCACCGTAGTTGCGGAAGAAGGTACCGGCCTTGGAGCCGAGGGCACAGAAGTCCACCTCGACACCCTGGTCGCGCCAGCTCTTCGCATGCTTGGTGACAGCCTTGAACAGATTGGCGTTCAGGCCACCACACAGGCCGCGATCACTGGAGACCACGATATAACCGACACGCTTCACATCGCGTTCCATCAGATACGGATGGCGATATTCCGGGTTGGCCCGGGCGATGTGTCCTACAACCTTGCGGATCTGATGGGCATAAGGCTGGCTGGCCGCCATGCGATCCTGCGCTTTACGCATCTTCGACGCAGCCACCATTTCCATGGCGCTGGTGATCTTTTGCGTATTTTTGATGCTCCCGATCTGGGAGCGAATCTCTTTTGCAGCTGCCATAGCGATCTGCCTTATTCATGCCACCCGAAGGGAAACGACAAGGCCCGGACTGGCCGGGCCATGTCACTTACCAGCTCTGGGTCGCCTTGAACTTCTCGACGCCAGCCTTGAGACCATTCTTGATCTCGTCATCGTAGCCGCCGGACTGATTGATCTTGTCCAGAAGATCCGCGTGCTCGGAGCGCATGTAGTCAAGCAGCGCTTTCTCGAAGCCCAGCACCTTGGCGACTTCGACGTCGTCCAGGTAGCCTTCGTTGGCCGCGAACAGCGAGATCGCCATGTCGGCCACGGACATCGGAGAGTACTGCTTCTGCTTCATGAGCTCGGTGACACGCTGACCGTGCTCGAGCTGCTTGCGGGTCGCTTCGTCCAGATCGGAGGCGAACTGCGAGAAGGCTGCCAGTTCACGGTACTGAGCCAGTGCCAGACGCACACCACCACCCAACTTCTTGATGATCTTGGTCTGGGCAGCACCACCGACACGGGAAACAGACAGACCCGCGTTGATGGACGGACGGATACCGGAGTTGAACAGGCTGGTCTCGAGGAAGATCTGACCGTCGGTGATGGAGATCACGTTGGTCGGAACGAACGCGGAGACGTCGCCACCCTGGGTCTCGATGATCGGCAGCGCGGTCAGTGAGCCGGTCTTGCCTTTCACTTCACCCTTGGTGAACTGCTCGACATAATCGGCGTTGACGCGTGCAGAACGCTCAAGCAGACGGGAGTGGAGATAGAAGACATCACCCGGGTAGGCTTCACGGCCCGGCGGACGCTTGAGCAGCAGGGAGATCTGACGATACGCCCATGCCTGCTTGGTCAGATCGTCATAGACGATCATCGCGTCTTCGCCGCGGTCGCGGAAGTACTCGCCCATGGTGCAACCGGCGTACGGTGCCAGGAACAGCATGGCAGCCGGGTCGGAGGCACCAGCCGCGACGATGATGGTGTGTTCCATCGCGCCGTGCTCTTCGAGCTTGCGCACGACGTTGGCGATGGTGGACTGCTTCTGGCCGACGGCGACGTAGACGCAGGTAATGCCCTTGCCCTTCTGATTGATGATGGCATCAATCGCGATGGCGGACTTACCGATCTGGCGGTCACCGATGATCAGCTCACGCTGACCACGGCCGATCGGCACCATGGCATCGATGGACTTCAGACCAGTCTGCACCGGCTGGTCGACCGGCTCACGGGCGATGACGCCCGGAGCGACCTTCTCGACCGCGTCAGTCAGCTTGGCGTCGATCGGGCCTTTGCCGTCAATCGGGTTACCCAGAGCATCGACCACACGGCCGACCATTTCCGGACCCACCGGCACTTCGAGAATGCGACCGGTGCACTGCGCGGTCATGCCTTCTTCGAGTTGCAGGTAGTCGCCCAGGACGACAGCGCCGACGCTATCACGCTCAAGGTTGAGCGCCATACCGAAGACGCCACCCGGGAATTCAATCATCTCACCGAACATGACGTCTGCGAGGCCGTGGATCTGCACGATGCCGTCGGAGACGCTGACGATGGTGCCCTGATTACGGGCTTCGGATGCGACGTCAAGCTTTTCGATACGCTGCTTGATGATGTCGCTGATCTCGGAAGGATTCAGTTGCTGCATGCCATGTCCCTCGGACTCAGGAGTTCAGTGCTTCGGAAAGCCGGGCCAGCTTGCCGCGCACGGAGCCGTCAATGACGGTATCTCCGGCACGGATGATGACGCCGCCGAGCAGCGTACTATCCACCTGAGTGGTAATGGAGATGTCGCGGTTCAGACGCTTGCGCAGGGCGGTGGCGAGCTTCTCTTCCTGCTCGCTTTCCAGTGCAAAGGCGGACACCAGGGTCACCTCGACACGCTGTTCCTGCTCGGCCTTCTGGGCCTCGAACAATTCGGCCACGGAGGGCAGGGCCGCGAGGCGGTCCTGCTCACCGAGAGTCCGGATGAAGTTGCGTGCGTTGTCGTCCAACGCGTCGCCGCACACGTCAATGAAGGTGTCGACCTTGTGCTCGGTAGAGAGCTTCGGGTTGTCGAGCACCGCCTTGACGGTCGCGTCGACAGCGACGTTCGCCGCTGTCGACAACATTCCGGACCAGGCCTCTAGCGCCTGCTGGCCGCGTGCAAACTCGAACGCCGCCTTGGCGTACGGGCGAGCCGCGGTGGAGGTAGACGTTTCAGCCATGGAATCAGTCTCCTCAGAGCTCAGCAGCGAGTTTGTCAATCAGCTCGCGGTGCTTGGCTTCGTCGATGGAGGATTCCAGGATGCGCTCTGCACCGATCACTGCCAGAGATGCGACCTGACCACGGAGCTCGTCCTTGGCCTGGTTGATCTCCTGGGTGATCTCTGCGCGCGCCTGAGCGACCATACGCTCGCCTTCGGCACGGGCAGCTTCACGAGCTTCCTCGATCATCTGGTTGGAACGCTTGTGCGCCTGCTCAATGATGCTTGCTGCTTCTTCCTTGCTTTCCCGCAGTGTCTCGCTGGCTTTTTCCTGCGCCAGTTCGAGGTCACGGGTAGCACGGCTGGCAGCATCCAGACCATCTGCAATCTTCTTCTGACGTTCTGCCAGAGCCTGTGTGACCGGCGGCCAGACATACTTCATGCAGAAGAAAACGAAGACCGCAAAGGCGATGGCCTGACCAATCAGGGTTAAGTTCAGATTCACGCCAGCACCTCTCGCTTCACGATTGTTGGGTCATAAACACGGTTGGCCTGTGGCCAGCCGATGTTTAACCGACAAACGGGTTGGCGAAGGTGAAGAACAGCGCGATACCGACACCGATCATGGTCACGGCATCCAGCAGACCAGCGACGATGAACATCTTGACCTGCAGCTGCGGGATCATTTCCGGCTGACGCGCGGCGCCTTCCAGGAACTTGCCACCGAGGATACCGAAACCGATGGCGGTGCCCAGGGCGCCCAGACCGATCAGCAGGGAGACGGCGATAGCGGTCATGCCAAGAACTTGTGCTTCCATTGTGGAACTCCAGTTTTAGTCAAGTTTAAGTCAAGGGTTGAGGGTGTGAGCAGAGCTCGGAAATCTTGCCCCGCGCCACGAATGGCACGGGGCGGGTACATCAGTGATCTTCGCTGGCCATGCTCAGATAGACGATGGTCAGCATCATGAAGATGAATGCCTGCAAGGTGATGACCAGGATATGGAAGACTGCCCACGGGAAGTGGAGCGGCAGCTGCCAGATACCGACCAGCGAGATCAGAATGAAGATCAACTCGCCTGCATACATGTTACCGAACAGACGCAGCGCCAGAGAGATCGGCTTGGCGATCAGCGTCACGAATTCAAGCAGGAAGTTGACCGGGATCAGCGCGATCTGTGCCAGCTTGTTCGGGGTATTGAACGGGTGCAGCGTCAGTTCGGCCACGAAGCCCTTGAGGCCCTTGACGCGAATGGAGTAGAAGATGATCAGCGCGAACACGGACAGTGACATGCCCAGTGTGGCGTTGATGTCGGTGGACGGTACCACCTTGAAGAACACGTGAGCCGGATCGGCGCCGAACATCTCGCCAACCTTGGCAGCAACGCCCGGCAGCCAGTCGACGGGGACCAGGTCCATCAGGTTCATCAGGAAGATCCAGCAGAAGATCGTCAGCGACAGCGGCGCGATCAAGCGGGAACGACCGTGGAAGGTCTCCTTGACGGACTGATCGACGAACTCGACCATCAGCTCGACGAAGTTCTGCAGACCACTCGGCACGCCGGTGGTCGCGGACTTGGCGACCTTGCGGAACAGGCACAGGAAGATCAGACCCAGCCCGATGGACCAGCCCATGGTGTCCAGATGGATGGCCCAGAAGCCCATGTCGGAGGCTTCCTGGGCACTGTGCGCCATGGACCACCCGTGTTCGGGGTGGTTACCGAACGTCAGATTCTGCAGGTGGTGCTGAATATATTCGGAGGGACTCGGGTTGGTGCCTGCCATTACTCTGCCTCAGGTTCGTGTGTACGGTGTTCGCTTCACCAGCCAGGGGCCCAGCCAGTGAACCGCCATTGCCGCCACGTAAGCGCAAAAAAATAAAGCGGGGTTTGAGGGCGGCACTGCAATGAAGAAGAATGCAAACAATACGGCCGTCAAACCGAACTTACCGGCCTCAGCCTGATAGAAGGCCTTGACCATCGCCTGGGCGTAACGTGCACCCGTCACGCGCAATGAACGCCAGGCAAAGAACAGGTTGGGCAGCAGGCAGACCAGGCCACCACACAGGGCAGACAATGCCGCGCCGCTTCCCTTGCTCACCCAGGACAGGAGTACGGCACACAGAACCACCAGCGCCTGGCCCCAGAGAAGTCGCGCGACCTGAGGGCGTCGCAAGGCAGCGGGTGTCGTCTTGTGCATCGTGAACCTGTCCATCGCAGTGATGACTCTCGCCAATCCCTGTCACTGCGCATCCTGCAGCCGGGGAGCAAACTCGCCGGATTATAGGGGAGCGCCGCATCGCCATCAACCAAACTGCCGGCTAAATTCCTTGATCTTTCGCAAGCTTACGACCAAAGCCTCACCATCTTGCGTGAAACAGATGACAGTTGGCTTACGTTGACAGTCGCTTGCGATGCAGGCGACGTAGGGTTGCGCCTATCACAACCCGCCGTCAAGACGATCTTGCCGCTCCGGTCAGAGAAACGCACTTCATGGCCCTGCGACAATGCGTCACAGGGCCACGAAAACGACCAGAAAAGCACGGAAAGGCTCGATGTCAGCCGATCACCTGCACCGAAGGCACGCCATGCCTAGTGGATATGACCGAGAATGCCATCCAGCTCATCCAGGCTGGTATAGGAGATGGTGACCTTGCCCTTGCCGCTCTTGCCATGACGGATATTGACCGCCGCCCCCAACTGCTCTGACAGCCGGGTCTCCAGGCGCTGGATGTCCGCATCTGGCCTGGGTGCGGAAGGCTTGGTCTGCTCCCCTTTCTGCACGCTTTTCACCAGCGCTTCCGTCTGGCGCACGGTCAGCTCACGCTCGACCACCTCATGAGCCAGCTTGCGCTGACGTGCAGGACTGAGCCCGATCAGGGTACGGGCATGGCCCATGTCCAGCTCACCGCGTTCCAGCAGTGTCTGCACTTCCTGGTCCAGCGTCAGCAGACGCAACAGGTTGGCCACTTGCGCACGTGAGCGACCGACGGCATCCCCGACCTGCTGCTGAGTCAGTTCGAACTCGTCGAGCAGGCGCTTGAGCGCCATGGCCTCTTCGACCGGATTGAGATTCTCGCGCTGGATGTTCTCGATCAGCGCCAAAGCCAGCGCGATCTCGTCACTGATGCCTTCCCGGATGACGGCCGGAATGGTGTCCAGTTCCGCCAGCTGAGACGCCCGCCACCGCCGTTCACCCGCGATGATCTCGTAACGTCCTTCCGCGATGGGCCGCACCACGATGGGCTGCATGACCCCCTGGGCACGAATGGAATCCGCCAGTTCTTCCAGCGCTTCCGGCTGGATGTCACGCCGCGGCTGGTACTTGCCACGTTGCAACTGCCCCAGCGGCAGTCGCTCGAGGCGCTCGCCGGACTGCACGGCTGCCTCGGCCCCGGTATCCGTCGCACCACCAGCGGCATTCCCGCCGTCGGGCGACAAGGCGTCAGTCGTGGCCGCCGGCAGGGCGCCTTCGGCATCAGATTCGGCATGGCGGCGGCGATTGCCAGCGCCGATCAGGGCATCCAGGCCCCTTCCCAGGGCACGCTTACGCGTCATGGACCTTCCTCGGTGAAGTTACAGCGAGAGACGACGAATCAATTCCTTGGCGAGCACGCGATAGGCCTGGCTGCCACGCGACAGACGCGCGTACTTGGTGACCGGCAGACCATGGCTCGGCGCTTCGGCCACCCGCACGTTGCGTGGAATGGTGGCCTTGATCAGGGTATCGCCAAAGTAATCGGAAAGTTGCTTGCTGACATCGCGGGTCAGACTGTTGCGGGCGTCGTACATGGTGCGCACGATCCCGAACACGTCGAGGGCCGGATTCACGTTGCCCTGTATCTGCTCGACGGTATCCAGCAGCGCTGACAGGCCTTCCAGAGCATAGAACTCGCACTGAAGGGGAATCAGGACGCCATGGGCGGCGGTCAGGGCATTGACGGTCAGCATGTTGAGCGAGGGCGGGCAGTCGATCAGCACCACGTCATATTCCGAGGCGATCGGGGCGAGTGCCTCGGCAAGACGCCGCTCGCGCCCTTCGACATCCAGCAGGTCGACTTCGGCAGCCGTGAGATCGCCATTGCCCGGCAACAGGGCATAGCCGGCATCCGGGCAGTCGAGAATCACGTCGCTGGCCCGCAGTTCACCCAGCAGCACGTCCAGCACGCTGCCTTCCAGGTCATGCTTGTCGATGCCACTGCCCATGGTGGCGTGGCCCTGGGGGTCGAGGTCGATCAGCAATACGCGGCGATCGAGCGCCGCCAGCGAAGCGGCGAGATTGACGGCTGTCGTGGTCTTGCCGACACCACCTTTCTGGTTGGTCAGCGCGATGATCTTGGTCACGAGCGACTTCCTTGGTTCCTTGAGAAGCGGGGCCTTTGGCACCAGCCGCATGCTCACGAGGGCAGATCATGGATCTGCCCTCCCAGAGCCTCAGGCTGCCTGCCTTTTGCGCCCGGCACAATCCCTGCACGCGCCGCGAGACGAGCGGTCAGTCGCGTTTCAAGCGCAGAAGGTGACGTTCACCTTCTTCTCCCGGGACACACAGTCTGAGCGTCTCGACCAGCGAGACACCCGCCGGCAACCGTGCGATCTCGTCATTGGGGATGCGACCTTTCATCGCCAGCCATTCGCCGCCTTCTGCCAGTACGGCGCCTGACAGATTGACGAAGGCGTCAGTATCGGCGAAGGCCCGCGAGATGATCTGCTCGAAGGGCGCGCCATCATAGGCTTCGATACGCACCTGAGTCGGGCTCAGGTTCTTCAGGCCCAGCTCGTGGCCGGCCTGAATCTGGAAACGCACCTTCTTGCCATTCGAATCCAGCGGTACGACAGCGATGTCGGGACGCATGATCGCGATCACGAGACTCGGCAGGCCCGGGCCGGCACCGACGTCCAGCAGGCGTGGCCCGCTGATGTGGGGCAGCACGCTGAGGCTATCCAGCAGATGGCGCGTCACCATCGCCTCCGGCTCACGTACCGCGGTGAGGTTATAGGCGCGATTCCACTTGTGCAACAGCACCAGCAGCGTCATCAGCTGCGCATGCTGCTCATCACTCAGCACCACTCCCATGGCGCTGGCACCGCGACTGAGCAACTGGGCGCAACGCGCACGCTGCGTCTCGTTGAGCGTCTGACTCATTGCGCGACTCCCGTGTCAGCCGTATCGGTATCTGCTGGAGTCTCCGCCTTGATCAACTGCCGTTTCTTCAAGTGAATCAACAGGATGGAAACCGCTGCTGGCGTGACACCGGAAATGCGGCCTGCCTGGGCAAGCGTCGCCGGGCGCGCTTCATTGAGCTTCTGCTTGATCTCGTTGGACAGGCCATCGACGGAGTCGTAATCGAGACTGGCCGGCAATTCGGTGTGCTCATGACGACGCAGGCGATCGATCTCTTCCTGCTGACGCTGGATGTAGCCCGCGTACTTGGCGGTGATCTGCACCTGCTCGGCGATGCGCCAGTCGTCGACTCCTTCCCCTTTCAGGCCTGCCACATCCGGATACTCGAGCTCCGGACGCTTGAGCAGCTCCATCAGGCTGGCTTCGCGCTTGAGCGGTGAGCTGAGCTTGTCGCTCAGCGGGGCCAGCTCCGGGCTCTTTGGCGTCAGCCAGGTGCTTTGCAGACGAGCGGTCTCGCGCTCGATCGCTTCGCGCTTCTGCTCGAACGCCGCCCAGCGCGCGTCATCGATCAAGCCGAGTTCGCGGCCCTTGGCAGTCAGACGCAGATCCGCATTGTCCTCGCGCAGCAGCAGACGATATTCGGCGCGTGAGGTGAACATGCGATACGGCTCGCGAGTGCCGAGGGTGATCAGGTCATCGACCATCACGCCGGTGTAGGCCTCGTCGCGCAGCGGATGCCAGGCCTCGTCGTCAGTGGCGCGCAAGGCAGCGTTGACGCCTGCCAGCAGCCCCTGGGCACCGGCTTCTTCATAGCCGGTGGTGCCGTTGATCTGACCGGCGAAGTACAGATTCTTGATGAAACGCGTCTCCAGGGAGTGATGCAAGTCCTGGGGATTGAAGAAGTCGTATTCGATGGCGTAGCCGGGACGCGTGATGTGCGCGTTTTCCATGCCACGAATCGAGCGTACCACCTCGAGCTGCGTATCGAAGGGCAGCGAGGTGGAGATGCCATTGGGGTACAGCTCGTGGGTATTCAGGCCTTCCGGCTCGATGAAGACCTGGTGGCTGTTCTTGTCGGCGAAGCGATGCACCTTGTCCTCGATGGACGGGCAGTAACGCGGCCCTATGCCATCGATGACGCCAGAGTACATCGGCGAGCGATCGAGATTGGCGAAGATGATCTCGTGAGTGCGCTCGTTGGTATGCGTGATGAAGCAGTTGACCTGCTCCGGATGCATTTCCCGACTGCCCATGTAGGACATCACCGGGCGCGGTGCGTCACCCGGCTGAGCTTCCATCTTGCTGAAATCGACGCTCTTGGCATCGATGCGCGGCGGGGTACCGGTCTTGAGCCGATCAACCCGGAATGGCAGCTCGCGCAGACGTGACGCCAGGCCATTGGCGGGCGGATCTCCGGCACGTCCACCGGCATGGTGATCCAGGCCGATATGGATCACGCCACCGAGGAAGGTCCCGGTCGCCAGCACCACCGTGGTGGCGTGGAAACGGATGCCGGTCTGGGTGACGACACCCCGTACGGTCTCGCCTTCGACGATCAGGTCTTCCGCCCCCTGCTGGAACAGCGTCAGGTTCGGCTGGTTCTCCAGCACGTTGCGAATCGCCGCCTTGTACAGCGCCCGGTCGGCCTGTGCTCGAGTGGCACGTACCGCCGGGCCCTTGCGGGCATTCAGCGTGCGGAACTGGATACCCGCCATGTCGGTTGCCAGGCCCATGGCACCGCCCAGCGCATCGATCTCCTTGACCAGATGGCTCTTGCCGATCCCACCGATGGCGGGATTGCAGGACATCTGCCCCAGGGTCTCGATGTTATGGGTCAGCAGCAGGGTCTGACGGCCCATGCGGGCAGCCGCCAGTGCGGCTTCCGTACCGGCATGACCGCCGCCGATGACGATCACGTCAAAGCGGTTCGGGTAATCCACGTTGGCACCTCGGGGTATCACGAAACTTGGATGAAGCGCTGTTCGCATGGTGGCGAATCAGGCAAATCGGCCAGACACGACGATGACTCGATGTCTGGATGAATCCGGGACTGACGAACGTCATGGCGAAGACAAGGCGCCGCAGACGGCATGAGCTCGACCCGATGGGGAGCCTGCAAGCCAATCGAATGACGTTCGGGCCGCACAGTATAAACCGCCTGTGGGTAAGCGTCAGGAGTTTTCCACAGTGCCATGGCAGGACGTGCCATGCAGTGGACTCGCGGATGTTTCTCTCAGGGCATCAATCACGACAGTGAGTCGAACCCGTGTCGAGAGTGTGTGGCGTAGGGGATTTTCCCGAGGACTGGGTCGGATCGTCTTGCCGTTCGTTATCCCGAACACCTTGGGAAGTGAGCTTCCTCGAACCCGGTCTTTCGGGGTGTCCGAACGTCCTTCGGGTTTCCGGATAACAAGATTATATAAAGAAAAGAAAAAGGGGTTCTGTTGATGTTGTAACTACTGTTGTGGACAAAATCAGTGGGAAATCGACTTTATCTCTTAAAAATCAGTATCTTACGATGTTGATATAGTTGGGGAGAAAATGCGTGCTACCTGAGGACGCCACCGGTGGCTTCCTGTGGATGAAACACCGCCTTGTCCACAAGCCCAGTTATCCTCGTTTTCATACCGTGCTGGTACCGGACTTTTCTGCCCTGCTGTGCACAAGTGACCAGTTTACCCACAACCCCTAGTGCTGCAAGGGCTAACGTACAGAAGGCCGCGGATGATGCCGCAAAATGTCCACAGAGGCAAATCGTCTTCACCTCGACACGCCAACTCTGTAGATAGTACGGGGATAAGCCGTGAGTGGATGGCTACGCTGCCCAGCAGTGGTGCCCTGAGAGATACGATGATACTGCTGTGGATAGTTGTTGGCGTGATTGAGGCTTGCTTACCGGTGCCTGGCCGGCCAGACGACTCATGGGCTGACATCAGGCGTGTGTTATCACCAGCCACGGCCCCTTGCAGGCGATGTTTCGAGCGCCTTTCGCGTCAGGACATGCGGTGTGAAAGACGGGTCCTTCGGCGACTGATGAAGTGAATCGAGAGCCTCAGCGAGGCTAGGGGCGTGACGTGAGAGGCAGCCAAGGTGGGGCGAATCATCTGATTTCATTGCATGAAAAAAGCGCGAAATCGTCAGTCGAGATCGAAAAACTTCATTTCGAATGCCAGAACTCCCGTCATTCGGGTCACAACAGACACGTCTATCGCCAGATGATGCTCTGGATTGGCCAGGAATTGCCTCTTCACGGCGTGGCATTCGGGCAAAAAAAAGCCCCGACCTGACGGTCGGGGCTTGGCCTCTCTCAAGAGGTGGTAGCGGGGGGAGTCAGTGCTTGAGGACGCGTGCCAGGAAGCTCTGGGTGCGCGGATGACGAGGGGTGTCGAAGACCTCGCTCGGAGTGCCTTCCTCGACGATGCTGCCCTGGTGGACGAAGACGACGCGATCCGCGACTTCACGCGCGAAGCTCATCTCATGCGTGACGATCATCATCGTCATGCCGTCGCGTGCCAGCTCACGCATCACGTCCAGCACCTCCCCGATCATCTCGGGGTCCAGTGCGGAGGTGGGCTCATCGAACAGCATCAAGCGGGGTTCCATCGCCAGTGAGCGGGCGATGGCGACGCGTTGCTGCTGGCCGCCTGACAGCTGGCCGGGGTACTTGTCGGCCTGCTCGAGAATATTGACCCGCTCGAGCAGCGTGTCGGCCTGTCGCTCGGCGGTCGCCCGGTCACTGCCGCGCACCTTGATGGGGGCCAGGCTGACGTTGTCACGTACCTTCATGTGCGGAAAGAGATTGAACTGCTGGAAGACCATGCCGACTTCGGTGCGAATCGTCTTCAGCGCTCGGTGGCTCTTGCCGTGGGGGATCAAGGACTGTCCGTCCACTTCGATGCTGCCGCCCTGGAACTCCTCGAGGCCATTCACGCAGCGGATCAGCGTCGACTTGCCGGAACCACTGGCGCCGATGATCACCACCACTTCCCCCTGGGCGACCTCGAGATCGATGTCCTTGAGCACATGCAGGCTGCCGAAGTGCTTGTTGATCTTTTGCATGTTCACGATGGCGGTCATCAGGCGCTCCTGGCCGGCGCGAAGGGCTGGCTGATCGGGAAAGAGGAAGAGGGTGTCAGCGCGGTTGTCGCCTGGTGGGAAAGCACGGTAGAGATCATTGGCCCACCAGTCCGCGACGCTCCAGCATCCGTAGCCCGAAGGACAGGCTCAGCGTGATGACGAGGTAGAGCATGGCGACCATGAAGTAGGTTTCCAGCGCGTTGAAGGTGGTGGCAATGTAGATCTGGCCCTGGCGGACCAGCTCACCGACACCGATCACCGAGAACAGCGAGGTGTCCTTGATGGACACGATCCCCTGATTGCCGAGCGCCGGGATCATGCGACGCAGTGCCTGCGGCCAGATGATGTAGCGGAAGGTCTGGGGGGTGGAAAGGCCCAGTGACAGTCCGGCCTCGCGTTGCCCGCGCGCGATGGACTGCACGCCACCACGCACGATCTCGGAGATATAGGCCGCGGAATTGAGGGCGATGGCAGCGATACCGGCGGTCAGGGCATCGATGGGACCCCCGATGATCTGCGGCAGACCATAGAAGATGAACAGGACCTGCACCAGCACGGGCGTGCCGCGGAAGATCTCGATGTAGGCGGTGGCGACCCAGCGCAGTATCCGGCTGGGGGAGAGGCTCAGCAGGCCGAACAGGATGCCGAGCACGAAGCCGATGGCCAGGCCACCGAAGGAAATGGCGAGGGTCCAGGGGATCCCCTCGAGCAGGTACGGCACGGAGGAAATCGCCGCCTGCCAGTCAAACTGGAATTGAACGTCCACGTGGGGCTCCTTGGCACCATCATCTCGCGCCTCAGGACATGGTGAGGGGGAGCTCGTCAGGACAGACGCCACGGCCATTGGCATGCCGTGGCGTCCGGATGGCAGAAATCATGGTTCGTGGTGAAGAAGGCGTCAGAGAACTCTGGCGAGGATGGCGTTATTCGCTGTCGCTCGGCAGGGCGCCGAACCACTTCTGATAGATCTCGGCGTAGCTACCATCGGACTTCATCTCGGCCAGTGCCTTGTTGGCGGCGTCGGTCCACTCACTGCCCTCGGTGAAGGCGATGCCGTACTGCTGACCTTCATAGAGCGGGCCCACTGTCTTCACGCGACCGTTGCCCTTGGTCTTGGCGAAGTAGCCGACATTGGGAGCGTCATAGAAGACGGCATCGACGCTGCCGGACATCAGTGCCATGTACATGTCGGCGCTGCCGGGATAGGGCGTGATGGTGGAGTCTTCCAGATTGGCGGTGAGGTAGTCATAGCTGGTGGAGCCGATCTTGGTGCCGATCTTCTTGCCTTCCAGCCCCTCGATGCCCTCGATGTCGCCATTGTTGGCCGCGGTCAGGATCCGCAGGCCGGAGTCGTAATAAGGATCGGTGAAGTCGACGATCTTCTCGCGGGCCTCGGTGATGGTGATGCCGGCGATGGCGACATCGACGCTGCCGGTCTGTACGGCCGGGATGATGCCATTGAAGTCCATGGTCTTGAGGTCGATATCGAAACCGGCGCGCTCACCGATGGCGTTGAGGATGTCGATATCGAAGCCGACCATCTTGCCGCTTTCCTGATCGAGCATCTCGAAAGGCACGAAGCTCGGGTCAGTCGCGGCCTTGAGGGTGACGGCATGGGCGGCACTGGCCATCAGGGTGGCGGCCGCGAGACCGGACAGCGAGGCCAGCAGGTGGGATCTACGCATTTTACATGCCTCTTTATATTTAGATTTTAGGATGTAGTGCGTTTTCAGAGTGACGAGAGCACAAGATCCCGTCAAGTCTGCGAGCGCCGCCGTGCGGCGGGTTGGCATTCGCAACCTGCTGAGATAGTGAAAAAAAATCGCCCCCTATCGGAAACCGATAGGGGGCGATCAGGTGGCGGCATCGCGCCGGATGTCATGCTGCGCCGTCAGACCATGAAGGACGAACCACAGCCACAGGTGCTGGTGGCATTCGGGTTCTGGATCAGGAAACGCGCCCCGGCCAGACCTTCCTCGTAGTCGATCGTCGAGCCGACCAGATACTGGTAGGACAGCGGGTCGATCACGACCGCGGCTTCGCCCAGCTCGACCACGGTGTCGTCCTCAGCCATGTCGGTGGCGATATCGAAACCGTACTGGAAGCCGGAACAACCACCGCCAGTGACGTAGACCCTGAGACGCAGCTCCGGGTTGGCTTCTTCCGCGCGCAGCGCAGCGATCCGGGCCTTGGCGCTCTCGGATAGATACAGCGGCGTGGGGATGAAGCTTTGTGCTTCGCTCATGCGGGCCTCCTCGAAGGAGTCGGAGGCCGGGCGCTGAAGACAGCGCCCGGCACGGTATAGAGAACGGAATGCTGCCTATTATCCCTATATCCGAGCAAAAGGGTCAACTTTGTCTGACGTGCTGCCTTGCTGGCGACGCTGGCGGCTCAGGGCATCATCGCCGGCGCCCCGATGCCGGTCATCTCATCCAGGCCGAACATCAGGTTGAGGTTCTGGATGGCCTGACCTGATGCGCCCTTGACCAGATTGTCGATCACCGACAGCACGACCAGGGTGTCGCCATTGCCCGGACGATGCAGGGCGATGCGACACAGGTTGGTGCCACGCACGCTGCGCGTCTCCGGATGGCTGCCCAGCGGCATGACATCGACGGCGGGGTGATCGGCGTAACGCTGCTCGAACAGCGCCTGCAGCTCTTCCAGCGTACCGCTGAAGCCGCTCAGGCGCGGATAGAGAGTGGAGTGGATGCCCCGGATCATCGGCGTCAGGTGCGGGACGAAGGTGAGGCCGACCGCGCTGCCCGCTGCCATGTCCAGCCCCTGGGTGATTTCCGGCAGGTGACGGTGACCGGAGGCGCCGTAGGCCTTCATGGACTCGCCGGCTTCACACAGCAGCGAGCCGACCTTGGCACCGCGACCGGCCCCGGAAACGGCGGACTTGCAGTCGGCGATGATGTTGTCGGTCTCGATCAGGCCGGCTTCCAGCAGCGGAATGAGCCCCAGTTGCACGGAGGTCGGGTAGCAGCCCGGCACCGCGATCAGACGGGCTTCACGGATGGCGTCGCGATTGACTTCCGGCAGGCCGTAGACGGCTTCGCCGAGCAGTTCCGGTGCACCATGCGGCTGGCCATACCATTCGGCCCAGACGTCGGCGTCCTTGATGCGGAAGTCCGCGGACAGGTCGATCACGCGAGTGCCGCGGGCCAGAAGGTCGCCGGCCAGCGCATGAGCGACGCCATGCGGCGTGGCGAAGAACACGGCGTCACAGGCTGCCAGCACCTCGGCATCCGGCTCGCTGAACGCGAGGGTGTCGTAGTGGCCGCGCAGATTGGGGTACATCTCGTCGACACGCACGCCCTTCTCGCTGCGTGAGGTGATCACGGTCACTTCCACCTGCGGGTGGCTGGCCAGCAACCTGAGGAGCTCCACTCCGGTGTAACCGGTGCCGCCGACGATACCTACCTTGATCATGCTGCCTCCCCGCTTTCGAGCGGTGTCCTGTTGATACGAATGTGACTCGTGTGTCCGGCTTGCTGATGCGACCTTTTGCGGCCTGTGCGCGAGACAGGCGTTGCGCCATGCTGTGCCGAGGTTGTCGGATTGTGCACGGTCGCGACGGTGCGCAATCGATATGATACACAGGTGTCAGGCGGGCAGTAATGTGCTGCCGACATGGATGTTCATCGTCATCGTCAGTGCCTTTCAAGGAGTCGTGAGTGTCACGCCTGTCGCGCCCGCATCTGCCTCGTCCCAGTCTCGACAATTTCCGGCGCAAGCTGGCGGCGGTCGATGCCCTTCCCCAGCTGTGTCTGCTGGGACTGATCGCTGGCCTGCTGACCGGCTCGTTGATGGTCGGTTTCCGACTGTTGCTGAGCGCGGGGGCACTCGGCTTCATGCCGGATGACAGCCCGGAAAACTTCGAGGGCCTGGCGCCCTGGGTGCGCGCGTCATTGCCCTTGCTGGCCGTGCTGGTGATCGGCATCGTGCTCGGTCGTCAGCATCCTGCTCAGCGCAAGCTTGGCATCGGTCATGTCATCGAACGCCTGACCTACCATCAGGGCAAGATGCCGCTGCGTGCCTGGCTCAATCAGATCGTGGTCGGCGTCGTGAGCGTGCTGGGTGGTCTGTCCGCCGGACGTGAAGGACCGGCCATCCACCTCGGGGCTGGCGCTTCCAGCTGGGTCGGGGAGCGTCTCAAGCTGCCCAACAACAGTCTGCGAGTGCTGGTTGCCTGTGGCACGGCAGCGGGAATTTCCGCCTCATTCAATACGCCGATCGCCGGTGTCATCTTCGCCATGGAAGTGGTGATGATGGAGTACACCCTGACAGGCTTCATGCCGGTGATTCTGGCTTCGACCGCGGGTGCGGTCGTCTCGCAGCTCGTCTATGGCGCCGAACCGGCGTTCGCGGTGCCTTCTCTGCTATTGCACTCGCTGCTGGATCTCCCCTGGGTCGTGATCACGGCACTGGTGATCGGGCTGCTGGCGGGAGGTTTCGTTCACCTGGCCCGGCAGCAGGAGCGTGCCGCGCGTCTGACATGGTCAGGACGGATGGTACTGGTGGGGCTCTCGACGGCCGCCGTGGCCTGGTGGTACCCGCAGGTGCAGGGAATCGGCTATGACAGCCTCGCCCAGCTGCTCGACGGTCAGCTGGCGCTGGATGTGCTGCTGGCGCTGGTCATCGGCAAGCTGATGCTGTCGGCGATATGCGTCGCCTGTGGAGTGCCCATCGGCATCATCGGCCCCGTCGTGGTGGCCGGTGCTGCCGCGGGTGCCCTGATGGGCATGCTGGGCGGGTGGATCTTGCCGGACCAGGCCTCGGACATCGCGCTCTACGCCCTGCTCGGCATGGCGGCGATGATGGGGGCAGTGCTTCAGGCTCCGCTGGCGGCGCTGATGGCACTGCTCGAACTGACGCATTCTCCCAATATCATCCTGCCCGGCATGCTGGCCGTGGTAGTGGCGGGGCTGACCTGCCGCCAGCTGTGCCATTGCCAAGGATTCTTCATCTCGACGCTGACGGCGCAGGGCTTGCACCCGCTTCAGCAACCCTTGATGCAGGCGCTTTCCCGAGTCGCGGTGCCGGCGGTGATGGAGCGCTCCGTGGTCAGCGTGCCGCGGCGCATCACTCGTGAGCGTGCCCGCGCCCTGCTCGAGAGCAAGCCTGTCTGGCTGGTGGTCACGCGTTCGACGCCGGAAAAGCCGATGGTGGCGCTGCCGGCGGCGGATCTGGTGCGTGTGCTGATGGATGAGCACTGGCGAGAGCAGGAAGCGCTCGACCTGCTCGAGATTCCCGCCCAGCGTCTGGATCTCGCCCCGATCCATCTGCAGGCAACGCTGTCGGAAGCCTATGAGCGGCTGCTGCCGAGCAATGTCGATGCGCTCTATGTGGAGCACACCACGGCCCCGATGATTCGCAAGATTTCAGGTATCATCACGCGTGATGCAATAGAGAGCTACTATCGATACAAGCCGTGAAAGGGGCGATCTCGACCCGAGCGTGGTTCAGGTCGTCGGTATCGGCGCTCGACATCCGGCAGGGCTTCGGGATGTGACCGGATACCGCATGTGCCCGGCGCTGCGAACATGGCACCTTGTCGGCCTGTCGAGATGAGTGACACTGCCCCTTTCCTTGTATCTTCCGCCCCTGACTGACGGAGTTTCCCCATGTATCTGTGGATCAAGGCGTTCCATCTGATTGCCGTGGTGTGCTGGTTTGCCGCCCTGTTCTATCTTCCGCGTCTTTACGTCTATCACGCCCAGGCGCGTGATGCCGGCGACATCAAGGCCATCGAGTACTTCAAGACCATGGAGCGCAAGCTCTACCGCGGCATCATGATGCCGTCGATGATCGCGACTCTGGTGCTGGGCATCTGGCTGCTGGCACTGGTGCCGAGCTTCATGAGCATGGGCTGGATGCACCTCAAGCTGGCCATGGTCGTGCTGCTGGTCGGCTATCACCATGCCTGTGGGCTGTACCTGAAGCAGTTCGCTGCCGATACCTGCAAGCGAACCTCACGCTACTTCCGCTTCTTCAATGAAGTACCGGTACTGATGCTGGTGGTGATCGTCATCTGCGTCATCGTCAAACCGTTCTGAGAGCCAGCGCTGCCATGACTGAGTGCCCAGCAAGACTGCCCTGTGTTCTGGTGCTGGCGGGACATGACCCCAGCGGCGGCGCGGGTCTGATCGCCGACAGTGAGGCGATTCGGGCCGGTGGTGGCTGGGCGCTGACGGTGCCGACGGCGCTGACGGTACAGAATTCCAGCAATGTCCAGGCAGTGATGGCGCAGTCAGGCGAGTCGATTCTGGCGATGGCGCATGCCCTGCTCGATGATTTTCGGCCTCGGGCGCTCAAGATCGGGCTTCTCGCCAGTCACGAAGCGCTGATGGCGACGGTCACGCTGATCGATGAACTTCGCCAGCGCTGGCCCGGGCTTCCGATGGTATGGGACCCGGTGCTCAAGGCCGGCGGAGGCCATGAGCTCTCCAGTGAAGCGCTGATCCAGCAGGCGCGCGAGATGCTGCTGGCGCGGGTGGATGTCATCACGCCCAATCGTGGCGAGCTTGCGCGTCTGGCAGCCTGTCCTGCGGGTGCCGGCGAGAATGAGCTCGCCGAGCGCTTGCTGATGGAAGGTGCAGGCGCCGTGCTGGTCACCGGGACTGACCCCCTGGATCATGATGACGCCTCGCTCTCTGAGCCATCCGTCACCCATCGTCTCTATCGTCGCAAGCATCGCAGGCTGTCTCTGGACTGTCCGCGGCTGCCGGGCAGCTTCCATGGCAGTGGCTGCACTCTCGCCTCGCATCTGGCCGTGCGCCTGGCTCGTGGCATGTCGCTGGAACCGGCATGGCGTGCGGCGCAGCAGGCGACCTGGCAGAGTCTGGTCGCTGGCCGGGAGCGCGAGCTCAAAGGCCTTGCGCCCGGAGCCCAGCAGCTGCCCTGGCGCTAGCGGTCCTGCTCCTTTCATACCGGCTTCCAGGCACTGCCGCGGCTGCATCCTGCCCGTGAGTCGCGTTAAGCTGTCGCCATCAAGCGCATCAGGTTATCCACAACGGCTGATGTCTCGCGGCTGGGTGCTCCCATCCTCGGCAGTTGTGGATAACGCGATGTCTCGTTTATCCACACCGTCTTGAGTCATCAATGACTCTTTCCCATTTTTCGCGGCCGTCGTGCCGCACCGTGTCCCTCAAGAGGTATGTCATGACCACGTCCGCTGCCCAGTTCGAACGCGCCAGCCGTCACATTCCCGGTGGCGTCAATTCGCCGGTTCGCGCCTTCAAGGGACTGCATCGTCCGCCGGTGTTCATCGATCATGCCAAGGCCGCCTATCTCTTCGATGTCGAAGACAAGCGCTATATCGATTACGTCGGTTCCTGGGGACCGATGATCACCGGCCATGCCGATGAAGACGTGCTCAACGCCGTGCGTGAGCGACTCGAGAGCGGTCTGTCCTTTGGTGCGCCCACCGAGATCGAATCCGAGATGGCCGAGCTGATCTGCGAGATGCTGCCAAGTCTCGACATGGTGCGCATGACCAACTCTGGCACCGAAGCCACCATGTCGGCGATCCGCCTGGCGCGTGGTTTCACCGGTCGCGACAAGATCGTCAAGTTCGAAGGCAACTACCATGGCCACTCGGACTCGCTGCTGGTCAAGGCCGGCTCAGGTGCATTGACCCATGGCGAGCCCAGCTCCCCGGGCGTGCCGGCCTCGCTCGCCGAGCACACCATCACGCTGGACTACAACGATGCCGAAGGTGTGCGTCGCTGCTTCGCCGAGCTGGGTGATCAGATCGCCTGCATCATCGTCGAGCCGGTGGCCGGCAACATGAATTGCATTCCGCCGGTGCCGGGCTTCCTGGAGAGCCTGCGTGAAGTGTGTGATGCCCATGGCAGCGTGCTGATCCTCGATGAGGTGATGACGGGCTTCCGTGTCGCGCTGGGTGGCGCTCAGGCGCATTACAACATCACGCCGGACCTGACCTGCCTGGGCAAGATCGTCGGCGGCGGCATGCCGGTGGGCGCCTTCGGTGGCAAGCGCGAGATCATGCATCATCTCTCGCCGCTGGGCCCCGTCTACCAGGCGGGCACCCTGGCCGGCAATCCGCTGGCGATGGCTGCCGGGGTCGCGCTGCTGCGCAAGCTCCAGGCACCGGGCTTCCATGCCGAGCTGACCCGCAAGGTCGAGATGCTGTGTGACGGCCTGGAGAGTCGTGCCAAGGCCGCCGGCATCGCCGCGATCACCCAGCGGGCAGGTGGCATGTTCGGACTGTTCTTCACGGATCAGTCCGCGGTCACCGATTTCCAGTCCGCCACGCGTTGTCGCCAGGAAGACTTCGCGACCTTCTTCAACGGCATGCTGGCAGAGGGAGTCTATCTGGCGCCGTCAGCCTATGAGGCAGGTTTCATGTCCGCCGCCCACAGCGAGGAGGATATCCAGGCCACTCTGGAGGCTGCCGAGCGCGTCTTTGCGCAGATGGCAGCCTCGGCCTGAGTCGGTCAGACGGTAGAAGCCGGTATCGACCCGCTCGGCAGGCTGCCGGGCGGGCCGCCATCCGGTACACTTGCCGCCAACGATAGCGATTGCGCTAATGACCCTATAGCCAGCTTGCCTTAGCGGAGATGACCTTGAGCCAGGCCCTGATTCGAGCCCTTCACACCGCCGATTGCTTCGATCACCCCGTGAAGGATATCGAAGTGCACGAGACGCACATCTCGTGGATCGTGCTGACCGGCGACTACGCCTACAAGATCAAGAAGCCGCTGGATTTCGGCAGCTTCCTGGATTTCTCCACGCTGGAGCGTCGCAAGCACCTGTGTGAACAGGAGGTGCGCCTCAACCGCCGTCTGGCACCGACGCTCTATCTGGATACCGTGCCGATTTCCGGCACGCCGGAGGCGCCACGCATCAATGATGAGAGTGCCGTCTTCGAGTATGCGGTGAAGATGCGTCAGTTCTCCAACCGGCACCTGTTCAGCGCCTTGCAGGCCAGCGGTGAGCTGTCGCTGGAGCTGCTGGACGACCTGGTCGATCAGCTGGTGGCCTTCCACGAGCAGGCTGAACGCATCCAGGGTGACAGTGATCTTGGCAGCCCGCAGATGGTCAGCCGTACCATCGACAATGAGTTCACGTTGATTCGTCCGCGCCTCGAAGAGGAGGCTGCGCTCAAGCGTCTGGCGCTGTTGCAGGAGTGGACGGAAGAGACCTTCCAGCGTCTCCAACCGGAATTCGAGCGTCGTTGGCAGGAAGGCTTCGTGCGCGAGACCCATGGCGACATCCATCTGGGCAACGCCGTACGTCACGAAGGCCGAGCCTTGCTCTTTGATGGTATCGAGTTCAATGAAGAGCTGCGCTGGAACGATGTCGGCTGTGATCTGGCCTTCCTGGTGATGGATCTGGAAGCCCGCGATGAGCCGGCCTTCGCCCATCACGCCCTGAATCGTTACCTGGAGCTTTCGGGTGATTACTCGCTGGTGCGTCTGCTGCCGTACTACAAGATCTATCGCGCGCTGATTCGGGCCAAGGTCGCGATGATTCGCTATCACCAGCCGGAGTTGAGTGACGCGGATCGTCTCGACGTGATGGCGGAGTATGAGCGCTATATCGAGCTGGCGGAGCGCTACAGCGAGATCCGCTTCCCGTACATGATCATCGGCGTGGGGGTCTCCGGTAGCGGCAAGAGTCGCTTCACCGAAGAAATGGTGCGTGAGCTGGGGGGTGTGCGTATCCGCAGCGATGTCGAGCGCAAGCGTCTGTATGGCTTTGCCGCGGATGCCGACACCGGCTCGGGTCTCAATGGTGGCATCTATACGCCGCAGGCGACGCATGCGACCTACGAGCGGCTGTCGAATCTGTCAGCCACCCTGCTGGAATCGGGAATCCCCGTGTGCATCGATGCCACCTGCCTGAAGAAATCACAGCGTGATCGTCTGCGTCACGAGGCAGAAGCCCGTGGCCTGCCCGTGCTGATGATCAGCTTCGAGGCCGATGAGGAGACGCTGCGCAGGCGCATCGTCAAGCGCAGTCAGCGTAGTGGCGAGGCGTCCGAGGCGGGGCTTGAGGTGCTGGACAAGCAATTGGCCAATCGTGAGCCGTTCGCGCCTGAGGAGCATGGTCAACTGATCCATATCGACACGACAGCGCCCAACGCTAACGTAACGTTGGCACGCTTGATCCGCGAGCAGCTTAGACTGCACTGAGCCCAACGACATGCTGAAAGGAGCATGGCGAGTGATCGTCATGCTCCTTTCATTTTTGGCAAATGCTTGCACGAATCCCCGATCTGCATTTGAGAACTCTGCATCAGATAAGGAAATACCATGCGTCATAATCTTGCACCTACCGCTGCCGTCGCCATCAGCCTTGCACTGCTCGCCGGTTGCTCAAGTCAGCCTTCCACGGCGGATCTGATGCGGGGGCAGGCAGAGGAAGCCAAGGCTGTCGCCCAGGTGCGCGATCAACTGGCCGACCAGTGGGAAGAGGGCAAATCACTGGTCGCGGCAGGTGAGAAACAGATCGTCAGTGGTGAAGATCTCGTCGATGACGGAGAAGCCAATATTCGCAAGGGCCAGGCCTTGATCGAAAAGGGCAACAAGCAGATCAAGAAAGGCAAGGGCCGTATCACCAGTGGCAACAAGCAGGTCGCCCAGGGTCGCAAGATGGTGGATGAGAGCCTCTCGACCTATCGCCAGTCTTTCCCGGAACAGTCCGTGACACTGGAAAAGAAGTAACCCGCCATCGCGATAATCATTTCGCAGCTGATACTGGAAGGCCGCTGACATTCGTGTCGGCGGCCTTTTCCTTTGATGGCATCACCAGAGCTTAAAAATGAAAAACCCCGCTTGCGCGGGGTTCTGTAAGACATCTTGGTTGGGCGTGATCAGTACTGCATCACGCTCGCCACGTTGCCACCGCCGGTCTGGGTCACGCTGGCGGTGTTCATCGCACCGGACTGCACGACGTGAGCACGGTTGGCGACGAAACTCAGGATGCCACCGGCCTGCTGAAGGACTTCGGAGCTGTGGCCAGAGCCAGTCTGTTGGACGCGGGCGTGATCGTTGTAGCCAGTCTGGGTGATCAGAGAGTCACTGTTGGTACCACCTTGCTCGACGATGGCGTAGTTGGAATATCCGCTCTGACTGTTGATGGCCAGATTCTCGCTTCCCGTCTGGCTGATGTCGGAGTACTGCAGCATGTCTGACTGAGTCACCCGCGCAGTGTTGTTCGCATTGCTCTGATTGACGAGCGAGTCATGGGAGCTGCCGTCCTGAGTGACTCGTGCGACTTGATTTGCACCGGCCTGGGTGACGGTTGAATCGATACGTGAGCCGGTCTGGGTCACGACGGCAAGGCCCAGTTCACCGGTCTGTGAAACCGTGGAGTTGTTGAAGCGTCCTTCCTGAGTGACACGTGCACGGTTGTACTCACCGGTCTGCATCACATCCGAGGCGTGCTGGTAGCCGGCCTGGGACACCCGGGCAATCGCATAACTGCCTTGCTGAGTGGCCATGGAATCATTGAATACCCCTGTCTGTGTCACGACCAGAGTATTTTCACGCCCTGCCGGCGAGCCGCTGGCACCCTGCCAGGATTCAGAGTGGTTGGCAAAACCATCCTGGGTGACGCGGGTGAGGTGCTTGTAGCTCTTCTGGTTCAGGTCAACGGAATTGTAGGCACCCGTCTGATTGACGATACCGGTGTTGGTGCTGCTGTACTGCTGTGATTTTACCTTGTTGGCACCCCCCAGCTGATTGACGCGAATCGTATGATTGACGCCGTTCTGATAGGTGTTGGCCTTGTTGAAAGCCCCTGTCTGGTCAATATCACTGTCATGTGAGCTGTTGAGCGAGCCGCCATCTCGAGACGTCTGACCTACCTTGGCCTTGTTCATGAAGCCGGTCTGGTCGACATCCGACGTGTTGTTGTCTGCCATGGCGTGAGAAGAGATGGCGATGGCAGCAGCGAGAAGGCTGATTTGAATCTTCATGGTAAGTTCCCTTGTATTGATATTGGTGTCTTCTGTTTTTTATTATGTATTACGTGTGATGCGTCCCCATGGCATGACGGAGATCATGCCGATACTGCTCGGTTGGCGCCGTACTTCAGCGCCGTGATATCAGAGGTTGGTAATGTCATCAGTCCAGCGTTGAAGGTGACATTCCCATTGAATTCGATGCCTTTGTTTCCGGCGTTTTATTCTCGTCTGTTCATTTTCAGCGCATGCACTCGAGAGCGTGATGAACTCAATCAGGTTCATTGTTGAATGACCTGGACCTGCATACGGCCGCGTGCATGCTGGATGATGCTGACGGGCACCTGACTGCTGCCCTGTTGAAGCAGCATCGCGCCTCCCCCCAGTCCGGTCTGCTGAATCAGCGCGGACTGGGAGATGCCCTGTTGCGCGATCAAGGCATCATGACCCTGGCCTTGCTGGAGTATGTTTGCCTCATTCAGGGTGCCATCTTGCAGGATATAGGCGCTGTTTCCGCTTCCCTGCTGCACACTGATCGCCGTATTCATGACGCCTTGCTGGGCGATCATCGAGACGTTGGCCAATCCATGTTGAGAGAGAGTTGCCTCATTGCGGAAGCCATACTGAGCAATGTCGGCGACGGAGCGGGATGACTCCAGTTCTGAACGGATCGCCAGGTCGCCCGCCATGGCAAGCAAGCTGAAGGTGGAAGCTGCGAATAATAATCCTGCCTGAGATAATCTCTGTCGCGGCTTGCTATCCAGACTCATGGTATCGACCTGTTTTGATCACGTTACTGATGGACTTACTATTGATCTTTACAGGAGCTGGTGCCATCAGCTGTTTTGAGGGTTATGAGAGTGAGAAGAGACTGTCTTTTATCGTCAATCTTGAGGAGGGAGTTAGTGAGTAATAATGGTGTCATTCCCAACAGAATGATGAGGTGGCTCGCTTCGCGAAGACTCAGACCATTAATACTTCAGAAATTCACTTTAATCTCATGTAATGTCAGGTGTTGTTTTCTCAATGGTATCAATATGTTCAATGATATATAAAAAAGGCACCCTATAGAGGGTGCCTTTCATTACAGAAGAGCCAGCCGGATGTCGAGTGTCTTCGCTCGCGTTACAGCATTGGCGTGGGCGCCTGGAGATAACTCATCAGTTCCGACTTCTGCATGTCCGCCGGGTCTGCCAAGGCCCATAGCTGGCGCTCCACCCCTTGAGCAATCAGGTGGATGACAGCGGCCTCGATGGCCGACATCACGGCTAGCTGGACTGGCTCATTGTTGGTATAGCCTGTCTCCATTTCCAGCAATCGACTGAAATCGATGAAGCGATAGACGCCCGCTCGAAGCTCGCGAGAGTAGATCGTCTTACTGGTATTGACGTTGGCGATGACCTGGCCGGTGGTGATATCCACTGCGCGCAGATTCACGGTCACCTGGTCGACCTGATACTGACCCGATGCCCCGATACCGAAGTACTCTGCCCCAGAGCCACCTGTCCTGACATTGGAATCAAAGGCGATGATGCCGCCTTCGAAAAGCAGGTTGGCTGCCTGCAATGCCTCAATATCCCCCTGGCCGGTTCTCTCCAGATTGGCCCGGATGATCTTGCGTTCCGTGAGCAGGTTCTGCAGGCCCACACGCTCCAGAGGAATGAACCAGCCGGAGTCGGAGAGAGCGGCACTCAGCATGGCCGCCCCTCCCTGGGTCACTGCCGTGGAGAAGGTACTGGCCGGAGCCGGTCGGTACTGGCCTGTCTGGTCCCGGAAATCGTAGATGGCGACGGGAATTCGCCCGGCTGGTGGCGGGAGATTGATCAGATCGTTGTAGGTGGTGGTTCTTGGCATCAAGGTGCTGGGCATCCCTGCCAGCCCCTCGGTATGCGCCACCATGGGAGCACAGCCCGCAAGCGCCAGGCCGGTCACGGCCATCAGCGAGGTAAGCATCTTCTTCATTCGCGATACCCTTCATCAGAAGTCGTGTCAGAACGCATTGCCTGAGGTGCCAAGATTGATGACGGTCGTTTCTCCGGTCGCACGATCCAGCACCTGCATGGAGAAACCGCCATTGCCGTTACTGACGACCTCGACACGCAACTGGGCGCTGTCGATCACGCTGGTACGGCCTGGCTCACTGGTATCGACGGCATCGGTGATGGCGTCGGAGACCAGGCTGTTGCGAAGGTCACTGATGAAGAGTTCTGTCTCTGAAAGACTGTCGAACGAGTAGGCATCGGGATCCTCATGGGTATCCTGTGCCTGGGCCTTGCTGAGCAGATAGCTGCCATTGAGAGGGTTGCCGCCGAAACTTGGATTGACGGGCTGATAGATGAGTTCGCCGGCATATAGCGGCATCGCCGATAACAGCAACGACACCGCGAGTGTCTGATGCTTCATGATGTTCCCCTGTTCCCTTGCACATTGTCAGGGTCTTCGTGATCGAAGCCCTTTTATTATGGATGCAACCTGTGCTTTTCAGAATTCATCGCCCGCCATGTCCGGATCGTCCTGGAGTGCTTCCAGCACCTTGCGACGCAGGAACTGGTTGGAGACGGTGGTAACGGCTGAGCTTGCGTAGAGGTCGACGTCATTCACTCTCGGGGGCAGGGTCGCCTCATAGAGAACGGTATTGCCCTCCGTGATCCAGATGAGGCTGCCCCAGCGTGCCGAAGGACGCTCGTGAATACTCAGAGAGGTGTTTCTCAGGGCTGGACTATCAAGGCGTTGCTGGCTGAATTGACGATAGAAGGTCTTGCCGATCATCGTCATGGTGCGATCTATCATCACCCCGTTCAGGCCATCACTGAGTCTGGCGCGAGGCCGCTGGATGGCGACCCCATCGTGGCCATCCGCCCGGGCCCCGCTGCCTTCGCTGGCAACCGAGACTTCTGGTTTCACCGCCTCCGGCGCTGATTGCGCGGAGGCATGCGACATCAGGGAAAGTGCCAGTCCCCATGCAAAGGCATGGTGAACAACCATGCCTGCGGCGCTCACGACATCTGTGCTCGACGAGCGATACGCGGTGTGCGTGATACCGGCATGGCAAGGTTCTGGCGAGCCCAGTTCATGGCCTGGATGCGATTGTGCACCTTGATCTTGCGGAAGATGTTGTAGAGGTGTGACTTGACCGTATGTTCGCTGACGAACAGCTGGTCTGCTATCTCGGTATTGGAGGCACCCGTGCCCAGCAGGCCGATGATCTCTACCTCGCGCTGCGTCAGACCGCAGACGGGGCGATAGGCGTTCAGCTGCTGACGACGGTAGAAGTCCAGCAAGCGAGTCATCAGCGGGCGGGACATCCACATGTCGCCTTCCAGCAATTTCGCGATTCCCTTGCTGATCAGCGACAGACTGTCCTGACGATAGAAGACACCCTGCAGGTGCGTGCTGACCAGCAGGCTTGCGGCCTCTTCCTCATCACTGATGTTGATCGCTGCCAGCTCGGCACTGGCATCCTGACTGGCATCAGCATCCCAGCGTTGCATCGTGGTCTCGTCGACGTGGTCGGTATCGAGAAGCACGATCGTCCTGTCTGCCTGCCCTGGGGTGTAATCCTCGTCGGGGCTTGCGGAAGCCACCTGACACTCAAGCTGCTGGCGAATGTAATCCATGAACAGCGCTGACTGCGGATTGCAGTCAGTCACCAGCAGCACCATTGCATTCCCTGTAATCATGGTGCGAGACCTCTGAGTTGTCTTACCGATTTTCTTGGCGGAGCCATTGCGAAAGTGGTTGGAGATGTTGCTGTGACGAGTGGCACTCCTCTGCGTCGGGCATTACGCATCGGGCACCCCTTTATATTTGCCTGATAGGCACGATAAGGCAACCTATATTCAGCACTTGCTAAACTATTAGATTTGTTATTGCTAAATTTGATATGGCGGATTCTGGAAAATAACAACGAAAACAGCACCTAATCCATGATAGGGGTATCTGTCGCCTGACCTTCATCCTGGTGAGTGCAATAAAAACCAGACCATTGCGCTTTTAGGGTTAGGGCTTCTGTTGGTACGAAGGTACCACAAGTCTAATGCCTTCGTGCATCGCTTCCATATCGTTGTGTAATAGGCCTTGTTTTTTTGTAACTGAAGGGTGCGGCCGTGACTGAAAAGCGACGCACTCTGCCAGGATTTCAGAACTAGATCACTCGAATGGAGTGCTTACTACCTGCAAGAGCCCTGCAGGAGTGCTGGTAGTCACTGTGTGATGCGTCGGTCTGGCCTACGCCAGTCGCTCGTATCAGATCGCCCCGAATTTCAGGTTTCCGGGTTCGGTGATCGATGGGGGGCGTGCTGCGGGAGGTAGAGATTGAGATGCTCGTGCGCCCACTCGATGGCCTGATGCCGGTTGTGAACCCTGATTTTACGAAAGATATTATATAAATGAGACTTTACCGTGTGCTGACTGAGGTTCAAACGTTGAGCAATATCGACATTACTCTGTCGAGTGGCGATCAGGGATAATATTTCCAGTTCCCTTTGCGTCAATCCCATGACAGGTTGGAAGGCGATCTGTTGTTGTTGACGATAATGACGAATCAGCGATTGCATCAATTTTCGCGATAACCATATCTCCTCGTCCAGCATCGCCTTTATACCCTGACTTATCTGAGAAAGATTATCATGTCGGTAGAAGATGCCGTTCAAGGGAACATGCAAAAGCAGGGCGATGGCAGCGTCCTCATGCTCGACATTGAATGCGGCTGACCTGGAAAGCGAGCTCCAGTGGGTCATCTTCGCCAGGTCGCATTGTGCGCTGTCGATCAGCACCAGATTCGGCGTGGCAGGCGTGTCGGCCTCCCTGTCGCAGGCTTCCACGGAGCATTGAAGCTGTTCATGCAGATAATCGACAAACAGCTCAGTCTGTGGAGACAAGGCGGTCACGAACAGGACTTTGGTCGTTTGCATGGGGCACTCCTGCCGTGGTGTCAGAACCTGATGGAACGGTGACAGACCGAAGGATGTAGTGCTTGCCAGGTCAGCGAGTCATCACTCTCAGTCTAGACAAGCGTGATGAGGCGATGCCGTCCTTGGATAGTGCCAGATGGCATAAGAATCTCTCCTTGTTATTCTTTGGATTATCCCTTTGGGATCAGTGGGTTGGGAGGAGCCCTGGGAAGGTGTCAGTCTTGGTGGGTAACAGGCATAGTGAAATCCCGTGTTGGGATGAGTGGAGATTGGTAAGCCATCGAGCATCCGGGGGCAGACGAGCTCAAGTGAGCCGGGTGATTTTCGTGAGGCTTCAATACCAGTTTGCTCAGTCAGAATGAAAGCTGCCCCGCGTGTACCTATCGGACTCACACGATAGAATGTGTCTTGTACCCTCTGCCTGTTTTCATGATGTTCTCGCAGGGTCGCACGTTTCTTCTGACACCACCCCCGGAGATGTTCATGTCTGCCTCATCACTTGTGCTGGCCAGCGGCAATGCTGGCAAGCTGCGGGAATTCGCTCGCTTGCTGGCTCCACTGGGTATTGCCCCGATTCCTCAGAGCCAGCTGGGTGTCAGTGATGCCGAAGAGACCGGGTTGACCTTCGTCGAGAATGCCTTGATCAAGGCGCGTCATGCCGCCGCCATCACCGGACTTCCGGCGCTGGCCGATGATTCGGGGATCGAGGTCGATGCGCTGGACGGCGAGCCCGGTATCTACTCGGCACGTTTCGCCTCGCGTCGTCAGCAAGGCCAGGGAGATCAGGACAACAATGCGGCCTTGCTGTCAGCGCTGGAAGGTGTGCCGGAGGAGGCGCGTACGGCGCGCTACTGGTGTGTGCTGGTCTACCTTCGGCATGCGGCAGACCCTGTCCCCATCATCGTGCAGGCCAGCTGGGAGGGCCGGGTGCTGACCGCTCCGAGTGGTGATGGCGGTTTCGGCTATGACCCCCTCTTCTGGTTGCCAGAGCAGGGCATGAGTGCGGCACAGCTTGAGGCATCCACCAAGAATCGACTCAGTCACCGGGGCCGTGCCATGCAGCAGCTGCTTCAAGCATTGACCGCTGCAAGTGAGAGCGCTTGATGTCCGTCGAGTCGTTGTCGCCGTTATCCCTCTATATTCATGTGCCGTGGTGCGTGCGCAAATGTCCTTACTGTGATTTCAACTCCCACAGTGTGGGCCGCGATGCCCATCTACCGGAAGTGGAGTACATCACGGCACTGCTGGCGGATCTGGACCAGGATCTCCAATGCCTCCAGGGGCAGCCTGAGCGTGAACTGCAAAGCATCTTCATCGGTGGCGGGACCCCGAGCCTGCTGAGCGGGCAGGCCTATCAGCGGCTGTTCGATGGCATTCGCGAGCGCGTGGCACTGTCCGAGGGATGCGAGATCACGCTGGAGGCCAATCCCGGCACGCTGGAACAAGGCCGCTTCGCTGCCTATCGCGCTGCCGGCATCAATCGGCTGTCCATCGGGGTACAGACCTTCCAGCCGGAACAGCTCAGCGTACTGGGGCGTATCCACTCCGCACAGGAGGCCGAACGGGCGGTTGCCAGCGCACGTGCCGCCGGTTTCGACAACTTCAACATCGACCTGATGCATGGCCTGCCGGGACAGACATTGGAAACGGCGCTGGATGACATCCAGCGCGCACTGGCGCTCAAGCCCACTCATCTCTCGTGGTATCAACTGACGCTGGAGCCCAATACCGAGTTCTACTCGCGCCCCCCGGTGCTGCCGGAAGATGATCTGCTGTGGGACATTCAGGATCATGGTCACGAGATGCTGGAAAGCGGCGGATTCCGTCGCTATGAAATTTCCGCCTACGCCCTTGAGGGGCGAGGGGCACGCCACAACCTGAACTACTGGAAATTCGGAGATTATCTCGGCATCGGTGCGGGCGCGCACGGCAAGCTGACGCTGGCGAAGACGGACAGCAGCGGGAACTTCACTGGCGAGCTGCAGCTCCAGCGACGCTGGAAGAGCCGGCAGCCCCAGGCCTATCTGCGTCGCATGCAGGACCCGCGTGGCTTCATTGCCGGTCAGCAGGAGATCGCCCCGGAAGAGCTGGCACTCGAGTTCATGATGAATGCGCTGCGTCTGACGGATGGCGTCAGCTTCGAGGAGATGCGCCGCACGACCGGGCTTGAGCGCGAGGCCTTGGAGCCGGGGCTGAGTCTGGCGCGCGCGCGCGGGCTTATCGTTGAGGATGACGCGCTGTTGCGTGCCTCGCCGCAGGGCTTATTGTTCCTCAATGACCTGCTGGCCATGTTCGACACCTGAACGATCAGGCATGATCACACCAGAATGTGGCACTACGCCGATGTCGTCTTGCCATCCATGAGAGTGAAGATAGGGAGCGTTACCATGAAGAAGTCCGTACTCCTGGCCCTGCCGCTGGCAGCTGCCGTCGCGATGGCGGGTTGCACCACGACCAACCCGTATACCAATGAGCAGCAGACCTCCAGTACGGCCAAGGGTGCCGGTATCGGGGCTGTCGTTGGTGCCATCGCCGGGGCGACCAAGAGTGGCAACCATCGTCTCGACAAGGCGCTGATCGGCGCGGCAGCCGGTGCGGCAGCCGGTGGTGGCATCGGGTATTACATGGATGTCCAGGAAGCCAAGCTGCGTGATCAGCTGCAGGGCACCGGCGTTAGCGTGACCCGTGTCGGCGATCAGATCATCCTCAACATGCCGTCCAACGTCACCTTCGGTTCCGATTCCAGCACTCTGTCCGGCCAGATTCAGCCGGTCATGGATGGTGTGATCACGGTCCTCAAGGAATATGACGAGACTCGCGTCAACATCGCGGGCTATACCGATTCCACCGGTGCCAGCAACTACAATCAGAATCTGTCCGAGCTGCGTGCCCAGGCGGTCGGCAACTATCTGGCCAGTGGTGGCATCGCCTTCAATCGTCTGAACATGCGTGGTTATGGCGAAGCCAGCCCGGTGGCATCGAATGATACCCAGTCCGGTCGTGCACAGAACCGTCGCGTCGAGATCACTCTGACTCCGCTGGAAAGCTGAGTCTCAGCCAGCTGTCCTGACGGCAGCGGGCCGCATCGATGTTTCAGACAAGGCCTGCGCTTCGGCGTGGGCCTTGTCGTCTGTGAAGGACGGCTTTTGGGGTGACAAGTGACCATCTCTGCTATCCTTCAGCCCCTTCAGCGGTCTTCATCCATCGGTCACTTTGGCTGAAGCCACCGCCCCCAGATTTCTGTCCAGCCGGCATCATGCCGCTGACATCGCCGTATCAAGGAGGCGCATTTGCTCGCCTATCAGCACGCCTATCACGCCGGCAACTTCGCCGATCTCCACAAACACCTGCTGGCCAATACGCTCGCCGAGCATCTATTACGTAAAGAGTCGCCTGTTACGTTCATCGATACCCATGCCGGACGCGGCTGGTATCCCCTGGCGGCACGTGAAACAGAGCAATTGCGCGAGTATGAGCAGGGCGTGTTGCCAGTGTGGCAGGTGCGCGATCGCTGGCTGACGGACGCGGGCGAACCTGCCCCAGGTGCAACGGACAAGCCACTGGCACGCTGGTTGGCCAGGCTGGCCGACATGCAGCCCGAGAGTGGCAAGGGAGCGCCGTCCACGTTGAGCGTCTATCCCGGCTCGCCCTGGTGGTTGAGCCAGGCGTTGCGTCAGGGGGACAGGCTGCTGGCGTATGAACTGCATCCGGGTGAGATCTACCACTTCGACCAGGCGCCGGTGCAGCGTGACAGTCTTGGCAAGGTGATGCGCCGCCAGCAGGACGGGCTGTCTGGCCTGTTGGCAGCAGTGCCGGTCACCACGCCGCGTGTCGCGGTGCTGATCGACCCCAGTTACGAGCTCAAGAACGATTACCGTGATGTGGCGGATGTCGTGGTCGAGACGCTGCGCAAGTCTCGTCATGCCACCATCATGATCTGGTATCCGCTGCTGCCGGCCGGTCGTCAGCATGACCTGCTCGAGCGCCTCAAGAAGCAGTCGCCCGCGCCGATGTGGCGCAGCGAGCTGGTGATTGACTCGCCCGAGGGCGATCACGGCATGTATGGCTCTGGCATGCTGGTGATCAATCCTCCGTGGCAGTTCGATCGTCAGTTCTCTGATGCCATGCAGGAGGTGGTCGAGGTGCTCAAGGGCGCACTGCCGGCTCCGCAGTCCGTTGCCGTCGAGCACAAGGGCCTGTGGTGGTTGTCGGAAGAGGTCGCACGAGCGCGCAGCGAACCCAAGCCGATGCCGCGCGAGCGGTTGCTGGCGCTGCGCAAGCTCAACCAGAAGGTCAAGCGCGACGCCGACGTGGAAGTGACTCAGGCCAAGCCCAAGCGTGAGAAGCTCAAGCGCGGAGAAGGCTGGGCCAAGCCGCGCGTCCGCAATGACAGCGCGACGCCCAAGGCCAAGGGCAAGCGTCATTCCGCGACGGCCAAGCCGAAGACCAGCATCAAGGCGCAGATCAAGGACCAGGTGCATGGGCATTCCGCCCCCAGTGAGAAGCGGGTCAGCGAAAAGCCCGCCGAGCGCAAGTCGACGTCACGCCCCGAGCCGGCACAACCGCGTGGCAAGGGCGAGATGGCGGGCAAGGCTGCAGGCAAGGATTCTGCCAGCTGGAGCGACTGGTCTTCCAGCATGCCGGGCAAGGGGCGCCGTGAAGGCTCCACTCGCGTCAGCAAGCGCAGTACGCCGGCGATTGGCCGCGATGGTCAGGTCAATTCTTCCAGCACCACCAAGTTGCCCAGGAAGTATGCCGCCAGGCAGCGTCCTGAAGACACCAGCGACGTCGGCAAGCCGCTGGATGCCCGTGAGGCGCGTGCCCTGCGTGAGAAGCAGGAACACAATGCCATGAAGGGCAAGGCGACCAAGGGAAGCCCCGACAAGGGGCAGGGCAGCAAGCCGCGCGGTCCGCGCAAGCCCTGAAGGTCGGCGTGAGAGCTGAAGGCGGAAGCCCGTCACTCAGGCTTCGCAGAACAGACGCCCCCACAGGCGAAGCCTGTGGGGGCGTCTTGCGTGATCCAGTTCATGTTCACATGAATGATCAAGGCGACGCCTCGCGTCAGTGGGGAATATCTTCCTGCCACAGGCGCTGGTAGAGGCCGGGCGTCGTCATCAATTCTTCGTGTGACCCCAACTGCGTGATGCGCCCCTGTTCCAGCACCAGCAATCGATCTGCGTCCCGCACCGTGGCCAGACGATGTGCCACCACGATCAGGGTCACCTCGCCGCGCAACTCCTGCAGCGCCTGCTGCAGCAGCGCCTCGGTATGGCTGTCGATGCTGGCGGTGGCCTCATCCAGCAGCAGGACGCGTGGGGTGGCCACCAGAGCACGGCCGAGCGCCAGCAACTGCCGCTCCCCGGTGGAAAGGCTCAGGCCTCGCTCGCCCAGCAGCGTATCGAGGCCCTCCGGCAGTCCGCGGATCAGCGGCGTCAGGTGTGCCTTGTCCAGCACCATGTCCAGCCGTGAATCGCTGATCTCGCGTCCCAGCAGCAGGTTGTCGCGCAATGTCGTGGCACGGATGAAGGGCTCCTGGGGAACGATGGCGATGGCCGCTGCGCGTTGGTGTGCTGACCACTCTCCCAGTGGCCGTCCATCCAGCCGGAGTTGCTCGCGGTGAGCCGGGCGCTGACCACTGAGCAGGTCGAGCAGGGTGGACTTGCCACTGCCGGTCGGACCGACGACCCCCAGAAATTCACCACTTTCGATCGTGAGCGTGATGCCATCCAGCGCAGGGGTTTCTGCTCCCTGGTGCCAGTGGGTCAGATGCTCGAGCTGATAGTGACCACTCGCCAACGTCGTGATGGCATCTGTCTCGCTCGCTCGTGCTGACGCCGGCGTGGAGGAGGGGGCAGCCTTTGCCCCGGACTCCGTCATCGTCCCCGCCGCTTCCCCTTCCCGTGGAGTCTCCAGCACTTCTTCCAGACGTCCGGCGGCTACCAGCGCTGACTGGAAGACCTGCAGGCGTTGGGTAATCTCGATCAGCGGTTCGCTGATGCGCCCCAGCCAGGCGATGAAGGCATACAGCACGCCCAGCTCAGCGCCTCCGCCCAGTTCACGCAGCCCGAAGACCGCGACCAGTGTCAGCGTGATCAGCATGGCCATCAGGTCGATGGCGGAACGCAGCAACAGGCCCGAGACGCGTACCGTGCGCATGCGCGCTGAATATTGCGCGAGATTGAGGCGATGATAGCGCTCGCCGAAGCGCGTCGTCTGGTGGCTGGCCTGCAGGACACTCATCCCGCCGATCGCCTCGGCGATACGTGCATTCTGAAAGGCGCGCAGTCGGCGTACTTCACTGGCAGCACGACCGGAGAAACGCTGATAGAGCCAGATCAAGCCGATGGAAAGCGGAATCAGTACCATCGCGATGAGCGCGAGGGTGCCATCCATCAACGCCATGGCCGACAGTATGCCAATCAGCAGCACCACGTTGCCGACCAGCGTGGCCAGCACTCCGACATACAGCTCCTTCAGGGACTCGGTATCGTTGGTCACGCGTGCCACCAGTTCACCGGCCGCCAGAGTATCCAATGTCGTCAGTGGCTGATGGAGCAGGTGAGTGAAGACTCGCTCACGCAGATCGCGCACACTGGCGAGGGCCAGGCGTGCGAAGCGCAGTTGCTGTAGATAGCGCCCGGCGGCTGCCCCACCCTGGGTGATCAGGTACAGACCCATCAGCCCTGCCAGCGCCTCGGGGGCCAGATTGCCGGGAATCAGGTGCTCATCCAGGTAACGCTGTGTCAGCCACGGGCCGAGGACGTCCAGCGCCGTGGCAACGATCAGGATCGACAGCGCGCGCAGGACATCCCCCAGGCGCTGCCTCAGTGGTTGCCACAGCAGTATCAGGCGACGACGGCTGAGCAAGCGTGATGTCACGGGAGCCTCGGATTGCGTGTGACTCATGAGCGCACTCCCTGCGGTGCATCGCTGTCCCGGTCTGCCTGCTGGGCCTGCCAGAGTCGCCAGTAGGCGCCACGTGCCTCGAGCAGCGTCTGGTGATTGCCCTGTTCGAGAATGCGCCCGTCCTCGAGGACCAGAATGCGCTGACAGCGCTGGACGGCTGACAGACGATGACTATTGATGATCAGCGTGCGCCGTCGTCCCTGGCGCTCAGAGTGTTGCAGACGTGCCAGTGTGGTCAGCAGGGTGCGCTCGGTGACCTGATCCACGGCGGACAGGGTGTCATCCAGCAGTAGGATGGGAGCCTCGGTGAGCAGACTGCGCGCCAGTGCCAAGCGTTGACGCTGGCCGCCGGAGAGCGTGATGCCACGCTCGCCGATCATGGTATCGAGCCCGGCGGGAAGACGCGCGAGATCATTGTCGAAGGCGGCGGCGCTCAACGCCTGGTGTATCCGCGCATGGCTGGCCTCGGGACACGCGAGGGCGACATTGTCGGCCACCGAGAGCGCAAACAGGAAGGGATCCTGCGGGACGAGCGAGAACTGGCCACGCCATGCGTGAAGTGTGTACTCACTTGCGGGGTGACCTCCCAGTGTCAGCGTTCCCTGGTCGTCTGACAGCGGCCAGCTGCGAGACAGCAGGCGCAGCAGCGTGGACTTGCCGCTGCCGGTCGCACCGACGATTCCCAGGCTTTCCCCTGCCGCCACCTCAAGCGAGATCGGTCCAAGAGCACGCTGCTGGCTTCCGGGGTAGTGGAATTCCTTGATCTCAAGGCGGAGTGAGTGGTTGCTCACCTCATCCCGTGTGCCGGTATCCTGTAGCGCTTCCGGGGCCGCATGGAAGATGGCCAGGCGACGAGCGGCCGCCGCACCACGCTGCAGGATGTTCAGGCACCAGCCGAGCGCGAACATCGGCCAGATCAACTGGGCGAGATAGAGCGAGAAGCTGGTCAGTTGTCCAAGCGTGATGGCCTCCTGGAGATAGCGCCAGCTGCCGATGCCCAGCGTCAACAAGGTGGCCATCGAGAGCGAGAGAAACACCACGGGGCTGAAGGCGGCCTCGAGTGTCTGGACGCGATAATCCACGCGTTCGGCGGCCGCGGCGCGTTTCGAGAAGGCGCGGGCTTCGTCATCGAGCAGCGCATGACTCCTGAGCATGCGAATGCCGGCGAAGGCTTCCTGGGTCTGGTCGTTGAGGTCCGAGAAGCGTTCCAGCGATTCGCGAAAACGCAGTCCGATACGTCGGGAGATTCGGGCAAAGGCCCAGGCCATGAAGGGGAACGGCAGCAAGGCAAGCAATGTCAGCGGCACATCGATCGCGAACAGCATGATGCCCAGCACCAGTACGAAGGTCATGGCGCCATCGACGCTGGACAGCACACCTTCTGCGGCGGCCATCTCCACGGCATCGATGTCCTGACTGGCGTGCGCCATCAGGTCTCCGGTGCGATGACGCTGATAGAAGCCGGGGTCCAGGCGTGTCAGCTTGGCGTGAAAGGCATCACGCTGCTCCGTCCCCAGCCGATAGGCGGTCCCGAACAGCGCCACGCGCCAGGCATAGCGCAGGGCGTAGAGCGCGAGGCCCGCTGCCACCAGCCACCACAGGCGGGTCAGCAGGGCATCATGATCCAGACTGCCATCACGCAGGGCATCGATGGTGGCGCCGATGGCCCACGGCAGCAGCAGATTCAGCCCCGCGACCCCGATCAGGAACGCGATGGCCAGCAGGTAGCGGGGCCAGTGGCGGGTGAAGAAATCGAGCAGCAGATGTCGCAATGGGGCCTCGGGAAGAGGCCCTGTGCTCAGCTCGGCGGCGGGGTTCGGCGGGAGTGAGGTGCTGGAGTCACGGGACTCGCGATGGGAATCCTGCGGCCTTTTCGATGTTGCGCGTCCCGCCATGTCGACTCCCTGTCTGCCCCTGCCCATCTTCGCCACTCGGAGATGTTCGGCAGAGGCAGTATAACGAGAGTCTGTCCGCCAGACGCAAGCGCTGGCGGCGGGAGGCTTTCGGGAGGAGAAGGTCAGTCCGGCGGGATCACTTGCCGATGCAGAAGCTGCCGAAGATTTCCCCGAGCAGATCATCGGCCGAGAATTCACCGGTGATCTCGGACAGCGCCATCTGGGCAGCACGCAGGTCTTCGGCCAGCAGCTCCCCCGCCGCGGCGCCAAGCAGCTGGGCCTCACCGTTGTCGAGAGACTCGCCGGCACGCTCCAGCGCATCCAGGTGACGGCGGCGGGCGCTGAAGCGACCTTCGGCCGTGCCGGTGAAGCCCATGATGTCCTTGAGGTGATCACGCAAGGCATCCAGGCCCTGATTGTCGCGCGCCGAGATGCGCACCACGCTGGCCTGATGACGTGCCTGCTCGGCATCGCCATCCTCGATGGCAGTGACGTTGGTCAACCCAGGCGTCTCGCCGCTGGTGTCGATCTTGTTGCGGACCAGCGTCAGGCGTGACGGATCCGGCAGGCGTGCGACGAATTCCGGCCAGATCTCCATCGGGTCGGTGGCTGGCGTGGTCGCGGCATCGACCAGCAACAGGACGCGATCCGCCTTCTCGATCTCGTCCCAGGCGCGCTGCACGCCGATGCGCTCGACGGCGTCCGGGGTGTCTCGCAGGCCGGCGGTATCGATGACATGCAGTGGCATGCCATCGAGGTGGATGTGCTCACGTAGCACGTCGCGCGTGGTGCCTTCGATGTCGGTGACGATGGCGGTGTCCTGCTCGGTCAGCGCATTGAGCAGGCTCGACTTGCCGGCATTGGGGCGGCCGGCGATCACCACCGTCATGCCCTCGCGCATCAGGGCACCCTGGTTGGCGGCGGCGCGCACGCCCATCAGCTCGGCCTTGACCTCATTGAGGCGCGCCGCGACATGCCCGTCGGCCAGGAAGTCGATTTCCTCTTCCGGGAAATCGATGGCGGCCTCGACGTAGATGCGCAGCTCGATCAGGCGTTGTACCAGCGCACTGACACGCGTCGAGAACTCGCCCTTGAGCGAACGCAGCGCATTCTCGGCCGCTGCGCGTGAGCTGGCATCGATCAGGTCGGCGATGGCTTCGGCCTGGGCGAGATCCAGCTTGTCGTTCAGGAAGGCACGCTCACTGAACTCACCGGGGCGTGCCAGGCGTGCGCCCAGCTGCACGCAGCGCTCCAGCAGCAGATCCATGATCACCGGGCCACCATGCCCCTGCAGTTCCAGCACATCCTCGCCGGTGAAGGAATTCGGGCCCTTGAAGTAGAGCGCGATGCCTTCGTCGAGGGCGATGGGGTTGCCCTGGGTGTCCAGTCCCATGAACGGGCCATAGTGGGCATGACGCGGCGGGGGGCACTGGCCCAGCATGGCCTGGGCGATGGCCTGGCAGGCCGGCCCGGAGACACGGATGATGCCGACGCCACCACGGCCGGGCGGAGTGGCCAGTGCCGCGATGGAGTCAGGCTGGTAGGCGGTAGACATGCAGAAACCTCGGGCACGAAGCCGGAATGAAGGTGTAGGGGATGGGCGCTATTGTCGCGGCTGACGCCCCGCGACAGCAAGCGAGGGTGTGTCCGGAAGCATCAGCTGGCAGCAGGGCGGTCACGATCGCTCGAGAAAACAGAGGCCTGAAACGCCACGACCCCCGCCAGAGGCGAGGGTCGTGGGTGAGTCATGTCAGGCGAACCTGAAAGGCATCATGCGCCTTTCTTGGTCGGCTCGGCATTCTCGATCTGACGGGTGATGACGTACTGCTGAGCGATCGACAGCGTGTTGTTGACGATCCAGTACAGCACCAGACCTGCCGGGAACCACAGGAAGAAGAAGGTGAAGACGATGGGCAGCATCTTCATGATCTTCGCCTGGGTGGGGTCCGGAGGCGTCGGGTTCAGCAGCTGCTGGATGAACATCGTGAGACCCATGACGATGGGCAGGATGAACAGCGGATCCTTCACGGAAAGATCCTGAATCCACAGCATGAACGGCGCGTGACGCAGTTCGACGGACTCCATCAGCATCCAGTAAAGGGCGATGAAGACCGGCATCTGGATCACGATCGGCAGACAGCCGCCCAGCGGATTGATCTTCTCCGTCTGGTAGAACTTCATCATCTCCTGGGAGACCTTCTGGCGGTCGCTGCCGTACTTCTCCTTGATGCGCTGCATCTCGGGGCCCATCTTGCGCATCTTGGCCATCGAGCGGTATGCGGTCGCGGAGAGCGGGAACAGCACGACCTTCACCAGCACGGTCAGCAGGATGATGGAGGCACCCCAGTTGCCGACCAGCGCGTGGATGTGCTCCAGCAGCCAGAACAGCGGATTGGCCAGGAACCACAGCCAACCGAAGTCGACCACCAGTTCCAGATAGGGCGCGGTCGCTTCCAGCTGGTCCTGATCCTTCGGTCCGACGTACAGGGTGGCACCGAGCTCAGCCTGCTGACCGGCCGCGACCTGAGTGGTCGGGCTGGCGAAGGCCGCCACGTTGCGGTTCTGCTTGTCGACGCTGGTGTAGTACAGATTCTTCTGATTGTCAGCCGGCACCCAGGCAGACACGAAGTAGTGCTGGATCATGGAGACCCAGCCACCCTGGATGTCGACATTCTTGAAGCTGCCGTCCTGGATATCTTCGAAATCCACCTTCTGGTAGTGGTTCTCTTCTGACGAGAAGGCCGCACCCAGATAGGACTTCATGCCCATGCCGCCACCGGTGGACGGGTCGGCACTGTTGTCGCGAGCCAGCTGACCGATGAAGCGTGCACCGACCGGCTGCTGGGACTGGTTGTCCAGCAGATAGTCAACCTTGAGCTGGTAGCTGTCCTTGCTGACGGTGAAGCGCTTGATGATCGCGACGCCGTTGACGTCGGCCTTCAGGTCCACCTGCAGGCTATCGTCATTCTCGCCCATGAGGTAGCTGTTGCTATCGGCGGAGAAGGCGATACGTCCCTTGTGACCATCCAGCTGCAGGCCGGACTTGGCCACGTAGCTGCGTGACTGATTGTCAGACAGCAGGACGAAGGGAGCTTCAGAGGTGTTGTTCTGCTTGTGCTCGAGCAGGGCGGCATAGACGACGTCGCCACCCTGCGGGTCGATACGCAGGTCCAGCACGTCGCTCTTGACTTCGATCAGGCTGTTGCTCGGAGTACTGGTCGCACTGTCCGGCGTTGCAAGACCGGTATCGCCGCTGGAAGCATTGCTGCTGCTCGGAGCCTCAAGGCCCTGGGCAGTGGCGTTGGCAGCCTGAGAGGCCACCTGGGGAGCCTGTGTCTCTGCAGCGGGCTGGTCGTAATCCTTGTTCCACTGGACGACCAGCAGATAGGCGACAACCGCAAGCGGAATCACGAGGAGTAATCGTTTGACATCCATTGTGTATACCCGGTGGAGGGTGAATCAATCTGGCGGGAGTCAGATGAGTCCGGGTACGAACGGTGGGGCGTATAACGAAAAAAACGCCACATGCCGGACGCACCGGAGAGGTGTCGCGTCAGGCAGGTGGCGTTGACTTGGCCGCTTTCAGACGTCTGGCATCCTTCTCCAGACGAGCCCACATGCCGTCAAGCTGGCGATGCAGTGTCTCGTTGTCCAGCTCATTCACACCTCGCTTGGCCAATACGACGATGTCGACGGCCGGAAGGCGATGCTGGCGGAGGCGAATGGATTCGCGTGTCAGACGTTTGAGGCGGTTGCGATCTACGGCACGGCGCACGTTCTTCTTGCTGAACACCAACCCCAGGCGGGCATGTCCCAGGTCGTTCGGACACGCCAGAGCCAGAAGCCCCTTGCCGTGTACCTTGAGGGTGGTGTGATCGAAGACGTGCCGGTAATCCCCGGCAGTCAGCAAGCGAAGCTGCCGGGGAAATCCCTGACGGGACATCCGGGCCTCGATCAGGCGCTCAGACGCTTACGGCCTTTCGCACGACGACGCTGGATGACCTCACGGCCACCTTTGGTCGCCATACGAGCACGGAAACCGTGTGTGCGCTTGCGCTTCAGGACGCTCGGCTGAAATGTGCGTTTCATAGCTGCTTCTTCCCACGTGGTTGTTTGGAAAAGGTCAACGAATGTTGCCCTGTATCCACATGAGGACAGGGCAGATTGGTCAGGGGCAGGGATTCTAGTGAATCTGCAAGTCGCTTGCAATGTCGCGTGAGAAGTTGTCCACAGCCGTTTCCCGACATTTCACTGCTGATTCGTGCCACGCCGCCCGTCAGCTGGCGTTTCTCACGGCTATCGAGCCAGCCACGGAGCACGTGTGCAGGGCCAAAAAAATCCTTGTCGAGAAAGGAGAGGAGAAACTGCGCCTCATGCTGACCGAGGGGAAGACTTGCGAAGGGGGGGGGCGGCGACTCGTGCATCGGGTCCCGCTCTTTCGGGGGATAGCCCCTGCCTCCCGGGCTGTCTTGCCCGACCAGCGAATGACAGATTCGCGGCAGGAAAGCACCGGTGGATAACCTTGCCTGTGCGTGCGTCGCCACCTCCTCGAGAGGGAAAGCGCATTCCCGAGCAAGGCCCTCGCTATCATTGCTACAGAAAGGGAGTTCTGAATATACAGTAACTATAAAGGAGGGAAGATTCTGTGGATAACCTGTTTTTGTCGAAGAAGTTCAATCTACTGCCCTCAGGATATCCCTGATGATAAAGGGTGAAGAACCTGAGTTCAGCCTGTGCATGACACTGTGCATAAGTATCGCCTTATCCCCAGCGGTCCAGATGGCCTCCATCACTCCCCAGAATGTCCAGATGGCAGAAGAATCTTGATACCCAGGTTGTCCACAGTGGATTTCCCTGCCGATGTCGTGTGGATAACTCGTGGCTTGGCCTATACAATGGCCGCCCCTTTGATCACTGGATGTGAGGTCGCGTGTCGCTCGCACTTTGGCAACAATGTCTTGACGCCCTGCAAGACGAGCTGAATTCACAGCAGTTCAACACCTGGGTTCGTCCCTTGCAGGCTGAGGAAGGTGACGGCGGAGAGCTGTGCCTGCTCGCCCCCAATCGCTTCGTACGCGACTGGGTCAATGACAAGTACCTCAAGCGGATTCATGAGCTTCTGCGTGAGCTTGCTCCGGGCAAGCCGCCCAAGGTCGAGCTCAGCGTGGGAAGCCGCCGCACGGTCTCCAATCCGCGGCCAGAGGGGGCATCGACTTCATCGGTGTCCGCTCAGGCCCCTGCGCCCGGCCAGATGCCGAGCCCGCGTGCGCCGTCAGTGCATACGCCCCCGCGTGGCAATTACGCAGAAGAGCGTGAGATGGCGGGTGACGGTGCGCAGGAGGCGGCACCGCGTCGCAATGCGCGGCAGGTGCAGGTAGAAGGCAGCCTCAAGCATTCCAGTGGCTTGAATCCGAATTTCACCTTCGAAACCTTCGTCGAAGGCAAGTCCAACCAGCTGGCACGTGCCGCCTCCCGTCAGGTCTCCGAGAACCCGGGTGGCGCCTACAACCCGCTGTTCCTCTATGGTGGCGTCGGTCTGGGCAAGACCCACCTGATGCATGCGGTGGGCAACCATCTGGCCAAGCAGGGTGGCGAGAATGCCAAGGTGGTCTATCTGCACTCCGAGCGCTTCGTGGCTGACATGGTCAAGGCGCTGCAGCTCAATGCCATCAATGACTTCAAGCGTTTCTACCGCTCGGTGGATGCGCTGCTGATCGATGACATCCAGTTCTTTGCCGGCAAGGAGCGTTCTCAGGAAGAGTTCTTCCATACCTTCAATGCCTTGCTGGAAGGGGGGCAGCAGATGATCCTGACCTCGGATCGCTACCCGAAGGAGATCAATGGTGTCGAAGAGCGCCTGAAGTCCCGCTTCGGTTGGGGGCTGACAGTGGCCATCGAGCCGCCGGAGCTTGAGACTCGTGTCGCGATCCTGATGAAGAAGGCGGACCAGGCGAAGGTCGACCTGCCTCATGATGCCGCCTTCTTCATTGCCCAGAAGATCCGTTCCAACGTGCGTGAGCTCGAGGGTGCCCTGAAAAAGGTCATCGCGGACTCCCATTTCATGGGGCGTGCGATCAACCAGGACTTCATCCGTGAATCCCTGAAGGATCTGCTGGCATTGCAGGACAAGCAGGTGGGTGTGGACAATATCCAGCGCACCGTGGCCGAGTATTACAAGATCAAGATTTCCGATCTGCATTCCAAGCGTCGCTCGCGCTCGGTGGCACGTCCGCGTCAGGTCGCCATGGCACTTGCCAAGGAGCTGACCAATCACAGCTTGCCGGAAATCGGCGATGCCTTCGGTGGACGCGACCACACGACGGTGCTGCATGCCTGCCGCAAGGTGGCCTCACTGCGCGAAGAGAACGCCGACATTCGCGAAGACTACAAGAATCTGCTGCGTCTTCTGACCAGCTGATTCAGTTGCCACGCAGCGCCGAGAGGGTGAGGTCAACCTGTCCGGCGCTTAGTGCACCGGGCCCTGTCGTGCGACGGCCCGGAATATTTGATGAGTGTGTGCTGGTCACCGGCAAGCACTTCTCCCGTTTCCAGAGAGTGGAGTCTCCATGAAATTTGCCATTTCGCGTGAAGCCCTGCTGCGCCCGCTGTCCCTGGTGGCGGGTGTGGTCGAGCGTCGTCAAACCCTGCCGGTGCTGTCCAACGTGTTGCTGGAAGTGTCTGATCAGCAATTGTCATTGACGGGAACCGACCTGGAGGTCGAGCTGATCGGGCGTGTCGAGCCCAGCCGTGTCGATGAGCCGGGTTCCGCGACGGTACCAGCGCGCAAGTTGATGGATATCTGCAAGTCGCTGCCGGAAGGCAGCGAGATCATCCTGGCGCTCGAGGAAGGCCGTGCCATCCTGCGCAGTGGTCGTTCGCGCTTCACGCTCTCGACGCTGCCGGTCGCGGAATTCCCCAACATCGATGATGGTCAGGGTGATATCACCATCAGCCTGCCGCGCGGCACGCTCAAGCATCTGATCGATGCCACTTCCTTTGCCATGGCGCAGCAGGATGTCCGTTATTATCTCAACGGCATGCTGCTGGAACTGACCAGCAATCTGGTGCGCACCGTGGCCACTGATGGACACCGCCTGGCGGTATGTGAGCAGGCCGCTGACATCAGTGTTGCCGAGTCCCAGAAGCTGATCATTCCCCGCAAGGGCATTCTGGAACTGACGCGTCTGCTGGACGGCAGCAATGAGCCGCTGACGCTCACCGTCAGCGGGACTCACGTCCGGGCGCAGACCGGCGACTTCACCTTCACTTCCAAGCTGGTGGACGGCAAGTTCCCGGATTACGAGCGTGTCGTGCCGCGTGGCGGTGACAAGGTCATCGTGGCGGAGCGTGCCGAGCTGCGGCAGGTACTGTCACGTACCGCGATTCTTTCCAACGAGAAGTATCGTGGTGTCCGCCTGTACCTGGAGGCCGGCAATCTGCGCGTGCTGGCCAACAACCCGGAGCAGGAAGAAGCCGAAGAGAACATCGCACTGGATTATCAAGGCGGTGGTCTGGAGATCGGCTTCAATGTCGGCTACCTGATCGACGTTCTGGGCGTGCTGGATTCGGATCGTGTCCAGTTGACGCTTTCCGATGCCAACAGCTCTGCACTGCTGGAAGAGCCGGGCGGCGGTGATGCACGTTACGTAGTCATGCCGATGCGTCTGTAATAATGTAAAATCGTTTGAAATCATGTGCTTGATTCGTAATTATCGCAAGGTGTACGCGAATTTCTTCAACACATGACTGACGACACCCGCCATCCTCTCCCGTGAGGTGGCGGGTGTCGTCACATTCAGGGCCAAGAGATGATGGCACGGCAAGCATCGTGTCGATCACAGGCTGAACGTGCATATCGTCTTCGTTTTCTTCATTTGTCCTGACTGAGGTCGCCATGGCGCTTGAACGTCTGCAATTCCAGAACCTGCGTAACCTTGCGCCTGTCGATATCGCGCCGGGTCCGAGGGTCAACCTGGTGAGCGGCGCCAACGGCAGCGGGAAATCGAGCCTGCTGGAAGGTGTGCATGTGCTGGGACTGGCACGTTCCTTCCGCACTCACAAGCTGAAGCATGCCATCGCTCACGATACGCCCGGCATGACGCTGTTCGGTCGGTTGGCAGGGGATCCCCCTCGCCCGCTGGGAGTGCGCCGTGAGCAGGCTGCAGATGGCCTCGAGATGCGACTGGATGGAGAGAAGGTCGAGCGTGTGGCGCAGCTGGCGCAGGCGCTTCCCTTGCAGCTGATCAATCCGGATGCATTCCGGCTGCTGGAAGGCTCTCCATCGGCACGCCGCGAGTTTCTCGATTGGGGCGTGTTTCACGTGAAACATGATTTCTTCGATGTCTGGCAGCGGGTTCGCCGTGCGCTCAAACATCGGAACGCGTTACTCAGACATGGTAAGATGGACGTTCAGGCATTGAACGTCTGGGATCGTGAGTTTGCTCATTGGAGTGAGCGTCTCGATGCCCTGCGCATGGAATATATGCAAGCGTTGGCCCCCCTGTTTCAGGCAACTCTCGCTGAGCTGATCGAGCTGCCGGATCTCAGTCTGCGTTATCAACGTGGCTGGGATGCGAAGCGCTCTCTAGGAGAGGTGCTGGCAGCAGGGCGTGACAGCGATAGCCACATGGGGTTTACCCAGACCGGACCGCAGCGCGCTGATCTACGCATTCGTCTCGGGCGCCGCCCTGCGGTAGAGGTGCTGTCCCGTGGCCAGCAGAAATTGGTCGTCAGCGCACTCAAGCTGGCCCAGGGGCGGTTGCTTGAGGAAATGAACGGACGTACCTGTGTTTATCTGATCGACGACCTGCCGGCAGAACTGGATGGCGAACATCGCCGACTCTTCTGCCAGTTGCTGGCCAGCCTCGAGTGTCAGGTCTTCGTGACCTGTGTCGAACCCGAAGCATTGGATCGGGTCTGGCTGCCGGGCACGGATGTCAGGATGTTTCACGTGGAACACGGGCGACTGCACACGGAATGACTTCACGACGGAGAAGCCAATGAGCGAACAGGCTTACGACTCATCGAGCATCAAGGTCCTCAAGGGCCTGGATGCCGTACGCAAGCGCCCCGGGATGTACATCGGCGATACCGATGATGGCACGGGGCTGCATCACATGGTGTTCGAGCTGGTGGATAATTCCATCGACGAGGCGCTGGCAGGGCACTGTAGCGAAGTCCGCGTGGTCATCCACGCCGATGAGTCGGTCTCCGTCAGCGACAACGGCCGTGGCGTGCCGACCGAGATTCATGAGGAAGAGGGCGTCAGCGCAGCTGAGGTCATCATGACGGTGCTGCATGCTGGTGGTAAGTTCGATGACAATTCCTACAAGGTCTCCGGCGGCCTGCATGGCGTTGGCGTATCCGTCGTCAACGCGCTGTCCGAAGAGCTGAAGCTGACCATCTGGCGTCAGGGCAAGGTCCATGAGCAGATCTATCGTCACGGCGTGCCAGAGGCCCCGTTGGCAGTGGTCGGCAACACCGAGAAGTCCGGCACCCTGGTGCGCTTCAAGCCCTCACCGCTGACGTTCGGCAACATCGCGTTTCACTACGAGATTCTGGCCAAGCGTCTGCGGGAACTCTCCTTCCTGAATTCAGGTGTGGCGATTCGTCTGATCGACGAGCGTAGCGGCAAGGAAGAGCTCTTCCACTATGAGGGCGGTCTCAAGGCGTTCGTGGATCATCTCAACACCAACAAGGCAGCCTTGAATCCGGTGTTCCATTTTGAAATGGAGCGCGAGGACGGTATCGGTGTCGAGGTGGCGATGCAGTGGAATGATGCTTTCTCCGAGAACATCTTCTGCTACACCAACAATATCCCTCAGCGGGATGGCGGAACTCACCTGGCGGGCTTCCGTGCAGCCTTGACCCGTACCCTCAACAGCTACATCGAGGCGGAAGGGCTGCTCAAGAAGTCCAAGGTCGGCACCACCGGGGATGATGCCCGTGAAGGCCTGACCGCGATCATCTCGGTCAAGGTGCCGGATCCGAAGTTCTCCTCGCAGACCAAGGACAAGCTGGTGTCCTCCGAGGTCAAGACAGCGGTCGAGCAGGAAATGGGCCGTCTGTTCTCCGAGTACCTGATCGAGAAGCCCAACGAAGCCAAGGCCATCGTCAACAAGATGCTGGATGCGGCACGTGCGCGTGAAGCGGCCCGCAAGGCGCGTGACATGACGCGTCGCAAGGGCGCACTGGATATCGCGGGGCTGCCGGGCAAGCTGGCTGATTGCCAGGAGAAGGACCCGAGTCTTTCCGAACTGTATCTGGTCGAGGGTGATTCTGCCGGCGGTTCCGCCAAGCAGGGTCGTGATCGTCGTACCCAGGCGATCCTGCCGCTGAAGGGCAAGATTCTCAACGTCGAGAAGGCGCGCTTCGACAAGATGCTGTCATCTGCAGAAGTCGGCACGCTGATCACGGCGCTGGGCTGCGGTATTGGTCGGGAGGAGTTCAATCCTGACAAGCTGCGTTACCACTCCGTGATCATCATGACGGATGCTGACGTCGATGGTTCGCACATTCGTACGCTGCTGTTGACCTTCTTCTTCCGTCAGATGCCGGAGCTGATCGAGCGTGGTCATATCTTCATCGCGCAGCCACCGCTCTACAAGATCAAGCGTGGCAAGCACGAGCAGTATCTGAAGGATGAGCAGGCGCTTCAGGATTACCTGACAGCCACGGCGCTGGACGGCGGCAAGCTGCACGTCAATGCCGATGCGCCGGGTATCGCTGGCGCTCAGCTCGAAGCACTGGTCAATCAGTATCGCGGCGTGATGAAGCGTATCGATCGTCTGGCGCGCGTCTATCCGTCTGCTGTGCTGCGCAAGATCGTGCACGCCCCGCATCTGGATGAGTCGGCACTGAAGGATGAAGCCATGGTGCAGGGCTGGATCGATGGTCTCCAGAAGGAAATGGATGACCTGATCGCCTATGAGGGCGGCCCGCACTACAGCTTCAGCCTCAGCCATGACAGTGAGCGTAACCTCTATCTGCCGGCAGTCACACTGACGGCGCACGGTGTCAGCAGTGACTATCTGTGGGACGTCGATTTCTTCAAGTCCGCGGACTACCGTGAGATCAGCGAGCTGGGCTCCATGCTGGAAGGCTTGCTGGAGGCGGGCAGCTATGTCTCACGCGGTGAGCGCAAGAAGGAGGTCGTCACCTTCTACGAGGCACTTGACTGGCTGATGAAGGAAGCGGCGCGTGGCTTCAGCATCCAGCGCTACAAGGGGCTGGGAGAAATGAATCCGGACCAGCTGTGGGAAACCACCATGGATCCGGAATCACGCCGCATGCTGCGTGTGACGGTCGAAGACGCGATCGGTGCCGATCAGATGTTCAACACCCTGATGGGAGATGAGGTCGAGCCGCGTCGTGACTTTATCGAGCGCTTCGCCCTGGTGGCCAATCTCGACGTCTGATGTCGTGATCGTCGCCAGCTGAAAAAAAGCCCTGATCCTTGATCAGGGCTTTTTTGTGCCTTGCTGCCAGAGCTGGAGCGTGCAGAAGGCGGCACAAAGGAGAAATGAGAAAGGGAAGAGGGGGATGACAGAATGAGGCACGGGGCCGTCTCAGGCTGCCGGATCGCTTGTCAGCCATTCAGCGATACGCTCTGCCGTGACGGTTGCCGTCGCCAGCCCCAGATGATCCACGTCCTCGAGTATCGTGACGTGCGCGGCGGGATGTTGCGGCTGCAGGCATTCCTCGAGTCGGTCGGCGTGAAACGCCTCATCCTGATCACCGATCAATGCCAGCAAGGGCACGTGATGCCGTGACAGAGTCTCGAGATCTCGTTGGTAATGGCGAGGATTGAGGCCTGTCATCAAGCGCCAGGAGTAAGCGCTCGTGGTGTTGGCATCGCGATATTCAGCGGGAATGTTGAAGGTGAGTACCTCGAGATGATCCAGGCGATGGATGGACAGCCTGTTCAAGAGCATGCATGTCAGCATGCGTGCTATCCGCGGTTGTGCCCAGCGGGAATCGCGACGCATGTTGGGAGCGAGGTGATCCAGATAGGGAGCCAGCAGAATGACGCCAGCCAGCGGGATGCCGGCAAGCCCGTTTTCCAGAGCGGATGCCGCGAACCGCAGTGCCAGGCCGCCTCCCGCAGAGTGCCCGGCGATCCACAAGCTGGCGTCAGCGGGGAGGTCCAGTGAGCGGATCAGATCTTCAAGATCCTCCTCGAGCTGCAGCGGGTGATCGATATCGCCGCGCCGGGCAGGCGTCGGGCCATGGCCACGCAAGTCAGGCGTGTGGACGTGATACCCCTCAGTGGCCAGATGCGTTGCCAGTGAGGCGAGGTAGCGACTGTCAGCACTGGAACCATGCAGCAGGATGAGGTGTGTCGTGATCGCTGGAATGCGCGTCGGGTGGTAGTGACGACAGCCCAGGCTGCTGCCATCGCGACAGCGGGAGGGGACGAGTTCATTCGGTGCTGACCACGCTTCCTTGTCTGCCAGGAAAGTCGTGAAATCAAAGGCATGGCTGTTGGAATCGGGCATTCGCGTCACTCGCTCGGGATGTTGCGGCATGAAAAAAGCCCGCTATCTGATCAGGTCAGATAGCGGGCTTTTTCGTTCAAGGACCCGGCGCACTCGACAGGCTGATCAAGTCCGGTGCCTCAAGGCTTGGTGTTTCAAGGCTTGGTGTTTCAAGGCTTGGTGTTTCAAGACTTGGTGTCTCAAGACTCAATGCGCCTGATTGAGGAAGCCTTCGTCCAGCTTCAGCTCATCATTGCGATTGATGCCGATATCGCGTGACAGGATGTTGCTGGCGATCTGCTTGGCTTCTTCCAGAGAATGCATCTGTGCAGTACCGCACTGATAGACGTTGAGCTCCGGAATCTCTTCCTGGCGTGCGACGTTCAACACGTCCTGCATGGCGGCAGACCAGGCAGCGGCAACCCGGGCTTCGTCCGGCTCGCCGATCAGGCTCATGTAGAAGCCGGTACGGCAACCCATCGGCGAGATGTCGATGATCTCGACGCCATCACCATTGAGGTGCTCGCGCATGAAGCCGGCGAACAGATGTTCCAGCGTGTGAATGCCCTTCTCGGAGAGAATCTCTTCATTCGGTACGCAGAAACGTAGATCAAAGACAGTGATGTTGTCGCCCTTGGGGGTTCCCATCTTCTTGGCCACGCGCACGGCAGGGGCTTTCATGATGGTGTGGTCGACTGTGAAGCTATCCAGCAGTGGCATACGAGGCCTCCAGCATGAGGGAGTGAGATGGGCAGGCCGTTGCCTGCCCGGATTCATGTCTGAAGGGTAGCATATCGCCGCTATTGAATAGAGGGGCAAGCACATGCCGGCGCAGGGAGTGCGCGCGGCATGTGTGTCTCACAGATAGCTCTCGGCAGCGGCTTCACAGCTCACGCAGCGGCGCTGGGACTTTCCCGGCTCACCATCCGACATGGCATGGTTGAGCTCGCCATCCAGCAGGCGGTTGGTGAAGTCGGCCAGGTTGGCGACCACCAGCACGTCCTTGAGGCCCTCGCCATCGGCCAGTGTCTTCTGGCCCTTGCCGGTCATCACCAGCGCGGCGCGACAGCCGGCCTTCTGGCCAGCGACCAGATCGCGCAGACTGTCGCCCAGCATCCAGGCGCCTTCGAAGTCCGGAATCTGCAGAGCGTCCTGAATCTGGTGCAGCAGGCCGGGTTCCGGCTTGCGGCAATCGCAGCCATCATCCGGGCCATGCGGGCAGTAGGCGATGTGGGCGATATCGCCACCGGCTTCCTTCACCAGCTGCATCATCTTGGCGTGCATCTGGTCGAGTTCCCGGTGACCGAAGTGGCCGCGAGCGATGCCGGACTGATTGGTCGCGACGGCCACGGTATAGCCCGCTCGCGTCAGGCGAGCGATGGCCTGAATGGAGGTGGGGTATTCGATCCACTCCTCGGCATTCTTGACGAAGGCATCGGAGTCTTCATTGATGACACCATCACGGTCGAGCACGATCAGTTTTTGCATGGTCAACTCTTCACCTCAGGGCAGTCAGGGGCGTCAGCCGGGCTGCTTGTCAGGGGGTCGCCGCTTTGCCTGGGAAATTGTGAGCCAAGTCACAAGATGACGCTCGCACGGGGATTGGGCAAATGGCGCCGAGTGACCGAAGAGCGTGGGTGCGACAGGCTGTCACGCTTTTCGAACACTGTTTCTATACTGGATTCTAGTGCGACCTAGGTAGGGGATCAAGGCAGAATTTGTGACATCGCGGCCACATTGCGTGTAATCCTGTCACGCAATACGTCATTTCGAGGAGGCTGGATGCAAAAGAACCCCGCCGTGGCGGGGTTCTTTTGCAGAGACTGCCGTTTACCGATGTCGGGGACACCGTGGGCCGGCAGTCCTTATTGGGTCAGCAGGCTGATGTCGGCCACACCCATGAACAGGCCTTGCAGACTGGCCAGCATCGCCAGGCGATTGGCGCGCACGGCGGCATCGTCGGCGTTGACCATGACCTGATCGAAGAAGGCATCGACCGGCTCGCGCAGGCTGGCCAGCGTATCGAGGGCTTCCTGGTAGCGTGCCGCCGCGAACAGCGGTGCCACTTCCGCGCCACGTGCCTTGAGGGCCTCTGCCAGTGCCTGCTCGGCCGGCTCACTCAACAGGCTCGTGTCCACCTCGGTGCGGCCATCGTGCTCGGCCTTGGCGAGGATGTTGGAGACGCGCTTGTTGGCGGCTGCCAGAGCGGCGGCTTCCGGGCGTTCGCCGAAGGCGTGCACGGCACGCAGACGACGCGCGAAGTCCAGCGGGTTGCTGATCTTCAGGGTACGCACGGCCAGGTACAGTTCGGCACCCATGCCCTCGTCATTGGCCCAGGCGCGGAAGCGATCGAGCATGTACTCGAGCACGTCCTCGACCAGTCCTTCAGCCTTGGGCAGGTCACGATGCTGCTCGGCGCTGACGGTCAGCAGCTCGCGCAGGTCGAGGTCCAGTTCGCCCTTGATCAGGATGTTGAGTACCCCGATGGTGGCACGACGCAGCGCGAACGGGTCCTTGGCGCCGGTCGGACGCTGACCGATGCCGAAGATGCCGGTCAGGGTGTCGAGACGGTCGGCCAGGGCGATCGCCATGCCGGCCTTGGTCGCGGGAATCGCATCGCCGGCGAAGCGCGGCAGATACTGTTCTTCCAGCGCACGCGCGACGGTGGCATCTTCGCCATCGTGACGGGCGTAGTAGTGGCCCATGATGCCCTGCAGTTCCGGGAACTCCAGCACCATCTCGGTGACCAGGTCGGTCTTGGCCAGCTGTGCGGCGCGTGCGGCGTGCTCGACATCGGCACCGATGCGTTCCGCGATGTGGCGGGCCACGGCTTCGCTGCGACGGGCCTTGTCGGCCATGCTGCCCAGCTTCTGCTGGAAGACGACGCTCTCGAGCTTCTCGCGACGCGATTCCAGCGTGCTGCGCAGGTCGGTCTCGTAGAAGAAGGCGGCATCGCCCAGACGCGGACGAATCACCTTCTCGTTACCGGAGATGACCTGTTGCGGGTCCTTGCTCTCGATATTGGAGATGGTGATGAAGGCCGGCTTGAGCTTGCCGTCGTTGTCCAGCAGGTGGAAGTACTTCTGGTTGGCCTTCATGGAGGAGATCAGACACTCCGCCGGCACTTCCAGGAAGCGCTCATCGAAGGTGCCCGTCAGTGCGACCGGCCATTCCACGAGACCGTTGACCTCGTTGAGGAGGGCTTCCTCGATGACGGCATTGGCGCCATAGACTTCCGCCTCGGCCTGGACCTGTTCGCGGATGCGCTCACGGCGTACTTCACGGTTGGCCAGCACGCGGGCATCTTCCAGCGCGTCGAGGTAGTCCTCGGCGTGCGCCAGCGTGATGGCCTGCGGGGCATGGAAGCGATGACCGAAGGTGGTGCGGCCTGCCTCGAGGCCCAGCACGCTGGCCTCGATCACTTCGCTGCCGTACAGCGCGACCAGCCAATGCACCGGACGAGAGAATTCGATGCGTGAGGCACCCCAGCGCATGTTCTTCGGCACCGGCAGGCGGGCGACGACCTGTTCCAGCATGGCCGGCAGCAGGGCGGAAAGATGCTCGCCCGGCTGGGTATGACGATAGCCGAGCCAGGTGCCCTTGTCGGTTTCCAGCTCGATCAGATCACTGACCTCGACACCGCAGGAGCGAGCGAAGCCCTGCACGGCGCGGGTCGGCTCACCATCCTTGAAGGCCGCAGCCTTGGCCGGGCCACGCTTCTCGATCTCGCGGTCCGGTTGACGCTCGGCCAGCGACTCGATCATCACCGCCAGGCGACGTGGTGTGGCGTAGGCGCGGACCTGACCGAAGGCGACTTCGGCCTCACGCAGGCCATCGGCCAGGCCATTGGCCAGGCCGTCGGCGAGTGCATCGATGGCACCCGGCGGCAGTTCTTCGCAGCCCAGTTCGATCAGCAGGGTATTCACGGAGGTCATGCTGACGCGTCTCCCTCGGTAGTGGTGTCATCGGCGGCGAGCAGCTCGTCACGCAGTGCCTGTGGTGCCAGCGGGAAGCCAGCGGCCTTGCGCGAGTCGTAATAGGCGTGGGCCACGTCGCGGGCGAGGGTGCGCACGCGCAGGATGTAACGCTGACGCTCGGTGACGGAGATGGCGTGACGCGCATCCAGCAGGTTGAAGGTGTGGGAGGCCTTCAGCACCTGCTCATAGGCCGGCAGCGGCAGGTTGGCCGCCAGCAGCTTCTGACATTCGCTCTCGCAGTGATCGAAGGCAGCGAACAGCTCCGGCACGGCAGCGTGCTCGAAGTTGTAGGCGGACTGCTCCTTCTCGTTCTGCAGGAAGACATCGCCGTAGGTGACCACGGAGCCGTCCGGTGCGGTGGTCCAGATCAGGTCGTAGACGCTGTCCACGTCCTGCAGGTACATCGCGATGCGCTCGAGACCGTAGGTCAGCTCGCCGGTGACCGGGAAGCACTCGATGCCGCCTGCCTGCTGGAAGTAGGTGAACTGGGTCACTTCCATGCCGTTGAGCCACATTTCCCAGCCAAGTCCCCAGGCGCCCAGCGTCGGGGATTCCCAGTTGTCCTCGACGAAGCGGATGTCGTGGACCAGCGGGTCAATGCCCAGACGCTCCAGCGAGCCCAGATAGAGCTCCTGCAGGTTGGCCGGTGACGGCTTCATCACCACCTGGAACTGGTAGTAGTGCTGCAGGCGATTGGGATTTTCGCCGTAGCGGCCGTCGGTGGGACGGCGGGAAGGCTGCACATAGGCAGCGTTCCAGGTTTCAGGACCGATGGAGCGCAGGAAGGTCGCCGGGTGGAAAGTCCCCGCGCCAACCTCCATATCCAATGGCTGCAGGATGATGCAACCCTGTTCGGCCCAGTATTGCTGCAGGGCCAGAATCAGGCCCTGGAAGGTTTTCACGTCTGGCTGTGTCATTGGTGAAGCCCGTTGGCCCATGAATTCGAGAACTGCCAAGTATACAATCCCCGCTTATCGGGTTATAGGCCGCAGACGTAACCGAGTGCGTGCCATTTCCAAATTCTGATGCGTCGCGTCCCTGCACGCGCGTATTGCCTACAAGCCTCTGAGAGGCTCTGGGAGCTCAAATGATCGTCGTTACCGGAGGCGCCGGCTTCATCGGTGCCAATATCGTCAAGGCACTCAATGATCGCGGCCGTACCGATATCCTGGTGGTGGATGACCTGAGTGACGGCACCAAGTTCGTCAATCTGGCGGATCTGACCATTGCCGACTATCTCGACAAGGACGATTTCCTGATTCGCGTCCAGTCGAGCCTGATGGGTGAGTATGCCGAGCTGCCGAAGATCGAGGCGATCTTCCACGAGGGCGCCTGCTCCGATACCACCGAGTGGGACGGCCAGTTCATGCTCGAGAACAACTTCGAATACTCCAAGGTGCTGCTCAACTTCTGTGAGGCGAATCAGATTCCCTTCCTCTACGCGAGCTCCGCGGCGACCTACGGCGACAGCCAGGTCTTCAAGGAAACACCGGAGTTCGAAGGGCCGCTCAATGTCTACGGCTACTCCAAGCTGCTGTTTGACCAGCACGTGCGCCAGCGTTGGGACAGCCTGACCACCCAGGTGGTCGGCTTCCGCTATTTCAATGTCTATGGCCCGCGTGAGCAGCACAAGGGCAAGATGGCCAGCGTCGCCTACCACCATCACACCCAGGTGAAGGCGGGCGAGAACCCGAAACTGTTCGGCGCCTACGATGGCTATGAAGCCGGCATGCAGAGCCGTGACTTCGTCTACGTCGGTGATGTGGTCGACGTCAATCTGTGGTTCCTCGACCACCCGGAAGCCTCCGGCATCTTCAACCTGGGCACCGGCCGTGCCGAGCCGTTCAAGGCGATCGCCGAGACCGTCATCGAGTACTACGAGAAGGGCGAGATCGAGTACATCGACTTCCCGGAAAACCTCAAGGGCCGCTACCAGAGCTTCACGCGTGCCGACATCGGCAAGCTGCGCAAGGCCGGCTGCAACGTCGAGTTCAAGACCGTTGCCCAGGGCACCCGCGCCTATCTCGAATGGCTGAATCGCTGAGTCTGAGCACGTGTGGACTGAGCACGTGTGGACTGAGCACGTGTGGACTGAGGGTAAGCGCGTGTGGAATGAGCATGGGCGCCTGCATCGCAAGTGCGATGGGGCAGGGCAAGCGCATCCGCAAAGAGGGTTGGCCGTGAAGAGGAGCAAGGCATGAGTGAGCGCATTCTGGTGGTCGGGCCCAGCTGGGTCGGCGACATGGTGATGGCGCAGAGCCTGTTCATGACGTTGAAGCAGCGCTCGCCCGGCTGCCGGATCAGTGTGCTGGCGCCCGCCTGGTCGCAACCGATCATCGAGCGCATGCCTGAGGTCGAGGAAGCGCTGGCACTGCCGGCGGGGCATGGCGACTTCGCCCTCAAGGCGCGCTGGCGACTGGGGCGCTCGCTGCGCGGGCGTTTCGATCGCGCCATCGTGCTGCCGCGCTCCTGGAAGTCGGCGCTGGTGCCATTCTTCGCGCGTATTCCAGTGCGGGTCGGCTTCACCGGTGAGCAGCGCCACGGCCTGCTCACCGAGTGCCGCAAGCTCGACAAGTCGATCCTCGATCAGACCGTCAAGCGCTTCACCTCACTGGGCCTGCCGCTGGACGAGTCCAACCCGCCGCAGCGCATCCCCGAACCCTGTCTCGTCACCGACAGCGCCAATCAGCGGCGTCTGCGCGAGGAGCTGGGCCTGAGTGCGCCACCGGCCCCCATCATCGGCATGATGCCGGGCGCGGAATACGGGCCGGCCAAGCAGTGGCCACTGGCGCACTTTCGCGAGCTTGCCGAGTCACTGACGCAGGCCGGGGCGGAGGTGCGTATCTTTGGCGGTCCCAAGGATGTGGCGGCCGGTGAGGAGATTGCCCAGGGGCTGGCCGGCGTCCACAACCTGTGTGGCAAGACGCGACTGGCGGATGCGGTGGATCTGATCGCCGAGTGTCGGGAAGTGGTCAGCAATGATTCCGGCCTGATGCATGTGGCGGCCGCGGTAGGGGCCCGTATCCAGGGCATCTACGGCTCCTCGTCACCACATTACACGCCACCGCTGACGGCCAATCGCGAGATTCACTGGCTGGCGCTGGAGTGCTCACCGTGTTTCAAGCGCGTCTGTCCGTTGGGGCATACCAACTGCCTGAATCACATCGCGCCTGAGCGATTGCTGACGGCGATCGCGCTGGATGAGGATGAGCGGTGAGCTTGCCGAAGAATCGTACGACGGATGATCTGATCCATCCGCGGATGCGCGGGGCCATGACGCGTGCACAGCGTATCGAGGCCTGGCGAGCCTGGTGTGAGCAGCACCTGGTACTGCCGTTCAGCCGGGCATGGCTGGCGCGCTGGTGCCGGCATCGCTCGCGCCATCGGGGGCTTGAGCAGCGTGGCTTGCCGCGACATGCCGTGGAAGACGTGATGGGACCAGAGGCGCTGACACTGTGGATCAATCCGCGTGAACTGGTGCGCGACGTCAACTTCGGGCGTGACAAGCGCAAGCGGCCTTCCTCCAACGCCTTCATCTGGGACGGCGACTGGGACCTGCGGCGTGGCGCCTTCCGCTTCGGCTCACGCTCGCGCCTGATGCGTGACCTGATCGAGCATGGTGATGACCTGACGGTGACCGAGCGTTATCAGCAGCTCAAGGCCTTGCTGGAGGCGGGCAAGCCCTGGGCATCGCCGCGTGATGGCCTGCTGATGGACAGTGAGGAACAGATTCTCGGTTACCTGCGCTGTTATCGCGGTTATCTGCAGGACATGGCCGCCAATGGCTTCCGCCAGGGCATCACCAAGGATGAGATGGGCGTCGCGGTGACGCGTGATGGCCGTCTGCTCAAGATCAATCGTGGCCTGCATCGCCTGGCGATGGCGCAGCAGGTGGGAGTGCCCCGCGTGCCTGTCGTCATCAAGGCGGTACATCGTGAGTTCTGGGACAAGGTGACCGCCGGTGCCGAAGGTGATGAGGCTCTGCGGCGTCTGCAGGCTGCGCTGCAAGAGTGTCGTCCCGAAAGCGAACCCGGCCCGCTGGACCCCAAGACCTATCCCGTGATGGGAGTGGATGAGGGGTGGCCGGATCTGCGTGGACTCGAGGATGCAAATTCCGGCAGTTGAGCCGATAACCTGTTGTTTATAAAAACTAAAAAAGCCCTGTTTCATCGTGATGTTTCACATGAAACAGGGCTTTTTCGTTCTCTCTGTTCGAGTGACAGTAGGTACTTGGGCGACAGGTGCCTGGGATAGATGTCTGAGGCGAAAAGCGGTCTAGCGTGCCAGTCGCTGATAAAGCCCCAGATAGGCCTCGCCCATGGCGCTGGGGGTGAAGCGAGTCAGATGCGCCCGCGCGCCCGCGACCAGCCGCTCCCGACGTGGTGCGTCATCGCCGAGTGCCACGATGGCGGCAGCCAGCGCGGGTGCATCGTCAGTGGGCACCAGCACGCCGGTGGCATCGTCATGCACGATATCGGGGATGCCATCCACCTCGCTTGCGATGATCGGTACGCCGTGGTCCATCACGTCGAGCAGGATCGAGCCAAGTCCTTCATTGCGTGACGGGAAGGCGAACAGATCGAAGGCTTCCAGATAGTCGCCGACATTGGTGTGGAAGCCCTCCCAGACAAGATTGTCCAGATCGGCGCTCTCCGCCTTGAAGGCGGCTTCATCCTCTCCCGCGCCCAGGCAGACGAACAGCAGCTGCGGGTGACTGTCGCGCAGCTGACGGGCCGCCTCGATCAGCACTCGCTGGCCCTTGTGGCGGTCCACCAGCGCGCCGACATGCCCGACGACGAAGCGACCCCCGGCGGGCGTATTGCCGAAGCGCTCCCGCAGTCTGCCCACGGCTGTCTCATCGCTGGGCAGGTGGGCGAGGGTGCTGGGAATCAGAGCCGTCTCCCCCCACTGGCGCTCACGCAGGTGTGACTCGATCACCGAGGAAATCGCCACCCGGCAGGCGGCGGCGCGATAGGTCAGACGATTGAACCACTTGTCCTTCACCGGCTGAGGCACCCGGCGGGTCAGCAGATAAGGCGTGCCGGTGAGGCGCTGATGCAGCCACGCCCAGTGCACGGCCTTGGCTTCGTGAGCATGCACGATATCGGCGCGAGGCTGACCGAGATGGCCCTTGAAGCGCCCGTGGATCTCGATCACGTCCACCGTGACGGCAAGCTCAAGCGCCGCCAGTTCGGTGATCAAGGGCGAGCCTTGCAGGCACACCAGCGACTGACGGATGGGCGTACCAGGCTCGCCGTTCTCTCCCGGGCTGGCGCGTCGCGCCAGGTCCGCGATCAGGTTGAGCGTCTGGCGCTCACCGCCGCGAAAGCCGCGGGCCAGATTGACGTGGCGCACGTGCAGCGGCCGAGACGAAGCTTGCGACGCCGCCTGCTCACAAGCAGAGGTCATGGTCACCATACCTTGTTGAAGTCTTCCGCCTCACGCACCTTGGCGTCGCGCTGGAATTCCAGCAGCTTGGCGTATTTCAGGTAGGCATTGACGCTGGCGGACAGCGCCACCGAGAAGCCATCGACGCCATCGCGGAAGCCGGCCTGGAAGACGAACTTGCGCATGAAGGCATTGCTGGCATGCAGGAAGGGCGTGAAGGCGTTGGCGCGTTTTCCCTTCTGATACATGATCTTGGCGGCTCGATTCGAGAAGCGGCCACTGGCCTTGACGAACAGCTCACCCAGATTGGCGAAGCTGTAATGCTCAAGGTCCGCATCCAGCTCGCAGGGGTGGCTGGCCTGAACGGAGCTGTGCTGGCGCGAATCGCGGAAGGCGAGCTTCTCGCGGTCATACAGGCGCAGGCAGTAATCGGGGTACCAGCCGGCATGTCGCACCCAGCGCGAGCCGATGAAGTTGCGACGGCGTAGCGCGAAGCCGTCGTGGGGCGTGCTGTCGAGTGCCAGTTCCCGTATGGCGCTGACGGCGCCGTCGGTCAGGCGTTCATCGGCGTCCAGTGACAGCACCCAGCGGTGGCTGGCATGGCTCGGTCCGACGTTCTTCTGCGGCCCGTCGCCCAGATAGGGCTGGTCGATCACCACGGCGCCCATGGCGCGCGCCAGCTCGCAGGTGGCATCCGTGGAGCCGGAATCGACCACGATCAGCTCATCGCAGACCTGGGCCAGCGAGCGCAGGCAATCCTCGATGTTGTGGGCTTCATTGAGAGTGATGACGCAGCCGGTGATGGGCACGGCGGTGCGCAGCTTGCCATCGGAAGGAGGGGCGGTCGGGGTGACGGCCGGGGCCTCGTCGCTCGGATTCATGACGGTCTCTGTCTTGAGAGCGCCTGGCTCACGTGTGTGACAGGCGCCGATGGGACGCAGTGGCAGGCGGGAATCGGATGATGCGCCTGCCGACGATTCATGTCGCTATCGTACACTGCATGGGCACCGATGCCTGCAGGGCGATACGCTGAAGCGTCAGGCGTGATAGGCGCTGCGAATGGCGGCCAGGCACGCCGCATGATGTGTCGGCGTGAAGCGCGCCAGCGAGCGCCCCAGGCGTGAGAGGTTGTTCTCGCGCCAGCGTGCGTCAGCGGGAGCCTCGTCATGCAGCTGGCAGCGATCGAGATCGATCACGTAGACGCGTCCGCCTTCATCGACCAGCAGGTTGCGTGCATTGAGATCGACATGCTCGAGCCCGGCGTCATGTACGGCGCGAATGGCGCGGCCTGTCGTCTCCAGCACTGTCAGCAGGGAATCGGGCAGCTCGGCCCCGGCAGGCAGGCGCTGTGCTTCGAGGGCGATCAGATCATCGGCGAAGGCGCGCGCGCCGGGAATCAGTACCGTGATCAGGGCGGCCTCGTAGCTCAGGCCATGCCGCCATACGCAGGCGCCGACAGGCTCTGGCACTGGCAGCCCCTGGCGATGCAGCGTTTCCGTCAGGCGTAGCTCGGCGAAGGCGCGGGTGCGCTCAAGGCCGGTGTAGAGGTAGCGCTGACGAGCGATCTTCGCGATCAGACCACCACGTCGATAGGGGCGCAGCGCCCAGCGTTGAGCCGGGGCGCCAGTGGCATGGACGGGGTGCAGCTCAGCGGGCAAACGACAGACATCGAGGAACAGACTCGCCCCGCGCCCCGGTGCTTCGCCGGTCACGGCGCCGTGTTCGCGCCAGAACGATGGCATGAACCAGTCCGGCGTCATTTGTGGCGCTGTTTCGCCATCATATAGAATGTGGGCATTCTCATTTCGGAAAACTGCCATCCGCATGAAGCATCCTCTCCCTGCCCAGCCCGCACATATCTGCGTGCTCCGGCTCTCCGCTCTCGGCGATGTCTGCAATCTTGTGCCAACGGTACGCGCCTTGCAGCGTCAGTGGCCTGAGGCCCGCATTACCTGGATCGTCGGCAAGGGGGAGCACAGTCTACTGTCCGGCCTGACCGGGGTCGAGTTCGTGGTCTACGACAAGTCCACCGGCCTTGCGGGCATGCGCGCCATCTGGCGTCAGCTCAAGGACACGCACTTCGATGTGCTGTTGCACATGCAGCAGGCGCTGCGGGCCAGCGCCCTGTCGTTGGGCCTCAAGGCCCGAGTGCGCATCGGTTACGACCGTGCGCGCGCCAAGGACTGGCAGTACCTCTTTACCTCCCATCAGCTGGCCCCGCGCGAGCGCGCTCACGTGCTGGAGTCGTTCATGGACTTCGCACGTGCCCTGGGTGTCGAGGACTGCCGGCTCGACTGGCGTCTCGATGTGCCGCCCGAGGCCTATGGTGAGGCGGCGCGCGTGACCGGTGAAGCGCCCTATCTGGTCATCAGTCCGTGTGCCAATCCGCGCCTGCGCAACTTCCGCAACTGGTCGGCCGAGGGCTATGCGGCGGTCGTCGATCATGCCTGGCAGCAATACGGCATCCGCAGCGTGATGACCGGCGGCGGCAGCCCGCAGGAACGCGAGATGGGCGCGCGCATCAAGGCGCTGGTCAGTGAAGGCGCGGTCATCGATGCCATCGGTGGTACCTCGCTCAAGGGCCTGCTGGCGCTGATCGATCGCGCCGTCGCGGTGATCGCGCCGGACTCCGGCCCCGTGCATATGGGCAATGCGCTCAATACACCGGTGATCGGCCTGTACGCCACCACCAACCCCGAGCGTGCGGCGCCCTATTGCTGGCAGCATCTGGTGGTCAATCGCTATCCGGATGCGGTGGAAACCTATCTGCACAAGCAGATGGACGAGATCCACTGGGGCCAGCGCGTACGCCATCAGGACGCCATGAGCCTGATCCGCGCCGAGGATGTCATCGCGCGCCTCGCTGAGCTGCTGGCGGACACCGATGGCGTCATTCGCGGCCAGAGTTGCGAACGACTGCCGGTCGCGGCTGTCTCGTCTACTGACACCTCTTCTTCTGAATTTCCCTCTGCACGCGGAGACGCCTGATGAAGCTTGATCTGACTGCGCTTGAACAGGCTCGCCTGCTGGTCGTGGGTGATGTGATGCTCGACCGCTACTGGCACGGTGGCACCTCACGCATCTCGCCGGAAGCCCCGGTGCCGGTGGTGCGCGTCGGCGAGAGTGAAGACCGCCCGGGCGGTGCCGCCAACGTCGCGCTCAACATCGCATCGCTCGGTGCGCATGCCACTCTCGCCGGTGTGGTCGGTCAGGATGACAACGCCGCCATCCTGACCCGCGCACTGGAAAACGCCAATGTCATCACGCGCTTCCAGGCCAGTGACAGCGTGCCGACCATCACCAAGCTGCGCGTGATGAGCCGCAATCAGCAGCTGCTGCGCCTTGATTTCGAGGAGCCGCTGCACGAGGTGGATACCAGCGCGCTGGTGCACCATGTCGAGGCCGAGCTGGGGGCCAGCGGCGTGATGATTCTCTCCGACTACGGCAAGGGCTCGCTGAATCAGGTCGAGGTGCTGATCGCCGCGGCGCGCGCGGCGGGCAAGCGTGTGCTGGTGGACCCCAAGGGCAGTGATTTCTCGCGCTATCGTGGCGCCAGCATCATCACGCCCAATCTGACCGAATTCGAGACCATCGTCGGGCCATGCCGCAGCGATGAGGAACTGGCCGAGAAGGGTGAGGCGCTGCGTGCCGAGCTCGAGCTGGAAGCTCTGCTGGTGACGCGTAGCGAGAAGGGCATGACCCTGATCCGCGAGGGCCATCAGCCGCTGCATCTGCCGACGCATGCGCGTGAGGTCTATGACGTCACCGGTGCCGGTGACACCGTGATCGGCGTGCTGGGTCTGGCGCTGGCGGCTGGCCATGCCTTCCCGGAGGCCGTGATGCTGGCCAATCTGGCCGCAGGCCTCGTCGTCGCCAAGCCGGGCACCGCGACCCTGTCGGTCGCGGAGCTCTACACCGCACTGCATGGTGACAAGCTGGCGGAATTCGGCGTGATCCAGGAGTCCGCGCTCATCCCGGCAGTGAAGGCCGCTCAGGCACGCGGCGAGCGCGTGGTGATGACCAATGGCTGCTTCGACATCCTGCATGCCGGTCATGTGGCCTACCTGCAGGAGGCGGCACGTCAGGGCGACCGTCTGATCGTGGCGGTCAATGACGATGCCTCGGTGGCACGCCTCAAGGGGCCGACGCGTCCGATCAACCCGGTACTGCGTCGCATGCAGGTGCTGGCGGGCCTCGGCGCGGTCGCCTGGGTCGTGCCCTTCAGCGAAGACACCCCGGCACGCCTGATCGAGGCCGTGCTGCCGGATGTGCTGGTCAAGGGCGGTGACTATCGTCCCGAAGAGATCGCCGGGGGCGAGGCGGTGATCGCCAACGGTGGCGAGGTGCGTGTGCTCGGTTTCGAGGATGGCGTCTCCACCACGGCGATGATCGCCACCATTCTCGATCGCGAGGACTAGGCGTGAGCCTTGCCCGTGGCCTCTACAGCACCGCACTGACCCTGCTGTCTCCCCTCATCTGGCAGCGGGTCTGGCGCGAGCACGATGATCGGCACTCGCGCCTGGAGCGGCTGGGCATCCTCCCTGCCACGCCTGCCGCCGCGCCGGACCGCGAGCGTCCCATCTGGCTGCATGCGGCCTCGTTGGGCGAGATGGTCATGATGGCCAGCGCCATCGAGGCGCTGCGGCGCCGCTATCCCTTCCGCCCGCTGATCGTGACCACCATGACCGCGACGGGGGCTGCCCAGGCGGCGCGTCTGCTGCATACCCCGGAAGGCTCGTCAGAACTTGCCCCTGCGCGGCATCATTATCTGCCACTGGACTTTCCCTGCAGCGCACGTCGCTTCGTGTCTCGCCTGCGGCCGGCCCTGGTCGTGCTGGTGGAAACCGAGCTGTGGCCGAATCTGATCGCAAGTTGTGCGGGCCAGAGGATACCCGTGAGCGTGGTCAATGCGCGGCTGTCACCGCGCGCCTTCACTCGCTACCGCAAGGTCGGGGCCTTGATGCGCGAGACGTTGTCGCAGGTGAGCGCGCTGACGGCCAAGGCGCCGGAAGATCTCGAGCGTTTCATCGCGCTTGGGCTTCCTGCGGCTCGGGGGAAGACGGTCGGTTCACTCAAGTTCGAGCTCGAGATATCGCCACAGGCCGTCGCGGCAGGCAAGGGACTGCGCGAGCAGTTCCAGGGGCGGCGGGTGTGGATCGCCGCCTCGACACACGAGGGGGAAGATGCCCTGATGCTGGACGCCCACGCAGCCGTGCGTGCTCGGCATCCTGATGCCTTGCTGCTGCTGGTGCCGCGCCATCCGCAACGCTTCGAGACGGTCGCCGCACAGAGTGCGAGCTGGTGTGAGTCACGCGGGGAAACCTGCCTGCGTCGCAGCCACATGCATGCGGAAAGCCGCCTCGAGCAGAGCCGTCTGTCGGTGCTGGTCGGCGATAGCCTGGGCGAGCTGCTCGCCCTGTATGCGGCGAGCGATGTCGCCTTCATCGGCGGCAGCCTGGTGCCCATCGGCGGGCATAATCTGCTCGAACCGGCCGCGCTTGGGCTGCCACTGTTGAGTGGCCCATCGCTTGAGAACTTCAGTGAGATCGCCGAGGTAATGACGGCGGAAGGAGCTCTGCAGGTCGTCGATGATGCCGAGGCGCTGGCCGAGGCCGTCAACACCCTGCTGGAAGATGAATCGCAGCGCCAACGGGCAGGGCAGGCGGCGCGTGAACGGGTAGCCCGCAATCGCGGGGCGCTGGCAGGGACACTGCAGCAGCTGGAAGACCTGTTGCCGAGCTGAGCCGACGAGAGACGGAGGTGAGCTCGCCATGCCGATTTCGGTCGTGGGGGATGCACGCCACTGGGGCATCAATGGGAAGATCATGCGCAGAAACGCCGCACCATCGTGCGGCGTTTCTGCGTATGGACCTCGCGTGGGGCGAGGTCAGCGCTCACTCACCGAAGCGCAGGCCCTGTCTCAGCACTCGATGAGCTGCGCCGTCACGCCCATGTCGGCATCCAGACCCTCCAGGCAATCGCGCGCTGCGGCGCTGGCATTGCTGATCACCACATCGAAGCTTTCCAGTGGCGCGATGAAGGCCGGGCGTACCATCTCGAACTTGCGGGCATCGATGATCAGGAAGCGCTGCATGGCGCTTTCCAGCGCGGCCTGCTTGGCCGCCACCTCATGAAAGTGGAAGCAGCTGACGCCGCGCTCGGCGTGCACGCCACCGGCCGAGAGAAATGCCTTGTTGATGCCCAGACGGCGAATGGCTTCCGGCATGTCGGTGGCGGTAAAGGACTGGGTGGCCGGATGAAACAGTCCGCCCAGCATGACCAGTCGCACGCCGGGCAGGTGGCCGACGGCATTGGCGACATTCAGGGCGCAGGTCACCAGGGTCAGTGTCATCTGACGATCCAGTGCCGCGGCCAGGTGGACCAGGGTCGTCCCGCAATCCACGTACAGGGTATCGCCGTCCTCGATGTGACTGGCCAGTCGCTGGCACAACGCTTGCTTGATAGGAGCGCTGGCATCGATCTCGCGGTCGAGACGATAGACGCTGCTGGCGGAAGATTCCGCCAGCAGCAGGCGTCCCCCCAGTATCTCCAACAGCCCGTTGCTGTGAGTGACATCACGACGAATCGTCATCTCGGACACGCCGCAGAGCTGCGCGGCGTCGCTGAGCTGCAGTGGGCTGCCCTCGCGCAGGATGGCCTGCAAGCGGTCAAGGCGTGCAGCGCTTTGGTTGTTCATGCGGCAGGGTCCTTTTTTGCCGATGGCGGTGAGAAAGCGTTGGAGAAGCCAACATGCCCTCGGGTCATGGTGTGATGATAACTCACTGACTGGCAGGGATAACTTTTCTCGCGTGAGAGATCCGCGCGGGCGTTGCAGGAAAGCAAGGCCCGAATCGCTCAAGCGTTTGCATTGACTCCTTGGTCAGTTTGTGACTCTTTTAACATGCTGAGAAAAAATCATAACACCGTGTCCCGTTGAGAATCGCGGCGACATCGCGCACAAGCGCATTCCATAACAAGCACAAGAACACATCAGGACCTTCCCAATGAATCCCCTCATGAGTCTGGTCGGGATGGCATCGCTCATCCTCATCGCCGTGGCGTTGTCATCGAATCGACGCGCCATCCGCCTGCGCACCGTCGGGGGCGCCTTTGCCATCCAGTTGGCCATCGGTGCCTTCGTGCTCTACACCTCCTTCGGCCAGGGTGTGCTGGCCGGTGTCTCAGGCGCCGTCAGTCAGGTCGTCAATTATGCCGATCAAGGCATCAGCTTCCTGTTCGGCAGTCTGGCCAATCCGGGCAGCGGTGTCGGCTTCATCTTCGCCATCAAGGTGCTGCCGATCATCATCTTCTTCTCGTCGCTGATCGCGGTGCTCTACTACCTCGGCATCATGCAGTGGGTGATTCGCCTGCTGGGGGGCGGCCTGCAGCGCGTGCTGGGAACGTCGCGCACGGAATCCCTCTCCGCGACCGCCAACATCTTCGTCGGACAGACGGAGGCACCGCTGGTGGTCAAGCCCTATCTGGCGAGCATGACGCGTTCCGAGCTGTTCGCCGTGATGTGTGGTGGTCTGGCATCCGTCGCCGGCTCCGTACTGGGTGGCTACGCGGCGCTGGGCATCCCGATGGAGTATCTGGTGGCGGCGTCCTTCATGGCAGCGCCCGGCGGCTTGCTGTTTGCCAAGCTTCTGTTCCCGGAGACTGACAAGCCGGATGACTCGATCGCCGTGGCGGATGCCTCGCTCAAGGATGACGACGCACCGTCCAACGTGCTGGACGCTGCGGCATCCGGTGCGTCTTCCGGCCTGAAACTGGCCGCCAATGTCGGCGCGATGCTGCTGGCCTTCATCGCCTTGATCGGGCTGATCAACGGCATTCTCGGTGGTGTCGGCGGCTGGTTCGGCATGGACACACTGAGTCTCGACATGATTCTCGGCTGGCTCTTCGCGCCGTTGGCCTTCCTGTTGGGCGTGCCATGGAGCGAGGCGACGCTGGCGGGGTCCTTCATCGGTCAGAAGCTGGTGGTGAACGAGTTCGTCGCCTACATCAATCTGGCGCCCTACCTGAGTGGCGACAGTCTCGTGGCCGCCACGGGTGCGGTGATGACGCCCTACACCATGGCTGTGCTGTCCTTCGCGCTGTGCGGCTTCGCCAACCTGTCGTCCATCGCCATTCTGCTCGGCGGGTTGGGCAGCCTGGCCCCGACGCGCCGGCATGAGATCGCCAGTCTGGGTCTCAAGGCGGTACTGGCCGGTACGCTTTCCAATCTGATGTCGGCAGCGATCGCCGGCTTCTTCCTGGCGCTGGCAGCCTGATCGGGATGTCGCCCATCTCACAGTGGATGGGCGATTCGAAGAGGTGTCGCCTTCGGTGTGTAAATGTTCACAAACCGGCCGTTGGTGACAGGGAAATCCGCCAAACGTCGCCCTATCGTTTTTGCGAGGAAGTGCTAACATCGCGCCCTTTGCAAATCCGGCGCAGCCCGACGACGAAGCGGGCGGCATGGGGCGACGCTGATGGCAGACGTCGTTCATGACGGGCAATAACCACAACAATTCAGAACAGTTGATTACTCAAGACAGGATCATTTCGCGATGACTATGCTCAAGACCGTCGCGGCCAGTGCACTGGCCGCCACTACCCTCCTGACGGCTGCCGCGCCAGCCCAGGCCACCGATTTCAATGGCGACATCCACGCCAATGACTACAAGTGGCTGACCTTCAATCTGATGCGCAGCGAGGACAACCGTCTGCCGTTCCGCAACAGTGAAGATACCTATCTGGAAATGGAATTCGGTGGCCGTTCGGGCATCGTCGATCTCTACGGCTATGTCGATTTCTTCGACATCTTCGATGACAGCTCGGATGACCTCAATGGCGGCGACAACTTCTTCGCCAAGCTGGCCCCGCGCTTCTCGCTGGACGCCATGACCGGTCACGACCTGTCCTTCGGCCCGGTGGACGAGCTTTACATCGCCACCGTCACCAACATCGGTGACAACGGCGCATTCGGCGGTCTGTGGGAGCACTATGTCGGTCTGGGCAGCGATGTGCAGGTGCCATGGTTCGGCAAGATGGGCTTCAACCTCTACGCCCGCTACGTGCGTGAGAACTACGGCGGTGAAGACGAGAGCAAGTGGGACGGCTACATGGCGTCCACCAACTGGTTCAAGCCGTTCGTCAACTTCGAGGACGGTAGCTTCATCGCCTATCAGGGCTATCTGGACTACAAGTTCGATGCCGATGAAGTGGGCAGCCAGGACGGTCGCAGCATCAACAGCATGGAGTGGTTCAACGGCATCTACTACCACACCCAGCGTTTCGCGGTGGGTTACGGCCTGAAGTACTACAACAACATGGCGTTCTTCACCGATGGCTCCACCGCCACTGGCGTGCGTCAGGACACCACCGGCTTCGGCAACTACTTCAGCATCAACTACAAGTTCTGATCACCGCTTCGCTCTCGATGAGCGACCGGCGCGCAAACAGAAACGGGAAGCCCCTCAGGGCTTCCCGTTTTTCGTCTGGCTGCTCTGGCGTCTGACACCTGGAAGCTGACACCTGGTGATCAGCGGAACTCGACCTCGCTGACTTCTACGCGCACCAGCTGGCGGGACCAGCTGCCGTCCGGCAGGGCGATGCGCACGCTGCGTCCCTCACGGGTCTGGCCGGGGCGCAGGTAGGTCTCGGGCAGCCGATACTCGCCGACCCACAGCGGCGCCTCGCGCGTCGCCAGCAGACGGCCATCGTCGCCATAAAGACGCAGTCTTGCCCGGGTGGCGATGACGTTCTGCCCGGCGGTGTTCTGGATCTCGAAGCGCAGCACGGCGTCGCCATCGTCGATGTCCACGGCGGTCAGTCGTGCGACGACCCCATCACGATGTCCCTCGCTCAGCAGCGTCGGATTGGCCAGTGCGCTGGCATTGAGGCGTGCCTGGGCCGGAGCCGGAGCCGGGGCAGAGACGTTGGCGCGGGCCGGCACTGGTTGCCCTGCATCGCCAGCGGCAGGTGTATTCGCGGGTACCACCGGCAGGGCGGACGAGGTGGGTATCGTCGCGCTGCCGAGCGTCGAGCGTGGGCTCTGCTCGTCGGAGACTTCCAGCAGATACTCCCAGCTGTGGTCCGGCTTGAGCAGCACCTTGACGCCATTATCCAGCGTGATGGTCGTCGGAGAGCTGATCGGCAGGCTGTCTGCCATCAGCACCGGGCTGAGCAGTGCAGCGGCCAGAAGCGACAGGCCTCGGGTGCCAAGGTGGCGCGTGATTTTCCATGTCATCAGGCGAGCCTCCTCAGGCAGTGATGCGCTCGACACCTGTCTCGCGACCGACCAGCAGCACATCGGCGCCACGGGCGGCGAACAGACCATTGGTGACGACGCCGACGATGGCATTGATGCGGGCTTCCATGGTGATCGGGTCTTCGATCAGGAAGTTGTAGCAATCGAGGATGCGGTTGCCGTTGTCCGTCAGAACGCCTTCACGATAGACCGGGTCCGCGCCCAGCTTGACCAGTTCGCGCGCGACGTAGGAACGTGCCATCGGAATGACTTCCACCGGCAGCGGGAAGCCACCGAGGATGTCGACCTGCTTCGAGCCATCGGCGATGCACACGAAACGCTCAGCGCAGGCCGCGACGATCTTCTCGCGGGTCAGCGCCGCACCACCGCCCTTGATCATCGCCAGACGCGGGTCGATCTCGTCGGCACCATCCACGTACACCGGCACGGTGCCCACATGGTTGAGCTCGTAGACGTCGATGCCGTGGCCCTTGAGGCGCTGGGCAGTGGCTTCGGAGCTGGCGACGGCGCCGGCAAAGTCGTGGCGAACCTCCGCCAGAGCATCGATGAACAGGTTGGCGGTGGAGCCGGTGCCGACGCCGATGATGGTGTCGCGGTTCAGCAGCGGGCGGATCTCATCAAGGGCAGCGCGGGCCACGGCTTGCTTCAGCTCATCCTGGGTCATGTCATACCTCGGGTCGGTGGGGCAGGGGTGGAGAGTGGCGGTCATCGCGTCGGCAAGGGTGCCTGGCGCGTATCCCGATGTGTCTGTGCCTCATGCTGCTGCACGGCAACCAGAAGCGCAGACAGGAAGCGAGTCGGGCGACGCAACGCGAGAAAACGCCACATTATAACGGCAAACGTCGCGATGGCGCTGGACGCTCTCGCCGGCGGTCTGATAACAATGGGGGTTCGGTCGCACCCATGCGGCCCGCGCTGCGACACATCAGGACATTCCTATAATGCTCGAACACTACGTCAAGAAAATCCTGTCGGCTCGTGTCTATGAAGCCGCCCATGAAACCCCGCTCTCGTCAGCCCCGATGCTGTCACGTCGTTTCAGCAACCAGATCTTCATCAAGCGGGAAGACCTGCAGCCCGTCTACTCCTTCAAGATTCGCGGCGCCTACAACAAGATGGCGCAGCTGAGCGATGAGCAGAAGGCCTGTGGCGTGATTGCCGCCTCGGCGGGCAACCATGCCCAGGGGCTGGCGATGGCAGCCAAGCTGATGGGCGTGAAGGCCGTCATCGTCATGCCGCGCATCACGCCGGAGATCAAGGTGCAGGCGGTGCGTGAACGCGGCGCACGCGTGGTGCTCAAGGGCGATGCCTTTCCCGAGGCGCTCGCGCATGCCCAGGCATTGATGCAAGAGCATGGCTACACCTTCATTCCGCCCTTCGATGACCCGGACGTGATCGCCGGGCAGGGGACGGTGGGCATGGAGATCCTGCGTCAGCACCCGGGCAAGATCGATGCGATCTTCGTGCCGGTGGGCGGCGGTGGCCTGATTGCCGGTGTCGCGGCCTACGTGAAGTATCTGCGCCCGGACATTCGTGTCATCGGTGTCGAGGCTGAGGATGCGGCCTGCCTCAAGGCGGCCATGGAGGCCGGCGAGCGTGTGGTGCTGGACCAGGTCGGCGTGTTCGCCGAGGGAGTGGCCGTGGCGCAGATCGGCGAGGCGCCGTTCGAGATCATCCGCCATACCGTCGATGAAGTGATCACCGTCAATACCGATGAGATGTGCGCGGCGGTCAAGGATATCTTCGAGGACACGCGCGCCGTGTCAGAGACCAGCGGCGCTCTGTCGCTGGCGGGCCTCAAGAAGTACATCCAGCAGACTGGCGCGGAAGGGCAGACGCTGGTCTGCATCAACTCCGGGGCCAATACCAACTTCGATCGCCTGCAGCATATCGCCGAGCGCACCGAGCTCGGCGAGCAGCGGGAAGCCATTCTGGCGGTCACCTTGCCGGAGCGCCCCGGGGCCTACAAGCAGTTCTGCAAGGTGATCGGCAAGCGCATGGTCACCGAGTTCAACTACCGCTATGCCAATCCGGAGGAGGCGCACGTCTTCGTCGGTGTCCAGGTCAAGCCGGGCGGGGAAGACCGCGCAGCGGTGGTCGAGAAGCTGCGTGAGGCGGGCTACGCGGTGGAGGATCTCACCGACAACGAGCTGGCCAAGCTGCACACGCGTCATCTGGTCGGGGGGCGCACCAGCAGCGACCTCGAGGAGGAGGTCTATCGCTTCGAGTTCCCGGAACGTCCTGGTGCCCTGATGAACTTCCTGACCCATCTGCCTGCGGACTGGAACATCTCGCTGTTCCACTATCGCAATCACGGCGCGTCCCATGGGCGAGTCCTGATCGGCATGCAGGTGCCCAATGGGGATCGCGCCGAGGTCGAGAAGTATTTCGCGGAGATCGGCTATCGCTTCTGGAAGGAAAGCGACAATCCGGCCTATCGCCTTTTCCTGTCATGATGTCGGCCATGCCTCGCCTACCTGGATGAGGTCGCTCTGAATCAAGTGGGCATCAGGCGGATGGCATTCATGATTGGCAGTATGAAAAAGCCCCTGTTCTCGTCTGAGAGCAGGGGCTTTTCTCGTCATGATGGTGAATGGCATGACTGATGACTTGTACTCAGGTGGGGCGTCAGAGATATCGAACGTTGTTTTCCCTCCAGGCCTTGCCAGCCCTCGCCTGCAGCGCGAAATGCAAGCGTGGAAAAACGTTCATTCATACGGCTGCATGGTGATTGTCATACGCAGGTCAGATGCCTATCATCGTGGGCACTGTCAGGAAGACAGTCATCGACAACCGTCACGCGAAAGCCACTGACGATATAAGAAGAAGCCCGCTCTCATGAAACGCAAGCCCGATCTGGTCATGGCCCTGGTATTCATTTTCGGGATTGGTGTCGTCGCCACCGGCTACGCCCAGACCGTCATGGGTTCCTGAATCGTGCACTGCCGCCTTCGGGCGGCAGTGGCGTTTTCAGAGGGAGAGTCGTTCTCGCGCTCTGCCTTTCTGCCCCCCTTTCCCTCCCGCTCTTCTCCTTGATCTCCAGGCACGTCTGCTCCCCCTCAAGTCCGAGCACGCCCGCGACATGCTGGCGCCGTTGACCGCCCCTGCGTGACTGCCCCTGCGTGAGCATCATGACGATGCGTTCCCATGCCTGCGGCCTGGGCGCACGATCTCGCGATCACTGACGATGGCATCCAGCGGTATGTCCCAGGCTTGTACCGGCAAGGCCGGCACCTTCTGACAGTGATGGGCGAGGCCGATCAACCTCGGTCTTGGCCCGGCGCGACGGGTGAAGGCGAAGCTGCGGTCATAGAAACCGCCCCCCATGCCGATCCGTGAGCCAGCCTCATCGAACCCCACCAGCGGCATCAGCACGATATCCAATGCCCAGGCCGGCAGGCGGCGGCCCTTGTGGGCTCCGAAGCGCGTGTCAGGTTCGGCGATGCCGAAGCGATTGCTCACCAGTGGGGTATGGTCGTCGTAGCGGACGAACCAGAGTGAGTTGACCGCGAAGGGTCGCAGGACCGGTAGATAGACGCGTGCTCCCCGACGTTGCAGCCATCGGCACAGACGGGTGGCGTCGATCTCGCCATCATTGGGCAGGTACAGGGCGATGTCCCGGGCACGCAGCAGTTCCGGCAGACGCTTCAGTCGTCGCAACAGGGCCTGCTCGGCATTACGGCGCTCGGGGGCCGTCAACTGGCGTCGCCGTTGGCGTAGCAAGCGTCTCAGGGCGCGGCGATCCGCAGTGGGGTGATCAAGCTCGCTGGACAATGGCCAGAGCGTGACATCACGTGAAAGCGAGGGAGGCGAATAGTGATTCGCGAGGGCGGCGCGAGCCGCAGGGGGTTTGAGCATGCCTGACATTCTCCGTCAGACAGGGTTCTCCAAGGTGCCGGTGTTACCGGGGGCCCTTGAACCCAGCGGTTCAAGGTGGGTAGTCCCGCGCAGCGCATCAGGCTTTCCGACGCACGGACATGCACACAGCACTGCGCAGTGGACTCCCTGGGAATAGCTTATAAGCTCGAGGGACATCGGCAACTGTCGTACACCCCAGAGAACCCCTTCAGTCTACCAAACCCCGTCTGCCGGCCCAAGGCTTAATCCTGTCGGGAACAGACTGTTGCTGAAATTTATCAGTTGTTTGATTCTCAAGCGTTTTTTGCTTCATCAGCACGCGCCTTCGCACGTTGGACAGACTCGGCTGGTACCTGCTTGAGGGCCGCATCCAGCTGACGATCCAGCGCCGTGAGGCGTGTCTCGAAATCCTGCTGCATGGCGCGTTCGCTGTCGCGGCTGTTGATCAGTTCGTGAGAGATGTTGAGCGCGGCCATCAGGGCGACCTTGTCGGCACTGATGGTATTGCCACGTTGCTGGATGCCTTGCATGGCGAGATCCAGGTAGGCCGCCGCACGGGTCAAGCCATCTTCCTCGCCGGGTTGGCAGCTGACGGTATAGCTGCGGCCGAGCAGGCTGATCTCGGTGGTATTGCGGGGAGTCGTGGAGTCGCTCATGTCAGTCCTCTCGGGCCATGTCCGGCGTCGTCCTGATTGACGGCGGCGTCCTTGACTGGGCGTCACCTCGCAGTGAGGACGGCAAGCCAGAAGGAGGGCCAGTGCGGTAAGATGGGGGCATTCTCGAGCCACTATAGAGAGCCGCTTCTGGAGGGTCAACGCGCTGCGCAGTGCGGCTGTCACCCAGCATGGCGCTCAGGGTTCGAGCGGTAATCGTCGATTGCCGATGCCTTTCTCACCGACTCAATGGACCCGCACCATGGCCATCATCAACGATACCTTCGACTTCTCTCTCGTCGCGGACCAGTTCCTGGTTCACGGCAGCCTGAACAACCCTTCCTTCCTTGATGGACAGCTGGTCGCTGCCCTGGCGATGGATGACATCAGCGCGGAAGACTGGTTGAGCCGCGTCTGTGCCGCATTGGGAGTGGAGCAACCGGCCACCCGTGAAGCGGGCGAGGTGTTCCTCAGCTGGCGCACGCGCAACCAAGAGCGCCTGGCGGCCAGCGAGATGAGCTTCGAGCCGCTGTTGCCGGACGACATGTTCTCCCTGGCCGAGCGTGGCCAGAGCCTGCGTGAGTGGACGCTGGGCTTCCAGGAAGAGCTGGCAGGCGTCGATGGCGAGGTCCGCAAGGGCTGGAGCCAGGCATTGCGTGATGCGCTGAGCGATGTCGAGGCCATCTCGAGCGGTCTGGCCAACGCCGAGGACCTGGATGACGACAATGCCGAGGACGAGGCGGATCTGTTCGCGCTGGCCGACCACGTGCGCATGGCGGCCCTGCTGCTGTATACCGAGCAGCACCCGGGCAACCCGGACGTCGAGAAGCCCAGTGACGATCAGTTGCCGGAAGGCGGACTTGAAGGCAGTCTCGGGGTCAGCTCGCGCAACGACACTCACTGAGTGAGGCAGTTTGCCGCTCGCAATACCCGGCGGCCGACCCCATTTCGGGAAGGATTGTCCCTTCGGGAGCCTCGTCCTTTCCCGCCACATTCTGATTCGTGTCGGGCAGGCCATGACATGCCTGCCCGACACGGACCCCGACGGAGAACGCCATGATCGTCCCTGAAATCCTGCCTGCGCCGGCGGCGCTGACTGCTGATGACTTCTCGGCGCGTCGCCAGCGTCTGATGACGCAGCTGCCTCGTGATGCCGCGGTACTGGTGTTGTCGTCCGGCCTGGCGCAGCGCAACCGTGACAGTGAGTTCACCTTCCGTCAGAACAGTGACTTTCATTACCTGACCGGCTGGCCGGAACCGGAAGCGGCATTGTTGCTGTTGCCGGGGCGCGCGGAAGGCGAGAGCGTACTGTTCTGTCAGGAAAAGGATCCGCTGGCGGAAGCCTGGACCGGTATCCGTATCGGTGCCGAAGGGGCCGTGACGCAGGCGGGATTCGACCAGGCCTTCACCAATGATCAGCGTGAGGATGTCATGGCCGGTCTGCTGGATGGCCGTGGGCGTCTCTTCGTGCTGTTCGAGGACGACGAAGCACTGGCGCTGGCGCAATCGCTGCGCGAGGAGCTGGCCGCGGCCGTGCGTCGTGGTGCCCGCCCGCCGGTCGCCTTTGAAGACCTCGCCCCGCTGTTGCATGAGCAGCGCCTGATCAAGGATGAGCGTGAGCTGGCGCTGATGCGTCACGCGGCGGAGATTTCCGCTCGCGCCCACATCCGTGCCATGCGGGCCAGCCGCCCCGGGCTGCACGAGTATCATCTGCAGGCCGAGATCGAGCATGAATTCCAGTGGCAGGGCGCCCCGGCACCCGCGTATACCAGCATCGTCGGTGGTGGCGTGAATGCCTGTGTGCTCCATTACATCGAGAACCGTGCTCCGCTGATCGATGGCGAGCTGGTGCTGATCGATGCTGGCGCGGAGTACGCACTCTATGCCGGCGACATCACCCGTACCTTCCCCGTCAATGGCCGCTTCAGCGAGCCCCAGAAGCGTCTCTACGAGATCGTGCTCAAGGCCCAGGAACGTGCAGTGGCCGCCGTGGTGCCAGGGGCGACGTTGGTGGGCATTCACCAACAGGTGGTGCATGACCTGACCGCCGGCCTCGTCGAACTGGGCCTGCTGCAAGGTGAAGTGGAGGCGTTGATCGCCGATGAGGCCTATCGCCGCTTCTATCTGCATTCCACCTCGCACTGGCTGGGACTGGATGTGCACGATGTCGGCAGTTACCGCGAGAACGGTGAGCCGCGTCCGTTGCTGCCCGGTATGGTGCTGACGGTCGAGCCGGGGCTTTATGTGCCGGACGCCAGTGACATTCCAGCCGAGTATCGGGGGATCGGGATTCGCATCGAGGACGATGTGGTGGTCACTGCGGACGGGCACGAAGTGCTGAGTGCCACGGTTCCCAAATCCGTCGAGGCCATCGAGGCACTGATGCGCGAAGGAGCCTGACATCATGAGTGAGCCAGCGGCAGCATCCCCGGTAACGTCTGCGCCGGAGCGATTCGATGTCGTCATCATCGGTGGTGGCCTGGTGGGCGCGAGCCTGGCCTGTGCCCTTGCACCCTTGATGAACGGGCAGCAGGAGGATGGGCTGCGCGTGGCGGTGGTCGAGGCCAATCCCTTGCCTCCCGCGGAGGATACCGGGCGTTTCCAGCCCAGTTTCGATGCGCGAGCCAGTGCCATCGCTGCCGGTTCACGCCAGCGCTTCATCGCCTTCGGGCTGTGGGAGGCGATGCGTGAGCACGCCACGCCGATTCGTACCATCCATGTCAGCGAGCGCGGCCATCTCGGGGCCACACGTATGCGGGCCGAGGAACTGGGGGTTCCCGCGCTGGGGCATGTGATCCCCAATGCCTGGATGGGGCGCGTGCTCCATCGGCGTCTGGCGGAACTGCCGCTGACCTGGTACTGCCCGGCACGCGTGGCACAGATCAGCGTCAGCGCGCAGGGGCACCGCCTGCTGCTGGAGGATGGCCGCCTGATCGAGGCGGGACTGACCGTATTGGCAGATGGCGGGCGCTCGGGGCTCAAGGAGCGTCTCGGCATCCATAGCGAGACGCATGCCTACGAACAACAGGCGCTGATCGCCACCGTCGAGATGAGCCAGCCCCACGCAGGGGTGGCCTATGAGCGTTTCACCAGCGAAGGACCGATGGCGCTGCTGCCGCTGGGTGGCCGCCGAATGGAGTTGATCTGGACGCGTTCTCCCGACGAGACGGCTGTGCTGATGGACATGCCGGAGCCCGAGTTTCTCAAGGCGCTTCAGGCTGCCTTCGGCGAGCGGGCCGGCCGTTTCCGGCGGGTCGGGCAGCGCCATGCCTATCCCCTGTCGTTGATACGTGCCAGCGAGGGGACGCGTCCCGGACTTGCGGTGCTCGGCAATGCCGCTCACTCGCTGCATCCGGTGGCAGGGCAGGGCTTCAATCTGGCGCTGCGTGGCGTGACGGATCTGGTGGCCGCCATCGCGGCGGGACAGGCACGTGGTGATGCCGCTGGCGATGTCAGCGTGCTGAGTGATTTCGAGTCGCGGCGCGGTGCGGACCGCGACAATGTCGTGTTGTTCAGTGATGGCTTGATCCGCCTGTTCGGCGTCGAGAGTCGTTGGCTGGGGCATGCTCGGGCGGCAGGGCTGATCGGCCTGAATCTGGTGTCACCGCTCAAGCGCCTGCTGGCAAGGCGCTCGATGGGCATTGAGCGCTAGGCGTAGCGAGTACTTGCCAACGGGTCAAGCGATGTCGTGAGTTGCATCTCAGGCTTGCGCCCCAGGGTGGTGTCGATGAGTGACCAAATCGCCGCCGGATTCACGAGACTCTCGCCAGGAGAGCGACGCGCGACAGGCGTCATACAAGGGAGCAGGCATGAACGAGCATCGGAGATTGGATGCACCGCATGAGGTGGATGTCGCCATCGTGGGCGCCGGTATCGTCGGCGCCACGCTGGCGCTGCTGTTGGGGCAGGGCGGCCTGCGCGTCCTTCTGATCGAGGGTCGCGAGGGCATCGTCGACTGGCAGCCGGCGCTGGCACCGGAGCCGCGTGTCAGTGCGCTGACGCCGGTTTCGCGTCAATTGCTCAGCGGCCTGGGGGTCTGGAAGGACATCGCACAGAGTCGTCTGATGCCCTATACCGGCATGCAGGTCTGGGATGCCGAAGGCAATGGCGAGATAGGCTTCAGTGCCGAGCAAAGCGGTGTGTCGGAGCTTGGGCACATCGTCGAGAATCGGGTCACTCAGGCCGCGCTTGAGCAAGCGATTTCCCGGTGTCCCTCGATCACGCGCCGTTATGGTGTCCGGGTCAGCGGTCTGGGATTGCCCAGGACGGGGTCAGCTTCAGTGGTAAGTGCTTACCAACTTGAGGGGGCCGAGGCAGCAAGCCTGACACTGAGCGACGGTAGCAGCGTCGCGGCGGGGCTGGTGGTGGCGGCTGACGGGGCGCGTTCCCGTCTGCGCGAGCTGGCGGGCATCGAGACCCGTGAGCACGATACCGGCCAGGTGGCGTTGGTCACCACGGTGCGCACGGCGCATTCGCATCAGGGCGTCGCCCGCCAGCGCTTTCTGCCCACCGGGCCGCTGGCCTTCCTGCCGCTGGCGGTCAATTCCGCCCTGGCACATCCCGAGGGCGAGGCATCCGGCGCCCAGCGCCATTGCTCCATCGTCTGGTCCACCACTCCGCAGGAAGCCGAGCGCCTGCTGGCATTGCCCGAGACGGACTTCTGTCATGAGCTCGAAGCAGCCTTCGAGGGAAAGCTCGGCACGGTGGAATACAGTGCCGAACGCTTCAGCTTCCCGTTGCATCAACGTCATGCGCAGGAGTATGTGCTACCGGGGCTGGCGCTGGTGGGGGATGCCGCGCATGCCATTCACCCGCTGGCGGGGCAGGGGGTCAATCTTGGCCTGATGGATGTCGCCGTGCTGGCGGAAGAACTGCTGGATGGGCACCGCCGCGGCGTCGCACTGGGCGATGAGCGCTGGTTGAAGCGCTATCGTCGACGCCGGCGCAGCGACAATGCCGTGATGCTGAAGATGATGGATGGCTTCCGCCTGCTGTTCGGCAGCCGGAAGCCAGGGGTACGCCTGGTGCGTAACCTGGGACTTGGCTGGGTGGATGGCAGCGTCGAGCTCAAGCGCCTGCTGATGCGCCAGGCGATGGGGGAGCGTGGGGAGTTGCCGGAGAGCTGCCGGCCACGGTGACAGTGAGCGCTCACCTCTGACGTGACAGTTAGCACGACGACAGGCCAGGCGGGAGATGGCAGACCTGCCGATTGGCGCGCGAAAGACGACACGACCCCGCCAGTTGGCGGGGTCGTGTCGTTTACGGCGAAAGAGAGACTATTGCTCCGAGGTGGCGGGAAGCGTGGCCTTGAGAGCGGCGCTGCGACCCAGCACGTTCATGCCCTTGAGCAGGTTGAGTGCTTCCCCCAGCTGGTAATCACTTTCGGCGACCACCGGGCTGTCCGGTGCCTTGCTGGAAGGCGTCGATGAGTCGCCATTGGCATTGTCGAGACGTCCGTCGAGATCCGCCTCGCGCACGCTGAAATCACGCCGCGTGTCGCGCTCCAGTCGTCCGCGCACCACCTCGACATCCGGGCGGATGCCCTCTGCCTGGATCGAGCGCCCGTTGGGCGTGAAGTAGAGTGCCGTGGTCAACTTGAGGCCGTCGCCGTTGCCCAGTGGCATCACGTTCTGTACCGAGCCCTTGCCGAAGCTCTCGGTGCCCATGATGATGGCGCGGCGCTGGTCCTGCAGGGCACCTGAGACGATTTCCGCGGCGGAGGCCGTCCCGCCGTTGATCAATACCACCAGCGGCGTATCACCGGCCGGTGTCTCGGCTCTGGCCGAGAAGGACAGCTCGCTGTCCGGCAGGCGCCCCTCGGTATAGACGATGCGGCCGCTCGTGAGGAAGAGGTCGCTTATCTCGACGGCCGCTGACAGCAGCCCCCCGGGGTTGTTGCGCAGATCCAGCACCAGACCCTTCAGCGCGACATCGCCGCTTTCCTCGCGCAGCTCCGTAAGGGCGCGTTTCGCCTCATCGCCCGTCGCGCTCTGGAACTGGCTGACGCGCAGGTAGCCATATCCCGGCTCCAGCAGGCGCTGACTGACACTGCTGCTCTTGATGATGGCCCGCTTGAGCACGACCTCGCGGGGCATGTCGGCGCCTTCCGAGAGTACCAGCAGACGAATGGTCGATCCTTCCTCGCCACGCATCAGCTTGACGGATTCCGTCATCGACAGACCCTCCATCGGCGTGTCGTCGATCTTGAGGATCACGTCACGTGGTTGGAGGCCGGCACGTGAGGCCGGGGTGTCGTCGATGGGGGCGATGATGGTCAGCTGGCCATCCTCCTCCATGCCGACCTCGATGCCGATACCGCCGAATTCCCCATCGGTGTTCTCGCGCAGGTCCTGCCAGTCATCCTGATCCAGATACGCCGAGTGCGGATCCAGCCCTGCCAGCATGCCACGCATGGCATTCTTGAGCAGCGTGCGGTCATCCACTTCATCCACATAGGTGCGCTTGATGCGCTCGAAGACTTCGGCAAAGGTGCGCAGTTCCTCCAGCGGCAGGCCATTGGCCGATTCGCTGGAGGAGGCAGACGTGGCTCCCTGCCGCGCATCTTCAGCATGGGCCGGCACTCCGCCGCCCAGTAGAACAAGGCTCAGCGGCACGCTGACCGCCAGCTGACGCAGGCGACGCGGGGCAGGACGGAATGACGACGATGCGGACATGCGATTTCCTTCTCGACGGAGACTGGCTCGACTGATGCCGAAGCGCCTGGCAGTTCAGCCAGAGGGGAAGAGGCGACCCCGACGCTCGCAGTCACGAATGACTGCGAGCATATCCCGCCCGGGTACCTGCCGCCTAGCCTGTCGCCATGTTGCGCCATGGCTGACTGGCTCAGCGGCTCGACAGCCAGCGTTGCGGGTTGACGGGCTTGCCGGCGCGGCGTACTTCGAAATACAGCGCGGCACCGTCACGGCCACCACTGCTGCCGACACTCCCCAGCTGCTGGCCGCGTGACAGGCTGTCACCGGGGCCGACGCTGAAGCTTGCCAGATGTGCGTAGAGCGTCAGCACGTTGTCGCCGTGGTCGATGATCAACAGGTTGCCGTAGCCGCGCATCCAGTCCGCGAAGACGACACGACCGGCATGCGGCGCCGTCACAGGCGTGCCCTGAGACGCCTGGATCAGCACGCCATCACGATTGACGCCTTCTCCCCCGCCGTAGGCCGAGATGACCCGCCCGGGGGCCGGCCAGTCCATCTTGCCCATCGCACGCGTGATGCGTGTCCTGGGGGGCGGGGCACTCTTGATGGCCTTGAGGCGCTTCTCGAGCGTCTGGATCATCTGGTTGGCATGGGCGCGGTCCTGATCCAGCTCGGCGATCTTCGCCTCATGGCTGGCATAGCGGGCATCCAGGGTGCGCAGCAGGGCGGCGCGCTCATTCTGCTGGGCCATCAGTTTGCTGGCTTGCTGCTTGAGGCCTTGCTGCACCTCCTCCAGTCGTGTCTGGCGTGCCAGCAGACTGGCGCGGGTACTGGCCAGTGAGGCATCCAGCCTGGCGAGACGCTCAAGCGCCTGCCGGCGCGAATCGCTCAAGTGATTCAGATAGACCTGCAGGCGTTCGAGACGCGCCGGATCATCCTGATTGAGCAGCAGCTTCAATTCGGGTTGGCGACCCAGCCGATACAGGGCGGCCATCTCCTCGGCCACGGCAGCCTTCTGCGCCGTCTGCTGCTGGATGAGGGTCTCACGCTGGCGCGTGAGCCTGGTCAGTTGCTGCGTGATGTCGTCGCGCTCATCCTCGAGTCTGCCGGTCTGCTGGCGAGTCTCGTTGAGCTGGCGCTCGATCTTCTCCAGGCCATTGCGCGTATCGCTGCGCCGCGCGGCAGTGGCCTTCAGCTCGCCCTGCATCGCCTGTATCTCGTGTTTGAGACGCTTGAGGTCGGCTTCGGAGGCTTGCTTCTTCTGGGTCAGGGTCGCGCTGCTGTCCGCGGCCAGTGCCGAGGAGGGGGCCAGCAGCGGAGTCATGAGCAGCAGGCAGGCAGACAGCACAACGCCGGAGACAGGGCTCCGGCGTTTGAAGAATCGGTAGCGCCTGCCCGGTCCGGATGCCAGACAGGCATCCGGACCGGGGGAGGCGCCGGGCACGCCACTCGGCGCGCCCTGCAAGGGGCTATCAGGCACCGGCATAATCGACCAGCACGTTGCCGTCCATTTCCTCGGGGACAGCCTGCCCCATCATGGTCAGCAGGGTCGGGGCGAGGTCACACAGGCGTCCCTCGGAGGCCAGCTTGACGTCACGCTGGGTGACGTAGATCAGCGGCACTTCAAAGGTGGTGTGTGCCGTCTGCGGGTTGCCGGTCTCCGGGTGCACCATCTGCTCGGCATTGCCGTGGTCCGCGGTGATCAGGCATTCGCCACCGACCTTCTCCAGCGCTTCGACCACGCGGCCGACGCAGCCATCCAGATATTCGATCGCCTTGACGGCCGCATCGAACTTGCCGGTGTGTCCGACCATGTCGCCATTGGCGTAATTGCAGACGATCAGATCATAGCCGCCGGATTCGATGGCCTCGACCAGCTTGTCGGTGACCTCCCCGGCGCTCATTTCCGGCTTCTCGTCGTAGGTCTTCACGTCCTGCGGCGAGGGCACGAGGGTGCGGGTCTCGCCCTCGAATTCGTCTTCGCGGCCGCCGGAGAAGAAGAAGGTCACGTGGGCGTACTTCTCCGTCTCGGCGATACGCAGCTGAGTGAGGCCGCGATTGGAGACCACTTCCCCCAGGGTATTGGGCAGGTCGGAGGGCGGGAAGGCAGCCGGCGCCGGAATGTCGGCGGCGTACTGGGTCAGCATCACCAGACCGTCATGGGCCAGCTTGGGCGGCGTGCGCTCGAAGCCGGAGAAGTCCGGCTCGACGAAGGCGCGGGTCAGCTCGCGGGCACGGTCGGCACGGAAGTTCAGGAACAGGGCAGCATCGCCTTCCTGCATGGGGACGGCGTCGCCGATACGCGTGGCGCTGACGAATTCGTCGGTCTCGTCACGCTCGTAGGCGGCGGCAAGTCCTTCCACGCCGCTGGCGGCTTCGTGGAGGCCCTGCCCTTCGGCGATCACGCGATATGCCTGTTCGACACGGTCCCAGCGGTTGTCACGGTCCATCGCGAAGTAGCGACCGACGAGGGTGGCGACACGGCCTTCCTCGAGTCCGAGACCTGCCAGGTGTTCATCGGCACGCGCGATGGATGCCTCGGCGCTCTTGGGCGCGGTGTCGCGGCCATCGAGAATCGCGTGGAGGTAGATGCGCTTGGCGCCCCGCTCGGCGGCCAGATCGGCCATGGCGAGGATGTGGTCTTCATGGGAGTGCACGCCCCCGGGAGACAGCAGGCCGATCAGGTGCACGGCACGGCCAGTCGCGATGGCGGCATCGAGAGGCGCGGTCAGGACGGTGTTGTCCTTGAGGGCATTCTCTCGCACGGCCTTGGTGATGCGGGTGAAGTCCTGGTAGACGATGCGCCCGGCTCCCAGGTTCATGTGCCCGACCTCGGAATTGCCCATCTGGCCATCCGGCAGGCCGACATGGCCACCGTCGGTATGGATCAGATCGCTGGGATACTGCTGGCGCAGGCGATCCATGACCGGCGTGTTGGCGGCAAGAATGGCGTTGTCCTTCTCTTCCTCGCTGTGGCCGTAGCCATCGAGAATGATGAGGGCGACGGGACGCGGACCTTGTGCTTGAGCTGCCATGACTTCCTCGCTGTGATGACGAATGAATCCTCTGGAGCAGGACGGCAGGGGCAATCGCGCAGGGTGGCTGTCAGGCGATCACGTGCCTGTCATGTCCTGCGGGCATCCTCTGCCGTCTTCCTCATCCGGTGCGTTCACCGCTTGCTGCACGGGTGAGGCAAGATGTAGTGATAAAACTACCTGCTCATTCTGACCTCTATTAGAGAGGCGGTAAGGTGCCGAGTGCAAGTGCTGGAAGCGTATCGGCAAGATTGGATTCCCCTATCGCGGGCAAGTTCAGTGCGTCCCCGTGGCGCAGGCGAGGGCAGGGCAGCGTTACGCCTTTTTGATGCCATGTCGCGGGCATTCATGGCAGGGGCTCTCATGTATAATGCTGGCTCCGTTACCTCGGGTAGCGGTCTATTTCCTTTGCCGCGTACGTACCGGCATGCACGTCACAGCGGAGTTAGCCCGTCTCATGATCGAACAGCTGCTTCAGTTCGCGCAGAATCATCCCTTGCTGGTGGGCGCCTTCGTCGCCCTGCTGGTCGCCCTCATCGTCATGGAAACCATGCGTGGCAACCACGGGGTCAGCGTCAGCGAGGCCACGCGACTGGTCAATCGCGAAGAGGGTGTCTTCATCGACATCCGCGACAGCAAGGAATACAAGGCCGGCCACATCGCCGGTGCCGTCAATGTTCCCAGCAGTCAGCTTGCCAGCGCGACCACGCCGCTGGACAAGTACAAGGACCGTCCGGTGATCATCGTCTGCAAGCATGGTCAGACCGCTGGACCGCTGGTGGCGCGCCTGGAGAAGGCCGGCTTCAAGCAGGCGGTCAAGCTCAAGGGTGGCATGGGTCAGTGGGAAGCCGACAGTCTGCCGGTCGTGACTCGCTGAGCGACCTGCGGGAAGCAGGCCGATGGCCCAACAATAATTCTCCGTACATTCAAGGATATGTCTCATGGCTGAAGAACAGAACGCACAGGCGGCACAGGGTGCCGAACAGGCTCAGGATCAGCTCCAGTTCGCCCTGCAGCGCATCTATGTGAAGGACGTGTCCTTCGAAGCGCCGAATTCTCCGGCGGTCTTCTCCCAGCCGTTCCAGCCGAAGGTCAGCCTGGAACTGGATACCGAGCACCAGCAGGTCGGTGAAGAGCTCTTCGAGGTGTCCATCAAGGTCACCGCCCAGGTCTCCAACGGTGAAGATCAGACCACCGCCTTCCTGGCCGAGGTCGAGCAGGCCGGTCTGTTCCGCATCGCCGGTCTGTCCGCCGACCAGCTGGATCACACCCTGGGGGCCTTCTGCCCGAACGTGCTGTTCCCGTACGCGCGTGAAGCCGTCGACAATCTGGTCAATCGTGGCAGCTTCCCTCCGCTGATGCTGGCACCGGTCAACTTCGAAGCCATGTACGCTCAGCGCAAGCAGCGTGAAGCGCAACAGGCGGGTGAAGCCACCGCTCACTGATCCGTGAGACGGCCAGCAATGGCCGTGAGATGGCAATGACAGTGACGGGCCCCAGTGGCCCGTCACTGCGTTGGTGGCCACCATGATGGCCGTGCTTTCCTGAACCTATTTCTCTTTCCCTTTCCCTTTCATCTCCGTGTCGGCGTGCTGAGTGTCTCTCACGGCGCTGCCGCGCGGCGCATTGCTCGCGAGACTTTCCCATGGCCATTCGTCTGCACTGTCCCGATCTTGATCTCCATGTCAGCGCCGGGGCGACCTTTGCACTGCCCGAGGGGCCTGCACGCCATCTCGGTCTGGTGTTGCGGGCCCGGGTGGGCAGCGAAGCACAGCTGTTCGATGGACACGGGCAGGAAGTGCGCGTGTCGCTCGAGGAGGTGTCCCGCAAGGGGGTCAGCGTGCGGGTGATCGAGGCGGTCGCCAATGACAGCGAGTCGCCACTGGCAGTGCATCTGGGCCAGGCGATCTCCAAGGGCGATCGCATGGATTACGCCATCCAGAAGGCCTGTGAGCTCGGGGTCGCTGCCATCACCCCGCTTTACACCGCGCGTGGCGACGTCAAGCTCAAGGGCGAGCGCGCCGACAAGAAACTCGCGCATTGGCAGGGCGTGGCGGCAAGCGCCTGTGAGCAGTGCGGTCGCAGCGTGGTGCCGGTGGTGCATGCGCCGATTCCCATGGCCCAGTGGCTGGATGAGCGCGATGAGCCACTTCGCCTGATATTGCAGCCGGGCGGTGCCGAGGCGCTGAATGCCGCCGAGAGCGAGGGCGGCGTGACGCGTGCCAGCCTGCTGATCGGCCCTGAGGGCGGCTTCACGCCGGAAGAAGTCACCCAGGCGGCTGGCGCGGGGTGTGACGTCCTGGGGCTGGGCCCACGGATACTGCGTACCGAGACGGCGCCGGTGGTCGCGCTGACGCTGTTGCAGCAGCGCTTCGGCGATCTGCCGCGCTAGGCAGGATGACACCAGCATTGTTGAAGCCCCGGCAACACTGCGTGAGGCCTTGAGCGTCCTCATGTCAGTGGTGGGCAGCGTGGTGCTGCTGCATACTTGTCCCATCTTCCCGCGCAACCCGTTTCGGGGTATCGCGCCGGGTAACATCCGCTTTTCTCATTGCCGGCCGGCTGGGTCGGCAGTGTCGTCAGAAGGTTGCCTCGATGACTGCTCGCAAGCTCAAGATCGGCGTGGTGATGGACCCGATGTCCAGCGTCACCTACAAGAAGGACACCACCCTGGCCATGCTGTGGGCCGCCGCCCAGCGTGGCTGGTCGCTGCATTACCTGGAGCAGGAAGATCTCTATCTCGAGAATGGCCGTGCGATGGGGCGGATGCGGGATCTCGAGGTCTATCGGGATCCTGATCACTTCTATCAGCTGGGCGAGGTCGTCGCGACGCCGCTGGCCGAGCTTGACGTGATTCTGATGCGCAAGGACCCGCCCGTCGACGAGCACTTCCTGAACGCGGTCCACCTGCTGGGCTTCGCCGAACGTGAAGGCGTGCTGGTCGTCAATCCGACGGCCGCGCTGTTGACCTGCAACGAGAAGCTGTTCGCGCAGCAGTTCACCCAGTGCATTCCGCCGACGACCGTCTCGGCCAATGACAAGGTGTTGCGCGCCTTCCACGCGGAGCATGGCAATGTCATCTTCAAGCCGCTCGATGGCATGGGCGGCAGCGGTATCTTCCACGTCGCCGAAGATGGTCGCAATCTGGGATCGGTAATCGAGCAGCTGACCCTGCGTGGCCAGCGTCAGATCATGGCACAGCGTTACGTGCCGGAGATCAGTGCCGGCGATACCCGCATCCTGCTGGTCGATGGTGAGCCGGTGCCGTTCGGTCTGGCGCGCATTCCCAGCGCCGGGGAAACGCGTGGCAATCTGGCGGCTGGAGGACGTGGTGAGTCGCGTGAGCTGACGGATCGCGATTACTGGCTGGTCGAGCAGGTCAAGCCGGTGGTGAAGTCGCTGGGACTGATGTTCGTCGGTCTGGACGTGATCGGGGATTACATCACCGAGATCAACGTCACCAGCCCGACCTGCGTGCGTGAAATCGATGACCAGCGCGGTACGGACATCGCCGGGCTGCTGATGGATGCCATCGAGGCACGCCTCACGGCGCAGCAGTCCGCTTGATTGCCGCCGTCAATGGCGTCGGTGGCGTCAGATGGCGGCCAGCAAGTTCGCAGTAAACGGCAGGGATGCCGAAGCTGACACGACAGCGGTTTCGCAGACAGGGAGTGGGGCATGGCAGCACCCGTCGAGTGGTGGGGAGTCAACCATAGCGTGACCGATCCGATCACCTACGTGCCGGTGACCCGGATGCATCGTCGCGTGGTGGCCTGGGGCGCGGCACTGGGGGTGCATGCGGTAGTCGGCTGGTGGCTGCTGGGGAGTGGCCTGATGGTGCCCCCTCAGGTGCCGCCATTGCCTGACCCGGTGATGCTCGACGTCACGCTGGTCAGCCAGGCCAGCTCACGTGCCGTCACATCGGATGTCGTCGCCGAGCAGGATCAGCAGGCCAGTGGAAGCGGCCGTGAGGCGGCGGTGCAAGCCGGGCCAGCCAGTCAGACGCCCCCCCGGGCGGGTGAGCAGAGAGCTCCCGTCAGCGGCGAGGCCCCGGTGCCCGAGGCAGCTGCCGTGCCCCTGGTGTTGCCGGAGCGCATCCCGGAGGTCATCGCGACCCGCAATGATTCGCCACAGCAGGTCTCGCATTCCGAGATCCTGCCGGATACGCCGGACAATGAGCAGGAAGCCATCGAGCAGGATGTCGGGGCGATCCAGGCCTCGGGCCAGACCCGCGAGGTGGCCGGTGATGTGGCCTCGCGCAAGGCGGCCCGCGCCTCGGCGCGGGCTCGCTACATCAATGACTGGACCGGCACGGTGCAGTCCTTCGGCAATCTCCACTATCCCGCGCCCGCCAATCTGAGCGGGGAGCTGCGCATTCGTGCCGTCGTGTTGCCCAGCGGTCAGCTTGAGTACGCGGAAGTGTTACAATCCTCGGGACATGCCGAGCTCGACCAGGCGGCTCTGGATACGGTCTATGGCGCGGCCCCCTATGCTCCCTTCGATGAGAGTCTCAGGGGCATGAGCCAACTGACCATCACCCGCATCTGGCGATTCGGCCCCGGCAACGATTCTGGCGCGCCCTGACGCCTCGGGAGGACCATGCAAAGTCTGCGAGACCATTTCCTGCTGGCGATGCCTCATCTCGATGATGACAACTTTTCCGGCTCGCTGAGTTACCTCTGTGATCACGATGAAAAGGGCACCTTGGGTGTCATCGTCAACAAGCCCATCAAGCTGACCATGCGTGGTCTGTTCGAGCAGCTCGAGATCGCGGCGGACAGCTGCGAGTGCCTGGAAGACGTCGTCTATTATGGCGGCCCCGTGCACAAGGACCGCGGCTTCATCCTGCACCGTGGCCAGGCCGCGGAATGGGATTCCAGTCTGCAGGTGACGGATGAGCTGGCCCTTACGACCTCGCTGGATATTCTCAAGGCGATCGCCGACAACAAGGGGCCGGAAGATTTCATGGTCTGCCTCGGCTGTGCTGGCTGGGAGCCTGACCAGCTGACGAATGAGCTCAAGGAGAACAGTTGGCTGATCGTCGAAGGCGACAGCGGCATTCTCTTTGATGCCGACAGCGAGTCGCGCCTTGATACAGCGGCCCGCAAGCTGGGTGTCAACATGAGCCTGATGTCACGGGAGATCGGGCATGGCTGAGCGGGTCGTCAGCCGGACGGTACTGGCCTTCGATTTCGGTACGCGCCGTATCGGGGTGGCAGTGGGCACCGAGATGCTGGGCACGGCCTCACCGCTGGTGCCCCTGCACGTGCGTGACGGCATCCCGGACTGGAATGTGGTCACTCGTCTGATCGAGGAGTGGCAGCCGGATCTGTTCGTGGTGGGATTGCCACTGGAGCTGGACGGCACCGAAAGCCTGATGTGCAGCCGTGCCCGCAAGTTTGGCAAGCGTCTGTACGGCCGATATGGCAAGCCGCTGGAGATGTGGGATGAGCGTGGTTCTACCAAGGCGGCCAAGGGGCTGGCACGTGAACGCGGTCACCGCGGCAACTATCGTGATGATGGCGTGGATGGCCTCGCCGCTCAGCTGATACTCGAGAGCTGGTTTGCAAGCCAGCGAGGCGAGGGCGACCTTGTCGGTTACTGAATACCCCACCCGCTTCCTTCACGGAAGCGGGTTTTTTTTGTCTGTCTGCCGCCGCTGGCGGAAGTATGAGGATGCGATACCCATGCAACATTCCGAGGTACACGACGACCACGAGACGCTGCCCGATGTGGAAGCGCTTCTCGAGGCGATGACCGAAGAGCTCGAGTTGTTGTTCGAGCGTCGTGAGATCGAGCGTGAGCGGCTGATTCCTGTCGGCATTCATACCGGCGGGGTATGGATCGCCCAGGCACTGCGTGAGCGTCTGGGGCTCAGCGAAGCGTTGGCGACGCTGGACATCGGTTTCTGGCGAGATGATTTCGGGCACAAGGGGTTGCCGGACGCCGGCAAGGGCTCACAGCTGCCGGATATCGAGAATCGCGATCTTCTGCTGGTCGACGATGTGTTGATGAGTGGCCGCACCGTGCGTGCTGCGCTCAATGAACTGTTCGATTACGGGCGTCCACGACGCGTATTGCTGGCCTGTCTGCTGGAGCTGCCGGGGCGTGAACTGCCGGTTCAGTCGGATGCGCTGGGCGCCAGTCTGGCCCTGGCGCCCGGCAAGCGCATCAAGCTGGAAGGGCCGGATGCCTTGCGTCTGACGTTGGTGGATACCGGGGAGAGTGCGGCATGAACCTGTTCGATCTCACCCAGGCCAGCGCAGAGGTGCGTGCGGCCTCCCCGTCCCAGGTCCAGCTTGACGAGCAGGGGCGTCTGCGCCACTTCCTGGATATCGAAGGCTTGCCGCGTGCAGTCCTGACCGAGATTCTCGACACGGCGGATCACTTCCGCGGCATCGGTGATGCGGAGGTCAAGAAGGTGCCTCTGCTGCGGGGGCGTACGGTGGCCAATCTGTTCTTCGAGAACTCCACGCGTACCCGGGCCACCTTCGAGCTCGCCGCCAAGCGCCTGTCGGCGGATGTGCTCAACCTGGACATCAAGACGTCTTCCGCAGCCAAGGGCGAGTCACTGATGGACACGCTGGTCAATCTCGAGGCTATGCAGGCGGATGCCTTCGTGGTGCGCCATGGTGACTCGGGCGCGGCGCACTTCATCGCCAGCCAGATCACGCCCCATGTGGCGATCATCAACGCCGGTGACGGGCGTCATGCCCACCCGACCCAGGCGATGCTCGACATGCTGACCATTCGTCGCCACAAGGGTGATTTTGCCAACCTGCGCGTCGCCATCGTCGGTGACATCCTGCATTCGAGAGTCGCGCGCTCGCAGATTCTGGCACTCAACACCCTGGGGGCAGCCGAGGTGCGTGTCGTGGCCCCCAGGACACTGCTGCCCGTGGGCGTCGAGACATTGGGCTGCCAGGTGTTCACCGAGCTTGAAGCCGGGCTCAAGGATGTCGATGTCGTCATCATGTTGCGTCTGCAGAAGGAGCGCATGGATGGCGCGCTGCTGCCCTCGGAGTCGGAATACTATCGTCGCTACGGCCTGACCCGCGAAAGCCTCGCCCACGCGCATCCTGAGGCGGTAGTGATGCATCCGGGACCCATCAATCGAGGTGTCGAGATCGAATCCGCCGTCGCGGATGGTCCGCGCTCGCTGATCCTCGATCAGGTCACCAATGGCATCGCCGTCCGGATGGCGGTGCTGTCGATGGCGGTATCAGGCCAGATGAAGGCGCGCGCTGAGCGCAGAAATGAACGTTCTCGAGGAGCTGGAGCATGAAACTCAGCCTCATCAATGCTCGGGTCATCGACCCCTCCAGTGGCCGCGATGGCCAGTATGACCTGCACCTCGAAGAGGGACGTCTGGTCGCGATCGGTGCGCCACCGCGTGGCTTCGTCGCGGATGAGCAGCAGGATCTCTCGGGCAAGCTTGTCGTGCCGGCCTTCGCTGACCTGGGGGCCCATCTGCGTGATCCCGGACCGCGCTACAAGGGCAGTCTTGCCAGTGAATCGGCCGCGGCACTGGCAGGGGGATACAGCGTCATCCTGCCTCGTCCGGATACCAGTCCGGTGCTCGACAGTGCCTCTCACGTGCGCACCCTGCTTGATCGCGCTCGCGATGTGGCTGGTGTCAGGGTGGCCCCCCTGGGAGCGCTGACCCAGGGGCTGGAAGGGGAGCTGCTCGCCAACATGGCCGCACTCAAGTCCGCCGGTTGTGTCGCCTTGACCAACCTGCGCAGGCCGATCCGTGATCTTGGTGTGCTGCGACGTTGTCTGGAATATGCACGCACCTTCGATATCACGGTGGTCTTCCAGGCACAGGAAGCCACCTTGGCGGGGCAAGGATGTGCGCACGAGGGGGCCATCGCGTCACGCCTCGGATTGGCGGGAATTCCCGAATCGGCAGAGACCATCGCGCTGACTCAATGGCTGCTGCTGATCGAGCAGACCGGCGTGAGGGCGCATGTCTCGCTGCTTTCCAGTGCTCGCGCGGTGGAGCTGGTACGTGATGCCAAGGCCCGAGGGCTGGATATTACCGCGGATGTCTCGATCGCCCAGTTGCATTGGACCGATGAGCAGCTGGAAGGCTTTGATGCCAACTTCCATCTTCAGCCGCCTCTGCGCAGTGCCGATGATCGTGAGGCACTTCGTGCCGCTGTCGCGGATGGCACCATCGATGCGATCGTCAGTGACCACCTGCCACATGAGGCGGCCGCGAAATGTGCGCCTTTCGCGGTCTCCGAGCCCGGCATGACCAGTCTGGAAACCGTGCTGCCGCTTGGGCTGGCGCTGGTCAAGGCCGAGATGATCAAGCTGCCGCGCCTGATCGAGACCCTGACGTTCAGCGCCCGGCGCTTCGGGCTCAAGGGGGGCATGCTGAAGGAAGGTGAGTATTGTGATCTCGCGGTGATTGATATGGAGCAGAAATGGCGTGTCTCCAGCGAGACGCTGGCAAGTGCTGGACATAATACGCCACTGCTCGGCATGCGGTTGACCGGGCGTGTCGAACGCGTGCTGTTGGGCGATACGCGCTACGCTTGAAAGATGTTTCACGTGGAACATCCATGCTTCACCAGGAGGCCGGTCTCTTGAGGTCAGTCTCCGGGTGGCTGGTTACAACTTGCTGATAAGCCTGTGATTTCATGGCTTGTGGTGCTTGGGAGCTGTCGGTTGCTTCGCAGAGAAGCCAGTGCCGACCTGGGCAACATGTCCGCCACGATCAGCAGATGTTTCACGTGGAACATCGATGCCCGGCATCACGGCACATGGCCAGCATGTCGTTGCGCGAGCCTCGAGTGCTGGGAAAGAGAATGTTGGAACACATAGGAAGTCGAAAGCATGCCCATGATTCGTGCGGAATTCATCAGTGGCAAGACAGAGGCACAGAAACGGGAACTGGTCGAAGCCTTGACCCGTGAGACAGCTCGCGTACTGGAGGTGCGCAAGGAGTCGGTATGGGTCGTACTGCAGGAAGTCGAGCCGGAAAACTGGGCGGTTGCGGGTACGCCATTGTCAGACCGCTGAGTGCAATGGGCGCGATGGTCACTGCTGTTCACAAGCGTCGTGTCGTGACACAAGTGGTTGAATATATTTGGTTTTACCAAAAAATCGAAGATGTTCCACGTGAAACAGTCAGTGCGTCATCGCCTCTCTGTACCGAGGCGTATTGAAAAAAACGCCGCAGCCTGATGGCTGCGGCGTTCTTGTATCAGCGACATCCCCACGGCCATGGTTCCGTCACTGTGACGTGCACTGTCGGATTCACCCTTCGAAATCAGCTTCCGAGTAGAGAGTACGAATGCGCAGCGTGTGGTCGACGGTCTTGAGGGCCTCGAGTGCCTTCTTGCCGTAGGCCTTGTCGACATCGATGACCACGTAACCGACGGTATTGTTGGTCTGCAGGTACTGACCGGAAATGTTGATGCCTTCCTCGGACAGTACGCGGTTGATGTGGGACATCACGCCCGGCACGTTGTCGTGGATGTGCAGCAGACGGTGCTTCTCCGGGTGGGCCGGCAGCGCGACCTCCGGGAAGTTGACGGAGCCGATGGTGGTGCCGTTGTCGGAGTAGGTCACCAGCTTCTCAGCCACTTCCACGCCAATGTTTTCCTGAGCTTCCATGGTGGAACCACCCACGTGCGGCGTCAGAATGACATTGTCGAACTCGCGAAGCGGGGAGACGAACTCTTCACCATTGCCTTTCGGTTCGACCGGGAAGACGTCGATGGCCGCGCCCAGCAGCTTGCCGCTGGAGAGGGCTTCGGCGAGGTCCTCGATCACCACGGTGGTACCGCGAGCGGCGTTGATGAAGACACTGTTCTGCTTCATCAGCGCGAACTGCTGCTTGCCCATCATCCACTTGGTGGAGGGGATTTCCGGGACGTGCAGGGTGACGATGTCAGCGCGCGCCAGCAGTTCTTCCAGGCTTGCCACCTGGCGGGCGTTGCCCATGCCCAGCTTGGTGACCGCATCGTAGTAGATGACATCCAGACCGAGAGACTCGCTCAGTACGGACAGCTGCGAGCCGATGCTGCCGTAGCCGACGATGCCCAGTGTCTTGCCCCGGACTTCATGGCTGTTCTTGGCAGTTTTCATCCACTGGCCACGGTGCGCCTTGGCGCTCTTTTCCGGCACGCCACGCATCAGCATGATCGCTTCTGCCAGTACCAGCTCGGCGACGGAGCGGGTATTGGAGTAGGGCGCATTGAAGACCGGGATGCCGCGCTTGAGTGCAGCTTCCAGGTCCACCTGATTGGTGCCGATGCAGAAGCAGCCGATGGCGGTGAGCTTCTCGGCAGCGCTGATCACGCGCTCGTTGAGCTGGGTGCGGGAGCGGATGCCGATGAAGTGCACATCACGGATCTTCTCGATCAGTTCGTCCTCGGCGAGCGAGGTCTGAAGCAGCTCGATGTTGGTGTAACCCGCGTTGAGGAAGTTATCCACGGCGGATTGGTGGACACCCTCGAGCAATAGAATCTTGATCTTGCTCTTGTCCAGGGACGTCTTGGCCATTGTCGAATCAACCCTCTCGCCGGTCATGCCGACGTTTCTGTTCGTTTGGTCTTTTTCATGTCCTGCTGGCGTGTCACGCCTTTAGAAAATGCCAGAAAAACAGCGGGGCGTGCTGTCAACAGGGGGGCAAAGAATATCACAGCTGGTGCGGGCCCCGGTTGAAATGTCCAATCGGTCAGCATGAAAAATGCACAGCTTGAAACGAGTGGTCACGCCGGTCTCGGGTGGGCAGCGTCACAGGGCCCATCAGGTTATACTGGCATATCACATGGACATCCCGGGTTCAGCCCGGTCTGATCAGCGAGAGCACTCATGGCCGAACAGGAAGCGCCGCAGGATTTCGCCGCCACCCTTGCGCGTCTTGAGGGATTGGTGACGCAACTGGAAGTCGGCGACATGTCGCTGGAAGCGTCATTGGGCGCTTTCGAGGAGGGAGTGCGTCTGGCGCGTGAAGCACAACGACGGCTCGACGACGCCGAGCTGCGTCTGCAGGCCTTGGTCGAAGGGCCTGATGGCACGCTGGTGTCCACTGCATTCGAAGCGCCCGAGATGCCCGGCAGTTCCGTCGGCGCAGGGGATGAGGAGAACGATTGGTGATGTCAGGTGCATCGACGACGCAAGCCATGCCGTCCGCGCAGGCAAGCGAATTGATTCGTGGTGGGCAGGCGCGTAGCGAGGCCGTGCTCGAGGCATTGCTCAGTCCAGCGGGGGCGGTCAGTGATCGGCTGGAAGAGGCCATGCGTTACAGCGTGCTGGGAGGTGGCAAGCGACTGCGGCCTGTCCTGCTGTACGCTGCCGGACGTGCGCTGGGAGGCGATGAGGACGAGGCAGGGCGTGCAGCGCTGGATGCCACTGCGGCCGCTCTGGAGCTTGTCCATGCCTATTCACTGGTTCACGATGACCTGCCGGCGATGGATGACGACGACCTGCGCCGTGGCCAGCCCACCGTCCATCGCGCCTTCGATGAGGCGACCGCGATTCTGGCGGGCGATGCCCTGCTGAGCCTGGCCTTCGAGGTCATTGCCGATACCGCACATGCGAGAACGCCAGCCCTGATACGCACCCTCGCGGAGGCTTCCGGTCGACGTGGCATGGTGGCGGGGCAGGCGCTGGATCTCGAGGCGGTGGGGCAGTTCCGAGAGGTCGAGGCGCTGTCACGCATGCACGCCTACAAGACTGGCGCGCTGATTCGCTCGGCTGTTCGTCTTGGCGGGCTGGTGGCGGTCGAGGAATCGGATTCGCGTCTTGAGGCTCTCGAGCGCTACGCTTCTGCCATCGGCCTGGCTTTCCAGATTCAGGATGACATCCTGGATGTGACCGGCGATACCGCCACGCTGGGCAAGACTGCCGGTGCGGATGCTGCACGCGACAAGCCGACCTACCCGTCATTGCTTGGCCTGGAAGGAGCCCGAACCCGGGCAGGTCAGTTATTGGACGAGGCCCTGGATGCCCTGGCACCGCTGGGAGAGGCCGCAGAGCCTCTCGCGGTGCTGGCGCGCTACATGATCGAGCGAGACCACTGATTCCTGACGCCTATGAAGCTGTTTGACGAGATACCTGAGGCGCGCCCCGCGACGCCATTGCTCGATGCGGTCGAGACACCAGACGCACTGCGGACCATGAGTCCGGCACAGCTGCGCCAGCTGGCCGATGAATTGCGCGCCTTCCTGCTTTACAGCGTCGGCTGCACCGGGGGGCACTTCGGTGCCGGCCTCGGTGTCGTCGAGCTGACGGTTGCCCTGCATCATGCGCTGGAAACCCCGCGTGATCGCCTGGTGTGGGATGTCGGTCATCAGGCCTATCCCCACAAGATCCTGACCGGCCGGCGCGACGCCATGCACAGCATGCGTCAATACAACGGCCTGTCTGCCTTCCCCAAGCGCGCCGAGAGTGACTACGACACCTTCGGGGTGGGGCATTCCAGCACCTCGATCAGCGCCGCGCTGGGCATGGCACTGGGCGCGCGTACCGCGGGAGAATCCCGTCGCGCCTGTGCGGTGATCGGTGATGGCGCCCTGACGGCCGGCATGGCCTTCGAGGCGCTGGCGCATGCCGGGCACGTCAAGGCCAACCTGCTGGTCGTGCTCAACGACAACGAGATGTCTATCTCGGAAAATGTCGGCGGTCTGGCGAGCTATCTGGCGCGTATCCTGGCCAGCAAGCCCTATACCCAGATGCGCGCCAACGGCAAGAAGCTGCTGTCGCCGCTCCCGGGGGCGCTGGAGCTTGCCAAGCGTACCGAAGAGCACATGAAGGGCTTCATCAGCCCGGCGACGTTGTTCGAGGAGATGGGCTTCAATTACATCGGTCCCATCGATGGGCATGATCTGCCGACACTGGTCCAGACACTGCGCAACATGCGCGATCTCGAGGGCCCGCAGTTCCTGCATGTGGTGACGCGCAAGGGCAAGGGCTTCCTGCCGGCCGAGCGCGACCCCATCGGCTACCACGCGATCACCAAGCTGGAGAAGGCCTCGTCGGAGCAGGCACGGCAGGCGCCTTCCGTGACGGATGCACCGGCACCCAGGCCGCAGAAGTACTGCAGCGTCTTCGGCAACTGGATCTGTGATGCCGCCGCGGCTGACCCTCGTGTCATCGGTGTCACGCCTGCCATGCGGGAAGGCTCGGATCTGGTGCGTTTCTCGAAGGAATATCCTGATCGCTACTACGATGTCGCCATCGCGGAGCAGCATGCCGTGACGGTGGCGGCCGGCATGGCCTGTGAAGGCATGAAGCCGGTGGTGGCGATCTATTCCACCTTCCTGCAGCGTGGCTATGATCAGTTGATCCATGATGTCGCGGTACAGAAGCTGGATGTCACCTTTGCCATCGATCGCGCGGGACTGGTGGGTGAGGATGGACCGACCCACCACGGCAGCCTCGACATGTCCTTCCTGCGTTGCGTGCCGGAGCTGGTGGTGATGGCGCCGGCGGACGAGAGCGAGTGTCGTGGCATGTTGAGTGCGGCGCTGGCACATCCCGGTCCGGCGGCCGTGCGTTATCCGCGTGGCACCGGACCCGGCGTCGCCACGGGCCATGACCTGACGCCACTGACGATCGGCAAGGGCGAATATCGTCGTCGCATCAGTGCCAGTCCCGACGTGCGTATTGCCATCGTTGCCGTAGGCAGCATGAACACGCCGGTGGCGGAGGTCGCCGAGGCGCTGGACGCGACCCACTTCAATCTGCGCTCCATCAAGCCGCTGGATCGCGAGGCCCTGCTGGAGATCGCCGACGAGCATGACCTGGTCGTCACGGTGGAAGAGAATGCCGTGGCCGGTGGTGCGGGTGCCGGCGTGGCAGAGCTCTACCTGAATGCCGGTCTCGCGCAACCCATGCTGCTTCTGGGGCTGCCGGATGACTTCGTCGAGCATGGCAAGCCGGCAGAGCTGCTGCGTGATTGCGGGCTGGATGCGGCTGGCATTCGCGCCAGTATCGAAGGGCGTCTCGCACGCTGAAGTTGCCACCTGGCTCACAGGAACGCCTGTGGATGATTCGAACATTCGAGTTGTCCACAGGCGTTTTTTCTTGCGTGAAAAACGCGCCTGATGCGCCGCACTCTGCTGGCATGATCGACGCTGGCGCGCCACGCTGGGACGGACTGCCGATCCCCTTTTCGCAATGTTGCCAAGGAACGCCCGCCACGATGCTGACTCTCTACAGCTACCCCAATTCCCGCTCACTGCGCGTCGCCTGGACGCTGGAAGAGCTGGAGCTCGACTATCGGATCCACAGCCTCGATCTCAAGGCAGGAGAAGGACGCAGCCCCGAGTATCTGGCCATTCATCCCGATGGCAAGGCGCCCGCCATCGTCGAGGGAGAGTTGGTACTGTTTGAATCCAGTGCCATCTGTCGCTATCTCGCCGCCCGTGAAGGCCGCCTGATACCGTCTTCGCTGGAAGGTCAGGCGCAGCTAGACCAGTGGCTGAGCTTTCTGACCACCGAACTTGAGCAGCCGCTGTGGACGCTGGCCAAGCACACCTTCGCATTGCCGGAAGAACGACGCTGTGAAGACGTGAAGCAGACCGCGCAGTGGGAATTCCAGCGTGCATTGGGCGCGCTCCAGCGCCGCTTCGAGGGACAGGGTTGGTTGTTGGGCGACGACTTCACCCTCGCTGATCTTTTCCTCGCTCAGGTATTGGGCTGGGCCCACAAGGCGCAGCAGCCGATCCCCTCGTCGCTTGCGCGCTGGATGCAGGAAGTTCTTGCGCGTCCGGCCTGCGCACGGGCGCGTGAGCGTGAGGCCCAGGCTGCCGCCAATCGCCCCTGACACATATGAGACATCCACATCGAGAGATGCCTCTCGCTCTGTCACAGCCATGAAATGAGGCGCGTGAGACAAGGCCTCTGAAAGCTCGCACAAGCGCCAAGGCGCCACCCTGATATCAGGGTGGCGCCTTTTTTGTTTCCAGGCCTCAGGCGGACTCTCCGGGCGTTCTGTCGCGTCCAAAATCGTGGGGCCAGGCGAAGCCTCACGACAGCGGGGCGGGCCACGTGCCGCGGGTGGGGCTGCAGGCGAGGCCGCGGCATCCGAGACCTGTCAGGCGTCATCCGCACTGCCGGAATGGCAGTTGATCCGATCTTGAGCGCTTTTCGTATCTAAATGTGATGTGTAATCATCAATATAATATTGAGTTGATTGGTTGTTGATCGGTCGTGAGGTCTGAGAGGGCCAGGGAGTCCGGTGCAGCCGCTAAAACGCCATGTGAATCAGTCGCTTGCCTATGACGTGGCGATTGTCAGACATGGATTTGAGTAAAAGTTGATCGGATATCGCAAATTATGATTCTTTCGCATCATTTATTGATTCGATATATCGTTAATTGCGAATCCTCGTGGTATGATTTGCACAGAAACCTCAATGGGGATAACGACTTATGTGGATCTGGCAGCAGCCTGACTGGCCGCAGGGACGACTGGCGATCACGCCTCTGTTGAGCGAGATGAGCGCAACGCAGGCGGTGATGTCACCGTTGGTGGCGCAAGGGCAGCAATTGAAGGCTCGCCAACGTCTGCGCCTCGAAGCCACCTTGCTCAGTGAAGAGATGGAGGCCTGTGCCCGCCTGTCCGGCGTGGTATTTGGCAGGGCCGCATTGCGCGATGCCCTTTACCAGGCATTGGGGCTGGAATCCGGACAGCTGGAGGCGCCCCGTGGGCAGGTGCCGGGGATTGATGTCTTCGTGGATGTCATGCTCGAAGTGGTGCGGACGGCCTTCCAGCCGCTGGCGCGTGAGCAGGTACTGGAATGGCATCGCCGGCTGGGCCCCTTCCTGCCGCGCAGCAGTGGTCAGCGTCTCGGTGAATGGCGTGATGGGCCCCATGAAGCGGTCAGCGGACGTTATGGCCTCAAGCGATTGCGCTACCGAGCGCCTGGCATGACCGGTGATGAACTTGCGGATGAGCTGGAGCGTTTCTGGCAGCGTCTGGAAGAGGAGGAGCCGGAGGCTGGCAATCCCGGAGTGATCAACGCCCTCAGGCTGCATGCCCACTGGCAGGCGCTCTCACCACTGGCGCTGGGCAACGGGTTGATCGGACGCTTGCTGCTGACTCGCTGGTTGACGCGCGTCGATACGCTGGCGGCATTGCAGCAGCAGGGAGAGTGGACGGGGCAGGTGGCGAAACACTGGGAAGCAGAGGCGTTGGAGCAGCTCTGCTGGCGTCGCCAGACATTGTTCACGGTGGTGGCGGAGCGTCAGGAGGAGCTGCGTGAGCTCGAACAGCATTGTCTTGGTACGCCGGGCACCTCGCCGAGTGGGCAAGCGCTTCCACCTGAGCTCAACCGTGCCTTGAATGGCGATGCGGCCGATGAGGTGCTGCCGGGCGACATGAATGCCTGGGTCGCGTGGTGGTTGAGACAGCTGCGCGATGGCGGACGACGGACGGCATCCCACTACCTGAGAGTGCAGCGTGCCGAGCGCCTGTGGATGGAACATGCCAGAACGCCACTGAATTCCCGTCAGCGCGAACTGGTGTTGACCCTGCTGGAGCGTGATGACGACGAGGGTATCGGGCGTGCGGAGTATCGCGCGCTTGTCGAGACCTCAGACCCGACGGCAGCGCGAGATCTCGCCGATCTGACCGCCAAGCAGGTGCTGGAAAGCTATGGTGTCGGGCGCGGCACGCGCTATCGGCTGCCGGTCTTCGCGCCGCAGGAAGACAGCGCCGTGAGAAACGAGTCCTGAAAAGCGCGCCTTGAAAGCGCGCCTTGAAAGCGCGCCTTGAAAGCGGGAACATCGCGAAAAAAAGCGGGAAGGGTCATGACGACCTTTCCCGCTTTTTTTCATCTGGCTTGCCAGTGCTCTCAAGTCAGTGCTCTCAAGCCAGTGTGCTCAAGAGAGCCGGCCTCGTGTCAGACCTCATACGGCAGCACACCTGTGTAGATCGCGAAGAAGTGGCAGGTGCTGCCGCCGAGCACGAACAGATGCCAGATGGCGTGGTGATAGCGCAGGCGTGTCATCAGGAAGAAGATGACGCCCAGGGTATAGGTGATGCCTCCGGCCACCAGCAGGATGAGCCCCGTCTCGGAGAGCTGCTCGACCAGCAGGGGTGACGCGAACACGATCAGCCAGCCCATCAATAGATAGACGGTGACGCGTAGCGCACTGAAACGCGCTGGCCAGCGCAGCTTGAGAAAGATGCCGCCCAGCGCGAGGGACCAGATGATGGCAAACAGTGTCCAGCCTGTCGGACCCCGCAGATTGACCAGCAGAAAGGGGGTATAGGTGCCAGCGATGAGCAGATAGATGGCGCAGTGGTCCATCAACTGGAAAGCGGACTTGAGGCGTGGGTGGCGGATGCCATGATAGAGCGTCGAGGCAGCGTAGAGCGCGACCAAGGTGGTGCCATAGAGGCTGATGCTGATGATCTTCCAGGGATCGGCCTCTGCCGCCAGACAGGCCATCACGATCAGCACCACGGTGCCGATGAGTCCCATGACAGCGCCGAGACCGTGGCTGGCACTATGTAGCCATTCTTCAAACCGGGTATAGAGAGCGGGACGTGACGATGTCTCGGAAGACGATGTCGGTGAGGGAGAGGGCTTGCGCATGGTGATGTCTCCGGCGCGGATTCCTCTCAAGCCTACTCTCTATAGGATGACGCCGTCATGTCACGCTCTTTCGCCGCCTTCATGGGCTCTCGATGGGCGGGAGCACATCAGTGCCCCCTCCCGCATCTCGATCTCTACTCGCTGCGCTCGATATCCACGTCGCTGGCGTGGGTGAAGTCATCGAGTGCCATCATGTGGCCAAGCTTGCCGGCCTTGGTCGAGAGGTATTGCTCGTTGTGCGGGTTCAGACCGGTGGTGATCGGCTGACGCTCGCTGATGGTGACGCCATCGCGGGTGAGCGCATCGACCTTGCGCGGGTTGTTGGTCATCAGCTTGAGGGTGCTGACCCCGAGATGCTCCAGCATCGGGACGCAGATATCGTAGCGACGCATGTCAGCGCCGAAGCCCAGGCGCTCATTGGCTTCGACGGTATCGGCACCGCCATCCTGCAGCTCATAGGCGCGAATCTTGTTGAGCAGGCCGATGCCGCGCCCTTCCTGACGCAGGTAGAGCAGCACGCCACGCCCTTCGGCGGCAATGCGCTTGAGCGCTTCCTGCAGCTGATAGCCGCAGTCACAGCGCATGGAGAAGAGGGCGTCGCCGGTCAGGCACTCGGAATGCACACGGCCCAGCACCGGGGCACCGTCATCGATGTCGCCCAGGGTCAGAGCGATGTGGTCCTTGCCGGTGGTTTCGTCCTCGAAACCGTGCATGGTGAAGGTCGCCCAGGGGGTTGGCAGCCGCGAGGCGGCGATGAATCGAATGGTCACTGTTCACCTCGAACGCCCGAACAATCGCCGGGCTGAAAAAGCACGGGCATGCAGGGTCTCGGCAATGTCTCGATGAGTGATTCACGTCATTGGCGGCCAGCATGCAATCATCAGGCGAGTTTACCAGTCTGAAGCGTGCGACTCATCGCCTGCGATGGAAAAGCGTTGTTGCCGACACCACCACAATCCGTGGAAGCACTTCAGGAGGAGAGGCCGGGCGGGTGTCTGGGCGGAAAGCGAGGGGAAAGCCAATGCATTTGTTGCATCGTCGCGATGGGCGGGATTTTGCTCAGGCTCTGATAGAATGCCGGGACATTCCCGAGCTGATGTGTGATTCCGATGACCCTGAAGAATGATCGCTTCCTGCGCGCGCTGGCCCGTCAGCCGGTTGACCGTACCCCTGTCTGGATGATGCGCCAGGCGGGCCGTTATCTGCCGGAATACCGTGAAATCCGCGGTCAGGCCGGTGGCTTCATGGACCTGTGCATGGACACCGCGCGTGCCTGCGAGGTGACGCTGCAGCCGCTGGAGCGTTTCCCGCTCGATGCCGCCATTCTGTTCTCCGACATCCTGACCATCCCGGATGCCATGGGCCTCGGGCTTTACTTCGAGACAGGTGAAGGTCCGAAATTCCGCAAGACGGTGCGCACCGCCGCGGAAATCGAGGCGCTGAGCGTTCCGAACGTCGAGCGTGATCTCGATTACGTCATGCGTGCCGTCTCGACCATCCGCCGCGAGCTGAACGGTCGCGTACCGCTGATCGGGTTCTCCGGCAGTCCCTGGACACTGGCGACCTATATGGTCGAGGGCGGTTCCAGCAAGGACTTCCGCCACGTGAAAGGCCTGATGTATTCCAGCCCCGAAGCCATGCATCAGTTGCTCGACACCCTCGCTCAGGCCGTCACCGATTACCTGAACGCCCAGATCGCGGCGGGTGCCCAGGCAGTGCAGATCTTCGATACCTGGGGCGGCACCCTGTCCACACCGGCCTATCTCGAGTTCTCGCTGCGTTACATGGAGCAGATCGTCGCTGGCCTCAAGCCTGACAGCGAAGGCAATCGCGTGCCGGTGATCCTGTTCACCAAGAATGGCGGCCAGTGGCTCGAGCACATCGCCGCCAGCGGTTGTGACGGTGTCGGCCTGGACTGGACTACCGAGATGTCGGATGCGCGCGCGCGCGTCGGCCATCGCGTGGCCTTGCAGGGCAATCTGGACCCGAATGCGCTGTTCGGCACTCCCGCCGCGATTCGTGCCGAAGTCGGCCGCATTCTCGATAGCTACGGTCAGGGGCCTGGCCACATCTTCAACCTGGGGCATGGCATCAGCCAGTTCACTGACCCGGGCAACGTCAATGCTCTGATGGACGCTCTGCATGAGCTGAGCCCCGCCTATCATCAGGATGACACCGCCAACGCCACGCCGCTGGCGCGCGATTGAACCATGTCACTGATGGCTGACAGCCCCGCCGTGTCTTTCATGGCGGGGTATCACGCATGACGCCGCTGGAGCAGCGCCTCGCGCCGAGACGAGGCTGGGCGTGCGTGGCACTGTTCTGTCTGCTGCTGATCCTGTTCGGCACGCTCTCGCCGGGTGAGCCTCACCCGGAGCAGACCTTCCCCTGGGACAAGCTGCAGCATTTCTCCGCCTTCGCCTTGCTGGCATTGACCACGCGGCTGGCCGGGTTGAGCAGTCTTGTCATCCTGCCCGCCTTGCTGCTGCTGGGCGTTGGCATCGAGGGGCTGCAGCTGGTGATTCCCTATCGCGGGGCAGAAGTGCTGGATGCGCTGGCGGATTTCCTCGGCATTCTTGCCGGGCTTGGCTGCCACCTGGGCGGACGTCTGATGGTGCGCCTGAGCCGCCTGTGACGGGCCGTGTGCCAGGCCTCTACCCGCCAGAAGAGGCCTGGCGGGTGAGTCGTTGGTCATCGCGCGTCAACCCCAGTGCCTCGAGATCGTGCACAAGCTCTTTCCACTCCGCGTGTCTTTGGCTATGGTGCTGCGCCTGAGTCCTGTTGATTGATCAGGACTGCATCGCCCGATGACGCGTGCGTCGATGATTCAGGCCTTGAGGGTCTGATGTCCCGTCCTCTTATTCATACCTTGATATCCGACTCCGATATCCCTTGTGAGGGTTCTCATGACCGAACATCTCGATGGCTCCTGGTTCACCGAAATCTTCGACCGCCACGGCAGCGCCTTCTCGCTCAAGGTCAGCCACAAGCTGCATGACGAGCAGACGCCTTATCAGCACCTTGAGGTCTATGCCACCGAGACCTACGGCAATCTGATGGTGCTGGACGGCTGCGTGATGCTGACCGACCGCGACAACTTCCTCTATCACGAGATGATGTCGCATCCGGCGCTGTTCACCCACGCGGCCCCCAAGCGTGTCGTCATCATCGGGGGGGGCGACTGTGGCACCCTGCGTGAGGTGCTCAAGCACCCGGGCGTGGAGAAGGTCACCCAGATCGACATCGATCCGGCGGTCACGCGGGCTTCCGAGCAGTTCTTCCCGGCACTGGTCGAGTCCAATGATGACCCGCGTGCCGAGCTGCTGTTCGAGGATGGCGTCAAGTGGGTCGACAACTGCCCGGACGAGAGCATCGACGTGCTGATCGTCGATTCCACGGATCCGGTCGGTCCGGCGGAAGGTCTGTTCAAGACCGACTTCCTCAAGCGCTGCCACCGTATCCTCAAGCAGGGGGGGGTGATGGTGCAGCAGAGCGAGTCGCCGCTGTATCACACCGACTCCATCATCAAGGACCTGCGCAACGACATGGGCGAAGCGGGCTTCGACAGCGTCGCGACCCTGCCGTTCCCGCAGCCGGTATACCCGTCCGGCTGGTGGAGCTGCACCCTAGCGGGCAAGGGATGTGACGTGAAGTCCTTCCGTGAGGAAGACGCGGCTGCGGCCAGCTTCGCGCGCGATTTCTATACCGTGGAAGGCCATCGTGCCGCCCTGGTACTGCCTCCCTTCATGCAGCGTCTGCTGGAAGACTGAGTCATCCAGAAGCGCATCGGGGCGTGAAGAATGCGTTTCAGTGCGCGGTAGCGTTGAGTCAGGGTGGCTGCGACATTGGTCGCAACTCCCCAGACCGGAGCGCAGGAAAGTTCAAGAACGGCCGTTTCGTCATGAAACGGCCGTTTTTATTTTGCACCGATATGAAGCGAACGAGGCGTCAGACGCCACTATCTGCACGCTTGTCTCGCCATATTATCGACGGTCGGCATCGGGAGGTTTGGCCGTTTTCACTGCCGTTCGGCTGTTTTTTCAGCGTTGAACGCAGCGGATCACACGATAGGCGGAAATTGGAACGGAGCTTGCTATTGTCGAGGGGTGCCATGCACAGCATTGCACCATCACCGTCTCGGGGTGTTTCCGAGCGGATTCCAGACATACGCGAGGGATTCAAGATGCATAACAACAAGAAGCCACTGCTGATCGCTAGCGCCGCCCTCCTGGCTGCCTCGGTAGCCAGTGGTGCCAGTGCCGCGACTCTGGATAGCGTCAAGGAAAAGGGCTTTGTCCAGTGTGGTGTCAGCACCGGTCTGCCGGGCTTCTCGGCGCCGGATGACGCCGGCAACTGGCAGGGCCTGGATGTCGATGTCTGCCGTGGTGTCGCGGCGGCTGTGCTGGGTGATGCCAGCAAGGTGCGCTACGTCCCGCTGACGGCCAAGGAACGCTTCACCGCGCTGCAGTCCGGTGAAATCGATGTCCTGTCGCGCAACACCACCTGGACCGCCACGCGTGACACGTCTCTGGGCCTCAACTTCGCCGGCGTGAACTATTACGACGGCCAGGGCTTCATGGTCAGCAAGGACCTGGGGGTCTCCAGTGCCAAGGAGCTGGATGGCGCGGCGGTCTGTATCCAGTCCGGTACCACCACCGAGCTGAACCTGGCGGATTACTTCCGCCTCAACGAGATGTCCTTCGAGCCGGTCGTCTTCGACACCTCCGACCAGACCGTCAAGGGCTTCGAAGCGGGCCGCTGTGACGTCCTGACCTCCGACCAGTCCCAGCTCTACGCCCTGCGCATCAAGCTCTCCGATCCGGCGTCCGCCATGGTACTGCCGGAAGTCATCTCCAAGGAGCCGCTGGGCCCCGTCGTCCGTCAGGGCGATGACCAGTGGTTCAACATCGTCAAATGGACCCTGTTCGCTCAGATCAACGCCGAAGAGATGGGCCTGACCTCCGACAACATCGAAGCCAAGAAGTCGGATACCAATCCCAATGTCGCGCGTCTGGTCGGTGCCGATGGCAACTACGGCGAAGCCATGGGGCTGCCGGCTGACTGGGCCTATCAGGTCATCAAGCAGGTGGGCAACTACGGGCAGATGTTCGAGCGCAATGTCGGCACTGGTTCCGCTCTGGGGATCGAGCGTGGTCTGAACGCGCTGTGGACCGACGGCGGCGTCCAGTACGCACCGCCCGTTCGCTGATGCCTCGGCTCGCCTGGAGGTCCAGCGCGAGCCGGGTGAACCGTGACGCAGGCTGAGCAAGGACGCTGGCCAGGGAGAAGTGGCCATACGGTCATTTCCCCTGGCCAGCGTCGTGAGGGGCTTGGTCTGTTCCCCGTGATCCTTTCCTCGAGTGCCGAGAGATAACTGATCTGCCGTTCGATAGGGCGGCAGGCGGAAGTCGCATAGCTTTCCGGCGGAGATTGCCTGTATGACACAACCTGCTTCTCGCCCGCCGGCCACGGTCAAGCCGCCATTCTGGCGTGACCCGGCCAAGCGAGCACTGATCTTCCAACTTCTGATGCTGGCAGGCGTGTTCGGCGTGTTGGCGATCATCGTCAGCAATACCCTGACCAACCTCGAAAGCCGTGGCATCACCACCGGCTTTGCCTTCCTGGACAACACCGCAGGCTTTGGCATTCTGCAAAGTCTGATCGACTATTCCGAGCAGTCCACCTATGGCGATACCTTCATCGTCGGTCTGCTCAACACCCTGCTGGTATCCGCACTGGGCGTCATCGCGGCCACCGTGATCGGCTTCATCATGGGGATCGCCCGTCTCTCCCCCAACTGGCTGATCTCGCGGCTGGCGGCGGTCTATATCGAAGTCTTCCGCAACATTCCCCTGCTGCTGCAGATCTTCTTCTGGTACTTCGCCGTTCTTCGCACTCTGCCGAGTCCGCGAGGTTCGCTGTCGCTGGGCGAGGCCTTCTTCCTTAACGTGCGCGGTCTGTTCGTGCCGGCACCGATCACCTCCAGCGGCTTCTCGGTGGTGATTGCCGTGTTCGTGCTGGCCGTCGTCGCCAGCGGCATCTTCAGCTACTGGAACCGCCAGCGTCAGGCCCGTACCGGTCAGCGCTTGCCGGCGGGCTGGATCTCGCTCGGTCTGATCATCGTGGCGCCGCTGCTGGCCTACTTCGCGATGGGCATGCCGCTGAGCTGGGAGCTGCCGGAACTCAAGGGCTTCAACTTCCGTGGCGGCATCACGGTCGTTCCCGAGTTCCTCGCCCTGTGGGTCGCGCTGTCGGTGTACACCGCGGCGTTCATTGCCGAGATCGTGCGTTCCGGCATCGAAGCGGTACCGCACGGCCAGACGGAAGCCTCACGGGCGCTGTCGCTGACCGGTGGCATGACGCTGCGCCTCGTGGTGGTGCCACAGGCACTGCGCGTCATCATCCCGCCGCTGACCAGCCAGTACCTGAACCTGATCAAGAACTCGTCGCTGGCCACGGCCATCGGCTATCCCGATCTGGTCTCGGTCTTCGCGGGTACCACGCTCAACCAGACGGGTCAGGCCATCGAGGTGATCGCCATGACGATGCTGGTGTATCTGACCATCAGTCTGCTGGTCTCCATGTTCATGAACTGGTTCAACGCCCGCATGGCGTTGGTCGAGCGCTGAGGGTCTGCCCATGTCGATTGAAAAGACCCTGTCACGGGTTACCGAGAAGATGATCGATTCCCGCCCGGCGCCAAGCGACAGCATCGGTGCGGTGGCCTGGCTGCGAGCCAATCTGTTCGCCGGACCGATCAATACGCTGTTCACGCTGTTCGCGCTGTATCTGGTCTACCTGCTGGTGGTGCCCAGCCTGCAATGGGCGCTGATCGATGCCGACTGGAGTGGCACATCGCGTGCTGATTGCACGGGTGAGGGGGCGTGCTGGGTCTTCATCAGCGCCCGCCTCGATCAGTTCATCTATGGCTTCTATCCGAGTGAGGAGACCTGGCGGGTCGATATCGTGTTCGCCATCTTTGCCGTGCTGATCGCCTGGCTGGCGATTCCGAAACTGCCGGCAAAGGGCTGGGTCGCCATCGTCACGCTGGCGGTCTTCCCCTTCATCGCCTACTTCCTGCTGCATGGTGGCAGCTTCGGGCTCGAGGTCGTCGGCACCCACGAGTGGGGCGGCCTGATGCTGACTCTGGTGCTGGCGGTGGTGGGTATCGTGGCGGCATTGCCGCTGGGGATCCTGCTGGCGCTGGGACGGCGTTCCGAGATGCCGATCGTGAAGAGCATCTGCGTGGTGTTCATCGAGTTCTGGCGCGGGGTACCGTTGATCACCGTGCTGTTCATGGCCTCGGTGATGTTGCCGCTGTTCGTGCCCGGTGAGGTCAATCTGGACAAGCTGGTGCGTGCGCTGATCGGCATCACCCTGTTCCAGAGTGCCTACATGGCGGAGGTGGTGCGTGGTGGCCTGCAGGCGATCCCGAAAGGGCAGACCGAGGCCGGCATGGCGCTGGGGCTGGGCTACTGGCGCAACATGGGGCTGATCGTGCTGCCCCAGGCGCTCAAGATGATGATCCCCGGCATCGTCAACACCTTCATCGCCCTGTTCAAGGACACCTCGCTGGTACTGATCATCGGGCTCTTCGATCTGCTCGCCATCGTGCAGGCCGGTCTCGCCGACCCCAAATGGCTGGGCTACTCCATCGAGGGCTATGCCTTCGTGGCACTGGTCTTCTGGGTCTTCTGCTTCAGCATGTCGCGCTACAGCCAGTATCTCGAGCGCCTGCTGCATACCGGTCACAAGAAGCGCTGATCACGGCGCCAAGGAATCTTCATCATGACAACGACAACATCTGCCTCGCAGGGCAACACCGGTGCCGATGAGCGCCCGATGATCGAACTCAAGGGCCTCAACAAGTGGTACGGCGACTTCCACGTGCTGCGTGACATCAACCTGAGCGTGCGCAAGGGCGAACGTATCGTCATCTGCGGGCCTTCAGGGTCCGGCAAGTCGACGATGATCCGCTGCATCAACCATCTCGAGGAGCATCAGGAAGGCGATATCGTGGTCAACGGCATGCCGCTGACCCAGGACATCAAGCAGATCGAGGCGATCCGTCGCAACGTCGGCATGGTCTTCCAGCACTTCAATCTGTTCCCGCATCTGACGGTGCTGGAGAACTGCTGTCTGGCGCCGATCTGGGTACAGAAGCGGCCACGCCGCGAGGCGGAAGCCGAAGCCATGAAGTATCTGGAGCGGGTGCGCATCGCCGATCAGGCTCACAAGTTCCCGGGGCAGCTGTCCGGTGGCCAGCAGCAGCGTGTCGCGATCGCACGCTCGCTGTGTCTGAGCCCGGAGGTGATGCTGTTCGATGAGCCGACGTCGGCGCTGGACCCGGAGATGATCAAGGAAGTGCTGGATGTCATGGTCGAACTGGCCAATGAAGGCATGACCATGCTGTGCGTGACCCACGAGATGGGCTTCGCCAAGACGGTGGCGGATCGTGTCATCTTCATGGATCAGGGGCAGATCATCGAAGAGAACGCGCCGGAGCCGTTCTTCAACAATCCGCAGTCCGAGCGGACCCAGCTGTTCCTCAGCCAGATACTGGGGCATTGAGGCCACGGACTGATCGGATGATGTGAGCCGCAGAAAAGACAACGCCCTGCGTGATGACAATCACGCAGGGCGTTGTCGTATGTCTTCCACAAGGACGTCAGTGAGTGCTTGCTTCGTCCGAGCGTCACTCATCGTGAAGTGTCATCAGAGGCTAGGCTCCGTCCTGCGTGCCTCGGTGCTGCTGGTGTCCGGAAGCTCATTGTCGCCGCCCAGGCTCGGTTCCTGCGGCTTGGCGGCGGCCTTGGACGATGCTTCGGCAGGCGTCGGTGCCGCCGGTGTGGCAGCTGATGCCTCTTCGCCCTCGCGCGGCCAGGTGACACTGCGCGGCTTGCCGACCCAGCTGTCGTCATCGTCATGCACGGCAGGGCGACGTGAGATGGAGCGCGTGACAAGCGCGGCTGCATCCAGCGAGTGGTTGGCGCCACGTACGCTCATCACGTGATGCGGTGCCATCAACAGCTCGAACAGTAGACGCGTGAGAACGAAGGCCAGCAGGAAACCGCCGACACCCTGAGACAGGACTGGCCATTGTGCCAGCAGTGAATTGTCCGGCCCGATGGGCGTCAGGTGCTGCAGCGTCCAACCGGTAGCCGTGACCAGAAGGCCCAGCTGAATCGACAGGTGAGCGGTGACCAGCACACGGCGGGGCAGTGGGCGGCGCATCAGGAGCAGATCGCGCATCGAGACATCTCCGGAACAGAGCAAAAGAGTGAGAGGGCGAGAAAGAGGGCAGAGCGGGCCCTGTGTGCAGCGGATGTTAGCACGCACTTCGCCAGCCGCGTCATGTCCGGGAGTGGCGACGGCCATGTCGTCATGTCGGCAATTCTCCTCGCTTGGGTGTGGAAAAATTACCCCCACAGTCCGGTAAGGGTTGAATGTTCACTCCGCTGCCAGCATGTCCTCTGATGAACGCAGAAGATGATCGTCAATATCTGATCAACGACGCCTCACGAGAGACAGGGAGTGTGTAAATGGTTACTTACATCGTTGCTGCTGATGCCGCCCGCGCTCGTATCTTTGCCCGTGCTGCCGGCAAGGTCACTGAAGTGGACAGCCTCGTACATCCTGAAAGCCGTCAGCATACCGGTGACTTGAGAACCGGTGGCAAGGGCGAGTCCAGTGGCGGGCACGGTAGCCTGCATCAGACGGGAGATGATGGCGCGACCTCGGACAAGCATCAGGACTTCTTCGCCAAGGAAGTGGCGCAATATCTCAAGCAGGCGGCCAACGACGGCAAGTTTGATCAGCTGATCATCGCTGCCGCACCCAAGTTCCTCGGTGCGCTGCGTGACAAGCTCGACAAGCCGGTGGCCAAACTGGTCAGCGAGACCGTCGACAAGGATCTCTCCCATGAGAGTGCCGACGACATCAAGCAGCGCTTCACTGGCCTGAATCACTGAAGTCGGTGACATGACGGCAGGGCGTTACACGGCCTGCTGAATCTGAAAGCACCGTCAGCGGACTCGCTGGCGGTGCTTGTGCGTTGGCGTCATGCAATATGGAGAGCAAGTGAGTGCTTGCGTACCTGTAGCCATGCTGCTTGATGGTCACGGTACCTGATGCATCTCGATCTCGTCGCTGCGTGAGGCGGAGCCACTCAGGGTGCGGCAGCTCGTCACGAACTCGCGCATGGCCTGGGTAATGAAGCGGTCGCGATGATGGACGAAGCGATAGGCGCGAGTCAGTTCCAGCCATGGGGTAGGCAGCTCGACCAGGCTACCGCGCCGGAAGGCGTCTCGTAGCGCCAGTCGTGAAACGCAGCCGATTCCCAGGCCGGCCTCCACCGCGCGCTTTATCCCCTCGGTGTGCTCTAGCTCCATCATGATGTCGAGTCGCTGGGCCACGCTGTCCGAGGGACTCTCGAGGTGTGGGCGCAGTGCCTGCTCGAAAGTGCTGCGGGTGCCAGAGCCCCGTTCACGCATGATCCAGCGCGCCTCCAGCAGACGTGCGAGCGTCACCTCTCCTCGGGCCAGAGGATGCGAGGGAGCGCAGAAGATGCTCAGGCGATCACTTACCCAGTGCGTGGCTTCCAGCAATGGGTGCTCCACCTCGCCTTCCACCAGCCCGATATCGAGCTCGAAATGCGCCAGCTTCTCGATCAGCTGGTGGGTGTTGAGGACATGCAGCTCCACACGGCTGGCCGGATGATGCTCGAGGAAGCTGCCGACGATCTGGGGCGCCAGGTAGTTGCCGATGGTCAGAGTGGCGCCGATTTCCAGTGAACCGGTGGCATCCTGCTGGCCGAGCAGCTGCTCGAGTTCTTCCGCCTGATCCAGCAAGGCGATGGCCTTGGGAAGCAGTTCGCGGCCAAGGCCATTGAGGCGCAGGCGTTTGCCATGCCGGTCGAACAGGCGACAGTCGAACTGGCGCTCCAGTTCGGCCAAGGCCGTGCTGGCGGCGGACTGTGACATCGCGAGGCTTTCGGCTGCCAGCGAGACGTTGTCGTGGCGTGCCACGGCAACGAAGACCGCCAGTTGTCGCAGGCTGTAACGCATTCCGCCTCCTTGTGCATGCAGGCAGTGTCGAGAGGAGCTCGCTGGCCAGCGCAACACCCGGTTCGCGCTGCAATGTGAAGCAGGCCATTGCCGGGCTTGTAATGCGATTCATTCGCAATCAATATTGATAGTCTGGATAACCTATATCCAGATAAACCATTTAACGCATAACCCAACAGTGACTACAATCGCTGCATAGTTCATTGGGTCATAAGCTGTTATTTGCTTATTCCATAATAGAATGCTTGATTTCAAGGGGCGCGACCCCGGGAGGCCACCAGGTGAGCAGTCTGACCACTACCGAAGTCATCGACGTCCATCATTGGAACGACTCGCTGTTCAGCTTCCGCACCCAGCGGGAAGACAGCCTGCGCTTCAAGAATGGCCAGTTCGTGATGATCGGCCTGGAAGTCGAAGGCAAGCCGCTGATGCGCGCCTACTCGATCGCCAGCCCGAACTACGAAGAGCATCTGGAATTCTTCTCCATCAAGGTGCAGGACGGCCCGCTGACCTCACGCCTTCAGCACCTCAAGCCGGGTGACCAGATCATGGTCTCGCGCAAGCCCACCGGAACGCTGGTGCTGGACGATCTGCTGCCGGGCGAGAATCTTTACCTGTTCTCCACCGGAACTGGCCTGGCGCCCTTCCTGAGCGTGATTCAGGACCCGGAGACCTATGAGCGCTATGACAAGATCATCCTGATGCACGGTGTGCGCCATGTCTCAGAGCTGGCCTATGCCGACATGATCGCGGAAGAGCTGCCCAAGCACGAGTATCTTGGGGAAGAGATCGCCGAGAAGCTGATCTACTACCCGACCGTGACGCGCGAGGAGTTCCGCAATCAGGGCCGCATCACCGATCTGGTCGAGAATGGCAAGCTGTTCGAGGACATCGGCCTGCCGCCGCTGGACCCGAAGCGTGACCGCGCGATGATCTGCGGCTCGCCGGCGATGCTCGACGACATCAGCGCCATGCTGGATGCCCGTGGCTTCGCCATCTCGCCGAAGATGGGTGTGCCGGGTGACTATGTGATCGAGCGTGCCTTTGTTGAGAAGTGAGCGTGTTGAGACGTGAGCGTGTCGAGACGTAAGCATGTCGAGACGTGATGCCCTGAGCATGAACCACGAGCATCACGCATGAACGGCACGTGCTGAAACGAAAAAAACCGCAGGCCAATGGCCTGCGGTTTTTTGTGTGCTCATGTCACCCGTCGGGGCAGCACGTCATCGCCAGGGCTTGCGCCAGGGGCTTAGACGGCGTCCTTGCCGGTCTCGCCGGTACGGATGCGAATGACCTGCTCCAGCGGCGAGACGAAGATCTTGCCGTCGCCGATCTTGCCGGTGTTGGCGACATTGGTGATCGCCTCGATCACGGAATCGATCATGGCGTCATCCACGGCGACCTCGAGCTTCACCTTGGGGAGGAAGTCGACCACATACTCGGCACCCCGATACAGCTCCGTGTGGCCCTTCTGGCGGCCAAAACCCTTGACCTCGGTCACGGTGATACCCTGGACGCCAATCTCGGACAGGGATTCGCGTACGTCGTCGAGCTTGAATGGCTTGATGATGGCAGTGACCAGTTTCATCGTCTCTCTCCTTGGGTGATGGTGCGGGTGGCGTTGCTGCTCGCCACGCCAGCCCCTATTGCTCAAGCATACACCGCTTATCCGGTCAGGAAAAAAGACTCCCGCCAGGTGGCGGGAGTCTTTGGGTGTCGCGTGAGTCTCGATCCTTGATTACTTGCGGCTGGAGGTGAATTCCGGATACGCCTCCATGCCACATTCCGCCAGATCGACGCCTTCGTACTCTTCCTCTTCGCTGACGCGCAGTCCCATGATGGTCTTGATGACCAGCCAGACCACGAAGCTTGCGATGAATACCCAGGCGAAGATGGACACGGCGCCCAGCAGCTGTGCGGAGAAGGTGGCATCGTCATTGGTCAGCGGCACTGCCATCAGACCCCAGAGACCGACCACACCGTGGACGGAGATGGCACCGACCGGGTCGTCGAGCTTGAGCTTGTCGAGGCCGACGATGGAGAACACCACCAGCAGGCCACCGACGGCGCCGATCAGGGTGGCAGCACCGACACTCGGTGCCAGCGGACCAGCGGTGATGGCGACCAGGCCAGCCAGGGCGCCGTTGAGGGCCATGGTCAGGTCAGCCTTGCGGAACCACAGGCGGGCGAGGATCAGGGCGGCGATGACACCCCCGCAGGCAGCGGCGTTGGTGTTGACGAAGACCTGAGCGACCGCGTTGGCTTCATCGATATTGGACAGCACCAGCTCGGAGCCGCCGTTGAAGCCCAGCCATCCCAGCCACAGGATGAAGGTGCCCAGGGTCGCCAGCGGCAGGTTGGAGCCCGGGATGGCGTTGATCTCACCGTTCTTGCCGTACTTGCCCTTGCGAGCCCCCAGCAGGAGCACGCCAGCCAGAGCGGCGGAAGCGCCTGCCATGTGCACGATGCCGGAGCCGGCGAAGTCACTGAAGCCCGCTTCGCTCAGGAAGCCGCCACCCCAGGTCCAGTAACCCTGGACCGGGTAGATGACGCCCGTCATGACCACGGCGAAGGCCAGGAAGGCCCACAGCTTCATGCGCTCGGCGACTGCACCGGAGACGATGGACATGGCGGTCGCCACGAACACCACCTGGAAGAAGAAGTCGGAACGCGCGCTGTAGTAGATGTCGCCACCGGAAGCGAGCGCTTCCTCAGCGGTATTCTCGGCGCCGATCAAGAAGCCCAGGCTCGGCAGGAAGCCGCCTTCGGCGCTTGAGTACATGATGTGGTAACCGACCACCATGTACATGGTGCAGGCGATGGCGAACAGCGCCACGTTCTTGGTCAGGATCTCGGTAGTGTTCTTGGCGCGTACCAGGCCAGCTTCCAGCATGGCAAAGCCGGCAGCCATCCACAGCACCAGGGCGCCACAGACCAGGAAATAGAAGGTATCAAGTGCGTACTTGACCTCGATGATCTCGTTCATGCGGGATTCTCCTTTATTATTGTGCGCGGGGCTCAGACAGCATCGGCGCCGCGTTCACCGGTACGGATACGGATCACGTCATCCAGCGGGGTGACGAACAGCTTGCCGTCGCCGATCTTGCCGCTGTTGGCTGCCTGGGTGATGGCGTCCAGCACCGTTTCCACACTGCTGTCATCAACAGCCACTTCAATCTTGACCTTGGGAAGGAAGTCGACGACATACTCGGCGCCGCGATACAGCTCGGTGTGGCCCTTCTGTCGCCCGAAGCCCTTCACTTCCGTGACCGTGATGCCTTGCACGCCGTTGTCGGCCAGCGCTTCACGCACGTCGTCCAGCTTGAAGGGTTTGATGATGGCGGTGATCAGTTTCATGTGCTGCCCCCGTTTGCTACCGCAATGATCTGTCATGTTGAGTGCGGCCAATCAGACACTGCTGGTGGCCTGTTCCTGACAAGTGCATCGCACGAGGTATGCCATGAGGTTAAAAAATCTTTAAATTCATCTAGTTGTGCTGAGGGAAAAAGCAGCTCCGCAGCAAGGCCAAAAATGACGGCAAGGAGAACGCCATGGCGATGCACCGCTTTGGTGCCTGAATTGCGGCTTTCGAGGTAGGAGATAGCGCTAATATGGTGCACAAGGGCCGGTGCCTGCCGTCAGTGGCAAGAGATTCGGGGTCGAGACATGCGTCAGGCCAGCGGGTTGCGTATCCTTGCAACATGACATGATGTCCCCCACGTTTCGGGGAGATCCTTTTCTCTGACCGACAGCCCCATGATGGGCCCGTCGGCTTGCAATGGCTGAGGTGGAGCATGTTCAAGAACGACGTCATCGGGCGTATGGCCCAGCAGATCGGTGAGCGCCTCCAGGACGCCTCGCACGGCCCGGAAGAGCTGCAGAAGTCCGTACAGGGCGTGATGCGCAGCGCCTTTGATCGCATGGAACTGGTGTCGCGCGAGGACTTCGACATCATGATGGATGTGCTGACGCGGACTCGCGGGCGTGTGGAGTCGCTGGAGAAGCAGGTCATCGCACTTGAGGCGCTGCTGGAGAAGCAGGGACTGGTGGCGGGTGCTGCGTCGACCACCGAGCCTGCCGTGGCGGTGGACGATGAGGGAGAGACCGCGCTGGCAAAGCGGGAAGCCGCCAGCCACGCCGAGGAGATCGAGCGTCAACGCGATGCCTGAATGGCATGCTGCCAAAAAAAACCGCCACACCTGTCGAGGTGTGGCGGTTTTTTTGTGTCCGTCGCATGAGGCGGGTGCCGGGCAGGTCAGACCGTCTGTGGACGAGACCCCATCAACCAGCGAACCAGGCCCACCAGAGATGCCACGATCCAGAACACCTCGATCACGAAGCTGGCGAGATTGAAGTTGATGCACAGGCTGATCAACAAGAGGATCGCCCCGCTCAGATTCATGAGGTTGTAGGTCAGGCTACGTGCATCGAGTCTGCCAATCTGCAGCAGAAAGAAGGCACCGACCACCAGAGAGGTGCCGAGCATGCCGATGATGTCCGCCATGGGTGCCAGCGAGGCAAGCATGTCTTGCATGGGGTGTTACTCCTGAAACAAGCCGAAGTCGTCCTGAATGGCTGGCCCTTTCCGTGGGTTGGACGATTCTCTGCCACCCTTGGGTGGCCTCCTTGAGACAGCTTGGCGGTTGTATCAGCAGGGCCGAGACAACCGATCAAATATACCAGCAGTCCCCCTCTTGAGGCACTCCTGTAGCGCCTGGAGTACCGCCTTGCATGTTCCATGAGCACTCTTCTGGTGCAGGCCCGAGGGCTGGCGATCCGTCAGGTGCTCCATGTCGCCAACTTCGTGAAATATCTGCTAGAACGCGCGTTATTTCATGGAAAAAGCCGGTTGATGGGCTATTTTTCAACGTTCAGTCCGCATGAATGTTTCGAGCTGAACAGACACGGCAGCCAGTCCGGCGCATCGAAGGAGGCTGGCATTGGGTGGGGCCTGCGTGACTCTCGGGAAAGGCACTCCCTTCCCGCGCCTCTTCTCTTGAGCCCAGCCTCCTGAGTCATGCCAGGGCGTTTCTCCATTCACTTCTTCATGAACTTCTCCGTGAAACTCTTCATGAAGTTCATGCCGCGATGTCGTCGGGAAACGCTGCCGTTGGTTCATCGTGCGGGTGCCTCGCCCGTTCCGGGTGACGATATTGCCTCTCTGCCGCCTGTTTCGCCGGTCTGGCCGGGTGCTGGAGGAGGGCTGATGTCGCCCTCAAGTGTTGATTCAGAGTGTAATGCGTCACGCTTCGATGAGGTGGTGCGGATCGGTGTCCATATCGATAGGGTTTGGCGTTGCCAGATGATGGATATTTGAGCGCTGGGAAATGCCCTGTCGAGGGGTTTATGTAATGTTATCCACAGCCGGTATTTTCCTTACGTATCCAGTAATTCTAGGGGTTGGTGGCGTAATGAAAATTATGAAACGGGTGGCTGGAATCGCTGATAATACCGTTGCGGTGCAGTGAGGACATGCCGTGTCCGGCAGCGCGAGTGACATTTGAGGAGTGCCGCATCGCCAAGCGTTGAGTCGTGTGCACGCTGGCAGGTATGAGATTTGCCATGCTGGAGGAGGTGGCACCGGTATCGTGCCCTCGCGCTCATGGCAGGCGGGTGCCTGCTCCGATTGCGCCGTGCAGCAGAGAGGCGGCATCACGCAGGGAAGACTCATGTCATTGGCAATGTTGCGCACGCGCGCATCTCTTGGTCTTGAAGCTCCGGAGGTGCAGGTAGAGGTACACCTCTCCAACGGGCTGCCGGGGCTCTCCATCGTTGGCTTGCCGGAAGCGGCGGTGAAGGAAAGTCGTGAGCGAGTGCGCAGCGCATTGCTCAATGCAGGCTTCGAGTTTCCAGCGCGCCGAATCACCCTCAATCTGGCCCCGGCTGACCTGCCCAAGGAGGGGGGGCGCTTTGATCTGCCGATCGCACTGGGCATCCTGGTGGCATCCGGTCAGGTGCCGGAAGAGGCCGTGGCGCAGATCGAGTGTCTGGGCGAGTTGGCACTCGATGGCAGCATTCGCTCCGTCACTGGCGTACTGCCTGCTGCGCTCTGCTGTCGCAAGGCCGGGCGCACCCTGGTGGTGCCGCGTGGCAATGCCGATGAGGCCGCGCTGGCGGAACAGCTGGATGTGCTGTCCGTGGGCCATCTGCTGGAGTTGGTGGCGCACCTTCTCGGGCGTGAGAGGATCACGCCGCATGTCTGTTCCGTCACTCCTCAGGCGCGACTCCCGGAGCCGGACCTGAGCGAGGTGCGTGGCCAGCATCAGGCGCGGCGTGCGCTGGAGATTGCCGCTGCGGGAGGCCACAACCTGCTGTTCGCGGGGCCGCCGGGTACGGGCAAGACGATGCTGGCCAGTCGCCTCTCCGGCATTCTGCCGCCGCTGGGGGAGGCCGAGGCCCTGGAAGTCGCGGCGGTACGCTCGGTCTGCGGGATGCCGATCATGGAGCGCTGGGGCCAGCGGCCCTTCCGGGCGCCGCATCATACCGCCAGTGGTGTCGCGCTGGTCGGGGGTGGCTCCAGGCCGCGTCCGGGAGAGGTGTCGCTGGCCCATCATGGCGTGCTGTTTCTGGACGAGCTGGCGGAATTTGATCGTGGTGTACTGGAAGTGATGCGTGAGCCGCTGGAGAGCGGTCGCATCCTCATCTCGCGTGCCAGCCATCAGCGGCGCTTTCCGGCACGTTTCCAGCTGGTGGCGGCGATGAACCCCTGCCCGTGCGGCTATCTTGGTGACAGCCGTCGCAACTGCAGTTGCACGCCGGCCCAGATCCAGCGCTATCAGGCGCGCCTGTCTGGCCCGCTGCTGGACCGTATCGATCTGCAGGTCGAGGTACCGGGACTGCCTGCCGAGGAGCTGACGTCCGCGACCCCCGGTGAGGCCTCGGACGCAGTGCGCGAACGGGTGCTGGCGGCCCGCGCTCGTCAATTGGCCCGCGGCGGGCTCAATGCCCATCTCGACACCCATGCCCTGGAAGCCGCCTGCCAGCTGGAGGACGGCGAGCGTCAGTGGCTGGCCGGTGTGCTGTCACGCCTCAATCTCTCGGCGCGTGCCTATCACCGGGTCTTGCGTGTCGCGCTGACGTTGAGCGATCTCATTGCGCAGGATGGCGTGCAGCGGCCCCAGCTGATGGAAGCCATCGGCTATCGTCAGCTGGACCGAATGATGGGGAGAGATCCGGCCCGCCCGGGAGCGGAACAGCGCAGCGCCTGAGCACTGCCTGTCGGGCCGCGTCGCCCGTTCAGAAGGACGGGCTATCCGCGCCGGGAATGCCCTCACGGATCAGGCGCGAGAAGTCGCCGTCCGGGTGCTCGTCGGCGGCGATGGCGGCAGGGTTGATCAGACTTCTGGCCTTGAGCTCGGCGAAGGGCGCGGCGTCACTGAGGGCATCCTGGTCCGCGACATATTCCGGCAGATAGCCGGAGAGCAGCAGCCGATAGTCCAGCGGCAGGCCGTCGGTGAGGCGCGTCATCATCGCGTAGACGAGGGTGGTGCAGTTGCTGGTGGCGGTGTTGTAGAAGCGTGGCTGAGTGCGCAATGTCTCGGCTTCGTCGACGTAGGCCAGCAGCAATTCGCGGATCAGTTCGCGCGGCATCTGCACCCGATAGAGATGCACCTGCTCCCCGCGCACGTTGCTGCGCACGCGGATGATGTCGCGCTCGTCAGCGGCGATCACCGCCAGTTCGTACTCCTTGAACATCCCGCCCAGTGTCGAGAAGGCCTCGTCACGCTCCTTGCGGATTTCCACCGAGAAGGCCAGATGGCGTCCATCGGCGAAACCGAAGCTGACCAGCGTATGAGCGATCTGCGGCCCCATCCAGTGACTGGTCAACAGATCCACCGAGGTCAGTTGATCCAGAGGATAGTCCCGACTCTCCCAGCGCGGCGTGTAATCCTCAGGCGTGCGCCACTCGAAGTTGCGCACCTGTTCGAGGTGCAGGATGTCATCTTGGCTGACGCTCCCCTCGACCAGATGTTCGACCTCCGGTGCCCAGTCGCGGTCCGCCCGCGGGGTGATGCTGTTCCACCAGCCGAGGCTGGCGACCAACAGCATCAGGTAGCTGCCCGCCAGTCGCCAGCGAATCGCATGGAGTTGCGGCCACCACAGCGCAATGACGCAGATGAGGCTCAGCGCACCCGCGAGGACGGCCAGTGTCGTGCGAAGCCCCTCCGGTCCCGGCAGGCGGAACCACAGGGCAGGCATCAGCCACAGGCTCGCCCCCAGCAAGGCAAGGCTGGTGACGCTGCGGAGCACGATGCTGGTCAGGCTCATCGGCCGGCACTCATGCGCGCTTCTCTTCGACGATGGCCTGCTCGAGACGCGCCAGTCGACCCGGCACCAGGCTGTCCTCCAGGGTCGAGATGCGCAGGATATGGCCGAGCGCCGGGTGAGGGGAGCGGGTGATCAGCACGCCCTGCGCCATCAGTTGCTGCTGAACCTGAGCGGCCCGCTCGGCGCTCTTGAGGCGCACGCAGAGGAAGTTGGTGGCACTGGGGAGGACGTCAGCCCCCAGCGAGCGCAGGTGCTCGGCAAGCTGATCACGAGACTGGATGACCGCGGCGACGTGAGTCGCGGCTTCTTCGGGATGCTCCAGCAGCAGCTCGCCGGCTGCCAGTGCCGGCGCGCTGACGGCATAGTGGATCCGAACCTTGGTCAGAAGGGCGAGATCCTCACGCTCGGCGATCATGAAGCCGAGACGCAGGCCCGCCAGTCCATAAGCCTTGGAGAAGGTGCGCAGCCGGAAGGTACGAGCCATCGGGGCATTGTCGGCCTGCGCCGCATCGGGGCGGAAGTCGTGATAGGCCTCGTCCAGTAGCAGGCTGCAGTCCGCTGGGAGCGCATCACGCAGTGCTCGGACATCCTCATCCGAGTGCAGGTGCCCGCTGGGGTTGTCCGGGTTGGCGAGATAGACGACACGGGCCGCATGCTGACTTGCCGCCGCGGCGAGTGCGGCGAGATCCGGTGCCAGCTGGGCAGAGTGGGGGGCATCGTCAGAGGCATGGGCTTCGGTATATGGCACTTCAACGACCTCAGCACCGAGACCGCGCGCAAAGTACGCCAGTGTGGGGTAGGTGCCGGCACTGGTGATCACGCGCTCTCCCGCACAGATGGTGGCGCGCATCACCAGCGCCAGCAGGCTGTCGGCGCCGGCGTCGACCAGCAGCGTCTCGTAGGCGACGCCCAGGCGCTCGGCCAGTTGATGGCGCAGTTGCCAGGCATCGGCGTCCGCGTAGCTGCGGCTCAGGTCTGCTAGGGCATGGCCCAGCTCCCCGCCGAGTACCGCGTGGGGCATGTCGAGCCCTTCATTGGAGCCGTACTGATGCGGCAGCGTATGCCCCAGTCTGCGTTCCAGCGCCTTGATGCCGGGGAACGGGTTGTGCGGTCCCTCCTGATAAAGGTGGGCCAGGAAACGGCGGGGAGTGGCGGTAGTCATCTTGGCTCCAGAGGCGGTAACGGATGACGCCGGGAGGCAGGAGGTGGCCATGCGGCGTCAGAGAGTGAGTCGAGGAGACAGTGGGCGCTCAGGAGGCAGGTCGCGCACTGGCAAGGGCGTCAAGCGCAGCCTGATCGAAGGCGCCGCTGAGCGTGAATGTCCGGGTCTGCTGGCGCTCCACGCTGAGACGGCGCACCAGCTCCAGTGTCAGCTGGTAGGGCTGCAGGGTGCGGTCGGAGAGCCTCAGGGGGCCACCGCTGGTATCCAGGCGTGCCACGAGGCGCCATTGCAGACTGTCGATGCCGGGGCGATCGTTGCTCCAGTTGAGCACCTGCGGGCCATCCTTGAGCGCCAGCAGGGCACGTGTCAGCGCTTCATTGAGTGCGCCGGGCTGCACCTCGAGACTGGTATCCACTTCAGGAGGTGCCAGCAGCAGGACCTGCTCGCCCAGTGGCGGGGTCCAGCTCTGCTCATCCAGCAGGCGGGCAGCACTCTGGCCCAGGCCATAGATGGGGTCGCGCTCCGCGCGTGGCACCTGATCCAGTCCCATGCAGCCGGTCAGACCGGTGATCAACATCAGGCTCGCCAGTGTTCGCAGCCCGCGACTCATTCGTGACATGCCGGGGCGCCTCCCCTGCCATCAGGGGCCTCAAGTTCCGGGCGCGGCGACAGCGCATCGAGGAAGGCATCCAGCTCGGCGAACAAGGCCGTGCGAATCGGCTCGGCCTCATTGACCAGATGATGCTGCGCCTCGGGGTGGCGATGAATCCGCGCGTTGGGGAACTTGCTGGCCAGCACGTCGAGATTCCACTGCCAGTCCACCGTGGTGTCCTGTTCGCCCTGCAGTATCAGGGTGGGTAGCGAGCAGGGCGGGAGGGCCTGCAGGCGTGGAATCCAGGCGCGCATGGCCGAGACCCACTTCACGGCGAGTCGATCCGCCTGAAGCGGGTCGTTGGTGCTCAGGAACTCGTAGAACGCCGCGTCATTGGTATTCGCGCGGTACTTGCGCGGAATGGAGTCGATGAAGGGGCGCGCCATGCTATGCAGCCAGCGGGACTGCGGCCACCCCCAGGGGCGGACCAGCGGGGCGAGCAGCGCGATTCCCTGCCAGCGCGAGTCACTGCCACGCATCAGGGCGTCGGTGGCCAGCACGGAGCCGCCGGTGCTCTGACCGATCCCGAACCAGGGATGCGGCGCCAGGTCGTGGACTTCCAGGTACTCCTGAAACGCCTGCAGGCAGCCGACATAGTCACCGAAGTCATCGATGGAAGCCGGCTCGCCGGAGGACAGGCCATGCCCCGGCAGGTCCCACAGCGCGACCTGCCAGCCCTGCTTCAGCAGGTGGGCCAGCAGGTGACGATACAGCGCGAGGTGATCGAAATATCCATGCACCACGAAGATGGTGCCGCGCGGACTCGGGGGAGTCCACAGCTGTGCCCACAGGCGAAAATCGCCAGCATCGAGGTGTCCGGCATGTACGGTGACATGTGCGCTGCGCAGTTCATCCAGGCCATAGTGGCTCAGGTAACAGGCCAGCGGGCTGGTCGTCTGACCGGGCAGACACTCAGGCAGACGAATGAAAGGGCCATAATCGAGCAGTGCGCTGAAGTCGGGCATGGTGATCTCCATAATGCTGCCATGCTAGCGGCTGGAGCTGTCGTGAGCCATAGGAAAAAACAGTGTTTCTTCATACAAGGGCTGCGTGTCGCGAACTGCCAGCATTCGTCATGCCATTTCCAGAACACGGTAATCCGGTTTCAGCCTCTTGTTCATTGGTCAAAGCCCCGCTTCCGCCAGCCACGGCATCGGGTATGGTGAAGTGATCCACAACCGCCCGGCAGATGATTCATTCCACGTACGGTTCGTCAGTTGATATTCGTTTCCAGGGAGAGCACACGCATGACCGATCGCATTCAACTTGAACGTCTGGCCATTGATGCCGGACTGCACCGCTTCATCGAGGAGGAAGCGTTGCCCGGTTCCGGTATCGCCTCGGCCGACTTCTGGTCCGGCGTCGATGCGTTGCTGCACGAGCTGGCGCCACGCAATCGCGAGCTGCTGGAAACGCGCGAACAGCTGCAGGCCAGCATCGACCAGTGGCACCGTGAGCATCCCGGCAAGGTCGAACTGCCCGCCTACAAGGCCTTCCTGAAGGAGATCGGCTACCTGGAAGACGAGCCGGCCAGTGTCGAGGCCACCACCGCCAACGTGGACAGCGAGATCTGCCAACAGGCAGGACCGCAGCTGGTCGTGCCGGTGATGAATGCCCGTTACGCCCTGAACGCCGCCAATGCGCGCTGGGGCTCACTCTATGACGCCCTCTACGGCACCGACGCGATCAGTGATGACGATGGCGCCGAGCGCGGCAAGGACTACAACCCGGTGCGGGGTGCCAAGGTGGTGGCCTACGCACGTCAGGTGCTGGATACCATCGCGCCGCTGGCTGGCGGTACGCACCATGACAGCGAGGGGTACTCCATTCGTGACGGCCACCTGCTGGTGCGGGTCGGCGGGCGTGACCTGAGCCTCAAGTCGCCGGAACGCTTCCTCGGCTATCGCGGCGACGAAAGCGCGCCAAGCGCGATCATCTTCGCGCACAACGGGCTGCACGCGGAGCTCGTGATCGATGCCGAGCACCCCATCGGCAAGACCGACCCCGCCAACGTCAGTGACCTGATCATGGAGGCTGCGCTCTCCACCATCATGGACTGCGAGGACTCGGTGGCCGCGGTGGATGCCGACGACAAGGTGACCGTCTATCGCAACTGGCTGGGCCTGATGAAGGGCGATCTGACCGAGACGCTGGAGAAGAAGGGTCGCCAGATGACGCGCAGGCTGAACGCGGACCGTGAATACACCGGCGCCGATGGCACCACCCGCGTGCTGCATGGTCGCTCGCTGATGCTGATCCGCAACGTGGGCCATCTGATGACCAACCCGGCCATCCTGCTGGAAGATGGCAGCGAGGCGCCGGAAGGCATCATGGATGCCATCTTCACCAGTCTGATCGCGCTGCATGATCTCAAGGGTGACAAGGACAGCCGTGGCGGTATCTGCAACTCGCGCACCGGCTCCGTCTACATCGTCAAGCCCAAGATGCACGGTCCGTCCGAGGTCGCCTTCGCTGACGAGCTGTTCTCGCGTGTCGAGCAGCTGCTGGGCCTGCCGAATGCCACGCTCAAGATGGGCATCATGGACGAGGAGCGTCGTACCACCGTCAACCTCAAGGCCTGCATCGCCGCGGCCAGTTCCCGTGTGGCCTTCATCAATACCGGCTTCCTGGATCGCACTGGTGACGAGATGCACACCTCGATGGAAGCTGGTCCGATGCTGCGCAAGGGCGACATGAAGGGGGCGGCCTGGATTCAGGCCTATGAGAAGTGGAACGTGGATATCGGGCTGGAATGCGGTCTGCGGGGTCGCGCCCAGATCGGCAAGGGCATGTGGGCGATGCCGGACCTGATGGCGGCGATGCTGGAGCAGAAGATCGGCCATCCCCGCGCCGGTGCCAATACCGCCTGGGTCCCGTCACCGACCGCGGCCGTGCTGCATGCGCTGCATTATCACCAGGTCTCGGTGAAGGACGTGCAACATGACCTGCTCAGTCGCCCGCGCGCCAGTCTCGATGACCTGCTGACCATTCCGCTGGAGCTTGATCCCCAGTGGAGTGCCGAGGAGATCCAGGCCGAGCTGGACAACAACGCCCAGGGGATTCTCGGCTATGTGGTGCGCTGGATCGATCACGGCACCGGTTGCTCCAAGGTGCCGGACATTCACGATGTCGGCCTGATGGAAGACCGCGCCACGCTGCGCATCTCCAGCCAGCACATCGCCAACTGGCTGCATCATGGCATCGTCGACAACGCCCAGGTGCAGGACACGCTGGAGCGCATGGCGGGCGTGGTGGATCGTCAGAACGCTGCGGACCCCAGCTATCAGGCGATGACGGCGGATCTCGAGGGCTCCATCGCCTTCCAGGCAGCCTGCGAGCTGGTGTTCCAGGGACGAGTGCAGCCGAGTGGCTATACCGAGCCGGTACTGCATCGCCGCCGCCTCGAGAAGAAGCAGCAGGCTCACTGAGGCAGCGTCGGCGCTGCGCCATGAGCGTGGCACTGCGGATGCGGATCTCGGACAAGCACGACGGCGGCTCTCGAGCCGTCGTCGTGCTTTCTGGCGATGCCATATTTCCCGAGGCGGCATTTGACGCTAGCCTTGCCCCCAGTAGCGCGCAACCGTACGATCAGCGCCCGCTCAGCCACTGCAGCGCCTGAAACGCGATGGTGTGGCGATCCCTGGTCACCACGCCTGTGCGTGTCGGTGCCACCAATCTGTCGTAGTCATCCTGTCGAGGAGAACGTCATGCCCGTCATGCACGCTGCTGCCATCGAGGACTTTCTCGATGATGTCTTCCCCCAGCGCCTGGGCACCATAGAAGCCGTGGGGGATGGCTGGGCCACCATGGGACTGGCCATCGAGGACGAGCATCTGCGTCCCGGAGGCAGCGTCTCCGGTCCGGCGATGATGGCGTTGGCCGATGTCTGTCTGTATGTCGCGATCCTGGGGGAGATCGGCCCGGAGCCGATGGCCGTGACCAGTGATCTCAACATCCATTTCCTGCGCCGTGCCCGCGGTGACCGGGACCTGATGGCCACCGCACGCCTCCGCAAGCTCGGGCGGCGTCTCGCCGTGGGCGAGATCGAACTGTTCAGCCATGGCGACACGGACCCGGTCGCTCTCGTGACCGCAACCTATGCCTTGCCGGATCGCGATGACTAGCGGCAGGTGGTGGGGGTGATCGCCCCGCTACAGCTTGTTGGCATCCTTTTCCTCGCTGCCGCGCTGACGCCAGCCGGTGACGGCCAGGCTCAGCCAGCCTGCGATCAGCAGCAAGCCACCGATGGGCGTGATGATGCCCAGCTGGGTGCGCGCCGTGGTGGCCAGCGCATACAGTGAACCGGAAAACAGCAGCATCCCGGCCGCCCACAGCCCCAGCGTCAGCATCTGCCCGCGCAGGGGCTGCACCGAGCGCCAGGCCAGCACGCCGACCGCCGCCAGCACGTGCCACATCTGATAGCGCACGCCGGTCTCGAAGACGCGCAGCATGTCCGCGCTCAGAGTGCCGCGCAGGCCATGACTGGCGAAGGCGCCCAGCGCGATGGTGGACATGCCGGCCAGGCCCATGGCCAGCCACCAGTGGCGGGAGTGGGAGTCGTTGTGACGCATAGAGAGAAAATTCCTTGAGGGCAGGTGGCGAGGGCATATCGTACCGACGATGTTGTACCTACGCCTGTCCACGTAAAGCCGCTACAATGGCGGCCTCTTTTCGCGGGAGGACAGCATGCAGATACAGCTAAACGGTGAAGATCATGTGGTGGCGGATGCCATGACAGTCGCCGCTCTGGTCGAGAGTCTCGGACTTCAGGGCCGCCGCCTGGCAGTCGAGCGCAACGAGGACATCGTGCCACGTAGCGCTCACGCCGACACCCTTCTGCAGGCCGGTGATCGCATCGAGATCGTCCACGCCATCGGTGGTGGTTGAACGTCCCGCTGCCAGGGTCGATAGCTTTCACTTCACGCTCGCTCACGTCCAGCTCGATGAGGTCATCATGACAGACAGTTCTGCCCAGACGCTTAACGCCCCCGTCACCCAGGTCGCCGGTGACAGTCCGCTGGTCGTCGCCGGTCGCGAGTTCTCCTCGCGCCTGCTGGTCGGCACCGGCAAGTACAAGGACATGGATGAGACCCGTTCCGCCATCGAGACCTCCGGCGCGGAAGTGGTCACCTTCGCGGTGCGTCGCACCAATCTGGGCCAGAATGCCGATGAGCCGAATCTGCTCGACGTGCTGTCGCCCAGTCGCTATACCTTCCTGCCCAATACCGCCGGTTGCTACAACGCGCGTGACGCGGTGCGTACCTGCAAGCTGGCGCGTGAACTGCTGGATGGCCACAATCTGGTCAAGCTGGAAGTGCTGGGCGATCAGGACACGCTGTATCCCAATATCGTCGAGACCCTCAAGGCCGCCGAGGAGCTGGTCGCCGATGGCTTCGACGTGATGGTGTATACCTCCGACGACCCCATCGTCGCCCGTCAGCTCGAGGAAATCGGCTGCTGCGCCATCATGCCGCTGGGCTCTCTGATCGGCTCCGGCCTCGGCATCCTCAACCCGCATACCCTGTCGCTGATCATCGAGCGCGCCAACGTGCCGGTGCTGGTGGATGCCGGGCTGGGCACGGCGTCCGAGGCGGCCTTCGCGATGGAGCTCGGCTGTGATGGCGTGCTGATGAACAGCGCCATCGCCCATGCTCGCCAACCGCTGCTGATGGCGGACGCCATGCGCCAGGCCGTGATCTCCGGCCGTGGTGCCTTCCTGGCAGGGCGCATGCCGACTCGCCTGACGGCGCGCGCTTCCTCGCCGGGTGCCGGCCTGATCACCGGCTGACCTCCTGAATCATTCGAATCCGATGCTCGCGCATCGCTCATGCAAAGACCAAGACGACCCCATGACTGACGAGACTTCCAAGCCGCAGGACGACACGTCCACTTCTGCTCCTGCTGACGATGCGCAGCAAGAGAGCGTGCAGAACGAGAGCGTGCAGAACGAAAGCGCGCAAGCGACCCCTTCCGTGGCGGATGAAGCCGTCGCCCGCAAGCGTGGCATCAAGAGCTACGTGATCCGCGGTGGGCGCATGACACAGGCCCAGACCCGCGGGCTCGAAGAGGTCTTCCCGCGCCTTGGTCTGCGTCACGAGCAGGGCGAGCTGGACCTCGAGGCGCTGTTCGGTCGCCGTGCGCCGCTGGTGATCGAGGTCGGCTTCGGCATGGGCAAGTCGCTGTGCGAGCAGGCTCAGGCCAATCCGGGCACCGACTTCATCGGGATCGAGGTGCATGCCCCGGGTGTCGGCAAGCTGCTGGATGATGTCGACAAGCTGGGTCTGACCAATCTGCGCGTCTATCGTCACGATGCATTGGAAGTGCTGGCTGACTGCGTGCCGGCGGGGTGTGCCGATACCTTCCAGCTGTTCTTCCCGGACCCGTGGCCGAAGAAGAAACACCACAAGCGTCGCATCGTGCAGCCGGCCTTCGTCGAGCTGGTGCGTCGTGTGCTCAAGCCGGGCGGTCACTTCCACATGGCTACCGACTGGGAGAACTACGCCGAGGCCATGGCCGAAGAGATGGCCGAGGCACCGGGCTTCGTCAACACGGCTCCGGCCGAGAGCGCCCCCTATGTGCCGCGTCCGGATTTCCGTCCGCTGACCAAGTTCGAGCAGCGCGGCGAGCGTCTCGGTCACGGCGTGTGGGATCTGATCTTCGTCAAGCAGGACTGATTCGCGCCTCGTGCGCAGTGGCGGCATCATCACGATGCTGCATCGCGGCCGCCTTCGGGTGGCCGCTTGCGTCTGAGACCCGCCGCTTTTGCCTTTCTCTTCCCACCTCGTCTCGAGAGCTGATGACCATGACGACGCCCACCCCTGAACCGGCTGACCGGCCGACCATGACGCCACTGACGACCCTGACCTGCCCACTGGATGCCCAGCGGCTGATGCGAGATGGCCAGAGCTGGTGCTGCGCCGATGGCCATCGCTTCGATATCGCGCGTCAGGGGCACGTCAATCTGCTGCCGGTGCAGCGCAAGCGCAGTCTGGACCCCGGCGACAGCAAGGCGATGGTCAGCGCTCGCCAGCGGCTGTTCGCCCTCGGTGGCTATCAGCCTCTCGCCTCGGCGCTGGCACGACGAGTGCTGGCGCTGGCAGGGCAGGCAAGTGCGCTGGCCGTGCTGGATGCCGGCTGTGGGGAAGGCTTCTATCTGCGTCAGCTGGCAGGCGCTGCCGATGAGCAGCGGCGCTCGCTGACGGCGGCGGGACTGGATATCTCCAAGCACGCGGTGCTGGCGGCAGCGAAGCAGTCACGCGATGCCGCCTGGCTGGTGGGCACCAACGCGGCACTGCCGTTGGAAGACGCCTGTGTGGATGTGGTGATCTGCGCCTTCGGCTTCCCCGTCTGGCAGGAGTTCGCGCGTGTGCTCAAGCCCGGGGGCCATGTGGTGCTGCTGGAGGCGGGAGCCGAGCACCTGCTGGCGTTGCGCAGAATTCTCTACCGGGAGCTGAAGCCCGCGCGTGGCGAGGCCGGGGTGATGGCCGCCGAAGCTGCAGGTTTCGTGGTGGAGGGGGAGGTCGAGCATCTGCATGCAGGGCTTTCATTGACCAGCAATGAGCAGATCCGGGATCTGCTGACCATGACCCCGCATCTGTATCGTGCCGAGCGTGATGGTCTGGCACGAGCCGAATCCATGACGGCCTTGGCGGTCGAGTTGCACGCGGAACTGAGGGTGTTCACGCGCGAGTAGGCACAAGGCGCGGCGTAAATAGAAATTCTTCGCATTTGGCTTGCAAAAGCAAATGAGAATGATTATCTTGTCTGTGCGGTGTCCGGGCAGACATCGCAGGGCGCAAGCCCATCCGCGGCGGCGGAGTCAGGCCCCCGCTGCGGAGTTTCTCCTCATCAAGCTAGTCACGGTCTTGGGCATCCTCATCTGGGATGCCCTTTTTCTTGTGTGCGGTTCATGCCGAGAGCCCTCAGGTCGCGAGCCGCGACGGAGCCTCCGTCAGGTCGCCAGCCACAGGGGCAGGGTCAGCATCGCCAGCAGCGTCTGCGCGGTGATCAGCGCCGCCATCAGTTCGGCATTGCCACCCAGCTGGCGCGCCAGGATGTAGGCTGACGTAGCCGTGGGCAGCGCGGCAAACAGGATGGCGACATCGCGTGCCACACCAGTCAGGCCAACGCCGGCGCACAGCCCCACCACCAATGCCGGCATCGCCAGCAGCTTCAGCAGACTCGCCAGCCATGCCACGCTGCCACTGTTCATCAGTACTCGTGGTCGCAGCGCCACGCCTACCGCCACCAATCCCAGTGGCAACGCCGCGCGCCCCAGCAATGTCAGCGCATCGCCGCTCCAGCCCGGCAGGCCGATGCCGCTGAGATTGAGCGCCGTTCCCGCCAGACAGGCCAGCACCAGAGGGTTGCGGGTCAGCGCCTTGAGTGAGCGCAGCAGTCCGCCGTCACCCAGAGTGCCGGCGCCGATGAACGCCAATACGCACAGCAGGTTGGCCGCTGGCACCATCAGGGCCAGCGCCACCGCCGCGACGGTCGCACCGGCACTGCCATGCAGCGCTGCCGCGCCGGCCACGCCGACGTAGCTGTTGAAGCGGATGCTGCCCTGGAAGAGTGAGGTGAAGGACGCGGCATCGCCCAGCTGTCGGCTCAGCCAGTCGGGGGCATGACGCCACCCCAGCCACAGCGCGGCAGCGAACAGCAGCATCGAGCCCAGCATCACGCAGGCCAGAGGGATGACCGGGACGCTGGCCATGTCAGCGCGCGCCAGGGTGGACATCAGCATGGCAGGGAACAGCACGTAATAGATGAGGCGTTCCAGCTCGCTCCAGAACCCCTCGCCCGGGAAGCGCTTCCAGCCCAGCAAGGCGCCCGCGACGATGAGCAGGAAGAGAGGACCGAGCGCCTGTTGTACACTTGCCATTCTGTCTCCTGGGCGTGCTCACGGTGCGGATGGTGCGTCGTGGCCAAGAACGTCTCGTGCCTCGACGTGACACGATGTCTCGGCGGCTGCGCCCGCCGGGGGGCCTGATAAGCTTGTCATGAGTGGCTCACCTGCGCATTCATTCATGTGTCTTAGCCTGTCGACCTGTTTGCCACGCGACTGTCTCCTCCTGTTCCGGCGTGCTGCCGGATTGTCATCGGAACCGCCATGTATCGCGCCGAAGAAGAAAATGCCCGCCCGCCCTTGCTCAACCTGCTGATCATGGTGACGCTGCTCACCATCGTCGTATCGCTCTATTACCTGATCGACTACTACCTTGTACGTGACGGCAGCAACGGCAAGGTCACCTGGTTCGCCCCCAACCAGTCCTGCGAACTCAGCCATGCGCCCTGCAGTGCCGAGCTGGGGCGCTTCGGGCGTATCACGCTCGCACTCGATGGTGACATCAGCCCGCTGACGCCGCTGGGTATCCGGGTGATCACGGAAGATGTGGCACCCGAGGGCGTGGAGGTCGATTTCATCGGTCGCCACATGGACATGGGGGTCAAGCGCAGTCTGCTGACCACCCGGGATGCGCCGACGCAGGCACGTCAGCACTGGTCGGGGGAAGGACAGCTCGGTTTCTGCAGCAGTGCCACCATGGCATGGCGAGCACAGGTGATCGTGACCACTGAACGTGGCCGCCTGGGCAGCTGGTTCGACTTTGACAGCCATCCGCCTGCCTCCACGGCGGAGCAGCTCGAAAGCTCGGTCAACCAGCTGTTCTCCCCTGACGAAAGAAGCGTCCGACGAGACAGCTAGCGCGCGGCGAGGCGTGGGGCGTCTGACCGGCAGGCCACCACTGACAAGGAGTCCAGGCATGCAGGAGGAGAACAGGCAGACCCTGCGCTGGCTGATGCTGGGCGTGGTGGGTGTCGTGGCACTGGTGGGCGCGGGGGTGACATGGCAGGCCCTTCACCGACCGTCGGCGCCGGTGTCCGGCATGCAGGCGTGGGCGAGCCTTGGCGGGCCCATCCAGTTGACATCGGCACGGGGCGACTTCCGGCTCGCCGAGGTCAGCATGGGGGAGGCCGCACCACCGGATGCCACGCCGGTGGTGGCACTCTATTTCGGCTATACCCAATGTCCGGATGTCTGCCCGATGACGCTGGCGGCCCTGCGCCAGGTGCTGACCGAGTTGCCGGCGTCGGCGGCCGCTCGCGTGGTACCGGTGCTTGTCTCTCTGGACCCTGAGCGTGATACGCCAGCACGTCTTGCCACCTATGCCGGGCACTTTGGTCCGCGTTTCATCGGGGTCACGGGCAGCGATACCGAACTGGCCGAGATCGCGCGTCGCTACGGGGTCAGTCATCGGCGTGTCGATGCCCCGGATTCCGCGCTGGGCTACACCGTGGATCATGGTGCGGCGCTGTATCTCGTCTCCGCGCAGGGGCGCATCTACGATCGCATTCCCTTCACGCCAGGCGCGGCCGGCATTCGTGCCGGCCTGACTCGCGTGCTGAGCGAGACCGCTCCCTGACGTCTCCTTGTCGTGCTGTCATGTGCGTCTCGGACATGAGGGAAATACACATTGTCCACAAGTTGGCAAGAGCCTGTGACGAGAATTGTGGATAATCATTCCGCCATCTTTCAGCAACCTGCTGTTTTTGAAGGTAGACTTTTGTATTTCAACAAAATCAACAAGTTAAGGCGTACATTGCCGATTTCGGGAGTCAGTGTTCACTTTGCCACCACCCCTGACGGCCGCTGAGTTGCCATGTATCACGGCCGGTTGTCAACCTGTGGTCAATAGCTTCCCCACAGAATTATCCACAGGCAGGTCGCTCACCTGGAGGCCCGTTTCACGCTGCCTGACCCGTCGCGGGATGCCTCCTGTACAATGAAAAAGCCGCCCCTGAGGGCGGCTTTTTTCTGGCTGACGGCGCGCATTCGCGCGTCAGGGATTACTTCGCGGCATCTGCCTTGGTCACGTCGAGCAGCTCGACCTTGAAGGTCAGCGTCTCGTTCGGGCCGATCGGGCCGCCAGTGCCAGCCTTGCCGTAGGCGAGGTCGGCCGGGATGTAGAGCATCCAGGTATCCCCGACGCTCATTTCCTGCAGCGCTTCCTGCCAGCCCTTGATGACCTGGTTGACCTTGAAGCTGACCGGCTCGCCACGCTGGTAGGAGCTGTCGAAGACGGTGCCGTCCAGCAGCTTGCCTTCATAGTTCACCTTGACGGTGTCTTCCGCGTCCGGGCTCTCGCCGTCACCGGATTTCAGCACCTTGTACTGCAGGCCGGAATCCAGGGTCTTCACGCCATCCTGCTTGGCGTTCTCGGCGAGGAACTTGTCACCGGCCGCCTTGTTGTCGGCCGCCTGCTGTTCGGCCATCTGCTGCTGCTCTTCCATCTTCTTCTGCTGGAACTTCGAGAGCGCATCGGCAATTTCCTGATCGCTCATCTTCATGTCGCCCTTGGCATAGACGTCACGCACGGCTTGCGTGAAGGCATCCAGGTCAAGATCAGTGATGTCCTGAGACAGGCTCTTGCCCAGTGTCGCACCGATGCCGTAGCTGAGCTGTGCCTGATCGTCAGAGAGGCTGTCGTCGGCGGCAAAGCTGAACGGGGTAACCAGGAGGGCGCCGAGCGCGACGGCACTAACCAGCTGTTTCATGAAAACTCCTTCAGGATGGGATGGGCCTGAGACGGGCCCGAAACGCATATGCGGCACGCAGCGTGGCATGACCATGCTGATGCTCCGGTGCTACTGGGACTCTAACAGTCGCGTACAAGTTCCGCATCTGCCATTAGGGTTGAGACGAGCTTCGCCCGGCGCGGCTCGTGGCCAGCAGGTGCAGGGCACGTGCGATGCTGTCGTCGCCCTCGTCGAGCGCCACCTGACCGGTAAGCTGTCGCAGCGACTGCAGGAAGGCGCGTCGGGGGTCATGGCATGACATGAAAGGTGACGTGGGAGCATGGGCCGGAGGGCTGAGGGCTTCCAGGCGTGCCAGCGCTTCCTCCTCCGCCGACAGTTCACAGGCCTTCAATTGCTGATACAGCGTTTCCAGCCGGCGTGTGGTGGCCGCGCTTCGCGTGTCGGTTGGCTCCATCAGGTGCTGCTTGAGCTGTCGGCGACGCTCGCGCAGTGTCACGGTCATCCCGCGTTGCCAGTCACGCACCTTACCGAGCATCAGGCACGGCGAGGCACCCAGCGCCACACCGCGTGCGGCCAGCCAGTGAATCCATAGAAGCTCGCAGACATCGAGACCGGCCTCGTCCTGCAACAGCAGACAGGCACTCATCACGTCAGTCGGCTCTGCGCCATCTTCCTGGTCGTAGGGCAGGCCCTGAGGAGCAGGCTGTGCGTAGAGGGACAGCGCGTAGTCCCACAATCCGGTAGAATGTGCGCCCATCAAGTCGGCTTTCCTGTGGTTCATGGCGGTCAAGCCTGTGGTTCATGGCGGTCATGCCTGTGGTTCACGGCGGTCATGCATGCTGCGCGCGGGAGCCGACGCCCCCGGATTTTCTGATCGAGGTTGTCATGATTGCACTGCGCCAGCTCGCCCTGCAACGCGGCGGAGCCCCGCTGATCGACGAAGCGGACCTGACGTTGCATGCCGGTCACAAGGCGGGCATCGTCGGCCCCAACGGGGCCGGCAAGTCCAGCCTGTTCGGGCTGATTCTCGGTGAGCTGATCCCCGACAGCGGCAGCGTCTCGCTGGCCGGTGGCGTGCGGGTCGCGCACATGGCACAGGAAATCGATGCGCTGGAGCGCCCGATCGTCGACTACGTCATGGACGGGGATCACGCCCTGCGCGAGACGGAGCGGGCTCTGGCCGCCGCCGAAGAAAGCGGCGAGCATCAGCGTCAGGCCGAGCTGCACGCTCACTTCGACACCCTCGATGGCTATACCGCGCGTGCGCGTGCCGAGCAGCTGCTGGTAGGGCTCGGTTTCCGCCAGGCCCAGCTCAGTCAGCCGCTGGCGGCCTTCTCGGGGGGCTGGCGGATGCGGGCCAATCTGGCGCGCACCCTCTTCACGCCGTCTGACCTGCTGCTGCTGGATGAGCCGACCAACCACCTGGATCTCGATGCGCTGCTGTGGCTGGAACAATGGCTGGCACGCTACCCCGGCGCGCTGCTGCTGATCTCCCACGACCGTGACTTCCTCGATGCGGTGTGTGATCACATCATCCACTTCGATCGTCGCAAGCTGGTGGTCTACAAGGGCAACTACAGCCGCTTCGAGCGAACGCGTTCCGAGCGCCTGGTGCGTGAGCAGGCCGAGCACGAGAAGACCATGGCGCGTCGCGCCGAGATCGAGGACTTCGTGCGTCGCTTCAAGGCCAAGGCCACCAAGGCACGCCAGGCCCAGAGTCGCCTGAAGATGCTGGAGCGCATGGAGGAGACGGCGGCGGTGAAGGCCGATTCGCCGTTCCACTTCACGATTCCCTGCTCTGACAAGATCTCCCGTCCGCTGCTGGGACTGGACCGTGCGGTGATCGGCTATCCCGGTCAGCCGCCGCAGCTGTCCGGGGTGCGCTTCTCGCTGCTGCCGGGCCAGCGCATCGGCCTGCTCGGCCCCAACGGCGCGGGCAAGTCGACCCTGATCAAGGCGCTCACCGGTGAACTGGCTCTGGTCGAAGGCCAGCGCACCGCCGGCGAGCATCTGGCCATCGGCTACTTCGCCCAGCACCAGGTCGATGGGCTCGACCTGACCTCGACTCCCTTCAATCATGTGCTGCGTCTCTCGCCGGGGGCCGGGGATCTGGAGATCCGCACCTTCCTCGGCAGCTTCGGCTTCCATGGGGATGAAGTGTACGCTTCGGTGGAATCGTTCTCCGGTGGCGAGAAGGCACGCCTGGCGCTGTCGCTGATCGCGTGGCAGAAGCCCAATCTGCTGCTGCTGGATGAGCCGACCAACCACCTGGATCTCGACATGCGCGAGGCGCTCACCGATGCGCTGGCGACCTTCGAAGGCACCGTGATTCTGGTCTCCCACGACCGCCACCTGCTGCGCGCCTGCGTGGATGAATTCTGGTGCATCGCCGATGGCCGCGTGACGCCCTTCGATGGCGATCTCGACGACTATCGTGCCTGGCTCAAGGCGCGGGTCGAGGGCGAGCGGCGTGAGGCGCGCGCCCAGAAGGATGCCGAGGCTGGCAGCGAGGGCACGCGCACGCCGGACCGCAAGGAAGCGCGTCGTCAGGCCGCCGAGCTGCGCGAGAAGCTGCGCCCGCTCAAGAAGCTCAGCGACAAGGCCGAGCAGAAGATGAGCAAGGCGCAGGGGGAGCTGGACAAGGTCGAGGAAGCGCTGGGCGATGCCACGCTCTATGAGGCGGACCGCAAGAGCGAACTGACCCGGCTGCTGGCCAGTCAGGGCGAGATCAAGGGACGTCTCGAGGACGCCGAAGCCGAATGGTTCGAGGCGCAGGAAGCGCTGGAAGAGATGGAAGCCCAGCTCAAGGCGGCGGACTGAAGCATGCGGCTGGATCGCTGGCTGACGCGCCAGCCGCAGCTCAATCGCCGCTTGGCGTTGCATGCGCTGGCGGCGGGGCGTGTGCGGATCAATGGCCAGACGGTCCGCGATCCGCTGCACGAGGTCGGTCCCTTTGATGCCATCGCGCTGACAGCCGATACGCTGGCGGACAATGACGCGCCGCCAGGCGAGATACGCCTGCAGGCGCCACGTCGTCCACGCCATGTGCTGCTCAACAAGCCTGCCGGGGTCGTGACGGCCTGTCATGACCCCGAACATCCCACCGTCATCGATGTGCTGCGCGATTCGCTTGAATCACGTGGAGAGGATGACGGCTGGCTCGAGGAAATCCATCACGTCGGACGACTGGATCGCGCCACGACCGGTGCCTTGCTGCTGACCAACGACGGTGATGTCTCGTCACGCATCAGTGATGCCGGACTGGATGGGCCCGCCAAGCGCTACCGCATGGGGCTGGAGCAACCGCTGTCGGAGGCGGCGCAGGCCGATGCGATCTCGCGGGTGGCGCAGGGCGTCCTGCTCGCCAATGACGCTCGGCCGACGCTGCCCGCGCGGCTCGAGTTTCTGGCCGCGGACGAGGCGCGCCTGACACTGCACGAAGGGCGCCACCATCACGTCAAGCGACTGTGGCGCACTCTGGGCAGTCGCGTGGTGTGGCTGCATCGCGAGTCGGTGGCGGGGCTGAGTGTCGCCGGGCTTGCGGTGGGGGACTGGCGAGAGCTGACGCGTGACGAGTGCCTGCGGCTCGGCGCGGCGCAGGCACATGAGTGAGGCCGCTGCCTCAGCGGCCGCTGGCCTGGCTCGGCAGACCCTCATTCTCCTCTTCGCTCTCCGTCGGGGGGACATCCGGGGCTGACAGGCTGATCAGCTCACCCCGCGAGTTGCGGGTGAAGTTGCGGACGATGACCCCGATGTTGCGCGGCAGGGGGTCGAACTGCTCGCAGCGGTTCAGCACCTCATGCATGTCCCCATAGCCGCTGCGACGACGTGAATCGATGGTCGCACGCGAGAAATCGATATCCTTGAGTGAGGTCTCGTCGGGGCGAGCCGCCGCCAGCAGGCGCACGACATTGATGGACGGTTGCTGGGTCATGGCCAGGATGTCGTGTATTTCCTGAGACTGGCGCAGGTCTTCCGGCAGCAGGTCGGCCAGGTGCTCCAGGCCCATGCGCAGTGCCTGATTCTCTTCCATCAGATGCAGATGCTCACCGGCGCGGCTGGAGTACTGGATGTCCTTTTCGCGTAGCTGGGCTTCCTGCAAGGTTTCCGGCACCTTCCCGTAGGCGCTCCACAGGTCGATGACGTAGCAGTTGACGATCGTCTCGCTGTGCGCGCGCTCCGACAGCACCCAGCTGATCGGCGTGTTGGAGTAGAGGCCGCCATCCCAGTAGGCCTGACCGTCGATCCACACCGGCGGGAATGCCGGCGGCAGGGCACCACTGGCCAGTATGTGGCGGTGATCCAGCGCCTCTTGTGACGAATCGAAGTAACGCAATGCGCCGCTGCCGATATTGACCGCCCCGACCGATAGCCGCACGTTCTCCGGGTGACGGGCGTCGAGGCGCTCGAAGTCCACCAGGCGATTGAGGGTGTCTCCCAGCGGTTCGGTGTCGTAGAGACTGGGCGGTTCGCCGAAGAAGCTCTGCCAGATGGGAACTGTCCACAGGGGGCGCGGACGGAAGAAGCCCGGGATACCCCACAGCATGGCGGAGGAGCGCGCGACGCTGCGCTCCCAGGGGTGGAAGGCCGGCCCGAGACTGTTGGCCGGTTGCGCGATGCCATACCAGAACGCTTCGAGGGCCTTGAGGCGCTCGCCATCCGGATTGCCCGCGATCAGTGCGCCATTGATGGCACCGACGGAGGTCCCGACGACCCAATCGGGCTGGATGCCGGCCTCTGCCAGTGCCTCGAACACGCCGATCTGGTAGGCGCCAAGGGCTCCGCCGCCTTGCAGGACCAGAATATTGAGCGCGTCAGCGCAGAAGTCGCAGGATGTATCACGCATGAAACCTTCTCCTTTCCGGTAGCGCCACGCTGATGGCCTGCACGGCCTCGGCTACCTGATTGGCAGGTGATCGGCTTGTGGCAATGAAAGCGAACACGAATTGTGCAGTGCAGCATAGCAGCTGTCAGCATAGCACGCTCCTGTGGCTCCTGTGGCTCCTGTGGCTCCTGTGGCTCGTGCATGGGCGGCCTGTGCGCGTGGCCTGACGGGTGATTCACGTACACCAGGGGGTCAGCCAGTGGTCCGCGATCACCAGCAGCAGGGCGTAGCGGCCGCCCTTGGCGACCAGGATCAACAGCACGCTCTTCCACCAGGGCAGGCGGAAGACGCCTGCCAGCACCGTCAAGGGGTCACCGATCACGGGTGCCCAGCTGAGCAGCAGGCTCCAGGCACCGATGCGGCGATACCACAGCGTGCTGCGCGCCAGCGCTCGCCGCGAGACCGGGAACCAGCGACGAGTCCGCAGACGCCGTGCACCGCGTCCCAGGGCGACATTGATCAGGCTGCCCAGCGTGTTGCCAAGCGTTGCGGCAAGCCATAGCGCCCATGGGGCGACCCCCTCGCACCACAGCCCCGCCAATGCGGCCTCCGACCCGCCCGGCAGCAGCGTGGCGCTGGCCAGTGCTATCAGGCCCAGCGACAGCAGGGCGACCACGTCATCCATGCCGCGATTTTCCTGAACCGCAGGGGCCGAGCCGAGGGTGAAGCAGCTGGGTGGCTTTCTTCCCCTCGCCGCTCGGGTATGCTGTTGGCAAATTCATGTCATTTTCCGGGAGTCTCGTGCATGCATATTCCGTGCGTCCTGACGATTGCCGGCTCAGACCCATCGGGCGGGGCCGGCATTCAGGCGGATCTCAAGACATTCTCCGCGCTGGGGGCGTATGGAGCCAGCGTGATCACGGCACTGACCGCCCAGAATACCTGTGGCGTGCGCAGCGTCGAGCCGGTGTCGTGCGCCTTCATCGGAGCACAGCTGGATGCCGTGCTGGATGATCTCGATATCATCGCCATCAAAATCGGCATGGTCGCGGACCCGGCCGTCGTGGAGCTGCTGGCGGACAGGCTCCGTCAGCGTCGCCCGCGCTGGATCGTGCTCGACCCGGTGCTGGTGGCCAAGAGCGGCGATGCGCTGGTCAATGACGCGGCCATCCAGGCGGTGGCAGAGCATCTGGTGCCATTGGCGGACATCATCACGCCCAACCTGCATGAAGCGGCGGTGCTGCTGGGCGAGCGTCGTCTGATCGGGCGGGAGGACATGCCTCAGGTCGCGCGTGAGTTGCGCGCACGCGGTGCCAATGCTGTCCTGATCAAGGGGGGCGCACTGGAGGGCCAGGCCTGCGATGACCTGCTGGTCAGTGATGCCGGTGAGCAATGGCTGTGCGCGCCACGGATCGAGACCGACAACCTGCACGGCACCGGCTGCTCGATGTCCTCGGCGATCACGGCGCGACTGGCGCAGGGGCTGTCACTGACGAGAGCCGTGGAGGAATCGCGGGAATGGCTGCTGGGGGCGCTGCGTGCCTCGGATCAGCTGAATGTCGGCAAGGGGCGTGGCCCCGTGCACCACTTTCACGCACTCTGGTGAGACCGTGCGTCGCGAGAGCCTGAGCTGACCCCTCGCGCGTGAGAGGAACGCCTCCCTGTCACTTCCTTGAAGAGTCGATGCCATGTCCCGCTCCCGGATTCGCCTGCCCTTGCCAAGGGCTTTCTCGTCTCGATGGTTGCGCACCAGCCTGATGGCTGGAGTGCTTGCCATGCTTCCCTCCTGGGCGTTTGCCGCCGAGATAAAGGGAGTGACCTTCGCGGATCAGGCCGAGACGCAAGGCGGCCAGCCGCTTGAGCTGATCGGTACCGGGCTGTTTACCTATCTGGTATGGGACGCCTACGTCGGTGGCTATTATCAGGATGCCCGGCGACCGCGGCCTGCACCACTCAGCGATGTCTCGCGACGTCTGGTGCTGGAGTATTTCCATGCCATCGAGGCGGCTGACTTCGCCAAGGCGACCACCAGGGGCGTGCGCCAGAATCTTTCCGAAGCGAATTTCGCGGCGATCGAGGCGGAGCTGTCGCGCTTCAATGCAGCCTATCGGGACGTGTCGCCGGGAGATCGCTATGCGCTGGAATGGCAGGCAGAGGAGGGTGGCAAGGGACGGCTGACGCTGGCGCTCAACGATACCTTGCTCTTCGAGAGCGCTTCGCTGGCATTGGCCAACGGGGTGTTCGCGATCTGGCTTGGCGACTCCCCCGCGCGCGACGACTTTCGTTCACAACTGCTGGGGCGTTAGCCGTCAGCCTCTGAACTTCCGGGCGGCTCGCGCCCATGGCGAGCCCTGCCTCATCAAGACGCCCCTGCCGGTTACCCGGCAGGGGCGTCTTGTCATCTGACACGGCCATCGTTGCCGTCAGGAAGGTCTCCCGTGGCAACTCGCTGGCCAATGCTGCGGCTTACTTGGCTTCTGCCGCCTTGATGTCGGCCTGCAGCGTGTCGAGGATCTTGCTGCCGCGCTCGCCGGCCTGCTCCCGGAAGACCTCCCAGCCTTTCTCGCCGACCGGACGGAAGGCTTCACGCTGCTCGTCGTTCAGCGTGATGATCTTGATGTCGCTGTCCTGCTTGATCTTCTCGAGACGGTCCGCGTTGTACTCCTCCTGCTTCTCGAAGATATACGGGCGCATCTCGTTGGTGACCTTGTCGAGCATCTGCTGCTGCTCGTCATCCAGACTGGAATAGAAATCGCTGGAGGCCACCAGCGTGGTGATGAACTGCGCCTGCTTGGCCTGGATCATGTAGTCCTGAACTTCATAGAAGCTCATTTCCTGAATGGCGAACACCGGGTTCACCTGGCCGTCTATCTGCCCCAGCTGCAGGCCGGAATAGACCTCCGAATACGGCAGCGGCGTCGGGTTGGCGCCATAGGCGCGATAGCTCTCCACCAGAATCGGTGACGTCATGGTGCGAATCTTGAAGCCTTTCATGTCCTCAGGCGTCTCGATGTCACGGTTGCCGGTCCAGACCATCCAGCCCTCCGGAATCACGCCCAGCAGCTGAAGGTTCTGCTCGGTGTAGGCCTCGGACAGCATGTCGATGGCCTTGGAGTTGCCGAGCACCTCTTCATTGACGGCGTTGTCGTCGGAGAACAGGAAGTGCAGCGTGAAGACGCCTGATTCAGGAATCACCGAGGCCAGGTGACCCGGTGACGCAAAGGTCAGCTGGATGGCGTCGCTCTGCACCAGTTCGGTGAGCTGTGAGGAGGTACCCAGCGCGCCGTAGGGGTAGATCTCGACATCGATGTCACCGCCGGAGGCCTCTTCGATGCGTTTCTTGAATTCCTGAGCGTAGGCATCCTGCACGCTGCCGGAGACTTCCTCCAGCGCGAAACGCCAGGTGTCAGCCTGTACGCCCGCGGAGGCCAGTGCCGCCATGCCGAGGCCGGCCGTGAGGGCGCCTCCCTTGAGGAACGCGGCAAGACGAGAAAGGTGAACAGGAGTTCTGGGCGTCTCGCGATTCTGCTCGGGTGACGGGTTCCATTGCATCGTCATCTTGTTCTCCTTGTGTGATTTCCATCAGCGCCGGGTGGTATGGGGCGAACCCGGCGTGCAACTTGCATCATTTAGATAATATTGCCATTCTTAATATAATAAAAAAATTACCAAATCGGATAGTGTGATTAGAATTTATTATGAATGGGCTGAGCCTGTCCGCATGAGATTCTGGTACTCGATGACCCCTGCTCCGGGTCGGTGGCATGCCCTGCCAGATGGCTCGGTAGAGGCAGGCTGCGTGCTGGTCCACAGTGTCGCTAATAAAGGATGCCGTCAATAAAGCTAGATCATGACTCACCAAAGTGAAAATCACGGCGGTGTCTCGGAAAACTTCAATGGATCGTACTGGCAAATGCAGACGGCGTGGCGCAAATCGCTGTGCGTGCGTCGCCTGACAGAAAGCCTGCCTGGCAGGAAGCCACATCAACAGGAAGCCGCTTCATGAATTCGCCCCCCTCCAAGTCTCCCCCCGCTGATGAGACCCGGCCCACCCCGGCCGAGGCGCAAGACGCTCAGGATCCCCTCGCACATCTGCCTGCACCGCTGCGCCGCCTGGCGGCGATATTCGAACGCGGTGATCAGGGCCTGGCACACGTCGAACGCTGGCTGATCGCGCTGTGCGTGCTGGGCATGGCGACGGCCAGTATCGCCAATGTGATCGGGCGCAACGTCTTCAACTACAGCCTGCCGTTCACTGAAGAGCTGATGCAGATCCTGCAGCTGTGGCTGACCTTTCTCGGCATCAGCTACGGCGCGCGCGCCGGACGCCATATCCGCGTGACGGCACTGCTGGACTTCATGCCGCCGTGGTTGCGCAAGGTGCTGTTGATCGCCGGACAGGTCATCACCTGTGCGCTGCTGGCCTACCTGGCCTGGCTGGCGGTGGATTATCTGCAGAGCCTGGCCAGGTCAGGGCGTGTCACGCCGTCGTTGCGCTGGTCGCTGGCGGCACTCTATGCCGTGGTCCCGCTGGGACTGGCGCTGGGCGCCCTCCAGTATCTGATGGCGATTCTGCGCAATCTGCTGGCACAAGGTGCCTGGCTGTCGTGGCGTACGGCGGAGATAGACGAGAACGAGGAAGTCGACGGCAGCGGTGCGCTCTAGCACGTCTCTTCCACTTTGGATGCGAGACTGTGGCGCGGGAGTGAAGGCAAGAGATGCCTTGGCTGATGCGTGTTGCAGGGCTCGTGATTGATCACACTACATTGACCCAGGGACGGAAGCTGCGATGTGGATTCTGCTCGTGATGGTGGGGCTGCTGTTGCTTGGGGTACCCATGATGGTGCCATTGAGTGTCGGCACCTTCTTCTTGTTGTTCAGCGATTTCCCTTTTCTCAAGCCAGAGCTGGTGATCCAGCAGATGATCGGTGGCCTGCAACCGGTGGTACTGACGGCGGTCCCCATGTTCATTCTGGCGGCCGATATCATGCTCAAGGGCTCCACCGCCCAGCGTCTGCTGGATGTGGTCGAGCGTTTCGTCGGCCACTGGCGTGGCGGTCTGCCGGTGACCACCGCGCTGGGCTGTACCCTGTTCGGCGCGGTGTCCGGCTCCACCCAGGCCACAGTGGTCGCGATGGGGCGCCCGCTGCGCCCGCGGCTGCTGGAAGCCGGTTACAGCGACAAGTTCACCATCGCGTTGATCATCAATGCCTCTGACATCGCGCTGCTGATTCCGCCGTCCATCGGCATGATCATCTACGGTGTCGCGACCGGTACCTCGGTGGGGGATCTGTTCATCGCCGGTATCGGTCCGGGGCTGATGATCCTGGTGCTGTTCTCGCTCTACTGCATGTGGAAGTCGTGGAAGCTGGGCATTGCGCCGCAGCCCAAGGCGGACTGGCCTGCGCGCCTCAAGGCATTGAAGCGCGCCAGTCTGCCCGCCGGCTTCCCGGTGATCATCATCGGCGGCATCTACTCGGGGATGTTCTCGCCGACGGAGGCCGCCACGGTCTCGGTGATCTATGCGCTGATTCTCGAGATGCTCATCTACCGTGGCGTCACGCTCAAGGACCTGCCCGGCGTGGCCTTCTCCACCGGTCTGATCACCGCGGTGGTATTCATTCTGGTGGCGGCGGGCGCCGGCTTCTCGTGGATGATCTCGTTCGCCAAGATTCCGGATGCCATTCTCGGCGGGTACATCCCGTACCTGTCAGAACACGCCCTGGCGCTGCTGGCGGTGATCGCGGTGGCCTATTTCGTCGGTTGCATGTTCGTCGATCCCATCGTGGTGATCCTGATTCTGGCGCCGGTATTTGCCCCGGCCGTCGATGCCGCCGGACTGGACCCGGTGCTGGTCGGTACCCTCGTCACCCTGCAGGCGGCGATCGGTTCGGCGACGCCACCCTTCGGCTGTGACATCTTCACGGCGGTGGCGGTGTTCCGGAAGCCTTACATGGAGGTTATCCGTGGCACGCCACCCTTCATTGCCCTGCTGTTGCTGGCGACGGTGCTGCTGATGCTGTTCCCGCAGATCGCGCTCTTCCTGCCCGGCCTGGCCAGCTAGCCACCGATACGGCGCGTTGGACATGCGCATCACGAACGCCCCGCAGACCGAGTCTGCGGGGCGTTCGTGTCTGGTATGCTCCTGCTCATCATCATTCATCTCTTGAAGGAGCAAGTGGCATGCGAGCATTGATCCAGCGCGTCACCCAGGCACAGGTCGTGGTGGAGAACGAGACGGTCGGCGCCATCGCGGGCGGTCTGCTGGTGCTGGTGGGGGTCGAGAAGGGCGATGATGAGGCGCGCGCCGACAAGCTGCTGCACAAGCTGCTGCACTACCGTGTCTTTGGCGACGAGAACGACAAGATGAATCTCAACGTCCAGCAGGCGGGTGGCAGTCTGCTGCTGGTCTCGCAGTTCACGCTGGCGGCGGACACCGGCAGTGGCATGCGTCCCAGTTTCTCCTCGGCAGCGCCACCGGCGGAAGGCGAGCGGCTGTTCGCGTATCTGGTCGACAAGGCGCGTGAACGCGGGGAGGAGCTAGGCGTGGGAATCGAGACCGGACGCTTCGGGGCCAACATGCAGGTCTCGCTGCTCAATGATGGGCCGGTGACCTTCCTGCTCGAGAGCTGATCTCGCGGCAGATAGTCGGCTCACGCATTCTGCAGGCCCAAAAAAGCCGCTCCCGAGGGAGCGGCTGCAAGCATTGGATGACAGGCCTGCGCCGTCTCGCACGGGAGAGAGGCGCAGGTAAAGCAGGGACTCGTTACTGAATGCCTTCCGGATTACGGGCGTTCAGGAAGGCCTGTTCGGAGACTTCGTGCCACTTCTCGACCTTGCCTTCGAAGGTGGTGTAGGACTCGTAGATGCGGCCTGCCAGCTCATTGGAGTCGCCAAGCTTCTTGACCACTTCGCCTGACAGTTCACGTGCCTTGTCGAGCACGTCCTGCGGGTAGCGACGCAGCTCGACCTTGTGCTCGTTGAGCAGTGTCTCGAGGGCATCGTTGTTGCGCGCGGTGTACTCGTCGAGCATGTCCTGGTTCACGTCACGTACCGCGGAGCGCAGGATGGCCTGCAGGTCCTTGGGCAGCTCGGCCATGGCGTCGTCATTGACGATGGCCTCGAAGGTGACGGTCGGCTCGTGCCAGCCCGGATAGTAGTAGTACTTGGCGGCCTGATAGAGACCGAAGGCCAGGTCGTTGTACGGCCCGATCCATTCGGTGGCATCGATGGCGCCGGACTGCAGCGAGGTGAAGATCTCGCCGCCCGGCATGCTGACGGTCGCCACGCCCATCTGCTGCATGACATCGCCACCCAGCCCCGGCATGCGCATCTTCAGGCCGTCGAGATCGGCAACCGAGTTGATCTCCTTGTTGAACCAGCCGCCCATCTGCACGCCCGAGGCACCACCGGCCATGACTTCGACACCGAACTTGTCATAGACCTCGTTCCAGAGCTCCAGACCCCCGCCGTAATGCAGCCAGGCGTTCATTTCCTGTGCGGTCATGCCGAAGGGGACGGCGGCGAAGAACTGGGCTTCCGGCGCCTTGCCTTTCCAGTAGTAGGAGGCCGAGTGGCCGATCTGCGCCGTACCGGAAGAGACGGTGTCCAGTACCTCGAAGCCCGGCACCAGCTGTCCGGCGCCGTAGACCTTGATCTTGAGGCGTCCATCAGACATCTCATCGACGAGACGCGCGAGGCGCTCGGGACCCTGGCCTACGCCCGGGAAGTTCTTCGGCCACGAGGTGACCATCTTCCAGGTGTAGGTATCCGCGGCATTGGCGATGGCCGGCAGGGTGCCCATGGCGGTCATGGTGCCGACGGCGATGCCGAAGGCGAGTTTGTTGAGTTGCATGGCATGCTCCTTGAAGTGCCCGATTGTTGTTGTGCACCGGTCAGGGACTGGCGCTGGGCAAGAGGTGGGCCGCGAACGGCTCCCGTGCATCTGCATGAGCCGACTGGCGGCTCTCCCATCAGCTGGCGGGGCGAGCCCCGCCAATTCAGTTGCTGCTCTGTATTTGCTCTGTCCGTGTTCTGTCCTTGTACTGTCTCGTCAGTCGTGGCCTAGAACTGGGCCGGCAGCCAGGTGGCCAGGCCCGGGAAGGCGGCCAGTGCCCCCAGCATGCACAGCTGGATCAGGATGAACGGAATGACGCCCTTGTAGATCTGCTTGGTGCTGACTTCCTTGGGCGCGACGCCGCGCAGATAGAACAGCGCGAAACCGAAGGGCGGCGTCAGGAAGGAAGTCTGCAGGTTGATGGCGATCATGATGCCCAGCCAGATCGGGTCGAGGCCCATGGCCAGCAGCACCGGGCCGACGATCGGCACCACCACGAAGGTGATCTCGATGAAGTCGAGGATGAACCCGAGCAGGAAGATCACCAGCATCACCACCAAGGTGGCACCGATGACGCCACCGGGCATGTTCTCGAAGATCTCGGTGACGACCTCTTCGCCGCCGAAACCACGGAACACCAGCGAGAACAGCGCCGCACCGATCAGGATCAGGAAGACCATCGTGGTGACGTTGGTGGTGGAGCGCACGACTTCCGTCAGCGTCTTGAAGCTCAGCTTGCGGTTGGCGACGGCCAGCATCAGCGCGCCGAAGGCACCCACGGCAGAGGCTTCTGTCGGCGTGGCCAGTCCGCCGAGAATCGAGCCCAGTACGCAGACGATCAACACGATCGGCGGCACCAGTCCCTTGAGGAGCAGCCAGCCGATGCCACCGGTGTGGCCCAGCTCCTTCATCAGCGCGTCACGGTCCACGGCCGGCGCCTTCTCGGGCTTGAGCCAGGCGATGATGGCGATGTAGACGATATAGGCGACCACCAGAATCAGGCCCGGCACCAGGGCGCCGATGAACAGGTCGCCCACCGAGACGGTCTTCGGGCTCCAGATGCCCATCGACAATTGCGCCTGCTGATAGGCGGAAGACAGTACGTCGCCCAGCAGAACGAGTGCGATGGACGGCGGAATGATCTGTCCCAGGGTGCCGGTGGCACAGATGGCGCCAGTGGCGAGCGACGGGTCATAGCCACGCTTGAGCATGGTGGGCAGTGACAGCAGGCCCATGGTCACGACGGTCGCGCCGACGATACCGGTGGAGGCCGCCAGCAACATGCCGACGATGGTCACGGAGATGCCCAGGCCGCCACGCAGTGAGCCGAACATCAGCGCCATGGCGTCGAGCAGCGTCTCGGCGACCTTCGATTTTTCCAGCAGCACGCCCATCAACACGAACAATGGCACGGCCAGCAACGTCTGATTGGTCATGGTGCCGTAGAGGCGATTGGGCATCGCCGACAGGAAGCTGGCATCGAATACGCCCTGGGTAATGCCCAGCGCGTCCAGCCCCATGCCCAGCCCGGCGAAGGCCAGCGCGGTACCGGCAAGCGACAGCGCCACCGGATAGCCCAGCATGAGAACGACACAGATACACACGAACAGCAGCAGCGGCATGATCTCGAGCATTACACCAGCTCCTCATCGTGATCAGGGGTGTCATCGCTCGCATGCGGCGACGGCAGCCGCCCGCACAGGAACAGGAGGTGGCGACCAGCTTCAGCGACACCTTGCAGCATCATCAGGATGGCGACCGCGGGGATCAGGCTCTTGAGCAGATAGACGCCAGGCAGGCCACCGGATTCGGGGGAGGCTTCCTTGATGCTCCACGAGTCGCCGACATAACCCAGGCTCGAGAGCAGGATGAAGATCATCACCGGGAACAGCAGGAACAGGGTGCCGCCGAGGTCGATCCACGACTTCCCGCGATGGGACATGCGCTGGTAGAAGATATCCACGCGGACATGGTTGTCATGCTTGAGCGTGTAGCTGGCAGCGAGCAGGAAGACGGTCGCGTGCATGTACATCACGGATTCCTGCATCGGAATGCTGTTGATGTTGAAGGCGTAGCGCAGCATCACGATGGCGAATTCGACCAGCATCATGATGACGACCAGCCAGGACACGCAGCGTCCCAGCCCTTCGGTCATGCGGTCGAGCCCTGTGAGCCAGCCGGGGGTAGAGGCAGTGGCAGACATGGAATCCCCTTGGCCTGCGGGTAGCAGGTGATATTTGTTGGCGTTGTTGTTGCCGAGTCTGGCGTTGCGTGTGCCGTCATCGTAGTCGGGGCGATCTCGTGTGCACGCTGACGATCGTCACATCAGTTCAGGCTTTGCTCATGTTGTAGCTTTGATGAGACGTCGGCAATCCGGCAATCGTCGTTTCAGACAACGCTATTCCACGCTGGTGGATGGCAGATGCCAGTGAGGCCATGCAGGCTCTCAGCAGTTATCAGCGTTGCTTTCACGATTAATCCACGCCCTCGGACAGGCCAAGAGTAGCGAGTGGCTGGCCAGTGACAAATGGATCATTGGTCTGACAGGCGAGATATATCTTTCGATTCAGTCACTTGGATTGAAAAATCCATACAGGACGGGAACGGGAAGGTGGCAATCAAGGTGACGGACAGGCGGGTCCCGGCGGATATCGAGGGTGATATCCAGGCACCCGTGAGAGGACTGAGAATTGAGGTGAGGGCGTGTCAGGCCAGACCAAGCGCCTTCTGACAGGCCACGGGGAGGTGCACTTCCACCGCAAGAGGCAGATGGTCGGAGAAGAGGTGGGACAGGGTGCTGGGGTGCTCGATGTGCAGGGTGGAGGAGGCCAGAATATGGTCCAGACCCCGCCGTGGCTGCCAGGCAGGATAGCTGTTGATCGCCTTGCTGGGCCGCGAGTCGAGCGCCTCGCAGAATCCCTTGTGCTGGCGCAGTTGAGCCAGGGTGCAGTTCAGGTCGCCCATCACGATGACGTGCTTGAGCGGTGCGATCAGCTCTCCGAGATAATCGAGCTGCTTGCGCTGGATTCGCGCGCCAAGTGCCAGATGCGTGACGAAGACATGCAGCGCATGCTCCCCCTCGCCGAAGCGAGCATGGATGGCACCGCGCCCCGGCAGGGTGCCGGGCAGGCTGTGCTCTTCGAGATGGCTGATCGGCAGGCGCGACAACAGGCCGTTGCTGTGCTGTGCCAGCCGGCCGAGGTTGCGATTGAGCTGCTGATAGCGATGCGGGAAGTGAGCCGTCTCGGCCAGCGCGTCCACCTGATTGACGTTGCCGGAGCGGAAGCTGCCGCCGTCGACTTCCTGCAGCCCGACGATGTCGTAAGGTGTGATGGCCCCGGCAATCAGTTCCAGGCGGCGGTGGCGCTTGGGATGTGGCAGCAGATGTTGCCAACCGCGGGTGACATAGTGATGCCACGCCGCGGTATGGATACCGACCTGCATGTTGAAGGTCAGCAGACGTAGCGGCGAACCCGACAATCCATGCCCGGTATCATCCGCTGCGTCGGCGGCCACTGGGGAGTCGTCAGCGGCCTCTGCCATCAGGCGGCGTCCTTGTCGCCAGCCTTCTCTTCACGCACCTGCTCGACCAGCTCATCGGTGATCTTGAGCATGTTCTTGAGCGAGCCAGCCGTGCTCGGAGAGACGACATAGCGACCGTCGACGATCAGTGCGGGGACACCCATGATCTTGTAGGCGCGCATCTGTGCGTGTGCCTGATTGACCTGGCTCTTCACGCCGAAGGAGGTCAGGGACTTCTCGGCGTCTTCTTCGCTGACACCGTAGTCGCTGTAGAAGGCGGCGATGTCTTCCGGGTCGGTGAGACGCTGGTGGTCCTTGTGGATGGCATCGAAGAAGGCCTTGTGGGTCTGATCGAGAATGCCCAGATCCTTGGCGGCATAGAAGGCATAGGCGTGCTTGACCCAGTCCTGCCCCATGGTGGCCGGCAGACGATGGAAGGTCACGTCACCGGGCAGCTCATCGACCCAGGGCTCGAGGCTGGATTCCAGTGCGTAGCAGTGCGGGCAGCCATACCAGAATGCCTCGACCACTTCGACGTTGCCGGCCGGTGCATCGGTCTTCACCGGTTCGTCGAGTACCTGATAGTCCTTGCCAGCTTCAGCGGCGAACACGCTTGCTGACAGGCCAAGGCCCGCCACCAGAGTCAGTAGGGGTTTCCACTTCATGGAACATCTCCATCGGGTTGAGGCATGCCCGGGCATGAGACCCGGCAACATTAGTGATGCATCGAGTATGCGTGTCAGCCACCACCGCTGTCGAGACTGCCGGGCGGGACACGGCGGATCACTGTCTGGCCAGCCTAGCGTGACAAGGTTGACCGCTGGATGAACGCCGTTCGACCACGTTGCCGTGCAGAGCACGCCACGCCGTGCCGGAGCCGGTCGCCATCGCAGATGTCATACGTGACATCAGCCTGACTGGATGCCTCAGCGCAGGCCGTGAAGATACTCGGCGACCTGCTGCATGTCGCTGTCACTCATGCGTGCGGCGATGCTGCTCATGATGTCATTGGGGTCGTTGTCACGCGTGCCGTCACGAAAGGCCTTCAGCGAGGTGATGGTGTAGGCGGGGAATTGCCCAGCCAGCGCAGGATAGCCTGCTGAATCAATCCCCTCGCCGCGAGGGCCGTGGCAGGCGGTACAGGCCGCGATACCTCGCTCAAGCGAGCCGGCCCGGTACAGCACCTCACCTGCTTTCGCGGCGTCGGGCTCTGCCTGGCCGCGGTTGGCGGGCTGCTCGGCATAATAGGCCGCGATATCGGCAATGTCCTGATCGCTCAGGGTGTCGGTGAGGCCTGCCATCTGGGGAACCGCGCGACGACCCTCGCGGATATCCGTGATCTGCTTGCGCAGATAATGGGCCTGCTGTCCGGCGAGGTGCGGGAAGGCGGAGGCTGGGGACACGCCCTGCGCGCCATGGCAGGCAGCACAGACGGCTGCCTTGGCCTGGCCGGCGCTGGCATCCGCGGTGATCTCGTCTGCGCCAGCGCGGGGCGAGAGGCCGAGCGCCAGCAGGGCGCTCAAGGTGGCGAAAATCGTCGTGGCAAGTACGCCCCAGCTCGAGCTCTGCGGCCCTTCACGGTGCTGCGGTGATCTCATCAGCTTGTTCATGTCACTGGTCCCTGTTTGCGCAAATCCCGCAGTGGAGTCATCCCGGCGCTGGTGGCAAGCATCACCCGAGGAGAAGTACGTCAGACGCCTCGCAGCCCGTGAGAGCTGGGTGGTACACTAGCGCATCATGAGCGTGATGCTTGTCATTTCGGCAGTATAGCGAATCCCCTTCAGGGCGCGTTAATGTGCCTGCCGCCTGCCTGTCGAGCTGACAGCGCCAGTGGTGCTCTATTCCGTTTCACCGGCCGTTTCTTCTGCTCTCACGTGATGTCGCGCGGGCGAGACGTCCGCCATCAACAGGTATTCAGATTCTCATGGCCGAGTCAGCCACTCCGTCCCCCAAGCTTCACTATCGTCAGGCACGCTTCTTGATCAGCGCCGCCACCCTGGCCCAGTGCCCGACGGATGTCGGTGCCGAGGTGGCCTTTGCCGGTCGCTCCAACGCCGGAAAGTCGAGCGCCATCAATGCCCTGACGTCCCAGAAGGCGTTGGCGCGTACCTCCAAGACGCCTGGCCGCACTCAGCTGATCAACTATTTCACCATCGGTGAAACGGGCCGCCATCTGGTCGACCTGCCCGGCTATGGCTATGCCAAGGTGCCGGACAAGGTGAAGCGTGAGTGGCAGTCCCATCTGTCCAACTACCTGCGCAACCGCCAGTCGCTGCGCGGCCTGGTGCTGCTGATGGATGTGCGTCACCCGCTGTCCGAATTCGACCAGATGATGCTGGGCTGGGCCGATGAGGCACAGATGCCGGTGCATATCCTGCTGACCAAGGCGGACAAGCTGAAGCGTGGACCGGCAGCGGCGAGCCTCCAGAAGGTACGGCACGCCCTCAAGGAGTGGGAAGACCTCGTCACCGTGCAGCTGTTCTCGTCGCTCAAGTATTCGGGAGTCGAGCAGGTGCACGCCAAGCTCGATGAGTGGCTGGCGGACCCGGCGGTGATGGAAGGTGTCACGGAGGGTGAGGCCGATGAAGCCCCCCAGGACCCGTTCGACGACTGAGTCGTCCGTGTCATGACATGTGCTGCTGCATAAAAAGAGACGCCGGTCACCCTTGGGTGACCGGCGTCTCTTTTGTGGGGCGTCTCTTTTGTGGGGCGTCTCTTTTGTGGGGCGTCCAGTTATGGGGCATCCAGTTAAGGGGCGTCCAGATCTCTGTCCTGGCAAGCAGTCGGTCACCTGTGGCCGACCGCCTGTCACCGTTCATCACTGCTCACATGAACAGGCTGGGAGCGGTGTTTTCTGACAGCAGTCGCTGAGGGACCTGCGGCATCGCAGCCTGGCTCGCCCGCACCTCGAAACGTGTCAGGTGGCCACCCTGGGAGCTGTCGACAGGGGCATTCATGCTGCGTGCCCGTGGATCACCGCCCGACATGTCGATGATCGCTGCCGGTACCGAGGTCACGCCTCGCGTGGCGTTTTCCATGCTGGTTCGCGCACTGTAGACCGCCAGTACGATCAGCATGGCGCAGAGCACGACCTGTCCTGTGCCGATCAACACTCCCTGCCAAGCACTGGCATGCGGCAGGGCCAGCGGACCGGGATCCTGCTGGAATCTCTCGATGATGTCGGTGGCGTCGCGGGACTCGGCGTCGTCACTGATGGCGCGGGAATATTGCCAAGTCTGGCAGATGACACGCCGAGATGATGATTGAGTGCTCATGCTGTCCTCTCCAGTCGCGACGACATCGAACGTGAGTTCTCGGATGACCCTGGCAGGCCCGTGGAAGCCTGGGTCGTCAGGCACGAGAAACTTGTACAACAAATATGGTCTCCGCCATAAAGTTGTACAAGTTTTAATTTGTGTATCGCTTTTCTGGAACGTCAGTCTAGGTGACAGCAGGTAACCGACGGTCAGGTCTGGAAGGTCAGAAGCGCTGTCGTTTCATCGTGATGCATTCAGGTGCCGCAACAGTTCCGGAAGCTCCCGGACATGCGAGATGACATGGACTCCGGCGGGAACCGGCTCCGGCGCGCCACGCCCCTTCACGTCGATCCATGCCGCCTGCATGCCGAGACGTACTGCCGGCAGGGCATCTTCCTTCCATGAGTCGCCGACATGCAGCGTGGTGGAGGGGCGGCTGCCCAGACGTGCCATGGCGGCGAGGAAGGGGCGTGCATCCGGCTTGGGCGCCAGCCATTCGCCGGCGGCGATGCTGAACTCGAAATGATGGTCCAGCGCCAGGCGTGTCAGGTCGACATTGCCATTGGTGATGGCGCCGAGGCGGTAATGCCGGGCCAGTGAGTCGAGCAGCTCGCTGGCTTCCGGAAAGGGCTGCAATTCGTGGCGCAATGCCAGGAAGCGTTCGACGGCCGCATGTGACCAGTGATGGGCTTCCTTTTCGCCATGGCCGGCATCACGCAGCATGATGCGCATGGCTTCACGGCGCAGCCAGGTGAAGTCACCACGCCGCAAGGGATGTTCCAGCCCGAGTGCCATGCGGCGACGGGTATATTCCTCGAGGGGAAAATCAGTGGCATGACCGATCTCACCGTCCAGCCAGGCGTAGTGTTCCGTCTCGGCGCGCTCCATGATCGGGCGATTGGCCCACAGGGTGTCATCGAGATCGAAGGTCAATGCGGTCAGCGAAGGCGTCGTTACGGGCATCACAGGGGATCATCCTTGAGCGGAACATCAGCAGGGGAGGCGGCGTCAATGTCAGCCGGCGTTGCCTCTTCTGGCCCACGCTGGCGACGTGCACGGGGGTGCGCCTGGTCGTAGGCGCTGGCTAGCTGTTGCCAGTCGAGTCGGGTATACACCTGGGTCGTGGAGAGATGGGCATGGCCCAGCAACTCCTGCACGGCGCGCAGATCGCCACTGGATTCCAGCAGATGGCTGGCGAAGGAATGGCGGAGTCGGTGGGGGTGCAGGTGCTCCGGCAGGCCGCGTGTCTTCGCTTGCGTCACCAGACGAAGCTGCACGCCGCGTTGTCCCAGCCGCTGGCCTCGCTGGCCGACGAACAGGGCAGTCTCGTCAGCAGGCGCGAGTTGGCCACGCACCTTCAGCCAGGCATCCAGCGCCTGACGCGCTCGCGAGCCGATGGGCAGCTGGCGAGGCTTGTTGCCCTTGCCGCGCACGCGCAGGCGGCGTGTCTCCAGCATGTCAAGGTCGAGACTGACCAGTTCCGAGAGTCGCAGCCCCGAGCCGTAGAGCAGCTCCAGCATGGCCTGATCGCGGATCGCCAGTGGCGTGCCGTCGTGCGGGCAGTCGAGAAAGCGTGACAGGCTGTCGATGTCCACCGGGCGAGGGAGGTGGTCCGGCAGGCGCGGTGTCTGTACCAGGCCCGCCGGGTTGTGCGCCAGAATGCCGTGATCGACCAGCCAGCCACAGAAACGACTGATCGCCGCGCGACGTCGGGCCAGTGAACGGGGGGCGAGCCCACGACTGCGTTCAGCGCCCAGGAAGCGACGCAGTGTCGGCACATCCAGGGCCTGCCAGTCTGCAGGAGACCGAGCGGTGGTGCTGGTGTCGGCATCCACCGTGGTCTCGGCCGGTGAGGGGCGCAACATGAAGTGGATCAGTGCCTCGAGATCGCGCTGATAGGCGCTCACGGTCGCCGCGCTGCTGTCCTGGGCAAGATGGGCGAGAAACTGCTGGCAGGGGCGGGTCAGCGCCTGGCGCCTCGCAGTATCGAGGGAGTCATCCGGGAGGTCAGAGGCGCTCATCGCGCGGCCTGATCATCACGCGAGGCAGCGGAGTCTGAGGTGTGACTCGTCGCATGACGCCCGAGGCAGCGCGCCAGCACATCGCCGAGATATTCGGGGAAGAGAGTGTCGAGTCCGGCACGGAACTGCTCGGCCTCGGCACTGGCGACCACCAGATAGCCCAGACATTCGCCACGGGTCAGACGCACGATGACGGCGGAGCCGCGCGTGGCATCCGCCTGGCTGGCCTCGACCAGATCGTGGCACTCCGCCCCCAGCGGCCAGTCATGGTCCGGCAGCAGGGCTTCCCAGCGCGTGCGTGGCATCGCCAGACAACGGCTGGCGCGGCCTTCGAGCAGGCGCTCGAATTGCTCGGCACGCGCATCATCGAGCACCTGACGCGGTGGCTGGGTCGCGGGGCCGGCGCCGCGCTGCCACAGGCAGACGGCGGCGATGTCGAACAGCTCGCTGAGACGGGTTGCCAGAGTCTCCGCAAGGGCATCATCCGATTCGGCATCCATCAGATCCAGCACGATCTGACGCAGTCGCTGATAGCGGCTTTCATTGTCGCGGGCGGTATTGAGCAGCTCCTCGAGACGCGCTTCGGCCTGCTCGGTACGTCCGCGCAGGTCATGCACCAGCCGCTCCAGCAGCGAGACGCTGCCACCGCGTGCCTCGGGGTGTGGCACGCGCAGCTGCTGGAGCAACCCTTCCCGACCCTCGAAGAAATCCGGATGCGTGGCCAACCACTCGGCGACCCGGTCCGGGTCCAGCGTGCGCGGGCGACGTGAGGCGGATGGCTCGGCCATATGGCTCTCCTTGCGAGGGTTGGCGACGGGATGCCGGCGCTTCGCGCAGGCGTCCCCTGTCAGCGGCGGCTTACAGGATGATGCGGCCTTCGAAGACGGTCTCGGCAGGACCGGTCATGAAGACAGGGTGACCTTCGCCGCCCCATTCGATGCTCAGGGTGCCGCCAGGCAGCGTGACATCGACAGGACTGGCGAGCAGGCCACGACGAATGCCGGAAGCGACGGCTGCACAGGCACCGGTGCCACAGGCCAGCGTCTCGCCGACGCCACGCTCGAAGACGCGCAGGCGCGCTTCGTGGGGCGAGACGACTTCCAGGAAGCCGGCATTGACGCGCCTGGGGAAGCGCGGATGCGCTTCGATCAGCGGACCGACCTCTCGTACCGGTGCCTCGTCGACGCTGTCGACCAGCAGCACCGCATGGGGGTTGCCCATCGAGACGACACCGATCTCCAGGGACTCGCCGCCGACCTCCAGCGCATGCACCGGCAGATCCGTCTCGGCCTCGAAGGGCAGCGCGGCGGGGGCGAAGCGCGGAGCACCCATGTCGACGCGGACTCGCCCGTCATCGGCCACCACCAGTGTCAGCGGGCCACCGGCGGTCTCGACGCGGATCTCGCGCTTGGTGGTCAGGCGCTGATTGAGCACGAAGCGCGCAAAGCAGCGGGCCCCGTTGCCGCAGTTCTCGACCTCGCTGCCATCGGCATTGTAGATGCGATAGCGGAAGTCCATATCCGGGTCACGGGGTGGCTCGACCACCAGCAGCTGGTCGAAGCCGATACCGAAATTGCGATGCGAAAGCCGTCGGATATCGGCATCGCGCAGGCGGCCACGCTGGGAGATCAGGTCAATGACCATGAAGTCATTGCCCAGACCGTGCATCTTGGTGAAGTGCACCAGCATCAGTCATCACCTTCCGGCAGCAGTTGCTCACCGGTCCACAGTTCTTCCAGACGTTCGCGGCGACGCACCAGGTGCATCTGGTCGCCATCCACCATCACTTCGGCGGGACGACAGCGGCTGTTGTAGCTGGAGGCCATCACGAAGCCATAGGCGCCGGAGGAGCGAACGGCAAGCAGGTCGCCCGGCGCGATGGCCAGTTCGCGGTCCTTGCCCAGGAAGTCGCCTGTCTCGCAGACCGGGCCGACCACGTCGTAGCTGGCGCTTGCACGTGACTCGCGCGTGTCGACGGGCACGATGTTCTGCCACGCCTGATACAGCGACGGACGGATCAGGTCATTCATGCCGGCATCGATGATGGCGAAGTTCTTCTCTTCGCCGGGCTTGAGGTACTCGACACGCGTCAGCAGGACGCCGGCGTTGGCGGCGATGGAGCGACCCGGCTCGAACAGCAGTGTCATCTCGTTGCCATGCTCGTAGCGCGCCAGGCGTTCCAGCAGGGCGCTTGCGTAGGCGAAGGGCTCCGGCGGCGTCTCGTTCTGGTAGGGCACGCCGAGGCCGCCGCCGAGATCCAGATGCTCGATGATGATGCCGCGCTCGCGCAGGCGATCCAGCAGCACGAGCAGGCGCTCGAGGGAGTCGAGGAACGGCGCCAGCTCGGTCAGCTGGGAGCCGATATGACAATCGACGCCTACCACCTTGACGTGCTCCATGGCGGCGGCGGTCTCGTAGACCTCCAGCGCCTGCTCGACCGGAATGCCGAACTTGTTGGCCTTGAGGCCGGTGGAGATGTACGGGTGGGTGCCGGCATCGACGTCCGGGTTGATGCGCAGCGACACCGGTGCGATACGCCCGAGGCGACCGGCGACGGCATTGAGGCGCTCAAGCTCGGGCAGCGATTCGACGTTGAAGCACTTGATGCCCAGCTCCAGCGCGCGCTGCATCTCGGCGGCCTGCTTGGCGACGCCGGAGAACACGACCTTGGCGGGGTCTCCGCCGGCCTTGAGGACGCGCTCCAGCTCACCGGCGGAGACGATGTCGAAGCCGGCACCCAGACGTGCCAGCACGTTGAGCACCGCCAGGTTGGAGTTGGCCTTCACGGCGTAACAGATCAGATGCGGGTGGTCGCCCAGCGCATCCTGATAGGCCTTGAAGTGGCGCTCCAGCGTGGCACGGCTGTAGACGTAGCAAGGCGTGCCGAACTGCTCGGCCAGCGTGGCGAGAGAGGCGTCTTCGGCGTGCAGCACGCCATCCTGATATACGAAGTGATCCATGATCCGGCCTGCAAGATGTCGCGCCGGCGGGTATCACCCGCCGGAGATGTAAGGGGGGCTCAGGCGTCGCTGCCGGAAGTCTCGGTAGCGGCGGTGCGCTCTGTCTCGGCGGCAGCCGGTGCAGGGGCGGGTGCCTCGGCACGTTGACCGCCGGCATCGGCGTCCGCCGGCAGATACAGCGGGCCCTTCTGACCGCAGCCGGTCAGAAGGCCTGCACCCAGCAGCAGGCCCGCAAGGGTACGAAGGGCGTGACGGGCGGACTGGCTCATCAGATGACGCATCGGGCGGCCTCCTGGCAGCTGACGATGAAGCGGTGAGGGCCTGACGGTGCATTACACGGTCAGGCCCCGACTTGACGGTTTCAGGCGCGGCTGGTCAGCGCCTCACGTGCACGCTGCACGGCAGCACGCACCTGATTCGGCGCGGTGCCCCCGATGTGATTGCGCGCCGCGACGGAACCTTCCAGCGTGAGCACGTCGAAGACGTCCTGTTCGATGGTGTCGGAGAACTGCTTGAGTTCATCCAGCGTCATCTCGGACAGGTCACGCTTCTGCTCGATGCCGAAGGCGACGGACTTGCCGACGATCTCGTGGGCATCCCGGAAGGCGACACCCTTGCGCACCAGGTAATCTGCCAGGTCAGTCGCGGTGGCGAAGCCCTTGCTGGCCGAGGCGTACATGTTGTCGGACTTGGCGCGGATCGCCGGAATCATGTCGGCGAAGGCGCGCAGGCTGCCGCGTACGGTATCGATGGTATCGAACAGCGGCTCCTTGTCTTCCTGATTGTCCTTGTTGTAGGCCAGCGGCTGGGACTTCATCAGGGTCAGCAGGCTCATCAGGTGGCCATAGACACGGCCGGTCTTGCCACGCACCAGTTCCGGCACGTCCGGGTTCTTCTTCTGCGGCATGATGGAGGAACCGGTGCAGAAGCGATCCGGCAGATCGATGAAGTCGAACTGGGCGCTGGTCCACAGCACCAGCTCTTCGCTCATGCGTGACAGGTGCATCATCAGCAGGCTGGCGAAGCTGGTGAATTCGATGGCGAAGTCACGGTCGCTGACGGAGTCGAGGCTGTTCTCGGTCGGGCGATCGAAGCCGAGCAGCTCGGTGGTGACGTGGCGGTCGATGGGGAAGGTGGTGCCGGCCAGCGCCGCGGCGCCCAGCGGGAGCACGTTCATGCGGGTACGGCAGTCACGCAGGCGGTCCTGGTCACGGGCGACCATTTCCTGCCACGCCAGCAGATGGTGGCCGAAGGTGACCGGCTGAGCGCTCTGCAGGTGAGTGAAGCCCGGCATGATGGTGTCGGCTTCCTGCTCGGCCAGGCCCAGCATGCCTTCCCGCAGACGCGTCAGCTCGGCGTCGATGACGTCGATCTCGTCGCGCAGGTAAAGGCGGATGTCGGTGGCCACCTGATCATTGCGTGAGCGACCGGTGTGCAGCTTCTTGCCGGTGTTGCCGATCTTGGCGGTCAGACGTGCCTCGATGTTCATGTGCACATCTTCCAGCGCGACGGACCACTCGAATTCGCCGCGAGCGATCTCTTCGCTGATCTCCTTCAGTCCTTCGATGATGGTGTCGCGCTCTTCCTCGCTCAGCACGCCGACGCCGGCCAGCATGGTGGCGTGGGCGATGGAGCCACGAATATCGTGCTGCGCCATGCGCTGATCAAAATCGACGGACGCGGTGAAGCGGGCCACGAAGGCATCGGTCGGCTCGCTGAAGCGGCCGCCCCAGGACTGATTGGTAGATTCGCTCATCGGGATCTCGAATTGTGGTGACATGTCCAGAGTTCGGCGTCCGGTGCACGGTCGCGCAGCCGGTATCGTTGACCTTGGAGTGTACCAGACTCCGTCGGATGGGCGAGGGGGGCGCGCACCAAGATGCGTTGCGGCCAGGGAGGCGTGTCATCGTGACGCTTCCGGGGATTTTCCCCTTGGCCATCAGTGGCTTTATGATGACGGTATCCGGTGGCGGTCAATGTTGGCCGTCACGAACGTTTCGACTGTCGCGCCAGCGTCGCGCGTCCCAAGGAGAATGCCGTGTCCCGCCGTGAGACCCTGCGTATCGCGACCCGCAAGAGCCTGCTTGCCCTGTGGCAGGCTGAACACGTCAAGGCACGTCTGGAAGCCCTGCATCCCGGCTTGACGGTCGAGCTGGTGCCGATGTCCACGCGGGGCGACAAGATTCTCGACACGCCGTTGGCCAAGATCGGCGGCAAGGGCCTGTTCGTGAAGGAACTGGAAGAAGCCATGCTGGATGGTCGCGCCGACATCGCCGTGCACTCCATGAAGGACGTGCCGATGCATTTCCCGGAATCGCTGGGGTTGGCCGTGATTCTCGAGCGCCATGCGCCCACCGATGCGTTCGTCTCCAACGACCACGCCAACTTTGACGCGCTCCCCCAGGGGGCTCGTCTGGGCACCTCCAGCCTGCGTCGTGGCCTGCAGGCCAAGGCCGCCCGTCCGGATCTCGAGGTGCTCAGCCTGCGCGGCAATGTCCAGACGCGTCTCGGCAAGCTGGATGCCGGTGAGTTCGACGCCATCATCCTCGCCACCTCCGGCCTGCAGCGCCTCGAACTGGATGCACGCATCACCGCCGAGATGGACGCCGAGACCTGTCTGCCGGCCTGTGGACAAGGCGCGCTGGGCATCGAATGCAATCTGCAGGACGAGGAGATTCTCGCCCTGCTGGCACCGCTGGCTCATGAAGACTCCAGTCGTTGCGTGCTGGCCGAGCGCGCCATGAATACGCATCTGGAAGGTGGCTGCCAGGTACCGATCGGTGGCTATGCCGTGCTGGAAGAGGGTGGCAGGCAGCTGTGGTTGCGGGCACTGGTCGGCAATCCCGATGGCAGCGTCATCCTGCGTGCCGAGGCGCGTGGTCCGGCCGATACGCCCGAAGCGCTGGGCATCGCCGTGGCGGAAGATCTGTTGCAGCAGGGGGCCGGCGAGATTCTGGCGGCGGTCTATGGCGATGCGCGTGACTGATGGTGCCCGCCATGCGGAGGTGGATGACCGGGCGATGCCTCGCGCGGCATCGAGTGCGCGGTCGTCTCTTGAAGTGCTGACGACGCGTCCGGGCTCGCGCGGTGCCGTGCTTGATGCGATGCTGAGAGACGTTGGCTGCGCCGTGGAGTGCCTGAAGCTGATGGCGCTCGAGCCGCTGCCGCTGGAGCCCGCCGGGCGTCAGGCGATTCTCGACATCGACCTCTATCGAGGGGTGGTGGTCATCTCGCCTCAGGCCGCCGGCTACCTGGCGGACTGGCTGGAAGACTGGTGGCCGCAATTGCCCGAGGGGCTTGCCTTCTACGCGGTGGGCTCCGCGACGGCAGAGGTACTCCACTCACGCCTCGGCGTTCGGGTGAGAGTGCCGCCACACGCCACGCGTGGCGCACATGTCGAGGTGGATGCCCCGGTCGGCACGACCAGCGAGGCCCTGCTCTCGCTGCCGTCCCTGCAGCAGCTTCAGGGGCAGCGCTGGCTGCTGGCGGCCGGAGAAGGCGGGCGCGCCCTGCTGGAGGACACCCTGGTGGTACGCGGTGCCCAGGTGACGCGTCTGGCGCTTTATCGACGCCTTCCGTTGGCTTTGTCCTCTCAACAGGCTGGCCGTCTGGCGGCGGGCGCGTATGATGCAATGGTGGTGACCAGCAATACGCTGCTTGAGGCGGTAGTGACCTCGGCAACGACGCGGACCTTGAACCAACCGCTAATCGTGTCGAGCAACCGTTTGGCTACACTGGCACACGCTCATGGGTTCGAGCGCGTGACGGTCGCCGCGGATGCCTCACCCGGGGCCCTGAGGCAGGCAGTGCTGGATGCCTGCGCCCCGACTCGCCATGCGAGAGAGACCGGCGCCACTGCGCCTGGTCCGCGCGAGGCCATCGATTCCCAAGAATCCGGAAAAGGGCAAGCGTAGATGAGCAACCGAGAACACGATCAGGAAGACCACGGCTCTGCCGGCACCACGCCAGGCAAGCCGAGCGACAAGGATGCTGCCGCTCGCGCATCAGATGCCTCTTCCGCTCCCGGCGAACACGCCGAAGACACTGCCTCTGGCCGCCCTGGCGCCGAGGCCTCCCGTTCGTCCTCCTCTTCCTCGTCATCCGCCACGGCTGACGCCCCACGTGAGCGACGCTCGCGTGGCGGGCGCAACCGTCGCGGACGGGGAAAGGGACAGGGCAGCTCCTCCTCTTCATCCTCCACTGCCAGCGAGTCCACGCCCGTGAGCCAGACTTCCGACGATAACGCCTCGACGCCTTCCGGCGCGAAATCTCCCTTCCCGAAGCAGACCGATACCGCGCCTGCCGCCGAGACGACCACTGCCTCGACGGCGTCCGGCAAGGGCGCTGCCTCAGGCAAGGGAGGGGCTTCAGACAAGAGCGGCGTGACGGGCAAGAGTGCCGGTGGCGCGGGAGGAGGCACGCCGCCGAGCGAGCCGCAGGGCAGCAAGAAGAGTGCTGCCGGCGGCATCGCACTGGTGCTGGTCATTCTTCTTGCCATCGTCGTCGCGGTACTGGCCTGGTTCGGCTGGCAGCGTCTGAACGCCCTGCCGGATGCCCAGGGCCTCGACAAGCAGGTCAGCGAATCCGTGACCCAGCAGGTCGGCCAGGTCGAGAGCAAGGTCGCCAGCCTGTCCGGCAAGCTCGACAAGAACGCCTCGCAGGTCAGTGATCTCGACAAGCGTCTGTCCGGCGAGAGCCAGCAGACCGAGCAGGCGCTCAACAAGGTGCTCGAGGAGCTCAGCAAGACCCAGCAGACCGATGCCCGCGACTGGCATTACGCGGAGGCCGAATACCTGCTGCGTCTCGCCAATCAGCGCCTGCAGCTGGAGCGTGACGTGAACGGTGCCGACGCACTGCTCGAGAACGCCGATGCGCGTATCGCCGAGGCGGACAACCCCGCCCTGCTGCCGGTTCGCAAGGCGATCCAGTCCGAGCTGGCCAGCCTCGACAGCGTGCCGCGTGTCGACCGCAGTGGCATCTACCTGGCGCTGCTCGCCGAGCAGGAACAGCTGGCGCGTCTGCCGCTCAAGCAGGACGTGGCCGAGATCGCCGCCAAGGTCGAGAACGACGCTCCGCCCACCGGCGGCTGGCAGCAGCAGCTGGCGCGCTTCGGCAATGAGCTGAAGAATCTGGTCACCGTGCGTCGTCATGATGAGGCACTGGAAGCCCTGATCACGCCGGAGCAGGAATCCTATCTGCGCCAGAACGTGCGTCTGGTGCTCGAGCAGGCCCAGCTGGCGCTGCTCAAGGAAGAGCCGAAGCTGTATCAGGCGGCCATCGACAAGGCGATCACGCTGGTCAACGGTTACTACGACACCAAGACTGATGGCGTGCAGAATGCCGTCGCCAAGCTGGAAGACCTCAAGGGCAAGACCATCCGCCCGGAGCTTCCGGATATCTCCGCGTCTCTCAACACGCTGCGTGAGCTGATCGAACGCCGCGCCCAGTCCGGGGGTGGTGAGGCATGAGAAAACTGATACTGCTGATCATCATCGGCCTGGCCATCGGTGCGCTGTTCGGTCAGCTGATGCAGTCGTTCCCCGGCTATTGGCTGATTCGTGTCGGTGATACCTCGGTCCAGACGTCCTTCTGGTTCGGGCTGGTGCTGTTGCTGGGCGCCTTCGTGGTGCTGCATTTCGGCCTGCGTCTGCTGTCGCGTTTCGCGCATCCGTTCTCGCGCCTCAAGGTGTGGAACAGCCGCACGCGCCATCGCAATGCCACCCGCAAGACCGTGCGTGGCCTGGTGGCGCTGGCCGAAGGCCGCTGGAAGCGTGCCGAGAAGTCGCTGACCCATTCCGCGGAAGACTCCAGCACACCGCTGGTCAACTATCTGTCCGCAGCACTCGCTGCCCACTATCAGGGGCGTTTCGAGCAGGCGGATACGCTGCTCAAGCGTGCTCATGAGTCCACTCAGGGCTCCGAGAGTGCCGTGGGGCTGGTGCAGGCGCAGCTGATGCTGGATCGCCAGCAGCACGAGCAGGCACTCGCGACGCTGACGCGTCTCGACAAGCAGCTCGGCGAGCACCCGCAGGTCCTCAAACTGCTCAAGCAGGCGTATCTGGCGGTGAATGACTGGGATGGCCTGCGTCGCCTGATGCCGCGTCTCGACAAGCAGGACCTCATCTCACCGGAAGAGAAGAAGGAGCTGGAACAGCGCGCCTACGTGGCACTGATCCAGCAGGCCGCGCGCAATCCGGAAGACATCGAGCGCGTGCGCAACCTGTGGGCCGACATGCCGGACCACCTGCGCAGCGACGTGAATCTGGTCGCCCTGTATGCCGAGGCATTGATCGCCGGTGGGCAGGAAGGGCTGGCAGAGCGCCTGCTGCGTCACTCGCTGAAGGAATGCTGGGATTCACGTCTGGTGCTGCGCTATGGCCTGCTGGACGTGGATGCGCCGCGTCAGCTGGTGTATGCCGAGAAGTGGCTGCAGGAGCGTCCGAATGATCCGGACCTGCTGCTGTCGCTGGGTCGACTGGCATTGCGCAACGCCAACTGGGGCAAGGCGCAGGAGTATTTCGAGGCCAGTCAGCGTCAGCGTCCGAGCGGCACGGTGTGTGCTGAGCTGGCACGTCTGTTCGCCAACCTTGGCGAGCACAACAAGAGTCAGCTCTACTATCGCCAGAGCGTCGAGCTGCTGGATCGTTCACTGCCGGCGCTGCCGCAGCCCAGCAAGGACAACGCCTGATCGACGCCGCCCGTCGGGCGGCGCTGCACATTGTTTCCTCATTTCGCGAGAAGATGAAAAACTGCCGCCGGCCAGGTCTCTGGTCGGTGGACATTGGTTACTCTCCGGGTATCCGCGTTCATGCCATGGCGTGACGGGATACCCTTCTTTTTGCCTGTCAGATGGCGCTTTTCCCCCTCCGTGGTGGTGCGGGTCTGAGCCGGTAGCGGTCTCGGGCGGCCCTGCAAGACTCGGGGTTGCAGACCCTGCAACCGGCGATCCATGCCCGCCGTGGGGCGCTGGGCACCCATGGCGCTGGCTGTCGGCATTTCCTCCGTGCGATGATTCCGCGTGATGAATGATCTGCCGTCACGGCAGGCCATTCCTGAGCCTTGTTCGGCTTATCCCCAAGACATAATGGAGTCTGCATGTTGCAAAAGTCCCTGGCCCTGATGGGCGCCTCCGTACTGGCCGTGTCACTTGCCGGCTGTGCCGCTACCGGCAACAGCTCTTCCGGCAACACCGCCAGTTCCTCCAGCTCCTCCAGCTCCATGATGAGCCTGGCCAGCAGCATGCTGAGCAGCCAGACGGGCCAGTCCCTGCCGGCAGCCGACCTGATGTCCAGCCTGACCTCCCAGCTGGGCGTGTCTTCCACCCAGGCGCTGGGTGGCTCCGCTGCCATGCTGGCACTGGCTCAGTCCCAGCTGGGTTCCAGCGCGACCTCCGAGCTGTCCAGTGAAGTGCCGCAGCTGTCCAGCCTGACCAGCAGCAGCTCTCTCTCGACCCTGTCCAGCCTTGCCAGCCTGAGCGGCAATGACAATGCCACGGCATTGGCCAGCACCGTCGGCAATGTCGATGACAGTGCGTCTCTGGACAGCGCCTTCTCCGCGCTGGGCATGGACAGCAGCATGGTGTCCCAGTTCGCGCCGGTGCTGCTCAGCTACATGGGTGGCGAAGGTGTCAGCTCGACGCTGCTGAGCTCACTGTCTGGCCTGTGGGGCACCGGCTCCTGAGCCAGCCTCGCGCATGAGGTGTGAGGCATCGGTTTACGCCCGCACATGAAAACGCCCCCGAGCCATTGGCTCGGGGGCGTTTTCGTTTCAGTCCGGCGCCCATCGCAGGCAGCCGTGTCGGGATACCCCGGGCGCGCGATCAGTCGCCGTCGGCATCCGGTTGGGTGGTCTGACGGATGCGCTGTTCCTCGGCATCCACGACTTCGCCGTCCTTGGTGGCATGGCGGGTCAGCGGGGTCTCCTCGCGACGCTGAGCCACCTTGGCGGCGGCCTCACGCTGCTCGGGAGTCTTCGGCTGACCGGCGGCGGAGCCATCGATCACGAATGGTTCATGCATGGTGCGAACGTTGGCCGGCGGCGCACCACCGTCCTTGTCCTGACCGAAGTACATGGTCATGTGCGGGAACGGGATCTCGATGCCGGCGGCGTCGAAGTGCTGCTTCACGAGCTTGTTGTACTCGCGGCCGATGGCCCACTGGTTGCCCGGGCTGGTCTTGATCATCACACGGATGTTGACCGAGCTGTCGGCGAGCGACGAGACGCCAGCGATGGTGACCGGTTCGAGAATCTCCGCGCCATAACTGCTTTCCTGGAGTTCATCGAAGGCCGCACGCAGGTGCACGATGGCGTGATCGACGTTCTCGCGGTAGGAAATGCCGTACTCGCCGACATGGTAGGCGAAGTCACGCATGTAGTTGGAGACGGTATCCACCGAGGAGAACGGCACGATATGGAAGGTGCCGGACAGATCGCGGATGCCCACCGAGCGGATGGTCAGGCGTTCCGCCGTCCCGGTCACGCCACCGGCGGTGACCACGTCACCGGTGTTGATGGCATTCTCGAGCTGGATGAACACGCCGGTGATGATGTCCTGCACCATCTTCTGGGCCCCGAAACCGATCGCCAGACCGAGCACCCCGGCACCGGCCAGCAGCGGCGCGATGTCGATGCCGATCTCCGACAGCACGATCATCGCGGTGAAGACGATCATCGCGATGGCGATGGCATTGCGGAACAGTGCCAGCAGGGTTTCCACGCGTGAGGAGGGCTTGCCCTTGCCGGTATCCGGATTTAGCTTGTGCTCGATCAGGCTGGCGATGCCGACCCAGATCACGACCGCGAAGGCGAGGATGAACAGCACATGGAAGATGCGTGACAGCAGCAGGGCCCCGGCGTCCGTTGCCAGCCAGTCGCCAAGCGCCACGATGCTCCAGGCATTCAGCACCATGCCGACCACGACGACCAGGATGATGGCGCGCATGATGCGCAGCGCGGTCGGGATGTAGGAGTTGAGGCGCGTCTCCAGCATCGGCAGCTGACCACGCAGCTTGTCGGACACCTGGATGCGCTTGCCGATCAGCTGCGTCAGCACGCGAGACAGCAGTGCCCCGCCACCGATGGCGAGCAGCGTCTTGAGCGTCGCGGCCATCATGAAGGGCAGCGCCTCTTCCGGTGTCGTCTGCGAGATGATGAACAGGGTCGCGAAGTAGGCCAGCGCGATCAGGTGCCAGGTACGGGCCAGAATGCGCAGGCAGACGGCGATGAAGGCATTGTGGGTCTCGCGGGCCTGATCGAGCAGGCGGTCACGCAGCAGAACACGGTTGCGGCTGATGACCACGATGGCCCAGATCAGCGCGATACCCATGATCAGCAGGCTGACGAAGCTGCCCACGGCCGGTGCCAGATTGTTGTTGATCATCGGTACCACGACGAGGATGCCGTAGCCGATGAAGCCGGCGAGCAATGCCAGTGAGCGATTCCAGTAGCGGGCGACCTCATCTCGCATCGGCATCAGGCGCAGGCCCTGGTAGCCGGAGGAGAACAGCATGCGCATCAAGGCCTTGACCAGCTCGATCACCAGATAGGCATTCAGGAACATCGACTCGCGCTGTCCTATCACGCCCTGTTCGCCATAGGCGAAGATGGCCAGCAGATAGCCCCCCAGGAACGCCAGACCGATCACGGCCACGTCGACGATCGCCGCGATGATCACTGCCATCAGGGTGCGCAGCAGCGGGCTGCGGTGCTGACCATCCAGCGACCATTGGCTGACGCGACTGAAGAGCGGATGGGCCAGCCGGCGCAGGACCAGGAACAGCCCGATGGTGGAGATGACCACCAGCCCCAGACTGATGGCTTCGGTCATGAAGCGCTCCCAGTCGATGCTGCTGGCATCTTCACTGCCGAGGCCGCTGAGCGTCTGGATCATGCGGTCCAGGGTCGCGGAAAGCTCTGCGACAAGCTCCTGGCTGATCTCGGCCAGCTGGCGGGACAGTGACGGTGAGTCCTCGCTCAGCGTGACTTCCGTCCCCGCCACCTCGGCTGCCTGTTCGCTCGTCTTGCTGTCCAGCTGGCGCAAGCCTTCAATCAGTGCCTCACGCTGGTCGGGGTCCTCGAGTAACGTCGCCAGACTCTCATAGGACGAGCTGGCGGCGTCAGCATCGCTGGCGGGGGCGGCATGCGCCAGGCCACTGACGCTGAGGCACAGCATGATCGCCAGTGCCATCAGGCCCTGTAACCAGCCGGCACTCAGGCGCGAGGCGATCGATGACGTTGCGGTTTGCGCGGGAGGGGAGTGGGGGGGGATCGGGGTCGCCACTGATGGCTTCTCCTGTCTGGTGAATGTCGGATGGAGATGGAGTCGAGTCATGCGGGCTCCCTGAGGTGACTCAGAGGCACCCGGATAGCTGAGCGTCTGCGCCTTTTGGACATCGGCATGGCCACGTCATACGTCAGGCGCTGTCGATTGGATGTGGGAGCGTGATGTGCGCATCCCGCGCACGCACTCTCCTGTGTTATCGGGGCGATTGCAGGTAACCCAACCCCCGATGACGGTATGCGAGAGATTCTTCAGCGCCACAGCCTGCGGCAGCGCTGCGCATCCTTCAAGCCTTGCTCACCGGATTGTTGCAATGTCGCGTTGCAGGAACTGATGTGGCCCGATGGCTGGACAGGCGGTATTGTTGCGATCAATTATTATTACCATCCGATCTCGCCGCCCTGATATTCGCTCCCTGGAGAAACGAATGACCCACTCTTCCCATGTGTTTGCTATTCCTGCCCTGTCCCGCCTGCGTCGTGGGCTGGTGGCGTCACTGGCGGTCGTGTTGATGGGAGCCGCGGTGTCTGCCGAGGCTCGTGAGGTCCAGACCGCCTATGGTGAACTGGAGCTCGAGGGCACTCCGCAGCGCGTGGTGACGCTCTATGAAGGGGCATTGGATGTGGCGGTCGCCAGCGAGGTGACGCCGCTGGGCGCGGTCACCACGCGCGGCGGTGATGGCGTGGCCAGCTATCTCCAATCTCGGGTGCCAGAGATCGAGATCGTCGGTACACCGCGAGAGTTCAATCTCGAGGCCATCGTGGCGCTCAAGCCGGACATGATTCTGGCTCCCCCGGGGCTGGACAAGGCGCAATATCAGCTGATGTCGCGCCTGGCGCCGACCATCGTGCCAGGCGGGGAGGCGCTCAGCCGGGAGGCCTGGAAGCAGCAGAGCCGAGTCTATGCCCTGGCGCTCGGGGAAGAGGCCGAAGCGGAGCTCGAGGCGCGTCTGGCCGCCATCGACGCTCACGCGGCGCGCCTGAAGGCCGAGATGACTACACCGCAGACTGCCAGCCTGGTGCGTCGCATGCCGGGTGGCCTGATGGCGATGTCCGATGAGCTGTTCGCGACCGGCTTGCTCGCCGCGACCGGCTATCAGCTGGTGGGCGGGGATCTGGTCAAACTGGGGCGTCCGCACTCCGACCCGCTGAGCGATGAGAACATGGCGCGCATCGATGCCGACACACTCTTCCTGGCGACCCTGGATGATTCCTCTGAGGCTGCCGCTGACGCCCTGGCGAAGGAGCCGGCCTTCCAGCGTCTCGAGCACGCATCGCGTGACAGTCTGGTCGGCGTCAATGGTCAGTTGTGGACCAGTGCCAGTGGCCCGCTGGCGGCCGAGGCGCTGCTCAAGGACATCGAGCAGGCGCGCAGTGATGGGTAAGCGGGACTGGCCCGTCTCGACTCATCAGGCGTCATGCCGTCAGGTCGGGAGGCAGCATGGCGGCTGAAGGAGCGTCCTCACGGCCTGGCTCCCCACAGACAGCTCTTCGCCCGGCGACCCGCAAGGTCGCCGGGCGTCTGTCGTTGGGGCAGGTCATGCCAGTGGCGTGTCTGGCGGCGGTACTGGCCTGCCTGGCCAGTCTGTTGTGGGGCGCGGGAGATATCGGCCCTGCCCAGGCGTGGGCGGTATTGATGGGGCAGGGCAGCGAGGAGGCCCGCTTTGTGGTCACCGAGCTGCGTGCACCGCGTACCGTGATCGGCATCGCCGTGGGCATGATGCTGGCCTGCGGCGGCGCATTGATGCAGGTGGTCGCACGCAATCCCCTGGCGGAGCCGGGGCTGCTGGGTGTCAGCGCAGGCGCGGCCTTTGCCGTCGCCATCGCCCTGTTGCTGGGGATGGAGGCCGCAGGCCTGCATGTGCTGGTGGCTCAGGCTGGCGCCTTGCTGGGCTGCCTGTTCGTGATGAGCACGGTGCGGCTGAGTGGTGCACGCCAGGACCCCGTGCGCCTGGTACTGGCCGGTGCAGCGCTTTCCAGCCTGCTGGTGGCTCTCACGTCGCTGGTATTGCTGATCGACCAGCGCGCGGCAGACGAGATCCGTTTCTGGGTCATCGGCAGTCTGGCAGGGCGTTCGCTGGAGGCGCTGGGTGGCAGCCTGCCGAGCCTCATGCTCGCCCTCGCGTTGACGCTGTGGCTGGTCAGGCCGCTGGCGGCATTGGCGCTGGGAGAGGCGGTGGCCAGTGGACTTGGCCATCATCCGGGGCGCGTGCGCAAGCTGACGGTACTGGTGGTCGCGTTGCTGGTCGGGGCCGCCACGGCCCTCGCGGGGCCGATCGCCTTCGTGGGACTGGCCGTGCCTTATGTCGCCCGTGCGCTGTGTGGTGCGGATATCCGCCGCACCTTGTGGTTGTGCCTGCCGCTGGGCGTGGTGATGCTGGTGAGCGCCGACGTGGTCTCGCGTCTACTCGTTCGTCCTTCCGAGTTGCCGCTGGGCGTGCTGACCACGCTGCTGGGCGCGCCGGTACTGATTGCCGTGGTGCGCGCTCGTCGCCTGCCGATTCTGTGAGTCAGGCTTCAATGCGCCGTTCTTCATGACAGATAACCCGGAAATGCCCATGTATCGCTCCGCTCCTTCTTCATCGGCCTCTTCTGATGCCGGGGTGCCTCGGCGCCAGGCATCATGCCCTGTCGCCACGGCACCGGCCGATACGTTCTGGTGGCGCTGCGGGCCCCTGTCGTTGCTGTGGCATCGGGCGCCATTGCTGGCCAACCTCGGTCTGCTGCTGGCACTGCTGAGTGCCTGCGTGGCCGCCTTGATGCTGGGCAGCGCGGGCCTGGGCCCCTACGCCGCCCTGAAGGCCGCGTTCGGCCATGGTGAATTCGCCGATGTCTTCGTGGTCCGGGAGCTGCGGCTGCCGAGACTGCTGGCCGGCCTCGGAACGGGCGCCGCCTTCTCGTTGGCTGGCTGTCTGATGCAGACACTGGCCAGCAACCGTCTCGCCACGCCGGGCATCATCGGCATCGACAATGGCGCGACCGCCTTTGCGGTTGCCTCCGTCGTCGGGCTCGGCGCCTCGCTGGCGCCACCGGCGATGGCACTGAGCGGCGCCGTGGTCGCCACGGCGCTGGCCTTCGGGCTTTCCGGTGGCATCGGCACGCGCGGCTATCGCTTCCTGGTCGCGGGGATCGGCGTCGGGGCGCTGTTCGGTGCCGGCACCCAGTTGATGCTGGCGCGGGTGTCCATCGATGTCGCCAACAGCGCCTATCCGTGGACGGTGGGGAGCCTCAACGCACGGGATGTCTCCTCGCTCGAATGGCTGGGCATTGCCTTGCTGCTGACGGTGCCGGCGGCGTTGTGGCTGGGGCGAGGGCTCAATACGCTGCGCTTTACCGATTCTGTCGCCATCGGACTTGGTCAGCATGTCGCCCGTGTGCGCATGGCGACGCTGTGGCTCTCGGTACTGCTGACGGCCGCCGCGGTGGCCGTGGCCGGCCCGGTGGGCATGGTGGCGTTGGTCGGTCCCGAGATCGCCCGCTACCTGTCGCGCCACAAGGGAGTGCCCTTGCTGGGTTCGGCATTGGCAGGGGCGCTGGTGATGGTGCTGGCGGACCTCGCGGGACGCACGTTGCTGTCACCTCTCGAGATTCCGGTCGGTATCGTGATGGCGGTGGTCGGCAGCCCCTATCTGCTGTGGATCCTGCTGCGCAGCCCGCGCTAGTCAGGCTGTCCTGTCCGGCCGATGCCCCCATTCACCGTGTGGCTGCCATGTCTGCATCACCGACATGAGAGTCGCCCGCAGCCCTCGCGGACCAACCGGGTCACGAGGGTCATCGTTTCAGGAGAATGCGCCATGAGCGCTGAACATCATCCACGCTGCGGGGACACCGTGGCCGCCACTCTCAAGGCCAGTGAGCTGTCGCTGGGGTATGGCAGCGGACAGCGGCATGTGGCCGTGATCGATGCGCTGACGCTGGCGCTGCCGGATGGCAAGGTGACGGCCATCGTCGGGCCCAACGGCTGTGGCAAGTCCACGCTGCTGGCCGGTCTGGCTCGCCTGCAGGCACCGCATGCCGGCGCGGTATTGCTGGAGGGCCAGGACATACGACGTCTCGGGCGCCGTGATGTCGCGCAGCGCATCGCGTTGCTGCCCCAGGAGACGCACTCGCCGGAAGGCGTGACGGTGCATGAGCTGGTGCGCTTCGGTCGCCAGCCGCATCAGGGAGCCTTCCGTCAGTGGTCGCAGGAGGATCAGGAGGTGGTCTCGGCGGCGATCGCGGCCGCTGACATCGAGAGTCTGGCCGACCGTGAGCTGGCCTCCATGTCCGGTGGCCAGCGTCAGCGTGCCTGGATCGCGATGGCGCTGGCGCAGCAGACGCCGCTGCTGTTGCTGGATGAGCCGACCTCGGCGCTGGATCTCGGCCATCAGATCGAGGTCTTCGAACTGATCCAGCGGCTGGCCCACGAGGAAGGCAAGACCATCGTGATGGTGGTGCATGACCTGGCCAGTGCCTGTCGCTATGCCGACCACCTCGTGGCGATGCATGCGGGCAGCGTGGTCGCGGAAGGTCCGCCCTCCGAAGTGGTGACACCGGCGCTGGTGCGCAAGCTCTACGGTGTCGAATGCCGGCTGATTCCTGACCCCGAGACCGGTACCCCGCTGTTGATCGGCGTGCGGCGCACGGACGAGCGCCTGAGTGGCAGTGCTACCTGAGAGCGCCTGGCACGACTCGGCGCGCGGAATATCAGACAGCAGAAAACAAGAAGGCCTCCCCGAGGGGAGGCCTTCTTGTCACGGATATGGTGGAGGCGACGGGAGTCGAACCCGTGTCCGCCGGCACTCCGCCTTCGGCTCTACATGCTTAGTTTCATTATTTGATTTAACACGACTGCCGCCAATGAACAGGCTGCAGCAATGCGATTCTCTGAGTTTTAATCTCGACCTTAGAGACGTCGGCCAAGACGATCCTGTTTATACGGGCTCGTTCTCAATCCACCTTGAACAGGCGCAACGGTATCATGAGCAGCTTATGCAGCTAGAGCGTAGTTGTCGTCGTTTGCGACTATATATTTGCAACGTTTTATTTACGAGATACGTTACGATCTCGGCATGCACCTCAGGGTTTGCCACCAGCGTCGAATGCCAGAACGCCCCCATAACAGTGTTACTGCTTGCTGCTTTGCTACGGTGTCATCATAACAGGTGGAGACTGTGCTACGCCAGTTCAAGGCCTCAGGAATTTTTTCTGATCTGACAGTGATTTGCCGTGATTCAAAGCCCTTGTCTCCCACATCGCAACGGCGCAGGCGCGGGGCGTGATCATGGCGCTGACAGTCTCAGCGATCCCGCAGGATGCGTGCCTTCTGGCGATTCCAGTCACGGTCCTTCTCGGTGGCACGCTTGTCATGCATCTTCTTGCCTTCCACCAGCGCGATCTCGCATTTCACGATCGCGTTCTTCCAGTACAGCTTGATGGGGACACAGGTGTGACCCTTGTCCTGGGTGCGCGAGAAGATGCGCGCGATCTGCTTCTTGTGCAGCAACAGCTTGCGCGTGCGTTGCGGGTCCGCCACCGCGTGGGTGTTGACCGTCTCCAGCGGATGGATATGACAGCCGAGCAGCCAGGCCTCACCGTTCTTGATCACGATGTAGGTGTCCGTCAGCTGGCCCTTGCCCGCCCGCAGCGCCTTGACCTCCCAGCCTGCCAGTACCAGCCCCGCCTCGAAGGCTTCCTCGATGTGGTATTCGTGGCGTGCCTTCTTGTTCTGGGCGATCAGGTTGCCGCCCTGTTGGGGTTTCTTTTTCTTGCCCATGTTGCCTCGTTTGTCGTGTGCTCCTGCCACTGCCCGACGGACAGCTGGCGCATCCTTCTGGATGGGGGGAGGCGTGTTACCATTCAAGGCCAGACGGCACTTCATGCGCCGGCCCATTGTTCATGATACGCAAGGCGCGTATCCAAGTCAGCGGAGAGCTAGATGCCTACGGTCAACCGGTCTGCCCTGGTTCGGCACTCGGCCCAGGCGATGTTCGATCTGGTCAATGATTTCGAGCGTTACCCCGAATTCCTGCCGGGCTGCAGTGATGCCCAGTTGCTTGAGCAGGATGACGCCCATCTGGTGGGCAGGCTGACTCTGTCCAAGGCGGGCATGGAGCAGAGCTTCGTGACCCGCAATGATCTGTTCGCCCCCCAGCGCATAGAGTTGAGTCTGGTCGACGGCCCTTTCAAGCGTCTCGAGGGACGCTGGCTGTTCACGCCGCTGAGCGAGGATGCCTGCAAGGTCTCGCTGGAGCTGGATTTCGAATTCAGCAATCGCCTGCTGGGCATGGCCTTCGGCAAGTTGTTCAGTCAGGTCGCCGGTCAGATGGTCGAGGCGTTCACGCGGCGTGCTGACCAGCTGTACGGCGCGAATTGATGTCCGCCACAGGCAAGGCCGTAGAGAAGGCCTGATGACGTGGTCTGAAAGGTGAGTCCGACAGGAGCAAGCATGAGCGACAGAATCACGGTCGAGGTGGCCTATGCGCTGCCGGAGAAGCAGAAGATCGTCTCCCTGGCCGTCGCGCCGGGAACCACGGCGCGCGAGGCCGTGCGCATGGCACATCTCGAGCAACATTTCCCGACACTGGGCGCCGAGGTCTTTCTCGAGGCGGATCTCGGGATCTTCGGCAAGGCGCTGCGCAAGCCCGATGAGCACGTGCTGGATGCCGGTGACCGGGTCGAGGTCTACCGTGCCTTGATCAACGACCCCAAGCTTGCTCGCAAGCGCCGAGCCGACAAGGCACGCGCCGAGAAGTAGCGGTGTCCTCACCGGGCATCGGCGACCGTACGCAAGACGGGGCACCCTGGGGTGCCCCGTCTGTCATCACGACTCGGTCCATCGTGCTGTCCGAGCGCTTGCGGGCATGCCGTTTCCCGCCAGCCGGCCCCGTCGATGACGGGCCCGCTGGCGGTCGACTTACAGCTCGTCCGGCAGGTCAGCGGCGCCTGCACCACTGTCGTTGCGGTTCGGCTGTGCGGCACGCGGGTCGATGTCGAGGTCCGGCACGATGACGGTCTCCTTGTCGATGTCGCCGCTCTTGTCGATGGTGGAAAGCACATCGCCGTCGAAATTCAGCGTGACGCGCTTGTTGATGATCTCGCCGTCCGCTTTCTTGAGGCGATATACGTAGTCCCAGCTATTCTCACTGAAGGGAGCGGTTAGCAGCGGTGAACCCATCACATAGATGACCTGTTCGCGGCTCATGCCCGGCTTCAATTGCTCGACCATTTCCGGCTTGATCAGGTTGCCCTGTGGAAGGTCGCGCTTGTAGACGCTGAAGTAGCTACACCCGGTGAGCAGCGACAGGGCGCTGCAAAAGGCGACTGTTTTGATCAAGTTTTGCATTTGCCCTGAAGATTCCCTATCGTTTTGCCTTGGCCGATCATACCTGATACATCAAGCGACTGCGAAGAGTACCCCAGCATGGCCGATCAGAACCATGAACTGCGCAAGGCGGGACTCAAGGTAACCCTACCGCGAGTCAAGATCCTGCAGATCCTCGAGAAATCGATGGATCGACACCTGAGTGCCGAGGACGTGTACAAGGCGTTGCTTGAGGCTGGCGAAGATGTCGGTCTGGCGACGGTTTATCGTGTGCTCACCCAGTTTGAAACTGCTGGACTGGTGATGCGTCACAATTTCGATGGCGGCCATGCTGTCTTCGAATTGTCCCAGGAAGAACACCATGACCACATGGTATGTCTGGACAGCGGCGAGATCATAGAGTTCTGTGATCCCGAGATCGAGCGCCGCCAGCGCGAGATCGTCGAGGAGCATGGCTATGAGCTGGTCGAGCATGCGCTGGTGCTCTACGTGCGTCCCAAGGACACCAAGAGCGACAGCTGATGCTCAGGCCTCGCCTGTGTCAGGGATGACAAGGTTCGCTGCAGGACAGAAACACCAACGGCCGCCCCACAGGGGCGGCCGTTGGTGTTTCTGGCGTTCGAACTGCCAGGAGGTTCATTGGACGAATGGACGTCGGGAAGGCGGCCTGTCGGGGCTCAGTGACGGCTGTCCGCCGCGCTGAGCATCTCGCGAGCGTGTGCCAGGGTCTGCTCGGACAGGTGAATGCCGCCCAGCATGCGTGCCAGCTCCCGCACGCGGCCACTCTCGTCCAGCAGTGCCATGTGGGTACGTGTGGTGTTCTTCTCTGCCTGCTTCTCGATATGCAGATGTTGATGCGCCTGGGCCGCGACCTGAGGCAGGTGGGTGACGGTCAGCACCTGACCCTTGTCGCCCAGTCGGCGCAGCAGCTGACCGACGATCTCGGCGGTCGCACCGGAGATGCCGACATCCACTTCATCGAAGACCAGGCTCGGAATGGTCGAGCGACTGGCGGCCACCACCTGAATGGCCAGCGAGACGCGGGACAGTTCACCGCCCGAAGCGACCTTGGCCAGCGCCCGCGGCGGCTGCCCCGGGTTGGCACTGATGCGGAAGTGGATGCGCTCCATGCCTTCGGGTTGCGGGCGCTCGCGTGGCTCGACGGCAACCTCGAACGTCGCCTTACCCATGCCGAGGAAGGCCAGTTGATCCTGGATGTCGCTGGCCAGCTGAGGGGCGGCAGCGGCTCGTGACGTCCCGACCTCAGTAGCCAGGATCTTCCAGGCATCCCGGCGGGCCGCCACTTCCTGACGCAGGGCCTCGATGGCCTCCTCGTCACCCCCGAGCCCTTCCAGCTCCTCGCTCAGTCGCTGGTGCAGGCCATGCAGCTCCTCGGGCAAGACATGATGCTTGCGGGCGATCTGGTGGATGCGCCCAAGGCGCTCATCGACGAAGGCCAGGCGCTCCGGGTCGAGTTCGGTGACTTCGACGAAGCGGTTCAGCTCGCGTGCCGCTTCTTCTATCTGGATGCGTGCCTCTTCCAGCATGCCCAGTGCGCTGGCCAGCGAACCCTGCTCGCTGCCCGGCAAGTGTGTCAGTCGCGCCACGGCCTGATTGAGGCGCGCGAGGGCGCCTTCATCATCATGATCGCAGCACTCGGCGGCGGCCTGTGCCTCGCTGAGAATCTGTTCGGCATTGGCCAGGGTTTCCTGCTCCTGCTCCAGTGCCTCCAGCTCGCCTTCGCTGAGTGCCAGCTCATCAAGCTCCTCGACCTGATAGCGCAACAGCTGGCGACGAGCGCGTACCTCGTCGCCATCATTGCTCATGCGCTTGAGGCGGCGATGTGCCTCCTGCCAGTGGCGGAAGTCCTCGCGCAGCTGGGTGACCTGCGTCTCGATCCCGGCGTACTCGTCGAGCTGACGCAGGTGCGTCTCTTCCTTCAGCAGCGAGTGGTGGGCGTGCTGGGAATGGATGTCGATCAGGTGCTCACCCAGTTCCCGCAGGTCCGCGATGGTGCAGGGGGTGCCGTTGATCCAGGCCTTCGAGCGTCCGCTGGCGGTGATCACCCGGCGCAGCAGGCAGTCGTCGCTGCCCAGCTCGCGTTCGTCCAGCCATTCACGCGCGTCGCTGAGGCTTGTGATATCGAAGCGTGCGATGAGATCCGCGCGATCCGCGCCGTGTCGCACGCTGCCGGCATCGGCACGTTCGCCCAGGCACAGACCGAGCGCACCGAGCAGGATGGACTTGCCGGCCCCCGTCTCGCCGGTGATGGCGGTCATGCCGCGGCGAAAATCGAGTTCCAGTGTCTCGACGATGGCGAAATCTTGAATGGCGAGCTGTAGCAGCATGACTACCTCCGAAGGGAAGCTGGGGCGTACGCCGTGCCGATCATTGCCCGTTTCGGGGGTGACTACGGAGTCGCCATACAGGATGTACATACAGTGTATATGGCTTTTTATACAGCACGCTCCGTCGGCCTTCAATCCATGCCGGACTCAGCTGGCAGAAAAGCCGCATCGAAGGCTTGAGAAGCCGAGTGCCGGCCCCATATAAAGGCCCTGACACTCATCGTCGGCAGCAATGGCGCGGCCTTGCTGCCCTACAGGCAACTCATGGCCTGTCTTCAGGGGTTTGCCTTCGTCGTCTCGAGGCAGGCTCCGCAGGCCACGAACAGGGCAATGGCGCACAGACGTCGGCCCGCAGGAGAACAGCATGGCTCAGGATCCGCAGACCCCGATGGATGAAGAACTTCAGCGTGCCGCTCGCGACGCCGAGCCGCAGCCGGAAACTCCGGAAGGCGAAGTGATTGAAGACATACTGGATGCCACCGATGTCGCCGCCGAAAGCGAAGGTGAGCTGATCGACAATCCGGAAGCCGAGATGCTGGCCGCTCAGGTCGAGGAACTCGAGCAGGCGGTGAAGGAGGCGAAGGACCAGGCGCTGCGTTCAGCTGCCGAGGCGCAGAACGCGCGCCGTCGCGCCGAACAGGATGCCGAGAAGGCTCGCAAGTTCGCGCTGGAGAAGTTCGTCAAGGAAATGCTGCCGGTGGTGGACTCGCTCGAGAAGGCGCTTGAGTCCATGAGCGACGACGAGGCAGCCAAGGCACATGTCGAAGGTATCGAGATGACCTTGAAAATGCAGCTGGATGCCCTGAACAAGTCAGGCGTCGAGCAGCTGGACCCCCACGGCGAGCCCTTCGACCCGGAATACCATCAGGCGGTCGCCATGGTGCCATCTCCGGATGCCGAGCCGAACAGCGTCATCGACGTGATGCAGAAGGGCTACACCCTCAATGGTCGTTTGGTGCGTCCGGCGATGGTCGCGGTCAGCAAGGCCAACTGAGGCCCTGCGGGGTCGAGTGGCCATGAGGGCATGTGTCGTGATGGCACATGCCCGCCCTGCGGGGCTTCAAGGAGGATCAGGGCGGCAAAAAATGCCAGCACACCCTTGAAAGCCTGACGCGCGACCCCACTTATTGAAGCAAGTTCAGGTGCCGACACAAGGTACCGACAACCAGACTCATCTTTCAGGCTAGCAACAGATTCGAGGTATACGATTATGGGACGCATCATCGGTATTGACTTGGGTACTACCAACTCTTGTGTGGCAGTGCTCGACGGCGACAAGACCAAGGTCATCGAAAACGCTGAAGGTGGCCGCACCACGCCGTCCATCATCGCTTACACCGACGACAACGAGATCCTTGTCGGTCAGTCGGCCAAGCGTCAGGCAGTGACCAACCCGGAGAACACCCTGTTCGCGGTCAAGCGTCTGATCGGTCGCAAGTTCAAGGATGATGTCGTCCAGAAAGACATCAAGATGGTGCCGTACAAGATCGTCGAAGCCGACAATGGCGATGCCTGGGTCCAGGTGAAGGACAAGAAGATGGCACCGCCGCAGATCAGTGCGGAAATCCTCAAGAAGATGAAGAAGACCGCGGAAGACTACCTCGGTGAAGAAGTCACCGAAGCGGTCATCACCGTGCCGGCCTACTTCAACGACTCCCAGCGTCAGGCGACCAAGGACGCCGGCCGCATCGCGGGTCTCGAGGTCAAGCGCATCATCAACGAGCCGACTGCCGCGGCACTCGCCTACGGCATGGACAAGTCTCGTGGTGACAAGACCATCGCGGTCTACGACCTGGGTGGCGGTACCTTCGATATCTCCATCATCGAAGTCGCGGACGTCGACGGTGAGACCCAGTTCGAAGTGCTCGCCACCAACGGCGACACCTTCCTGGGCGGTGAAGATTTCGACATGCATCTGATCAACTACCTCGTTGACCAGTTCAAGTCCGACAGCGGCATCGACCTGTCCGGCGACAATCTCGCCATGCAGCGTCTGAAGGAAGCTGCCGAGAAGGCCAAGATCGAGCTGTCCAGCGCTCAGCAGACCGACGTGAACCTGCCGTACATCACCGCAGACAACACCGGTCCGAAGCACCTGAACGTCAAGGTGACCCGTTCCAAGCTCGAGTCGCTGGTCGATGAACTGGTCGCTCGCTCCCTGAAGCCGTGCCAGACCGCTCTGGCCGATGCCGGCCTGTCCGCTTCCGAGATCGACGATGTCATCCTGGTCGGTGGTCAGACTCGCATGCCGCTGGTGCAGTCCAAGGTCGCTGAATTCTTCGGCAAGGAAGCGCGCAAGGACGTCAACCCGGATGAAGCGGTCGCCGTCGGCGCCGGTATCCAGGGTGGCGTGCTGGGTGGCGACGTCAAGGACGTGCTGCTGCTGGACGTGACGCCGCTGACGCTGGGCATCGAGACCATGGGTGGCGTGCTGACTCCGCTGATCGAGAAGAACACCACCATCCCGACCAAGAAGTCTCAGGTGTTCTCCACCGCTGACGACAACCAGGGCGCGGTGACCATCCACGTCCTGCAGGGTGAGCGCAAGCAGGCGGCACAGAACAAGTCCCTGGGGCGTTTCGACCTGGCCGACATTCCGCCGGCCCCGCGTGGTGTGCCGCAGATCGAAGTCGCCTTCGATCTGGATGCCAACGGTATCCTGAACGTGTCCGCCAAGGACAAGGCCACCGGCAAGGAACAGTCCATCGTCATCAAGTCTTCCGGCGGCCTGTCCGACGAAGAGATCGAACAGATGGTGCGTGACGCGGAAGCCAACGCCGACGAAGACAAGAAGTTCGAGGAAATGGTTCAGCTGCGCAATCAGGCCGATGGCATGATCCACGCGACCAGAAAGACCCTGACCGAAGCCGGTGACAAGGCCGAGGCCAGCGAGAAGGAAGCCATCGAGACGGCGATCTCCGAGCTGGAAGAAGCCCTGAAAGGCGACGACAAGGACGCGATCCAGGCCAAGCTGGATGCGCTGACCGAAGCCTCCGGCAACCTGGCGCAGAAGATGTATGCCGAGCAGGGTGCCCAGGGTGAGCAGGCTGGCGACGGTCAGGCTGACAAGAAGCAAGACGACGACGTGGTTGACGCCGAGTACGAGGAAGTCAACGACGACAAGAAGTCCTGAGGGATCTCTTGAACGACGTCTGATGACAGCGCGGGAGCCTTGCGAAGGTGTCCCGCGTTGTCGTTTGCACCGGTAGCGTATCGCGTGGGCGCACGCTGTCGGTGACAGCCGATATCCCAGAACAGACAGGCAGCCTTGGGCTGCCAGCAATCCAGGCGGACCTGATCCATGTCCAAGCGTGATTATTACGAAGTGCTTGGTGTCGAGCGTGGCGCCGACACCAAGGACATCAAGAAGGCGTACCGACGCCTGGCTCAGAAGCATCACCCTGACCGCAATCCGGATGACGAGGCCTCGGCGGAGAAGTTCCGCGAAGTGTCGGAAGCCTATGAAGTGCTGTCCGATGCGGACAAGCGCGCGGCCTATGACCAGTTCGGTCATGCCGGTGTCGACGGCCAGGGCGGCGGTGGCTTCGGCGGCGGTGGCTTTGGTGGTGGTGGTGCCGGTGGCTTCGGCGACGTGTTCGGCGATGTCTTCGGTGACATCTTCGGTGGCGGCGGTGGCCGTCGCAATCCGAACGCTCCTCAGCGTGGCAGCGACCTGCGCTACAACCTTGATCTCGATCTGGAATCGGCGGTCGCCGGTACCACGGTCGACATCCGTGTGCCGCGTCTGGCTGCCTGTGGTCACTGTGATGGTGACGGCGCCGAGCCGGGTTCCACTAAGGAAACCTGCCCGACCTGCAACGGCATGGGCAAGGTGCGCATGCAGCAGGGCTTCTTCGCGGTCGAGCAGGCATGTCCGACCTGCCACGGGCGTGGCGAGAAGATCAGTGTGCCGTGCCGCAAGTGTCACGGCGAAGGCCGCGTGCAGGAATCCAAGACCCTCTCGGTCAAGATTCCGCCGGGCGTCGATACCGGTGACCGCATCCGCCTGAACGGCGAAGGCGAGGGCGGTGTCAACGGCGGGCCGTCAGGTGATCTGTATGTCCAGGTCAATCTGCGCGAGCACGAGATCTTCAAGCGTGATGGGCGTCACCTGCAGTGTGAAGTGCCGATCAGCTTCGTGGATGCAGCGCTCGGTGGTGAGCTCAACGTCCCGACGCTGGATGGTCGTGTCGTGCTCAAGATTCCGGCCGAGACCCAGACGGGCAAGTTGTTCCGACTGCGCGGCAAGGGCGTCAAGCCGGTGCGTGGTGGCCCTGCCGGCGATCTGCTGTGCAAGGTGGTCATCGAGACACCTGTCAGCCTGAACGAGGAGCAGAAGGAGCTGCTGCGCCAGTTCCAGCAGAGCCTTGGCGATACCGGCAAGAGCCACTCGCCGAAGGAGAACAGCTTCTTCGATGGCGTGAAGAAGTTCTTCGAGGACATGAAGCCCTAGGCTGCGTCTTCCTTCTCCTTCGCGCTGGCGGATGCGCAACGCGAAAGCCCCACCCCGATGACTCGGGAGTGGGGCTTTTTCATTGTCAGGGTTCGCCTGACATGTCATCAGCGATGCGCTGTCAGGCGATGTTTCACTCTTGAGAGGCTGGCGTGAAGGCCTCGGGCTCGATCACCGCGAAACAGCTCAGCAGCGTGGTCTGGAAGCTGCTGAAGTTGTCATCCGAGACCATCAGGAAGCGATTGCCCTCCAGGTGCGTGAGCCCTTCGAAGTTGTCCAGTGACCACCCCTCGCCACTCGACAGGCGGGCAAGGGTGCGGACCTCGACAGTCGTCCCCGGCTCTCCCAGATGCGCGCGACGCAGGCTGATGACCAGCGGATAGGGCGGCGAGAAGGCGCGCTCCAGCATCAGGATGTCCCCGTCCGGCAGCATCTCCATGGCGGTCAGGCTCGAGCCCGTGTCGCTGGCCAGTGGATAGCGCCATTCCTGCTTGCCATCCAGCGTGAACAGGCGCGTGGTGCCTTCGTCCATGCCCTCCGGGGTGGCTTCCAGACCGGCGAGCAGGCCGTACTCGGGGTGCAGGGTCAGCGCCTCCATGCCATTGTTGGGGGCGGCACCGCGTACGCCCACGGGGGTGGCGGGTTCGCTGATCGCCAGTCCGCTGGGCAGGAAGTGCTCGACTCGGGGTTGCTGCTCGAAGCTGATGACCAGACGGGTATCGCCGCGCCGGCCGTTGTGGTCCTTCAGCAGCTGCATGCCTTCGGCATCGCTCAGGGCGCCTTGCAGGGAGATGTCGGTCTCGTCGCGCAGCGTATAGGTCTTGAGTGCCTTGGCACCGACCAGCTCCCCATGGCGGAAGGCCAGACGCAGGCGGTGCAGCCAGCCTCGGTCCGACACGGCGTACAGCAGGGATTCATCCTTGTCCCAGCCGATATCGGACAGGCCGCCGACGGGGGTGCCATCCAGCCACTTGCCTGGCAGCTTGAGGGTGCCGCACCACTGGATCTCCGGCAGCTGGCTCATCTGCTCCGGCGAGGCCAGCGAGTAGGGGCGCGGGTGAACGCCACAGGCACTCAGCAGGCCGGCAACTGCCGTGGCAAGGGTTGCGAGGCGCAGCAGGCGCCAATGACGAATGGCATAACGATGAAGTAGCGACATGCTGACTCCGGGAACTGAGCGGTGAAGAGGGAGTGGCGTGGACGGGCAGGAACTCAGTCTCCCGCTACTCTAGCGCGTAACGGGGGCAAATACATGACGTCAGCCAACGCTGCAGGCGGCTGATATACTCGCGGGGACAGCACAGGTGGTACACCCTCATCATCGCCGTGGGGTGGCTGCCCTCAAGACCCACAACAGGCAGGAGTCAGCATGACCCGTATCGCAATCATGGGCGTCGCCGGACGCATGGGACGCACGTTGGTCGAGGCCGTCGGTGCCGTGGAAGGCCTGACGCTGACAGCGGGCATCGTCGAGGCCGGTAGCTCCCTGGCAGGTGCCGACATCGGCGAGCTGGCGGGGCAGGGGCGTCTGGGTGTGGTCGCCAGTGACAGTCTGGCCGCCGTGGTGGATGACGTTGATGTCGTGATCGATTTCACCGCGCCGCAGGTGACGCTGGCCAACCTGGCGTTGTGCTCGGAGCACGGCAAGCGCATGGTCATCGGCACGACCGGTTTCAGCCCGGAGCAGCTCGAGCAACTGGATGGCTATCGCGACAGCGTGCCCTTCGTGTTTGCCGCCAACATGAGCTCCGGCGTCAATCTGACGCTGAAGCTGCTGGAAACGGCAGCCCGGGCACTGGGGGATGCGGGGTATGACATCGAGATCATCGAGGCGCACCACCGCCACAAGGTCGATGCCCCCTCCGGCACGGCACTGGCGATGGGCGAGGCGGTGGCACATGCCATCGGTCGTGATCTCGAGACCCACGGTGTCTTTGCACGCGAAGGGCAGTGTGGTCCGCGCACCGACAAGGAAATCGGCTTCGCCACCGTGCGTGCCGGTGACATCGTCGGCGAGCATACCGTGATGTTCGCCACCGAAGGCGAGCGCATCGAGATCACCCACAAGGCCTCAAGCCGCATGACCTTCGCCAAGGGCGCGGCGCGTGCCGCCGAGTGGCTGTCAGCGCGTGGCGTCGGACGCTACGACATGCAGGACGTGCTGGGTCTCAAGTGATGTCCCGTCGGGGGCTCGGGTCGAGATCGCGTCCCGGGCACTCGATTTGCCGCGTTCGAGTGGCTTCCGGGCGCATCGTGGAAGCTGTCACCGCCGACAGGATATTGTCGGTCGGCGGTGATGGATGTTGCACCTTGCGGCGGGAAACGTTCCTGGCAGGTGATTCGGGGGACAGGCTCGCGATCACTCCCGATGCTCCGCAAGCTGACTGCTGTGACGAAACGACCGTATGGTGGGCACTGCCGCCCGCTCGCGGTGCAGTCATGGGGTGGTCAGCACCGCAGGATTCGGGTAATCTCTACCCAATTTGGCCGCACTCTTGGGGCCGCTGTGACAAGCAATATTCCGAAGAATGATAACAAGCGGGATGAAGCCTGATTTTTCGGTTTCGTCCCGCTTTTTTGCAGCCTGAATTTGCCGCTTCCGGCGAGCGCTCCTCACATGGGGAAGGCGCGTGGGAAGAGTGGCAGCGGGACCCAGACTCGGCGTCAGCCGAGTACGACAATCAAGCAGCATGTCCGGTGTTCGACCGCGGATTCCGGGCAGGAAAGTGGACACTTAGGGGAGGACGTTGCGTTGATCAAACCCGCGATACTGGCCTTGGAAGACGGCAGTGTATTTCACGGCAGCGCCATCGGCGCTGATGGGCAGACCAGTGGCGAGGTGGTGTTCAACACTGCCATGACCGGCTACCAGGAAATCCTGACCGATCCCTCCTACACCCGACAGATCGTCACTCTGACGTATCCGCACATCGGCAATACCGGCATCAACGACGAGGACAACGAGTCCGATCATGTCGCGGCCGCCGGCCTGGTCATCCGCGACCTCCCGCTGCTGGCCAGCAACTTCCGCTCCACTCGCTCTCTCGATCAGTACCTGCGTGACGAGAATGTCGTCGGCATCGCGGATATCGATACGCGTCGTTTGACGCGCATCCTGCGCGAGAAGGGCTCGCTGAACGGCGCCATTCTCGCCGGTGAGGATGCTCAGGGAGATGACGCCGTCGAGCGTGCGCTGGAAGCCGCTCGTGCCTTCCCGGGCCTCAAGGGCATGGACCTGGCCAAGGAAGTCTCCTGCCGCGAGTCATTCGAGTGGCACGAAGGCGAATGGACCCTGGGAGAAGGCTACGCCGACACCCGTGAGTCAGAGCGCCCCTTCCACGTGGTCGCCTACGACTACGGCGTCAAGCACAACATCCTGCGCATGCTGGCCTCGCGTGGCTGCCGTCTGACCGTCGTGCCGGCGCAGACGCCTGCCGCCGAGGTGCTGGCGCTCAACCCGGATGGCATCTTCCTGTCCAACGGTCCGGGCGACCCCGAACCCTGCGACTACGCCATCACCGCGATTCGTGAAGTGCTCGAGACCGAGACGCCGGTCTTCGGCATCTGCCTCGGTCACCAGCTGCTGGCCCTGGCCTCCGGTGCGACCACCGTCAAGATGGGCCACGGTCACCATGGTGCCAATCACCCGGTGCAGGATCTCGACAGTGGTGTGGTGATGATCACCAGTCAGAATCACGGCTTCGCGGTGGATGAAGCCGGTATGCCGAGCCATCTGCGCGCGACCCACAAGTCGCTGTTCGATGGCAGTCTGCAGGGCATCGAGCGCACCGACCGTCCGGCCTTCAGCTTCCAGGGTCACCCGGAAGCCAGCCCCGGCCCGCAGGACGTCGCCCCGCTGTTCGATCGTTTCATCGAGATGATGCGCGCGCGACGCTGAGCCGAGCGCAGGCCCGAGGGCCTGATCCATCGTTGAGTTCAGTCACCAGATCATTGCGGGAAGAGACATGCCGAAACGTACAGACCTGAAAAGCATCCTGATCATCGGCGCCGGCCCCATCGTCATCGGCCAGGCGTGCGAGTTCGACTATTCCGGCGCACAGGCCTGCAAGGCCCTGCGTGAAGAGGGTTACCGGGTCATCCTGGTCAACTCCAACCCGGCCACCATCATGACCGACCCGGTGATGGCCGACGCGACCTACATCGAGCCGATCACCTGGGAGACCGTGGCGCGCATCATCGAGAAGGAGCGTCCGGACGCCATCCTGCCGACCATGGGTGGCCAGACCGCACTGAACTGTGCACTGGCCCTGGAGCGCGAAGGCGTGCTCGAGAAATTCGGCGTCGAGATGATCGGTGCCAACGCCGATACCATCGACAAGGCCGAAGACCGTGATCGCTTCGACAAGGCGATGAAGAAGATCGGCCTGGCGTGCCCGAAGGCCAAGGTCGCACACTCCATGGAAGAGGCCTGGGAAATCCAGGCCGAGCTGGGCTTCCCGTCCATCATCCGTCCCAGCTTCACCATGGGCGGTTCCGGCGGCGGCGTGGCGTACAACCGTGAAGAATTCGAAGAGATCTGCCATCGCGGTTTCGAGCTGTCGCCGACCCGTGAGCTGTTGATCGACGAATCGCTGCTGGGCTGGAAGGAATACGAGATGGAGGTCGTTCGTGACAAGAACGACAACTGCATCATCGTGTGTGCCATCGAGAACTTCGACCCGATGGGCGTGCATACCGGTGACTCCATCACTGTCGCCCCGGCACAGACCCTGACCGACAAGGAATACCAGCTGATGCGTGATGCATCGCTGGCCGTCCTGCGCGAGATCGGTGTCGAGACCGGTGGCTCCAACGTCCAGTTCGGCATCTGCCCGGACACCGGTCGCATGGTCGTGATCGAGATGAACCCGCGCGTGTCGCGCTCCTCTGCACTGGCCTCCAAGGCGACCGGTTTCCCGATCGCTAAGATCGCCGCCAAGCTGGCCATCGGGTATACCCTGGACGAGCTGCAGAACGACATCACCGGTGGCAAGACGCCGGCGTCCTTCGAGCCGTCCATCGACTATGTCGTCACCAAGATTCCGCGCTTCACCTTCGAGAAGTTCCCGCAGGCCAATGACCGTCTGACCACGCAGATGAAGTCGGTCGGCGAAGTCATGGCCATCGGTCGTACCTTCCAGGAATCCCTGCAGAAGGCACTGCGTGGCATGGAGACCGGTGTCGATGGTCTCGATCCCATCGTGGCCGACTACGGCGACGAGAACATGGCGCGCATCAAGGGCGAGCTGCAGGCCGCCGGTGCCGAGCGTATCTTCTACATCGCCGATGCCATGCGTGCCGGCCTTGGCATCGAAGAGATCTTCCGTCTCACCAACATCGACCGCTGGTACCTGGTGCAGCTGGCCGACCTGATCGCTCAGGAAGGCGAAGTGGCGGCAAGTTCTCTGGGCGAGATGGATGCCAATCGTCTGTTCCGTCTCAAGCGCAAGGGCTTCAGTGATGCCCGTCTGGCGCGCCTGATGGGCGTGTCCGAGAAGGCCTTCCGCAAGCATCGTCAGCAGCAGGGCATCCGCCCGGTCTACAAGCGTGTCGATACCTGTGCCGCGGAGTTCGCTTCCGACACCGCCTACATGTACTCCACCTACGAGGAGGAGTGTGAGGCCGAGGTCAGCGACAAGAAGAAGATCATGGTGCTGGGCGGTGGTCCGAACCGCATCGGTCAGGGCATCGAGTTCGACTACTGCTGCGTCCACGCCTCCCTCGCCATGCGCGCGGACGGCTACGAGACCATCATGGTCAACTGCAACCCGGAAACCGTGTCCACCGATTACGACACCTCCGATCGCCTCTACTTCGAGCCGGTGACGCTGGAAGACGTGCTGGAGATCGCCGACAAGGAACAGCCTGTCGGTGTCATCGTCCAGTTCGGCGGTCAGACGCCGCTGAAGCTGGCCCGTGAGCTCGAGGCCGCCGGTGTGCCGATCATCGGTACCACGCCGGACGCCATCGATCGCGCCGAAGACCGCGAACGTTTCCAGCAGATGATCGAGAAGCTCGGTCTCATCCAGCCGGAAAACGCCACCGCACGCAGCTTCGAGGAGGCCTTCGTCAAGGCCGAAACCATCGGCTACCCGCTGGTGGTGCGTCCGAGCTACGTGCTGGGCGGCCGCGCGATGGAAATCGTCTACTCCGCCTCCGAGCTCGAGAACTACATGACCCACGCGGTCAAGGTCTCCAATGACTCGCCGGTGCTGCTGGACCACTTCCTGAATGCCGCCATCGAGGTCGACATCGACGCGGTGTCCGATGGCAAGCAGGTCGTGATCGGCGCCATCATGCAGCACATCGAGCAGGCTGGTATCCACTCCGGTGACTCGGCGTGCGCACTGCCGCCTTACTCGCTGCCGGCAGACGTCCAGGAAGAGATGCGTGAGCAGGTCAAGCGCATGGCGCTGGAGCTCAACGTCGTCGGTCTGATGAACGTTCAGCTGGCTTGGCAGGATGGCGTGATCTACGTCATCGAGGTCAACCCGCGTGCCTCGCGTACCGTGCCGTTCGTCTCCAAGTGCATCGGCCAGTCACTGGCGCAGATCGCCGCGCGTTGCATGGCCGGCCAGACCCTGGAAGAGATCGGTTTCACCCAGGAAATCGTGCCGACCTTCTACAGCGTCAAGGAAGCGGTGCTGCCGTTCGCCAAGTTCCCGGGTGTCGATCCGATCCTGTCACCGGAAATGAAGTCCACCGGTGAAGTGATGGGCTCTGGCGATACCTTCGCCGAGGCCTTCTACAAGGCGCAGCTGGGCGCCGGGGAAGCCATCCCGACATTGACGGGCGATCGCAAGGCGTTCCTGTCCGTGCGCGAGTTCGACAAGGCGGGCGTTATCGAGGTGGCCCGCTCTCTGGTAACATTGGGCTTTACGCTTTGTGCTACCCGTGGCACGGCAGAGGTGATTGCCGCTGCCGGGCTCGAGGTTGAACCCGTCAACAAGGTGTTCGAGGGGCGGCCGCATATCGTCGACATGATCAAGAACGGCGAGATCGCCTACATCGTCAACACCACTGAGGGGCGTCAGGCCATCAATGACTCGTCCGTGATTCGCCGCACTGCGCTGGCGCACAAGGTGCCCTATGCCACGACGCTGGCGGGTGCCAATGCCGTGTGCATGGCGCTCGAGTACGGAAACGATGTCAAGGTCCGTCGTCTCCAGGATCTGCATGCAGGAGTCATGATATGAGTAGAAGTCCGATGACCGTCGAGGGCGAAGATCGCCTGCGCAAGGAGCTCGAGCACCTCAAGGGCACGGAACGCCCCAAGGTCATCGCTGACATCGCGGAAGCACGTGAGCACGGCGATCTCAAGGAGAACGCCGAGTATCACGCCGCGCGTGAGCAACAGGGTTTCATCGAGGGGCGTATCCAGGAGATTGAAGCCAAGCTCTCGATGTCCCAGGTCATCGATGTCACCAAGCTGCCCAAGACAGGCAAGGTGATCTTCGGTACCACGGTTGATCTGATGAACCTCGATGACGACAGCGAAGTGCGCTATCGCATCGTGGGTGAGGATGAGGCCAGCATCAAGGACGGCAAGATCTCCGTTACCTCACCGATCGCGCGTGCGCTGATCGGCAAGGAAGAAGGGGATGTCGTGGTCGTGCGTACCCCGGGTGGCGATGTGGAGTATGAAATCTCCGAAGTGCATCACATCTGAAGCACTTCACATCTGAAGAGCATCGCCTCTGATTCGTCAGATCCTGATGTCGTGACAGCCCTGCCGGTCATCCCGGCAGGGCTGTTTTTTTGCCTGCGGGCACGGAATCCTTCAGACAGACGGCTCTCAGCGTCATAAGGTCGTGATTGTCAGTCACAGAAAACAGAAACGCCGCCCTCATCGAGGGCGGCGTTTCTGTCTGCGGCAGGCGTGGCGTGCGAGGTGAGCCTCGTCAGGCCTGGGCCCGGCGGCTTACTTCTCGCTGAAGCGCTGTACGTTGGACAGCTTCGGCTTGGCCTGCGGGTTGCGGCGATACAGCAGGGCGATCTTGCCGATGCTCTGGATCAGGGTCGCGCCGGTTTCGCTGCACAGGTGGCGAGCCACCTCGCCGCGCGCTTCGCGATCATTGATCGCCAGCTTCAGCTTGATCAGCTCGTGATCGTGCAGCGCGCGCTCGAGTTCGGTCACGACGCCGTCGGAAAGGCCGTTTTCCGAGACGGTGACGATCGGGTCAAGATGGTGCCCGATGCTGCGAAATGCTTTCTTTTGTGACTGTGACAAGCTCATGGTATCGTAAAGTTTCCCTGTTGGCGTCCGATGGGAGCGGGGAGCGTAGCGAAAGACAGGGTCGACTCCAGGGCTTGAAATCCAGGGGTGTGAACCCGTCTGTTGCGCAGGCAATGTCTGTGCCCGCGGGCGGAACCGCGCGCAGGACCCGCCATTCTACTCCATGACGACGCTCATGACACGACCCGTGCGCAAGCTTGCCACGCCTTTCGTGTCGTCGTTATCCCCCCGCACCATCTCCCGCCAGTATTCGATTTCCCCCGACATTCCAGGTGACAACGTGGCTCACCCCAGCAAGAGCAGCGCTGGCTGGATGAAGGAACACTTTGATGACGCCTATGTCCAGCGCAGCTGGGCCGATGGCTATCGTTCCCGTGCCAGCTACAAACTGATTGAAATCGATGACAAGGACCGCCTGCTCAAGCCGGGCGCTACCGTCATCGACCTAGGTGCCGCCCCCGGTGGTTGGAGCCAGATCGCCGCGGATCGCGTCGGCATGGAAGGCGTGGTCATCGCCTCCGACATCCTTGAGATGGACGCCCTGGCCGGTGTCGATTTCATCCAGGGTGACTTCACCGAAGAGGCCGTGCTGAACCAGATTCTGGCCACCTTGGGGGATCGCCCGGTGGATCTCGTGATCTCCGACATGGCACCCAACATGAGCGGCATGAGCGCGATAGATCAGCCTGCCGGCATGTATCTGGTCGAGCTGGCGCTGGATCTGGCGCGCCAGACGCTCAAGCCGGGTGGCAACTTTCTGGTCAAGGTCTTCCAGGGAGAGGGCTTCGATGCCTACCTGAAGGACATGCGTGGCAGCTTCAACAAGGTCGTCACGCGCAAGCCGGAAGCGTCGCGCGCCCGCTCGCGCGAGGTCTACCTGCTTGGGCAGGGGTTCAAGGGCTGACGTTGCCCTCGATGCCAGGCGATCCCGATTTCTGCCCCGGACGACGACTTCATCACCGGTTAAGGCGGCCGATGGCATACTTGGTCAGGCTGGAATCATTGTGCCTCGGTCGAAGTCGTTGTATCTCTGATATAGGCCGACTATCGGCTGAATAGTCCGGTGCCGGCCTTTAAGCAATGGTTGCCGGCCCCCATCTGGTGTAGTGTCGATAGCATTGGGCCTTGAGCACGGAGGGCCGGTAACAGGTTGATGAGATGCCAAGGTCGCATCATCATCGATCGGCAAGCAGAACAACGCAGGCAAGCTTTGAGTGACTCGGTAGGCAAGGCGGCGTGTTGCGTCGTTTGATACCCCGCAGGCACGATCAGATAGCATGGCAGGCCACCACAAGACGGCAGTCGGAGTATTCACGGCATGCCAAGACAGATTCATGCAATGAGGGTGTCCCCTTGAACGACATGGCGAAGAACCTGATTCTCTGGTTGATCATCGCGGCAGTGCTGCTGACGGTGTTCAACAACTTCAGCGTCGATACCTCGCCGCAGGCGATGAACTATTCACAGTTCGTCCAGCAGGTGCAGAACGACCGGATCAAGAGCGTGACCATCGATGGTTACACCATCGAGGGTGAGCGGGCCGACGGCTCCAGCTTTACCACCATCCGGCCGGCGGCGTCCGATCCCAAGCTGATGGATGACCTGCTCTCCAACAAGGTGGAGGTCATCGGCAAGAAGCCTGAGCAGCAGTCGCTGTGGACACGTCTGTTGATTGCCAGCTTCCCGATTCTGATCATCCTGGCCATCTTCATGTTCTTCATGCGCCAGATGCAGGGTGGTGGTGCCGGCAAGGGTGGCCCGATGAGCTTCGGCAAGTCGAAGGCCAAGCTGCTGAGCCAAGATCAGATCAAGACCACCTTCAGCGACGTCGCGGGCTGTGACGAAGCGAAGGAAGAGGTCGAGGAACTGGTCGACTTCCTCAAGGACCCCAGCAAGTTCCAGCGTCTTGGCGGTCAGATTCCGCGTGGCGTACTGATGGTGGGTCCGCCGGGTACCGGCAAGACTCTGCTCGCCAAGGCGATTGCCGGCGAGGCCAAGGTGCCGTTCTTCAGCATCTCCGGTTCTGACTTCGTCGAGATGTTCGTCGGTGTCGGTGCCTCCCGTGTGCGTGACATGTTCGAGCAGGCCAAGAAGCAGGCGCCGTGCATCATCTTCATCGATGAGATCGACGCCGTCGGCCGCCACCGTGGCTCCGGCATGGGCGGTGGTCACGATGAGCGCGAGCAGACCCTGAACCAGCTGCTGGTCGAGATGGATGGCTTCGAAGCGAATGACGGCATCATCGTCATCGCGGCAACCAACCGTCCAGACGTGCTTGACCCCGCACTGCTGCGCCCGGGCCGTTTCGATCGCCAGGTCATGGTAGGCCTGCCGGACATTCGTGGCCGCGAGCATATCCTCGGCGTTCACCTGCGCAAGGTGCCGATGGGCGACGACGTGGTGCCGGTCAATATCGCACGGGGTACGCCGGGCTTCTCTGGCGCCGATCTGGCCAACCTGGTCAATGAAGCGGCCCTGTTCGCTGCACGTCGCAACAAGCGTCTGGTCGGCATGGAAGAGCTCGAGCTGGCCAAGGACAAGATCATGATGGGCGCCGAGCGCAAATCGATGGTCATGTCCGAGAAGGAGAAGCGCAACACGGCCTATCACGAGTCCGGTCACGCCATCATCGGTCTGGTGATGCCAGAGCATGATCCGGTCTACAAGGTCTCGATCATTCCGCGAGGCCGTGCGCTGGGTGTGACGATGTTCCTGCCGGAAGAGGATCGCTACAGCTATTCTCGCCAGCAGATCATCAGTCAGATCTGCTCGCTGTTCGGCGGTCGTATCGCCGAAGAGATGACGCTGGGGCCGAATGGTGTCACCACCGGGGCTTCCAACGACATCAAGCGTGCCACCGAGCTTGCCCACAACATGGTCGCCAAATGGGGTCTCTCCAGTGAAATGGGCCCGATCATGTACGATGAGGACGAGTCTCACCAGTTCCTCGGCGGTCCGGGTCAGGGCGGCGGCAAGCTGAAGTCGGGCGACACCACCTCACGTCTCGACAAGGAAGTGCGTCGTATCATCGACGAGTGCTACGCCAAGGCGCAGCAGATCCTTGAGGAGAATCGCGACAAGCTGGATGCGATGACCGAGGCGCTGATGACCTACGAGACCATCGATGCCGAGCAGCTGGCCGACATCATGGCAGGGCGCACTCCGCGTCCGCCCAAGGACTGGGGTGGCCCGGCCGGTGGTGGTGACAGTGGTCTCGTCGCACCGGTGGCCGACACGCCGAAAGCTGAGGCGCCTGAGGCCCCCGGGTCAGACGGTGATGACGCAGACACTGACGACGGTGAGGAAGATACGCGCCGCCGTCCGTCAGATCCGCTGGGTGGTCCAAGCGGTCACTGAGCCATGAATCAGCCATCATCGCGCTGACTCTCACAACGCCCGAGCGGACATTCCGCTCGGGCGTTGTCGTTTTCGGGGCAGACATTCGCGGCGCCCTGGATGCCCGGAGGCGGCTGATGGCGGGTGATGCCATCCGCGATCAGGCGTCGGGGTGAGCCGGGTAAGTGTGGGTGAGGCGGTGTGACTCACTATCCTGCGCGGCGCGGCTCAGGTTCCTGATCCTGATCAGATGATTTGCCTGGGCAGATGGCGTTGCCATCTGCTGACGCCCCATGTGGCGGCCGTTCGACGCCTTGCGCGGCCGATGAGGCCTCTTTAAAGTGGGTGCCCGATTCCTTCTCCGGCAGCCATGATGTTCGTCCTGGCTGCCCGTTTTCTGCATGGGTGATCATGTCGACTTACGCTGATTCACTGCCACGCGAGCCCGTGGTGGGCCATTCAATGGCGCTTGACTGCGGTGGACATACGCTTGACCTGTCACGCCCGCGTGTCATGGGGATTCTCAATGTGACCCCGGACTCCTTCTCGGATGGTGGGCGCAGCGCGACCCTGGATGCCGCGCTGCGCCATGCCGAGCGGATGCTGGCCGATGGCGCCGCCATCATCGACGTGGGCGGTGAGTCGACCCGCCCGGGGGCGAGCCCTGTCAGTGCGGATGAGGAGCTGGCACGTGTCTGTCCGGTCGTCGAGCGGCTGGTGAGCGAGCTGGGGGCGCTGGTGAGCGTCGATACCAGTACCCCGGAGGTGATGCAGGAAACGGCGCGTCTCGGGGCTGGCATGATCAATGACGTGCGTGCATTGCGTCGTGAGGGCGCCCTTGAGGCGGCCGCGCGCAGCGGCCTGCCGGTGTGCCTGATGCACATGCGTGGCGAGCCGGACACCATGCAGCAGGATACCGCCTATGCGCAGTCGATCGAGGATGAGGTCAGTGACTTTCTAGCCGAGCGCATCACCGTCTGTGAGGCCGCAGGGATCGAGCGTTCGCGTCTGTTGCTGGACCCCGGCTTCGGCTTCGGCAAGTCCCTGCAAGACAATCTGCGTCTGTATCACCGCATGGCGCAGCTGCACGAATTCACCCTCCCGCTGCTGATCGGCACCTCTCGCAAGAGCATGATCGGCAATGCGCTCGGGCGCGCGGTAGAGGATAGACTGGCTGGCAATCTGGCGCTGACGGCACTTGCCGTCCGTGAAGGTGCCCGATTGCTACGCGTTCACGACGTGGCCCCGACTGTCGATGCTGTCGACATGACGTGGGCCGTGCTACAGGAAGGCACGATACGATGAGTCGACGTTATTTTGGTACGGATGGTATTCGCGGCACGGTCGGTGAATTCCCGATCACGCCAGACTTCATGCTCAAGCTGGGCTGGGCGGCCGGGCGTGTCTTTGCACGCCATGGCCGCGGCAAGGTACTGATCGGCAAGGACACGCGCATCTCGGGGTACATGTTCGAGTCGGCGCTCGAGTCCGGTCTTTCTGCCGCAGGCGTGGATGTCTCCCTGCTGGGGCCGATGCCGACACCGGGCATCGCCTATCTGACGCGGACCTTCCGCGCGGATGCCGGTATCGTGATCTCGGCCTCGCACAATGCCTATCCGGACAATGGCATCAAGTTCTTCTCCGCGGCCGGCACCAAGCTGGATGACGCGCTGGAAGCCGAGATCGAGGCCGAGCTGGATCGCGATATCGAGATCGTCGGGCCGGATAGCCTCGGCAAGGCCTCGCGCATCCAGGATGCCGCCGGCCGTTACATTGAATTCTGCAAGTCGACCCTGCCGGGCCGTCTGGGCCTGCATGGCATGAAAGTGGTGCTGGATTGCGCGCATGGCGCGACCTACCACATCGCGCCGAATGTCTTCCGTGAGCTGGGCGCCAAGGTCAGCGTCATCGGTGGCGAGCCGGATGGTCTGAACATCAACCAGGATGTCGGCTCCACCAACCCGCAGGCACTGCGGGCGGCCGTGATCGAGCAGGGCGCCGATCTTGGCGTGGCCTTCGATGGCGACGGGGACCGTCTGATCCTGGTCGATGCCGATGGCCGGGTCATCGATGGCGATGACATCCTCTACATGATCGCGCGGGATCGTCACGAGCGTGGGGTGCTGGGGGGCGGTGTCGTCGGTACGCTGATGTCCAACTTCGGTCTGGCGGCAGCGCTGGAAGGTCTGGGAATTCCCTTCGAGCGTGCCAAGGTCGGTGACCGCTACGTCATCGAGCGTCTGGAAGCCAATGGCTGGCAGTTGGGGGGGGAATCCTCCGGTCACATCGTCTGCAGCCATATCCAGAGCACCGGCGATGGCATCGTCTCCGCGCTGCAGGTGCTGGCGATCATGGCGCGTGAGGAATGTTCTCTCAGTGAGTTGCTGGTCGGTTTCGAGAAGGCGCCGCAGGCGTTGATCAACGTGCGTCTGACTCCGGGCTGTGACAACCAGGCGCTGATGGCGGCGGATGCCGTCCAGGCCGCGGTAGCGGAAGTGGAAGAGACGCTGGGCAGCGAAGGTCGCGTACTGTTGCGTCCCAGTGGTACCGAGCCACTGATCCGTGTCATGGTCGAGGGGCGGCCGCACTTTGATGTGCAGGCACTGGCCCGTCAGATCGCCTCGGCGGTCGAGGCCAGCATGCAGGCCCGCTGATATCACCCGCGGTCATCAGAATCGACGACAGGCGCCCAGTGCGCCTGTCGTCGATTCTGAGCGTCATGAAAGGCCCGATCGAGCGTGCCTGCAGGGCTTGACAGTTCGCGATGAGGTTGTCAGTCAGGGGCCGCTCCATTACCATCCTCGCACTGCTCATAAGGGAGAAGCACATGCGTACACCGCTGATTGCCGGTAACTGGAAGATGAATGGCGATCTTGCCCTGATCGACGAGTTCGCCGACGCACTGGGGGCTGCAGCGCTGCCCCAGGGGGTTCAGGTGGCGTTGGCATTGCCTTTCCCTTATCTGAGCGCTGCGCGCGAGCGGCTGCCGGCGACGGTCCTGCTGGGCGCCCAGACGTTGAACCCGGCGGAATCAGGCGCCTTCACCGGTGAGGTGGCAGGCAGCATGCTCAAGGATGTGGGCATGACGCTGGTGCTGGTCGGGCACTCCGAGCGTCGCAGCCTGTATGGCGAGGACGATGCTGCCGTGCTTGCACGAGTCAATGCGGCTCTCGCGTCAGGCCTCACGCCGGTGCTGTGCATCGGTGAGACACTGGAAGAGCGTGAAGCCGGTGAGTCGGAGCGTGTCGTGCTGGGTCAGCTGGAGGCCGTGTTCTCCGAGCTGTCCGCTGAGGCGCGTGCCCGTCTTGTCGTGGCCTATGAGCCGGTCTGGGCGATCGGTACCGGCCGCACGGCATCGCCTGAGCAGGCGCAAGCCATGCACGCCGCTATCCGTGCACGCCTGGGCGAGTGGTCCGCGTCTCTCGCGGATGCCATGCAATTGCTGTACGGCGGTAGCATGAAAGCTGCCAATGCCGCCGAGCTGCTCGCGCAGCCGGATATCGACGGCGGCCTGGTGGGAGGTGCTTCTCTCCAGGTCGACGAATTCCTAGCCATTTGCCAGTCTGCAGGTTGAATCTCATGCAAGTAGCCGTTCTGATGGTCCATGTGGTACTCGCGGTCGCACTGATCGTGCTCGTCCTTCTCCAGCAGGGCAAGGGCGCCGAAGCTGGCGCTGCCTTCGGTGGTGGTGGTGCTTCCCAGACCGTTTTCGGGTCCAGCGGTAGTGGCAACTTCCTCGCGCGCTTCACCGGCGTGCTGGCAGCAGGCTTCTTCGCGACGTCCCTGACCCTGGCCTGGTTCGCCTCCAATGCCAACCAGACCTCCGTGGAAGCGGGCATCCCGAATGCCACCGTGATCGAGCAGCAGAAAAATTCACTGCCATCACTTGACGACTCCAGTGAAAGTGTGGAGAATACGTCGCCAGTGCTCGAGGAAAGCGGCAACGCAGACCAACCAGTACTCTAAGGAATTCAAGGCATTATCGTTTGAATTCTTCCGGGTAACGTCTCAGGCGATACCCGCCCCCGTGCCGAAGTGGTGGAATTGGTAGACACGCTATCTTGAGGGGGTAGTGACCTTATGGTCGTGGGGGTTCAAGTCCCCCCTTCGGCACCATCCTGTTAGATCGATTGGCAGTCTGGACGCAACTCTGCCACCTTTGAAAGACGTCATTCCTTGACCTCCTTTTACGGTGACATTACCATCGTCCGACTATTGTTGCGGGGTGGAGCAGTCTGGTAGCTCGTCGGGCTCATAACCCGAAGGTCATCGGTTCAAATCCGGTCCCCGCTACCAAGTTTCTTGAAAGGCCCCTTCCTATGAAGGGGCTTTTTGTTAGCACCAGTGCCAATCAGCCACCTAGCTCTCCTCTCTACTCCCGGTCAGGTGCCTGATGCAACTGCTGTAGGAGCCTCGTCTGTGTCAACCAAGGACGCTACGCTTAAAGCGCTTATCGATCCCGTCGTTTCTGCTCTGGGCTTCGAGCTCTGGGGTATCGACTATCTCTCCCAAGGCAAGCAGTCCCGTCTGGTGATCTATATCGACCATTCCGATGGCATTTCCGTGGATGACTGCGCAAGCGTCAGTCGTCAGGTCGGAGCCGTGCTGGATGTCGAGGACCCCATCACGGGCCAGTTCCAGCTTGAAGTTTCATCCCCAGGCATGGATCGTCCGCTGTTCACGCTTGATCAGTACGAGCGCTACATCGGTCATGTGGTGGCACTGCGACTGCGTCAGGCCTTCGATGGCCAGCGCAAGTACCAGGGGCTGGTGACTGGCACCGAAGACGGTGATGTCGTGATCCGGGTCGACGAAGAAGAATACTGCTTTCCGATCGAAAGCATCGACCAGGCACGCATTGTGCCGCAGTTCAAATAACTGACGTTGTCGGCACATTGCTCGCTTGGCGAGCTCGAGTCGATGCGCAAGGACAGGTTTCTGGCGAGGCAAAGTCATGAGCAAAGAGATTCTGCTGGTCGTTGACGCCATCTCCAATGAGAAGGGCGTGCCGCGGGATGTGATTTTCGAGGCCGTCGAGGCGGCACTGGCTTCGGCTTCACGCAAGCGTTTCGATCAGGAAGAGGCGGATATCCGCGTCAAGATCGATCGTGTCACCGGTGATTATGCGACCTTCCGTCGCTGGACCGTCGTGGAAGACGACGAGTTCGAGACGCCGGACTACGAGATCAAGGCCAGTATCGCCGAACAGCGCGAAGAGCCGCTGGCGCTGGGCGCCGTGGTCGAGCAGCAGATCGAGTCCGAAGCCTTCGGTCGTATCGCTGCCCAGACGGCCAAGCAGGTCATCGTGCAGAAGGTGCGCGAAGCCGAGCGTGCCGAAGTCGTTCGCCTGTACGCGGAGCGTGAAGGCGAGCTGGTCGCGGGGATCGTCAAGAAAACGACACGTGACGGCCTGATCATCGACCTGGGCGACAACGCCGAAGGCTTCCTGCCGCGCGGCGAGATGATCCATGGCGAGCGTTACCGCTTGAACGAGCGAGTACGCGCATTGCTCTGGAAGGTTGATACCGAGGCGCGTGGATCCCAGTTGATACTCTCGCGGACGCGTCCGGAGCTGATCATCGAACTGTTCAAGATCGAGGTGCCGGAAATCGCCGAGCAGCTGATCGAGATCAAGGGCGCGGCTCGCGATCCGGGCTCGCGGGCCAAGATTGCGGTCAAGAGCAATGACAAGCGCATCGACCCGATCGGTGCCTGTGTCGGCATGCGCGGCTCGCGTGTGCAGGCCGTGTCAAACGAACTGCGTAATGAACGCGTGGATATCATCCTGTGGGATGACAATCCTGCCCAGTTGGTCATCAACGCCATGGCACCGGCCGATGTCGGCTCCATTCTGGTCGACGAAGACACCCATTCCATGGATGTCGCTGTCGCCGCGGACAATCTGGCACAGGCCATTGGTCGTAGCGGTCAGAACGTGCGCCTGGCCAGTGAGCTGACAGGTTGGTCGCTCAATGTCATGACCGAGGCGGAAGCCGAGGGCAAGCGCGAGCAGGAAATCGACAGCTTTGTCGAATATTTCATCACTCATCTCGAGATTGAAGAGGATCTAGCCCGTGTCCTGGTGGACGAGGGCTTCACCTCACTCGAGGAAATCGCCTATGTCCCGCTCGAGGAAATGCTCGAGGTCGAGGGCTTTGACCAGGATCTGGTCGAGGAGCTGCGCGCTCGGGCCAAGGATGAACTGCTGAATCTCGCCATCGCCACTGAAGAGCAGCTGGACGGCGCACAGCCGGCCGAAGATCTGCTCAACATGGAAGGCATGGAGAGTCATCTGGCATACATCCTGGCCAGCAAGGGTATCGTCACCATGGAAGACCTTGCCGAGCAGGCCATCGATGATCTGAAAGACATCGAAGGCGTCGACGAAGAGCGAGCAGCGGCGTTGATCATGACCGCCCGCGCGCCCTGGTTCGCAAGCGAACAGTAACTAGGTCACGGGCTCAGGAGGGTCGTACATGTCAGAAATGACAGTCAAAGAATTCGCCAAGAAGGTGGGCCGCGAGTCAGCCCGCCTACTGGAACAGATGCACGAAGCTGGTTTGAAGCACAAGTCAGAGAACGACGCCGTGTCCGAGGTCGACAAGCAGAAGCTGCTTGACCACCTCACCAAGAGCCACGGCGGTGGTGCTGCCCCGGCAGCGCCGAAGAACCGCATTACCCTGACCCGCAAGACCAAGTCACGCATCAACACTGGCGGCGGTCGCGGCAAGTCCATCGAGGTGCAGGTCCGCAAGAAGCGTACCTACGTCAAGGATGGTGAAGAGCAGGCCGCAGATGCGCCGGCGACTGAGGCACAGGCTGCCAAGGCGCCTGCCGCCGAGAAGCCGGCTGCTGCCCCGCAGCGTGATGAGCGTCGTGGCAACGACAACCGTCGCGAAGAGCGTCCGCGTCAGAGTGCTCCGGCCGCTGCCGCTGCACCGGTCGCGGATGCTGCGCCGGAAGTCAATGCGCCGCCGAAGGAGCCGCGTGGTGATGCACCGCGTCGTGCCAAGGCTGCGCCGCGTGATGAATCACGTGATCGCCGTGAGGCCCGTGAAGATCGCAGCGAGCGCAAGCGTGGCGGGGCCAAGAAGGTCAAGCGCGCAGAGCGTCGCGGCGGTCGTCGTGGTGGTCGCGATACCAATCGCCAGCCGCCGAAGCCGGTCCAGACCTTCGTGCGTGAAGTCTCCATCCCCGAGTCCATCTCGGTGGCAGACCTCGCCGACAAGATGGCCGTCAAGGCGTCTGAAGTGATCAAGGCCATGTTCAACATGGGCGCTGCGGTCACCATCAATCAGACGATCGATCAGGAAACCGCGACCATCGTGGTCGAGGAAATGGGTCACACGCCCAAGCTGATCAAGGATGACGCGCTCGAGACAGCCGTTCTCGAGGGTATCTCCTACGAGGGTGAGCAGATCACTCGCGCGCCGGTCGTCACTGTCATGGGTCACGTTGACCACGGCAAGACCTCGCTGCTGGATTACATCCGCCGTACCAAGGTGGCCACAGGTGAAGCGGGTGGTATCACCCAGCACATCGGTGCCTACCACGTCGAGCACGACAACGGCGATGTGACCTTCCTGGATACTCCGGGCCACGCGGCGTTCACCGCCATGCGTGCTCGTGGTGCCAAGGCGACTGACGTGGTCATCCTGGTGGTGGCTGCCGATGACGGCGTGATGCCGCAGACCATCGAGGCTGTCGAGCACTCCAAGGCCGCGGGTGTCCCGCTGGTCGTGGCAGTGAACAAGATCGACAAGGAAGGCGCTGATCCGGACCGCGTGAAGAATGAGCTGTCCCAGCACGGCGTCATCTCCGAGGAATGGGGTGGTGATACCCAGTTCGTCCACGTTTCCGCCAAGACTGGCGAAAACATCGACGCGCTGCTGGAAGCCGTCCTGCTGGTCTCCGAAGTGCTCGAGCTTCAGGCCGTGCCGTCCGCGCCGGGTAAAGGCGTCGTGGTCGAGTCGCGTCTCGACAAGGGCCGTGGCCCGGTCGCGACCGTGCTGGTCCAGAACGGTACCCTGAAGAAGGGCGACATCGTCCTCGCTGGCCTGCACTACGGCCGCGTGCGTGCGCTGATCAACGAAGTCGGCAAGCAGGTCGATTCCGCGGGTCCGGCCATGCCGGTCGAGATCCAGGGCCTGGGTGGCACGCCGGAAGCCGGTGAAGAGTTCACCGTGGTCCCGGACGAGAAGAAGGCGCGTGAAGTCGCCAACTTCCGCCAGGGCAAGTACCGCGAGGTGCGTCTGGCGCGTCAGCAGAAGGCCAAGCTGGAGAACATGTTCTCCCAGATGGGTCAGGAAGAAGTCGCCAAGGTCAACGTCGTCCTCAAGGCCGACGTGCAGGGGTCTCTGGAAGCCATTCGTGGCGCTCTGGAAGAGCTCTCCACCGACGAAGTCAAGGTGGCCGTGGTCTCTTCCGGCGTCGGCGGCATCACCGGCACCGATGCCAACCTGGCACTCGCTTCCGAAGCGATCCTGGTCGGCTTCAACGTCCGTGCTGACGCTTCCGCCCGTGAGATCGTCGAGCGTGAAGGCCTGGATCTGCGCTACTACAGCGTCATCTACCAGCTGATCGACGAGGTCAAGCTGGCCATGAGCGGCATGCTGGCACCGGAATTCCGCGAGCAGATCGTGGGTGTGGCCGAAGTGCGCGATGTCTTCAAGGCACCGAAGATTGGCGCCATCGCCGGTTGTATGGTCGTCGAAGGCACCATGTACCGCTCCAAGCGCATCCGCGTGCTGCGTGACAACGTGGTCATCTACGAAGGCGAGCTGGAATCCCTGCGTCGCTTCAAGGATGACGTCAACGAAGTCCGCAACGGCATGGAATGTGGTATCGGCGTCAAGAACTACAACGACGTGCAGGTGGGCGACAAGATCGAGGTGTTCGACCAGATTCAGGTCGAGCGTAGCCTCTGATAGCGCCCCTGCGAGGAGAGATCACGGATGCGTGAATACAGCCGTACTGACCGCGTGGCGGACCAGATCCAGCAGGAGCTCGCGCTGTTGATTCAGCGCGAGGTCAAGGACCCGCGCCTTGGCATGCTGACGGTCAGCGCCGCCAAGGTCAGCCGCGACCTGTCCTACTCCGATGTCTACGTGACCCTGCTGGGTGACGACAGTCCGGAACGCATCAAGGAAAATCTTGCCGTGCTCAAGCGCGCGGCAGGTTTCCTGCGCTCCCAGCTGGCGCGCACCATTCAGCTGCGTCACGTGCCGGAACTGCGCTTTCATTACGATGAGAGCGTCGTTCGTGGCCATCACCTGTCTTCACTGATCAATACGGCGGTCGCTGATGACCGCAAGCGCAGTGCAGAACGTGGTGATGATGACAGCGAAGACGGTGCCCCGGGCACCACGCCGGACGCCTGATGGGCCGTCGTCGTCGCGGCCTGCCGATTGACGGCGTACTGTTGCTGGACAAGCCCAAGGGCATGTCCAGCAACTACGCGCTTCAGAAGGCACGCCGCCTCTACCAGGCACAGAAGGCAGGGCATACCGGCACGCTCGATCCGATGGCAACCGGCTTGCTGCCGGTCTGCTTCGGTGAGGCCACCAAGTTCTCCTCGCATCTGCTCGAGGCGGACAAGGTCTATCGGGCACGGATCAAGTTTGGCCAGGTCACCGACACCGGTGATGCGGAAGGCGAGATACTGCGTGAGCGGGAGATTCCCGAGCTTGCGGAGTCCGAGCTGGAAGCGGTGCTGGTCCGGTTCCGTGGCGAGATAGATCAGGTGCCGCCGATGTACTCCGCGCTCAAGCACCAGGGACGTCCGCTCTATGAGCTGGCGCGCCAGGGAATTGAAATCGAGCGTGCAGTCCGTCGCGTTACCATCTACAATATGGCGCTTCTTGCACGGCACTCCGATGGTATCGAGATCGAAGTGGCGGTCAGCAAGGGCACCTACATACGCAGTCTGGCCGAGGATATCGGCGAGGCGCTGGGCTGTGGAGCCCACCTCACGGCACTGCGTCGTCTCAAGACAGGCCCGTTCACGGGTGATGCCATGCTGGATTTCGAGCGCCTCGAGGCGCTGGCAGATCAGCAGGCACGTGAAGGCGTTCTGTTGCCTGTCGACATCCTGCTCGATCATCTTCCACGTCTCGACATCACTGCCGAGATGGCTCGGAAGATATTGCGTGGTCAACAGGCTGAAACGACGACAGGGTCGCTGGAAGTGGACTCCCTGGCTCGTGTGTATCAGGACCAGCAGTTGCTCGGGCTGGTCCGGATTGCGGCGGAGGGCATCATCGCTCCTCGCCGACTGCTCAGCTCCGCTGTCGAGGCGGCGGCTGGGTGAGCTGATTGCGGCCTGGCCGCAAGCCGCATGAAGACTGCAAATATGCGTGGTCTTCGACATTTCTTATCTACCAAGCATATTGCTTACTGGAGAGACAGATGGCACTTACCGCTGAGAAGAAGGCTGAGATCGTTAGCGAATTCGGCCGTGGCGAGAACGACACCGGTTCCCCGGAAGTTCAGGTTGCACTGCTGAGCGCCAACATTGATGGCCTGCAGGGCCACTTCAAGGCCAACAAGCAGGATCACCACTCCCGTCGTGGTCTGATCCGCATGGTCAACCAGCGCCGCAAGCTGCTTGACTACCTCAAGCGCAAGGATTTCGAGCGTTACACCGCTCTGATCCAGCGTCTGGGTCTGCGTCGCTAATCAGCGATGTTGCCGCCATGCATTCCGGTGCATGGCGGGCCCCCGGTGGGCACAGGAAAACCGACACTGCCTGCGGGCGGTGTCGGTTTTTTTGTGCCTGATACCGTGGGGAGAAGCGGGCGGGCAATCGCCTCCCGATCCGGCTGCAGCCCGCATGCTGCGTGAGACTCACTCGCTTTTCATTGTCTGCGCCGCGCATTACCATGAGCGCCGGACATCGACGACATCAGACTAAAGGACATGCGCCGTGAACCCGGTTACGCACAGCTTCCAGTACGGTAATGACACCATCACGCTCGAGACCGGTCGCATCGCGCGTCAGGCCACCGGCAGCGTGATGGTGACCATGGGCAATACCTCGGTGTTGTGCACGGTAGTGGCCAGCAAGTCCGCCAAGCCTGGACAGTCCTTCTTCCCGTTGTCGGTGCATTATCAGGAGCGCTCCTACGCGGTCGGCCGCATCCCCGGCAGTTTCTTCAAGCGTGAAGGGCGCCCGACGGAAAAGGAAACGCTGACCTCGCGGCTGATTGATCGCCCGATCCGTCCGCTGTTCCCGAAAGGCTTCATGAATGAGGTGCAGGTGGTCTGCACGGTGATGTCGGCAGAGCGCAATGTCGATCCGGATATCGCGGCGCTCATCGGTACCTCGGCGGCGCTCAGCATCTCGGGTGTGCCCTTTGCCGGCCCCGTGGGAGCGGCGCGTGTCGGCTTCAGTGAGCAACGGGGCTACTTCCTGAATCCCGGCTACAGCGAGCTTGCCCACTCCGAGCTGGACATGGTGGTGGCAGGTACCGAGCAGGCAGTGCTGATGGTCGAGTCCCAGGCGCAGGAACTCCTGGAAGACGAGATGCTGGGCGCGGTGCTCTACGGCCATCATGAGATGCAGAAGGTGATCACGGCGATCGAGATGTTTGCCGCCAAGGTCAATCGTCCCCAGTGGTCCTGGGTCGCCCAGACGCACGATAGCGTGTTGATGGAGGCGCTGGCGCGTGAGGTGGGCGAGGAGATCGGTGAGGCCTACCGTCTGCATGACAAGATGGAGCGTCAGGATGCGCTTGCATCACTCAAGGCTCGGGCGATTCAGGCGCTGGAGACGCAAGGGGATGCACGCTTCGAGGCGAGTGCGGTGGCCAGTGCCTTCGCTGCACTGGAGAAGCGCATCGTCCGTCAGCGTGTGATTGCCGGTGAGCCGCGCATCGATGGTCGTGATGCACGCACCGTGCGTCCGCTGGACATCGCCGTTGGCGTCCTGCCCAAGGCCCACGGCTCTGCGCTGTTCACGCGCGGCGAGACACAGGCCATGGTGACGGCAACATTGGGCACCACGCGTGACGCCCAGCTGGTGGAGGGGCTGTCAGGTGAGAAGCATGATCGCTTCATGCTGCACTACAACTTCCCGCCTTACTGTGTCGGCGAGACGGGCTTCATCGGTTCTCCCAAGCGTCGCGAGATCGGTCATGGGCGTCTGGCGCGACGTGGGATCGAGTCGATGTTGCCTACCGTCGAGGACTTCCCCTACGCGATCCGTGTCGTCTCCGAGATCACCGAGTCCAATGGTTCAAGCTCCATGGCGTCCGTGTGTGGGGCGTCGCTGGCATTGATGGATGCCGGGGTACCGCTCAAGGCGCCGGTGGCGGGGATTGCCATGGGGCTGGTCAAGGACGCCGACGGCGTGGCCGTGCTGACCGACATTCTCGGGGATGAAGACCACCTGGGGGATATGGACTTCAAGGTCGCGGGGACGGCAGAGGGCGTCACGGCATTGCAGATGGACATCAAGATCGAGGGGATCGATGAGGCCATCATGGAGCAGGCGCTGGAGCAGGCCCTTGAGGCGCGCCTGACCATTCTCGAGCAGATGAACGCTGTCTTGAAGGGTAGCCGCGAAGAGGTGTCCGACAACGCCCCGGCGATGCTGTCGCTGAAGATCGCGCCGAACAAGGTCCGTGACGTGATCGGCAAGGGTGGCTCGACCATTCGCAAGATCTGTGAAGAGACCGGTGCCAATGTCGATCTCGACGATGACGGCAGCGTGCGTATCTATGCCGAGCACAAGGCCCAGGCCCAGGCGGCCGCTCACTATGTCGAGGGCATCATCGCCGAGGCGGAGATCGGCAAGCTGTACGCCGGCAAGGTCGCTCGCATCGCCGATTTCGGGGCCTTCATCACCTTCATGCCGGGCACCGATGGCCTGCTGCATATCTCCCAGATCGTCGAGGAGCGCGTCAATGACGTGCGCGATTATCTCAATGAAGGCGATGAGGTCGTGGTCAAGGTGCTCGACATCGACAACCGTAATCGCGTCAAGCTGTCGCTGAAGGAGATCAGCGAGGAAGAGAAGGCGGCTTTCGTGGCACGTCAGGCAGCCGAGAAGCTTGCTGAGGCGGCAGACGGCCAGTAAGGCCACCATCCCCTCAGTCCAATGAAAAGCCCCCGCCAGCAGGACTGGCGGGGGCTTTCTTGTCTCCTGGTGCCCGTGATCGCGGGGGCAGCGGGAGATCATCCGTGAGCGATCAGCTGCGCTCGATGGCCAGTGCGACACCCTGGCCGCCGCCGATGCACAGGGTCGCCAGACCCTTCTTGGCATCGCGCGCGATCATCTCGTGTACCAGCGTGACCAGTACACGGCAGCCGGATGCCCCGATCGGGTGGCCCAGCGCGATGGCACCGCCATTGACGTTGACCTTGTCGACATCCCAGCCCAGCTCCTTGTTGACGGAGAGCGCCTGGGCGGCGAAGGCTTCGTTGGCTTCGACGAGATCGAGATCTTCCAGGCTCCAGCCGGCCTTCTTGAGGCACAGGCGGGTGGCGGGAGCCGGCCCGATGCCCATGATCTTCGGGTCGACACCGGCGTTGGAGTACGCCTTGATGGTCGCCAGCGGCGTCAGGCCAAGTTCGCGGGCCTTGTCGGCGGAACACAGCATGACCACGGCGGCACCATCATTGAGCGCCGAGGCGTTGCCTGCGGTGACGGTACCATCCTTCTTGAAGGCTGGACGCATGCCGGCGAGTTTCTCGGCAGTGGTGCCGGCACGCGGGTTCTCGTCGGTGTCGAAGACGATCGGGTCGCCCTTGCGCTGCGGAATCTCGACCGGAACGATCTGGCTCTTGAAGCGGCCCGCCTCGATGGCCTCGCAGGCCTTCTGCTGGGATGCGGCAGCGAAGGCATCCTGCGCTTCGCGGGTGATCTCGTACTTCTCTGCCAGGTTCTCGGCGGTGATGCCCATGTGGATATCATTGAAGGCATCCCAAAGTCCGTCGTGGACCATGGTGTCGATCGCCTTCCAGTCGCCCATGCGCTTGCCATTGCGGGAGTTGGGCAGCACATGAGGAGACAGTGACATGTTCTCCTGACCGCCGGCCAGAATCAGCTGGGCATCGCCACAGCGGATGGCCTGGGTGGCCAGATGCAGTGCCTTCAGGCCAGAGCCACAGACCTTGTTGATGGTCATCGCCGGCACGCCTTCCGGCAAGCCTGCCTTGATGACGGTCTGACGAGCCGGATTCTGGCCGCAGCCTGCCGTCAGCACCTGGCCGAGCAGAACTTCGTCGACCTGATCACCGCTCACCCCTGTGCTGGCGAGGATATCCTTGATGACATGAGCCCCGAGGTCAGCGGCGGAAATGCCGGCGAGGCTGCCACCGAAGGCACCTACGGCGGTACGACGAGCTGCTACGATCACCACATCTTGCATCTGAACGCTCCTGTTCTCTCGCGAGACTGTCTGAGTCAAAGACGCTGCGCCCTGCACTGTCGAATCGGGTAGAGGGCTTGCAGCCTTGCTGATGCGAGATTCCAGCATAAGGCAGTGTTGTGCAATGCGGCAATCGTCAAAGCGTCGTGGGTCTGTCAGCCATTTGCCATACGTGCTTCGGGTGCGCCCCTTTGCGTGGCCATCAACGACGACGCCAGCTCCGCTTTCGCGGGGCTGGCGTCGTCGTTGCGTGTTTCATTGCCGTGGGAGGACGGCGATCAGGCCATCTGCACCGGAATGGCGTTGGCCGTGTGGCTGACCTCATTGCCTTCCATCAGATAGACCATGGAGGGCTTGTGGGCCTCCAGCTCGCTCTCGGCATAGTTGGCGAAGGCGCAGATGATCACGCGGTCGCCGACGTCGGCCTGGTGGGCCGCGGCACCATTCACCGAGATGATCTTCGAACCTTCTTCACCGCGGATGGCATAGGTGGTGAAACGCTTGCCATTGTCCACGTTGTAGATCTGGATCTGTTCATACTCACGGATGCCTGCCATGTCGAGCAGGTCACCATCGATGGCGCAGGAGCCTTCGTAATTGAGAACGGCATGGGTCACGCGGGCCATGTGCAGCTTGGCCTTGAGCATGATGGCTTGCATCGGGATATCTCCGGTTGAGCGCCGCCGGGCGCAGGAGGCCTTGATGACCGGAACGCGGGACACGGTCGTGAAGGCAGGGCGGCGCAGTCTATTCAGGCATCAGGCCACCGGCAAGGCGACCTTCAGGTTATCGAGCAGACGGGTACGTCCCAGGTGTGCCGCGACCAGAATCACGGCATCACGGGTGTCGTCCTGCACCGGGCCCAGGTCCTCGGCGCGGCGCAGTTCGAGATAGTCCGGCTTGAAGCCGCACTCGCTGATGGCGGCCAGCGCGACGCGCAGGGCCTCGGCAGGCGCGGTGCCACTTTCGAGGCTGTCCTTGAGCGCATTCAGGCATTGCGCAAGGCGAGGGGCGATGGCGCGTTCCTCGGCGCTCAGGTAGCCGTTGCGCGAGGAGAGTGCCAGACCATCCTCGGCACGCACGATAGGCACGCCGAGGATCTCGATCCCGAAGTGCAGATCACGATTGAGCTTGCGGATCACCGCCAGCTGCTGGAAATCCTTCTCGCCGAAACAGGCGACATCGGGACGCACCAGATGGAACAGGATGCTGACGACGGTGGCCACGCCATCGAAGTGTCCCGGTCGGTTGCCACCGCACAGGCCTTCGGAGACCCCCGGGACCTGCACGTTGCACAGTCCGGTGCGCCCTTCGGGGTACAGCTCCGCTGTCGACGGGGCGAACAGCAGATCGCAGCCCTCTGCGGTCAATGCGTTCTGGTCATCGACAAGCGTGCGCGGGTAGCTGTCGAGGTCTTCGCCCGGCCCGAACTGCAGCGGGTTGACGAAGATGCTGGCGACGACGAAGTCCGCCTGTCGGCGTGCCGCGCGCACCAGGGACAGATGGCCTGCATGCAGATTGCCCATGGTGGGCACCAGCGCGATGCGCAGGCCCTTGCGGCGCACCTCGTCCAGGCGCTCGCGCAGGGCGCTGATGTGAGTGAGGGTCTCCATCAGAAGGTGTGCTCCGCTGCCGGGAAGCTGCGTTCCTTCACGGCCCGATGATAGGCAGCGAAGGCGTCCTGCACGCTGCTGGCCTCAGCCATGAAGTTCTTGACGAAGCGCGGCTTGCGGCCCGGTGTCAGGTCGAGCATGTCATGCATGACCAGAATCTGGCCGTCCACCTCGACGCCTGCGCCGATACCGATCACCGGCACCTCGACCGCATCACGAATGCGTGCGGCGAGCTCGGCAGGCACGCACTCGAGCAGAATGATCGCGGCACCGGCGGCTTCAAGCGTGCGGGCGTCGGCGATCATCTGCGTGGCGCGCGCTTCCTCGCGGCCCTGCACCTTGTAGCCTCCGAAGGCATGGACATGCTGCGGCGTCAGGCCCATGTGCACGCAGACCGGCACGCCACGCTGGACGAGGGCCGTGACGGCCTCGGCGAGCCAGGCTTCGCCTTCCACCTTCACCATCTCGGCACCGGCACGCATCAGACGTGCGGCATGGTCGAGAAGTATCTCGGTGCTGGCATTGCTCATGAAGGGAAGATCAGCCATGACCAGGCTGCCCTGTTTGCCACGCGCGACGGCCGCGGTGTGGTAACAGATGTCATCGATGGTGACAGGCAGGGTGCTGGTGTGGCCTTGCAGGACCATGCCGAGGGAATCGCCGACCAGCAGTACTTCAATGCCGGCTTCTCCAGCGAGGTGGGCGAAGGTCGCGTCGTAGGCAGTGAGGCAACTGAACGTCTCACCGTCGGCCTTGAGGCGGCGCAGGGTGCTCAGGGTGACGTTTTTCATCAGGAAGCGTACTCGTTGCGGCGCGTGTGCCTTGTCGTGTCCGTGGCGTCGGACGGACGACGTGGCCAGGATCGTCGCAGGCGGGGAGCCATGTACGCGACCTGACAGGACGAGCCGGTGTTACCAGAAAGTGTTACCGAGCCACGATCAGTGGGCGCATCGGTAACAATGTGGCGAAACTCTACTCCCGAGGCCCGAGGGGGAGCAAGTCATCTCCTTCAACCCGCTGTGCCAGCGTCTCCAGGTCATCTTCGCTCAGGGAGGAAACGCGCACGGGGCCCAGCAGGTCCGCCAGTGGACGCAGCACGAAACCTCGTGTGAGCATCTCGGGGTGCGGCACTGACAGGCGCGGGGTAGCGATGGAGCGATCATCGAACAGTAGAAGGTCCAGATCCAGGGTGCGAGGCCCCCAGTGGCGCAAGCGCACGCGACGGTGCTGCTGTTCGAGTGCCTGCAGTTGATCCAGCAGCGCCAGGGGGGAGAGGCGTGTGGTGAGCTCGGCGACGGCATTGACGAAGTCAGGTTGATCCTGAGGCCCGACCGGCTTGCTGGTATACAGGCGCGAGTGGCGCGTGCAGCGGGTCAGCGGCAGGCGGTCCAGCGCCTCAAGTGCGCGCTCGAGTTGAGCGCGCGGATCGTCAAGATTGGCACCGAGGCCGATCAAGGCTGTCGAAGTCATGCGAGGTTCCTGCGTCGGCACGTCAGTGCTCAGCCTTGTCCACGACCATTGCGACGGCGTTTGCCGCGACGTTTGGTGCCCGCGGGCTTGCTGCCTGCCGGCCCCTCATCGGACACGCCCTCGATCATGGCGACCTGAGCACGGGAATCGACTTCCTGGAAGTCGGTCCACCACTTGCCCAGTCCCGGCTTCACTTCGCCGGCGAATTCCCGCAGCAGCAGGAAGTCATAGGCGGCGCGGAAGCGTGGATGCTCGCGGGTCTGGAAGGCGCGCTTGCCACGGCGACGCGGCAGCTTGGCCTGCATGTCCCAGATCTCGCGCATCGGGATGCTGAAGCGCTTCGGAATCGAGGTGTGGTTGAGCTGACGGGCGATCGCCTGCTGAGCCGCCTGGTGGGCGGCCGGGATATCCGGCATGCCACTGGCGATCAGCTGGTCGGTGCGTGCCTTGACGCCAGGCCACAGCAGCGCAGCGTAGAGGAAGGCCGGCGTGACCGGTTTGTCGTCACGGATACGATCATCCGTGCTCGCCAGCGCCTTCTCGATCAGCGGCATGGACCAGTGATAGTGCGCGAAGCTCTCTTCCGTTTCCGGGAACAGCATCTGGAACAGACCGAACTCACGCAACAGGTGGAACGTTTCCAGAGCGTAGCCGGACATGAACAGCTTCAGCACTTCCTCGAACATGCGTGCCGGCGGAATCTGCAGCAGCAGCGGTGCCAGCTCGTACATCGGTTCGGCGGTGGCTTCCTCGATGTCGAAGTCCAGCTTGCCGGCGAAGCGGACCGCCCGCAGCATGCGGACCGGATCTTCGCGATAGCGCGTTTCCGGGTCACCGATCAGGCGGATCATGCGCGCTTCGATGTCACGCACGCCATGCGCCCAGTCGTGGATCGTGAAGTCGGACACGTCGTAGTAGAGGGCGTTGATCGTGAAGTCGCGGCGCAGCGCGTCCTCCTCGATGGAGCCCCAGACGTTGTCGCGCAGCAGCATGCCATCTTCCGACTGCTGGGTATGCTGGCTCGGCGTGCTGTCGGCAGGCTTGCCACGGAAGGTGGTGACCTCGATCACCTCACGGCCGAAGCGTACATGCACGATGCGGAAGCGTCGGCCAATGATGCGTGCGTTGCGGAACAGCTCGCGGACCTGTTCCGGCGTGGCGTTGGTCGCCACGTCGAAGTCCTTCGGGCGCTCGCCGAGCAGGGCATCACGGATGCAGCCACCGACCAGATAGGCCTGATAGCCGCCGCTCTGCAGGCGATAGAGCACCTTCAGCGCGTTTTCGCTGAGCTGGCGGCGGGACACGGGATGCTCATCCCGCGGTATCACACGCAGGCTGGGCAGGGTGGCCTCGGGCGCGTCAGTTGCATTGAAAAGCGTCTTCAAGCGGTCACCGGGGCGTTGGAGAAAGCGGGTAAATCCTTTGAACATGCAGCGATTCGACTCGTGCGTAGCAGGCCGCCCAGTGTAGCGGAGGGCAGATACCTTGGCAAAGCGCCGGTCTGCCACTGATGGGCCGAGACTGCACTTCAAGGTGCCTGATGAGGGAAGAAATGCCTCTCGGGCAAGGAAAAAGGGAGACCGATTTCTCGGTCTCCCTTTCAGGTAGAGTACACGCATCCTTGAGCAGATGTTCTTTTTCGTGAAGGCGCATCGCCTTGAATACGCACCACAGTCGCCAATCACGCAGACAGATGAAGCTATTGTTGTTATCTGACCGTCTGTTCAGTGACCATCTCGTATTCAAAACAATCTTCCATTCACCGACGGCTGAATAGCCTCCCCCCGCGAGTTGTTGTTGGGTCGGGGGTGACCCGGGGTCGAGTATCTTGTTGTTGTTGGCACTCGAGGCCGGATTCGTCGCGTCCTGGTCAGTAGATTCCGGACTGCCGATATCTTGTTGTTGTTGGTTCGGCGGATGATGACGTGCGGCCGCTTGTTCTTGTTGTGGCTCCAGCATCCGGCCATGAATCTCGGCCGTGCTTGCCTGTCATCATCAATGTCACTCGCTCGACGAATCTTGTTGTTGTTGGTGTCGAGGGTTTTCGAAGCCTTGCGCAATCTTGTTGTTGTTGGACGCGCTTCGTATTTCCGGTTGTTCTTTTTCTTGACCGTGTTATTGCATCGGATGTGCCACAGCTTAAAAAAAACACGTAATTCAGTCATTTAGACATAGGTCGCTGAGACGTGAGGCGTAGGTGAGGCTGAGGTGTTACCTGACGTGGCCGTTACCGCGCTGGATGGGGGCACTGTTTGGGGTCGATGGTAACAATTGGTGCGAAGGTCTAACGGAGTGACTCGCAAGCTAATGATTGGGAAGTGTTTTCCGGCATGGATTCGGCACTAAAGTCTAGCGAGGCCGGCAGGCAGCCTGCCGAGTCCTGAAGGGTTTGAGTGTTGATGTCTCGAAGACGGCCAGGTGAGTCGTGGGGGCGAGCACCCGCTTGGTGCAATACGGATGGGGAGCCCGCAGGTCGGCTGGTGATCGTGAGCCTGCCCATGCGCCTGCTCGAGGGAGACATGTGCTGATGATGCCTCAGGACGTCGCGCTGCCACGGCGTGCCTTCTTGCGCGGGATACCCAGCCGCTGACGGCGCTCCCACAGATTCTTGCGGCTGATGCCGAGTCGACGGGCTAGCTCCGTTTCGCTCATGTGGTCCTGATGTTCGAGAACGAAATGCTGGAAGTAGTCCTCGAGGGACAGGTCTTCCTCTTCCGGTGTCGGGGTGGCGAGGGGAGGCGCGGGTCGAGGGGGGGCGGTCTCCCGTGCCGGAGAGGCACCTTCAGCCTGCGGACGCGGTGCTGAGGTGACGGGAGGCGGCTGGTGGGCGAGGGGCTCCTGTGGACGGCCGCCAGCAGTATCGCTTCGCAGGACATGCTCGGCGCGCAGGCCCAGGTCTTCCGGGGCGATGATCCGACGGTCTGCCAGGATCACGCCGCGCTCCAGGGCATTCTCGAGCTCGCGCACATTGCCGGGCCAGCCGTACTGATGGATCTCCTGGCGCGCACGCTGTGACAGCCGCATCCCCTCCCGGGCATGCCGGCGCGCGATGCCCTTCAGCAGGTGTTCGGCCAGTTCCAGCACGTCATCTCCCCGCTCACGCAGCGCAGGCAGGTCAATCTCCATGACGTTGAGGCGATAATAGAGATCCAGGCGGAATTCGCCGGTCGCGGAGAGGCGGTGCAGGTCGCGGTGAGTGGCCGCGATCAGGCGGACATCCACATGGCGCGTCTCGATGGCGCCGACGCGACGTATCTCACCCTCCTGAAGGACACGCAACAGGCGAGCCTGAGCATCCAGCGGCAGTTCCCCGATCTCATCCAGGAACAGGGTGCCGCCATCCGCGGCTTCGATCAGGCCGGTGCGTGAATTCGTCGCGCCGGTGAAGGCGCCCTTTTCATGCCCGAACAGCTCGGATTCGATCAGGGTTTCCGGAATGGCGGCACAGTTGACGCAGATCAGCGGTGCCTGATGCCGTCCGCTCTGGCGATGGATCGCACGTGCGACCAGTTCCTTGCCGGTACCGGATTCGCCAAGTACCAGTACGGTGACATCCGCGGGGGCCACCTTGCGGATGCGGGTATAGACCTGCTGCATCGCACGGCAGTGGCCGATCATCTCGACGTGCGAGCCGGTAGCTCCGGAATGAGAGGAGGGGCGCGATGAGGGGGACGGCGCATCGTCATTGCGCGGCAAGGCCAGCGCCTCACGTACGCTGCGCGCGAAGGCCTCCTGATCGAAGGGTCTGGGCAGATAATCCGCGGCGCCGGCTTTCAGGCAGGCGATGGCGCCATGCAGGCTGGGGGGATCCGCCAGCAGGATCACCGGGGCAGGGTGACTGGCCTCGAGAACGGGCTTGGCGTGTTCTCCGGCGAGCGCGACATCGCAGATGACCAGTGCAAACTCGCCGGGTTTCTGACGACAGGCGTCTTCAAGTCCATTGGCATGCACCACGCCGTGCCCGTCGCGCTCCAGCAGATGCTGAAGGGCAGTGCGTGTGGCACCTTCCTTTTCGATGATCAGAATCCGGGCCATGGAATGCTATCGCTCGCCTGATGGAGTGCGTGAAGAAATGAGATGGCGCTGATGCCTTGGCTATCTCGTACAAAGTCTCCCCTGTTCCCCGTGGACTGGCAATCCGACAATCGTGGCTGGCCTGGTCGTCATGGAAATGGCGTGGCCATGCGCAGTGACTGGGCCGCGCCAACGTTCGCGAGCGACCAGCGTGGCGTGGCGTGCGCCAGTTGTTCCGCGGTGCTGGCAGTGGCCAGCTCGGCTGGCGGTGCCTGCCCGAGCAGCGTCAGCGTGTGATGCAGCAGTTGGCGAATGGCGACTTCATCGACCGGCAGGGCCGGGGCCAGGTTCTGCTTGGAGAGCTTCTGCCCATTGTCGGCGGTGATCAGTGGCAGGTGCGTCAGGCGCGGTGTGGGGAGACCAAGGGACGCCTGCAGGAGGCGTTGCCAGGGCGTGTTGTCGAGCAGGTCCAGGCCGCGTACGACGTCGGTGATTCCCTGTTCGGCATCATCCACCACCACGGCCAGCTGATAGGCCCACAGGCCATCGCGACGCTTGAGCACCACGTCGCCGAGTGCCGCCAGTTCCTGCTGGATCGGGCCTTGCAGGCGATCGTGCCAGCCGGCGATGGCACCGGCTCCACCGAAGCGCTCTGCCGCTCGCACGTCCAGACGCCAGGCGTGCTCGCCAGCGGGTGGCTCATCGCGATCGCGACACCAGCCCGGGTAGACCGCGAAGTCCCGCCACTGCTTGCGGGAGCAATCGCAGGGATAGGCGATACCCGTGGCCTTGAGCTTCGCGAGCGCCTCGTCGTAGGCGGCATGGCGATCACTCTGATAGCGCACCGCGCCGTCCCAGTGCAGCCCGAAGGCCTCCAGCTGACGCAGGATGGTGTCGGCGCTGCCTGCGGGGCAGCGTGGCGGGTCGATGTCCTCGATGCGCACCAGCCATTGGCCAGCGTGATGCCGGGCATCCAGGTAGCTGGCCACGGCCGCCAGCAGTGAACCGGCGTGCAGTGGGCCAGAGGGGGTCGGGGCAAAACGGCCACGGTAGGTGGTGGGCATCGGCAGGGCTCCGGCGTCCGTGATTGGGGGAATGTCTGGCTGTCCGGACCCCAACGCATACGGGCACCGCTCCAAGGAGGGTGCCCGTATGGGGGATGAGGTCGACGGCGGGCCGTCGGTTCACCGACAGCGGGGCTTAGCGGCCCAGCTGCTTTTCCTTCAGCTCGGCCAGTGTCTTGCAGTCGACACACTGGGTCGCGGTCGGGCGTGCTTCCAGTCGGCGGATACCGATCTCGACGCCACAGGCTTCGCAGAAGCCGTAATCGTCCTCATCGATGTTCTCGATGGTCTCGTTGATCTTCTTCAACAGCTTGCGCTCGCGGTCACGCGTTCTCAGTTCGAGACTGAAGCCCTCTTCCTGAGTGGCACGGTCTGCAGGGTCCGCGTAGTTGTTGGCATCTTCCTGCAGGTGACGCACGGTGCGATCAACCTCTTCCATCAGCTCCTGTTTCCAGTCCAGCAGGATTTGACGGAAGTGCGCTAGCTGCTTCTCGTTCATGTACTCTTCACCCGCTGCCGGCTCGTACGGGGTGAATTTCTTAAGCGCTTCCGGCTTGGTTTCAGCTACTGGCATGGGACCGCCTCATTCCGCAAGGTGACTTGGGCCGTCGACAGTCTGTTGCACTGCCTCCTTGGCCACGGCGAGGGGGCTGTCCTGACTGCTGCCCTCGCGAGAAGATCAGCTTATTTAGCGTAAAAATGACAAGTTTGCAACCGAACTCCGACGATAGTTTGTGCCGGCTCATGAACAGGCCTGTTCACGCAAACATGCATTTTCCTGTGAAAAGGGGGTGGGAATGGGCCTTGGCAGGTGCCTAGAATGAAGCTTCCGTCACGAGGAGTGCCATCATGCAGTTTGCCCGCCGTCTTGAATCCGTTGCCGCCTTTCGCGTGATGACGCTGCTGGAAGCCGCCCAGGCGCGAGAGGCTGCCGGGCATGATGTCATCCATCTGGAAGTGGGCGAACCCGACTTCCCGACCCCTGCGCCGGTGATCGCGGCCGGCCAGGCGGCATTGGCCGCCGGCCAGACTCGCTATACGCCCGCCTGTGGCCTGCCCGCGCTGCGCGACGCCATCGCGGCAGACTACCAGCGCCGTCACGGTGTCACGGTCTCGCCCTCGCGCATCATCGTCACGCCCGGTGCCTCTGGCGCTCTGCTGCTGGCCACCCTGCTGTGTGCCGAGCGCGGTGACAGCGTGCTGATGGCGGATCCGACCTACCCGTGCAATCGCCATTTCATGGGGCTGGTCGATGCCCAGCTCGACGTGGTGCCTGTCAGCGCCGAGAGCGGCTGGCAGCTGACCGCGGAGCTTGCCGATGAGGTCTGGCGCGAGAACACCCGTGCGGTGATGGTGGCATCTCCTTCCAATCCCACCGGGCACGTGTTGTCGCCACAGGAGCTGCAGGCGCTGGGGGAGCTGTGCAGAGCCCGAGACGCTCACCTGCTGGTCGATGAGATCTATCAGGGCCTGACCTATGGCGTGCCTGCACATACGGCGTTGGCGGAATGTCCGGATGCCTTCGTGATCAACAGCTTCTCGAAATATTTCGGCATGACCGGCTGGCGACTGGGCTGGCTGGTGGCGCCGGAAGCGGCGGTCGAGCCGTTGTCGCGCCTGGCCCAGAATGTCTTCCTGGCCGCCTCCACCCCCGCGCAGCATGCGGCGCTGGCGGCCTTCACGCCGGAGTGCGAGGCCGAGCTCGAACGCCGCCGCCAGGTGCTGGAGGCGCGGCGCGGCGTGCTGCTGGCCGGACTCGAGCGTCTCGGGCTGGCACCGTCGGTTCCCCCGCAGGGCGCCTTCTACGTCTGGCTGGATATCTCGCACTTGAGTCATGACAGCGAGGCCTTCTGCCGTGCCTTGCTGGAGGAAGAGAACGTTGCCATCACGCCGGGGACCGATTTCGCGCTGGCAGATGGACGTCGCCATGTGCGGATCGCCTTCACGGCCGATGAGGCGCGTCTGCGCGAAGCCCTGACGAGACTTGAGCGCTTCCTGGAGCGGCGTGCTGCCCCGGCGGGAGCATCTGCCTGATGCAGTTGACAGGGTTGTATCGTGGTCGGCTGATCCGGCGCTACAAGCGCTTCTTCGCTGAAGTGGAGCTGCTCGAGGGGGAACGGGCAGGCGAGGTGGTGACGGCGCATTGTCCGAATACCGGCTCGATGCGTGCCGTGTGCATGGAAGGCTGTGAGGTGTGGCTGTCACCGTCCAACAATCCGAAGCGCAAGCTTGCCTGGACCTGGGAGCTGATTCGCCTGCCCCTGGACCCTCCCGGGGCTGGCGGTCGGCGTGAGGCCTTGGTGGCGGTGCATACCGGGCGTGCCAATGCGCATGTCGAGGCGGTCCTGCGGGAGGGTGACTCGTCAGAGTGCCCGCCTGTACTGCATGCTGCGCTGCGTGAGAGAGGGCTGACGAATCTGGCGCGAATCGAGCGGGAGGCGCGGGTCGAGGTCATGCCAGCAGGCAGTGAGGTCGCGGAGCGCTCGCGGCTCGATTTCCAGCTATGGCCGCGCGATGAGCAGGCCGCCTCGATCTATGTCGAGGTCAAGCAGCTCACCCTGCGTGAGTCGGATGGGCATGGGTATTTTCCGGACTCGGTCAGTACGCGCGCGCGCCGTCACCTTGCCAGTCTTGCCGCGCTGGTCGCGGCCGGTCATCGCTGTGTGCTGGTGTTCTGCGTCGCGCACGATGCCATCGAGGATGTCGCGCCGGCGGCTCACCTGGACCCGGCCTATGCCGAGGCCTTCGCCGCGGCCCAGGCCGCCGGTGTCGAGGTGCTGGCGCTGAGGATGCAGGTCGCACTGGCGCCCTGTCACGATGACGCGAGGCAGCCGCTCTGGCAGGCGTCGTTGACCCTCAAGGAGGTGCTGCCGCTGCACGAGGCGCGCTTCTGCGGGTAACGCCTGAGCTCACTCTGATCATCGCGGGGCACTTCAGTGCCGACTCTTCAGCACCAGCTGCGCCGGCGAGCCGTCAGGCCGCTCGATCGTCATGTCCAGCGCGGTCAGTCGCTGCCCCGTGCAGGGGCCACTGAGGCACAGGCCCTGCTGCGGCTCGAAGCAGGCCTGGTGACGATGACACAGGATCAGTCCGCCGGTGGCGTCCAGATAGGGGTCGCGGTGTTCGCGCTCGTCGTGGGCGGGGTCAGCGATCAGGCGGCTGCCGCGGTGCGGACAGGCGTCGAGATAGGCGTGCAGTCCATCGGCCAGCCGGATCAGCATGGCCGGGCGGCCATCCTCGAGCCTGATCGGCAGGCTGCAGCCGATGCGCAGCTCCGGCAGTGGCAGGCGGAGCAGGCGGCGTGTCATGCGGGTCTCCTCTGAGTGGGCGAGCGGCGTTGGTGAAGAACGCGGTGCGTTCGGGCATCAGGGGGCTCGCATCGGGTATCATGGGGCAATGACGGCCAGCAGGGAATGCTCGGCTGCCGCTGGCAGTGCTCGACCTTCCGTGCGCGATGGACTGTGTCGCCGTTGGCCATTATCGCCTTTCTTCACGCCTGGTTATCTTCATGTCGCTATTTCATCGTCCCGCCTTCCTCCGTCCTGCCCCAGCTGGGCAGGCAGGCCTCACGCGTCGCCAGTTGCTGGCTGGCCTGGTCGCCGGCGTCGGCGGTCTCTCGTTGCTGGGGAGCGGGGCGCTGCAGGCGGCTCAGGCGCCGCCGGGGCCGCTTCCGCCCTTGCCTGCCTGGCATGATCCCGACGCCTCACATCCGTTGCTGGGCAGCATTCTCGTGGCGCAGGGCAATCGACGCCTGTCACCGGCGGCACTGGTGGACTGGGCGCAGGCGCATCCGCTGGTGCTGCTGGGAGAGCATCACGACAACCCGGATCATCATCTGCTGGAGCGCTGGCTGATCGATGCACTGGCGGCACGTCGTCAGTTGGGTGGCGTGGCAATGGAAATGCTGGATTCCCGTCAGGATGCGGCGCTGTCACTGGTCAATCGCACCTCGCTGGCCGTGGCGGGCCTGCCGGATGAGGAGCTGATGCGCCTGCTGGCATGGGATGCACGCTGGAAATTCACCGATTACTCGAGCGTGTTGCGTGGTGTGCTGGACAGCGGCGCCCCCCTGTCGTCCGCCAGTCTGACCAGAGAGCAGGTGCGCGCGGTGATGGCCCAGGACCAGACGGCGCCAGCACTGCCGGAGGCCGTGCTGAGGCTGCAGCGCGAGGCGCTGGATGAAGGCCACTGTGGTCTGCTGGGGGCAGAGCGCCTGGATGGTCTGCTGCGTGCCCAGCTGGCGCGTGATCAGCAGATGGCGGAGCGTCTCGAGGCGCTGGCCAATCGCGATGCCACGGCGTTGCTGGTGGCCGGCAGTGGCCATGCGCGGCGCGATATCGGCGTGCCGCGCTGGCTGACCCGGGATTCGCTCTCCATCGCACTGATGCCGGTGGCCTGGGGGGAGGAAGGTCAGCCGCTGACCCAGCTCGATGACTATCTTCCGGAAAGTGCGGGGGCGGCCCCGGCGTACGACCTGGTGTGGTTCACCCCGGCCGTCGCTCAGACGGAGGATGCCTGCGCGGGACTGCGTGAGGCGGCGGATATCGCCACGCCGGATCTGCCAGGCTGAGAAAGCGGGCCGGGCGAGCAACGCTGGCATGAAAAAAGGCACCTCCTGTGAGGTGCCTTTTGCGTTCTTGCATCGCGTCGCTCAGTCGGGCTGCGCTCAGTCGGGCTGCGATCAGTCGGACTGCGATCAGTCGGACTGCGATCAGTCGGGCTGCGGTCAGTCGGGCTGCGCTCAGCCGCTCTTGACGTCGACCTGGCCTTCCGCGCGACGACGGGCCGCTTTCTGCGGCGTGGCATCCCCGTCGGCGTCATTGGCCTGGCTGTCGTTGCTGCCGGCCTGCTCGCGGAAGCGATCCTCGATATACGTGATACGAGTGCGTCCGTGGGGCACCGGCTTGAAGTCGGCATCGACACTGACCAGCACGATGCGGTCGATGGTCAGGATGCGTTCACGCGTGATCTTGTTGCGGATCTCGACGCACAGCGAGATGGACGTGCGGCCAAAGGCGCTGGCGGTGATGCCCAGCTCGATGATATCGCCCTGGCGCGCACTGGAGACGAAGTTGATCTCCGACATGAACTTCGTCACCACGCGGGAAGTCCCCAGCTGGACGATGGCGTAGATGGCCGCTTCTTCGTCGATCCAGGCCAGCAGACGTCCACCGAACAGGGTGCCGTTGGGGTTGAGGTCTTCGGGCTTGACCCATTTGCGGGTATGGAAGTTCATGCACTCTCTCCTCGGGATGCCGGCGCACCTCACCGGAAGTGCGAGCCGTGATCCTCAGCTGCGTTTACCCCGAAAGTATATAGACTTTAGTTGCGACTGTCTGTGCATGGCCCGGATAGCGCAACGCTATCGCGCCGCGGGGAGAGCGCGGGGAGAATTGACGGCGTCATGACGCGAAACGGCCGGCAGGGACTCCATGTCGGCCGTCTTTCCAAAGGCGGTGTGGCGAGTGTGATCAGCGCTTGTCGGGCGGACAGTTGTCGCGGCAGACGCGGAAGATGGCCACCTCTCCGAACAGATTCGGCCACCAGGTCGCCGCCGGATGTGGCTCGTGATCGCCATTGCCGACTGCGCGGTCGATGATCTTGAGGCCCTGGGCACGACACAGCCGCTCGAAATCCGCAAAGGTCGAGAGGTGGATGTTGGGGGTGTCGTACCAGGCGTGCGGCAGTGACTTGGAGACCGGCATGCGCCCCTTGAGCCCCAGGTGCAGGCGGTGACGCCAGTAGGCGAAATTGGGGAAGGTGATGATGGCTTCACGTGAGACGCGCATCATCTCTTCCAGCGCACGGTCCGGGCGGCGCAGTACCTGCAGGGCCTGGGACATCACCACGCGATCAAAGGTGTCATCGGCGAAATTGGCCAGACCATCATCGACGTTCTGCTCGATGACGTTCACGCCGCGCGCCACGCAGGCGCTGATGTTGTCGGGATCGATCTCCAGTCCGTAGCCGAACACCCCCTTGGTCTCCTTGAGCGAGGCCAGCAGGGTGCCATCCCCACAGGCGAGATCCAGCACGCGGCCACCTTCGGGAATCCAGTCGTGGATCTGGGCGAGGTCGTTACGCATGGCTGGCCTCCTGGGGAGCGGTGTGCAGGGGAGAGGCTGCGTTGCAGGCCTTGTCGTATGCGCGGGTCAGGAAGTTGCCCAGCACTGCCTGATAGCGCTCTCCCGGCAGCAGGAAGGCGTCATGGCCGTGAGGAGAATCGATGTTGGCATAACTGACGTTCTTGCCGGCATGGATCATGGCGTTGACCAGCTCGCGCGAGCGTGAAGGAGCGAAGCGCCAGTCGGTGGTGAAGCTGACGACGAGCACCGGGCAGCTGATCGGTGCCATGGCCGCGGCCAGATCATCGCCGGCCGTGGCGGCGGGATCGAAGTAATCGAGTGCCTTGGTCATCAGCAGGTAGGTGTTGGCGTCGAAGGCGGTGGAGAAGGTGTCGCCCTGATGGCGCAGATAGCTCTCGACCTGGAAGTCGACGTCGTAACCGAAGTTGAGGCGGTCCTGGCGCAGGTCACGCCCGAACTTGGTCCCCATCGAGTGCTCGGAAAGATAGGTGATGTGACCGACCATCCGGGCCAGCTTGAGACCGCGCTTGGGCACGGCATCGACGCGTGAGTACCAGCCGTCATGGAATTCCGGGTCCGAGCGGATGGCCTGGCGCGCGACTTCGTTGAAGGCGATGTTCTGCGCCGAGAGCTTGGGGGTACAGGCGATGATGGCGACGTGCCCGACGCGCTCGGGATGATCCATCGCCCACTGCAGTGCCTGCATGCCGCCCAGTGAGCCACCGACCACCGCGGCGAAGCGCGTGATGCCGAGACGTTCGGCGAGGCGCTTCTGACTCTCGACCCAGTCCGGCACGGTCACCAGCGGGAAATCGGGGCCCCATTGTTCGCCCGTTTCCGGGTTGATCGAGGTCGGGCCGGTACTGCCGTGACAGCCGCCGATATTGTTCAGCGCGATGACGAAGAAGCGTGAGGTATCGATGGGCTTGCCGGGGCCGATGTAGTCGTCCCACCAGCCGGGCTTGCGATCACTCATCGCGTGGTAGCCGGCGGCGTGATGGTGTCCGGTCAGGGCGTGGCAGATCAGGAGGGCGTTGCTGGCATCAGCGTTCAGCTCGCCATAGGTCTCGTAGACCAGCGAGTACTGTTCGAGGCGTCTGCCGCAGGCCAGCTCCAGCGGTGTATCGAAGTGGGCAGTCCGGGGCGTGACGAGACCGACCGAATCCGGGGGAAGGGAATCAGGCATCGTGGTGAAGGTTTCCAGCATCATGTCCAGCAGAGTGTTCGGGCAGAGCCCGTGTCCGGGGCGCGAAGCCGCGGTGATGCGCCTTGTGGGCGTCTCGTGCACCGTGGTTCTGGCTTCGGCCGAGGGATCACTCTAGCACAGCGTCGGGCGCGCGTGAGCCAGTGGCGCGGGCAGGAAGCACAGGCGCCCGCAGCGGAGGTTCCGTTGCGGGCGCCTGGGGGGGACACCGCGAAGCGGCGATGTCACGTCTGGCAGGGAGGAGCGTGCGTATCAGCCGAAGACGCTACGCAGCATGCCGATGGTCGGCAGCGTCTGACTGACCAGACTGCCGATCAGGTTGAGGGCGATGAACACGAAGATCGGCGACAGATCGAGCATGCCGATCGACGGGATCACCTTGCGCACCGGCTTCATGATCGGGTCCACCAGCTGATGGACCAGGATGGCGCCCGGGTGGTTGGCCTGGGGGGCGACCCACGACAGGATGATCATCGCGATCAAGGCGAAGAAGTAGATGTTGATGATGCTGTCGAGCATGGTGCCCAGTGCCGTCAGCGCGATGAAGCCGATCGGCAGCATGCCGCCGAACAGCGCGCCGATGGCGACCAGCACCAGGCTGACGACGATGAAGGCGGCCGCCAGCGTGGCGATGTCGAAGCGCCCCAGCGGGCGCAGGATGCCCTGCAGCGGTGCCACCAGCGGATTGGTCGCCTTGACCACCGACTGGGTGACCGGATTGTAGAAATCTGCACGAGACAACTGCAGCAGGAAACGCAGCATCAGTATATAGACGAACAGTTGCAGCAGGATGGTGACCAGCTGAAGTCCGATGTTACCCATAGCACCCATGGGGCCTTCCTTAAGACGGTGAGTTGAGGACGCGAATCTGGTGTCGGCGTGTCATGCCATCAGCATGCCAATCCGAGATGAACGCAGCATGATGGCGGTTTCCCGAGTGGGCTGCCAGTCAGGCGCTCTGCACGCTGCCACTCGTGGCGTGGCAATCCCGCCACAGGGGTTACTGGTCCAGCTCACGCGCCAGCTCTGCAGCCCTTGCGCTGGACGCCTTGGCCGCACGGCTGACGATCTCGCGCAGGCCATCTCCCTCGAAGCTGTTGATGGCGCGTTCGGTGGTGCCATTCGGCGAGCAGACACGGCGACGCAGCTCTGCCGGCTCGTGCTCGCTGGTGAAGGCCATCTGCGCGGCGCCGCGTCCGGTCTGGATCGCCAGTCGGCGCGCCGTCTCGGCATCCAGTCCCAGTTCGATACCGGCGGCTTCAAGCGCTTCGATGAACAGGAAGAAGTAGGCCGGGCCGGAACCGGAAATTCCGGTGACCGCTTCCAGCAGACCTTCTTCCTCGACCCATTCGACGATACCGACCGCGGTCAGCATCTCGTCCATCAGCGCACGTTGCTCATCGGTCACGCGCGAGGTGGCGTAGAGGCCGCTGGCACCGACGCCCACCAGCGAGGGGGTATTGGGCATGCAGCGGATGATGGCAAGCTCTCCCCCCAGCCAGCGCTCGAGACTGTCGCAGGTGATGCCGGCCGCGACCGAGATGACCAGCGGCTTGCGCTCCTGTACGGCAGGCGCCAGTGCCTGGCAGACGTCATGCATCATCTGGGGCTTGACGCCCAGCACGATGACATCGGCACGTGCGACGGCGTCAGCGTTGTCCTGGGTCGTGGTCACGCCGTAGCGTTGCTCGAGCGCCTCGAGGGTATCGCGTGAACGGGCCGTCGCGATGATGCGGTCTGCCGGATAGCCGGCCTCGATCATGCCGCCGAAGATGGCGCTGGCCATGTTGCCGGCACCGATGAAGGCGATGGTGCGGGGAGTGGCGGAGGTCTGGTGCGTCATGCGGTGCTCCTGATCGTTCGGATGGGATGGACCGGCGAGCGGTGAGTCTGTGCACTTTACCGCGGCTGCTTCGCGAGAGTGACGTTCGTGGCAGTGAACCGTGCGTCCGAGGCTGCCGGAGGTGACTCGTCCGCGGGCTGCGCATGCGTCAGTGGCGTGCGTGAATCGTGTGCGGGCGGCATCAGTGAGTGGTATCAGTGGGCGCTGGAATAGTCACGCGCTCCGAAGAGGGCCGTGCCGAGACGGACCAGCGTCGCGCCTTCGGCGACGGCGGCCTCGAGGTCACCACTCATGCCCATGGACAGGGTGTCGAGCTTGGCCTGAGGGTAGCGGGCCGCGGGGAAGCGAGCCTGCAGCTGCTCCAGCAATACGCGCAGTGTCCTGAAGGGCGCCTGCCTTTCCTGCAGGTCAGCCTCGGATGAGGCGGGGGCGGGAATCGCCATCAGGCCTCGCAGTCGCAGGTTGGGCAGTGCCAGCACCGTCTCGGCCAGGGCAATCAATTCCTCGGGTGTGACGCCTGCCTTGGTGGCCTCGCCGGAGACGTTCACCTGCAGACAGATGTCGAGTGGCGGCAGGGTCTCGGGGCGTTGCTCGCTCAATCTGCGAGCCACCTTCTCACGCTCGACGGCATGTACCCAAGAGAAGTGTTCGGCAATCGCGCGGGTCTTGTTGGACTGGATGGGGCCGATGAAGTGCCATTCGATATCGGTGAGGTCCGACAGCGCCTGCTGCTTGTCCAGCGCTTCCTGCAGATAGTTCTCGCCGAAGGCCCGCTGGCCATTGCGCCAGGCAGCACGAATCATCCGGTCGGGCTTGGTCTTGCTCACCGCCAGTATCCGGGCTGCCTCTACGTTGCGTTTACTTGCCAGCAGTGCCTTTTCCAGCCGCGCACGGGCCTCTAGGATACACTGAGTAACACAAGCTTCGTCGTCGGGGACTGCAGTCATGCGGCTCGGCTCCAGAATTTGCGAAATATCTTCACGGTTGATGGCTCGGCGTCGTGGGCGCCACCGGTAGTATGGGCTGGATAGGGCGTTCGTCATGATATCCACCGCACCATCTGCTGAAGAGCCACATCACACTTACACCCGAGTCCACGGGACTCGTTGGTACAAGAGCTTCGGTCTTCGCGAGGGATCTGCATGGATATTACCGAACTGCTGGCTTTTTCGGCAAAACAGAACGCATCGGATCTGCACCTGTCCGCCGGCCTGCCACCGATGATTCGCGTCGATGGTGACGTACGACGCATCAACGTCCCTTCGATGGATGACAAGCAGGTGCGTGCGCTGATCTACGAGATCATGAACGACAAGCAGCGTCGCGACTTCGAGGAGTTCCTCGAGACGGATTTCTCCTTCGAGGTGCCGGGCGTCTCGCGCTTCCGTGTCAATGCTTTCCATCAGGGGCGGGGGGCGGGTGCCGTCTTCCGTACCATCCCGTCGGAAGTGCTGACGATGGAAGATCTGGGTCTCGGCGAGGCGTTTCGCAAGATGTGCATGCTGCCGCGTGGCCTGATTCTGGTCACCGGTCCGACGGGGTCGGGCAAGTCGACCACGCTGGCGGCAATGATCGATTACATCAACGAGAACAAGTACGACCACATTCTCACCATCGAGGACCCGGTCGAGTTCGTCCACCAGTCCAAGCGTTGCCTGGTCAACCAGCGTGAAGTGCATCGTGATACCCACGGCTTCGCGCCGGCTCTGCGTTCGGCACTGCGTGAGGACCCGGACGTCATTCTGGTCGGCGAGCTGCGAGATCTCGAGACCATCCGTCTGGCACTGACGGCCGCCGAGACCGGGCACCTGGTCTTCGGCACCCTTCACACCACCTCGGCGACCAAGACCGTCGACCGCATCATCGACGTCTTCCCGGGCGAAGAGAAGGCGATGGTGCGTTCGATGCTGTCCGAATCCCTGCAAGGGGTCATCGCGCAGACGCTGCTCAAGAAGGTGGGCGGCGGGCGCGTTGCAGCGCACGAGATCATGCTTGCCACTCCTGCCATCCGCAACCTGATCCGTGAGGACAAGGTGGCGCAGATGTATTCCTCCATCCAGACAGGTGGTGCGTTGGGGATGCAGACGCTGGATTCGGCGCTGACGCGACTGTTGGCCGAGGGGCTGGTGACCAGCGAAGACGCGCAAGCGAAGGCCAAGGGGCTGCTGGGATAGTGCGCGACGGCCGTGCAGTGGTGTTGCCAGACGACATCAGTGACAGGGCAATGCCCATGGCCGAATCCAGGTCGAGACAGGCGAGACGGCACGCCTGAAGACCATCACGGGCGTTGTCTTCGTCGGGACGGATGGTCGTTGCGATAAACGATAATAAAACCGTAGTTTGAATGTGACTTCACAGAGTGGATCGGGACACGGCTCATGACTCCTCATGAATGGCTGCAGGAACTCCTGCAGTTGATGGTCAGCAAGGGCAGCTCGGATCTTTTCATCTCGACGGGGACTCCGCCGCAGATGAAGGTCAATGGGCGAATGGCGGCGCTGGGTGACAAGAAGCTCGGTGTCGATCAGGTGCGAGAACTGGTGCTTGCGCCGATGAGCGACATGCAGCGAGAGCGCTTCGAACAGGAGCGTGAGGCCAATTTTGCCCATAGTTTGCCGGGGGTGGGGCGTTTCCGGATCAGCGCCTTCTATCAGCGTAGCCAGATGGGCATGGTCATCCGTCGCATCCAGCTGTCGATTCCCAGCCTGGAAGAACTGCGCCTGCCGGAAATCATCAAGAGTCTCTCGGAGACCAAGCGTGGTCTGGTGATCTTCGTCGGGGGCACGGGTGCCGGCAAGTCGACCTCGCTGGCGTCGATGATCCAGCACCGCAACCAGACCTCAAGTGGCCATATCATCTGCATCGAGGATCCGATCGAGTACATCCATCCCCATCAGCGCTCCATCGTGACCCAGCGCGAAGTGGGGATCGACACCGAGTCCTTCGAGGTGGCGCTGCGCAACACGCTGCGCCAGGCGCCGGACGTGATCATGATCGGCGAGATCCGTTCGCGTGAGACCATGGAGCATGCGCTGACCTTTGCGGAAACCGGTCACCTGTGTCTGGCGACCTTGCACGCCAACAACGCCAACCAGGCGCTGGATCGCATCATCCACTTCTTCCCGGAAGAGCGTCACGAACAGGTATGGATGGACCTGTCACTGAATCTCAAGGGCATCGTGGCCCAGCAGCTGCTGCCTCACAAGAGTGGCAATGGCGCACAGCGAGTGCCGGCCATCGAGGTGATGCTGCGCTCGCCGCTGATCGTCGATCTGATCCGCAAGGGTGCGGTGGTGGAGATAAAGGACGTGATGAAGCGCTCCCAGCAACAGGGCATGATGACCTTCGATCAATCGCTCTATGCGTTGCATCAGCAGGACCTGATCACCGAGGAAGTGGCATTGGCGCATGCCGATTCCGCCAATGACCTGCGTCTGATGATCAAGTTCGGCGATTCCGACAGTGCTCAGGAAGCGCAGCTGGATGTGATGAATGCCGCCAGTCGCTTCTCGCTGCAGGACGACGATGGCTGAAGGCCGTGGAGAATCTGGCCTGCGACGGTAGATGTCCCAGGTACTCGATGAAGCCGCGCTTCTGTTTTGCCAGGAGCGCGGCTTTTTCATGTCTGCGCGCGATGGGTCAGCGTGCGTAGAGGCCCCCCAGGACTCTGGGGCCGCGTGCTCCCGTCACGCTGACGAGATTGCCGGGGCGCTCCAGCACTCTGCGGGCGGCCAGCCACGCGAAGGCGCTGGCTTCGAGGAGATCGGCATTCCAGCCAAGCGAGGAGCAGGTGGTCAGGCCGGTGGGGTGGCTTGCATGCGCAAGGCGCCGTTCGAGCGCGGCCATCAGGGCGGTGTTGCGCGCTCCGCCACCACAGGGTGTCAGTCCCGCCAGTGATACGCCGGTATGCTCAAGTGCACGCGCGATGCTCTCTACCGTCAGACTCAGCAAGGTGGCCTGCACATCGACAGGGGCCTCGCTGCCTGTCAGGTGCTGCTCCAGCCAGTCGAGATGGAAGTCCTCGCGTCCGGTACTCTTCGGCAGCGGTCGAGTGAAGTAATCCGCGCTGAGCAGACGATCCAGCAGCTCCTCGATGACATGGCCGCTGGCGGCCCAGCTGCCCTGCGGATCAATCGCGGCCCCCTGATGGCGTGCATGCCAGGCATCCAGCAGGCAGTTGGCCGGGCCGGTATCAAAGCCGATCACTGCCGCCTGCGTGTCCAGTGGCGGGAGCAATGTCAGGTTCGCGATCCCCCCCAGGTTCAGCAGTCCCCGCCACTGGTCTGGCTGAGCGAACAGCGCTGAGTGAAATGCCGGTGCCAGAGGCGCTGCCTGCCCACCGGCCGCCAGATCCCTGCGGCGGAAGTCTGCCACCACGGGGATGCCGGTCAGCTCGGCCAGCAGGCTGGGGTTGTCGAGCTGCAGGGTGTAAGGCGTCTGACAGGGCTGATCGCTGAAGCCATGCGGGCGATGCTCGATGGTCTGTCCATGACTGCCGATGGCGCGAATGTCTTTCGGTTCCAGTCGCTGGCGAGACAGCAGCTGGCGGATCGCGTCGGCGGCCAGTTCGGCCAGCGCCAGCTCGGCTGCGGCAAGATCACGAAAATGCGCATGGTCCTCGTGCATCAGACGCCAGAGGCGAGTGCGCAGGGGGTCCGGAAGCGGCAGATCCAGACCGTCGATGAAGCGGATGTGCTCGCGCAGCGCAATGCAGTCCTGATGGGGTTCGATATCGAGCAGGGCGACATCGAGGCCGTCGAGGCTGGTGCCTGTCATCAGGCCGAGGTAAAGCGCCATGGAGATCTCCCGGGCAGTGAAACGTGGGTCAGCGAGTCTGCCGTGCGCCCCCGAGTCGCGGAAGTCTGGTTGGCATCCTCATGGCCAGAGGCAGAGCAGGGGTGCATGGTCTGCGTGTCATGCTAACATTCTCGGCCAACATGCCCCGTTACGAGGGGAGCAGCAACGGTCAGAGAGGGCAGGATGAGCGACAAGTCAGTAGTGGAAGCGCTGGAGATCATCAAGCGCGGTACCGATGAGGTGCTGGTCGAGGAAGAGCTGATCAAGAAGCTCGAGTCCGGACGCAAGCTCAGGGTCAAGGCGGGTTTCGATCCGACGGCGCCGGACCTGCACCTCGGGCATACCGTGCTGATCAACAAGCTGCGTCAGCTGCAGGATCTTGGCCACGAGGTCATCTTCCTGATCGGGGACTTCACCGGACGCATCGGTGATCCGACCGGCAAGAGCGTGACGCGCAAGCCGCTGACCGAAGAGGACGTGAAGGCCAATGCCCTGACGTATCAGGAGCAGGTCTTCAAGATTCTCGACAAGGATCGCACGCGAATCGCCTTCAACTCCGAATGGATCAGCAAGCTCTCTGCCAGCGACATGATCGAACTGGCGGCTTCCAGCACGGTGGCTCGCATGCTCGAGCGCGATGATTTCGACAAGCGTTACACCGGCAACCAGCCGATCTCCATTCACGAGTTCCTCTATCCCCTGATCCAGGGCTATGACTCCGTGGCGCTGGAGGCGGATATCGAACTCGGCGGTACCGATCAGAAGTTCAACCTGCTGATGGGCCGTGAGCTGCAACGCCAGCGTGGCCAGGAGCCGCAGGTCGTGATCACCATGCCGATCCTCGAAGGTCTGGATGGCGTGCAGAAGATGTCCAAGTCGCTGGGCAACTACATCGGTATCAATGACCGTCCGGGCGAGATGTTCAACAAGATCGTCTCCATGCCGGACTCGCTGATGTGGCGTTACTTCGAGCTGCTCTCGCTGCGCCCCATGGAGGAAGTGAAGGCGCTGATGGCCAGCATCGAGAATGGCGCCAATCCGCGCGACATCAAGATGGAGCTGGCTCGCGAGCTGGTGGCGCGTTTCCACGATGAAGAGGCGGCTGCCACGGCTCACCTCTCCAGTGGCAACCAACTGGCAGAAGGTGAGCTGCCCGCGGACATGCCGGATGTCACCGTGAGCCTTGAAGGGGCAGAGGTCGCGCCGATCGCCGCCGTGCTCAATCGTTCAGGTCTGGCCAACAACAGCGCTCAGGCCAAGGACATGCTCAAGAATGGTCGCGTGAAAGTCGATGGAGACGTGATCGAGCCTTCCTACATGGCGCCTTTCGATACGGCCATCGTCATCCAGGCTGGCAAGAAGCGCTACGCACGTGTGACGGTGACTCGCTGATCCGACGCGAGATGTCTGACCGACCATTCGGCCCCGCCATTTCTGGCGGGGCCGAATGTGTTTCTGGCCAGGGAAGAAAGGTGTCAGCAAGCGACGGCGAGACGAGGCCAAAGGAGCAAGAAGAGGTGATAAGGGAAAAGGTGTCGCCCGCATGTCCTCGAAATGACAATCGATGGAAAAAGCCCTTGCCCTCAGCCAGGATCGTGCGTAAAGTACGCATCCGCTGCCGGGGACGCATGGCGTTACCAGCGGTAAAAGAGGTTTGCAGGTGATTGTTTTGTTTGATGTTTTTGAAGTCCGCTTCCAAATCATCGATTGACAATTCCGGGCG
>NZ_BLWK01000003.1:0-486034 GCF_013374075.1 Cobetia sp. 5-25-4-2 | reverse complement strand
ACGATGTGGGAAGGCTCAGACAGCTAGGAGGTTGGCTTAGAAGCAGCCATCCTTTAAAGAAAGCGTAATAGCTCACTAGTCGAGTCGGCCTGCGCGGAAGATATAACGGGGCTAAATCAGGTACCGAAGCTACGGGTTCATCCTCTGGATGAGCGGTAGAGGAGCGTCGTGTAAGCCAATGAAGGTGGATTGAGAAGTCTGCTGGAGGTATCACGAGTGCGAATGCTGACATGAGTAACGATAAGGGGAGTGAAAAACTCCCCCGCCGGAAGACCAAGGTTTTCTGTTCTACGTTAATCGGAGCAGAGTGAGTCGGCCCCTAAGGCGAGGCGGAANTCCTGATTAAGTGGGAAACGATGTGGGAAGGCTCAGACAGCTAGGAGGTTGGCTTAGAAGCAGCCATCCTTTAAAGAAAGCGTAATAGCTCACTAGTCGAGTCGGCCTGCGCGGAAGATATAACGGGGCTAAATCAGGTACCGAAGCTACGGGTTCATCCTTATGGATGAGCGGTAGAGGAGCGTCGTGTAAGCCAATGAAGGTGGATTGAGAAGTCTGCTGGAGGTATCACGAGTGCGAATGCTGACATGAGTAACGATAAGGGGAGTGAAAAACTCCCCCGCCGGAAGACCAAGGTTTTCTGTTCTACGTTAATCGGAGCAGAGTGAGTCGGCCCCTAAGGCGAGGCGGAAACGCGTAGTCGATGGGAAACGGGTTAATATTCCCGTACCGGATGTGGTTGCGATGGGGGGACGAAGAAGGCTAGGTGAGCCAGGCGTTGGTTGTCCTGGTGAAAGCATGTAGGCCGAGGAATCAGGCAAATCCGGTTCCTCTGAGGTCGAGATGCGAGACGAACTGACCACGGTCAGGAAGTCATCGATGCCACGCTTCCAGGAAAAGCCTCTAAGCTTCAGATCACATGCGACCGTACCCCAAACCGACACAGGTGGTCAGGTAGAGAATACCAAGGCGCTTGAGAGAACTCGGGTGAAGGAACTAGGCAAAATGGCACCGTAACTTCGGGAGAAGGTGCACCGGTTCGAGTGAAGGACTTGCTCCGTAAGCTCTTACCGGTCGAAGATACCAGGTGGCTGCAACTGTTTATTAAAAACACAGCACTCTGCAAACGCGCAAGCGGACGTATAGGGTGTGACGCCTGCCCGGTGCCGGAAGGTTAATTGATGGGGTTAGGATTCGTCCGAAGCTCTTGATCGAAGCCCCGGTAAACGGCGGCCGTAACTATAACGGTCCTAAGGTAGCGAAATTCCTTGTCGGGTAAGTTCCGACCTGCACGAATGGCGTAATGATGGCCACGCTGTCTCCACCCGAGACTCAGTGAAATTGAAATCGCAGTGAAGATGCTGTGTACCCGCGGCTAGACGGAAAGACCCCGTGAACCTTTACTATAGCTTTACACTGGATGCTGATGTTGTCTGTGTAGGATAGCTGGGAGGCTTTGAAACCGCGTCGCCAGATGCGGTGGAGCCAACCTTGAAATACCAGCCTGACATCATTGGCGTTCTAACTCAGGTCCGTTATCCGGATCGAGGACAGTGTATGGTGGGTAGTTTGACTGGGGCGGTCTCCTCCTAAAGAGTAACGGAGGAGCACGAAGGTACCCTCAGCACGGTTGGAAATCGTGCATTGAGTGCAAGAGCATAAGGGTGCTTGACTGCGAGACAGACACGTCGAGCAGGTACGAAAGTAGGTTCTAGTGNGACTCAGTGAAATTGAAATCGCAGTGAAGATGCTGTGTACCCGCGGCTAGACGGAAAGACCCCGTGAACCTTTACTATAGCTTTACACTGGATGCTGATGTTGTCTGTGTAGGATAGCTGGGAGGCTTTGAAACCACGTCGCCAGATGCGGTGGAGCCAACCTTGAAATACCAGCCTGACATCATTGGCGTTCTAACTCTGGTCCGTCATCCGGATCGAGGACAGTGTATGGTGGGTAGTTTGACTGGGGCGGTCTCCTCCTAAAGAGTAACGGAGGAGCACGAAGGTACCCTCAGCACGGTTGGAAATCGTGCATTGAGTGCAAGAGCATAAGGGTGCTTGACTGCGAGACAGACACGTCGAGCAGGTACGAAAGTAGGTTCTAGTGATCCGGTGGTTCTGTATGGAAGGGCCATCGCTCAACGGATAAAAGGTACTCCGGGGATAACAGGCTGATACCGCCCAAGAGTTCACATCGACGGCGGTGTTTGGCACCTCGATGTCGGCTCATCACATCCTGGGGCTGAAGTCGGTCCCAAGGGTATGGCTGTTCGCCATTTAAAGTGGTACGCGAGCTGGGTTTAGAACGTCGTGAGACAGTTCGGTCCCTATCTGCCGTGGGCGTCGGAAGTTTGAGAAGAGCTGCTCCTAGTACGAGAGGACCGGAGTGGACGAACCTCTGGTGTTCGGGTTGTCATGCCAATGGCATTGCCCGGTAGCTACGTTCGGACGGGATAACCGCTGAAAGCATCTAAGCGGGAAGCCCCCTTCAAGATGAGACTTCCCTGAGGCCTTGCGCCTCCTGAAGGGCCCTTGAAGACTACAAGGTTGATAGGCTGGGTGTGGAAGCACAGCAATGTGTTGAGCTAACCAGTACTAATTGCCCGTGAGGCTTGACCATATAACACCCAAGGGGTTTGCGCAGGCAAACCGCCGGGATTGCGACAGGATCGACGACATATCGGTCAGCATGATTCATATTGCGAGTCGCGAGGTCACAAGCCTCGAGACTCAGGCACCGCAAGGTGCCACCGTTTCGCCTGACGACCATAGCGAGCGTGAACCACCCGATCCCATGCCGAACTCGGAAGTGAAACCGCTTAGCGCCGATGGTAGTGTGGAGTTTCTCCATGTGAGAGTAGGTCATCGTCAGGCACTTATACTGAACCGCCCCTGCAGCCCAGCTGCAGGGGCGGTTCTCTTTGTGCGCGGAAAAAGTGATGCTCAGGAAAAGTCGTGCTCGGAGAAGTTGCCCAGAAAGTCCTGCATGCGAAATAGCTGTGGACGAAAGAAAAGCTCCGCGTGAGCAACGTGCATATGACACAAGAAGGCCCCTGTCGAAATCTCGACAGGGGCCTTTTGTCTTCGGGGCCTTTTATCTTCAGAGCCAGTGAAGTTTCAGCGCGCCATCACATCAGGGCGAGACTTCGTAGAGCTCGATGGGCGTACCGTCAGGGTCTGCCAGGAAGGTGAAGCGGGCGCCGGTGTATTCATCGACACGTATCGGCTCTGGCGTGGCGCCACGGGCGATCAGCAGCTCGACACAGGTGTCGATGTCCTCGGTTGCCAGCGCCAGGTGACGCAGCCCACAGGCTTCCGGATAGCTTGGGCGCTCAGGCGGTGACGGGAAGGAGAACAGCTCCAGCTGGATACCGCCCGGCAAGCGCAGGTCGAGCTTGTAGCTGTCGCGGGCTTCACGATAGGCCTCGTGGATCACCTGCGCATCCATGACCTCGAGATAGAAGCGCCTGGCGCGTGGGTAATCAGCGGTGATGAGTGCCACGTGATGCACTCGCGTCAAAGGCAGGCGCGCTGTCGAAGTGGCACTTGATGCCATGGTGGGACGTTCCGTTGTCATATGGTTGCTCCTGCTGAGAGTCTTCGGTGGCGAATGCCCGAGTGACATCCTGATGAAAGAAGGCGCCCAGGGGCGCCTTCTTTCATTGAACCCATCACGGGTCATGCTGTGCGCTATCTCAACGACACAGGGTTTCCAGGGCTTCGATCAGGCTGTCCATCTCGGCATCGGTACCGATGCTGATGCGCAGATGGTCGCGTAGCGCATCGGTGTTGAAGTGGCGCACCAGGATGCCCTGCTCGCGAAGGCCGATGAACAGCTTGCCGGCATCATGGGTCGGGTGAGTCGCCAGCACGAAGTTGGTCTGTGACGGCAGGATCTCGAAGCCCAATGCGGCCATGCGATCGCGCGTCTGCTCACGGGTAGTGATGACGCGTGTGCGGCACTCATCGAAATAGGCGGGATCACTGAGCGCGGCGACGCCGACCTGCTCGGCCAGACGATCGATGGGGTAGGAATTGAAGGAGTCCTTCACGCGCTCCAGGCCCTCGATCAGCTCCCGCGAGGCCACGGCATAGCCAAGGCGAATGCCCGCCAGGCTGCGCGACTTCGAGAAAGTGCCCGACACGACCAGATTCGGATACTGATGAATCAGCGGGATGGCGCTTTCCCCCCCGAAGTCCACGTAAGCCTCATCCACCAGCACCACGCTCTGCGGGTTGCGCTCCAGCAGCGCGGCAATCGCCTTGCGGCCATGGCCATGCCCTGTCGGGGCATTGGGGTTGGCGAAGATGATGCCACCGTTGTCATTGCCGAAGGCTTCGAGATCGACTTCCCAGTTGTCGGTCAGCGCGATGCTGCGTGATTCGATGCCATACATGCGGCAGTAGACAGGATAGAAGCTGTAGCTGATGGAGGGCAGCAGCAGCGGCTTGTCCTGACGGAAGAAGGCCTGGAAGGCCAGCGCCAGCACCTCGTCGGAGCCATTGCCGACGAAGACTTCCTCTGCGGCCACATGGAAGGTCTCGGCCAGGGCGGCGCGCAGCGAGCTGGAACTCGGGTCCGGGTAGCGACGCAGGTCAGAGGCATTGAACTCGCGCAGCGTCTGTTCCACGGCCGGGGCCGGCGGGTAGGGGTTTTCATTGGTGTTCAGCTTGATCAGCTGCTCACGCGGTTGTTCGCCGGGGACGTAGGGGGTCAGGTCGTGGACCTGTGGGCTCCAGTACTTGCTCATGATTTCTCGCCGCTGGTGACAGTGCATGACCCGTGTCATGGATAGGTTTCATGTTGCCCGCTGGATCGTCGCGGTACAAGCATCGGCAGGCTATCGCATGAGTCGCGAGGATGCCGCGTGGCGCGACCTGGCGCATTGTTGCCATCCCAGCATTATTCTCATGCACCGCGTGCGCTTGAAGCATCGGCTGGCGCACCGCATGTCACTGGCATGCCCGCCCGGTTCGCCCGAAGCGGCGGCTGGCGAAAGAACAGAGACTCAAGGAGCACCGATGACTGCCAACACCAAGGCCCCGTACGCCGACACCCTGCTTGATCCGGTCACGCTCGGTGACCTGACCCTGCCCAATCGTATCCTGATGGCGCCACTGACCCGAGCGCGCACCCCGGACAGCATTCCCGGTGAGCTTCAGGAGGTCTACTACGGACAGCGTGCCGGCGCCGGCCTGATCATCAGCGAGGCGACCAACATCTCGCCGACCGCGCGTGGTTACGTCTACACGCCGGGTATCTGGACGGATGAGCAGGAAGCCGGCTGGAAGGGCGTCGTCGAGGCAGTGCACGCCAAGGGCGGACGCATGGCGCTTCAGCTGTGGCATGTCGGGCGTGTCTCGCACGAGATGGTGCAGCCGGATGGCCAGCCACCGGTCGCGCCCAGCGCCCTGCGTGGTGAAGGCGCCCAGTGCTTCGTCGAGTTCGAGGATGGCAGCAGTGGTCGCCACCCCACCAGCACGCCGCGTGCGCTGGAGACGGAGGAAATCCCCCAGCTGGTCGAGGACTATCGTCAGGCTGCCGTGCGCGCCAAGCGTGCCGGCTTCGACATGATCGAGGTGCATGCCGCCAACGCCTATCTGCTCAACCAGTTCATGGCGACCGGCACCAACCAGCGCACCGACCAGTACGGTGGTTCGGTCGAGAATCGTGCGCGCCTGACACTGGAAGTCGTCGATGCCGTCGCCGAGGTCTTCGGGCCGGAGCGCACCGGCATTCGTCTGACGCCCTTCATCGAGATCTTCGGTCTCACCGATGACGAGCCGGAAGAGATGGCCTTCTACATGGCAGACCAGCTCTCCAGACGTGGCATTGCCTACGTGCACGTCAACGAGCCGGACTGGGCCGGCGGCGACGTCAAGTTCACCGATGACTTCCGCCGCGCACTGCGGGAGCGCGTCAAGGGCGCGCTGATCTTCTGCGGTCATTACGATGGGGAGCGTGCGGCACGCATCATCGACGAGGGCATTGCGGATGCCGTCGCCATCGGGCGCCCCTACATCGCCAATCCGGACCTGGTCGAACGCCTGCGTCTGGATGCGCCGCTCAACGAGCAGGATCCTGATACCTTCTACGGTGGCGGTGCCGAGGGCTACACCGATTATCCCTTCCTCGACAACGGGCATGATCGCCGTGGCTGAGGCCGACATGATTTAGCGAATGGCGTTCGATAAACGCCATCGGGGGTGGCCTCACGGGGCTGATACCCGCTATTCTTGAGCGTGGAAGCTCGTGAGCGGTCCGTCTGTCGAGGCAGTCGGGCCGCTCGCCGTCGATAGCGCTGACGCTGCTATCGAATCATCGCCTTAAGGAGGATTCAATGCAGATCAGGACTCTGATGGTGGGAGCCGCGCTGATGGTCGGTCTCGCCGGGTGCGCATCAACGGCCCAGACGACGGATGGTGCCGCTGCCAATGACGCCACCGAGACAGCCAGCGAGCAGGTTGCCGTCTACAAGGGCACCCTGCCGTGTCGTCGTTGCACGGGCATTGACCTCGATGTGCGTCTCAAGGGAGCGGAAGATGCTGCCCCGGAAGCGCGTACCTTCAGTCTCGATGCCACCTATCGCGATCATCCGCAGCAGCCCGCGCCGGAGCACTACGAGGGGCAGTGGGATGTGCTGTCAGGTACGGTGACCGACCCGAATGCCACCGTCTATGAGCTGACGCCGAATGGCGAGGGCCAGACCTACTACTTCCTGCGCCTGGACCCCCAGACGCTGGAACTGGTCGACCCGCAGAAGCGCCGCTTCCAGAACGGCGAGACACTGCGTCTCAAGCGCGAGTGATGCCACCGCGTGTCATGCACGCGTGAGGTGACAGCAAGGCGGCGCAAGCCGCCTTGCTTGTGTCTGGCATCCGTGTCGGATGTTCGCATCGAGCGCCCCTGCCTGGTGCCATCGGGCGATGCGGGGCATGGGTGCCATGCCGGGCGACGTGGTCCGAAATCATTACTCCCTGACAGGATGGTCTGATGGCGAAAGCAAAGAGCGCCTTCGTATGTACCGAGTGCGGTAGCGAATTCTCGAAGTGGCAGGGGCAGTGCAGCGGCTGTCGCGAGTGGAATACCCTGCAGGAGATTCGGGTCGGTGCCACGGTATTGCCGGGGGCTGCGCCGGCTGCCGGGGGCATCAGCACTGGCGGGGCGTCACGCGGCGCCACCAGCGCCAGAGGCGGCTATGCCGGCACGCTGAGTGACAACGTGACGGATCTGTCCAACGTCTCGCTGGCCGAAGTGCCGCGCTTCTCCTCGACCTTCGGTGAGTTTGATCGCGTGCTTGGCGGCGGTCTGGTGCCTGGCTCCGCCGTATTGCTCGGCGGGCACCCCGGTGCCGGCAAGTCGACGCTGCTGCTGCAGACCGCCTGCAAGCTGGCACAGCACAAGCGTTCGCTCTACGTCACCGGTGAAGAGTCGCTGTCGCAGGTAGCCATGCGTGCCCATCGACTGCAGCTCCCGACCCAGGGACTCAAGATGCTGGCCGAGACCAGTGTCGAGACGATTCTGGCCACCGCCGAGCGCGAGAAGCCGGAAGTGCTGATCATCGATTCCATCCAGACCATGCATCTGGAGGATCTGTCCTCCGCGCCGGGGGGCGTCTCGCAGGTGCGTGAGTCCGCCGCGGCGTTGACGCGTTTCGCCAAGCGGACCAACACCGTATTGCTGCTGGTCGGGCACGTGACCAAGGATGGCTCGCTGGCCGGCCCCAAGGTACTGGAGCACATGATCGATGCCTCCCTGTTGCTGGAAGGGGACGGTGATTCGCGCTTTCGCACCCTGCGCGGACAGAAGAACCGCTTCGGCGCGGTCAATGAGCTGGGCGTGTTCGCCATGGTCGAGCTTGGCCTGAAGGAGGTGAAGAACCCCAGTGCGATCTTCCTGTCACGCAGCGAGGAGCAATCCTCCGGCAGCCTGGTGATGGTGGTCTGGGAAGGGACTCGGCCGATCCTGATCGAGGTCCAGGCGTTGCTGGATGATTCGCCGCTGGGCAATCCCCGGCGCGTCGCGGTCGGTCTGGATGGCAACCGACTCTCGATGTTGCTGGCCGTGCTCAACAAGCACGGCGGTCTGTTCACCGGCGATCAGGATGTCTTCCTGAACGTGGTGGGTGGGGTCAAGGTGCTCGAGACCAGCGCCGACCTCGCGGTGCTGTGTGCAGTGGTATCCAGTCTGCAGAACCGCCCGCTGCCGCGTGAACTGGTGGTGTTCGGTGAGGTCGGCCTGTCCGGCGAGATCCGTCCGGTGCCCAGTGGGCAGGAGCGCATCGTCGAGGCCGCCAAGCATGGCTTCACGCGCGCCATCGTGCCCAAGGGCAATGCCCCCAAGAATCCGCCCAAGGGCATGACGATCGTCGCGGTCGACAAGTTGTCCCAGGCGCTGGAAGCCCTGTGATGGCTGCCGGCAGCTGCCACGCGCAAGCCTTCCGGTGACATTCCGCCTGAAACGCACAAGGCCAGCCTCGCGGCTGGCCTTGTGCATATGGGATTGCCACTGGGCGTGATGTCAGTCCTGGCTGTCAGCCTGACGGGCGGCGTGAGCGCAGGCCTTTAGGCGTGCGACCAGCTGTTCGACGCCACGCTCGCGCATCAGCGCCTCGTTGCGCGCCGGCACCTCTTCCACATCCCCCGAATAGGCATTGATCGCCGCCTCGACCGAGCTTTCCCGCAGCAGGTGCAGCATCGGGAAGGGCGAGCGGTTGGTGTAGTTCGCGGCGTCGTCTTCCTCGGTATCCTCGAAGACATAGTCCGGATGGAAGCTGGCCAGCTGATAGATGCCCTCATAACCCTGCATCTCGAGCAGTGCCTCAGCGTAATCCAGCAGCTCCAGATAGGCATCGAAGTCGCGGAAGCCATCCTTGAAGATCACCAGGGTGGTTTCGGCATCGCGATTGGCATCGAGGTTGAGGAGTTCATCGCCGAGTGCCTGCAGGCAACGCTCGAGTCCCGCGCCGGGGATGACGGCGTACTGGACGCTGTTGCGCGCCACTTCACGTGCCGCGAACGGGCATAGATTGTCCGCGATGATGTGCGTCTCGACCCACTGGCGGGTGGTCTCGATGGCCTCGGCCTCACTGACCTCAAGTGCAGGCGTATAGCCGGCCGACGGGGTGGAAGAGGTGGTGTCAGCAGGCGTAGCGTCGGTGGTCATGGCGTCAGGGTCCGCAGCGGTGTCAGGAGGGTGCATTGTCACTGCTCATGCCGGCCATGGCCAGTCCAGATTGGCAGCGCGCCACGATTGTCGCCGGTATCGCTACCGACAAAGGGAGCCCCGGGCCGGCGCGTACGGTTCGCTGACACGCTGTTTCATCAGCGTATTCAGGGATAGACTTGCCGGGGCCGGACGTCGCCACGCCCGGCCCCGGCATCGTTTCTTCACGGAGGCGATGACCCCTCCCGCAGCCCACGTACCTTCATGGAGGCACTTCTTGCCCGCTGACAATCCACCGCCACGCCAGCCTGCCGATGATGCCTCTGCCACGTCGAGTGCCACGGCATACCGCCTGTCACGCCTGCTGCCGTTTCTGGGCTGGATGCGCCAGCTGTCGCCGAGAGATGCGCGAGCGGACCTGATCGCCGGGCTGAGCGGTGCGGTGCTGGTACTGCCTCAGGGGGTGGCCTACGCGCTGATCGCGGGGTTGCCTCCGGCACATGGACTCTATGCCGCCATCGTGGTCGCGATCATCGCCGGACTCTTCGGCTGCTCGCGTCATATGGTCAGCGGGCCGGCCGCCGCCATCTCGATGGTGGTCTTCGGTACCGTCTCGACCCTGGCCACCCCCGGCAGTCCGGAATACCTGCCGCTGGTGCTGGCGCTGACCTGCATGGTCGGCATCATCCAGCTCGCACTCGGGCTGCTGCGCATGGGGGCGCTGGTCAATCTGATCTCGCATACCGTGGTGATCGGCTTCACCGCCGGTGCCGGCGTATTGATCGCCACCAGTCAGCTCAAGCATCTGTTCGGTATCGCGCTGGGAGATGCCTCGAGCTTCCTCGGCACCTGGTGGGCATTGCTTGGGCACCTGGAAGACACCTCGTGGGCGACCCTGATCACCGGCCTCAGTACGCTCGCCAGTGCCTTGCTGGTGCGGCGGGTGAATCGCAGACTGCCGTGGATGCTGGTCGCGATGGCCGTCGGTTGCGGGGTTGCGGCATTGCTGGGTGGCAGCGAGGCAGGCATCCCGATGGTGGGGGCCCTCTCCGGCAGCCTGCCGCCGTTTTCTCTGCCGCCACTGGGGTTTGACACCCTGCGCTCGCTGGGCGGTGCGGCCTTTGCGCTGGCGGTTCTCGGCTTGATCGAGGCGGTCTCCATCGCCCGCGCCATCGGGGTACGCTCGCATCAGCGCATCGATGGCAATCAGGAGTTCATCGGCCAGGGGCTGTCGAATCTGGTCGGCAGCTTCTTCTCGTGCTTCGCCGGCTCCGGCTCCTTCACCCGTTCAGGGGCCAACTACGATGCCGGCGCCCGCACGCCGCTGTCGGTGATGATCGCGGCTCTGATCGTGCTGGCGGTGCTGTTGCTGGTGCCGAATGTCACGGCCTGGCTGCCATTGCCCGCCATGGCGGGCCTGATCATGGTGATCGCCGCCAACCTGATCGAATTCAGTCATATCCGTCAGATTCTCACCGTCAGCCGCGAGGAAGCGGTGGTGCTGGTGATCACCTTCCTCGCCACGCTGCTGCTGCCGCTTGAGTTCGCCATCTTCGCCGGCGTGCTGGTGTCGCTGGTGCTGTATCTGAATCGCACCTCGCGTCCACGCCTGGTGGAAATGGCACCGGACCCCGAACACCCGGAGCTGGGCGTGCGCAATGCCGAGCGCTACCAGCTGACCCAATGCCGTGAGGTCGTCATCCTGCGAGTGGATGGCTCGCTGTTCTTCGGCGCGGTGGACCACGTCCAGCGCAAGCTGGCGCGCTATACCGGCAAGCACGTCATCCTGCTCGGCACCGGCTGCAACTTCATCGACATCGCGGGGGCCGAGATGCTCGAGATCGAGCAGCGCCGCCTACAGGATGCCGGCGGCAGCCTAAGCATGTGCGGCTTCCGACGCTACGCGCTGGAAGTGATGGAGCGCGGAGGCTTCCTTGAGCGCATGGGGGATGAGCACTACTTTCATACTGCCGAGGCGGCCATTGCCGCGCTGCGCGAGGCAGTGTCCGAGGCGCATCGGCCACACGACGGTGAGCCGGCCGCATGTGCGTCCTGCCCGCTGTTCGGCCCTGACAGCATCGGCCCGAGCCAGGGCATTCGCCTGACGCCGCCGCTGGCCTGAGCGGGTGGTGCGGCAGCTGACAGGGCGAGAGTTGGCGGCACGCGAGACGGCAAGGCTGGGGGCCATGTCGTGCATGCGATAGAATGCCAGCCATCGATGTGCCGGGTGCGAGTCGCCGGCCATTGCCTCATTTCAGTTTTCCAGTCGAGAGATGCCCATGAGTTTGCCCACCGTGGCGGCCAGCTGCGATCTGATTCGCGATGGCCGCCCGCTGATCGATGTGCGTGCACCGATCGAATTTGCGGCCGGCTCCCTGCCGGGGGCCGTCAACCTTCCGCTGATGGATGACGAGGAACGTCACCGGGTCGGTCTGCAGTACAAGCAGGTCGGCCCGGAGTCGGCGGTGCATCTGGGTCATCAGCTGGTCAGTGGCGGGATCAAGCGCGCCAGGATTCGTGCCTGGGTCGAGCACGTCGAGCGCCATCCCGAGGCGGTTCTCTACTGCTTCCGGGGCGGCATGCGCTCTCAGCTCAGCCAGCAATGGTTGAAGGAGGCAGGCATCGAGCGCCCGCGGATCGCCGGGGGCTGGAAGGCCATGCGTCAGCAGCTTTGCCAGCATATCGATGAGCGCGTCGAGCAGGCCCCGATGCTGCTGATCGGGGGCCTGACCGGCTGCGCCAAGACCGAGCTGATCCATGCGCTCGACAATGGTATCGACCTGGAAGGCTGCGCGCGCCACAAGGGCTCGGCCTTCGGCCGTCACCCCTTCCCGGCACCGAGCCAGATCGACTTCGAGCATCGCATCAGCGCCGAGATGCTGTCACTGGCCGCGGACGCGCCCACCGTCATGGAAGATGAGTCGCGCTTCATCGGCAGCGTCAACATTCCGCTGCAGGCATGGCGCGCGATGGAGGCTGCCCCGCTGGTGAGAGTCGAGATGCCACTGGACTGGCGACTGGTGCAGATTCAGAAGGATTACATCGAAGGGCTGTGGGCCACCTACAGCGGGCACTATGGTGACTTCCTTGGCTGGGCACTGCTGCAGCGTCAGCTGCGTCAGGCGTTGCTGCGTCTACGCAAGCGGTTGGGCAGTGCACGTCTGGCGCGCCTGATCCGCATGCAGGACATCGCCTTCCGTGAACACAAGCGCGGCAATCCCACTGCCCATGAAGGCTGGCTGGCCCCGCTGCTCAGCGAATACTACGACCCCATGTACCGTTTTCAGCTCGAGAAGCACGAGCGTACCTTCCTGCATGTCGGCGACTGGGACAATACGCTCGCCTTCGTGCGTGACTGGAGCGCCACGCATCGCTGGCAGCGCTGAGTCGTCGTAGGGCCCCAGCGCCGCCCGGGAGCGCCTCAGGCGTCGAGCCAGTCCACCAGCAGGCGGTCCAGCAGGGCGGCCTGCCGATCAAAGCGCTTCGGGTCTTCCAGCAGCGTGTCTTCTGACTGCACTCCGCGTCCCTCATTCGGGGCGGGGTGATGCCGGAGACGGTCACGCGTTGCGCCGGCATCCAGATGGGGATGGAAGTTGAGCGCCAGCACTCGGCCAGCATCCCAGCTGAATCCGGCGATCGGGGTATGCTCACCGCTGGCCAGCAGCTCGCAATCCTCCGGCAGGCCACAGATCTCCTCATGCCACAGCAGCGTCTCGAATTCGGCGGGCAGTCCCACGGGACACTCGTCACTGCGCGTGAGCGTGGCCCAGCGACGCTGCGGCACCACGGCCGGAGACACGATGGCGCCGAGTTGCTCGGCGATGAGGCGCGCGCCCAGCCCGATGCCCAGTACGGGGCGGTTGCTGTTGAGCGCGCGGCGAATCAGCTTGCGCTGCAGGCGCAGTGGCTGTGATTGGGCGCTCTCGGCACCTGACAATGGCTGAGGGCCATCCAGGATCACCAGCGCCTGGAAATCGTCGATGCCGGGGAGCGTCTCGCCATCCAGCGGGAAGCTGGTGTTGTAGCTGTGGCCCATGCCGACAAGCCAGTCGCTCAGGCGTACGGAGTCCTGCCAGCCTTGTGATCGTGGCAGGGCATCAGTCGCTGAGTGAGGCGCTGCGTCGGGGATAAGGCCTTGATGTATGAAGTAAAGGTGCATGGCGTCATCATGCGTCAGCCATCTGGCAGCGTAAAGACCCGAGGTCTGCGCTCGTGTGCCCCTGATGCCCGCCATTGCGCAGCGCGCAGGTGGAGGTATCGTGCTGGATGAGCTTGATCACAAACAGGGGGGAGCGTGATGCGTGCTGAACTGCTCGAGCAGATATACACCGTGGTGGCGCAGATTCCGGCAGGGCGAATCACGACCTACGGGCGAATCGCCAGCATGACCGATGGCGCCACCGCACGCATGGTCGGTTCGGCCATGCGCCATCTGCCGGATGGCCATCAATTGCCCTGGCATCGGGTGATCAATGCCTCGCTCAAGGTCACCGACCACGGTGGCGCGGTGCGTCAGCGGGAGAAACTGCGCAGCGAAGGCGTGCTGTTCGATGCTGTCGGCCGCGTGCCCAGAGAATGTCTGTGGCCGTGAATCTCGCCGCGGCAAAGTCTCGTTCGTCAGACCGCCTGAGTGCGCTACCCTAACGCATGTCCCATGCCATCTGTGGCGGGCTGTCGGCTGGCGGGTTTCCCCCTCCCGACATGTGTCCCGCCTCTTTGAAAAGTGAAGTGAGAAGAGAGCCGTCATGACTCAGCCTGTTCCCGGTTTCCGCGCGCGTCTGGAAGCGCTGGCCCCCGTTCGCCGTACCGCCTTCATGGCAACGCTGACCGAGCGACTCCTGCCCAATGCCGGCTTCTACGCCGAGGCCAATGGCACCGCCAGCGCGCTGGAGACCACGCGCGAGTTGCGCAAGCTGCTGGACCTCGTCTGGGAGCAGCTGCGCGTTCGCGATGCCAAGATCGATTTCTCGCTGCAGGCCGAGAAGGTCACGGTCTTCGAGCCCGACGAGCATGACGACAGCTTCGGTGCGCGCCGTGCACTGGAAGCCGTCATGGCGCTGACCGCCTGCATCGATGTGCTGATCAGTGAGGAGCCGGAAGCCGCGCTCAAGGTCAGTCGCCTGTCCGCCGATGGCGTTCGCGCGCTGATCGACCTGCAGGCCGGTGAGGGCATCGAGCAGGAAGCGCTGGAAGCCATGATTCGCGAGCATCCGCTGATGGTCGATGAGCGCGACTTCCAGGACGCCGTGCTGGAGAGTGTCGAGGCTCCGCGTCTTGAGCGTGATGACTGGCGAGCGCTCAAGCGGCTGGGGCGTAATGAGGATGTCAGCAATCTGGGGCTATCCTTGCAGGAATGAGCCCCCGGAAGACCGGGTGAGCAAGCCTGCCCGGCTGACACTGGCAGCCAGGCCATTCCCTTGGAGAGACAGATGGGCAAGACGAGTCAGATGCTTTCCCGCACAGGCGTTGATCCCTTGAATGGCCTGATCCTCGCGCATCTCGAGTCAATGCAGCAGCATCTGGCGCAGGCGACGCTCACCGCGCAGGAGGTCCATGCGCTGCGCGTCGACTGCAAGCAGCTGCGGGGCTGGTGGCAACTGCGACGTGAGTCACTGGGCAAGGCGGCGGTGAGTGAGCATCAGGCGCGTCCGCGCGCCATCGCCAGGGCATTGGCCGGCCCGCGTGAGGCGCGCATGCTGCGCAAGACCCATGCGCGCGCCTATGCCTGGGTGGATGAGCGTAGCCAGCGTCTGCTGGATGCGCTGCGTCCGGGGCTGATCAGTGCCGCATTGAGCGAGTCGGTGGCGGAGCTGGATCACGCACCTCTGAAACGGCTGCTGAGCGACGAGGTGGCCGCCTGGCAGGCCGCTCCGCTGACGGGGGAGGAGCTCACGGCCGGATTGGAATTCAGTCGTCACCGCCTCCACAAGCTGGCGGCTCGGGTGATCAGCGAGCGGGAGATCGAGACGTCCCACCGGCTGCGCAAGTGGATCAAGTACCGCAGGTTCCAGCTGGCACTGGCGCATGCGGCGCTGGGGGAGACGGCAGGGCGTGAACTCGAGTCACCGAGTCGTGGGCGTCGTCGTGAGCCGGAATTGCTCGACAAGGCAGCATCCCGTCTGGGCAATCAGCATGACCTTGCCGAGCTGGCGCTGTGGGTCGGCGAGCGGGTGATGCTGCCCGCCGCCGAGAAGCATCTGGTGGGTGATATTCTGCGACTTGCCGACCAGCGACTCGAGCAGGCGCTCACACCACTGGCGAAGCTGGGCTACGCCTGAGCGCAGTCGTCGCCTGACCTGCGGGTAATGTCTCTGAAGGCACGAACGCCGCCATTCCCTGAGGAGTGGCGGCGTTCGTGTATCTACCTGACGCGAAGGAGATCGCTCAGAGGCGCATCTCGATGCCGCGCTCGGCCATGTAGGCCTTGGCTTGCGGGATGGTGTACTCGGCGAAGTGGAAGATGCTGGCGGCCAGCACCGCATCCGCCCCGCCCTCGAGCACGCCGTCCACCAGATGGTCGAGAGTCCCGACCCCACCGGAGGCGATCACCGGCACGCTGACGGCGTCGGAGATGGCGCGTGTCACGCCGAGATCGAAGCCGGCCTTGGTGCCATCGCGGTCCATGCTGGTCAGCAGTAATTCACCGGCGCCCAGCTCGACCATCTTCTTCGCCCACTCGACAGCGTCGAGCCCGGTTGGCTTGCGCCCGCCGTGGGTGAAGATTTCCCAGCGCGGAGTCTCGCCCTCTTCGCTGACGCGCTTGGCGTCGATGGCGACCACGATGCACTGGCTGCCGAAGCGGTCCGCCGCTTCACGCACGAAGTCCGGATTGAATACGGCAGCGGTGTTGATCGAGACCTTGTCCGCGCCGGCATTCAGCATGGTGCGGATGTCCTCGCAGGTACGGATGCCACCACCGACCGTCAGCGGGATGAACACCTCACCGGCGATGCGCGACACCATGTCGACCGTGGTGCCACGGTTGTCGACGCTGGCGGTGATGTCGAGGAAGGTGATCTCGTCGGCGCCTTGCTCGTTGTAACGCTTGGCGACCTCGACCGGATCACCGGCATCGCGGATGCCGACGAAGTTGACTCCCTTCACGACGCGACCGGCGTCGACGTCCAGACACGGGATGATGCGTTTGGCGAGTGCCATGATCGCTCCCCTCAGGCCGTGCGGCCGGTGATGGCGTCGGACAGCGCCTGTGCTTCGGCGATATCCAGGCTGCCTTCATAGATGGCGCGACCGGTGATGGCGCCGAGGATGCCCTGATCGGCCACTTCGGCCAGGCCACGGATGTCGTCCAGGTTGGTCACGCCGCCGGAGGCGATCACCGGGATGCCGCCTTCGCGGGCCAGCGCCACGGTGGCTTCGATGTTGACGCCCTGCATCATGCCGTCGCGGGCGATGTCGGTGTAGACGATGGAGGACACGCCGTCATTGGCGAAACGCTTGGCAAGCTCGGTCGCCTTGATGGTGGAGACCTCGGCCCAGCCATCGGTGGCCACGAAGCCGTCACGCGCATCGAGACCGACGATGATGCGGCCCGGGAAGGCGCGGCACATCTCGGCGACGAAGGCCGGTTCCTTCACGGCCTTGGTGCCGATGATGACCTGACCGACGCCGGCTTCCAGATAGTGCTCGATGGTCGCGGCATCCCGGATGCCACCGCCGATCTGGATCGGCAGCTCCGGGTAGGCGCGGGCGATGCGTGTCACCGCGTCACCATTGACCGGCTTGCCTTCGAAGGCACCGTTGAGATCGACCAGATGCAGGCGGCGACCACCGGCCTCGACCCAGCGCGCGGCCATGGCCAGCGGGTCATCGCCGTAGTTGGTGGAGTCTTCCATGCGGCCTTGCTTCAGGCGTACGCACTGACCGTCCTTGAGATCGATCGCGGGGATTACCAGCATGTCGGGTGTCCTCTCGGCGTGTCTTGGCACGCCTGAATTGTCGTCGGTATATCGAAGGCGGATGAATCGGTGCCCGACTCGCAAGGCAGGCACCGACGGTCACGCAGGTGAGCCCTCAGGGCTGCCAGCGGACGAAATTCTCGAGCAGCTTGAGGCCGGCGGCCGCACTCTTCTCCGGGTGGAACTGCACCGCGAACAGGCTGCCCTCACCGATGGCGACGTGCGCCTCGGCACCGGCGTAGTGAGTCGCGCCGAAGACCTGTGAGCGCTCGGCAGCCGAGACATAGAAGCTGTGCACGAAGTAGAAGCGCGAGTTGTCCTCGATGCCTTCCCACAGCGCATGGCCCTGGGTGTGGGCGACGTGGTTCCAGCCCATGTGCGGCACCTTGAGACGCTGGCCGTGTTCGTCCAGCTGCTGGTCATCAAAGCGCTTCACATCGCCCTTGAAGTAGGCGAGGCAATCGATGCCACCGTTCTCTTCACTGCGCTCCATCAGCATTTGCTGACCGACACACACGCCCAGCAGCGGCTTGCTGTGGTTGCTCAGCAGTTCGCCGACCAGCCCGCGCAGTTCGGCGCGCTCAAGCTCGCCCATGCAATCGCGGATGGCGCCCTGACCGGGCAGCACCACGCGGGTCGCACCACGGATGGCGCGCGGGTCACTGGTGATCACGACATTCTCGTCAGCCACATGCTCAAGTGCCTTGGCGACGGAGTGCAGGTTGCCCATGCCATAGTCGATGACGGCAATCGTCATGTCTTTCTCCCGCAGGCCGGAGGGGACTCCGGCATTGGATGTTCATGCAGAGGAAGTGCCACCCGGTGCCCGGCAAGCGGCAATGGCTGGCGACACATCCTCTGGCCGCGCGTCACGACGCTTACAGCGAGCCCTTGGTGGAGGCGATGCGGCCTCCCATGCGCTCGTCCTCTTCCACCGCCATGCGCACGGCACGGCCGAAGGCCTTGAAGATGGTCTCCGCCTGGTGGTGGGCATTGAAGCCCTTGAGGTTGTCGATGTGCAGCGTGGCGCCGGCATGGTTGACGAAGCCCTGGAAGAATTCCCAGAACAGCTGCGTATCGAAACGCCCGATGTTGCCGCGCGTGAACTCGCACTGCATGAACAGGCCCGGGCGACCGGAGAAGTCGATCACCACGCGCGACAGGGCTTCGTCCAGCGGCACGTAGGCATGGCCGTAGCGGCGGATGCCGGCCTTGTTGCCGAGCGCCTGCGCGAAGGCCTGGCCGAGAGTGATGCCGATGTCCTCGACGGTGTGGTGGTCGTCGATGTGCAGATCACCGTCGCAGTCGACGTCGATGTCGATCACGCCGTGACGGGCGATCTGGTCCATCATGTGTTCGAGGAAGGGCACGCCGGTGTTGGCGCTCAGCTTGCCTTCGCCGTCCAGATTGATGCGAACCCGAATCTTGGTTTCCGAGGTGTTGCGATGAACCTCGGCGATACGCTCTGCCATGATGTCTCTCCAGCGGTCGGTGACCTCACCGCGGCTTCGGGGCTGATGAGGTCTGGCGCAGTCTGGGGCCTGGGTGTGAGAGGCGTATGTCCAGTCCGGCCGGGAAGTGCGCATCATGTGGTTGTTGTCATGTGATGTCGCAAGTGAAAGCGTGATCCAGTGACGTTGTCGAGGTTGCGGGTCACTGATCGATGGCAGACGCGTCGTCCTTGCCTGCCCAGCCCGTCATTATAGAGAAAGGACAACGGCATCCGCTACAATGGCGGGCATTCATATCGCGGGCGAGGATCTCACCATGCCGGTCACTCTTCAGATGATCGATCACGCACGCTGGCAGGCCGATGAGCAAGTGCGCATCGACCTGTCACGCATCTATCACGAAGCCCCCGGTGAACGCCTGCCACTCGCGCCGGATGAGTTCATTCAGGCCAGCCTGGAGACCGGTCATCGCTTCTGCACCGCCTTCTTCAATGATCGCCATATCGGCGCCCTGCTGTGCGAGGACGATGGAAGGGCATGGCGCATCCGTCATTGCTGCGTGCGCAAGAGTACCCGGCGACGCGGGGTGGGAACGCGCTTGATGGCATTGATGTCGCTGGAAGCGGCGGCGCGCGAGCGCCTGCTGGTCGTGCCGGATCAAGGATTGACGCTGGCTGACGAGCTTCTGCTGTCGCGGCTCGGTTACGTGAAGGATGCCGAGCAGCAAGGCTTCGTGCTGGCCCAGACAGATAGCGAAAGCTGACGGCTGGACCGGCGTGGCAGGAACTGATGACGCCGGGGCCTGTCCACCGCAGGTGAACGTTGACGCTGGCGTCTGGTATCGGGCGCACGTTCGCGCCCTCAGGTGCGACAATCGGGATCATTCACACGTGCCGGGCAATGCCTTCAGGAGCGAAGGCAGCCCGGACATCTCATCGTGTCAAAGGGAGGACGCAGATGAAAGCACTGTTCAGGGCCTTGCTGGCCATCGTCGGAGTACTGGCGCTGGTCGTGGTGGCGGGGGTGATCTATGTCACCACCTTCCTCGACCCGAATGATCTCAAGCCGCGTCTGGTCAAGGCGGTCAAGGACCAGGCGGGGCTGGAGCTGGCCCTGAACGGTCCGCTGGACTGGTCGTTCTACCCGCGTCTGGGCGTCAGTGTCGAGGACGCCCAGACCTGGCTGCCGGAGCAGGCTCACGACCAGACACCCTTCGCCTCCTTCAAGCGTGCCGAGGTCGGGGTGTCCTTCGCGCCCTTGCTGAGCGGTGAGGTGGAGGTCGAGGGCGTGTTCCTCGATGGCCTGAAACTGGACCTCAAGCGAGACGCTGACGGGCGAGGCAACTGGGAGAGTCTGTTGCAGCATGCTGCCGATGCCGCCGAGAGCGGTGCGGCGGACAAGGCCCTGCCTCCCGCCAAGAGTGCCGGTGTCGCCATGGCCGATGAGACGCAGGGAGATGCCGGTGTCAGCGATGGCGCTGAAGGCATGGCCGTCAATCTCGATATCGCCTCGATTCAGGTCACCAATGGGCAGATCACCTACCAGGATGCTGCCAGCGGTCTCGACATGACGCTCAATGAGCTGGCATTGAGCTCCAGCAACGTCAGCCCGACCAAGGCGTTCCCGGTGGAGCTGTCCTTCGTGGCGGAGGGACGTGAGCCTGAGCTGCGCAGCACCATCAATCTGGACGGCAAGGTGGCGCTGGACCTTCAGAACGGTCGCCATGTCCTGACCGGCATCAGCCTGGATACCGCCACCAGCATGCCGTCGTTGAGCGAGCAGTCCCAGCAGCTGGCGCTGGAGATCGATACCCTGACACTGGATACCGAGCAGCAGCGCTATCGCATCGAGGGTGGGGAGCTGGATGCCTCGCTCAACGAACCGTCGCTGGGAGAGAAGGCGCTGCCGGTGAAGGCGACCTTCGGGGCGGAAGCGGATCTTGCCGAAGGCACCGCGACGCTCTCCGATCTGCTGCTGACCTCGGGCAGTGACCTGCGTCTCAGCGGGGCGCTCAAGGCCAGTGACATCACGGGCGAGGCGCTGAGCTACAGCGGGCAGTTCAAGCTGGCCCCGCTGTCGCCCAAGGCGTGGATGACGCGGGTCGGCATGCAGGCACCGCAGACGGCACGCGGCGATGCACTGACCTCGCTGGCATTCTCCAGCCCGCTCAAGGGCGATCTGTCACAGGTACAGCTGACCAACCTGGTGATGGCGCTGGATGACACCACCATCAACGGACGTCTCGGCTCCTCCTTCGATGCCTCGCAGATCACCTTTGATCTGGATGTCGATGCGCTGAATCTGGATGACTACCTCCCGCCGCAGACCAGCGAGAAGACCGCAAGTCTCGGTACGGGGGTGACGGCAGGACTGGTGGCGCCGGCCTACGCGGCTGACGGCGATGCAGAGGTGTTGCCGGTGGAGCTGCTCAGAACTCTCGGGCTCAAGGGCCAGCTGGACATCGCGAACCTCACGGCATCCGGGCTCGAGATGCGCAAGGTGTCCGCCAAGCTGTCCGGCCAGCCGGGACTGCAGCAGCTCGATAGCCTGACGGCCAGTCTGTACGGCGGTAGCCTGGCAGCCAGTGCCCGCATCGACAGTCGCAAGACACCGCTGACCATGAGCTTCGGCGAGAAGTTGACCAATCTAGATATCGCGCCATTCCTCAAGGCGCTGGCGCCTGAGCAGGATGACATCCTGCGTGGCCGTCTGACCCTCAATGGCGACTACACCACCAGCACCAATCAACTCGACAGCATGAAGCGCAACCTGAATGGTTCGGGTGACTTCGAGATCCGCAATGGCGAGATACTCGACGTCAACGTGTCCGAGAAGATGTGCACCACGGTGGCGACGCTGAGTGGCAAGACGTCCTCGCGTGACTGGGCGGCGAATACCCCGCTGGAACGCGCACAGGGCAGCTTCAAGGTCACCAATGGCGTGATCAGCAATCAGGATCTGGCACTGGCGATCCCGGGTATCGCGCTGGATGGCAAGGGGCAGCTCAACCTGCCGACCGAAGCCTTTGACTACAACGTGGCGGCGCGCTTCATCGAAGGAACGGATGACGCTGCCTGTGAGGTCAATCCGCGTCTGGTCAAGTTGCGTTTCCCGGTGCAGTGTCAGGGCAATCTGAGCGGTGAGCCGGGCGAATGGTGCGGCTTTGACCAGAAGGGCTTCCAGACGGCCGCCGCGGAACTGGCCAAGGATGAAGCCAAGCGCAAGGCGGGCGAGAAGGTCAGCGAGAAGCTGGATGAGAAGCTCGATGAAGACACGCGCAAGAAGATCGATGACAAGCTGGGCGAAGGCGCCAGCGACAAGCTGAAGGGCGCGATTCAGGGGCTGTTCAACTGATCACGCGCTCCTAGCACAGCAAGACCGGCACGCCAGTCCCTCGGGGCTGGCGTGCTGCCGTTGGAGCCCAGACCATGGCGCGCCATGGTACGAGTCACGAGTAGAGGAAGTCTTGATGGCGGTACCTGACACTGCGGCCACGCCTGACGTGGCGGCGTCTGATACCCACGCCCCGCCAGGCGTGGCAAGCATTGCGCTGAGCCCGGAGGAATTCCAGGCCCGCGTGTTCGACTGGTTCGATGAGCATGGCCGCAAGCACCTGCCCTGGCAGGAGAACACCACCCCGTATCGTGTGTGGGTCTCGGAGATCATGCTCCAGCAGACCCAGGTCGCGACGGTGCTGCCGTACTACGCCCGCTTCATGGAGCGCTTCCCGGATGTCGCGGCGCTGGCGGCGGCGGAGATCGATGAGGTGCTGCACCTGTGGACGGGGCTTGGCTACTACGCCCGGGCGCGCAATCTGCACAAGGCCGCTCAACAGGTGGTCGCTGAGCATGGCGGCACCTTCCCGGTCGAGAGTGTCGAGGCACTGTCGGCCTTGCCAGGTATCGGGCGCTCGACCGCCGGGGCGATCATCAGCATCAGCACCGGACAACGGGCGCCGATTCTCGATGGCAACGTCAAGCGCGTGCTGGCTCGCCTGCATGCCGTGGAAGGCTGGCCGGGTCGGCCGGCCGTGGAGCGCAAGCTGTGGGCATTGGCGGAGCGCTATACCCCGCAGATGCGGCTGGCGGACTGGACCCAGGCGATGATGGATCTCGGGGCCACCCTGTGCACGCGCGGCAGCAAGCCGGATTGTACGCGCTGTCCCTTCGAGGAAGTCTGTGTGGCGCATGCACGCGGCGAGGAAAAGCGCTTCCCCGAGAGCAAGCCCAAGAAGGCTATTCCGACACGTCAGACGCTGATGCTGCTGGTCAGTGACGAGACGGGCCGGATTCTGCTCGAACGACGCCCACCGACGGGCATCTGGGGCGGCCTGTGGGCGCCGCCGCTGGTCGAGGACCGCGAGGCCGCGCGGGAGTGGGTCGCCCGTGAAGCGCGAGGCGCGCATCTGGAGGCGCCGCTGGACAGTTTCGAGCATGTCTTCAGCCACTTCCGGCTGACCATCACGCCGCAGCCGGTCCAGCTGGGAGCGGCGGAACTGACGCCGTCGGCGGAGGATGGCGTCAACGAACACGGAGCAGACCGTCGTTTCGTCGACCCCGCCGCGCCGGATGCCGTGGGCCTGCCGGCACCGGTCAAGGCGCTGCTGGCACGCTGCACGGATGATCTGTTCGGGCTGTGAGCGAGTCGCTCTCATCGACAGGCCTCGGACGCCTGGGGGAAACCCGCTCAAGCGTGCGAGAATGAGGCAATCGATTGAGCGTCTGGCGAAGGCTCGGCGCTCAACCGCACTGACATCCAGTTCTCTTACGGAGTTACCCATGCGCACCGTACATTGCCGCAAGTATGACCAGGACCTGCCGGGTCTCGACTTTCCGCCGCTGCCGGGCGAGAAGGGCCAGGATATCTGGGCCAACGTCTCGAAGCAGGCATGGGAAGAATGGCAGGCGCTGCAGACACGCCTGATAAACGAGAAGCACCTCAACATGATGGATGCCGACAGCCGTCGCTATCTGATGGAGCAGATGGAGCGTTTCTTCCGCAACGAAGAGACCGATCAGGCCGAAGGTTTCGTCCCGACTGACGCCGCCGCCAAGGGCGAAGCGCAGGGCGGACAGGGCTACGAAGTCTGACGAGACGGCGAGGGCGATGGAAGACGAATAACGACGCCAAATTCTTGATAAGCAAGGGTTGACGTCGGGAAAGGTTTTCTATTTAATACGTCCTCGTTGGCAAGGGCCAGATAGCTCAGTTGGTAGAGCAGGGGATTGAAAATCCCCGTGTCGGCGGTTCGATTCCGTCTCTGGCCACCAAGTGTTGGGGTATAGCCAAGTGGTAAGGCACCGGTTTTTGGTATCGGCATTCCCAGGTTCGAGTCCTGGTACCCCAGCCAGCTGACATGCAGTAACGTAGTAAGAAGACTCATATCATGAGTTCTTTGTGCCGGCTTAGCTCAGTTGGTAGAGCAACTGACTTGTAATCAGTAGGTCGAGGGTTCGACTCCTTTAGCCGGCACCATCTTCAGGCTTCTGTAGATGAACGAAGAACGCAGGATATCGAAGTCGCCCAGGCGGCTTTTTTTGTGTCTTCCGGTCGGCCAGATAGCTCAGTTGGTAGAGCAGGGGATTGAAAATCCCCGTGTCGGCGGTTCGATTCCGTCTCTGGCCACCAAATTGGGGTATAGCCAAGTGGTAAGGCACCGGTTTTTGGTATCGGCATTCCCAGGTTCGAGTCCTGGTACCCCAGCCAATTCTGGCTAGCGGATGAAGTCGCAGGATGAATTCGGCAGCCAACAGAAAAGCCACCCTCCGAGGTGGCTTTTTTGCGTCTGGCGTCTGCTCGCCTTGCGTCTTTCGGCGCTCAATGCGCGGCAGATGAGCCGGGGTGATGGGCCTGCCAGCTGAGGCGTTTGCGATAGATGGTCGATGGGGCGATTTCCAGAATGGCAGCGGCACGCGGAATGCTGCCATCGCATGCCGCTATCACCGTCTCGATGGCATCCCGCTCCACCATCCACAGCGGGCGCTGCCAGAGGCCCTGGTTCTCGGCGCCGGGTGGTGCGTGCTCGAGTCTCTCGTGTGAGCCGCCGTGTGCTGGCAGGTCCAGCATGGCGGCCGTGAGACTCTCGCCCTCGTGGAGGATGATGGCGCGGCGCAGGGTGTTTTCCAGCTCGCGCACGTTGCCCGGCCAATCGTGGGCCAGCAGCGCCTGCTCCGCGCAGGCGCTCAGGCTGGTGAAATGCTTGCCTTCGTGGCTGGCCATGCGACTCAGCAAGCCGTTGGCGATCTCGAGAATGTCACTTCCGCGCTCGCGCAGGGGCGGCACCTTGAGCGGGATGACGTGCAGGCGGTAGAAGAGGTCTTCGCGGAAGCGATGGGTCTCCACCAGCTGACGCGGGTCCTGATGCGTGGCGCAGACGATACGGCAGTTGACCTCGACCGTGCGTGTCGCGCCCACGGGCATCACCTGGCCGGTCTGCAGAAAGCGCAACAGCTTGCTCTGCAGTGGCAAGGGCAGTTCGGCGATCTCATCCAGGAACAGCGTCCCGCCATCCGCTGCCACGGCCAGGCCCTGCTGGGCACTGACGGCACCGGTAAAGGCGCCACGCACATGCCCGAACAGCTGTGATTCCAATAGCTCCGCCGGGATGGCAGCACAGTTGACGGCGATGAATGGGCCTTCGCGTACCGGGCTGTGGCGGTGGATGGCAGTGGCGCATAGCTCCTTGCCGCTGCCGCTTTCGCCGGTGATGAAGATGGGGGCGTCCGAATGGGCGACCTGTATGAGGGTGCGATAGAGGGTCTGCATGGACGATGAGCCTCCGATGAACCCCTCAAAACCGTTAGGCCGGCCTGTCGGTAGAGACTTCACCCGTGCGGGGGAGTCGACAGTCAGATTCAACGCAGTGGTGATCGGCGTAGCCTGATGGTGAGCCTTCAGTGCGGTCATGAGTGATGTTCCCTTGCTGCTGGACCCCTGTCAGCAGCTCGTAGAGCATCGCTGCAGGAGCATAATTGTCGGGCTGCTTCTGGTGACAGCCTCTCGGAAGGACACACGCTTCCCAAGCGTTGAGTCTTCGTCGTGCGGGTTGTTGCGCGTCCTTTTCCAAGCTTACTCAAACGTGAGAGATGATCATGGCGGCTTTTAGTGGGTTTTTTCCGCTGCGCGCGAGGGTCAGATATCTCATCCCGCCCGTTGGCATGATGACCAACTCTCTCCTCACGTTTGACACGTGAGTCTGATGTTCTCAAGTGCCCTGCCTGGGCCGTCTCGCCTTGCCCGGGCGGGGCATCATGGGGCTTCGTCCTCTTCATCATCCGCATTGTTGTGGGTGATGGTGAAATCCGTTGACGACGTCTGCGAGCTGCCATCGGCGGACTGGTCCGCCGTGCTGTCGATGGTGCCGGTAGAGCCGTCACTCAGGGTCTGTTCAATCTGCTGCCAGTTGCCGATCGAGGTACTGCTGCCGGTATTGAGCGTGTATGCGCCGATATTGGTCTCGGACCCTTCCCCCAGGCTGCCGGCCTTCTTGCTCTCGTAGAGGATCAGGGCGGTTTCTGCACTGCGCGCCGGGAAGTCGTAGGGGAAGGGGCCCATCAACGAGTTGGCGCTGGCGCTACCGGCCAGCAGGAATCCCGCGCCCACGACTCCCAGGCTGATACGTGTGAAAGCATTCATGTCTTGCTCCTTTCGATCTGTGAAAGATGCAGTGTCTGATGCGTGAGACGTCTGATGTCAGCAGGTGCTGAAACACACGCGGGTTGCCCCGCGTGTGTTGATCAGGCTGTCGCTGGATTATTGCGGGCCGACATTGATGGAGACGTTGTTGCCCACTGAGGTCGCAGCATTGTTGATGACCGGGCCCTCGAAGCTGCCCACTGGAGGCAAGCCGAGCATGACATTGGTCACTGAAGCCGTGGAGGTCACATCGGCAAGGCTGAACTGGGTGTTGTCGGCAATCAGCGCGGTATCAAGACCAGTTGTGTCCTGGGTGACCGACAGGTTGTTGCCTACCGAGGTCGCGGCATTATCCACACTCAGGTTGAGGATGTTGTCCACAGTGGCCACTGAGTCGATGTTCGCTTTCTGGAAATAGCCCCCTGCCAGGAATTGCTCGTTATGCAGATTGACCATGGCATCGCTCTCGATGGAGGCATTGTTGCCGACTGAGGTCGCCGCATTTTCCAGGCTTTCCAGACGTGTGATATCAGCATTCACGACGGGGTCGGTGGTGGTGGTAGTGATATAGCCAATGGCCCCTGCGCCTGCGCCTGCGATGGCACCGGCACCGGCATTTGCACTAGAGCCAAACCAGCCGCCATAGGAGCTGGCCCCTGCACCTGCGGCTGCTCCTGCAGCTGCGCCCACGCCAATCCCGACTTCGGTGGTGGTTTCACCGGGGCCAGAGCCGTAACTGATGTCACTGACGACGGCTTCCGAGCTGACATCCCCGATCTGCTTCTGGAAGTTCTCCACCATCACCAGGCCGCCCGGATCTTCGATCGTCGGATCGATATGGGCTCCCACCTTGATGTGCGTGTCAACGTGGCCATGCCATTTCCAATGGACATTGTCGAAGGCTTGCGCCTGACTTGCCATCATCACACCACTTACGAGACCGATGGCGACTGCGAGCTTATTATAGGTAGTCATTGTCATGTTCCTCATGAATGTTGACTTATTGTGCTGCGCTGGATGCTGCCGATGTTTCTGTTGCAGGTGCCTCTGTTGCGGGTGCTTCTCTCAACGGTGTTGCGACTGCTTCGGTACTGCCTGATGCCGTATTGGCTGCGGCCACTTGCTGCGTGTTGCCGTATTTCGCTGCAACATGCTGTCCCGGGTGAAGTTCACATTCCTGCCCCGCAGGTACAGGAAGTCCCAGGCCTTCAGTCAGGAGTTGGTAGGCGCCCATCTCCACGACTGATCTCACGCCCAGCTGCAGTGGTTCATTGCGCACTGCGCCGGAATCAAACTCGACCAGCTGATTGCCGAAGAAGCGATAGATGCCGGCTTCGACTTCGTAACCCACCACCTGCTTCTGCAGGCTGGTGACATAGACGGTGCGGAAGGTGCGGATGTCGACCATGCGCAGGTCCAGACCCACATTGATGACGGCGGTCCGCAATCCGGCCCCGATTCCGCTGACGAACAGGCGAGTGCCACCACTGGAAATGTTGTAATTGAGCTCAGTGAGGGCACCGAGAACCACGAAGTGCGAGGGGAGGACGGCCAGCTTGCGTGGTGCATAGGCCATGGCCTTGTTCTCGTAAAGTTGCTGCTCGGCCAGCGGGACGCGAACATCAAGACGCTCTGTCAGGTGAACCTTGCGAGTCTTGTAGAGCGCGCTGATCAACATTTCCGAGACACCCTGAGTGACGGCGGCGCTTTCGGTTACTGTCGAATAGCTGCGTTGCCCTGTCTTGTCAGTGATCTGCCCGACGGCGATGACTGGCAGGTTTGTCGCGCCTGAAATACGGCTCAATGAGGCAAGACATTCACTGTAAGGCGTATTGTTTGAGGTGACTGGCGGCCCGACGACTGGCTCGACATTATCGAATTTCGGCTCGACTGCGGCGCAGCCCCCCAGCACTGTGGCCATGCAAGCGGCCAGACAAATCCGTGGCTTGAACATGCTGGAAGTTCCCCTGGTGTGACGCATTGTCCTGCGCCGTTCTTGTACTCTGATATGTGTCTATCAGTTGTGATGCCGTGACTTTACAGGGGCATTAAGTGTGCCAACTAAATTCACAATAGTTCACAACAACTTACGCTTATTGTCTGGTGATCATTCGCGATGCGATTTGCAAAAGGCGAAGCGTATTGGGGGGAATTGTCAGAAGGCCATGACAAGGGATGAGGCGATATATGAGTCATGATGTCTTTCATGCATGAGGCGCGTGGCCACCGCGTGAATGATGAAATGATCTATCGGGGTGACTGAAGAATCTTGTCATCCGTGAGACACAGGAGGTCTCATGTTTTCGCGAGAACGGTGATGGCGGGGGTAGTGCGCGATTGAATGGTCTTTTAACGAACTCGGGGATCAGGCGTCTGTGATTAATTCATGATTCATGGGGTTGAAGTCTGTGTCATGGCCCATAGGTGGGACAGTGCGGCCAAGCCGCAGGAATAGAACGCCGGATTCCTCTTTCCTCAATGCAAGCCATTGATGCCTTAAGGAGAGCAAGATGACAGCTTCACGCCACATGACCTCGTACAACGCCACCGCTGCGCTTTCGTCCAAGCAGCGCCACCACCACGAGATGGACGGCAGCAACGCCAGCGATGGCGCAGAGTCCTCCAATCAGCGTCTGGGTGTTCGTCAGGTCGATGCCGATCGCGATCAGGCGCCGGAAGCCTATCTGGACAAGTCAGGCAGCGACCGAGGCTCCTCCCACTCGCGCGACGCCTACCCGACGCGTCTGAGCCAGCCACCGCAGCACCTGTGGCAGAAGCGCCGCGAGCCCGTCGTGCACTCGCGCGCCGATGAGGGGCCGCTGGGGGCTGAGCAACTCAAGCGGTTCGAGCGCGATGGCTTCCTGTTCGAGCCGGAATTCCTGGCCCCGGAAGAAGTCGAGACGCTGAAGGCCGAACTGGCTGCGCTGCTGGAGCAGGAAGATCTCCAGGGCCGTGATTTCACCATCACCGAGCCCAAGAGCCGCGAGATCCGCTCCATCTTCGCCGTGCACTTCCTGTCGGAGCGCTTCCGCCAGCTTGCCGAAGACCCGCGCCTGATGGATCGCGCGCGCCAGATTCTGGGTGGCGATGTCTATGTCCACCAGTCGCGCATCAACTACAAGCCGGGCTTCGAGGGCAAGGGCTTCAACTGGCATTCGGACTTCGAGACCTGGCACGCCGAGGATGGCATGCCGGAAATGCGTGCGGTCAGCGCCTCGATCATCCTGAATGACAATCACCACTTCAACGGCCCGCTGATGCTGATCCCCGGCTCGCACGAAGTCTTCGTGCACTGCCTGGGTGAGACGCCGGAAGACAATCACAAGTCTTCGCTGCAGGCACAGGAAGTCGGTGTGCCCTCGCGCGAAGCGCTGCGAGAGCTGGTCGCCCAGCGTGGCATCGAGGCGCCCACCGGTGCCGCGGGTGGTCTGCTGATGTTTGACTGCAACACCTTGCATGGCTCCAACGCCAACATGTCGCCGGACCCGCGCAGCAACGCCTTCTTCGTCTACAACCGCGTCGACAATGCCATGCAGGCGCCGTTCGCGGCCTCTCGTCCGCGCCCTGAATTTCTGGCCCACCGTGCCGATGGTGGCTGGGATGAACTGGAAAAATGAGCCGCGCGTGACAGATCGCCAGCGTGAGCAAGCGAAAGGAAAGACCGAAAGGCTGAGCAAGCCAGTGGACTGAACTGCACAACCCGGGGTTGCGTTCAGGCGGCGAAATCTCGGACGTTGGTGTGGTAGTGGCAAACCGGCGGGGCGGCGTAAGATTGAGACATCTCTCATCGATCATCTCTCATTGATCATCCATCACGCCCCGACAGGAGTTCTGCATGCCGCTTGCTCAGCGTTTTACCCCACGTTTCAGCGATGGTCGTGTCTTTGCCCATGATCTCGGCAAGGTGGTGTGCGTGGGGCGCAATTATGCTGCCCACGCCGCGGAGCTCGGCAATGAAGTGCCCAGCGAGCCGTTGCTGTTCATCAAGCCCGCCACCAGCGTGGTGCCCATGGACAAGCCGCTGCCGCTCTCGAAGCGTCGTGGCCAGTACCATTACGAGGCCGAGCTTGCGCTGCTGATCGGCAAGCCACTGTGCGAGGCGAGTGAAGACGAGGCGCTGGAGGCATTGGCCGGCATGGGGCTGGCGCTGGATCTCACCCTGCGTGAGCGTCAGAGCAAGCTCAAGGCCAAGGGCCAGCCGTGGGAACTGGCCAAGGCCTTTGACGGCAGCTGTCCTCTGTCCTCCTTCGTGGCGCTGGAAGGCCCGCGCTGGCGTGATGGCGAAGGCGCACTGCATGATGTCGATTTCCAGGCACTGCAGTATCGTTTCGCCATCGACGGCGAGCAGCGTCAGCAGGCGGATACCCGTCTGATGCTGTTCCCTGTCGCGCGGCTGCTCAGCGAGATCAGCCACAGCTTCACGCTGCTGCCCGGCGACGTGGTACTGACCGGCACGCCGGAAGGGGTTGGCGAGCTGAATCCGGATCAGGCGCTGGCACTGACGCTGGATGCCCCGGATGGCAGCGGCGAGCTGTTGCGTGTCGAGACACGCACGCGCGGCGTGGCATGACGACTGGGGCTGACTGGGGCTGAGACAGCCCTGAGCGAGTAGCCAGCAGCCCTGAGCGAGTTCACAACAGCCCTGAGCGAGTTGAAAACAGCCCTGAGCGGGTTAAAAAAAAGCCCCTGCCGGGATTCCGGCAGGGGCTTTTGCTGTCTGGGCTGCTGCTTTCCGGGCTCGAACCTCTGAAGCAGAGATCGGCTCAATGACGGAAGGGCTCAGCTCTCCAGGTAGGTATATCCTTCCAGACCTGCCTTCAGGTCCTCGAGCAGGTCTGCCTGTTCCAGCGCGTTCAGATTGGATGACTTGAGCTGACGCGCGAGGCGGGCCGCCAGCTGATCCGGGTCGAAGTTCACGTAGCGCAGCACCTGCGCCACGCTATCGCCCTGGATGGCATGGGAAAGCTGCCATTGGCCCTCGTCGTCGAGGCTGGCATCCACGGAATCGGTATCGCCGAACAGATTGTGCAGATCGCCGAGGATCTCCTGATAGGCGCCGACCATGAAGAAGCCGAGCAGCTTCTCTTCCTCGGCATGCCATTCCGGCAGCGGCAGGGTGGCGTCCAGGCCCTGGTCATCCACATAGGTGTCGATGCGGCCATCACTGTCGCAGGTGATGTCCTGAATCACGCCACGCCGGGTCGGCGCGCGGTCGAGACCGGTCAGCGGCAGGATCGGGAAGATCTGCTCGATGCCCCAGATGTCCGGCAGTGACTGGAACAGCGAGAAATTGACGAACAGCTTGTCGGCCAGCTTCTCGTTGAGCTCATCGAGCACCGCGCGGTGCGAACGCTGGCGCGCATCGAGGCGCCCGGCGAGACTGCGACACACGTTGGTGTAGATGGCCTCGGCCTCGGCACGGATGGCGATGCTCGCCAGCCCCATCACGAAGCGCTCCTGCACCTGATGCTGGGCATGCACCACGGCGTGGTAGATCTCCACCAGCTCACGTGGCTCGAGCGCACCTTCCAGACGCGCGGCTTGTGTCCACAGCGCGGCGATCTGCAGATCATCCTCACGTGGCGTGGGCAGCGGCAGGTCGACACGCTCCTCGCCGATCACGTCCGTCACCAGCACGGCGTGGTGAGCGGTCAGGGCACGACCGGATTCTGAGATGATGTGCGGATGCGGCAGATCATGCGCCTCGCACACCGCGTGGAACGCCCCGACCACATAGTCGGCGTATTCACGCATCGAGTAGTTGAGCGAGCAGGCGCTTTCCGAGCGCGTGCCTTCGTAGTCCACGCCCAGGCCACCGCCGACATCGACGATTTCCACGCCGGCACCGGCTTCATGCAGCCCCTGATAGAAGCGCGCGCACTCGGCCAGGCCGCGCTGGATGTCGCTGATGTCCGCGATCTGCGAGCCGAGGTGGAAGTGGACCAGCTTGAGGCAGTCCAGCGCATCCACTTCGCGCAGACGCTCGACCAGCGCGACGATCTGGCTCGCCGTCAGTCCGAATTTCGACTTCTCGCCGCCGGTGTTCTGCCAGTTGCCCTTGCCGATGGTGGCCAGGCGCGCGCGCAGACCGATGCGCGGCCGCACGCCGAGACGTTCAGCCTCTTCCAGTACCAGTTCCAGCTCGCTGGCCTTCTCGACCACCAGGTGCACGCGATGGCCGAGCTTCTCGCCCATCAGCGCCAGACGCACGTACTCGCGGTCCTTGTAGCCGTTGCAGACGATGACCGACGGGCCATTGTCCGACAGTGCCAGCACGGCGAGCAGTTCCGGCTTGCTGCCCGCTTCCAGGCCGACACGCCCGCGCGAGCGTTCGCTGGTCGCCAGCAGTTCCTCGACCACGCGACGCTGCTGGTTGACCTTGATCGGATAGACGGCGGTGTAGCTGGCGCCATAGCCGCGTGAGCTGATGGCGGCATCGAAGGCGGCGCACAGCTGCTCGACACGGTCATGCAGGATATCGGCGAAGCGGATCAGCAGCGGCAGTCGCAGGCCCTGGGTGCGGGCCTTGTCGATCAGCGAGATCAGCGGCAGCGCAGGCGTACCCGGTTCGCCATGGGGGCGCACCAGCGTCAGGCCATCCTGGCCCACGTCGAAATAGCCGCTGCCCCACTGGTCAATGTTGTAGGTGCGGCGTGCTTCGGCTGCAAAGGAGGTCATCGCGGTCTCCGGAGATGGACGGCGTGAAGGCAAGCCCGGCGGTGCTCAGCGGTGTGGGCAGCGTCGGAGAAGACAATGGCGCCCGCACGGATGCGGGCGCTCAGGGGGCGCATTATGCCTGCTGGGGAGGCGCAGGCAATCGCTTTGCCACTTGCGTGGGCATTCAGGCCGGCTGGGTGGCGTCGGGCAGCGGCAGGGCGCCTTCCTCGATGCGCCGGCCCAGCAGCTGGCGATACTGTGCCGGGTCCTTCGGCGTCAGGCTGTGAGCGGGCGGGTCCACGTAGACCACCAGCAGGCGTGACAGCCAGTAGCGCAGCGCGGTCATGCGCAGCATGCTCGGCCACAGGCGGCGTTCGTCAGCGTTCATCGGGCGCTCGGCCAGATAGGCGCTGAGCAGGGCGTCATAACGCGCCTGATCCAGTCGGCCATCGTCATTGGAGCACCAGTCATTGACCAGAATCGACAGATCGAAGATCAGGTCGCCGGTGCAGCCATTGTAGAAGTCGATGATGCCGCCGAGGCGATCGCCGTCAAACAGGGTGTTGTCGCGGAACAGATCCCCGTGCAGCGCGCCCTGTGGCAGGTCGACGCCACTGAAGACGTCTTCGCAGACATCGATCTCGTCGGCCATCAGCGCCTGGTCTTCCGGGCTCAGATAGGCCAGCACCTTGTGGTGCATCGGCTTGATCCAATGCAGGTCACGGGTGTTGGGGCGCTGGCCGGTGAAGTGCTGCGAGACGGCGTGCATGCGTCCCAGCGCCGCGCCGATCTCGCGGCACTGGGCGACATTGGGCGAGACGGGCCACTTGCCCGGCATGCGCGGGAACAGCAACGCCGGCTTGCCTGCCAGTGTCTTGAGCGCCTGACCTTCGCGGTCATGCAGCGGGCCGGGCACCGGCAGCTGGTGGCCGGCGAGGAAGTCGAGCAGCTCGACGAAGAAGGGCAGTTCCTCATGCTCGCCCTGCTCGAACAGGGTCAGCACCATCTCGCGGCGGTCGGTGGTGACGAAGAAGGTCGAGTTTTCGGTGCCGTGGGCGACATCTTCCAGCGATGTCAGCGTGCCTGCATCGTACTCTGCCAGAAATTCTGCGACCTGAGCCTCGCTCAGGGGGGTAAAGACTGCCATGGGTGACTCTTCTCGCCGAAATGTGTCCGCCCCATCAGTGGCGCGCCGCTGACGCGGCGGCAGTGCGCTGACAGGAGTTGTTGTCGGTAGGCAGGAGGGAGACCGCCATGCCCGGACCGAGCGCAAGGGATGCGTCCGGTCCGGGCATGATGCCCGTCACTGCCGGGTCAGATGCCGCGTGACCCGCAATGCCGAGCTTATCACTTTTTCCGCGCCCAGCCGGGCACCTTGAGCTGACTGGCCTGCGACACGCTGGAACGGGTGAAGTTGCCGTTGCCATCACTGTCGAGCAGGAAGAAGGGCGTGCCCCCCTTGGGGATGATCTCGATGGCGTACAGATGGCCATTGACGCGGTATTCGCGCAGCTGGCGGTCATCCTGCTGACGGCTGGTGACCTGTGGCTTGGGGGCATCACTCTCGGCCACGGCCAGCGGGGCGCCCAGCGCGGTGATGACCAGCAGCAGAGCACTCGCCAGCAGCGTGGGCAGGCGCAGCGTCGGGTGCGGAGCAATCGAAGCAGTCGTGCGCATGGCATTCCTCCTTTAACACGTGAGCCTTCATCGCAGGGAGACTGGCGACAAGGCCCCGTACACAAAAGTCCTGAGCGCAAAGATTCTGTGCGCAAGCGTGCGGAGGGCAAGCGAATCGGCGATGGCCAGAAACCTTGCCTGATGGGCGCAGTCTACGACTCTTGTCAGCCGCGTGCACGATTTCACTGCCCCCGGGAGCTGCCCGAAAGCCGGGGCGTGACTGTGCCTCGCCGCAGCCCTTGCGTATCATGACAGCCATTGATGCCGAGAGAGTTTCGGCCCCGACTCTGCTTGCCCCAAGCTCACCCTTCAGCCTACGGATGCGACTGCTCATGGCCGCCACGCCGATCGTTCTCGTCGATGGATCTTCCTACCTCTATCGTGCCTTTCATGCCCTGCCGCCGCTGACCACCTCCAAGGGCCTGCCCACCGGCGCGGTGAAGGGCGTGATCAACATGCTCAAGAGCCTGATCCGCCAGTATCCGGACAGCCCCATGGCGGTGGTGTTCGACGCCAAGGGCAAGACCTTCCGTGATGACATGTACCCCGAGTACAAGGCCCAGCGTCCGCCGATGCCCGATGACCTGCGCCTGCAGGTCGAGCCGCTGCATGCCTGCGTACGCGCGCTGGGTCTGCCGCTATTGTGCGTGGAAGGTGTCGAGGCCGATGACGTCATCGGCACTCTTGCGCGACTGGCCACCGAGGCCGGGCGTGACGCCGTCATCTCCACCGGCGACAAGGACATGGCCCAGCTGGTAAACGAGCACATCACGCTGGTCAACACCATGAAGAACGAGACGCTGGACGTGGACGGCGTCACCGAGAAGTTCGGCATTCCGCCCAATCTGATCATCGACTTCCTCGCGCTGATGGGCGACAAGGTCGACAACATTCCCGGCGTGCCGGGTGTGGGCGAGAAGACCGCGCTGGGCCTGCTGCAGGGCATGGGCGGCGGTCTCGACACCATCTACGGTGACCTCGATCGCATCAAGACGCTCAGCTTCCGCGGCGCCAAGACGCTGGCCAAGAAGATGGAAGCGCACCGCGAGGATGCCTATCTCTCCTATCGTCTCGCCACCATCAAGCTGGACTGCGAGCTGGAGCATGGCCTGGAGGACCTCGCGATCGCCGCGCCGGATACCGCCGCGCTGGTCGAGCTCTACAAGGAGATGGAGTTCCGCGCCTGGCTGAAGGAGCTGCTGGAAGGCGGTGACATGGCCGCCACCCCGCACGCCGACGAGAAGGACAGCGGTGTCGCCGGCAGTGATCTGTTCGGCGACAGCATCGCGCCGGTCGCGGACAAGGCCTCCGGCAAGGGCAAGACCGCCGCTGCACCGACGCCTGAGCTGGATGGGGCGGGTGACGAGGACGAGATGCCCGAGGCGCTGCCGCCGCGTGAGGAGCGCAACTACCGCGCCATCACCGAGCAGGCCGAGCTGGACGCGTGGCTGGAGCGCGTGCGCAACGCCACCTCGCTGTGCTTCGACCTCGAGACCACCAGCCTCAACTACATGGAAGCCGAGATCGTCGGCATCGGCATGGCGCTGGAGGTCGGCGAGGCCGTCTACATCCCCGTCGCCCACAGCTATCTGGATGCCCCCGCGCAGCTGGACCGCAAGGCCGTGCTGGAGGCGCTGACGCCGATTCTCGCCGATGGTGCCATCACCAAGATCGGCCAGAACCTCAAGTACGACATCGAGGTGCTGGCGCGCTATGACATCGCGGTGGCCGGTCCGCTGGCCGACACCATGCTGATGTCCTACGTGCTCAACTCCACCGCGACCCGTCACGACATGGACTCGCTGGCGCTCAAGTACCTGGGCGAGAGCACCATCAGCTTCACCGACATCGCCGGCAAGGGCGCCAAGCAGCTGACGTTTGACCAGATCGCGCTGGAAGAGGCGATGCCCTACGCCTGTGAGGATGTCGACATCACCCTGCGCCTCGCCGCGCTGCTGATGCCGCGCATCGAGAAACTGGGGCGTCTGGGCGAGGTGCTGCGTGATTACGAATACCCGCTGATTCCGGTGCTGGCGCGCATCGAGCGCAACGGCGTCGCGATCGACCCCGAGCGCCTGCACGCCCAGACGCGTGAGCTGACCGAGCAGATCCACGACATCGAGAAGCAGGCCTTCGAGCTGGCGGGCCGCGAGTTCAACCTCTCCTCGCCCAAGCAGCTGGGTGAGATCCTCTTCGAGGAGCAGAAGCTGCCGGTCAAGAAGAAGACTCCCAAGGGCGCGCCGTCCACCGCCGAAGCCGTGCTTGAGGAGCTGGCGCTGGACTACCCGCTGCCCAAGCTGATCATGCGCCATCGCGGCATGACCAAGCTCAAGAGCACCTACACCGACAAGCTGCCGCAGCTGGTCAACCCGACCACGCGCCGCCTGCACACCAGCTACCATCAGGCCGTCACCGCCACCGGGCGTCTGTCGTCTTCCGATCCGAACCTGCAGAACATCCCGGTGCGCAGCGAGGAGGGCCGTCGCATTCGTCAGGCCTTCATTGCACGCCCCGGCTATCGCATCGTCGCGGCGGATTACTCGCAGATCGAGCTGCGCATCATGGCGCACCTCTCCGGTGACAAGGGGTTGCTCTCGGCCTTCGCCGACAACCGTGATGTGCACGCCGCCACCGCCGCGGAAGTCTTCGGTACCGAGGAATCGCGTGTCAGCAGTGACCAGCGTCGCAGCGCCAAGGCCATCAACTTCGGGCTGATCTACGGCATGTCCGCCTGGGGCCTCTCGCGTCAGCTGGATATCGACCCCGGCCAGGCCAAGACCTACATCGAACGCTACTTCGAGCGCTATCCGGGCGTCGCCACCTACATGGAAGACACTCGCCACCTCGCCGCCGAGCAGGGCTACGTCGAGACCATCTTCGGCCGTCGTCTCTACCTGCCGGAAATCGGCTCGCGCAATCATGCGCGTCGCAGTGCTGCCGAACGCACCGCCATCAACGCCCCGATGCAAGGCAGCGCCGCCGACATCATCAAGCGCGCCATGATCGACGTGGACGCCTGGCTGGCGGGCAATGACGGTGACAAGGCGTACGACGCCATGATGGTCATGCAGGTACACGATGAACTCGTCTTCGAAGTCGCCGAAGCACAGGTCGAAGACTTCATGAAAGACGTTGCGCAGCGCATGCAGAACGCCGCCTCCCTCGATGTCCCTCTGCTCGTCGAAGTCGAGCAAGGCGACAACTGGGAAGAAGCGCATTAATGCGACGGACTTTTTAAGCAATAACAAAAACCCCGCCGAGGCGGGGTTTTTGTTATTAACTTTGACAGTTATCCTTATCAGGGCAAAGATCTAGGAGCTAGCTTTTACACAGGGAAGAAGAAAAATGAGCTTAATAGAACGTTTCCAGCCATTAGTCCGTCGTGCACGTGATGAAAGTTCTCACATTACGACCGAAGAGGCCACCAAGACGGCGTTAATATTACCCATGTTGCAGATCTTGGGGTATGACGTTTTTAATCCTCGCGAGGTCATTCCAGAGTATATTGCCGATATAGGGAAGAAAAAGGGAGAGAAGGTTGATTATGCCATCATGAAAGATGGCGAGATATCCGTGTTAATTGAGTGCAAGCCCTTGGGTATGAATCTTGACCAAGCCCACTTCACCCAGCTTTATCGTTATTTCAGTGTGACGCCTGCGCGCTTTGGTGTACTCACGAATGGTGTGGAGTATCGCTTCTTCTCGGACTTGGATGACAGGAATAAGCTTGACGATCAGCCTTTCTTCCGTTTCGATCTGCTAGATCACAACGACCGTGATTTAGAAGAGTTGAAAAAATTCAGTAAAAGTGATTTTGAAGTTGATAATATTCTTGGCTCTGCAAGCCAGCTTAAGTATATCTCGCTTATACAAGAAGAGTTTGCTTCTCTCATTACCGACGTGCCTGAAGACTTTGTGAAATTTATTGTGTCGCGTGTCTACGAAGGGCGCATGACTCAAAGTGTGGTGAGTGAGTTCAAGCCAACCGTTTATGATGCAATTCAACAGTTTATTCGTGAGCAGGTGGATACTCGACTCAAGAAAGCGCTTAACTCCAGTGACTTGTCAGTTAGCGACGTTATGAGAAGTGATCCTGTTGAAAAAGAGGTAGAGCCAGAAGATGGCATTGAAACCACGCAAGAAGAAATTGACGCCTATAATATTGTAAGAGCTTTGGTTTGCGCCAAGGTTGATATTGAGCGTGTTGTCATGCGTGATACTAAAAGCTATTGCGGTATTTTGCTTGATGATAATAACCGCAAGCCTATTTGTCGCCTGCGCTTTAATGGTAAAAGCATCAAAAGAGTCGAGTTTTTTGATGATGACGCCGATCGAGTAGAGATCAAAGACGTTAAGGACATTTTCTTGTTCAAGGAACGCTTGTTGAACACTATTGATAAATATATCCAGTAAATAGTGTTGGCTGATAAGGAAACCCCGCTCCGGCGGGGTTTCCTTGTTTTTGGGGCGAGTGTCATCTGGCAAGTTCTAGTTCTACATGGAATGGTCCACAGCTAGATCGCGAGTATAAGCAACCACCGCATGTGCTGACCTAGGGAACTCCTACGACCACTGGCTACGTTGATCCTTGGCGGCGGTAGGCCGATGCTGTGGGTGGTGTCCGGTTTTCCGGACGCTGGCCGCGGAATGGCGCGGCACACAACAATCAGATCCGGCGGGTGTGGTGGCAGAGGGATACGGCTACCCACGATGACCGGACACGCCAAGGGAGAGTCGGTGATGGCTCAGCAGATGCCAGTGTCAGGCGCGGTGGGCGGGGAGAAGATGGCTGCCCCGCTGCGCAACGATTCACCTGCCACCTCGATTCATGTCGAGCGGGCGCGTCGCGAGTTGCTGCGAGCCGCGATGGATGCGGTGGAGGAGTGGGTGGTGGTGGTGGATGCCCAGGGCGGTATCCAGTTTCTGAACGCGCCCTATGCCGAGTTTCTCGGGGTGGAGGCCAGCGAGGTGCTGGGGCGCGATGTCAGCGAGGTGATCGAGAACACCCGCATGCATGAGGTGCTGGAAAGCGGACGCGCGGAGCTGGCCCAGCTGCAGTTGATTCGTGGCCACCACATGATTGCCCACCGTTACCCCATCTTCCGCGATGGCGGGCTGATCGGCGCCATCGGCTCGGTGCTCTATCACGACACCTGGGAATGGCGGCAGGTGAATGCTCAGGTCCAGGCGCTGGAAGCGGAGGTGGACTACTACCGTCAGGCGCTGGAAACCCCCAATGGCGCGCGCTGGCAGCTGAGTGACATCATCGGGGATTCGCCCGCCATGCGGGAGCTGGCCAGCAAGGTACGCAAGATCGCCCCCGGCGGCGCCTCGGTATTGATCCGGGGCGAGTCCGGTACCGGCAAGGAGCTGTATGCCCATGCGCTGCACCGCAGCTCGGCGCGCGCCAAGGGGCCCTTCATCAAGCTCAACTGCGCGGCGATTCCCGAAGCGTTGCTGGAGGCGGAGCTGTTCGGCTATGAGGAAGGCGCGTTCACCGGCGCGAGGCGAGGCGGCAAGCCCGGCAAGTTCCAGCTCGCGGATGGCGGCACGCTGTTTCTCGATGAGGTCGGTGACATGCCGCTGGCGATGCAGGCCAAGTTGCTGCGCGTGCTGCAGGACCGCGAGGTCGAGGCGGTCGGCGCGACACGACTGGTCACCGTCGATGTACGAGTCATCGCCGCTACGCACCGCCCGCTGGAGGCGCTGGTCGAGAGCGGGGAATTCCGCGAAGACCTCTTCTATCGCATCAACGTGGTGCCACTGCAGGTGCCGCCGCTGCGCGAGCGCCGTGACGACCTGCCGACCCTGGCCACGCATCTGCTGTCACGTCTGGCGCGTCGTAGTGGCCGTCGTCCGCCGATACTCTCCGAGACCGCGTTGGAGCGCCTGTGTGCCCATCACTGGCCCGGCAACGTGCGCGAGCTGGAAAACGTCCTCGAAGCGGCCTTCTATCTGGGCGGCAGCCATATCCAGCCGACCGATCTGCCGGATGCCATCGGTGCCCGGCATGGCGATGCGCGGCATGGCGATGCCCGCCGGACTGAATTATCCACACCCCCCTCGGATTCAGACGTGCTTGCTGCTTCCGACACGCCACTGGCAACCGGCTCGCTGCGGGAGGCGATGGCGCAGACCGAGCGACGCCTGATTGAGGCCGCCCTGTCTGCCGCCAATGGCAATCGCACCCGCGCCGCCCGTCAGCTCGGCATCGCCAAGTCCTCGCTCTACGAGAAGCTCAACCGTCATGGCCTGTTGGCCGAAACGCCCTGATCGAGAGTGGTTTCACCTTCCCGCCACAGACGAGGGGTCAAAGCGTCCGGAAACTCGGTCAATGACCGGAATTCCGGACGCTTTGCGTGTCTCGCCACCCCACGCCGTGCCTACCCGCATGGGGTCTGCATTCCACTATCGGCATATTCGACTGGAGTCGTAGACCGAATGCATGTCAGCGCGCGACCTTGGTCGCAGCCTTGGCGACCCGCGTGTCCGACTTTCCGGACACTGCCGAGCATGGATGGCGGCATCGAGGACATCGTGCGGCTACTCGTGCGCGATTGGCTCTCGTAGCTCTCTGAAATCATTGGAATTGTTGTGGCGTGGTCAGGCGCTTGCGTTGTCAATGGGTAAGTTGACGTAAGCGTCAGCTTGTTGCGTGCCTTAACGCCAGAAAGCATCGAGCCGTACGACCAGCCAGTACAACAACAAATCAGGGAGCCGTGCCATGTTGCATCACGCCACGCCGCGTCACACGACGCCGACTCGTCGCCTGCGCCTCGGAGCCGCCATCGCGGCGGCCGTCGCCACCACCACCTTGATGGCCGCCGCACCTGCTCAGGCGGAAGGGCCGAAGCAGCTCGACGTCGCCAGTACCTTCTCGACCAAGAACTTCCTGGGCGCCGGGGCCGTGCGTCTGTCCGAGGAACTCAAGAGCGCCACCGGCGGTGAAGTCGGTCTGCGCGTGCACGAGCCGGGCGATCTGGTGCCGGCCTTCGAAGTCTTCAACTCCGTCTCTTCCGGCGCGATCCAGGCCGGTTGGGACTGGATGGGCTACTGGGCCGGCACGGTGCCGATCACCAACCTCTACGGGGCGCTGCCGTTCGGCCCGAGCCCGGAAGCCTTCATGTCATGGATGTGGGCCGGTGAGGGCACCGAGCTGATCCAGGCCGCCTATGACCCCTACGGCGTGAAGGTGCTGCCGTGCTTCATCTCCCCGCAGGAGACGGGCGGCTGGTACAACAAGGAAATCAACTCGCCGGATGACTTCAAGGGCCTGTCGATGCGCATCTCGGGCCTCGGCGCCAAGGTGCTCAACAAGCTGGGCGCCTCCACCCAGCTGGTACCGGGCAGCGAGATCTATCTCGCGCTGGAGCGTGGCCGTGTCGATGCCACCGAGTTCTCGGTGCCGCAGGTCGATCAGGCGATGGGCTTCAATGAAGTCGCCAAGTACTACTACTTCCCGGGTTGGCACCAGAGCGCCAGCTGGTTCTCGCTGTTGATCAACCAGCAGGTGTGGGACAGCTACAGTGATCAGCGCAAGGCGCAGTTCCAGACCGCCTGCCGCGCGACCCTGCAATGGGCGATGGGCGAAGCGCCGCCGGCTCAGGTACGTGCGATCCATGAGCTCGAAGCCAAGGGTGTCGAGGTCAAGCGCTTCCCGGAACAGGTGATGACCGCGCTGCAGAAGGCATGGGGGGAAGTGCTGGAAGAAGAGAAGCAGACCAATCCTGACTTCGCCAAGGCCTATGATTCGCTGATGAAGCATGCCGCACTGATCGACGAATGGTACGAGCTGCAGGCCATGCCGCAGCCGATGGCCATGAAGCAGGCCGGTGACGCTGAGGAGGGTAGCGCCCAATGACCGACCCCCGCCTTGCGCCCTGGCGGGCACAGGGCGGGGCGGTGTGTGACGCCCTGGGCCGACCGCTGGTCGGCCTGGGGCTATGGGTGGGTCGCCTGACCAGCTGGTTGGGTCTGGCGATCATCCTGGCCGTGCTCACCACCGTCACGCTCAACGCCCTGGGCATCAATGAAATCGCCAACTGGGGGTCGCCTGACGTGCTGCTGTTCGGCACCGCGATCACCATCAATTCCGTCACCGAGCTTCAATGGCATCTGTTCGGCCTGCTGACGCTGTTCGGTGGCACCTATGCCTTGCACAGCGACACGCATGTGCGGGTCGATCTGTTCTACCAGCGCCTCTCGCCGCGTGGGCGCGCCGTGGTCGATATCCTCGGCCACCTCATCATGCTGATTCCCTTCTGCCTGCTGATCGCCTGGCTGTCCAAGCACTTCGTCACCATGTCCTACATGTCCGGCGAGAAGTCCAACTACGGCGGGCTGGTGGACCGGTATCTGATCAAGGCGATGCTGCCGACGGGACTGGTGTTTCTCGCCCTCGGCGCACTCGGGCAGATCTTCGAGAATCTGGCCTGCCTGTTCGACCCGGCGCGCACTCCTGAGCGCCTGAAGGACCACGAGATTGCCAGTCTTGCCGGCCTTGCACCTCAGGCAGGCAAGACGCAGGACACCGCTGCACACGAGACGGCCGGCACGACGGCACCCAAGGATCAAGCAGACGGGAGCCATGACGATGCTCGCTGAATACGCCTTGCCCATCACCATGGTGGTGGCACTTCTGATCGGTATCTTCTCCGGCTACCCGGTAGCCTTCCTGCTCGGCGGGCTGGGTATCCTGTTCGCCTTCATCGGTGACATTCCGCTGCCGTTTCTCGGCACCGTCGGCTCGCGCATCTTCGGCGGGGTGATCGAGAACTGGCTGCTGATCGCGATTCCGCTGTTCGTGTTCATGGGACTGATGCTGGAAAGCTCCGGGGTGGCGCGCAATCTGCTGATGACGTTGCAGCGCCTGTTCGGTCGCGTGCATGGCGGTCTTGCCGTCTCGGTGGCGCTGCTGGGCGTGGTGATGGCGGCCAGTACCGGCATCATCGGTGCCTCGGTGGTCATGCTGGGGCTGCTGGCGCTGCCGGTGATGCTGGGGCAGGGCTACAAGGCCGAGATGGCCTGTGGCGTGATCGCGGCCTCCGGCACCCTGGGCATCCTGATTCCGCCCTCGATCATGCTGGTGCTGATGGGCTCCATCCTGCAGATCTCGGTGGGGGCGCTGTTCAAGGCGGCGCTGATTCCGGGGCTGATGCTCGGCGCGCTCTACGTGGCCTACCTGCTGATCACCGCCAAGCTGCGTCCGGACTGGGCACCGCTGCCGGACCAGTCGCTGCTCGGCACCGACAAGACGCCGCTGCCGCTGGCGCTGCTGCGGGATCTGCTCGGCCCGATGGTGCTGATCGTCGCGGTGCTGGGCTCGATCATGACCGGTATCGCCACGCCCACCGAGGCTGCGGCCATCGGCGCGGGCGGCAGTCTGCTGCTGGCGCTGGTGATGGGCGGGCTGTCCTTCGACACCCTGCGCAACACGCTGCGCGATACCTCGCGGACCAGCGCGATGATCCTGTTCGTCGTCATCGGCGCGACCTGCTTCTCGGTGGTCTTCAAGCGCCTGGGCGGCGACTATCTGATCGAGGATGTCATCACCGGCACCGGCCTGGGTCCCTACGGCCTGCTGTTGCTGCTGATGGGACTGATCTTCGTGCTCGGCTTCTTCCTGGAGTGGATCGAGATCAGCTTCGTGGTGCTGCCGCTGGTGGCGCCGGTGGTCGAGGCGCTGGACTTCGGGCTCGGGCTTTCCGGCCAGGGGCTGCTGGTATGGTTCGCGATTCTGGTCGCCATCAATCTGCAGACGAGTTTCCTGACCCCCCCCTTCGGCTACGCATTGTTCTATCTCAAGGGCATCACCGCCGGGCAGGTGTCCATCGGCACCATCTATCGCTCGATTCTGCCCTTCGTCGGCCTGCAGCTGGCGGGGTTGATCCTGTGCATGCTGTTCCCCGCGCTGGTGCTGTGGTTGCCGGGGCTGATGCCCTGAGTGCGGGCAGGGGGCGGGCAGGGTGTGGGCAGAGTGCGGGCGTGACATCGGCACCGTGCCACCGCCACGCCGGGGGAGGGGGCAGCAGCGCGAGGGGCATCACAGGGAGGTGATGTGCCACAGATCCGCCGTGATCGGCAGAGCGATCCATCAGGGAGAATGAGATGCTGCCACGACGCAGGGTATTGATTGCGGGGCAGGGGGAATGGCTGGAAGCCATGGCGCGCACCTTCCTGGAGGATGGTGCCATCATCGCCCTGATGAGCACCGCGCAGACGGATCTCGAGCGCGTGCTGGACGCGCTGGGCGGCGAGCAGTCGGATCGCTTCGGTCAGGTGGTGGGCGAGGGCTGTTTCGAGGTGCTGGTGGCGCGTCTCGGCCGTCTCGACGTGCTGGTCTGCATGCCGCCGCAGGCCGTGGCCGGGCAGTCGCTGGAGGCGTGTCTGGTCGCGCAGGTCGCCGGGCCCGGCGCCTTGCTCAAGGCGGCCTGTGCACGCATGTTGCGCCACGGTGGACGCCTGCTGGCCGTCGCGCCGCCGCTGTCCTCGCCGCTGCCCTCGCAGGAGCATCATGGCACTGCCATGGCGCAGGCGGCGCTGGGTGAGTTGATCCAGCGCCTCGCGCTGCGTGCCCCCGACAGGGTGCGTGCCAATCTGCTGTGTCCCGAGGGCAGCCGACCGGACGCCGTGGCGGAGTGCGCGCGCTTCCTGGCCGGTGGTGCCGGTCGCGCGCTCAACGGTCAGGTCCTGCACCTGACCGACTGATGTCGAATGGGGGCTCCCGGCCCTCGTTCTCTTGTCGTACCCCCGGCGCACGATGGCTGCCGGGCCTGCCTGGCATTCCTTCCCAAGCCTTGCCGATTCGTTTCCGCGGATGCGCCGCGTACGCTGGTCCGACATATGGCCAATTTCATCAAATCTATGTCCAATTTCCTCAAACCACTTCGACGGTAGGGGCTTAAGGTAGAAGAGATTCCAGTCGGACCCGCCCCCGAGAGCAGGCACCTGCCAGGGAAAACAAGCGTGCCGCTCCCCAGCCGTGGAGAACATCGAGTGCCCAGCGCCCCCCTTTCCGTCTGCCTGACAGACTCCGGACGACAACTGCAGCTGAGCCACCCCGAGGGTGATCTGACCCTCGAGGCGCTCTGGCTGCGCGAGCGGAGTCCTGATGACGCGACTCTCGATTCCCTGACCGGTCAGCGCCTGATCGAGGCGGCGGATCTGCCGCTGGAGCTGCGCCTGAGCGAGGCGCAGCTCGACGGCGATACGCTGTCGCTGGCCTTCAGCGACGGCCACGCGGTGAGTGTCTCGTCATCGGTCCTGCTGGCGGAGTGTCGCGCGCCACAGGCCTACCAGGGCATGACGTTCTGGCAGGGGAGTCTCGCCCAGCTGCCCGAGGCTGACTTCGCGGCAGCACTGGACGATGACGCGGCCTTGCTGGACATGCTCGAGCAGTTGCAGCGCTTCGGCTTCGTGCGGGTCAGTGGCGTGCCGGACACGGAGGACGGCATGCAGGGGCTGATCCATCGCATCGGGCCGCTGCGACGCACCAACTGGGGCGGCATCGCCGACGTGAAATCCGTCGCCAACGCCTATGACCTCACGATGACCCAGCGCGGGCTGGAGCCGCATACCGACAACCCCTATCGCGATCCGATTCCCGGCTATATCTGGCTGCACTGCCTGCGCAATGCCGCCCAGGGGGGTGACAGCACGCTGGTGGACGGGTTCAGCGCGGCGGAGCATCTGCGTCGTGAAGACCCCGAGGCCTTTGCCTGCTTAACCGAGGTCAGCCCCGGATTCCGCTATCACGATGCCACCACGCGGCTGGAGAGCGAAGGCCCCTTGATCGAGCTGGATAGTCGGGGGCAGGTGGCCCGTGTGCGCTTCTCCAATCGTACCGAGCGGGTGCCGGCGTTGCCGAGCGCGACCCTGCGCCGTTACTACGCGGCCCGTCAGGCGTTCTACCGCCTGATTGCCGGTGACGACTTCACGCTGCATCTCAAGCTGGCGCCGGGCCAGATGCTGATCATGGACAACTACCGGCTGTTCCATGGTCGCAGTGCCTTCCAGCTGGAAGGCGGCATCCGCCACATGCGTCAGGGCTATGTGGATCGCGACTCCACGGCCAGCCGCCGCCTGCTGCTGGCCGACCAGCTTGCCGATCAGCTCAGCGGTCAGCCGGACAACCGGGAGGAGGCCACCGCATGAGTCAGCAAGATACCGTCCCGATGACCCAGGCGCGCTTTCGCAGCTTCGCGGAAAGCACGCATGCCGAATGGGCGCTGATCGATGCGCACTTCCGGGAGTATCAGTCCGATGCCTGTCGGCGCGTGATTGCCCACCTGGGCCGCCTCCAGGGAGATCACCATGGCTATCCGGTGGATCGCTACGAGCACTGCCTGCAGACGGCGACCCGCGCCTTGCGTGCCGGCGCCGATGAGGAGATGGTGGTCTGCGCGCTGTTGCACGACATCGGCGATGATCTCGCACCGGCCAATCATGCCGAGATCGCCGCCGGTATCCTCGAACCGTTCATCGATCCGCTCAATGTCTGGATGATTCGCCATCACGAGCTGTTCCAGGGCTATCACTACCGGGAATACTTCGGCCAGGACCGCCATGCACGTGATGCCTACGCCCACCACCCTGCCTATGAGCGCACCGTGCGCTTCTGTGACGAGTGGGACCAGACCAGCTTCGATCCCGAATACGACACCCTGCCGCTTGCGCATTTCCTCCCGATGCTTGCGCGCGTGATGGGGCGTGAGCCCTTTGGCGGCCTGCCGAAACTGGTGGCAGCGCCATCGGCTGCAGTCGCGCAAGGCATGCAAGACCCCGCTTGACACTCCCTATAACAAGGCCCGGCGCGACCGGTGCTGACAAGGAACGACAAGATGAAGCGACCCCTGACCTGCCTGACCTCTTCCCCGTTGCGCGGCACCCGCCGCGGACTTCTCACGCTCGGTGCACTGCTGCTCAGTACGGCGCCGCTGGCGGCTTCTGCCCAGGACACGGACGACGCCTTGACGCTCATCGTGCCGCCCTGGCCCGGTGTCAGCGTCAAGAGCGAGATCGTCGCCCAGATTCTCGCCCCCATGGGCTATGACGTGGAGCGGCAGGAAGTCAGCTCCACCGTCGGTTACAACACGCTGACCACCGGCGATAGTGATGCCTTCCTCGCCGGCTGGCTGCCGGCCCAGAAGGACAGCTACGACGCGGCCATGGCGGCCGGCGCTATCACGGATCTCGGCAACAACGTCACCGGTGCCCGGATGGGCTTCGCGGTGCCGGGCTATGTCTATGACGCGGGTATCCACAGCGCGGCGGATCTGGCCGCCCACGCCGATGAATTCGATGAGACCATCTACTCCATCGAAAGCGGCTCCACCATCAGCGACATGCTCAACGGCGCCATCGACGACGATGTCTATGGGCTGGGTGACTGGGATGCGATGGAATCCTCGACGCCGGGGATGCTCAGTGAAGTGCGCGCCGCCGAGCGCGAGCAACGCTGGATCGCCTTCTACGGCTGGACGCCGCACTGGATGGTGCCGGAATTCGACACCCATATCCTGGAAGACCCGGAATCGGTCTTCGGCCCTGACAACGGCGCCAGTGATGTCAAGACCGTCGTGCGGACCGCCTACGCCGAGGCCAATCCCAACCTGACGCGCTTTCTCGATCAGCTGGTCTTCAGTTCCGATGAGCAGAGCGCCTTCATCCTCGACTACAGCCTGAACGAGCGTGACCTCGATGAGGTGGCGCACGACTGGCTCGTCGCCCACCCGGAGCGTCTGGCGGAGTTTCTTGCCGGCGTGACGACCCGCGATGGCGAAGATGCCGTCGCTGCCGTGAACGCCAGCCTGCAAGACTGACGTAGCCTCCCTACCGCGATGACGGCATGGGGCGAGAGCTGACAGATTCCTGCCCCGTGTGGCATTGCTGCGTCGCCTCAAGGCTTGCATTTCGTGCTGATAGTGCCTGCCGCACCCGTCCGTGGTGTGGGGAGTCGTTATGTGGAACGCCTATTGCTATACAACTGTATCAATTGTTGTTCGCGCTACCGCTGATGTCGCGACGGGTCGCGGCAGATCGCGGCAGGGCAAGCACCATCTGGCCATCGGTCGCTTCGGTCAGGCAGTCGCGCAGCGCATCAAAGTAGTGCGTCATGCCGATCCCCGCTGCACGGTGCCCCATCCCAAGCCAGCCACAGCCACCCACTTGTGAGTCGCTCATGACTATCTCGCCCTCGAACGTATCTCCCATGACCCGCTCGATGAAAGCAGACAGCAACGGCATCTCTCAGCCTCAGGAAGTCTGCCTTGAAGGCAGGGCAGGGCCCTCGCGATCCTCATCGAATCGGGTCATCGTCGAAGCCAGCAACATCGTCAAGCACTACGGTGATCTGGCAGTGCTGCATGACGTGTCATTGCGCGTGACGGAAGGCAGTGTCACCACCATCATCGGCGCCAGTGGCTCCGGCAAGAGTACCTTGCTGCGCTGCATGAATCTGTTGGAACGCCCCAACAGGGGGGAGCTGTCGATCGCCGATGAGCATCTACGTTTCGATCGCGACAGCCGTGGTGGCCTCATCGGGCTGGATCGTCGTCAGATCCAGCGCCTGCGCTCCAAGGTCACCATGGTCTTCCAGCAGTTCAATCTGTGGCCGCACCTGACCGTGCTCGGCAACGTCACCGAAGCGCCGATGCGCGTGAAAGGCAAGTCTCGGCGTGAGGCGACTCGCATCGCGGAACATTACCTGGAGCGGGTCGGCATGCTGGAGCGCGCCGACAGCTATCCGGCGTTTCTCTCCGGGGGGCAGCAGCAGCGAGTCGCGATCGCGCGTGCGCTGGCAATGGAACCGCGTGTCCTGCTCTTTGATGAGCCGACATCCGCTCTGGACCCGGAGCGGGTCAGTGAAGTGCTCAGTGTCATCCGCAGTCTCGCCGATGAAGGACGCACCATGCTGATGGTGACCCACGAAATGGCCTTCGCCAGAGAAGTGTCCGACCAGATCGTTTTCCTCGATGAAGGCCGAGTCGGGGTGGCAGGCAGTCCGGCGGAGGTCTTCGAGCAGACCCGCCATGAACGCTGCCGACGCTTCATCGCACCGGCAGCTTGAGGAGGCCTCCACTGAATTGCCCCGGCATGGACTTCCCCACCATGCCGCTGATGGAACCACAACAATTGCCAGGAGATGGCCTGATGACCTTGATGAACGATGCTGGATTCGCTGCCAAGATACCTTCACTGACCGCGCGTGGAACGCGTTCTGCCTCGACTTCCATATCTGCGCTGCGCAAGCTGGCCGGTGCACTGATGATGGGGGGACTGGCACTGGGTGGCCTGACGCTTGGCGCCGCCCAGGTGCACGCCGCCGACACTCTCAAGGTCGGGATCTCCGCCGAACCTTACCCGCCCTTTACCTATACCTCCGCCAGCGGCGAGTGGACCGGCTTCGAGGTCGAGCTGGCCAACGCGATCTGTGACGCCATGCAACGTGAGTGCGAGATTACCCCCACAGGCTGGAGCGGCATCATTCCTTCGCTGAAGGCCGGGCGTATCGACATGATCATGAATTCGATGACCATCACCAATGCTCGCGAGAAGGTTATCGACTTCAGCATTCCCTATTACCATTCATCGGGTGCCTATGTGGCCGCCAGCGACCTGGATATCGATATTCCAGAAGGCCTGGATGGCATGGTTCTCGGTGCCCAGGCGGCGACCACCCACGCCAACTTCGCGCGCCGGGCATTGAGGGACAGCGGTGTCCAGGTGCGCCTCTATGACCAGCAGGAGCAGGCCAACAGTGACCTGTTTTCCGGTCGGGTGGATGTGATTCTGGCAGACGAGATCGCCATGAATGCGCTGATCAAGCGCGAGGAGGCACACGGCTTCGAGATCAAGGCGACCACGCCGCAGCACCCGGCCTATGGCGAGGGGGTCGGCATCGGGATTCGCAAGGAAGAGGGGGCGCTGAAGGCGGCGATCGATGATGCCATCCAGAAGGTCTACGCGGACGGTACCTGCACGGCGCTGTCGAACAAGTACTTCGATACCGACGTCTGCCTGGGCTGATCACGAGCGTGCTGGCCCGATGGCTGGTGTCGTCTGGCCAGCACGCTTCCCGTAGTGCCTTCCTCCTATTCACCTGATACGACAAGGCTTCTGATCATGTCCCAGTTTGCCCAAGAAGGGCTTGCCGATTGGGCCGGCCCTATCCTGTCCGGTGCCGTCACCACCTTGCAGATCGCCTTTGCTGCCTATGCCATCGGGTTGCTGCTGGGGTTGGTCGGCGCAGCGGCAAGACTCAGCCCATGGGCGGTGCTGCGGGCGCTTGCCACCAGCTACTCGACCGCCGTTCGCGCGGTGCCGGAACTGCTGCTGATCATCCTGCTGTATTACGGTGGCTCCCAGGCACTCACTGCGCTCATGAACGCGCTGGGTGTCGCGGGCCAGATCGAGATCAGTGGCTTCGTCACTGCCGTCGGCGTGCTGGCCTTCGTCCAGGGGGCCTACATGACCGAGGTCTTCCGGGGCGCCATTCTGGCCATTCCCAAGGGCCAGCTCGAGGCCGCCGATGCCTATGGCTTTTCTCCGCTGGCACGGTTTCGCCATATCACGCTGCCCGGCATGCTGCCCAATGCACTGCCCGGCATGTCAAACCTGTGGCTGATTCTGATCAAGGACACGGCGTTGATCAGTGTCATTGGCTTCAGTGAGCTGTTCTTCACCGTGCAACAGGCGGCGGCCAGCACGCGCGACTACTTCCTGTTCTACAGCGTGGCAGGACTTCTGTATCTGCTGATGACGCTGACCTCGAGCCTCGCGTTCGGCCGGCTGGAGCGCTACGTGCGCCGTGGCGAGCCCGTCATTTCTGCCCAGGAGGCGTGATATGGACTTCAGCTGGTTGTCGGACCCCTACTATCAGGAATCATTGTGGCGGGGGTTGTTCAATACCCTGTTGTTGCTGGTGGTGTCGGCCGTGCTGGGTTTCACGCTGGCGGTCGGCATGGCATTGGCGCGCATCAAGGGCCCCAGGCCCCTCGCTTGGCTAGCCAATGGCGTGACCATCGTGATGCGAGGCACGCCCCTGCTGGTGCAGTTGTTCTTCTTCTATTACGGCATCGGTCGGCTGCTGGAAGGCATCCCCGGCATTCGCGAGAGCCTGTTCTGGGGCGTTCTGCGTGACCCGTTCTTCTACGCCACCCTGACCTTCACCCTCTCGGTGGGCGCCTATACCGGCGAAGTCCTGCGCGGTGCGCTGCTCAGCGTGCCACCGGGTGAGCGGGAAGCGGGGCGTGCCTTCGGCATGAGGCCCTTCCAGGTCTTCACTCGCCTGTGGTTGCCGCGTGCCATCCAGCTATGCCTGCCGACCCTGACCGGCGAGATGATCCTGCTGCTCAAGTCGGTGCCGCTGGTCTCGACGATCGCGATGATGGACCTGCTGCAGGTCGCCAACATCATTCGTGACGAGAACTTCCTCACCTACGAGCCGCTGCTGTTCATCGGTGCCATCTACCTCGTGCTGACCATCGTGCTGACCCTGTGTCTGCGTCAGGTGGAACTCAACTTCCCCGGTGTGCGCGCCCAGGCACGCAATGGCGGGTGGTTATCACGACTGCGTCCGGCAGGTTCCGTGTAATGATGTGAGACATCGCGTATTACCTGACAGGCTGCCCTGACACTCCACACCAACGACAACAGCCCCACCCTCGAGTGTCGAGAGTGGGGCTGTTGTCATTGGTGCGTCAGTCGACTGTCACCGTTCACGACAGCGCTCAGGCGTCAGGCATCAGGCATCAGACAAGCTCAGTAATAGACGGCCTTCTTTTCTTCACGATCCACCATCACGGACAGCACATCGGGGCGGGCGTAATGCCCCACCGGATCGAAATCCAGCTTGCTGCGGATCAACGTATCGCGCGCAAGTGTGGCATGCAGGATGGTACGCTCATTGAAGACAGGGCCTGCGATGATCTCGCCGAGTGGTCCGAGAATCACGCTGCCGCCGCGCATCAGGACATGTTCCGGCGAGTCACCGAGTACGCAGTTGTAGTCATCTCCGAAGTCGCCACGTGTCAGGTACTGGCAGGCACTCAGGACATAGCAGCGGCCTTCCAGCGCGATGTGCTGCATGGAAGACAGCCAGGTATCGCGGTCATCAGCCGTCGGTGCGCAGTAGATCTCCACTCCCTGCCCATACATCGTCTGGCGCAGTGCCGGCATGTAATTTTCCCAGCAGATCACCGCGCCGACCTTGGCCAGTGAGCTATCCACGGCATCCAATGTCGAGCCGTCTCCGAAGCCCCAGATGAGACGCTCCGAGCCCGTGGGCATGAGCTTGCGACGCTTGCCGACAATTCCTGCCTGCGGATCGATGAACACCACGCTGCAATACAGGGTCGAGCCATCGCGTTCGATGATGCCCATGACGATGAAGACGCCATGTTCGCGGGCTGATTCTTCAATGCTGCGCAGTTCCGGTCCGTCGATTTCCACGGCGCCTTCAAAATAGCGTCGAAAGTCTTCACGTCCTTCCGGGAGCCGCGTGCCTACCGGGGCGCCGAATGTCAGCCCCTTGGGATAGGTACCCAGAAACGCCTCTGGAAATACCACCAGCTCGGCCTCTCCCTGCGCAGCTTCCTCTATGAGACGGCATGCCTTGAGGGCTGTCTTCTCGGCATCGAATGGCACGCTGCTGTCCTGGATCACTGCAACTTTTACGTTGTCTTGCATGAGAGTCACCTATGAATTGGAGATAAAGGACGCCATGAGAATTCAGCGCGAAGGTTGAGTGCTTGAGGGAACAGGCGTGTCGCAGTTGTCGCGCATGTATTCATCGAACATGTCATGGAATTCATGCTGTGATCGTTCACAGACCGGAGCTGACAGACGACTGACGACCATCATCACGACAAGGTTGACGATGAAGCCTGAGATACTGGGGCCGATGACGATATCCAGTTGCAAGATGGCCAGGATCGCCATCACCGCAGTCCCCGAGAGCAGCCCTGCAAAGGCACCGGCTTCCGTGATTCGACGGAAATGCAGCATGCCGAGTGCGGAAGGCACCAGTTGCAGACCGAGACCGAAGCCGAGCGAAGCGATGGGCACCAGATAGCCTGCACCACTGGGCAACATGGCCAGCAGGAAGACTAGTACGGTCAATGACGCCACGACTACACGCGTGATGAGCGTGATGCGCTGACTGCTCAGCGGCTCCTTGGTGAAGCTGTTGACGATGTCTTCCGCCACGATACTGGCCGATGATAGTAGCTGGCTGTTGATGGTCGAGATGGCGGCGGCCAGGATGCCGGCAACCACGAAGGCGCCCAGCAGTGGCAGATGCTCGTTGAAGATCAAGGGAAGAATGGTGTCGCTGCTGCTGGCATCGAGGCCCGGAGCCACTCCGGGGATCACGGCCGCCAGACCCACGAGCAGCGGAATGATCGCCATCATCCAGGAATTCCAGAACGGGGTGGCCATGGCGACCTTGCCGAGTACCTCTGCGGAGGAGGCGGAATAGAACTTCTGCCACATGTGCGGCAATACCCAGGCACCGAAGCCAAGTCCCAGCCAGAGTTCCAACATTTTCAATGGCTTGCCGGAATTGACCAGCAGCTCTGGTTGAATTTCGGCCACGGCTGCGAACATCTGACTGCCGCCGGCAAGATTCATCACATAGATGGCAGTGAAGATGAGAATCGAGGCAAAGAAGATACCCATGAAGGAGTCCGTCCAGGCGGTGCCCTTGAAGCCGGCCCACAGCACGATCACACCGACCATGATGGATGTGACGGTCACACCGACCACATAGGGAATGGCTCCCCCTGACAGGGCATCCAGTGCCTTGGCGCCTCCGATGACCTGGATCAGCATGACAGGCACCAGAGCCGTGATGCCGGTGACGGCCACGGCGATCTTCAGGCGCTTGCTGCGGTAGTAACGCTCGACCATCTGTCCGGGAGTGATGAAGCCGAAGCGCTTGCCAGCCAGCCAGATGCGGGTGCCGAACATCCAGATGAAGATACCGTGGAAGATGGTCCAGACGGCAAAGCCGACGAACCAGATGCCTTCGCGATAGTAGGAACCGAAGGCCCCGAGCAATGTCCAGGTGGAGAAATAGGTTGCGCCCATGGAGAGCACCAGCACCAGAGTGCCCATGCCTCTCCCGCCGATGACGAAATCCTCGGAAGTCGTGGATTGCGTATTGTTGGCACTGCGTTTGGCGAATAGCGAAATCAGGATGAAGACACTGATGAAGGCGACAAGTACAGCAATCGTGACGGTGTTATTCATGTGAATGCTCCTCCACGATGGGCCTTGCTTTCAGTGCATTCATCAAGGGCTTGAAATACAGGGGATATAGCGAAATGACGCAGAGTGTGAGCACCGCATTGCATACCAGCGTCAGTGCCAGCGGCTGGGGAATTCCCCAAATCAATTTCGAGGAGTTGAATATTCCAATATAAGGAAGCCATGTCAGTAATAGACAGAGAGCGACCACCCACCATACGAACTTTCTTATATTTCTTATGCTCATCATGTTTCCTTGCATATGACATGCAGGTCAGGATCGTTATTTATCGTGATGAAATCTTCCGGGAGATGTCCTGTTCAGAGTAAACGCGACTCCCTGTATGGGAAATTAGAATCTTGAGCACGCCGCGTTGACGTAAAGTACACACCTGACAACGTTCTGAACGTCAGAAGTGCGCTTAAATGGTGCTGACCAACCGCCCCTCGATCAGGAGGCTCCCATTCAGATACTCACTTATCGTTATTTCCTGGCTGTCGCGGAAACCGGGTCAGTTCGTCAGGCGGCGCATGAGCTGCATGTCAGTCCGTCGGCCATCAGTCGCCAGATACAGAACCTGGAACATAGCTTTCAGACGGCTCTCTTCGATCGTCGTTCTTCGGGCATGTTCCTGACGGAAGAGGGGCGCATCCTGGAAGCTCACATGCGCAATACCCTGAGAGAGATGGACCTTGCGAAGTCGAAGATTCAGGAAATCCATGGTCTGATGGCGGGGACCGTGCGCTTCGCCACCATAGAGGGGGTGATGAGAACCTGGCTGTCGCCGGCCATCGCCCGTTTCCAGCGACAGCATGAACAGGTCACCTTCTCCGGTACCGTCACGGGAAGTCCGGCGGTCTATGACCAGCTGAGTTCGGACGCGGTGGATATCGGAGTTGCCATGGAAGTGGATCTGCCTGCCGATATTGAGGTCATCGAGCGTTACCCGACGCATTTCATTGCTGTCGCGCGGCCCGACCATCCACTGGCCGGGTGCGATTCGATCACCCTGGAAGCGCTGGTGGGGTGCTCGCTTGCGATGCTGAACGGGAGTTTTCTTACGCGACAACTGGTCAATGCAGCCTCCGTCAGGATCGGCAAGACGTTCAGAGTCATCTTTGAAATGGACAATATCGAGATGCTGAAGCTGCATGTCCTGGCCAATGGAGGCATGACGATATTGCCAAGTTACGCGATCAGTCAGGTGGAGCTGAGTCGCGGCGACCTGGTCGCCATTCCGATGCAGGGTACCGCCTGCCTGGCGTGTTCCACGGTATTGTGCAAACGCCGTGATCGGCGGATGACCCATGCAGCCAGGGCCTTTGTCGAGACGCTTTGTACTGTTCCCATGACGACGCATCCATAACCTCATCGGCGGGGCTGGGTCATCACGTCAGGGGCCCAGTGTTCAGGCCCCGAAACCCGCGATGAAGACGCGCACGCAGCGCCTGACGTGTGGTCGCAGGCTTTCCGGGTCGGCCGGTTCGGGGAAGCTGCCCAGCAGGGCATCGACATGCAGCGGGTTGAGCAGCATGCCGGTCAGCAGGTTGGCGGCGGCCAGCGGTTCCTGCCCGAGGCCGGAGCCTGGCAAGTGGCCCTCCGCCACCTGTCGTGACAGGTAGCCAGCCAGCCGCTGGCGCGTCAGCTTGGGGCCATTGTCGAGGAAGAGCTTGCCGAGCTGCGGGTTGCGGCCGCTCTCGAAGGCGAGGCCACGAAACAGCCGGATCAGCTGTGGCTCGAGGGCCAGTGTCAGCATCGCCATCCCGAAGTGTTCCAGGGCCTCGTCGACGCGACGTGCCTCATTGACCTCGTGATCCATCACCGACCATACCGACTGTGCTTCCTGCTGCATCACGGCGAGGAACAGCCCCTCCTTGTTGCCGAAATTCCGATAAAGCGTCGTCAGTGATCCGCCGGCCTCCCGTGCGATCTCGTTGATGCTGGTCGCGGCGTAGCCATTTTGCAGGAAGTGTTCTCTGGCGACTTCCCGCTGGCGTCTGAGGCGGGCTTCCCCGCGCGGCGAGGTGCGGGATGTGGCGGTGTCCGGAGCACTCTGCGAGGAAGGGGAGTCCGTCATGTCTGTGTCCTCTGGTGAAAGGGGCCGACTGACGCCGTCAGGGTTGCGATATTGCGAACGAGGCACGCTGTCGGTTGACGCTGTCGGGGGTGGCTCAATGAAGTGTAGTATTCATTACACTTAGTGGCGGTGCAAGATGGCAGTCCCGAGCGCAGGCGTTGCGTCATCGAGGCCGGCCACCGTCAGACGGTTTCCCTGCCTGGCACTGACAGGCAGCAACAGAGAGTCGCCGTATGAACAAGGCAGGCAAGGGCGCAGTGGCGCTCCTCGTGGTGGCGGGCGTGATCGTGGGTGGCGTGATGGGAGTCGAGTGGTGGCAGGTCGGGCGCTTCATGCAGGAGACCGACAATGCCTATGTGCGGACCGACAGCGTGCCGGTACGTTCCGAGATCACCGCGCGCGTGACGCGCATGCTGGTGCATGACAACCAGCCGGTGAAGAAAGGGCAGTTGCTGGTTCAGCTGGACGATGGGGATGCCAGGGCCAACCTGGATCAGGCGAGCGCCGCACTCGACAAGGCGCGCACCGGGGAAGTACAGGCCGAGCGTCAGCTGGATCTGCAGAGCGCGAAGATCGATGAGGCCAAGGCGGCCCTGGCCTCGGCCAAGGCCGAGCGCGATCAGGCCGCGCTGCATCTCAAGCGCTCAAGGAGTCTTGAGAGCCGCAGCTATGCCTCGCGGCAGTCCCTTGAAGATGATCAGGTGACCCTGCGCACCGCCGAGGCCAGCGTGGCGCAGCAGCAGGCGTCGCTGGTCTCCGCGCGTCAGCAACTCGAGGTCTACAAGGCACAGCTGGACTCGGCCCGCGCCGAAGTGGTGTCAGCGGCGGCGGATCTCGCCTACGCGCGCCACCAGCTGGAGAAGACCTCGATTCGTGCGCCCCAGAACGGCGTGGTCGGCAATCGCAGTGTCGAGGTCGGCACCATGGCCAGCGCCTCGCTGACCCTGATGCAGCTGGTGCCGGTGGAAAGCGCCTACGTGGTGGCCAACTACAAGGAAACCCAGACAGAGCGCATGCGTGTCGGGCAGCCGGTCCACCTTGAGGTGGATGCCTATCCGGACATCGAGTTCGAGGGGGTGGTGGACAGCCTCGCGCCGGCGACCGGCACCGAGTTCAGCCTGCTGCCGACGGACAATGCCACCGGCAACTTCAACAAGATCGTCCAGCGCGTGCCGGTGCGTATCCGCCTGACCGGCCCGGAAGCGGCATTGCCACGCCTGCGGGCGGGGCTGTCGGTCGTGCCGTCCATCGACACCCGCGAGCTGCCGGAGACCGGCACCTATGCGGCCAGTGTCACCGCGCCTGTCACTGCGGCTGTCACCGCGCCAGTCATGGCACCTGATAGCGTGCAGGTCGCCTCCGATGTCGCGGCCACCGCCGAACACGGAGCGCAGTGAGCATGGCCGAGGCAACCGCAGCCCCGGCAGGGGCTGCCAGTGACATGCCGTCGCGCCGTCAGCAGATCGGCTTCATCGCGGCGGTGTTCGGCATGTTCATGGCGATCCTGGATATCCAGATCGTCGCTAGCTCGCTCAATGAGATCCAGGCGGGCCTGGCGGCCAGTCCCGAGCAGGTCTCCTGGATCCAGACCAGCTATCTGATCGCCGAGATCGTGATGATTCCGCTCTCGGGCATGCTGGCGCGCATCTTCTCGACCCGCGTGGTACTGACCGTCTCGGCGCTGGGGTTCACGCTGGCGAGTCTGGGCTGTGCATTGTCCACCTCGCTTGAGGCGCTGATCGTGCTGCGTGCGGTCCAGGGCTTCATGGGCGGGGCGATGATTCCGCTGACCCAGGCCGTGAGCTTCTCGATCTTCCCGCGACGCAAGATGGGCACCATTCAGGCGGTGATCGGCCTGGTGGCGACCATGGCGCCGTCCATCGGTCCCACCGTCGGTGGCTATCTGACCGAGTATTTCAGCTGGCACTGGCTGTTTCTGGCCAATCTGCTGCCGGGCATCCTCGTGGCCAGTCTGGTGTGGCGCAATCTGGAGATCGACAGCGGTGATCGCGGATTGCTCAAGCGTCTGGACACGCTGGGACTGTCGTTGATGGCGGTGTTTCTCGGCAGCCTCGAATACGTGCTGGAGGAGGGGCCGGGAGATGACTGGTTCGCCAGCACCCCCATCCTGCTGTGGGCCATCGTCTGTGCGCTGAGCTGCGTGGGCTTCTTCTGGCGCGTGCTGAGTGCTGACAACCCCATCGTGGATCTGCGCGTGTTCAAGAATCGCAACTTCGCGCTCGGCGCGCTGGTCGGCTTCTGGCTGGGCGTGGTGCTCTACGGGCTGGTCTATCTGGTGCCGCTGTTCCTCGGCAGCGTGCGTGGCTTCTCGAGCCTGCAGATCGGCGAGGTGATGTTCGTGGCGGGCGTGGCGATGTTCCTGATGGCACCGCTGTCGGGCAAGCTCTCCGATCTCATCGATCTGCGCCTGATGATGTTCATCGGTCTGGTGCTGACCGGTGTCGGCACCGGCATGAATGCCCATCTGACATCGGGCTCGGGCTACAACGAGTTCTTCTGGCCGCAGGTCATCCGTGGCGTGGGCCAGATTCTGGTGCTGCTGTCGGTGTCACGCCTGGCGATGGGACGACTGGCACCCCACGAACTGGGCAACGGCAGTGGCCTGTTCAACGTGATGCGCAACCTGGGCGGTGCGGTGGGTCTGGCGCTGATCGATACCGTGCGCGACTGGCGGGAGGACTACCACTGGAACCAGCTGATCGGCTCCATCGACCAGAGCCGCCAGGTGGTGATCGACCAGCTGGCCAGCTATCAGGTGACCTTCTCGGGCCTGACCGACCCTTGGCAGGCGGGCGTCGCGATGATCGCGCAGCGCATCAGTCTTCAGGCCGAGGTGCTGGCCTTCGACAATATCTTCCTGTGGCTGGGCGCGGTCTATGTGGTGGGCAGTGTCGTGGTGATCGCCTTCCGTCGCCCGGAGAGCGAGGGCAGTGACGAAGGCGGCGCTCACTAGCGTGGCGTCCCGTGGCGTCACCGCCGCCCCGGCCAACCAAAAGACCCGCCTTGATGGCGGGTCTTGTCGTTTCAGCCTTCGGGTGACAGCGTCTCACCAGCCCCAGAACATCAGGTACCAGACCCCCAGCGCGGGCAGGCAGGCCAATGCGACGCTTGTCGTGCCGACCAGTCGCGCGGCGTTGCCGGCGAGCCGTCCACCGTTGCGCTGCTCGCCGTTGCGCTGCTCGCCATTGTGTTGCTCGCCATTGTACTGCTCGCCAGTAATGCGCCAGGCCAGTCGCAGGCCCCACAGGCAGGCCAGTGCCAGCAGCACGGCGCGAAGATCATTGGCCCAGGTGAGGTTGATGCCGTCACCGCGCAGCAGCGTCATGGTGGTGGCGGAGAGGCCGAGGAACACGCCGAGCCCGCCCAGCGGAATCAGGCTCAGCGAGAGATGCCACAGGCGTGACAGCGTCGCCTTGCCCCCCATCAGCCAGTTGCCAAGCAAGAGCGGCAGGCTGGTGAGTGCGCCCAGCAGACCGCCGCCCACCACGATCCACAGCGTGATCAGACTGCCATCGAGCAGATTGAAGACATCGTTGTGCTCGGGGTAGTTGGTCAGGATCCAGGTGGGCAGGGTGGTGGTCAGCGGCCACATCAGATCATGCTCGATCAGCCAGACGGCCAGCTGCTGCTTGAGCGCGACGAACCACGGGCTGGCGCTCCAGCTGAAGGCGCCGATGGCGATGCCGAGCAGGCCGAACACCAGCACCGAGTAGTGGGTGAAACGCACCGGCTGCGGCGGTTCGACCAGCTCCACGCCCGGCGACCGCCATTCCAGCTGCATCGCGTCCTTGTAGCCACTGCAGCGCCCGCAGACATGGCAGTCGCCGGCACTGTCGAGCTGCTTGAGCGGAATCAATGGCGCGCAGTCAGGCGCATGCGTACGCACGGCATTGCCCTGGCGCACGGCGCGGTTGTGGGCGTTCCAGCGCGCCTGGTCGGTACGGAAGTGGGTCGGCGAGAGGCGCGCCAGCAGATTGAAGACGCCATTCACCGGGCATAGCTGACGGCACCAGACGCGTGTGCCCTTGCCGTAGATCAGCCCGACCACGATCGCCGCCACCGTCGAGCCGCCCAGTACCACCAGCGCGCCCAGCGGGTACTGATAGACGCTGGCCAGCTGACCGTAGAGCGTGGTGCCCAGGAAGGCCACGAAGGGCCAGCCTCCCCAGCGCATCCAGCCCGGAATCGGCCGGCCGAGCCCGATGCGGCTGGCGGCCTCCGTCAGGGTGCCCTCGGGGCAGAAGACCCCGCACCACACCCGGCCCATCAGCACCATGCTGATCAGCACGAAGGGCCACCACAGCCCCCAGAACACGAATTCGGCGAACACCGTCAGATTGGTGAGGATGTGCGCTTGATAGTCGGGCAGCGGCAGCAATGCCGGCGCCACCAGCAGGAAGGCATAGATGCCCACCACCAGCCACTGGATAAGCTGGATCAGGCCGCGCCGCTGTTGCATCGCCTGGCCGAAACGCGCGATACGCGTGGCTCGGGAGGCGCCGGCTCCGGCGTCACTGGCGATGATGTCCGCCCGTGCGTCGGGGCGTGCGGAGTGTGTACTGCAATGGGCCATGAACGCTTCCTCTTCTCTCACTGGGCAGTGCGCGGGACGGGCATCAGCTGCGCGCGCGGGCGGTGAGCTGCTTGCGCTGATCCTTGCGCTCCACCTTGCGCTGGCGCTTCATCAGAGTGATGACGATGACCCAGTAGAGGGCATAGCCCAGCACCATGGTGGTGGCGGGCCAGGCGCGATAGCCGGCGAAGGTCGCCAGCAGGCCACCGAGACCGCTGCCATCATCGAGCAGCCAGCTGGAATCCCACAGCGGGTCGAGACCGGCCGGCAGATAGCCCAGGCCGATGAGCTGCTCAAGCCCTGACATCAACAATGACGCGGCCAGCAGCAGCAGCAGGACTTCCGTGACGCGGAAGAACAGCTTCCAGGAGAACAGGCGCGAACCCAGCTGCAGGGCCATGAAGGTCGCCACTGCCAGCGCGAAACCGATGAAGGCCGCGAGAGAGAAGCTGCCGATGCCACCGGACTGCAGGCTGGCGGCGCCCATGCCGTAGAGGAAGACGACGGTTTCCGCACCTTCACGTGCCACGGCGATGGCGACCAGTACCGCGACCCCCCAGTAGCTGCCGGAGGAGACGGCCTCGGCCAGGCCGCTCTCGAGTTCTGCCTTGAGAGTCCGGCCCTTGGTCCGCATCCAGAGCACCATCTGGGTGATCAGCAGGCAGGCGATCAATACCAGCGCCGCCTGGAAGACTTCCTGGGCGGTGCCGGTCAGCCAGGTGTTGGCGCCCATCAGGGCCGCGCCCATCAGTCCGGCCAGCACCAGACCGGCAACGACCCCACCCCACAGGTAGCGCAGCCCGGCGCGCGTGCCCGACTGCACCAGCCAGGCATGCATGATGCCGATGACGAGAATGGCTTCGACGCTTTCGCGCCAGACGATAAACAGAACCTGATCAAACATGGCGGGACTCTCGGGGACAGCGGGCAGGGTGAGGAATCGGCAATGCCGTTCGTGCCCTGACAGGGAAGAGGTGGCAGGCGCGGCAGGGGACGAGGCAAGTGACGGCGGACATGTGCCTGTGCCTCAGTCTTCTGCGACGACCTTGCCGCGGGCATCCGGCAGGTGGAAGTCATCGAAGTAGTCGTAGCTGCCGGCACGCAAGGGGTGGATCACCACGAAGGATTTCACGCCCGGGGCCAGCACCTTCTCCTTGCGCAGCGAATTGCTCTCGAATTCGGCGGGCGTGTTGCCCGCGTTGTGCAGCTGGATGACGAATTTCTCGCCGGACTTGACCTTGAGCACCTCGGGACTGAGCTTGCCGTTGGTGAGCGTCAGGTCATAGGACGGCATGTCGCTGGCCAGCGTCACGCGCGGCAGCAGTGCCGCCAGCAGCAGAGCGAGGGTCGGCAGCAGCGCAGCGACGGACTGCCGGGCAGATCGACGACGAGGAAGGCGCATGATGGGCTCCGGGATAGTGGGGTAGGCACTCGGCAGAGGCACGAGGGAGGGTCATTCGGACGTGGCACTCGCGGGCGCCAGGTGCCAGGGATGGAGGGTTGCCGGCAGAGCGACCAATGGCCGCGAGCGCTTTTCAGCACAGGCGGCCATTGGAGACAGCGGGCGGACATGCCGGCGGATACGAGATGGCGCCGTCATGTCCGCCACGTGCAGAGGCTGGTGCTCAGTAGCCGCCTTTCTTGCCGACACCGGCATACACGAAGTCGTAATCGGTGGTGATGGTGTCCGGCCACTCGGCGACACCGGTTTCCTTGTCGATGTGACGCGGCATGTCCGGGTGCTGGATGTCGAAGGTCAGGTGGTACTTGCCCGGGCCATCCAGCTTGACGTTCTTGCCATAGTGGGTGCCGTCGTTGGCGATCATCGGCACCAGATCGCCTTCGATCGGGGTATCACTGCCCTGCTTGGTCAGGGTGTAGTGAATGCCCAGATAGGGAATCCAGTCGCCCGGCGCGAAGCCGTTGTCGTTTTCCATCAGTGCGTGGATATCGGCTTCCAGATGGATGTCGGCCTGATTGGCCGGCAGCTTGCCGGCCGGGGCCATCACCACTGGCTGCAGATAGACGGCCGCGATTTCCATGCCGCCTTCCTTGACCGGAGTGCCGATCGGGTATTCCAGTGCCGAGGCCTGGCCCGCCACGAACGGTGCCGCCAGGCTCAGGGCGAGCAGGGCAGGCTTGAGCGCGCGGGGCAGAGTAGTGGTGACGAAATGACGCTGTGGCATCGGGGATGGCTCGCAATAATGGGAAGTGGAGCTTCATTATCCTGATAGGCATAAATATAACCATTCTCATTCTTGCGCCGCCTGCGTTGCCTATCTTGCAACGGGGTGTTTTTAAATATGAGATATTACTTAAATAAAAGGACGTTGAGAGAGAGGGCTGCCCGGCGTGACTGGCCCCTGGCCTCCCGTCATGGGGATTCCAGCACCATGTCTGGTCTGCCACGTCACCATGCGGCATGCTGCGCGCCATGATGACGATTTCTTCACGTTACCCCGCCCCATTGGACCCTCCCGCCGTCGATGCCTGGTGCCGGACACTGCATGAGCGCCTGCTCGCGCGGCATCAGCGCGCCTGTCTGTGGATCAGCGGCGGAGAGGGCACGGCCAGCGATCCCTGCGCTGCTGCGCTGGCGATCTGTGATCTGTGGCCAGCGCGTGAGCCTGCTCCGCTGTGGCTGGGCGCCGGGGAGGCGATCACGACGCCGGGCGGGACACACGTGCGCTCGCTGGCGATGGCCAAGGCTGCCACTCAGCTGGGCGGCGAGCAGGCATTGGTCGTCTTCGATGCCGCACATCCACAGAGTGGTCTTGATCCCGATGCCTTCGGGGCCGTGGCCGGCACTCTGATGGCGGGAGGACTGCTGGTGCTGGTGACGCCTGCCGCCTGGGCCGACGCCGAGCCAGCGCCAGCGCCGGATGGCGATTACGCGCGTCTGGCGCACTGGCCGTTCGCGCGTGAGCAGCTTGCGGCGCGCTATCTGGCGCGGCTGGCACGGCGTCTCCAGGCGGATGCCAGCGTACTGCACTGGCCGCAGGGCGAACCGTTACCGACGCTGCCACCCGCCGGGGAGGCAGCGACCCGTGTCGGTGAGGTCACGGACCCTGATTGCCTGACGTCAGATCAGGCCGAGGTGGTGGCCGCGCTGGCGGCGCTCCGCCCGAACCAGCCGGTGGTGATCAGTGCCGATCGTGGCCGCGGCAAGAGTGCCGCGCTGGGCATCGCCGCGGCACGCTGTCTGGCAGCGGGGGAAAGTGTCTGGCTGACGGCGCCACGGCCGGCGGCGGTGGCCGCGGTCTTCGCGCGTCTGGCAGCGCTGCTGCCGCGGGGGTGCCGCGAGGGCAATGCCTTTCGGCTTTGCGTGCCGGCAGCGCACCCCGCGCAAGCCCGGCGGACAGCTGATGGAGCGGAGCTTGCGAGCGAGCTGCGTTTCCTGGCACCGGACGTCATCACCGCCGCCCGCCTCGCCTGCCTGGAGGGGCCGCTGCCGCGCTTGTTCGTCGATGAAGCGGCCGCCATCCCCACCCCGTTGCTCAAGGCGTCTCTGGCGCATTTTCCGCGCATCGCCTTCGCCACCACCGTCCATGGCTATGAAGGTACCGGGCGAGGTTTCCAGCTGCGTTTCCGCCAGCATCTCGAGCGTCAATGCCCCGGCTGGCAGGCGCTTGAGATGACCACGCCTGTCCGCTGGGCGTCCGGTGATCCGCTGGAGGCGCTGATCGATGATCTGTTGTTGCTCTCGGCACCGCCATCAACGCTGGCGCCGGTCATGGAGGATCGCAGCGATGCCGAGCAATGGCTGGCCGGCAGTGAGGTCGTCGTGCTGGATCGGGACGCTTTGGCACGCGATGAAGCGATGCTGGAGTCGCTGTTCGGCCTGCTGGTGCAGGCGCATTACCGCACCACGCCGGCGGACCTGCGGCAGCTGCTGGATACCCCGGGGCTCAGGCTGCTGGCGATTCGCCATCAGGAGACCGCCAGTGGCAAGCCGGCATGGCTGGGCGTCGTGGCGGCCGTCGAGGAGGGCGGGTTTCCTGCACCGCTGGCAGAGGATATCTGGCGAGGTCAGCGGCGGCCGCGCGGGCATCTGCTGGCGCAGTCTCTGGCGGCGCATGCCGGTCATCAGGCGGCCGCCGAGACGCGCTGGTGGCGGATTCTGCGCATCGCGATACATCCCGCACTGTGGCGGCGTGGGCAGGGGGCGCGCTTGCTCAATGCGCTGGAGCAGCAGGCACGGCTGGCGGGTGTCACTCGTCTCGGCACCAGTTTCGGGGCCGAGGCGGGGCTGGTGGCCTTCTGGCTGTCCCAGGGCTTCATGCCACTGCGCATGGGGCTCAAGCGGGATGCGGCCAGTGGCGAGCATGCGGTGATGATGGGCAAGGCGACGGGGGAGTCATGCGATGGCGCAGGCGAGGCCTCGCCGAGAGATACCTTGCTCGAGGCGCTGCATCAGGACTTTCAGCATCTGCTGCCGAGCCTGCTGGCGCATGAGCTGGCCGGGCTGCCTGACGTGCTGGCATCGCGGCTCGCCCTGGGCGGTCAACCGGCTCAGGGCTGTCAACCGGCTCAGGGCTGTCAACCGGCTCAGGGCTGTCAACCGGCTCAAGGCTGGCCGCAACGACTCGACTGGTATCGGCGCGGTGGCGGAGGTCTTGCCCTGGTGCGGCCGTGGCTGCAGGCCGCGCTGAAAGCCCACGGCTCCCCGGATGAGCAGTGCGTCGGCTCATCCGGACTGGATGAGGCCGCGCGTCACGGACTCGCACTGGCCCTGGCCGGCCAGGATGCACCAGCCTTCATCGACTGGGCCCAGCGTCAGGGCATCGTGGGGCGCAAGGCGCGTGATCGCTGGTGTCGTGCGGCGGCAGGGCGTCTCGTCGATGCGCACGGTGCCCTGCCTGGCGGCGATCCTTGATCAGAGGCCGGGGATGCCGATCGGTCCCGGCATGTCGGGAATCGGCGAGCAGCCGCTCAGCATCAGCAGGCCAGCAGTGGCGGAAAGGACGGATAACAGCAGAAGTCGGCGGGGCATGAGGGCTCCGGTTGTCAGGGGCTGGAAGTGCACAGCGTGGCCGTGTCGAGAGATCTCATCCTTGCATATTCGCAGTCACTGATCGACAGGCACCGACAACCACTAGCCATGGCCGTGGACGGTTCCGTATGCTCGGGGATGACAAGAACAGGAAACTTCGCCATGAATGAGCATATCGACACGTTGGAACCCGCCATTGTCTGGCGTCATTTTCGTACCCTGTGCAATATCCCGCGCCCTTCCGGGCATGAAGCGGCACTGGTTGAGCATCTGATTGAGTGGGCGCAGTCGCGCGGCCTCGCGCATGACCGCGATGATTTCGGCAACCTGCGTCTGCGCAAGGCGGCCACCCCCGGCCATGAGAGCGCTCCGGGGATCGTGTTGCAGGGGCATCTCGACATGGTGGCCCAGGCGGCCAGCGACTCCCGCCATGACTTCACCCGTGATGCGCTCGAGACCTATCTCGAGGATGGCTGGCTCAAGGCGCGCGGCACGACGCTGGGCGCCGACAATGGCCTCGGCGTCGCCGCGGCGCTGGCGGTGCTGGAAGACGAGACGCTGGTGCATGGTCCGCTGGAGGCGTTGTTCACCTTCGAGGAAGAAACCTCGATGGGCGGCGCATTGAATCTGGCCGAAGGCTGGCTGGAAGGGCGCTATCTGCTCAATCTGGACTCGGAGGACCGTGGCCAGGTCTATATCGGTTGCGCTGGCGGTGCGGACATCAATGTCGCGCACGAATTCGCCACGTCCTCGCTGAAGGATGCCGAGGCGGAGCTTGAGCTCACCATCGGCGGGCTGGTCGGAGGACATTCCGGGCTCGACATCCATCGTGGGCGCGGCAATGCCAACCGCCTGATGTCACGGGCACTGGTGGCGCTGGCGGAATTCTCGCCGCGTCTGGTCAGCTGGTCTGGCGGTACGCTGCGCAATGCACTGCCACGCGAGGCGACCGTCGGCGTGGTTCTGTTCGATGAGCGTGTCGCGGCAGCCCGCCAGCGTCTGGCGGAATTCGAGGCGCAGATTCGCGATGAGCTACGTGACACGGACCCGGACGTCACCCTCAGCGTGACGCGCGGCAATGCCGAGAGTGCCCTGTCCGTCGAGGATACCCAGCGGCTTGTCGCCGTACTGGATGCCGCGCCCTATGGCGTGGAGCGCATGAGTGCAGCCGTGGAAGGCGTGGTGGAAACCTCCAACAACCTCGGCGTGGTCCAGCTGCGTGAGGGGAGTTTCCATCTCTGCGCCCTGGTGCGCTCGCTGCGTGATGATGCGGTCTCCATGATGGAGCAGCGCATCCGCGGGCTGTTCGGCCTGTTGGGGGCGCACACTCAGGCCGAGAATGCCTACCCGGGTTGGCAGCCGCAGCCTGAGGCGGAGCTTTTGGCGCGATTCTGCCGCCTGCACGAGCGCGTCACCGGCCGCGCGCCGGAGATCAAGGTCATCCATGCCGGACTGGAATGCGGCATCCTGGGGGCCAAGTATCCCCAGCTCGAGATGATTTCCTTCGGCCCCTTGATTCGCGGTGCGCACTCACCCAGCGAGCGCGTCGAGGTCGACTCGGTCGGGGAATTCTGGCAGGTGCTCAAGGGACTGATCACGACGCTTGCCGAGCCGCGCGACGCCTGATCCGGGCCGATTGACTCCCCACGACACCGCCCCCGCAGGTAGCCTGCGGGGGCGGTGTCGTATCTGGGCATCAGGCTCTCGTTGAGCTTCCTGCGGTGGCGCTGGCTGGGCACTTCGAGAGTGCGTCAGCTCAGTGGATATTGATGCGTATCGCCGGGAAGCCGATGCTCACGCCATCGTGACGGCGGCGCAGGTCATGGCGGCGCGAATCGTATTGTCGATACTGATGAGGCGCGTAGCGCTCATGTTGGTAGTAGCGGCGCTGGGGAATGCGGTGACGCGTGTCGTGGCGAGAGTGATGGCGCTCCACCCGCGGCTCGTCGAACATCCTCAGATGGCGGCGCTTGATCGCCTCATGGCGGCTTTGCGGCGTGCTGTGACGCTCGATGGTCTGTCGGCCGTGATGCTGCTGACCCTGTGAGCGATGACGATCATCCGCGGCAACGACACCGGGGATGGCAAGGCTCAGCATGAGTCCCAGGCTCAGCAGGACTGGTGCCATTGTGATGGTGTGCATGGGGTGGTCTCCCGTGTTGTCGGATAGTCACCCTTCTTGATCCCTGTTCACACGATACCGTGTCGCGGACACTTTGACGAACAGCGTTCTCTGATGTGTCGACGTCTCCCTGAGTCCATGTCGTGATCTTCTGGCCTTCATGCTCTATGGCGCTCAAGGTAAGTGCTTGCTCGCAAATGCTTTTCCCTCGATGAGCGTCAGTCTGCGGTGCAGAGCGCAAAAAAAACGCCCCTGCCGCGGGGGCAGGGGCGTTTTCGGGTGCTGTCGTCGGGGACGAGATCAGGCGTGTTGATGCTGATGCTTGCCCTCGGCGAGCTCCTCGAGCAGCTTGGCATTGAAGGCATCGAGGTCATCCGGCTTGCGGCTGGTGACCAGCGCGCTGTCACACACGACGTCGCTGTCCTGCCACTCGGCACCGGCGTTTCGCAGGTCCTGGGCGACGGAGGGGAAGGAGGTCATCTTGCGGCCTTCGACCACCCCGGCGTTGATCAGGATCCACGGCGCGTGACAGATGGCGGCCACCGGCTTGTGGGCCTGGAAGAAGCTGCGCACGAAGTTGAGTGCGGTCTCGTCCTGGCGCAGGGTATCGGGATTGAACAGGCCGCCCGGTAGCACCAGGCCATGATAGTCGTGTTCGCTGGCATCGCTGAGCGAGGTGTCGACCTGGTAGGTCTCGCCCCAGTCGGTTTCGGCCCAGGCACGAATACCGTCTTTCTCCGGCGAGACGATGTGTACCTCGACGCCCGCCTCCTGCAGTGCGGCGCGCGGCACCGCAAGCTCGGACTCCTCGAAGCCATGGGTCGCGAGAATGGCCACGCGCTTACCTTGCAGTTGTTGACGTGTCTGCTGATCGGTCTGCTGTGTCATGCAAATCTCCTTTCCGTGCTTCGGCTCTTGCGAGCGTGTTGGGCAGAGAAGGGAAAAATTCTGCTCTCAGCATGCGTTACTCACTGAGGTGAGCGCCCCACGTTGATGCAGCGAATTCCCGTCCTTTCGTGCCCTGACACTCAAGACATGGATGCGCGATACTGACTTTCAAGGGGGTGACCCCACTGCGTTTTCACCGGCCATGGAGTGCCCGATGCCTCTGCTTTCTGAATCCTCCGCCGTGATGTGGTTGCTGGTCGGCGTGCTGTTGATGCTGTCGTTGATCCTGGGGTTGGGCTGGCGGCGAACCCGCGAGCAGCTTCACGCTCTCGAAGAGAGCAGTGACGAAACCCGGCAGGCGTTGCAGCAGACGCTTGAAGAGGCGCGGGATCTACAGCAACAGGCCGAGCAGCGGGCGGCCCTGGTCGAGCAGCGTGCCGCACTGGATGGGCAGCAGGCGGAGCAGCAGCAACGCCATCTGAGCCAGTCGCTGGAGGAGGCGCGCCAGGCGCGCGATGCGCTGACGGAACAGCTCGCCACGCTGCGCGAATCGCTGCAGGGGCGGCTTGATGAACAGTCGCGTGCGCTGAGTGAACAGCAGACGCTGGCACGCAGCCTGACCCGCCAGCAGGAAGTGCTGGAGGCCCAGCTGCTGGAGCGCGAGGAGCGTCTCGAGACATTGACCGAGCGCTACGCCGAGCTGCGCGAGACGCATGCCTCGCTGGTCACGCGTCAGCGTCAGGAGGCCACTCATCACGCCGAGCAGCTGGCACTGCTCAACGACTCCCGCGAACGCCTGAGTCAGGAATTCGAGCAGCTGGCAGGCAAGGTGTTCGAGGAGCGCCAGCAGCGTTTCACCGCCGCCAGTGGTGCCCAGCTCGAACAGTTGCTCAAGCCGTTTCGCGAGCAGGTCGGGGACTTTCGTCAGCGCCTCGAGCAGCTGCATGGCGAGGAGGTACGCGAACGCACCAGCCTCAAGAGTCAGCTCGATCAGCTGGCGGGACTCAATCGCCAGATCACCGAGGAAGCGGCCAATCTGTCACGTGCGCTCAAGGGCGACAGCAAGATGCAGGGCAACTGGGGCGAGATGATTCTGGAGACCGTGCTCGAGCGCTCCGGCCTGCGAGAGGGGATCGAGTTCAAGCGCGAGGTGTCGTTCAGCGGTGAAGGCGGGCGCCAGCGCCCGGATGCCATCGTCTACCTGCCGGACAACAAGCATCTGATCATCGATGCCAAGGTCTCGTTGAGCGCCTACACCGACTACGTCAATGCCGCGGATGAGACGGCGCGGGCGCGAGCCCTGAGGGCGCATCTGACCTCGGTGCGCGGCCACGTCACGGGACTGGCGCGGCGCAACTATCCCGCCATCGAGGGGCTGGGGTCACCGGATTTCGTGTTCCTTTTCCTGCCGATGGAGCCCGCCTTCGCGCTGGCCTTCGAGCATGACGACAGCCTGTTCCAGGACGCCTTCACCCAGGGCGTGGTGATGGTGACGCCGACCACCTTGCTGGCCAGTCTGCGCACCGTGGCCAGTCTGTGGAGTCTGGAGCGCCAGAACGACAATGCGCGCGTGATCGGTGAGCGTGCCGGGGCGCTGCTCGACAAGTTCCGCGGACTTGCCGAATCCCTCGAGGAGCTTGGCAGCCAGCTGGGCCGTACCCGCGAGGCGCACGATACCGCCATGAAGCGTCTGGCCAGCGGGCGCGGCAACCTGATCAGTCGTGCCGAGGAGCTGCTGGAGCTCGGTGCGCGCATGAAGAAGCCGTTGCCCGAGACCCTGGTGCGTCAATCCCGTGACTCCCTGCATCACCAGGGGCCGGTCTCTGGCCCGACATCGCAGTCCGATGCTGCTATTGAATCTGATCCTGAGACTGAGACTGAGACTGAGACTGAGCCTGAGCCTGCCTCTGGCTCGACGGCGGACAAGGCTCAAGGTGCCACGCTATCGCGCTGGGAACATCTGGAGCGCAAGTGGCAAGGGGACACCCCGTGAACCGGCACATCTCGCTCATTGCCGGCTGACACTCGGTGGCATGCCATCTCTCGTATTCCCTGTTCTTTCTCGACGGCCCTCCAGCAGGGCCGTTTTTCTTGAGATGCAGGGTCAACGCAAGCTCGGACTATCGTGTTCTGACGCGGCGAGGAAGGAAATATCGTGAGTGATGCAAAAAATTCGACATCTTCTGCATCCGTTCTCCGGACCTCCCCGTAAGTTGGTTTGAGCCTGCGGTAATGGGGCGAAAATGACAAATGAACAACTTTCAGCTCATGAATGAGCGTTTTCTCAGGAGATGTGCCCATGTCTACCAAGTCCAACAAGTCCGCCAAGACCGCTTTCGCCCTGGCTTCCGCCCTCGGTACCGCCGTAGCGCTGTCTGCCGCCGTGGTCTCCATTCCGGCGCATGCCGCAGGCATGGAAAAGTGCTATGGCGTGTCGCTGGCCGGTGAGAATGACTGCGCTGCAGGCCCGGGCACCTCCTGTGCCGGCACTTCGACCGTCGATTATCAGGGCAATGCCTGGAAGCTGGTCCCGGAAGGCACCTGCACCTCCATCGAAACGCCCACTGGCACCGGCAGCCTGGAAGAGATCAAGTAAGCATCACGCCTCGGGTCTCCCCCGAACCTGACGTCCGGTGGGCGGGTGTCTCACCCCTCCGCCGGACGCTCGCAGAATCGAGAGGTCGTCATGCACGAGTCATCCCCCACCTCCCGCAGCCCGGATTTCGGTACGGCCTTGCCGTCGTTCGATGACATGGCCACGGGAATCAGCCTCAAGGCGCAGCATGTCAGGGAGCTGATGTCATCACGGCCGGCGCTGGGGTTCCTCGAGATTCATGCCGAGAACTACATGGGCGCAGGCGGAGCCCCCCATGCGCGGCTGGATGCGCTGCAGGAGTATCCGCTGTCGATCCATGGTGTCGGCCTGTCGCTGGCATCGGATCGTCCGCTGGAGGCCGCGCATCTGGCGCGCCTTCGAGCGCTCTGCGAGCGTCACCCGCCTACCAGTGTGTCAGAGCATCTGGCCTGGGCCGGCCATAGCGGCCACTTCTACAACGACCTGCTGCCGGTGCCATTGACCGACGCGATGCTGGCACGGGTCAGCGATAACCTGATGCGGCTGCAGGACTGCCTGGGCCGCCAGGTATTGATCGAGAATCCCGCACACTATCTGCGCTTTGATGCGCAGGCTCTGGGCGCGGAGTTGATTCCCGAGACGAATTTCCTGACCCGACTGGTCGAGCGCAGCGGCTGTGGACTGTTGATCGACGTCAACAATGTCTTCGTCTCGGCGCACAACATCGGTGTCGATCCTGCGGCATGGCTTGAGTCGATCCCGGCCGCGGCCGTCGGCGAGATCCATCTGGCGGGTCATGTCGTCGATGAGCGCGAAGGCCTGCTGATCGACAATCACGGTGCGCCGGTCTGCGAGGCGGTATGGGCCCTGTATGCCGGCTTCATCCAGCGAGTCGGGCCGCGCCCGACCCTGATCGAGTGGGATACCCAGGTGCCGGCGCTGGAGGTGTTGCTGGGGCAGACGGCTCGGGCCGAGCAGATTCTGCAGAGCGCCTTGGTTCAGCAGGGCTCTCGGGTTCCGCAGACCTCTGGCCCTCAGGTGGAGAGTCCGCGATGAGCACGCCAACGGCCCCCATGACTGACCATGATCTTCTCGCCTGGCAGCGGGCCTTCATCACGGCGCTTGAGCAGCCTGACCGTCATCTGCCGGGCATCGAGGCGGCACATCAGGGGCGTCTTGACGTCTATCGCAACAATGTCTGGGCCAGCCTGGTCTCCGCGCTGCAGGACGCCTATCCCGTGACGCGTCAGGTCGTGGGCGAGCGCTTCTTCGCGGCGCTGGCGCATGATCACTCACGCCGTCACCTGCCGGAATCGCCCTTGATGATGGAGTACGGGGCGGGGCTTGCCGAGACCTTGCACACGACTCTGACGACGCTGGTCGAGCATCGACAGGCATCGGCCGCTCAGCTGCCGTTCTACGCGGTGGATCTGGCGCGGTTCGAGGCCGCGCGTCTCACGGCCTATCACGCCGCCGACGCTGAAGTGCTGGCACCGGCCAGGCTGGCGCAGCTGTCACCCGAGGCGGTGATGGCGTTGACCTTCCTGCCTCATCCCGCGGCAGGTCTGCTGCGCCTGGAGCATGCGATCTTCGAAGTCTGGCAACGCCACCAGCATGAGGGAGCCAGCCTTGAAGGCCTGGATGTCGCGCGGCCCGAGAACCTGCTGATCACCCGTCCGGTCCTGGAGGTTCAGGTGACGGTGCTGTCAGAGGCGGCTGCCTGGTTGCTCGACCTGCTGTTGGCGGGTGAATCGCTCGCGGATGCGGCCGCCATGCTGGCGGATGTCCATCCCGAGCAGGACCTGGGGCAGCTGCTGGCCCCTCTGCTGGCAAGTGGCGTGTTTCTCGCGCCGGACTAGTGTCGCCCATGATCTTTCGTCCATGCCAGTCTCCTGCCGACCTACCCGGGCCGAGCTGGCGCATCCCCTTTTTCTCGCGCACTGGCGCATCCTTGAGGAGGCCTCATCATGAGCCTTGAGTCATCTACGACGCCCGCGGTCCGTACCGGTGTGGCGGGGCAAGTCCTGAACGTGTTCGTCTGGCTGGAAAATCTGCGCATGGATGCCGTGCTGATCCTGATGCGCATCGTCATTGGCGCCGTGTTCTTCATGTCAGCGCAGACCAAGGTCGACGGCTTCGCGCTCAAGGAAAGCACCTTCTTCCTGTTCGAGTACGAATACGCGTTGCCGCTGGTCCCGCCGGTACTGGCCGCCTATCTGGCCACGATTGCCGAGCATCTCTTCCCGCTGATGCTGTGGCTGGGCCTGGGCTCCCGCCTTGCCGCGCTGGGTCTGGCCGGCATGACATTGACCATTCAGCTGTTCGTCTACCCGGAAGCCTGGGTAACCCACGGTCTGTGGCTGTCCAGTCTGCTGGTACTGGTGCTGCAGGGCCCGGGGCGTCTATCACTGGATCACCTGATTCGCTCACGTATCGCCTGATCTTGCCTGCTGGCCATAACGCAAGACGGAGACCTCAGGGTCTCCGTCTTGCGTTGTGCGTATCGTGGGTCGTCGTGGGTCAGACAGGCTCTTCGGCGCGCTGATGCTCGATCTCGGCACGTACCATCTCGACACTTGCGGCATCGATGTAGTCATTGGCGTGTGCATGATGCGCCATGTCGAGGCTGTCGGTGCTCAACAGCATGTCGCAGCCCAGTGCGGAGAGCTCCTCGCCCAGCGTGGCCAGCTCTGCCTTGCGCGATTCGGAGTCACCGATCTGGCGAATGTAGATGGCGCAGATGCGGCCCGGGTAACGGCGCACGACATCGGCATAGACCTCCGGATCATGCTGACCGCTGTCTCCGATGAGCAGGAACTGCATCTCGTCATACAGGTCGAGCATCTTCTCGATCAGCGCCTGCTTGTGGTCTTCCGAGCGCTTGGGCAGAGGGCGCTGCAGCGTCAGTCCCCATTCGCGCAGGAACAGGATGGGGCCGACCGGGATGCGGTTGTGCTGGAAGAACACCTCCAGCATCTCATAGATGCTCCAGGGGCCGCGTGAGACGTAGAGCAGCGGGCGACTCTGCTGACCGTCGCTGCCCTCGTGGAGCGCCTGATAGAGCGCGGCGACTCCCGGGAAGGCAGTGCGTCGCTCGGCGGATTCGATGAACAGCCGATAGAGCATCTTGAGCTTGTTGGCGACACCGGTGTACATCACGGTGTCGTCGATATCGCTGATCACGCCCAGCCGGGTGCTGGCCGGTGGCAGGTAGACCTGGGCCTCGCCCTCGACAGCGGCCTGCTTCGGCGGCCGGGCGGTGATCCGTGCCGTCTGCCATTGGCCTTGATCTGCCAAGGGCGACAGCAGAGGCAGGTGGACGCTGAAGTAGCCATCGCGGTCGGTGACGACGGTGGTCTGGTTGCCGCCAAGGCTGACGTCCACCTCCACGCCGCCCTTGCCCCAGCGCAGCAGACGGCGGCCGACATCCATCAGGTCGCGCCCGGCCCCGGGCGCCAGCTGACTGCGCGAGCCGGGCTGCTGGAAGATGCGGCCCATCAGAAAGGCTTCATTGTGTGAGCCATAGCCACGATAGGCATGGATGACGCAACCATCCTTGCCCTGGGCATGGCGCATGGGCTTGGCAGCCACATGCAGCAACTTGCGTAGCAGACGTGTCAGCGGCAGTGACATGCAACCCTCCTGGTATGACGCCTGATCAACCTGCCTGATTGGCAGCCACCCTGCGTGTCGCGTGATGATGCGCTTCCGAGCATGGTCCTGCGCCTCTTGCTCAAGTGCTTCTCGGGCTCAAGTGCTTCTCGGGCTCAAGTTCTTCTCGGGCTCAAGTTCTTCTCGGGCTCAAGTTCTTCTCGGGCTCAAGTCCTTCTCGAGCTCAAGTTCTTCTCGAGTCTGCCCCTCGAATGGTGTCCGACCCACGAAAACGCCGCCTTCCGGACACCGCGCAAGCACGGGACAGAAGGCGGCGTTCACGGCCTGCCGATCACGCTGGCGGCAGTGTCAGACACGCGATGGTGTCTTGGTCAGAATCACTCGCCCAGGTAGGCGGACAGCATCCAGACCGTCTTTTCCTGCTCGCGGATGTAGTCGCCGACCAGCGAGGCAGTCCCTTCATCGTCGGCATCGGAGGCGACGGAGAGGATTTCACGCTGCAGCTCGATCAGGGACTTGTAGCCGGTGAGCAGACCCTTGACGCAAGCGGTGCCATCGCTGACATGGGTGTCTTCCTTGATGGTCGCCACGCGAGCGTAATCGCTGTAGGCGTGCATCGGCTCGTGACCCAGGGTCAGGATGCGCTCGGCGATCTCGTCGACCTTGGTCAGCAGGTCGGTGTAGGTTTCCTCGAACTTCACGTGCAGCTCGAAGAACTGGTTGCCCTTCACGTTCCAGTGATAGCCACGCGCGTTCATGTAGAAGGTCTGGTAGTTGGCCAGCAGCACATTGAGGTGCTCCGCCAGCTGGGTTGCGCTGGAAGTATGCAGGCCAATGGCATTGGTATCGGTGGACATGAAGACTCTCCTTGAGAATGGGCGACGTGAAATGTGGTTGGAATACGTGGTGAGGCAGGGCGCGGGCACTGAGGACAAGCAGGCGATATCCCTTACCTTCGAGTGCCTCAGGTTCATGAAGCCAAGTCCATGGCACCAGGCCCGAGCAACCGGGTCGATGACACCAGTGTAGAGGGTGACGGTGCCGTGCAGTAACGAATTCGCTGCATCGTCGTGATCGTCTGGTGCTATGACGTGTTCCGGTGCGAATGATCGGATGACTGAGCCATCCAGTGCCTCACGATGAATCCGTGATCAAGCGTCTTTCTGGTACATGCGGCTCAGGATGACGCTTTTCAAGGTGGCACGGCAAGGTAGCACGCGGTTCATTGCCGGGGCATGACCGTGAGAAACGCAAAGGCCCCGCACGGGGCGGGGCCTTTGCGACAGCCAGACCAGCAGCTGTCATCACTTCAGCAACGCTCAGGCGTCAGTTGCGCGCCATGTGCAAGAAGTGCATGTGCTTCTCGTACTGATCCAGTACATCACCGATGACCTGCTCCTTGGTGTAGCCCATCAGGTCATAGGTCTGGCCGCCTTCGCGCAGGAAGACCTCGGCCCGGTACTGGCGCTCCACGTCACTGGTGCCCTTGCGCTTGACGTTGCGCAGCGCGAAGGCCGGTGCCGCATACTCGCGGACACGTACGCCATAGATGAAGTCGATCTCGTCGCCATGGCTGACCTGCAGATAGCTGCGGTCATCTTCGTCGTTGACGCGCACATCCAGTCCCTGTGCCTCGAACTCCTTGGCGACATCCGACAGCGCCGGCGTCACGACATCCGACAGATACTGCTCGACATTCTTCTGCTGCGGCGTCTCGACCAGGGTCTGGACGCGCTTCTGCCAGCTGCGTGCACCACCGGCGGTATGCCCCGGCGTGTTGCTGAGATGCTGCATGGAGCGCTGCTTGACGCCTTCAAGACGCAGTGCCTTGAGCAGGCCGTAGCAGACGAACATCAGGATGATGGCGAAGGGCAGAGCAGAGGCCAGCGAGGCGGTCTGCAGTGCGCCGAGACCCCCGGCCATCAGCAGCGCCACGGCCACGAAACCTTCGGACACGGCCCAGAAGATGCGCTGCCAGACCGGAGATTCATCGCCTTCCTTCGAGGTCAGCATGTCGATGACCAACGAGCCGGAGTCGGAGGAGGTGACGAAGAAGGTCACCACCAGCACCGTGGCCAGCAGGGAGGTCACGCTACCGAACGGGAACAGTTCCAGGAACTTGAACAGTGCCACGGAGGCATCCGCGGAGACGGCTTCGGCCAGATTGCCAGCGGCGTCGGTCATCAACAGGTGCAGTGCACTGTCGCCGAAGAAGGTCAGCCACATGAAGGTGAAGCCCATCGGCACGAACAGCACGCCATAGACGAATTCACGGATGGTACGACCACGCGAGACGCGTGCGATGAACATGCCGACGAACGGGGACCACGCGATCCACCAGCCCCAGTAGAACAGGGTCCAGCCACCCAGCCACTCGGACGGGCCGTCTTCCGGGATGTAGGCGAACATGTTGAAGGTCTTGTCGACCACTTCGCTGAGGTAGCCACCGATGTTCTGGATCAGGGTCTGCAGCAGGAAGATGGTCGGGCCAACGCACAGCACGAACAGCATCAATGCCAGCGCAAGACCGAGGTTCAGCTCGGAGAGACGACGGATGCCGCCGTCCAGCCCCATGACCACGGAGATGGTCGCCAGGCCGGTGATGATGGCGATCAGGATGACCTGGGTGGTCAGGCTGTTGTCGATATCGAACAGATAATGCAGACCGGAGCTGACCTGCAGCACCCCCAGACCCAGCGAGGTGGCCACCCCGAACATGGTGCCGAAGACGGCGAAGATGTCGACGGCATGACCGATCGGGCCGTGGATGCGCTTGCCGATCAGCGGGTACAGCGCGGAGCTGATGCGCAGCGGCAGGTTGTGGCGGAAGCTGAAGTAGGCCAGCGCCAGTGCCACGACGGCATAGACGCCCCAGGCGTGGATGCCCCAATGGAAGAAGGTGGTCTTCATGGCCTCGCGAGCGGCTTCCACGGTACCGGCATCGCCCACGGGCGGTGCGGTGAAGTGGAAGACCGGCTCGGCGACACCATAGAACATCAGGCCGATACCCATGCCCGCGGAAAACAGCATCGCGAACCAGGAGCCGTAGCTGAAGTCCGGCTCGGAGTGGTCCGGCCCCAGCTTGATGTCACCGGATTTCGAGAAGGCGAGCCCCAGCGTGAAGACCACGAACAGCCCCATGGCCAGCAGGTAGAACCAGCCGACGGTATCGATGATCCAGGTCTGGACGTGGCCGAAGACCACGTTCGCCGTCTCGGGCATGGATACGGTGAAGATCACGAACGCCAGTATCACCACGGCGGAGCCGAAGAAGACTGGTGGATTGATCTTCGCGACCGTAGGTTGGTCGGCATTTTCTGACATAAATTTCTCTCCCTGATTGCCTGTTCGACGATAATGGTAACTTATTGAACCTGTGGCGTCGTGAGTTGTCCGCGCCATATCGTTTCCATGTGTAACCGATGATGAGGCCATGGAAATGCGATGGGGACGAAAGCGCTCCGGCACGCTGATGCCTTGGCGCATCGCGGGTCAGGCGTCGTGCCAGCCGGTACTGGCCGTCGCCCGGGAACATGCATGAGGTAGGCGTTGGCGTGGTGGCGAGCTAAGATGAGACCGTCTGCATTCAGGCCCCTTTACTGCTTGATACTATAGTTATGCACAAATCCTACAAGGCTTAAGTGTCAGTCTAGTGGCTTTGCGCCATCTCGCGGATGAAAATCGTGATGGATCGCCAAGTCAGATGGCTGACCGGAGACGTTCGCATGTTCTCTCGACTTCCCTTAGCTCCCTCTCGGACCGAGGCAAGCGCTCGAACGCCGCAGGCCGGAGCGGTGTCTCGCACGGGGCTGCTCATCTCGGGCCTGCTGCTGTTGAGCGGCTGTTCCACGCTGACGAGTCAGGACCCGCTATCTGCCCATGACAGCGAAGCGCTGCCTGCGGCCTGCATCTTCCCGCGTCAGGGCGATGCCGATCAGTGGCTGCGCGCCGCCGCCGAGGTCGTGGAGGCCCGTGGCTACAAGGTGCGCGAAAGTGAGCTGTCGCTGGGCCTGGTGACCGGGGAGCGCAAGGTCGACCAACCGGGGCTCGGGGCCATCGAGGGGCCCTTCGGCTCTCGCATCGGGTTCTCGGTGGGCTACGGCGTGGCCGCCGGGCGTGGCATCGGTGTCGGGGTGGGCAATGACGTCTATCGGGACGACCCGATCAGCTTCGAGCGCATCTCGCTGGTGGCACCGGACGAGCGAGTGCGCGTGATCCGTGATGAGCAGGTCATCAATCAGGGCGGGTATGTCATCGATGCTCGACCACAGAATCTCAGCGAGAGCTGTCAACAGATCGAACGTCAGCTGGAAGCCGCGCTGGCGGGCCGTGATCCTCGAGAGGTGCGCTGATGAATCCTTCCCTTCCTCGCTGCCTGCGTCTGGTGGCCTGTCTCGCCCTGCTGTCGCTGGGCGGCTGCATGACACAGCCGACCCATGCGCCGGACTCCCGTACCGCGGTGATCGCGCCCGACAGCGGCACGCTGACCTCCCGGCAGGTCTTCGTCACGCTGATGACCACGCTTGCGGAGCGCGGCTTCATCATCGAGCGGGCAGACCCGGATCTCGAGCGGCTGGATGCCAGCTACGCCGCCAGACCACCGCTGACTCTCGACGCCTGGGTGAGTGAGGTGAACGGCCAGATTCGTCTGAGCGTGACGGGTGACAGCAATGGCGCCGAGATCGCGCCGGGGCGACTCGACAACCTGCTGGTGGACGTGGCCGTGGCGCTGAACGCACGTACCGTGCCGGTGATCGGCACGCCATGATCGCCAGCACCCCATGACATCGCGCCATGCCCCGGGGCGCGGTCGGGCATCTTCCGATCGCTTGCGCCCGGAGGGATTGAGTCTGCACCGACGACGGCGCCTGGCCTGGCTGGCACTGGGCGCCAGCCTGTTGGCCGGCGTACTGGTGCTGTTCGCGCTCTGGCAGTGGGAGTTCGCCCGCAGCGAGCGTGAGGCACGCCAGCATGCGGCCACTCGGCTGCACTTCTATGCCAGCACCCTCAATGCGGAGTTGTCGCGCTTTCAGTGGCTGCCCGCCATGCTGGCGCGACAACCGCGCGTGCGTGCTGCCTTCGATGACACGGCCGATGTCGCCGAGTCCGGCAATCGTCTCGACTGGCACCTGCAGCGTGTGGCCCGGGAATCCGGCGCCGCCGCGATCTTCCTGACGGATGCCTCCGGCGTGACGCTGGCCGCGAGCAACTTCGATGAATCCGACAGCTTCGTGGGCCATCGTTACGCCTACCGGCCCTATTTCCTGGATGCGATGGCGGGCGGGCGCGGGGAATTCTTTGCGGTGGGCAATACCACGGGGCGCCCCGGCTACTTCGTATCCGCGCCCGTGGCGGGGGCGGGCGGCCAGCCGCTGGGCGTGCTGGTGGTCAAGGTCTCGCTGGAGGCGCTGGAGGATACCTGGCGCCAGGCCGGCGAAACGGTACTGCTGGCCGATGCCAATCGTGTCGTGCTGCTGGCCTCACGGCGGAGCTGGAAATACCGCACCCTCGAACCTCTCGCGCCCGCCGCTCTCGACGACATCCGGGCGCAGCAGCAATTCCGCGGGGCGCCGCTCTCCCCGCTGGCGCGCTCGCTGGAAGACGGCAGTCTGGTGCTGGGGGCGGGAGAGGCGTCTTCCCGCTCCTCGACTTCCGTCGGCCAGCGCTATCTGGATGAGTCGCTGTTCAGTGGTCCGCTGGCCTGGCAGCTGCACTTTCTGATGCCGCTGCGGCCTCTCTATATACAGGCGCGCAACACCATGCTGGCCGGGCTGGCGGTACTGCTGGGGCTGGGCATGCTGGCGCTGTGGATGCGCGAGCGTCAGGCGCGCCTGCGGCTCATCCGGCGTGAGGCGGTGGTCATGCGTGAGATCAACGAGCGTCTCGAGGAGCGTGTCGCCGAGCGCTCCCGCGAGCTTGAGGCCACCCGTGACGAGCTGGTGCAGGCGGGCAAGCTGGCGGCGTTGGGCACCATGGCTGCCGGCATTGCCCATGAACTCAATCAGCCGCTGGTCGGCATTCGCACCTATGCCGCCAGTGGCGGGAAGTTGCTGGCGCGTGGCGTGTCTCAGGCGACGACCCGCCCGGAGCTGCTGCCACGTGCCGCCGAAGCGGCGAGCGGCAATTTCACGCGTATCGCGGCACTGGCCGAGCGTCTGGGCGACATGATCCGCCAGTTGCGGGTGTTCGTGCGGCCGGCCAGTCAGCAGCCGCCAGCGCCGCTGGCACTGGTGCCTCGCATCGAGTACGCCCTGGAACTGCTCGATGAGCGGTGCGAGCTTCTGGGGCTCGTGATCGAGCGGCAGGGACTGATGCCAGAGGTGCGGGTGATGGGAGAGCAGGCGCGCCTCGAGCAGCTGCTCACCAATCTGATCCGCAATGCCGTGGATGCGCTGGAGGGTCAGCAGCGCGATGGCACCCTGGACGGGGGCGCCCGTATCCGGCTGAGCTGGCAGGCCTGGCCTGAGGTTGCCTGGCTCGAGGGGCGGCCCGGCGGTTGCCTGCGCATCGAGGACAATGGCCCCGGGATCGACCCGGCATTGCGGGCCACCCTGTTCGACCCCTTCACCACCACCCGCGAAGTGGGTGACGGCATGGGCATGGGGCTCTTTCTGAGCTATGGCATGGCACGTGACCTGGGCGGTGTCCTGCGGCTTTCGGACGATGCCCCGCCGGGTGCGCTGGGCGGTGCCAACTTCGAACTGTGGCTGTGCACGCCCCCTGATGACGCGGGCAGCCCGACACCCACTCGACTGACCCCGGAGGCACCTGACCATGAGTGATGCTGCCTTCGAGACGGGCGATGAGCGCCTGACTCAGGATCATGAGCTGACCCGCGAGGCGCCCATCTGGCTGGTGGACGACGACCCGGCCGTGCGGGAATCGCTGTCTCAGTGGCTGGAACTTGCGGACCTCAACCTGCGCTGCTTCCCGCGGGCCGAGGCCTTGCTGGAAGCGCTGGCCGCCGGCGAGCCGGTCAGTGTGGTGATCAGTGACATTCGCATGCCGGGCATGGATGGGCTGACGCTGCTGTCACGGCTCACGCTCGAGGCGCCGGAGCTGCCGGTGCTGATGATGACAGGGCATGGCGATGTGGCCACTGCGGTCTCGGCCATGCAGGGCGGAGCGCGCGATTTCATCGAGAAACCCTTTGACCCGGAAGCGCTCGAGCTCAAGCTGCGTCAGGCGCTGGCAGGCCGGCGGCTGAGCGATGAGAACCAGCGGCTGCGTCGTCGCCTGAGCGTGCGGGGGCTTGCCGGTCTGCTACGTGGTGAAAGCGCGAAGATACGTCAGTTGCGCGAGCAGATACTGGAGCTCAAGGGGCATCCGGCACGCGTCTGGATCACGGGGGAGTCGGGCAGCGGGCGGACCACCACGGCGCTGGCACTCGCCGAGCATGCGCCGGCGGAGGGAGAGGCCCAGCGCGTCGGCACATCGCCGGCCTCCGCGTTGCTGGCGAAGGTCGAATGTCGTGCTCTGGTCGGTATGGCGTCGAGCGGCGCGGTATTGTCCGAGGCGATTGATGAGGCTCTTCAGGCCGCTCCCGAGATGAATACCCTGTTGCTGCATGGCGTCGACGTCCTGAGCCGTGAGCAGTGGCAGTGGCTGGACGCCTGGCTGAACGCTCAGCCCGAGGGCGGACGTCGCGCGCCGCGGGTGGTCTTCAGCGCCGAGTGCAGTGTCCAGGCCTTGGTGGCCTCCGGCACGCTGGGGCTGACGCGGGGGCATGCGCTGGCGGAGATCGAGCTGGTCACGCCGTCACTGCGTGAGCGGCGCGAGGATATCCCGTTGTTGATGGCGCATTTCAGCCGCCAGGCCGCCGACGTTCATCAGGTTCCTGACCTGCCCTTCGTCCGGGGCGAGCTGACGACCCTCATGGCGGCCGACTGGCCCGGAAATCTTGCCCAGCTGCGTCAGCTGGCCAGCCAGCGAACCGTGCTGGGTGAACAGGGGCAGGAGCCGCCGGCGACCGGGCAGGAAGCGGGAGAGGAGGACCCGGACGGGCTTGCCGCGCAGGTGGCGTTGTTCGAGGCGACGCTGATTCGAGCGGCCCTGACACGTGCCCGAGGCAACATTGCCCAGGTGCTGGAGGAACTGGCCCTGCCGCGCCGGACGCTCAACCTCAAGATGCACAAGTACGGACTGCGGCGTGATGACTTTCGTCATGGTGCGGACGGGGCATCGGAATGAGCGCCTGCTCGGGAATCAAATTGACGGTCTGGCGTCGAAGGGGTGGTTCGTGACCCCGAATGTTATAAGGTAACGACGATGTGCCACGCCTGGCATTCGCTTTTCTTCGTATTCGCCTTTCCGGAGTGTCTGCATGCCCCTTGCTGTTGATCATCGCGATGATGCGCGATCGTTTCCGCGCGCCTGGCGTCGTTGCCTGCGCTTGCTGACGGGGGCGTGGGTCGGCATGTTGGCCATCGCGTCGTTGATGGTCAGTCAACCGGCGCTTGCCCATCCCCATGGCTGGGTGGATCTGCGCGTGACCCTGCGCCTGGATGATCAGGGGCGGGCGGTGGCATTGCGTCAGTACTGGTTGCTGGACCCCTTCTATAGCCTGACGCTGCGGCAGGAGCTGGCCGCCCTGCAGGACGATACCAGCATGGAGCAGCGCCTGGATGCGCTGGGCAGCGAGATCCTCGCCAATCTTTCCCAGTTCGATTATTACACCCATGTTCAGCGTGACGGAGCGCCGGTGGCGCTGGGAGAGGCGACACGCCAGACCACCTGGCTCAAGGGGGAGCGCGTCGCCTTCCAGATGGAACTGCCTCTGGCCGAACCCGTGCCGATGGCCGGCCATACGCTCAGTTATCGTATCTATGATCCCACCTATTACATCGAGATCCTGCATGACCCGGACGCGATCGCCGTCCAGGAAGGGCTGGTGATCAAGGGGCTGTCCTCGCAGCAGGTGCCGATGGACTGTACGGCGAAGATCGCCAAGGCAGACCCGGATCCCCAGAAGGTCGCCGAGGCCTCGATGCTGGATATCAATGCCACCGCGCCGATGGATCTTGGCCAGTATTTCGCCGATGTCGGCAGTGTCCATTGTGAGGCGTCTCGATGAGCGATGAGCACAAGGACACCTCCGGGCTTGGGGATGTCAAAAGCCTCAAGGGCATGCGTGATGGCCTGCTCAAGCCGGCCTCTTCGCGAGGGCGACGCCTGGCCGGGTGGCTGGCCCTCGGATTCGGATTGATCGTGCTGGGCATGGCCCTGTGGCCGAGCCTGGTACAGGCCTGGGGTGAGGCGCTGGGCTGGATCTTCGCTGAACAATCGCGTTTTCAGCGCTCGCTTGGGCGCGCCATGAGCGAGCTTGCCGCGCACCCCGGCACTCCCTGGGCGTTGATCGGGCTGTCCTTCACTTACGGAGTGCTGCATGCGGCGGGCCCCGGCCATGGCAAGGTGGTGATCAGTACGCTGTTGGCCAGCCAGCCCATCGCGCGGCGACGTGCGCTATGGCTCTCGCTGCTGGCGGCCTTGCTGCAGGGCGTGAGTGCGCTGGTGCTGGTGGGGCTGGGGGCGGGACTGCTCGACTGGGCCGGGCGTGAGGTGCTCGGGCAGGTCGAGAAGGTCACTCTGCTCAGCCATGTCGGCGTACTGGCGTTGGGCCTGCTGCTGCTGTGGCGTGCCGCGCGTGCGTTGTGGCGGGCACTCAGGGCGCCCGCCACCATTGGCATGGAAGAGAGCGTGACGACACAGGAAGCGCCAGCGATGCAGGAGCTGGCGTTCGAGCCGTCGCATGGTCGCGACCACTCTCACGGCCACGATCATTCACACGGGCATGACTGCGGTTGCGGCCATGCGCATGGCGTGACGGCGGAGCAGGCCAGCGGCGACTGGCGCACCATGGGCATGGCGGTGCTGGCGATCGGCCTGCGGCCGTGTTCCGGCGCGATTCTGGTATTGCTGGCCGCGCTGGCGCTGAATCTGGTCGGCAGCGGGGTACTGGCGGTGCTGGCGATGTCACTGGGCACCGCGCTGACGGTGGGCAGCGTGGCGATGGCCACGCTGCTGATGAAGGCCAGCGGGCGTCTGGCGGCGGGCACGGCGCGTCTGACCGGCAAGCGCGAAGCGGGCGGAGCGCTTCGCCAGTGGCCGTGGGCCGCGGTGATCGGGCTGCTCGGCGGGATCGTCATCAGCGTGTTCGGGGCCTTGCTGGTCGCCAGCAGTCTCAAGGCGCTGGACTCTCCCACCGGACGCGGTGCCTCGCCGTTCGGGCGCGCGGCGCAGAGCGCGCCGTCCCCGCTGCGTGCCGCTCCCGCCGCGTCTCTGGTGGCTCCGCGCCCCGCCGTCGAGACACCAGAAGCAGGCACATGACAGGTGCCTGGCGATCCAGTGTCCGGCACTCGGCGTCCGAGTGATGTCATGCTGACTGGCTTTCCTTCCCATCACGACAACGGGGCCCGCTGGGCCCCGTTGTCGTTGGCGCCTGAACAGGGCGCTAGAAGGAATAGGTCGGCAGCTCGGCGATCTTCATGCGTAGCGTGTCAATCAGCGTGGTGAGCGCTTCATTGTCATAGGCCTTCGGGCGTCCCACTCCCCAGACCGGCCCGGGCCAGGTGGCATCATCGCTGCTGCGGGCGATCACGTGTACATGCAGCTGTGACACGACATTGCCCAGGGTGCCGATATTGAGCTTTTCGCCGTCACTGAGCTGCATCAACAGCTCGCCGAGCAGGGTGGTCTCGTGCCACAGCTGGTGCTGGGAATGGCTGTCCAGCTCATAGACTTCGCGAATGTCCGCACGGCGTGGCACCAGCATCAACCAGGGATAGCGCGCATCGTTCATGAGGCGCACGCTGCACAATGCCAGATCGGCCACGAAGTGAGTGTCTGCCTCCAGCTGCGGGTGCAGGGTGAAATCATTCATTGTCGTTCCTCGTCGTCGCGGGGCTGGCGCGCCCGAATGGCCTCGGCTGGTCTGCCGGTCCGTCTGCCGGCGGGGCCGTCACGGGTGTCCCCAGGCCGGGTGTCTGAATGTCTCCAGTGTGACCAGATCGGCAGAATCCTGCCACTTTTCGGTTTGCGCCATGCCGGCCGGCCGTTGGCGCAATGCCCCCATCGCCAAATACCGCCCCTGCTCGACACTTGCTAGTCTTCACTCAAGGCTGGGCAGTATGACCTGACCTTCGCTGTCCCGTCCGCTATCGCCACGTCTCGCCTATTCCAACAATAAGGGTTCGCCTGCGTTCCGGCAGGCCCGCCAAGGAGTCATTCCATGCAAAAGCGCCAGTTCCTCAAGACCGGCCTCGGTCTCGCCATCGCTGCCTCTCTGGGCCTCAGTGCCGCAGCCCAGGCGGAAGGCAAGTACATCATGGGTACCGCGACCACCGGCGGTACCTTCTATCCCGTCGGCGTGGCGCTTTCCACGCTGATCAAGGTCAAGCTCGAGCCGACCGCCGGCATCTCGGTGTCCGCGATCTCCTCCGCCGGCTCCGGCGAGAACCTCAAGCTGATGGAAGAGAACCAGGCCCAGTTCGGCATCATCCAGGGCCTCTATGGTGCCTGGGCATGGAATGGCACTCCGCCGGTCAACAAGGCGCACAAGGACCTGCGCAGCATCTCGATGCTGTGGCAGAACGTCGAGCACTTCGTGGCACGCAACGATGAGGTCAAGACCGGCACCATCGAGGACATGACCAACTTCTATGGCAAGAGCTTCTCCATCGGCAAGAAGAACTCCGGCACCGAGGGCTCGGGTCGCTTCATTCTCGAGCAGCTGGGCATCGATGCCGACAAGATGAATCTGGCCTACATGGGCTATGGCCCGAGTGCCGACGCGATGCAGAACGGCAACATCGATGGCATGAACATTCCGGCAGGCGCACCGGCTTCCGCCGTGACGCGTGCCTACGCCAACCTCGGTGACGAGATCACCACGCTGGACTTCACCGAAGAGCAGCTGGCCAAGGTCAATTCCCAGTTCGAGCTGTGGACACCGTATGAAATCGCCGCTGGCACCTATCCGGGCCAGGACAAGGCGATCAACACCATCGCCCAGCCGAACATCCTCGTGGTACGTGATGACGTCTCCGAAGAAGACGTCTACCAGATCACCAAGACCATGTACGAGAACCTGCCGTTCTTGAACAACATCCACCCGGCCACCAAGGCCATGGCACTCGACAAGGCCATCGCGGGTCTGCCGCTGCCGCTGCACCCGGGTGCCGTGCGTTACTTCAAGGAGCAGGGCATCGAGATCCCTGAGCGTCTGATCGCCGACTGACCCACCCCTGAGTCCGCTCCATCGCTGCCCTCATCGCGCGCCCATGGCCGCGGTGAGGGCTGTGCAGTCCAACAAGACAGTGCCGGTCCGGCGTCATGCTGCGCCTTCGTTTCGCAAGGCAGCCTCTGCCAGGCCAAAGCCTGCCCATGCATCACTGATGTCACCGACGTCATTGATGAAGCAAGTCCGCATTTCCTCGCAAGCCCGGGCGCAGGTTGACGCCACACGTCGCCGCCGCGCCATCGCTGTCTGATCCCGTCTTGAGGCACCGCCATGCATGATTCCCGCTCGCCAGAGCCCTCTCGTCCCACTGAAGCCGTGCCGGATGCGCCGGACCTGTCCGGTGTGCGCGATGAATCCGTCGAAGCCGCGCCATGGCGCATGGAACTGCCCTGGCTAGGGCGGGCCGTGTTCGTGATTTCCATCGTCATCTGTCTGGCGCATCTGTACTTCAACACCATCTCGACCCTGTCGGAGCTGTGGGTGAGCGCGTTGCACTTCGGGCTGTTCGGCCTGCTATGCGCGCTGACCATCCCGATGCTGACGCCGTCCAGTGATGGTGCCAAGCGCTGGGTGCTGGGTGTGGATGTCATGCTGGGGCTGGCGGCACTGGGTTGCGGTCTCTATCTGATCGGCTTCGAGGATGCGCTCTATGATCGTGGGGTCGTGTTCTCCACCGCGGACTGGGTGGTCTCCATCGTCGCGGTGGGGCTGATTCTCGAGTTCGCGCGGCGCACCACCGGCTGGTTCATCCCGGTGCTGTGTCTGATCGCGCTGACCTATGTGGCCTGGTGGGGCAAGTATGTCGGTGGCGTGTTCAACTTCCCGGGCCTGACCTGGGAGACGGTGCTGTTCAGAAGCTTCATCGGCGGCGAAGGGATGCTGGGCTCCATCGCGCGCATTTCCTGGTCCTACGTGTTCATGTTCATCCTGTTCGGCGCCTTCCTGGTCAAGTCCGGCGCGGGTGACTTCATCATCGATCTGGCGCGCTGCGCGGCGGGTCGCTTCAAGGGTGGCCCGGGCTTCGTGGCCGTGTTCGCCTCCGGCCTGATGGGCTCGGTCTCCGGCTCCAGTGTCGCCAACACCGTCTCCACCGGCGTGATCACGATCCCGCTGATGCGGCGTGCCGGCTTCCCGGCGCGCTTCGCGGCAGGCGTGGAGGCCGCCGCCTCCACCGGTGGCCAGCTGATGCCGCCGGTGATGGGCGCGGGCGCCTTCATCATGGCGTCCTATACCCAGGTGCCGTACCTGACCATCGTCGGCGTGGCCGCCTTGCCGGCGCTGCTCTACTTCCTGTCTGTCGCCATGTTCGTGCGCATCGAGGCCAAGCGCTCCGACGCCACGGCGCTGGATGACCCGCAGGGCCCGCGCCTCAAGGACGTGCTCAAGGATGGCTGGCACTATCTGGCACCGCTGTTCGTGCTGGTCGGTGCACTGATCTACGGCTTCACGCCGACCTACGCCGCCGGCATCGCGATCCTGTCCGTCATCGCGGCCTCGTGGCTGTCGAAGAACCCGATGAAGCTCGGCGACATCATCGAGGCGATGCTGGCCGGGGTGCGCAACATGACCACCACGGCGATCCTGCTGATCACCGTCGGGCTGATCGTCAATGTCGTCTCCACCACGGGGATCGGCAACACCTTCTCGCTGATGATCACCGACTGGGCGGGTGGCAGCCTGCTGATCACCATCATCCTGGTCGCGCTGGCGTCCTTGATCCTGGGCATGGGGCTGCCGGTGACGGCGTCCTATATCGTGCTGGGCACGCTGTCCGCCCCGGCGCTCTACAACCTGATCGCGCACTCCCAGCTGGTGGATCTGCTGGCGGCGGGCAACCTGCCGGAGCAGGCCAAGGCCATCTTCATGCTGGCGGCACCTGACAAGCTGGACCTGCTGGGCGCGCCGATGAGCATGGACGCCGCACGTGAACTGCTGGCGCTGGTGCCGGATACCTTCCAGAGCCAGCTGTATGAGCAGGCGCTGTCGCCGCACGTGCTGACCATGGCACTGGTGAGTGCCCACATGATCATCTTCTGGCTGTCCCAGGACTCCAACGTCACGCCGCCGGTCTGCCTGACCGCCTTCGCGGCTGCCGCCATCGCCAAGACACCGCCGATGAAGACAGGCCTGATGGCGTGGAAGATCGCCAAGGGGCTCTACATCGTGCCGCTGCTGTTCGCCTGGAGTCCGCTGATCTCCGGTGACATCGGTGAGATGCTGACGGTCTTCGTATTCGCGCTGTTCGGGATCTACGCTATCGTGGCGGGCATGGAAGGCTATCTGGAGCACGAACTGCCCTGGTGGCTGCGTCTGGCGATGTTCCCGCTGGGAGCGCTGATGCTGTGGCCGCATGGTCAGCTGACCTATGATATTGCCGGGCTGGCCATCTTCCTGGGCGTGCTGACCTACAGCGTGCGCCAGAGTGGCCGTCAGGAAGCCCTGGCTTCCTGAGTTCCGGCAGGTTCCGGCAGACGTGCCTGAATCCTGCATGACGTGACGCAATGCATCACCCACGATGCCCGGCATCCCTGCCTTCGCGAGGTTCCTGCGAGGAGGGTGTGTCGGGCATCGCGCGCTCTGAATGACGAGGTGGGTGCAGCGCGTCCCCCTTTTACGGCAAGACAAGGAATGTCGGCATGACAAGTGATGTGGCAGGGCTGGCAGGCGGCCTTGATCTGATCAGCGTGGTGGCGCTGATCGCGCTGGGTGGCGTGGCCGGTTTCATCAATGTGCTCTCGGCGGGTGGTTCGATGCTGACGCTGCCCTTGTTGATGTTTCTCGGCCTGCCCCCCGCACAGGCCAATGCCACCAACCGCGTGGCGATCGCGTTGCAGAGTGCGACTGCCACCAGCACCTTCCTCAAGGCGGGGGCGCACAACATGGGGGTGGCCTGGCGACTGGCCGTGCCTGCCGTGCTGGGCGCGATGCTGGGGGCCTGGCTGGCGACCCGGATCAGTGCTGAGGCCTTCGAGGGTGTACTGATCGTGGTGATGGTGGTGTGCTCGATCATGATGCTGCTGCCGACGCCGCGCATCGACACCCGTGAGCTGACGCCGGAACGCATCACTCCCATCGTGCTGCTGGCGATGTTCGGCATCGGTCTCTATGGTGGCTTCATTCAGGTGGGCGTCGGCGTGCTGTTCATCGTGGTGCTCTACCGGTTGCTCAAGATCGATCTGACCCAGGTCAACGTCTTCAAGGTCTTCATCGTGTTGATGTATACCCTGCCGGCGCTGGCGGTCTTCGTGTTCGATGGTCAGGTGCGCTGGGCCTATGGCCTGGTACTGGCGGTCGGCAACATGAGCGGCGCCTTCCTCGGTGCGCGGGTCAACATGAGTCCTGCCGGTGCGCGTTGGGTCAAGTGGCTGACGGTGGCGGTGATCTTCCTCATCGTGCTCAAGCTGGTGCTGACCTGATGCTGATTTGAGGCATGACACGGAGTAAGCTCGGGTCATTGCCGACATGGCGCCACCTTCGTGGCGCGGTGTCACCCAACTTTCATGACGACGCCGTGCGGGCAGGGCGTCGCTTCTTTCTCATTGTTCAGGAGTCTTCCCACATGCAGGCCATGGTCATCGAGCAATACGGCGCCCCGGATGTGTTCGTCGAGCGCGAGCTGGACACGCCGACCCCGGCACGAGGTCAGGTGCGCATCAAGGTATCCGCCTCCAGCGTCAATCCCATCGAGACCAAGCTGCGCAGTGGCCTGGTCAAGTCGCACCCCGACTTCCCGGCCATCCTCAATGGCGATGTCGCGGGGGTGATCGACGCCGTCGGCGAGGGCGTGACGGATTTCTCGGTCGGCGATGAAGTGCTGGGCTGCGCCGGTGGCGTGAAGGGCTGGCAGGGCGCACTGGCGGATTACATGATCGCTGACACCCGTGTGATCGTGAAACGCCCGAGCCTGGCGGCGTTGACCCTGGAAGAATGCGCGGCCTTGCCGCTGGTGTTCCTGACGGCCTGGACGGCGCTGGTCTCGCGCGGTCAGATCAAGGAAGGCGAGCACGTGCTGATCCACGCCGGTACCGGAGGGGTCGGTCATGTCGCGGTGCAGATCGCCAAGTATCTCGGCGCACATGTCACCACCACCGTGTCCAGCGAGGCCAAGGCCGATCTGGCGCGTCAGCTGGGCGCCGACGAGATCATCAACTATCGCGAGGAAGCGGTCAGTGACTACGTGGCACGCCTGACCTCCGGGCGTGGCTTCGATCTCGTCTTCGACACCGTCGGTGGTGACAATCTGGATCGCTCCATCGAGGCCACGGCGATCTCCGGTCGGCTGTGCTCCATCAACACCCGCTCGACCCACGACCTGACCCAGCTGCACGCCAAGAACCTGTCGCTGCACGTCATCTTCCGCTCGGTGCCGCTGCTGACCGGTATCGGCATGGATGAGCAGCCGGAGCTGCTCAACGCCCTGAGCGAGATGCTGGAGGCCGGGGCGGTTCGCCCGCTGCTGGACGAGCATCAGTTCAGCTTCCGCGATATCGCCAAGGCACATGAATTGATCGAATCCGGCGAGGCACTGGGCAAGATTCTGCTGGTGAATCGCTGAGAATTGGCACTTTCCAGTGTCAAGAAGGTCAGAGTGGCAGAGACGATTGATCAGGAATGCATGACATGCGAGTGACTCGCTTGATGATGGCCGCCTTGCTGGTGGCCAGCGTGGCCCTGACGGGCTGCAACACGGTGGCCGGCTTTGGCAAGGATCTTGAACACCTGGGTGGCAAGATCGACAACGCAGCCAGCTGAGCCTGACGGCCTGATCGACACCTTGCGTGCGATCAGGCACTTGAGAGAGGAATACCCATGCGACGCTTCATGATGATGACCGGTACGGCTCTGCTGTTCGGCCTGATGCTGGGAGGCTGCAACACCGTGGAAGGCTTCGGGGAAGATCTTGAGCATCTGGGGGGCTCCATCGAGGAGTCGGCCAGCTGAGCGAGTGAGGTAGCAGCGGATTCAGGCAATGAACGAAACATGAATTTCTCCCTTGAAACCCCGCAGGGTGGCCCAAGGTAATGGGTATCAGCGCAGCCATGACGCGTTGAATGGCAGGATCCATGATATCCATCACCACAAGGAGCATGACCATGTCCCGTACCATTGCACTGCTGTTCGCCTCTTTCTTCACTGTGGCGGCACTCTCCGGCTGCAACACCGTTGACGGTGCCGGCCAGGATGTCGAACACGCAGGTGAAGCCGTTCAGGACGCTGCCCAGTAAGCAGGTCGCCAGACACGCCGCTTCACTGTCAGCATGAGACGTGAGGCATGAGGCGCGATGCAATAGCGGCCCTGCGCCGATGATGACGCCCGGTGATTTCCGCCGGGCGTCGTCGTGTCCGGCCTTCCGTCGTCGCGTGCATCTGCTCTGCGTGACATTCACTTTCTCTACTCTCCCCCTCGCAAGGACCCCGTCATGGATCATCGGCAGTTGGGCTTTCTGGTCGCGCTGGCCAATGAACGCCATTTCGGACGGGCGGCGCGAGTCTGCCATGTCACCCAGCCGACGCTCTCGGCGCGTCTCAAGCAGCTCGAGGAGGAGCTGGGCACGGCGCTGATTCTCAGAGGGCATCGTTTCGAAGGCTTCACGCCGGAGGGGGAGCGGGTGCTGACGCATGCGCGGCGCATCATCGCCGAGCTGGATGAGCTCAAGGGAGATCTGTCACCCGAGGCCGTGCTGACCGGTCGGCTGACGCTGGGTGTCGTGCCGTCCGCGCTGGCGGCGGTGGGGGAATTCCTGCCGCGTCTGCGTGAGGCCTTTCCCCAGCTCTCCCTGCGCATGCGGGAGCTGTCCACCTCCTCGCTGGCTCAGGGGCTGGAGGATGGTGAGCTGGATCTCGCGGTCGGCTATCCGGCGGCCCCCGCCATGAGCGGCTTCGCCTGCCGACCGCTCTATCAGGAGCATTCGGCGCTGATTGCCAGTCAGGCGCATTTCCTGCTGCCCGAGACACCCGCATGGGAGTGTCTGCGGGAGTATCCGCTGGTGCTGCTGACGCCGGAGATGCAGCAGCGACGCCGGCTCAATCAGCAACTGGCTCAGCTGAACCATCAGCCGTCGCCGTTGCTGGAAGCCAATTCCATCGCGGCGCTGGGCGTGATGCTGGAGGCGGGCCTGGGGGTGAGCGTGCTGGCGGAATACCTTGCCGACTCGCGTCTCGGTACGGGGCTGGTGGCGCGACGCCTGCCCGGGGAGGGCGAGACGGTGGGGCTGCTGTGGCGTAGCGGCCAACAGCATAGCCGTCGGCTGAATGCCGTGCTGGAGCTGTTGCGCTCGCTCCCTCGGTCGGCAGACGTGGACGGATGATGGAGGGGGCAACGCAAGACACCCCGTGAAAACGGGGTGTCTTGATCAGTCTTCAGCCACGCACGAGGTGGGGGTCAGCCCTTGTCGGCGTCCTGCGTCTGCGCCTTGAGCGCGGCCAGACGAGCCGCTTCGCGCTGACGCTGCTTGGCGTCACGACGCGCCTGCATCTGGGCGAGCGCGTCCTTGCCCAGGTGCGCCTCACCCCGTTGCTCGGCGAGACGAATCTGATTCTCGCGCTCGGCAAAGCGTGCCTTCTGGGCATCGCTGAGCTTGTCGTAGCAGCGCGGGCAGCTGACACCCTTCTGGTACTTGTCGCTCTGCTTGTCCGCTTGCGTGATCGGCAGACGGCAGGCGTGACATTGGTCAAACTGACCGGGGCGCAACTTGTGGTCGACGGTGACACGGTCATCGAACACGAAACATTCGCCCTGCCACAGCGTCTCTTCCTGGGGCACCTCTTCCAGATACTTCAGAATGCCGCCCTTGAGGTGATAGACCTCCTCAAACCCCTGCTCCTTCAGATAGGCGGTGGATTTCTCGCAGCGAATGCCTCCGGTGCAGAACATCGCCACCTTGCGGTGCTGCTGCGGGTCCAGCTCACGGGAGACATAGTCCGGGAAATCACGGAAAGCGGCCGTGTTCGGGTTGACGGCACCCTTGAAGGTCCCCACTTCCACTTCATAGTCGTTGCGGGTGTCGATCAGCAGCACGTCAGGGTCGGAGATCAGCGCGTTCCAGTCCTTCGGTTCCACGTAGGTGCCGACGGTATGGCGCGGGTCGATCCCTTCCACGCCCATGGTGACGATCTCGCGCTTGAGCTTGACCTTGGCTCGCAGGAAGGGGGACTGCTCTGCCAGAGACTGCTTGGTGTCCAGTTCCGCCAGGCGCGGGTCTGCCATCAGCCAGGCCAGCAGGGCATCGATGCCGGCGCGAGAGCCGGAGACGGTGCCATTGATGCCTTCGCGTGCCAGCAGCAGGGTGCCGCGGATGCCATGCTCGTCCATCACTGCCAGCAGCGGTTCGCGCAGCGACTCGAAGTCCTCGAGGGTGACGAACTTGTAGAGTGCGCAGACGACATGCTGCGGCGCCAGCGGGCTGGGACGAGCGGTGTCGGCAGCCGGTGCGACGGTCGTGGGGGTATCGGTCATGCAGGAGTCCTCATGCGGGCCGGAACGTAAATCCGGAGCAGGATGATCAGAAGGGAAGGCGTGCGACAGCGCGTGAGTGCCGCGTCGTCCAGGCGAGCCTTCGTGGTTTGGCGGCATATTTTACGTGACTCGCGCACGAATTTCCTGCGCGGGATCAAGGGGTCGCCTCATGCTGGCAATTTCATTGATGGTGTCTATCAAGGTACGGGCGAGTTCAATTGGTGAGCGATCGATGATGACGCTATCGTATCGCCATGACGGCTTGCGTACATTCGCGAATCTGCACAGTGATGTCGCGCACAACGGGGTGTCGGAATGAGTGATTCACTCTATCAAGCAGCGACCGAGGGACTGCGTTATCAGGATGCGCGTGAGCGGCCCTTGCGAGAGCTGGATGGGCCCTCCGAGCTACCCGTGAGTCTGGTGCTCAATGAGATCCCGATGGGCACGCTGCTGGCGAGCCCCGAGGCGCTGGAGCCACTGGCGCTGGGGCACGCCTTCACCGCAGGCTGGATCACGCGGCGTGAGGAGGTCACCGCCATCCATCTCTCGCGGCTGCGCCATGGGCTGGCGGTGCGTCTGGACGTCAGCGAGTCGCTGGCGCGCAAGGCCGAGCACCATCAGCGGCGCGAGAGCAGCGTGTCCAGCTGTGGCGCCTGCGGCGTGCAGGATGAGGCCGAGCTGATGGCTGGCCTGACACGCCTGCCGCCACGGGCAGCGCTCTCACCTGAGGCGTTGATGCGTGGGCTGGAGCGCCTGGAGCGCGCGACACGGCGCGGCATGCACCTGGCGCTGGGGCTGGACGCCGAGGGCGGCCTGATCTCGCAGGGGGCCGATATCGGTCGCCACAATGCGCTGGACCGCGTGATCGGCATGAGTCTCGACAGCGGCGTCTGGCCCGAGGCACTGCTGGTCTCCAGTCGCTGCAGTCTGGAGCTGGTCCAGAAGACCATCCGTGCCCGCATTCCGACGCTTGCCACCCTTGCCGTGCCTTCACGCCTGGCGGTGGAGACCGCGCGGGCCTGTGATCTCAACCTGATCTGTGCCCATCGCGGGCGTCGACTCGAGCTGCTCAGTGGGCAGGCCGACTGACGGCCCCTGGCGCGTACTCACGCCTGTCTGATCCTTTCCCGCCTTCCCCTTTTGCCTGTGGACCCTGACATGACTGATATTGCCGCCCCCGAGACGCCTGAGCACGCATCGGCTCGCCTGCCACGTGAGGATGAGAGGATGACGCGCCATCCCCGCATCGCTGCCTACTCCGGTCCGGCGGGCGGCTGGGGGGCGCTCAAGAGCGTCGGTCAGCATGTCAGCCACTCCAGGGCGCCATGGAAGAGCGTGCGCTCCCTGCTCAAGGCCAATCAGGACAAGGGCTTTGACTGCCCCGGCTGCGCCTGGGGCGATCCGGAGCACGGCTCCTCCTTCGAATTCTGCGAGAACGGCGCCAAGGCAGTGGCCTGGGAAGTGACCGCCAAGCGTGTCACGCCAAGCTTCTTCGCTCAGCACACCGTCACGGAGCTGCTGGGCTGGGACGACTTCATGCTCGAGGATCAGGGCCGCCTGACCGAGCCGATGCGCTATGACGCGGCCAGTGACCGCTATGAACCGATCAGCTGGGAGGCGGCCTTCGCGATCATCGCCGAGCACCTCGATGCGCTGACGTCACCGGATGAGGCGCTGTTCTATACCTCCGGACGCGCCAGCAACGAGGCGGCCTATCTGTATCAGCTGTTCGTGCGTCTGTTCGGCACCAACAACTTCCCCGACTGCTCCAACATGTGTCATGAGGCCAGTGGCGTCGGCATGAAGGCGAGTCTCGGTGTCGGCAAGGGCACGGTACTGCTGGAGGATTTCGAGCACGCGGATGCCATCTTCGTGTTCGGTCAGAACCCCGGCACCAACCATCCCCGCATGCTGGGGGATCTGCGACGTGCCTCTCGACGTGGGGCGCGCATCGTCAGCTTCAATCCGTTGCGTGAACGGGGGCTGGAGCGCTTCGCCGACCCGCAGTCGCCGCTGGAGATGATGACCCTCTCCAGTCAGCCCATCAGCCATCGTTATTACCAGCCGCGGATGGGGGGTGACATGGCGGCGGTGCGTGGTATGGCCAAGGCACTCTTCGCCATGGAGGCGCGCGGCGAATTCACGCGCGCTGCTTCCTTCATCGAGCACCACACGCGGGGAGCGACGGCCTGGCAGGACGTGGTCGAGGCGACGGACTGGGCCACGCTCGAGGATCAGTCCGGGCTGACCCGTACGCAGCTCGAGGAGGCCGCGATGATCTTCGCCGGGGCCGACAATGTCATCTGCACCTGGGCGATGGGCATCACGCAACATCTGCACGCCGTGGACAGCGTCCGGGAGATCGTCAATCTGCTGTTGCTCGGGGGCCATTTCGGGCGTCCCGGTGCCGGTGCCTGCCCCGTTCGCGGACATTCCAATGTCCAGGGTGACCGCACCATGGGCATCGACGAGAAGGCGCCGGCCGCGTTGATCGATGCACTCGAAGCCCGCTATGGCGTGAGCATGCCGCGTGGCCAGGGCTTCAACACCGTGGAGAGTCTGGCGGCGCTGGAACAGGGCAGGGCGAAGACCTTCATCGCGCTGGGCGGCAACTTCACGCGCGCCACGCCGGACAGCGAGCGCACCGAGGCGGCCATGCGCAACCTCAAGCTCAACGTCCAGATCAGCACCAAGCTCAACCGCAGTCATCTGGTGATCGGCAAGACGACGCAAGCGCTGATTCTGCCGTGTCTGGGGCGCAGCGAGATCGACCGCTCCGCACAGGTGGCCTCCCAGCACATTAGCGTCGAGGACTCGATGTCGATGGTGCACTCAAGCGCTGGCATCAAGGCGCCGGCCAGTGACGAGCTGCGCTCGGAACCCGGCATCATCGCGGGTATCGCGCGCGCCACGCTTGCCCGGGTGCTGCCACGGCGCGGCGTGAGTGACCCGGTCAACTGGGAGGCGCTGAGCGAGAACTATGATCTCATCCGCGACGAGATCGCGGCGGTGATTCCCGGCTTTGCCGATTTCAATGCCCGTCTGGCCCACAAGCGCGGTTTCCATCTCGCCAATCCGGTGCGTGAGCTGCGCTTCCCCACCACCAGTGGCCAAGCGCAGTTCTCGGCGGCGGCGCTGCCGGGGTCCGTGCTGCATCAGCAGCTCGCGCGTCGGGAAGGCTGGTTGACCCTGCAGACCATGCGTAGCCATGACCAGTACAACACCACCGTCTATGGCTACAACGACCGCTATCGTGGCGTGTCGGGTCAGCGTCGAGTGGTCTTCATCAATGCGCAGGACCTTGCCCGCCTGGGGCTGGCCGATGGTGACTGGGTCGACATGGTCGGTGAGCCGCGCCCGGATGGCAGTGAGCGGCGTGCGCCTCAGTTCAAGCTGGTGGAATACGATATCCCGGCCGGTTGCATCGGTGCCTATTATCCGGAAACCAATGTGCTGGTCGCATTGGAAAGCCATGGCAGCGATACCGGCACACCTGCCTCCAAGGCGGTCCCCGTGCGGCTGGAGCGCAGTTCACGCATCGCCTGACGGTGCGAGGCGCCAGCAGCAGGATGCAAGCATCACCACATTGCCGCGTGGCGAGGAGACTCGTCGCGCGGCAGTCGTGTGTCTAGAATATTCCCGTACGCCGAGCCCGCTTCGCTCGGCGTACGTCCTTTCCCGTCTTCAGTGCCGGCTCATCCATCGTTCAAGAGAGTGATCCATGCAATATCTGCACACCATGCTGCGTATCCGTGATGTCGACGCTTCACTGCATTTCTTCCGTGACCTGCTCGGCATGGTCGAGATCTCGCGCAAGGATTCCGAGAAGGGCCGCTTCACGCTGATCTTCCTGGCAGCCCCGCAGGATGCCGAACGTGCCCGTGAGATGCAGGCGCCGATGCTGGAGCTGACGCACAACTGGGATCCGGAAGACTATGAAGGCGGGCGCAACTTCGGTCATCTGGCCTATCGTGTCGAGGACATCTACGCCACCTGTCAGCATCTGATGGACAATGGCGTGACCCTCAATCGCCCACCGCGTGACGGCCACATGGCGTTCGTGAAGAGCCCGGATGGCATCTCGCTGGAGTTGCTGCAGGCCGGCGAACCCCTTGCGCCGCAGGAACCGTGGGTCTCGATGGCCAATACCGGCAGCTGGTAACGCTCATGCCGGGGTCGCGATGCCCGACGGCGCGCAGGCGCGGGCAAGCGTCGCACAATGGTGACGCAATGTCGGTGCGGGGCTGGCGGAACCGGTATTTGGGCTTATGCTGTGATCAGAACGATAATGCTCGCCGCATGAGACATGACACGTCATGCGGTGGCTTTCTGGTGTTGTGCAGGGCTACCCCTGCCGTCCAGACAGGTGCAGGCTCCATGACACTCCCCCTGTCGCGCGCTGGCCGTGTCCGTGTCATGAGAGTTTCGCCCACGTGATGACTGCCGAATGGCAAGGACTGCCTGATGTTGAGTGTTGCTCGTGCCTGGTTGCGTCAAGAACCGCGTCTGCTCGCTGTCGAGCATCGCCGTTTCTATCATGCCTATCTGTGGGTCTATCTGATGGTGCTGGGCCTTTATGTGGCCTGGCTGCCTGTCTTCATGGTGCTCAAGGCACCACGCCTGGCGTTCGCCAGCGGCATCATGGTGCTGGTGGGGCTGCTGGGGGTGCTGTTGCATCGTCAGCATCACATGCTGATGGCTCTGGTGCTGGTACTGGGCAGTCTGACGTTGATGACCTGGCTTGCCTCCTACTGCTTCGGCAATGCCGCCGGCTACGAGTATTACTTCTTCATCGTGATGGCCGGTATCCATCTTGCTCCCCTGTCAGGCAAGGTGCGTGTCATCAGCACGCTGTCTCTCTTCGTCGCTGCAGTGCTGTCGCTGATGGTGGCCTCTCAGCATGTTTCCGATGGCTTCATCCCTGTCTGGATCATGCAGTCATTCAACCTGTTTGCCGTCTTCATGCTGATGGTCACCTTCCTGTGGCGCATGCTGGCACTCACCGAACACTTCGAACGCCAGTACCGCCAGGATGCCAGTCGCGATGAGCTGACCGGGCTGTTCAATCGGCGCCAGGCCCTGCGCCAGGCGGAAAAATGGTGGCAGGACGCCGTGCCCTGCTCGGTATTGATGATGGATGTGGATCACTTCAAGAAGATCAATGATCTGCGGGGGCATGCGGCAGGTGATGAGGCCCTGAGACAGATCGGGCGCCTGCTCAATGCCACACTGCGCCAGGGGGATAGAGCAGGGCGTATCGGTGGTGAGGAGTTTCTGGTGCTGTTGCCGCGCAGCGGGCGCGGCGAGGCGATTTCCGTGGCGGGACGGATACGTTCCCTGCTGGCCAGCTCGCCGCCACAGTTTGCGGGAAGCGCCGTGCCGGTCACCGTCTCGATAGGGGTCGCCGTCAGTCATGAGTGTGAATCACTGGATGACCTGCTGCAGCTGGCGGATCGTCGCCTGTACCACGCCAAACATCAGGGGCGCGACCGGGTGGTAGCGGGGGGGGAGCGGCAGCAGGAAAGGGAAGGCGAGTCAAGCAGCCTCTTGGCTGCCCCTGAGACGGCGCGCCAGGGGGGGCAGGGTGAGCCCCCGGCAGAACATGGGCACTTTGCCGACAGGACACTCGTGGGGTGATTCGAGGCTGTCTTGCGCTCTCGAGTCGCTCTTCAGTTCTCGAGCGTGTGCCGGCCAAGGCCTGACAGGCAGCGCTCGATGGCTCTCGCCAGACGGCGCGCCACGGGCGTACACAGCACCCAGGGCAGAATGATCAGTGCAATGCTGAGCGAGCCCAGATAGACATCACTGAACCAATGGGCACCCACCATGATGCGTGGGGCACTCAATATCACCACGAATGCCAGACTCCACAGCGCGATGCGTCGTGGGGCGAAGGCCCACATGTAACCGGCGAAGACCATCAGCATCAAGCCGTGATCCCCCGGGAAGCTGTTCGAGGCCGAGTCCTTGGTCTTGAAGGACACCAGGTCGGAGAGATGCTGTGCATGCTGGAAGACGCGAGTCGGACTGGCATGGCCGTAGCTGATGGCGCGCAGCACGAACAGCGAGATGATACCGGCGGTCAGCAACATGGTGATGCCGAGGCTGGTCCAGCGCCGGTAGCGGTCGGGGCGCGAATCCTCAAGCATCGCCCAGCAGAACAGGACACCCATCAGGCCGAAGGCCGCCGCATCGAAGAACCGCGTGTTGAGAAGCCCCAGCAGGGTATCCCAGTGCGGATTGAGTGGCGAGATGAGGTGATTGAATGCCCAGAATACCCGGCCGTCCAGATCGGGCCAGAAATCCAGTGCCGGTACCCACCAGCTGATCAGCAAGGCGAATCCTGTGGCATTGAGTGCCAGTAGTCGTCTGGTCAGCATCTCCGTCCCTCCTGGTGCAGATGGTGCGAGGTATCATCAAGCATCAGCAAGCGATCCCTATCGCTGCCTTCACGGCGTATGGTAATTTCAAAGGCTCTTCAAGAAACACTGTTTTCGAATGTTCCAGGAGAGAAGCATCGTTGCGTCAGACGCGATCTGGCGGGCTATCGTCTCGCAAGCCAGTCGGCCTGTCGGGACCGGGATGGCGCAGGGCATCAAGGGGCTTGTGGTTTGCGCGACGGGTCTGCATGCTCGCGCCCGATCGTTTCATCAATGCCTGACATCGAGGCAGGCTCATCACGGGGGATCTCTTCATGAGCGTCATCTTGCGCCGTCTATCACTTGCCACTTCGCTGGCGATCGCGACTTCCCTGCTGGCCGGCTGCGCGGTCAGTCACTCAGGCGCGACGGACGCCGGGCAGGGCGGCGGGAGCGGTGCCGGCAGTGCGAGCCCTGCGCTGGTCGGTACCCCCTGGAGCTTCTCGAAGACCGAGGAGACCGGTGAGGCGCCCAATTTCCTGTTGCAGGCCCCGACACCGGAGCAGCTGGCGGATGAAGAGGATGACCGCCTGCGTCTGGTGGGCAGCAATGGCTGCAATCGTCTGATGGGGCCGGTGGTACTGGATGAGTCTCGCCAGACCCTGGAGATCGGCCCGCTGGCCTCGACCATGAAGATGTGCCCCAATCCGGAGCAGTCCAATGCCTTCAATCGCATGCTGGAGGAGGTGGCTCGCTATCAGATCGTCGGCAGTGGCGAGAGCGCTCGCCTGCGGGTGATGGATGACACCGGCTACCTGCTGGCGACCTTCATGCCTGTCGCGTCCAGCGACGACTGAGCGCCAGCGACGACTGAGCGCCTGCGACGACTGAGCGCCTGCGACGACTCCCGTGACATGCCCGGAATGAAGAAAGCCCCCGGCACCTTTCGGTGCCGGGGGCTTTTGCCTGCGATCAAGACGAGTGTGGCTTACAGCGCTTCGATCTTGGCGCGCTGACTTTCCAGCAGTGCAAGCTCCGCCTGGGCATCGGCCAGCTTGGCGCGCTCCTTCTCGACCACATCGGCCGGTGCGCGACCGACGAACTTCTCGTTGCCGAGCTTGTTCTCGAGACCGGTGATGACCTTCTGCTGCTTCTCGTGTTCCTTGTCGATGCGCTTGAGCTCGGCATCCTTGTCGATCAGGCCTGCCATCGGCACCAGCACTTCCAGCTCACCGACGCGCTGGATGGCGGACATCGGCGCTTCATCGCCCGCCGCCAGGAAGGTGATGCTTTCCAGACGGGCCAGCTTGGACAGGAACAGACGATTGGCTTCCAGACGCTCGGCGTCGCCGTCGGCCCCGTTCTGCAGGTAGACCTCCAGCGGCTTGCCCGGGGACAGGTTCAGCTCGTTGCGGATATTGCGCACCGCGATGATGATGCCCTTGAGCCACTCGATGTCACGGATGGCCTGCTCATCGATCCGCTCGGCGTCGGCCTGCGGCCACGCCTGGCTCATGATGCTCTCGCCTTCCACCGGCTTGCCGGCGTGAGGCGCGATGCGCTGCCAGATCTCCTCGGAAATGAACGGCATCATCGGGTGGATCAGGCGCAGGATGGTCTCGAGCGCGCGCACCAGGGTGCGACGCGTGCCGCGCTTGGCTTCCGCGCTGGCGTTCTCGTCCCACAACACCGGCTTGGACAGCTCCAGATACCAGTCGCAGTACTCGTTCCAGATGAACTCATAGAGCGCCTGGGAGGCGTGGTCGAAGCGGAACTCTTCCAGCGCGCGGGTGACCTGCTGCTCGGTCTGCTGCAGGCGCGCGATGATCCAGCGATCGGCCAGTGACAGCTCGACGGCTTCGCCGTTGACGCCGCAATCCTGGTCCTCGGCATTCATCAGCACGTAGCGCGCCGCGTTCCACAGCTTGTTGCAGAAGTTGCGATAGCCGTCGAGACGGCCCATGTCGAACTTCACGTCACGCCCGGTGGAAGCCAGTGACAGCAGGGTGTAGCGCAGCGCATCGGTACCGTGCGGCTCGATGCCCTCCGGGAACTCGTTGCGCGTGGCCTTGGCGATCGCCTTGGCCTTCTTGGGCTGCATCATGTTGCCGGTACGCTTCTCGACCAGCTCATCCAGGCCGATGCCGTCGATCAGGTCGATGGGGTCGAGCACGTTGCCCTTGGACTTGGACATCTTCTGGCCGAGGCTGTCACGCACCAGACCATGCACGTAGACCTTGCGGAACGGCACTTCACCCTTGAACTTCAGGGTGAACATGATCATCCGCGCCACCCAGAAGAAGATGATGTCGAAGCCGGTGACCAGCACGTCGGTGGAGTGGAAGGTCTTGAGTTCTTCGGTGTCCGCCGGCCAGCCGAGGGTGCCGAAGGTCCACAGCGCAGAGCTGAACCAGGTGTCGAGGACGTCTTCGTCCTGACGCAGTTCGATGTCGGCACCCAGCTGGTTCTCGGCGCGGACTTCTTCCTCGTTGCGGCCGACATAGACGTTGCCGTCGTTGTCATACCAGGCCGGAATGCGGTGGCCCCACCACAGCTGACGCGAGATGCACCAATCCTGCAGGTCACGCATCCACGCGAAGTACATGTTCTCGTAGTTCTTGGGCACGAACTCGATGTCGCCGTTCTCGACCGCCTCGATGGCCGGGCGTGCCAGCTCCTCGACGGCCACGAACCACTGGTCCGTCAGCAGCGGCTCGATGACGTCGCCGGAGCGGTCACCGTGGGGCAGGGTGTTGTTGATGGTCTCGACCTGCTCCAGCAGACCCAGCGCGTCCATGTCGGCGACCAGCTTCTCGCGCGCGACGAAGCGATCCAGTCCGGCGTAGGCGGCCGGCAGGCTGGCATCTTCCTGGGGCTGCGGACGTCCCTGCAGGTCGTAGATCTCGGCGCGCTCCAGGATGGTGGCATCCTGGCTCATCACGTTGATCAGCAGATGGCCCTGACGCTTGCCGACTTCGTAGTCATTGAAGTCGTGTGCCGGAGTGATCTTGACGCAACCGGAGCCCTTTTCCATGTCGGCGTGTTCATCGGCGACGATGGGGATGCGACGGCCGACCAGCGGCAGTTCGATGAACTTGCCGACCAGGCTTTCGTAGCGCTCATCCTTGGGATTGACGGCCACGCCGGTGTCACCCAACAGGGTTTCCGGGCGCGTGGTGGCAACCACGACGTAGTCCTTGCCATCGGCGGTCTTGACGCCATCGGCGAGCGGATAGCGGAAGTGCCAGAAGCTGCCTTGCTGATCACGGTTCTCGACTTCGAGATCGGAGATCGCGGTGTGCAGGGTCGGGTCCCAGTTGACCAGACGCTTGCCACGGTAGATGAGGTCTTCCTTGTGCAGGCGCACGAAGACTTCCTGCACGGCCTTGTAGAAGCCATCGTCCATGGTGAAGCGCTCGCGGCTCCAGTCGATGCTGGTGCCCATGCGACGCAGCTGACGCGTGATGTTGCCGCCGGACTCTTCCTTCCACTCCCAGATCTTGTCGGTGAAGGCTTCGCGACCCAGATCATGACGCGTCTTGCCTTCTTCGGCGGCGACCTTGCGCTCCACCAGCATCTGCGTGGCGATGCCGGCGTGGTCGGTGCCTACCTGCCACAGGGTGTTGCGACCCTGCATGCGACGCCAGCGCACCAAGGTGTCCATGATGGAATCCTGGAAGGCATGGCCCATGTGCAGGGAGCCGGTGACGTTGGGCGGCGGGATGACCAGTGAGAAGCTCTCGCCCTGGCCTGACGGCGCAAAGCGATTCTCGGATTCCCAGCGCTCGTACCAGCGCGTCTCGATGGCGTTCGGTTGGTAGGTCTTGTCCATGGGTCTGCAAATGATCCGGTTGGGCGGGACGTCCCGCGCCGGCTCAGTGAGCGGGGCAGCGCAGGCAGAAAATGGGCTCGATTATAGCGCCGCTGATGTCAGGCGTCATTCGGTCTTGGCGTGCAGGCTCTTGTGGCCCTCGCCAAGGGGACGGTTTCACAAAGCAGGCAACATCCACGCAATGATGCCGTATCCTGTCGCAACCTGCTGACGCCGAGGTGCCTCGCCTCGGAGTCTCCCTCCTGATCCTGCTCGCGGAGCCGCAATGTCCAAGCCTCGCCCCACGGATGGTGCACCTCGTCCGACCCGTCGCTGGGTCTGGCATGAACTGCTGCGTCATGCCCTGGTGCCACTGCTGGTGATGGAGGTGGCACTGCTGGGCGGTTATCTGGGCTTGCACTGGCTGGTCGCGCAGCAGCAGGAAGCGACCCGTGAAGACCTGATCCGTACCCAGCTTGAGCAGCTGAGCCGTTATGAGGCGGAGCATGCCGGCATGGTGGTGGAGGATTGGCGCAGGGAAGTGCAGCAGCTGGCACACTCGGCACTCCGTGAGATGGATGCTCCCATCGCGCCGGGCGAGCGTGTCCGAGAGATGGCGCGTCATGTCTTCAGTGAGGATGGCACCCTTTACGTGGCCGAGGATGACGGGGAGGCCGGCTCCTATTATTCGTCGCTGGCCCCCAGTTATCTGCAGGACTACGGCAAGGTGGCACGGCTGTCGCGGCTGGATACGGTCATGCAGGACATGCTCGAGATCCGTCCCGAGCTGCGTCAGGCGTGGTTCTCCAGCTACGACGGCTATTTCCGTATCAAGCCGTGGATCGACACCCACGGCATCTTCACCCCCGGGGTGGATCTCACCAGCTACGGCTTCTATTACCTGGCCGATGATCGCAACAATCCCACGCGTGAGCCGGTCGTGACGCCGGCCTATCAGGACCCCGTCGGGGGAGGCTGGCTGATCTCGACCCTGATGCCGGTGCATCGTGGGGACTTTCTTGAGGGGGTCGTCGGTATCGATGTCACGCTCGATGCGCTGGCGAAGCATCTCGAGAGCACGCGACTTCCCTGGAACGCCTATCTGGTGCTGGTGAGTGGCAACAGCGTACTGGCCATGCCCGAGGCCGGTCAGAAGGATTTCGGGGTGCATGTCACTCCGCGGATCGAGCCGACCCCGTTGACGCATGATCGCTTCCTGGAAACGGCACGTGATCAGAGCAAGTCGCCGGAGATGGTGCGCCTGCTGCATGGTATCGATGATGCTCCCCATGGCATGCGCAAGATACCGCTGCTCGCCGGTGAGCGGCTGGTGGCGTGGTATCCGGTGGCGGGTACGGACTGGCGGCTGCTGGCCGTGGTGGACCCGCAGCAGGTGGAAAGCGGCATCCAGCACTGGAATACGCGTTTCAATCAGTTGGGTTACGTGATGCTGGTCGGCCTGATCGCCTTCTTCCTGGTCCTGCTGGTGGTGATGCGCTGGCGGGCGGAGTCCATGGCCACCACGCTTTCCGAAGCCCTGGAACGCTTGAGTGACATGGCGCTGCGCATCGGTCGCGGACAGCCGGTGGTGCGTCAGCGTTTTGCCTTGCAAGAGCTTGACCAGGCGGGGGAAGCCCTGCGGGAAGCCGCATTGCGGCGTGATCAGATCGAGCTCGAACGCGCCGAGGATGCCCGGCATGTCGAGATGGTGATGGCGGCCTCCGGTGATGCGACCTGGCGGTATGACTTCGAGCGTGATGATCTCCACTTCCACGAGAACTTCTTCCTGATGATGGGACTCCCCATCCAGGCCAGCATGCATCTGGCCGATCTCGATGCCATGACTCACCCGGAGGATCTGGCGGGGATGCTGGAATCCCGCTGGCGCGTGTTGCATGGCGACAGCTGGGCCGAGGCGCGTGACGTGCGTTACCGCCATGCCGACGGCAGCTGGGTGTGGATGCAGGTGCGAGGTCAGGTGACCCGCCGCGATGGTGACGGACGACCGCTGCGTGCCACGGGGGTGGTGCTGGACATCCAGCGTCACAAGCAGACGCTGCAGGTGCTGGAAGCGGCACGTGACAGCGCCACCGAGGCAAGTCAGTCCAAGTCGCGGTTCTTCTCGAGCTTCAGTCACGAGATCCGCACGCCCCTCAATGCCATCCTGGGCTTCACTGACCTGCTGGCGGACGAATCGTCCCTGACGCGCGAACAGCGTCGCTATGTGGATGAAGCGGGCCACGCGGCAAGCCAGCTCTCGGCGCTGATCGAGGACGTGCTGCAGATGTCGAGCCTTGAAGCGGGAGAACTGCCCCTCGATTGCCAGCCTCTGTCGATCGGCCAGCACCTGATTCGCCTCGTCAGTCAGTACCAGCCGCGGCTGGACCAGGCGGAACTGACGCTGTCACTGGCGCTGGAAGAGGCGTCGCTGTGGCTGAATGCCGATCGCCGTCGTCTGGACCAGATTCTCGGCAACCTGATGGGGAATGCCATCAAGTACAACCGCGCGGGCGGCTGGATACGTCTCGCTCTCGGACGCGGTATCGACTCCCACGGCCAAGAGATGGCCTGGGTGGATGTCGAGGATGGTGGCTTCGGGTTTGACCCGAATCAGGCGGCTCAGCTGTTCCAGCCTTTCTCGCGTCTGGGCCGTGAGGATTCGGGAATCGAGGGCACGGGCCTCGGGCTTGCGCTGTCGCGGGAGCTGGCGCGGCGGATGCAGGGGGAGATCACCGCGCAGAGCGTACTGGGCGAGGGGGCCTGTTTCCGGGTATGGCTGCCGTTGGCGGATGTCAGTGCCCATGAACGGGTCGTGAAGGCGGCATGGTCGGCAGATCAGGCGCTGCCAGTGGCGTGTCGCTGGCTGGTGATCAGCACGCGCGCGGAGGACAGACTGCGCCTGGAAGTGATCGGCAGCCATGTCGCCAATCTGGACATCATCACTGCCAGCAGCGCGGCTCAGGCCTTGCGCCTGGTGCGTGATGTCAGCCCCTGCATGGTCATCTTCGGAGACGTCGCCGACATGAGCGTGGCGTCGCTGTTCAGCGAGATCCAGCGTCTGCCGCGTGAGGCGCCGTTGTGGGCTGTGCGTATCGGCGAGCGAACGGGTGCGGAAGCCGATGGCCTGCCGCCGGAATTCTTTGCGGTGGGGGAGAGTCCCCCCGGCATGCTGGACGTCGAGCACTGGATCGAGTGGCTGATCGTGCGTTTTCGCGAGTTTCTCGAGGCTCGGGAGCAAGACGAGGAACGCGAGCGCTGAGTCGGCTGACAGCACCACCGGCACCTGCCGGCGTCAGCTCACGCCCTTGAGCTGATGCGAACGCACCGCATAGCCGCGTGACTTGTAGGTACGCCAGCATTCGCGCTTGGTGACCAGCACATCCTGATGCTGGTTGATGATCTCGGCGACGCGCTCGAAACGCGAGAACCACTCGGGGATCTCGGGGTGCAGGTTGAGCAGTGCCTCGATGCCCGGTGCCGGCGCGTCCTGCCAACCGATGGTCACGGGCGGACGTGGCACGTCATCGGCGTGTTCTGCCTCGCGCGCCGCGAGATCCAGATCGATATCCAGCGCATGGGGTACGAAGCTCTCGGGGCGGAACTGCCACAGGTGCTCATCGAACTGACGCGCCATCGCCTCATCCTCGACATGCACGTGCAGGCGGAACCCCTTGGCATGGATGGTCTCGGCCAGACGGCAGGCGAATTCCAGCCGGGCTTCCAGCGTGGTATCGGGCAGGATGTAGAAGTCGATCTGGGTCATGGGCACCGCTCGTGGCAAGAGTTCGCGAGCGCTCAGGATACCGCACTCGCCACGTGGCTTCGATGCAGGAGGGACTCGGTACGCATCGGAAAGCGCGATATCTTCGCGTCTGCAAACATGAAGGCCCGCCTCTTGCGGGGCGGGCCTTCATGTTGTCGTCTGGCATGGGCCACAGGGCTTACGCCAGGCGGGTCATCCAGCCACGCGTGTCTTCGGCGCGACCGTATTGCAGGTCCAGCAGCTGGCGACGCAGACGCATGGCCACGTCGCCGGCATTGGCGGTCAGATCCAGACGCGCGTCTTCGCTGACCAGCTCGCCCACCGGGGTGATGACGGCGGCGGTACCGCAGGCGAACACCTCGGTGATCTCACCGGAGGCGATACCTTCGCGCCACTCGTCGATGCTGACCGGGCGCTCTTCCGGCGTCAGGCCGAGATCACCCGCCATGGTCAGGATGGAGTCACGGGTGACACCTTCCAGAATGGTGCCGGTCAGACGCGGCGTGACCAGACGACCATCCTTGAAGACGAAGAACAGGTTCATGCCACCCAGTTCCTCGACCCACTTGTTCTCGGCGGCATCCAGGAAGACGACCTGATCGCAGCCATTGGCGGTAGCTTCGCTCTGGGCCGCCAGGGAACCGGCATAGTTGCCGCCACACTTGGCAAAACCGGTGCCACCGGCCGCCGCACGGTTGTAATGCGAGGACAGCCAGATGGAGACGGGCTTGATGCCACCCTTGAAGTAGGCGGCCACCGGCGAGGCGATCACGTAGTAATCGACTTCACGCGACGGACGCACACCGAGGAAGGCTTCGCTGGCGATCATGAACGGGCGCAGGTAGAGGCTGCACTCATCGCTGGCGCTGGCGGGGGTCGGTACCCAGGCGCTGTCCTGGGCGAGCAGGGCCTTGAGCGAGCCGACGAAGTCCTCGTCGGACAGCTCCGGCAGTGCCAGGCGGCGGGCGGAGTTGCGGAAGCGTGCCGCGTTCTTCTCGGGGCGGAAGGTCCACACCGAGCCGTCTTCATGACGATAGGCCTTGATGCCTTCGAAGATTTCCTGGGCGTAGTGCAGTACCGAGGCGGCGGGGTCGAGGCTCAGCGGGCCATAGGGGCGGACTTCATGGCCGTGCCAGCCGCCATCGGCGGTCCAGCGGACGTGTGCCATGTGGTCGCTGAAGTGACGGCCGAAGCCGGGATTGGCCAGGATGGTGTCGCGAATGGCAGCATCCGCCGGTTGCGTGGACGCGCGGACGTCGAAGCCTTTGGTCACGTGGGTGTCTCCGTAGCAGCGAGACCCCCGGCGCGAAACGCCGGGGGTCGAATCATTTTTATAGGACCTCTGGGGTCAGCGGTGCCGAGTGGCGTGCCGACCCGCGTGTCTCAACGCTAGCACGCCATCGAGAGCATGCGAAGCCTCAGAGCGTCTCTTCCTGGGCGGCATTGAGTTCCGCTTCGCGATCCAGCAGATACTGGGTCAGCAGGCCCACCGGGCGGCCGCTGGCACCTTTCTGCTTGCCGGACTGCCAGGCGGTGCCGGCGATGTCCAGGTGCGCCCACGGGAAGGTGTCCGCGAAGCGGGACAGGAAGCAACCTGCGGTGATCATGCCGGCTTCACGGCCACCGATGTTGGCGATGTCGGCGAAGTTGGAATCCAGCTGTGCCTGATACTCGTCCCACAACGGCATGTGCCATGCGCGGTCCCAGGCTTCTTCCCCGGCATCCAGCAGATCCAGCGCCAGGTCATCATCGTTGGAGATCAGGCCGGTGGCGTGATTGCCCAGCGCGATGACGCAGGCGCCGGTCAGGGTGGCGATGTCGACGACGCTGGCCGGCTCGAAGCGCTCGGCGTACGTCAGGGCGTCGCACAGCACCAGGCGGCCTTCGGCGTCGGTGTTGAGGACTTCGACGGTCAGGCCCTTCAGGGTCTTGATGATGTCGCCCGGCTTGGTGGCACGGCCGTCCGGCATGTTCTCGGCGCTGGCCACGATGGCGACCACGTTGAGCTTGGGCTTGAGTGCCAGCACGGTGCGCATGGTGCCGAAGACGCTCGCCGCGCCGCCCATGTCGTACTTCATCTCGTCCATGCCGGCGCCCGGCTTCAGCGAGATGCCACCGGTATCGAAGGTGATGCCCTTGCCGACCAGCACGTGCGGTGCCTCGTTCTCGTCTTCCGCGCCGCGGTATTCCATCACGATCAGACGGCTCGGCTCTTCACTGCCACGGCCGACCGAGAGCAGTGACAGGGCGCCAAGCTTCTCGAGTTCTTCCTCACCCAGCACGGTCACCTTCAGTGCGCCTTCGGAAGTGCTGCCCAGTTGCTCGGCACGCTCGCCCAGATAGGTCGGGGTGCAGATGTTGCCCGGCAGATTGCCCAGGGTGCGGGCTTCGTTGACCCCTTCGCCGATGGCCGCGCCAATACGCATACCCGCTTCCAGTTCTTCCTGCTGACTCTTGTCGGCACTTACCACGCTCAGACGGGTCAGAGAGGCAGGCTCGCCCGGCTGACTCTTCATCTCGGTGAAACGGTAGGCGTTGCGCAGCGCGCTCTCGGCGATCATGCGTGCCTTCCATGCGGCGTCGCGCAGCTCGATATCGAGGCCGACTCCCGCGAAGGCGGCGTCTTCCACCGGCAGCTTGAGCAGTGCCGCCATGGCGGCGTCCAGTCCGCGCTTGTAGCGGCTCTCGTCGAGTTTCTCGGCCTTGCCGAACCCGGCCAGCAGCAGGCGCTGTGCGCCGAGCCCCGGGGCGAAAGGCAGCAGCAGGGTGTTGCCCAGCTCGGCCTTGAAGTCGCCGCGTTCGATCAGCTGGGAAATCAGCTTCTCGCTGGCGTCGTCCAGACGTGCCGCGGCGCCTTCGAGTTCGCCTTCAATGACGGGAACCACCAGGCAGGCGGTCTCTAGCTGGGCCGGATTGACAGTGACAACAGGAAATTCCATGACAACTCCACGCGGGCGAGTAAGGGATACGAAAATGAGGATAGCGTCATACCGAAGCGGGTCGGGCGTGTCGCGATATCCGGGGTCAGGCATCCAGGTCCGGCAGGGGCGGATGTGAAGAGGCTCTGCCGTCCATCGGTGTCTGACCGAGCATGACCTTTGAATGGGGACACTGGCCGCTGATGGCAAGCATCTCCCGGTGCCGTCCATCATGCGGAAGATCATGTGTCTGTCGCAAGGCATGGCCGCGACAAGGCTGCATGCTTTCTGGATAATGCTCGAGCATGCCCTTGCGGGGCTCGGCACGCCCAGTGTCATCGACACTCGATCGCACCGAGCCGAGGCGCAAGCGCAGGCCGGATGCCCAGTGTACGCAAAGGCGGTTCGGCATGCATGAGGGATGGTGCATCTTCATGTGTCCCGTATCGTGTCTTCACCGGCTATCATCGTTCTGGTCAACACGCTCGATTGCGAGTGGGAAACAGGAGTTTCATTTGATCATCTTCCGCTACCTGACACGCGAGATTCTCACCACCATGGCCGCGGTGGCCGGGGTGTTGATGCTTGTCATCATGGGCAGCCGATTCATCCGCTATTTCAGTGACGCGGCAGAGGGGGACTTCCCGGCCTCGATTCTCGGCAGCCTGATGCTCTATCACCTGCCGGGGTTCTTCGAGCTGCTGCTGCCGCTGTCCTTCTTCCTGGCCGTGCTGCTGGCCTTCGGTCAGCTGTACATGAACAGTGAGATCACCGTGCTGGTGGCCTGTGGTGTCGGCCCGGAGCGTCTGCTGCGCGTCACCTTGCTGCCGGCACTGCTGATCACGGCGCTGGTGGCGGCCTGCAGCCTCTACCTGACGCCGGCTGGCGCGCTGAAGAACGAGATGTTGCTGGAGCTTCAGAAGCAGAAGACCGACTTCTCGGTGCTGGGCGCGGGACGTTTTCAGCAAATCGGCGATCGCACCGTCTATGCCGAGAGCATGAGTGACGACAACAGCGAACTGAAGCACGTCTTCATCGCCGAGCGTGGCAATGACGGGGCCACCCGCCGCGATGACAGCGAACCGAGTCAGTCGGTGGTGCGCGCCGAGCGCGCCTTCCAGGACGTCAGCGAGGAGACCGGCAGTCGCTATCTGGTGCTGGCGGATGGCTCACGCTACGCGGTGGAGCCGGGCAAGTCGGCTTCACAGCGACTGGGCTTCGAGCGTTATGCGGTGCGGGTCAGCGAGGGGCAGAGCGAGGCAAGCCTCAAGGATGACATCGAACTCGTCTCCACCCGAGAGTTGTTGGCCACGCAGACGCCCGAAGCCCAGGCCCAGCTGCAATGGCGTATCTCTCTGCCGTTGATGGTGCCGATCCTGATGCTGATCGGTCTGCCACTGGCGCGCGTCAATCCGCGCCAGGGCCGCTTCGCGCGTCTGTTGCCGGCCATCTTCGTGCATATCACCTACCTCAGCTTGCTGATCGCGGCTCAGAATGCCGTCGCGTCCGGCAAGTATCCGGCCGCGATCGGCCTGTGGCCCATTCACGGCGTCTATCTGGCGCTTGGCCTCTGGCTGAGCTGGCGCGACAACCGCGGAGGTGGCCGCTGATGCTGCTTGATCGTCTCGACCGTTACATCGCGCGCAACGTGCTGCTGGCCATGCTGGTGGTACAGGTACTGATCCTCGGGCTTGACCTGATGATCACCTATATCAATGACCTGGGCGATGTCGAGGGGGATTACGGTGCCCTTGAGGTCTTGCTCTACCTGTTGATGAGGCTACCGTCACGTTTCTACGAATTCGTGCCGGTAGGGGTGCTGCTGGGGGCCTTGATCGGCCTGGGCAGCATGGCATCCAGCAATGAACTGACCATCATGCGTGCGGCGGGCCGCTCCTTGACGCGCATCCTGTGGGGCGTGATGAAGCCGCTCGGGTTGGTGATCGCCATCACCATGGCCGTGGGTGAGTACGTGGCGCCTGTCACCGAGATGCAGGCCGATGCCTGGCGCGCCGAGAAGCAGCAGGGGGCGGGTGCCGTCTATGCCGAAGGCGGTGGCTGGCAGCGTGAGGGCAACAACTTCTATCGCTTCGGTTCGATCCGCAGTGATGATGTGGTGCTCAACGTGACCCGCTATCAATTCGATGATGATCAGGAGCTCAAACAGGCCATGTACGCCCGGCGTGCTGTCTGGGAGGACGACCATTGGACGCTGGAGGCGGTGGAAACCACGGTCTTCGAGCGTGAAGGCGGCGAGGTGGCCTCCACGCGTGTCGAGCAGCAGGACTCACGCCAGTGGGATACCCGATTGACGCCGGACCTGCTCAAGCTGGTGATCACCGAACCCAAGCAGCAATCCGCCTCTGATCTGTGGCGCTACGCCAGCTATCTGAAGGGGCAGGGTCTGTCCGCCAACCAGCCATTGCTGTACTTCTGGCAGAAGATCCTGCAACCGCTGACGCTGGCAGCGCTGGTGCTGGTGGCAGCGTCCTTCGTGTTCGGGCCGTTGCGCACCGTGGCAGCCGGGACGCGCGTGTTCTACGGGATCATCGTCGGTCTGCTGTTCAAATACCTGCAGGACCTGTTGGCGCCGGCCTCGGTGGTCTTCGGGTTCGCGCCCATCTGGGCAGTACTGGCCCCCACGATCGCCTGTTACGTGATCGGCCTGCTGCTGATTCGTCGCAGTGGCTAGGGCACGGTGCCCGGTGGCCCGGCGCTGCTTCGCGCAGCAGGGCGTGCGCCCTGCCGGGCTGATGCGGCGTCTGGGCGGATTGGTGTATGACACCTTTCTGGTAGTGGCGCTGTTGATCGTGCTGGGGTTCGTGGGGGTGGCCGCGAATGGCGGAGAGGCCAATCAGTCGCCATTGTTCCGCTCGCTTCTGCTGGTGGCGGTGTTCGCCTTCTTTGCCTACTTCTGGAGTCGAAGTGGCATGACGTTGGGCATGCAGGCCTGGCGGCTGAGGCTGCAGACGCCGGAAGGCTGCGCACCGACACTGCCTCAGTGTCTGCTGCGTTTTCTGGTTGCCGGTCTCTCGCTGGGATGCGGTGGACTGGGGTATCTCTGGCAGCTATGGGACCCTGAACACCGCAGCTGGCACGACATCGCCTCAGGCACGCGCGTGGTGGTGGTGCCGAGGCCCAGCCGAGAGTGACGGCCCGGTAGGCGCCGCCCTTGCGGGTGTCGTGCAAGGGCGGCGTGCAGGAATCGCCGTGAAAGGCATGCCGAATGCCGGAAAACACAACGCCCCGCCAGTCATCGACTGGCGGGGCGTTGTGTCTGTCAGGGGGGCAGGACGTGAATCAGACGCCCAGCAGGCCATCGAGGCGCGTGATGATGCGGTCGACCGTGGCGCGCGACACGACCAGGCTGTCTTCCTGTGCTGCGGTTTCCGGCAGCTCACGTGGCAGGTCGAGTACCGCGTTGCCCATGCCCTCGAAGCGCACGCCATCACGATAGCGCACGAAGGGCAGCTGGCCGATGGGGCGCTGACCGTCGTGGTCGAGGCGGGCCAGGCGTGTGAAGGCACTGACCGTGTCCAGCACCGGTGCGCTGGTCAGCGGCAGGTGGGTCAGGCGCCATGCCAGCCAGTCGTCCACTTCGACGGCTTCGTCACGCAGGGTGGCGAACCAGTGACGTGCCTGATCCAGGCGATAGCGGGCACGGCCCTGCTTGTCCAGCCACAGGACGTCGGCGCTGGCCTGACGCGGACTTTCCAGCTCGCCGGGCAGGTACAGCCAGGCCTCGGTGAGGCGATGCAGCGCACCCGGCAGTGGCTCATCGAGGGTACGCTCGTTGAGCGAGTCCAGTGCAGCATTCAGGTCGCCCTGTTCGGCACTGCTTTCACTGTTGGCGTAACCGACGTTGTAGCGCCAGACACGATCGGAGATTTCCTGGGTGACGACGTGATCGTGCGGCAGTGCGATGTGACTCATCAACTCACGTGCGTTGCAGCTCTCGTCCACCAGGCCCTCGCGACGCGCCTCGCGATAGAGATTGCGCAGCAGCGGATTGAGCGGCAGGCGGTGATGGTCCCCGAAGCAGCTGCCGGCATCGCGAACGGCGTCGAGATTGAGCGGCAGGTGGGAGGCGGCGTGATGTTCGGCGGTAGCGATGGATGCGGACATTGGGTCAGGACTCCTTGCAGTTTGGCAGTAGGCGAAACGAACGGACAGCAGACGGATTCGGGCCGGTCACGGCATCATCATGTCGCCCATCATCGGCATGCCGATGGGCCGAGTCAGGATGGAGGGCGTCGACGGAATCTCTTGCAGTGTCCTGTTCATGTGCTTTTCCTGATTGCCTGGCAGGTCGTGGCAGTCATTTGCCGTCGCCTTGCTGCGTGTGGGTTATCGTCATGAACGGCATCGTTCTGGCGAAGTTGACGCTAGCAGGAGGCGAGTGACCAGCCTGAACCATTGGATGTCGATGGCTCATTATTTTTTGTTGCGACTTGATTCTTGTCTGCATAATAAAACGTTATACATCTTAGCGTCCCTGACCCAAATCGCAACCCCTGCCTTAGGCAGGTGACTCCCTTCTTTATACGGTGGGCGCTTTCATCGATGCAACGGATTTGAGAGCAGTGGATTTGAAAGCAATGGTTTGAGAACAGCGGGTTGAGGAAAGCGGGGAGAACGGCGGGTCGAGAACCGTCACGCGGCTCTGGTCGGACGTTCACATCCCGCAGCAGCAATTCATGGCGCTGACGGTGGAAGACGGGGTAATGCAAGTGGTTGATATGGCATGCAAATGAGAATTTTTTGCAGTCAGGTGTTGCGCATCTTTCTGCGAATCATTTACATTTGTCTCACTTGGAGTGAGCGAGGTGAGCCATGTACGTCTGTCTGTGCAAGGGTGTATCAGACCACAAGATCCGTGAAGTCGTGGAGCAGGGGGCGCGCAGCTTCCGTGAGGTCCGCGAGCAGACCGGGTGTGCGACCCAATGTGGAAAATGTGCCTGCATGGCCAAGACGATCACCCGTGAAGCCGTGGCACGCGAAATGATGCCGGCTGACGACCTCGCCTACGCGGTCTGATGTCAGGGTAGCTTGCCTCTCCAGGCCTGGATTGCCCTGTCGATGCAGCACAGCGCCACGAGTCCATGTCATTCAAACGCCAGAGGCCCGATCACATGATCGGGCCTCTGGCGTTTTCGCATGCCGCTCCTTGCCGGGAGAGCTCATCTTTCCAGCTATCCTCTCTCGCACTTTCCTTTCTCGTACTTTCCTTTCTCGTGCTTTCCTCTCCCGGACTTTCATCGCTTGTACGCTCACCGGTGTCCGTCTGCATATGACAACGCGGATACCAATCTTTCCCATTTGCGCCTAAAAGTCGATAACTTGTTGTCATGTCTCGAAAAATTCATGGTTTTGCGCCATACTTGCCGGACCTGACGAAGCGGGGCGAGTGCCTGAGACGCCTCACCCCCGACGGCCCCTGACACCGGCATGCATGCCGGTCGCCGACGACAACGAGACCGCACCGGACAAGAGAGGAATGGCGACATGAAAGGCGATCCCAAGATCATCGAGCATCTCAACACCATACTGGGCAACGAGCTGGTAGCCATCAATCAGTACTTCCTGCATGCGCGCATGTACAAGGACTGGGGGCTCAAGCGCCTGGCCAAGTGGGAATATGACGAGTCCATCGAAGAGATGCGTCATGCGGACACCCTGATCGAGCGCATCCTGTTCATGGAAGGCCTGCCCAACCTGCAGGACCTCGGCAAGCTGCGTATCGGCGAGAACACCAAGGAAATGCTCGAGTGCGATCTGGCGCTGGAGCACCAGGCTCATGGTGATCTGAAAGAAGCGATCGCCTATGCCGAGCAGGTCCGCGATTACACCTCACGTGATCTGTTCCGCAAGATCCTCGACGACGAGGAAGAGCATATCGATCACCTGGAGACCGAGCTGGGTCTGATCGAGAAGGTCGGTATCGAGCTCTACCTGCAGAAGCAGATTCATCACGAGATCGACTGATTCCAGGCGCGGCTTTCCAGGTCGTGACAGGAACGAAAACGCCCCCGCTGCCATCGGCAGCGGGGGCGTTTTGTCTTCAGTGGCGCAGAACCGGCTTACTTGCCCAGGTCATTGACCAGCAGCGCCTCGACGGCTGCGATGCGCGCATCGAGACTGGCCTGGTCGGCGGCCAGCACCGTGATGTGACCGATCTTGCGGCCGGCTCGCGGTGCCTTGCCGTAGTCATGCAGGCGAGCACCGGGAATGGCCAGCACGGCATCGCGCTCTGGCATGCGCCCGATGATATTGAGCATCGCGCAGGGAGCCAGCAAAGCTGTCTCGCCCATCGGCAGGCCGGCGACGGCGCGCAGATGGTTCTCGAACTGGCTGGTGACCGCGCCCTCGATGCTCCAGTGACCGGAGTTGTGCACGCGCGGGGCGATCTCGTTGGCCAGCAGGCGCTCGCTGCCGTCCGCTTCCTTGACCACGAAGAACTCGAAGGCCATCACGCCCACGTAGTCGAGTTCGTGCATCACCTTGAAGGCAGCCGCTTCGGCCTCGGCCTGCAGGTCATGCGCGGCCAGCGGTGTGGCGCAGTGCAGGATGCCGCTGCGGTGCTCATTGCGGGACAGCGGCCAGGCGCGTGTCTCACCGTCACGACCGCGTACCGCGATCACCGAGACCTCGTGATCGAAGGCGATGAAGCCTTCGAGAATCAGCGGCACGCTGCCGAGTTCGGCGAAGGTGTCGGCCACGTCCGCCATCTCGCGCAGCACCTTCTGCCCCTTGCCGTCGTAGCCCAGCGTACGTGTCTTGAGGACGGCAGGCAGGCCGATGGTGGCCACCGCGCTTTCCAGATCGGCCTGGCTGTCGACCAGCGCCAGCGGCGGCACCTCGATGCCCAGACGCATGAACAGCGACTTCTCGTTCCAGCGATCCCGCGCGGTATCCAGCGCGCCGGCCGGGGGGTAGGTCGGACGCTCTGCCGCCAGGCGCTCGACGGCGTCGGCGGGCACGTTCTCGAACTCGAAGGTGATGGCATCGGAGGCCGCCACCAGCTGTGTCAGAGCGGCGTCATCCTGCCAGTCGGCGCGCAGATGATGGCCATGCACGCGGCCACACGGCGAGTCGGCGGGATCAAGAAAGGTGAAGCGGGCATTGAGGGCGGCGCCAGCCTGAGCCAGCATGCGACCCAGCTGACCACCACCGACGATACCGAAGCGGATCGGCTCGCTCATGATTCACTGGCCTCCATGCGACAGGCTGGGAGCATCGGGACGCGGGTCCGGATTGTCCAGCACGCGGTCGGTCTGCTCGGCGCGGAAGTTGATGAGCGCCGTGCGGATGGCCGGATACTTGTTGGCCAGCTGGCTGGCAGCCAGCAGCGCCGCATTCACGGCACCGGCACGACCGATGGCCAGGGTGCCGGTGGGGATGCCGGCGGGCATCTGCACGATGGAGAGCAGGGAGTCGACGCCAGACAGCATGCTGGACTGCACCGGCACGCCCAGCACCGGCAGCCAGGTCTTGGCGGCACACATGCCCGGCAGGTGGGCGGCGCCACCGGCTCCGGCGATGATGACCTCGAGACCACGCTCCGCGGCGGTGTCGGCATAATCGAACAGCAGGTCAGGCGTGCGATGGGCAGAGACGACCTTGACCTCGTGTTCGATCCCCAGGGCTTCCAGGGTCTCGACCGTATGGCACATGGTCGCCCAATCCGATTTTGATCCCATGATGACACCAACCAGTGCGCTCATGCTTCCTCCGCTCTTGACGTGGTATGAACCAGCTCACAGCCACCGCCAGCGCATGCTGGACGGCCCGCTGTGTGGGCGTGGTCGAGGTGGCTGGGCCGTGATGGCCAGTCCCACCTCAATGCGTATGTCTGGAAAAACAAGCGGCGCAGTATAGCACCGAGCCTGAGAGGCGGCATGCACCTGTCCGGTCGGTCAGCTTATGGGCGCCACCGATCGGCGAGGCTCAGCAGGACCATTGCGTGACCAGCGCGAAACGCGGCACTGGCTCGCCCTGGATCTCGACATTCTCCATGAACATGCTCAGTGGGCGCACCCACAGACCACATTCGCCGTAGAGGGCGCGGTAGACCACCAGCAGCTCTTCCGTCTCGCTATGACGACTGGTGCCGATCACCTCGTATTGCGCGCCCTTGTAGTGGCGGTAGAGCCCCGGCACGGGGCGATTCTCGGGCAGCGGCGGCATGGGAGGCAGCTCTGACATGATGATTTCCTTGATGGGCAAGACAGTTGGCGCGGTCGCCCGGCGCGATCAGGCGTCGGGTGCGGGCTTGAGAGCGTTGGCCGGCGTGGCCTTGGCACCGCGGCGTGCGATGCGCGCCAGGGCGCGCGCACTGGCGGTGAAGCCGAAGCTGCCGGTGACGAAGGTGGCGGCGCCGAAGCCGCCGGCGCAATCCAGGCGCGTGGCGCTGTCGCCGGGTTTGGTGGCGCAGACCTCGCCATCGGCACCGGGGTAGGTCAGCTGCTCATCGGAGTAGACGCACTCGACATCGAAGCGGCGCTTGAGATTGCGACTGAAATGGTAGTCGCGGCGCAGCAGGGAGCGAACGCGCGCCAGCAGCGGGTCCTGCTCGGTACGGGCAAGATCCGCGATCTGGATGCGTGTCGGGTCGAGCTGGCCACCGGCACCGCCCGTCACGGTCAGCCCCAGCTTGCGACGCTTGCACCAGGCGATCAGCGCCGTCTTGGCGGGTACGCTGTCGATGGCATCGATGACGTGATCCAGCTCATCGTGGATCAGCTCGGCCAGGTTGTCCGGGGTGACGAAGGCCGAGATGGCGTGAATCTTCATCTGCGGCGCGATCAGCTGGCAGCGCTCGGCCAGCACCTCGACCTTGGGACGGCCGATCTGGCCATCCAGCGCATGCAGCTGACGATTGACGTTGGAGACACAGACGTCGTCGAGGTCGATCAGCGTCATCTCGCCGATGCCGGAGCGTGCCAGCGCCTCGGCGCTCCAGCTGCCGACCCCGCCGACCCCGACCACCGCGACATGCGCGTGACGGAAGTGGGCGAAGGCGCTGGCGCCGTAGAGGCGACGAATGCCGCCGAAACGGAAGTCGTAATCGTCCGCCGCCGGTGCCTCGGCGTCGGTGGCGAAGAAATCCGCCAGCATGCGTTCGCTGGCAGAGGGCGCGGCGTCCGAGAGAGAGGCCGTGTGGGCCGCTGGCTCATTCAGCGGAATGTCGTCAGGGGTAGTGGTCATGCGCAGCTCATGCTTTCCAGGGACGTTGAATGCAGATGGCGAAGCGTGTTCGCGGGTGCCCGGTCGTCATTCGGGCAAGTCGTCTGTGGGCCGGCCAGCCAGGTCGCTTTCGGGGCGTTCGGCCTGGTGGATGGCATGGCGCTCCGGCAGATGCCCCAGCCAGCCAAAGCGCGCCAGCAGGGCAGCGTAGGCGCCATCCGGTGGGCATGAAAGACGCAACCAGCCACCCTCGGGGTGCGGCAGTTCCAGTCCGACCGCCGCCAGCAGCAGACGCGGACATTCCAGGGTCGAGGCGAAGTAACGATTGTAGTTGCCCTTGCCGTGCCTGGCATCTCCGATGATGGGGTAGCCACGGCGCGACAGGTGCCGACGAATCTGGTGTCGACGGCCGGTCAAGGGACGTGCCTCCACCAGCGAGAAGCGTGACTGGGGGTAGCGGTCGATCGCGACGGGCAGCTCGACCTGCGCCAGTCGGCGGATGTCGGTGATGGCTTCCTGCTCCGGCATCTGGGCCTTGGGCAGGCGACCCTCTTCCTTGCGCAGGCCGTAGTCCAGGCGCTCCTGTTCGGGAGCGACGCCACGCACCACGGCCAGGTAGCGTTTGCTGACCCGCTGTTCCTCGAAGGCGGCGCTCAGCTTGCGGGCGGCTTCCGGTGAGAGGCCGAAGACCATCAGACCGGAGGTCGGGCGATCGAGACGATGCACCGGGAAGACGTGCATGCCGATCTGGTCACGCAGGCGCTGCAGCAGAAATTCCGTCTCATGCTTGTCGATGGGGCTGCGATGCACCAGCAGGCCAGAAGGCTTCTGCACCACCACCAGCACGTCATCCTGAAACAGGATGTCGAGTGGCAAGATGGGCTCGGCCTCGTGAGCCGGGTCAGCATCGAGGGGCGCCGACACGAGTGGTCGAGACGTCACTGACGCGTCGCAGGGCAGGCCATCGGGAGAAGAGGGTAGATCATGGGAAGAAGGGGGCATGGGCATCACGGCAGCAGGAAGACGAAAGCCGATCACCTAGGGGGTGATCGGCGTGTATTGTCCGGCTTTCCTGGCTGGCTGTCATGTCCGGTCTGTTGCAGGAGGGGGCGCCGCCTCAGGCAATACGGTCTGAGGTATGGCGGCTGGCTCGTCCGGTGTCTTCGGGACGTATCAGCATGCCGGCCGGTATCCATTGCACCAGCAGGTTGATGGCGGCGCTCGGCGCTGCCTCGGCGCCGACTTCGGGGACAAGCAACTCTCCCAGTGAGGCGAAGCTCAGGCCGTCATCACCGGCGGAGAGAATGGCGTCGAGCACCAGCGCTTCCAATGGCTCGAGAGAGCGATAGTGCACCTCGGGTGCGCCCTCGGTGGGCTGACGCCAGACGACCCATGGCATGGGGATGTCGCTCTCGACCGGCGCACGTGGCGGCTCGTCATTGTCGATGGATTTCCAGATGGCCGGCGTATCGAAATGAAAGGCGAAGTGATGCAATGACGGATGGGCTGCCAGTCTCAGCGTCGGCCAGTCTTGCGGGGCGAGCCCTTGCAGGGTCTCGACGCTGAGCGGCGCGATCTCCTCGGCATCCAGTGCCAGCCCCAGTGCCCATTCGAAGGCCGCCATCTCGGTGACCAGCGAACGCCGGGGTTCGCGCGCGGCCACGAAGGCCGGAAAGTGCTGGCCTGCCCAGCGGATCGAGTAGTGGCTCGGCGGATGGGCGTTGAGGTACTCGCGACACAGCAGGCCGAAGGCATCATCGCCAATCAAGGTGTGCACGGCCTCGAAATCACCGCCGAAGACATCGAACAGGCGCAGGCGGTAAGCCGTGGCATAGATGCCAAGGCGCTCCTCGGCACTGGCCAGCTCATCACTGATGACAGCCTGTGCCGCGATGCTGCGGGTGTCGGGTGACGGCGCGGCCAGATAGGCGGCGGTGGCGTCCTGAAGCTGGGTCAAGGCGCGGCGATCGAACTGTGATGCTGTCGTCGCTGTGGTCGATGCATGCGTCATGCGTGCAGCCCCCCATTCATTGCCGCCGCGACAGTCCGGGTCGGTTGATCGTCGGCCAGCGGGCGACCACTGCGGCGACGCAGCTCGGCATATTCTTCCATCAGCTCCGACCATGGCGGGAAGTTGTCATCGCGCTCGATCATGGTGGCGACATCGCCGAAGCGCTCGCGTGCGGCGTCATACAATGACCACACGGTATCCGGGACGGGTTGGTCGTGGGTGTCGATGCACAGCTCACCGCCAGACACGTCCTGCCTGATGTGCCCGGCGAGATGGTGCTGCCAGACACGCTCCGCCGGCATGGCATCCAGATAGGCCAGCGGATCGAAGTCATGATTGTGGCTGGAGACAATGACGTTGTTCAGGTCGAGCAGGATCAGGCAGTCGGCGCGGCGGCTGACTTCCGCCAGAAACTCCCACTCACTCATCTCGTCAGGTTGCCAGGTCAGATAGCTGGAGACATTTTCCAGCAATAGCTGACGGCCAAGCGCGTTCTGGACCTGGTCGATGCGCTCGGCAAGGTGCGTGATGGTGGCATCGGTATAGGGAAGGGGCAGAAGATCATGGAATTGATGCGCACCGGTACGCGTCCAGCACAGGTGGTCGGAGACCCACATCGGTTCGATGCGATCATGCAGTGCGCGCAATTCGCGCAGGTAGCGGGTATCTATGGGATTGCTGCCACCGATGGACAGCGAGACGCCATGCAAGGCGATGGGATAATGCTCGCGGACCCGCTCCAGGAAGTGCAGCGGCTTGCCGCCGGCACTGACACCATCGGATTCGATGAAGCCGGGGCCCATGTAATTTTCGCTGATGGCCTCGAACCAGTCGATGTCCGGCAGAGTCGTCAGAATCTCGTGGTAGTACTCAGGACGTAGCCCCAACCCTTGTCCTGCTCCGGAGGTGGCAAGGGCGGGTTGGCGAAACCGGGAAACTGTCGTCATGAGTGACTCCTTTTCCATGGCGTGGCAGGCGGTGCCCACACTGGCACCTCAGGCCTGATACAAGAACGGGAGGACGGTATGCCGTCCTCCCGTTTAGCTCGATGACTCCAGTCGGCGTCGTTAACTGCGTGACGACGCCTTCATCTCGAGAGCTCAGCTCTTGCCGGAGATGACTTCGCCACCCGCACCGACACAGGATTCAGCACTTGCAGTGTAAGACCAGCCCTGGCCCTTGCAGGCATTCTGGCCCTTGCAGGCGCTGGTGGCGGTCGCACATTCGGAGGTTCCCTGACAGGAGTTGACGCCAGAGCACTTCACGGCGTTGTCAGCGGCTTGCACGGACATGGAGGTCAGCGCAGCGGTGGAGAACAGAGCAGCGGCAGCAGCAGCGAAGGTGGCAGCGGTAACGGTCTTCTTCATGGTCATGATGGCATCCTTTAGGGCTAGGCCCGTCATTATAAAGTTATGGTTCAGGCTCATCTGATTTCAGTAACCGCGCCGTAGTCACTTGCTGGCGGGTCATTAGAGATTACGTCGCTTTTAACCAAGTGGATGCAAAAAAAAACAAAAAGAATTCAACGTGACGCAGATTGACTCTGCCATGGGGTTGTAGTGCGGCTATGGCATAATGCGAATTAGCGTTGTTTGAGCGTCGAATGGTCTGTCCTGATTCTTCTACTCTCAACGTCATATCACTGGTGTCATCTCTGCGAGGGCGTCGCTGCCCCGGTCGGTGTCTCTCTTTCTGTTATTGATCTGTCCCTGGAGCCCTGCATGTTGAGCCTACTTCGCCGCCTGTGGCATACCCCGCGATGGCGCTGGAGCATCCTGATCGTGCTGTTGCTCGGTGGGTGCAGTGCCGTCACGCTGCAACAGCTGGATGCCCGTTATGGCAAGGCGTCGCCACGTGATCGTGTCGTGGCGCATGACACCACGGCTGGCCGGCAGTGGGAGGACGAGGTCAAGCCGGTGATCGAGACCCGCTGCGTGGTCTGTCATGGCTGCTATGACGCCCCGTGCCAGCTCAAGATGTCCTCGGCGGCCGGGATCGACCGCGGTATCAATCCCGCTCCTGTCTATGACGGCACCCGCTTGCTGGCGGCCAATCTGACGCGTCTGTTCGAGGATGCCGACAGCACCGCTGAATGGCGTGACATGAACTTCTCGCCGGTGCTCAACGAGCGCAACGACTCGGCGCTCGCCAATCTGGAAGGCAGTGTGCTGTTCCGCTCGCTGAGCCAGAAGCGCAAGCAACCCCTGCCGGTGACGGAGGAAGGCCTGCTGCCGGAAGACCGCTTCGATCTGTCGCTCAATCGCAGTCAGGTGTGCGCGCCCATCGAGCGCTATGATGCCTTCGCGGAAGATCACCCGGACTGGGGCATGCCGTATGCGCTGCCGCAGATCAGTGATGAGGAGCACCGTACGCTGGTCAACTGGTTGGCGCAGGGCTCGCCGATGACCGAGGTGCGCCCGGTGTCTGAGGCCCTGGTGCCACGGATTCAGCAGGTGGAAGCCTTCCTCAATGGTGACAGCCTCAAGCAGCGGCTGATGAGTCGCTACATCTACGAGCATCTCTTTCTGACCCACCTGTATTTCCCGGAAGCGAAGGGGGCCAATGGCCGGCCGATCTTCTTCTCGCTGGTGCGCTCCAGTACGCCGCCCGGCGAGCCCATCCAGCGTATCTCCTCGCGCCGCCCCTATGACGCTCCCTACGCCGCCTATCCCGGAGATGGTCGTGACGTCATGCCGCATGACGAGGCCGGGCGTCCTCGCGTCTATTACCGTCTATGGCAGGAGCGCTCGACGATCCTGGCCAAGAATCATCTGCCCTATTCGCTGAGTGACGCGCGCCTGGAACGCTGGCAGTCGCTGTTCCTCGCGCCGGACTATACGGTGGATGACCTGCCTGGCTATGACCTCAAGACGGCGTCCAATCCCTTCCTGACGTTCGAGGCGATCCCTGCCGAGTCACGTTACCGCTTCATGCTGGATGAATCGCAGAACACCATCATGGGCTTCATCAAGGGGCCGGTCTGTCGTGGCCAGGTGGCCGTGGACGTCATCAATGACCACTTCTGGGTCAGTTTCACCGATCCATCACTGTTCAGCCTGCCGCAGGTCGAGCGCACCCTGGCACGGGAGGGCGAGAATCTCAGCCTGCCTGCCGAGCAGAGCAGCAATGCATTGCCCATCTCCTCGTGGATCAAGTTCGAGCGCAAGCAGCAGGCCTATCTGCAGGCCAAGCAAAAGCTGATGATGCAGGCCTACGAGGACGGCAATCTGCGTCTGGACATGCAGCTGTTGTGGGACGGCAGCGGCTGGCAAGGCGGCGAGGGTGGCGATCACAACCCCAATGCCGCCCTGACGGTCTATCGTCACTTCGACAATGCCGCCGTGATGAAAGGGCTGGTCGGCAATGTGCCCAAGACGGCCTGGGTGATCGATTACCCGATGCTTGAGCGCATCCATTACCTGCTGGTGGCCGGCTTCGATGTCTATGGCAACCTCGGCCACCAGCTGACCACGCGCCTGTACATGGACTTCCTGCGCATGGAAGGCGAGAACAACCTGCTGGCGCTTCTGCCTGCCGGCGAGCGTCAGGCAGTGCATGACGGCTGGTATCAGGATGTGGATTCTGGGCTGGAAAAGCTGCTGTTCAAGAAGCCGCCCCAGTTTGATGCCCCGAGCGATATCGTCTGGACACCGGGAGAGCTTTCCTCACCGGAGAAGGCGCGCATTGGGCTGATGCGCCGCCTGCGCGAGCGCCTGGCGCCGGAACTTGTCCACGAGCGTAGCCTGGAGACGCTGGAGGATGATGCCGTGCGCCGCGAATTGAAGGCCTTGAGCGAGGTGAGTGGTCTGGCGGCCAGCCTGCTGCCGGAAGTCACCATCATTGCGCTGGAACGGGAGGGAAGCGAGCACCCACAGTTGTTCAGCGTGCTGCGCAACTCGGCTCATGCCAACATCACCAGTCTGTTCGACGAGGAAGCCAATCGGCGTCCTGAGCGCGATACGCTGGATGTGCTGCGCGGCGTGGCCGGGGATTATCCGAATGCCTTCTGGCATCTGACACCCGAGTCGCTGCAGGGATTGGCACGGCGGGTCGCCGTGCTCAAGGATGAGGCGGACTATCGACAGCTGATGGCCGATATCGGAGTGCGGCGCACCGACCCACGCTTCTGGCAGTTCTCGGACAGCGTGCTGCGTGCCAATTATGCGGATCGTCCCGTCGAGGCCGGGTTGCTGGATTACAACCGTCTGCAGAATCGCTGAGCGTCTCCGAGCCGCCTGGCGCTGTCTGGAAAACACGAAGGCCCGCCACATGAGGATGTGGCGGGCCTTCGTGGTGAGAGAGATGGCATCACGGGGGTCAGCGACCGCCCTGACACTCTCCTTCTGCCAGCTCGATCAGGCCATCCAGGTGTAGGATATGGACCTCGCGGGCCTGGATATCCACCAGCCCCTGAGCCTGGAAACGCGTCAGGATACGGCTGATGGTTTCCACGGCCAGTCCCAGATAATTGCCGATGTCGGCGCGGGACATGGAAAGACGGAAACTGTATGGCGAATAGCCGCGGCGACGGAAGCGCTGAGAGAGGTTGACCAGGAAGCTGGCCAGGCGCTCATCTGCCGTCTTGCGCGACAGCAGCATCATCATCCGACGATCCTCATGCAGCTCCTTGCTCAGGCTCTTGAACAGCTGGGTGCGCAGTTCCGGCAGTTGGGCGGAAAGCGCATCGAGGCGATCGAAGGGAATCTCGCACACGGTCGTGGTCTCGAGTGCAACGGCGCTGCCGGGGTAGGCATTGCTGTCGATGGCATCCAGTCCAGCCAGCTCGCTGGGCAGGAAGAAACCGGTGAGCTGCTCCGTGCCACTGTTCTCGGTGTTGATCTGTTTCAGGCTGCCCGAGCGCACCGTGAAGACGCAGTCGAAGGGCTCGCCCTGGGTGAAGAGAACCTCGCCCTTTCTGAGCGGCGCGCGGCGCCGAATGATGGAGTCGAACTGGTCGATGGCTTCCATGTTCAGTGCCAGCGGCAGACACAGTGAGCTGAGCGAGCAGGTCTGACAGCGTGCTTCATGCGCACGCAATCGATGGGATGCCGTTGTCTGGGCCGTCATGGTGACTCTCCTGGGGCATTACGCCGAAACTCGTGGGGAGCGGGTTTCGGGTGGGGGTGTCCGGGTGCGACACCTGGTACAGGGCGATTCCATGGTCCTGTACGGAGAGGCAGCATCCTCATGGACTGAGTCGCTGCTGCCTGTCGGTGCTGTCCGTCAATGATACCTGTCAGGCGCACTTCCCAGAACGGGTTCCCGTCCTGTGGGGCGGGATGTGAAGTGCTCCGTGAATCGCGCGCATTATATTAGATAATTCTGATTGTGTCGTGATGTCCTGCATGACTCTAGACGCAGAACCTCCCGAAGGGGCAGGTTGCGACGCCCTGCCTCATCCGACTCGGGAGAGCCAGGTGACATCATCCACTCAAGGACATGACGATCTGCCCCATGCTGACCAGCAGTGTGAGCAGAAACAGCAGACTCCAGACCAGCGGCAGCGGCCTGTCCGGCTGAGGGGTGCCGTCAATGCGGTGTTCGTCGCCTGGCCCATCTCCCTGCAGGTCATCATCGGGTGAGGTGCTGCGCGAGCGAAGCCCGACAAGCAACAGCGTGCAGAAGGCCAGGCTGCCCAGCGTGAGCATGCTGATCCATGCCTGCCAGAACAGTGGCAGATCGACGTTTGCCAGCAGGTTCATGGTGCAGCTCCTGTCGTCAGTGTCAGTGTGGCGAGTGTCTCCCCTGTCGGGTCGGGTATTGTCGCGGATGAGTGCCGAGGGGGATCCGTCTGTTGAAGATAGGCCAGCAGAGCGGTCGCCTCGGCCTTGCCGCGTACCCGGGCGGGCGCCGCGAGGATCTCGTCGTCTCGGTAGGGCACGCCAAGCGCCTGCAGGGCCCGCATTCGCTCGGCGACACCCTCGCCGCTCAGGGCGTGCTCGAACAGCCAGGGGTAGGCCGGCATGCTGGAATCCGCCACCTTGTGGCGCGGCGAGTACAGGTGCAGGCGTTGCCAGGCCTCATCATGTTCCGCCGGGAGGCGGCTCAGGTCAGGGCCATGACGAGCGTTGCCCCACAGGGCCGGTCGCTCCATGAGGTGGCGGGAGGCGGCGTCCCGGCTTGCATGGCGTGCCTGGTCTCCCGGCAGATCCCGCACCATTCGGGTATGGCATTGTTGGCAGCCTTCCCGCAGGTAAAGGCGCTGTCCCTCCAGCGCCAGCGCATCCAGCGGTGTCACTTCTTGCCCTGCCTCCTGAAACCCCAGAGGCAGCAACTGGGCCAGCGCGCCGACACTTGCCGCCATCACGCAGAGCGCGGCCATCAGGCCCGGATGCCGTTCGAGCAGTACGTGTCTCATGCCGGTGTCCTCCCCCGAGCGTGTGAATGCCCGATGTGGTGATGAGCGCGCTGGGTAGAGGGGCGCGTGATGGGTCGGCGGGAGGCGCGCAGGAGATATGCTGCCATCAGCAGCAGGCCGAGTGCCCAGCAACTCAGCCCCGCCAGCGTCATCAGCATCGGCGGGCGAGCCACCGCCAGGACGTCGGCGAGGGAGTGCAGCGGTTGTCCCTCTGCGTCTACGGCATGCCACAGGCTGCCCTGCAGCAGGGTGGTGGTCCAGCTGGCAGCGATGCAGAGCAACGTGCCGGCGATGGCCAGCCAGGCGTGGGTCATGATCAGCGCCGAGGGTGCTTCAGGCAGCCGCAGACGGTAGAGCATGAGCACGCTGACCAGACCGATGACGCCCAGTGTGCCGGCCGGCGAGAGGCTGCCGGCGGCGCTGAAGGTCATGTCGTTGAGCGGGGCGATGGACAGTGCCACATGCTCCATCACGCTGATGGCCAGAAAGAGCAGGGCTGCGCCGAGCAGGCAGGTCTGAGGATGATGGCGCAGGGAGGGCCAGTCCGCCTTGAGGGTCAGCAGGCCGTTGAGAGGAATGGCCAGTCCCGGCGCCAGCAGCAGGAGCCCCATCGCCATTCCCAGCGCCTGGCTCCACTGGGGCAGGGCACTGGCATGCAGCAGCACCGCGCCGCTCCAGGGCAGCAGCAATACCAGCAGCCAGAAGCTGATGATGGCCAGACGGTGAGAGTGAAGGGGCTGGCGGGTCAGTCCCGAGAGTGCCTGATACGCCATGGCAATGAAGCCCAGTGCCAGCATGCCGCCGGGCAGCATTCCCTTCTGCCAGCTCTGCAGCAGCGCGTCCAGACTGCCTGAGAACATGGGTAACGATGTCAGCGGGCCCAGGGGCACCGCCAGTGACAGCAGGGTATGCTGCATCAGTATCATCACCAGACAGCCAATGAAGCACCAGCCAGCCACGGGCAGGCGCGCTGTCGGTCCTGCCTTCCAGTTGACATGGAAGAGCCACGCGACCGCGATCCACACTGCCAGCATCAACAGGTTGAGTGGCCAGGGATATTCGGATTGGCCATGCCCCGACGCGAAGCCCGCGGCAATCGATATGCTGCCAAGCACGAGAATCGTCTGCCAGGCCTGCAGCGTGAACCGCTGGAGACGCCGCTGGCCTGGCCGGGCTTGCGTGTCATGATTGACCAGTGAATACAGGCTGGCAATCAATGCCGAGCCGCCGAGGCCGAAGAGCAGCAGATGCTGTTGCACAATGGCGAGACGGCCATGGCTCAGCCAGGCGATGGGCGGGGCCAGGGTTGGCCACAACTGCACGGCGGTCAGCCATACCGCCAGCAATAGACTGACGGCGCCTGAAAGAATGGCCGTCGTGCCAAATTGGCGAATCACCTCGTGAGAGGCGCCTGCTCCATCAGGTGCTGTGCCCATGTCATGACCTCATCATGCAGTGAACAGCGATGTGCTCTCCTGAAGAGAGCACGACTCACGAGACGATTCAGCATTCATTTCAGCTACCAGGGAGGACACTGAGTGTCTCTTGTCACTTCATCATCGGACGAAGATCGGGATGCGTCCAATGTGGCGGCCGTCCCCACCCCCTACGCCGAGGAAGGTTTCAAGGTCGCTTCCTTTGACGCCATCGCCGATGAGCTGGAAAAGCGTCTGGAGCTGTCAGAGGAGGCGTTGGCGGCGCGCGGTCCCTGGCGAGGCTGGGTGGCCTCGTTCGGTCCGCTGGAGATTCATGGCAGCCCTCGGCAGGTGATTCTGCTGCATGCCCATGGGGCGGGCGCCGGACGCGAGACCGATTTCCATCAGCGGTTCGGCAAGGCCTGTGCACACCAGGGGGCGGCATGGCTGGGATTCGACTTCGCCTACCTCGTCAAGATGCGCTGCGAGGCACGCCGTCGTCCGCCGCCGCGGCTGCCCGGGCTGATCGAGGAAATGACGCGCTGGCATGAGGCGCTGGCCGCCAGTCTTGCCGCCAGGGCGTCTCTGGCGACATGCCTGGTATTGCTTGGTGGCAAGTCCATGGGGAGTCGCGTGGCCTCGCATGTGATGCAGGGGCTGGAGGGGCGAGGCATGCCAGCCCCCTCATCAGGCCCACGTCGAATGTCGCCCCTGGGCTGGTATGCGCTGGGCTATCCCTTTCACCCGACCGGCAAACCGGACACGCTGCGAACCGAGCATCTGGCGGCCATTGATGCCCCGGGCGTGATCTGTCAGGGCACGCGAGATCCCTTTGGTCATCGCGAGGAAGTCGAAGGTTACGGATTGCCATGCACCATCAGCCTGCATTGGCTGGAGGATGGCGAACATGATTTCAAGCCTCGCAAGGCGAGCGGCAAGACGCGTGAGGGACTGATTCGCTCAGCGGTGGCAGCGATCCTTGCACACCCTGCATTGCGCTGATGGGTGTCAATCCATGAGCGACACGAATTTTCTCCCTCGTGGCATCCTGATGTCAGAATGCTGACACAATGCTGATGGTTGCTGGGCTACAGGTGAGTGGCGCTGGGAAAATCCAGTCTTATCAAGACCCTGTCGAGGAGTATTCTGAAACTTCCTGTAAAAAAAGTATTGACTCATGGGGCGGATTCCGTAGAATGCAGCGCCAACGAGACAGGGGTGGTTAGCTCAGTTGGTAGAGCACCAGCCTTACAAGCTGGGGGTCACTGGTTCGAACCCAGTACCACCCACCATTTGAAAAAAGTTATTGCTTATCAAAGCGTTACTTGATTAAATGGCCTGGTTCGTCAGCAGAAGCAAACGTTGCAGTGGACTGGTAGTTCAGTTGGTTAGAATGCCGGCCTGTCACGCCGGAGGTCGCGGGTTCGAGTCCCGTCCAGTCCGCCACTACCGTTTGTCATGCGCCCGATGTTGAGTTGTTTTGAATGGACTGGTAGTTCAGTTGGTTAGAATGCCGGCCTGTCACGCCGGAGGTCGCGGGTTCGAGTCCCGTCCAGTCCGCCATTCAGAATGACGCGATATCACCGCTGCTTGCAGCAAGGATCGTCTGTGTTGGGTGATTAGCTCAGTTGGTTAGAGCACAAGCTTCACATGCTTGGGGTCACTGGTTCGAATCCAGTATCACCCACCAATGTGGACTGGTAGTTCAGTTGGTTAGAATGCCGGCCTGTCACGCCGGAGGTCGCGGGTTCGAGTCCCGTCCAGTCCGCCACTCGATCTACAGAATTCGTGAAACCCGAGCCCTCGTGCTCGGGTTTTCGCGTTTCTGGCCAGCAAGATGCTCGTTGTTGCCTTCCTCGCTGTTGCCTTCCTCGCTGTTGCCTTCCTCGCTGTTGCCTTCCTCGCTGTTGCCTTCCTTTTGGACGTCCCCTCGTCCCCCGTTCGACGTTTCTTCGTGTTTCAGGTCCGTGAGCTACCCGTTCGGCTGGAGGCGCGGTGCTGTCTGCGCCATGCGCCCGGTGGTTTGGCGTGCCAACGCTTGCAGGCGTGCTGGAAGCTTTCCGGACCGGCAAATCCCAGTACCCAGCTGATTTCCTTCAGGCTTAGATGGGTGTCACGCAGATAACGCTCGGCCAGTGCGCGGCGCGTGTCATCCAGCAGCCCCTCGTAGTGCCAGCCTTCGGCGGCGAGTCGTCTGGCCAGGGTACGCGGGTGCAGATTGAGGGCCGCTGCGATCTCGTCGCGTCCGGGTGCGCGCCCCGAAAGCCGCATGGCAATGGCACGTCGTGTGCGTGACAGCGTGTCATGAGGGCCCTGACGGCTCTCCAGTCGCTCCGTGATCTGTTGACGAAGCTGGGCAAAGGCGACCGGTGCTGCCTGCACGGTAGGGGCGTTCAATACTCTGTCTGGAAGCCACAGCCGATTGCGCCCTGTCGCGAAGTGCAACTGGCTCGCAGGCAGGCCCAGGCGTCGGGCATATCGCCAGCGCCAGCGCTTCTCCGTCTGCTCATGCATATCGTCTGGTGAGGGGGTGAGCGGAGAGCTGTCCTCCGGCGAGCGGGGGATCGTGTAATCGATCTCGAGCGATGCATCGCTCAAGGCATCGCCACTCAGCTGGCGAGCCAGATGCCACCAGCCTCCCAGCACGCTGTCGACCACGAAGCGGTTGTAGGCATTGTAGGGAGCGAGGGAGTAGAAGTTCAGCCAGCCGCCGGTGGCCTGGCGCTCGAAATGGCCATGGCCACGACTGTTGTCGCTGTAAAGTGCCTCAGCCTCGCACAGCAGCGTCAGCCCTGCCGCCAGAGTGGGGGCGCAGGCACACGCAAGTCCGGGGAGCAGAAAGTCTCCCGGGCGAATCTGAGCGGCCATCTCCAGGCCGAACAGTTCATCACCGCTGGCAGTGATGGCGGCATGGCCCAGACGCATGTAGCGAGCGATGCCGATCCGGGCATCTCCGTCGTCCGGCAGTGGCCAGCCCGTGTAGGGCTGCATGATGGGCTCGGCGTGCACGTTGCACGCGTCCAGGGCACGTGCGACGAGGTGCGCCAGGCTGACCGAGACTTCTCCTAATTGCATGGGGCTGGCTCGTGTCGAGAGGTCGGGGAGACAAGCGCGAGGCTTGCCGTCGGCCGGATATTGCGCAGGGCATGTCCTGCAAGGGTATCAATGTGTCCTCCAGGCGCATTGAGTGCAAGCGATGATGCACTACACTGAGCGTATCGAGATTCATACGACTGTTTGCCTTGGGTGTGCGTCGCCCTGACGTGTCTACCGCCAACGTGCACGAGTAGCGCAAGGCGACAAGATGACAATGACGACCTGATAAGTTCCGCGTGCTGGTGTCCCGGGGTCCGGTTGACGGCCACGCCAGTGCGACGGCAAGGAGCAAGCGCCATGACTGCCTATCCGAATATCTTCCGTCCGCTGAAGCTGGGACACATCACGCTGAAGAATCGCGTGCTGATGGGGTCGATGCATACCGGGCTCGAGGAAGCTCCCAATGGCTTCACGCGCCTGGCGGCCTTCTATCGTGAGCGTGCCCGTCATGGTGTCGCCCTGATCGTCACGGGAGGGATCGCCCCGAACCCGGAGGGCGCGGTCATGCAGGGCGCGGCCAAGCTGACCACCTCGCAGGAGGCGCAGCGTCATCGTGAAGTGACCGATGCCGTGCATGCCGAGGACGGGCGGATATGCCTGCAGATCCTGCATGCCGGTCGCTATGCCTATTCTCCGGATCAGGTCGCGCCATCTGCCATTCAGGCCCCGATCAACCCCTTCATGCCGCGGGCGCTGAGCACCGAGGAAGTGAAAGGCCAGATCGCGGATTATGTACGCTGTGCCGCCTTGGCATGCGAAGCGGGCTATGACGGTGTCGAGGTGATGGGGTCCGAAGGTTACTTCATCAACCAGTTCATCTGTCGACGGACCAACCAGCGTGAGGATGAATACGGTGGCAGCTTCGAGAATCGCATCCGTCTGGCGGTGGAGATCGTCGCGGGCATCCGCGCGGCGCTGGGTGAGGATTTCCTGATCATCTATCGGCTGTCGATGCTGGATCTTGTCGATGAGGGCAGCACCTGGAGCGAGGTGGTCGCGTTGGGCAAGGCCATCGAGGCGGCCGGTGCCAGCCTCATCAATACCGGGATCGGCTGGCATGAGGCACGAGTGCCCACCATCGTCACCAGTGTGCCGCGTGCCGTCTTCACCGGACTGACCCAGCGCATGAAGGCGGAGCTCAGTCTGCCGCTGATCACCACCAATCGCATCAACATGCCGGACGTGGCCGAGTCGGTACTGGCGGAGGGACATGCCGACATGGTGTCGATGGCGCGTCCGTTCCTCGCTGACCCGGCGTGGGTCAGCAAGGCGCAGGCGGATGATGCCGCGATCATCAACACCTGCATCGCCTGCAACCAGGCGTGTCTTGATCACACCTTCCAGATGAAGCTGACCTCGTGTCTGGTCAACCCGCGAGCCTGCCACGAGACCGAGATGGTGATCGAGCCTGCCCGCCGCGTGCGGCGTGTCGCCGTGGTCGGAGGTGGTCCAGCAGGTCTGTCGGCGGCCGTCACCGCGGCAGAGCGTGGTCATGAGGTGGTGCTGTTCGAGGCGCAGGCGGAAGTCGGCGGGCAGTTCAATTTCGCGCGCCGCATTCCGGGCAAGGAGGAGTTTGACGAGACGCTGCGCTACTTCAACGAGGCGCTGGCACGCAATGGTGTCGAGGTTCGGCTCAATACGCGTGCCACCGCGGAGATGCTGGCAGCGTTCGATGCCGTGATCCTGGCCAGTGGCGTGCGTGCGCGTACGCCCGCGATTCCCGGTATCGAGGAGGGCATCTCGCGTGGCCAGGTGCTCAGTTATGGCGAGGCGATTCGTGCTCCGGAGCGAGTGGGGCGACGTGTGGCGCTGGTCGGTGCGGGAGGCATCGGGTTCGATGTGGCGGAGTTGATGACGCATCGTGAGCCGTCACCCTCGCTGGATGGCGAGCTGTGGTGCGAGGAGTGGGGGGTGGATCTCTCGGTCAGCACCGCCGGCGGTCTCAAGACACCGATGCCCGGCGAGAGCCCTCGTGAGGTATGGCTGCTGCAGCGCAAGACCTCCAAGCCGGGCAAGCATCTGGGCAAGACGACCGGCTGGGTGCACCGGGCCACCCTCAAGCAGCGCGGAGTCAAGATGGTCGCGGGCTGCGATTATCAGTCCATCGATGCCGAGGGGATGACCGTCAGCATTGATGGCAAGGTCCAGCATCTGGCGCTCGACAGTATCGTGCTGTGTGCCGGCCAGGAGTCGGTGCTGGAGCTCAAGGCGCCCCTGGAGGCGGCAGGGATCGAGCTGCACATCATCGGTGGCGCCGATGAAGCCGCTGAGCTGGATGCCAAGCGCGCCATCGCGCAGGGCACCATGGCGGCCGCAGCCCTCTAGCCCGCTCCCGGGAGTCTTGGCTGGCCGGGGCGCCTTTCGTGGCGGAGCGAGTGTCGGCGAGATGGGGATATTCAGCGTTGAGTTGAGCCGAAGCTCTGCCTAGACTGAGAGTGGCCATCACGGCCGTCGTGTCTGCGTGACAATGACGGCCGTGATGGCCTTGTCGTTTCTCCGCCTTCTGCCGTTCTCACGGCGCATCACCACGATGGGACTCGCTCATGTCATCGCACGCAGCCGCTTCTCGCCAATCCACCGACGAGACTCTGCCGCCGGATGGCGCCACGGTCCTGTCCGCGCCTCAAGGCGCGCTCTCCTCTCCTGCTGCTGTCGCGTCTTCAGCGATTGTCGCGGCCTCGCCGATCGCCTCGCTCGAGGCCGACTCCTCATCGGCAGGGGGCGGCCTGGAAGCACTGCTCGAGTTGTTCACCCTGCCACGGGTGGAGCGCCTTGACTGGCGCGTGGCCCGCGAGGCTGGAGTGGTGGTCGAATGCCTGCGGGCCGATACCCTGGATGCCGAGATATCCGGCAACAAGGCATGGAAGCTGCGCCTGCCACTGGCGCGAGCGCTCAGCGAGGGGCGAGGCATCATCAGCTGTGGCGGCGGCTGGTCGAATCACCTGCATGCTCTGGCGGCTGCCGGGGCGCGTCTGGGGGTGGCGACGCATGGCCTGGTGCGTGGGCATCCGGAAGCTCCGCTGACGCCGACGCTGAAGGATGCCATGGCCAACGGCATGCACCTGAACTTCATCTCACGGGCGGAATACAAACAGCGCGACCAGCCCGGGTTCTCTGCCCGCTTCAGTGATGCGCTGTGGGTGCCGGAAGGTGGGGGCAGCGTGGAGGGTGTGGCGGGGCTCGAGCCGTTGGCACAGGCGCTGGTGACACCTTGCAACGGAGAGCCGGCGCCCCAGCTGGTACTGATGGCCTGCGGCAGCGGGACCACGCTGGCGGGTGTTCTGAGTGCGCTGGGGGAGCGTGATGGTCTGCGTGTGATTGGCGTCCCGACCATGAATCACGGAGATCAGCTCTATCACCGTGTGCGTCGTCTGCTGGCCCGGAGCGGCGGCAGTGAGCAGAAGACACCGGAGTGGGGGCTGTGGTTGGGAGCGCAGGCGGGCGGCTTCGCCAAGGCACCCGCCTGGTTGATCGACTTCATCCAACGATTCGAGGCCGAGACCGGGTTGCAGGTCGAGCCGGTGTATACCGGCAAGTTGTTTGCCTCACTGGCCCACCACCTCGCCAACGGGATGATCGCCCCCGGGACTCGTGTACGGGTTCTGCATACGGGCGGTCTGCAGGGGCGCAGAGGGTACCCGGCTCTCGATGCTGCCTGAGGGATTTTCCTGCATGGCCGTCCCGTCGTGATGGTCGCGTCGGATCATGGCTGGCGGCGGCATGCAGCGCTGTTATGATGGGATTTCTACTGTGGTGCCTGCCATCCTGGGTACCGCGTTCGTTTCATCGGGCAAGGTGACCCCTTGCTCTGCTCTGGATACTCCCATGACGACTGACGCCCTCGCCACGACCCGCTCCGCGGCCACTGACATCGATGACACCTGTACATCACGTTTTCTGGCCAGTGACAACACGTCCGGTATCTGCCCCGAGGCGATGGCATACATGATGCGAGCCAATCAGAATGATGATCTCGCCTATGGCAACGACCGCTGGACTCAACAGGTGACGGACAGCTTCCGTCAGCTGTTCGAGACCGAGTGCGAGGTATTCTTCGTCTTCAATGGCACGGCGGCGAATTCCCTGTCGCTGGCGCATCTGTGTCAGTCCTATCACAGCGTCATCTGCCATGAACTGGCCCATATCGAGACTGACGAATGCGGAGGGCCGGAGTTCTTCTCCAATGGCTCCAAGCTGCTCAATGCGCCGGGTCCGAATGGCAAGCTGACGCCTGAAGGCATCGAGCGACTGGTCACCAAGCGCAGTGATATCCATTATCCGCGTCCGCGTGTCATCTCGCTGACCCAGTGCACCGAAGTCGGCACCGTCTATAGTCTGGAAGAGCTTCAGGCGATTCGCGAAGTGGCCGACCGTCATGATCTTCAGATCCACATGGACGGCGCACGCTTTGCCAATGCCTGTGCCTCGCTGGGCGTCTCTCCGGCCGAGCTTACCTGGAAGGCCGGCGTGGACGTGCTGTGCTTCTCCGGTACCAAGAATGGGCTGGCGATGGGGGAGGCGGTGATATTCTTTGATCGCGAGCAGGCCCGTGACTTCGACTATCGCTGCAAGCAGGCCGGTCAGCTTGCCTCCAAGATGCGTTTCATCGCCGCGCCGTGGATGGGGCTGCTCGAGAATGACGTCTGGCTGGACAACGCACGTCATGCCAACACCATGGCGCAGTATCTGGCCGAGCGACTCGAGGCATTGGACGGCATCGAACTGCTGTTCCCCTGTGAGGCCAACAGCGTCTTTGCCAGCTTCCCCGAGCATGTGCTGACGGCACTGCGTGAGCGTGGCTGGACCTTCTACACCTTCATCGGCGCAGGTGGCGCACGCTTCGTATGTTCCTGGAATACCAGTACGGATCTTCTGGATGCTCTGCTTTCTGATATCCAGAGTGCCCTGTAAGAAAGGGAGCTGAGAGTGACACTCTCGTAGCGTGTGCTGAAAAGTGAAAAAAGCCCATCGGCCATCCGATGGGCTTTTTTTTCATGAAGATTTTTCAGGACGTTGCGATGCGTCCATGCCCTTGCGGGGGTGTGACAAGGTCAGTGATCGCTACGGCCAAGGCTTCTGTCAGCAGTCGCCTCGTGGCCGCCCGCGTCGGCAGTTTCGCATGTCATCGATTCGCCTTCGGGTCGCCATCGAGTCGCTGGCGACACCTCGTGGGGCCGGATATGTGCAAGGACTGGCTGGCGAGACTCGCCGCTCTGTCCCTATTCTGAACGTGTGCTGCAGTGCGACGTGGCAGACATGGTGCCTTTCAGGAGGAGGGGCTTCAACGGCCACGAGGCGAGGCAATTCTTGCGCAACGGTGCGCTCGAGGAGGCGTCACTCCTGCCTCGTTCCAGATCGCGCTTGTCATGCAGGGACGAGGTTGTCCATTCGGGTGGCGAAAGTTCGTTGAATGCGGTGGGTCCATGTATTGGACACTCGCTACCTATATCGATCTATGCTGATAAACACGCCGAGGCAGTCACCTGAGCGCCAGCAGCGCGGGGCATCAAGTGACCTGGTACCACTGTCATCGTACAGGAGTGGCCCCGGCGATGGTCCCAGCGACCCCGAGTCGCGACAAGGAGGCTTCCATGAGCATCTTCGATCACGTGCAGAGCCGCTACGAGCGGGTCCAGCAAGAAGAGATGAGTCTCCAGGAGTACCTGGAGTTATGTCGGCAGGATCGTTCTGCCTACGCCAGCGCTGCCGAGAGAATGCTGGCGGCCATCGGTGAACCGGAGGTCATCGATACCGCCAAGGATCCCAGTCTTTCCCGGATTTTTTCCAACAAGCTGATTCGACGCTACCCCAGCTTCGCCGAGTTCTATGGCATGGAGGAGGCCATCGAGCAGATCGTGTCCTACTTCCGTCATGCGGCTCAGGGGCTTGAGGAGCGCAAGCAGATTCTCTATCTGCTGGGGCCAGTCGGCGGCGGCAAGTCATCGCTGGCCGAACGACTCAAGCTGTTGATGGAGCAGATTCCCTTCTATGCCATCAAGGGGTCGCCGGTATACGAGTCGCCGCTGGGGCTGTTCTCGCTGGAAGAGGATGGCGAGGTGCTCGAGAAGGAATATGGCATCCCGCGCCGCTGCATGCGCAGCGCCATGTCGCCCTGGGCGGCCAAGCGTCTCAAGGAATATGGCGGAGATCTCAGTCAGTTCCGTGTCGTCAAGCTCTACCCATCCCGCCTGAACCAGATCGCCATCTCCAAGACGGAGCCGGGCGATGACAACAACCAGGACATTTCCGCGCTGGTCGGCAAGGTCGATATCCGTCAGCTTGAGCTCTATGCCCAGGATGATCCGGATGCCTACAGCTTCTCCGGCGGACTGTGCAAGGCCAACCAGGGGTTGATGGAATTCGTCGAGATGTTCAAGGCGCCGATCAAGGTGCTTCACCCGCTGCTGACCGCGACTCAGGAAGGCAACTACAACCCGACCGAAGGCATGGGGGCGATTCCCTTCGATGGCGTGGTGCTGGCGCACTCCAATGAGAGCGAGTGGCAGGCCTTCCGCAACAATCGCAACAACGAGGCCTTCCTGGACCGCGTGTTCATTGTCAAGGTGCCCTACTGCCTGCGAGCCTCGGAGGAGGTGAAGATCTACGCCAAGCTGCTGGAGCACTCGTCGCTCAATCATGCGCCCTGTGCGCCAGACACCTTGCGCATGCTGTCCCAGTTCATCGTGCTGTCGCGCCTGCAGGAACCTGAGAACTCCAGTATCTATTCCAAGATGCGCATCTACGATGGCGAGAACCTCAAGGATACCGACCCTCGCGCCAAGTCGATCCAGGAGTACCGTGACAGTGCGGGGGTCGATGAGGGCATGGATGGTCTGTCTACGCGCTTTGCCTTCAAGATCCTCTCCAAGGTCTTCAACTTCGATGCCAGCGAGGTGGCTGCCAACCCGGTGCACCTGCTCTATGTGCTGGAGCAGCGCCTCGAGCAGGAGCAGCTGCCCAAGGAGACCCACGAGCGTTACCTGCGCTTCATCAAGGAGTATCTGGCCCCACGTTATGTCGATTTCATCGGCAAGGAGATCCAGACCGCCTATCTCGAGTCCTACTCCGAGTATGGCCAGAACATCTTCGATCGTTACGTGACCTACGCTGATTTCTGGATTCAGGACCAGGAATACCGTGACCCCGAGACTGGCGAGCTGCTCAATCGTCAGTCGCTCAATGAGGAGCTGGAGAAGATCGAGAAGCCAGCGGGCATCTCCAATCCCAAGGACTTCCGTCATGAAGTGGTCAACTTCGTGCTGCGCGCTCGCGCGCAGAACAACGGGATGAATCCGGGCTGGCAGTCCTACGAGAAGCTGCGTGCGGTGATCGAGAAGAAGATGTTCGCCAATACCGAAGAGTTGCTGCCGGTCATCTCCTTCAATGCCAAGGCATCAGCATCGGATCAGCGCAAGCATGAGGATTTCGTGGCGCGCATGGTGGATCGCGGATATACCGAGAAGCAGGTGCGTCTGCTGTCCGAGTGGTATCTGCGAGTGCGCAAGTCGCAGTAAGCCCTGCCGACTGACGACAGGCCTGCCGGCGGGCGTGATTGCCGCCGGCACTTGCCATCCGGTCTTTCGCTGAACGCGAGGCCGGCAAGGAGGGCGAATGAGTTACTTCATTGATCGACGCAGCAATGCGCGCAACAAGAGTGCGGTGAATCGCCAGCGCTTCATCCGGCGCTACCGCAGCCATATCAAACGGGCGGTGGAGGATGCCGTCAATCGGCGCTCCATCACCGACATGGAGCGTGGCGAGGAAGTCTCCATTCCGACTCGCGATATCTCGGAGCCGGTCTTCCAGCATGGCCAAGGCGGCAAGCGGCGTGTCATCAACCCGGGCAACAAGGAGTTCGTGGAAGGTGATCGCATGCGCCGCCCGAGTGGTGGCGGCGGCGGTGGCGGCAGCGGAGAAGGTCAGGCCTCCAACCAGGGCGAGGGCGAGGATGATTTTGCCTTCACCCTGTCGCGCGAGGAGTTTCTCGAATTCGTGTTCGATGGTCTGGAGCTTCCGCATCTGGAGCGCAAGCAGATCGCGGACATGGATGAAGTACGTCCGGTGCGGGCGGGTATCGCTCGCGATGGCACTCCCGCCAGGATCAATATCGTGCGCTCGATGCGTTCCGCCCAGGCGCGGCGTATCGCCATGCGATCCCCCATCAAGCGGGCGCTGAAGGAGGCCACTGACGCGCTGGAGCTTGAGGAGCGCAAGGATCCGGTGCTGCGCAACAAGGTGCGCATTGCCGAGCTCAAGGCGGAAATCGAGCGTCTTGAAGCGCGCCTCAAGGCGGTGCCGTTTCTCGATACCTATGATCTGCGCTACAACCACCTCATCAATCAGCCGATGCCGTCCAACAAGGCAGTGATGTTCTGCGTGATGGATGTCTCGGGGTCGATGACCCAGGCGCACAAGGATATCGGCAAGCGCTTCTTCCTGTTGCTCTATCTGTTTCTGGAGCGCAACTACGAGAAGGTCGAGCTGGTGTTCATTCGCCACCACACCGCCGCCAAGGAAGTGGATGAGGAAGAGTTCTTCTACTCCCGAGAGACCGGCGGCACCATCGTCTCCAGTGCCCTGACGTTGCTGGATGAAGTGATCGAATCCCGCTATCCGGCGGGTGAATGGAATCTCTACGTGGCTCAGGCGTCCGATGGTGACAACTGGGATGACGATTCCACCAATTGTCGCGAGCTGATGATCAAGAAGCTGATGCCGCGTCTGCAATATTACGCCTACGTGGAGATCACCCCGCATGCGCACCAGGCATTGTGGGAAGAATATGAGCGAGTCGAAGCCGAATTTCCGGATCGCTTCGCCATGCAGCAGATTGTCGAGGCGGGCGATATCTACCCGGTATTTCGAGAGCTGTTCAAGCGCCGCATCAGCGCCTGATCGCATCATGTGACGCGCCCGGCCATCTGCCGGGCCGGGAGGCCCCATGAGCCAGAGACGTGATAATCGACTGGAAAATCAGCAACCGGCCAGTGGCTCCGATTGGACCTTCGAGCTTCTGGAGCATTTCGAGCACGAGATAGCGCGTATCGCTGAGCAGTATCGGCTGGATATCTACCCCAATCAGATTGAAGTCATCACTTCCGAACAGATGATGGATGCCTATGCCAGCATCGGCATGCCGGTGGGCTATCACCATTGGTCGTTCGGCAAGCAGTTTCTCTCGGTGGAGCAGGCCTATCGGCGCGGACAGATGGGACTGGCCTATGAGCTGGTGATCAATTCCGATCCCTGCATCGCCTATCTCATGGAAGAGAACACCCTGATGATGCAGATTCTGGTCATGGCGCATGCCTGTTATGGCCACAACAGCTTCTTCAAGGGCAATTACCTGTTTCGTGCCTGGACGGATGCCTCGGCGATCATCGATTACCTCGTCTTCGCCCGGAAGTACGTGTCCGAATGCGAGGAGCGCCATGGTGTCGATGCGGTCGAGCAGCTGCTGGACGCCTGTCATGCGCTCCAGAATTATGGCGTCGATCGCTACAAGCGTCCCTCGCCCATCTCGCCGGAAGAGGAGATCCAGCGTCAGCAGGAGCGTGAGGCCTATCTGCAGGCTCAGGTGAATGCGCTGTGGACCACCATTCCGCAGGCCGAGGAGGAGGATGAGTTGATCGATGAGGTCAACGACCCACTGGGTCTGCATCGTCGTGGTCGCTACCCGCCGGAGCCTCAGGAGAACCTGCTCTACTTCATCGAGAAGAATGCACCGTTGCTGGAGCCCTGGCAGCGGGAGCTGGTGCGTATCGTGCGCAAGCTGGCGCAATACTTCTACCCGCAGCGCCAGACCCAGGTGATGAACGAAGGCTGGGCCTGCTTCTGGCACTACACCATCATGAATCAACTCTATGATGAGCAGCTGATCGGCGAGGGGGTGATTCTCGAGTTCCTGCAGTCGCACACCTCGGTGGTGCAGCAGCCGGGCTTCGATCACCCGCATTACAATGGCATCAACCCCTATGCGCTGGGCTTCGCGATGTTCATGGACATCAAGCGCATCTGCGAGAATCCTGACGACGAGGACCGTGAGTGGTTCCCCGACATCGCCGGCAGTGACTGGTTGGAGACGGTGCATTTCGCGATGCGCAACTTCAAGGACGAGTCCTTCATCCAGCAGTTCCTGTCGCCCAAGGTGATCCGTGATCTCAAGCTGTTCTCGCTGGTGGATGACGACAGTGATGAGCATCTTCTCATCGATGCCATTCACGATAGTCGAGGCTACAAGCGCATTCGAGAGGCGCTGTCGGTGCAATATGCGCTCAGCCATCGCGAGCCGAACATCCAGGTGTGGGCCGCGAATATCCGGGGAGATCGCTCGCTGACGCTGCGCCATGTCCAGGATGATCGTCGCCCGCTGTCACGCAGCGTCTATCCCGTGATGCGCTATCTGCATCAGTTGTGGGGGTTCCCGGTGCATCTCGAATCATTGGAGCAGGATGAGATCGCGCGCCGCTACCAATGGCCGTTGCCGGAGGATGCTTCCGGATCCACTGCGAGCTGACGTCTGGTCCCGGTAACACAGCCATGAAAAAGACCGCCTCGGGATTGGCTCCCGAGGCGGTCTTCTCGTATCAGGTCCGAGGCGCCGCCGGTATCATGCCGGGCGCTTGGTCCAGGACTGGCACCAGCCTTCGGGTGCCACGCTATTGCTGGGGAATAGCTGACAGCCCTTGTTCTCCGGCTTGTAGAACATGCAGTTGGTGCAGTCGGAGCCGGGCTTGAAGGCGGGGTGATCACTGGCTTCGCTGGCATCTTCCACATAGTGGAGCGCCTTTGCCTGCGGGTTGTCGGTATCCAGTGGGGGCAGGTCGGCGGCAAGGGCGCGCGGCGAGAGCACGGCAGCGCCCAGTGGCAGGGCGGCAAGCCCCAGCAGGCTGTTGCGCATGAAGTTACGACGGCTTTGATCAGCCATGGTCAGATTCCTTCTCATCGTTGGAGCACAGCCGGTGGGATGTGCTGCGGTCACGGCTCGCCTGTCAGGAGGCGCTTTCATGTCGATCGTTGCAGTGTCACTCGTGCCACGGGCGTCTTGATGAGCGCTCTGTGTGGCGCGGCTGGTCGCAAGCATCCTGGTACGGGAAGATGCAGGTGGCATGCCAGATACTGATCATGCGGTCAGATTCTGCGGTATCCGCCGTCGGGATGATCCCCCTCGTGGATATCTGCTCGCTGATGGTGCATGAAGCAAGTGCTGCCTGCTTATTGTGGCTTGAGTTGGGGCGGCCGTCAGCCTCGCGAACGGAACTCTGGCATGATGGAATGCTACGGTAGAACGTGAATGAAGTTGCTGCGGCTTGCGGGTCGTGACGGAATGACGAGCGCATGCCTTGCCGAGGCAATGGCAACGACAAGAAGGAAATGGCGGGATGCTGGATGTGATGGATGATATTCGCTCGGCCGGTCGCAAGCTGTGGCGAGGGTTTGGCGTCAGCGTGGCATTCGCGCTGGTGGGAGGTGGGCTGTGGTGGTGGCAGGAGCGTGATTACCAGCAGTTCTACGCCTGGCAGGGAGTGCCTGAGGCACGTGAACTTGACTGGAAGACGCTGGCGCGTGGCTTGCGCAGCGATGCCTACCTGGTGGGGTGGTCGGATCTGCGCGCCAATCCGTTATGGGTGACATGGCGTCTCGAGAATACCCAGGGGTCGCGGCTGGGGGAGCGTCCTGACGAGTTCGAGCGCGACTGGCGCTCGCTATGGCCCGTCACGCCGGACAGCTATCGCAACAGTGGCTACGACCGCGGACACCTGGCGCCCAACTACGCCATCGGCAAGATCTACGGGGTCAAGGCCCAGCATCAGACGTTTCGCATGACCAATATCTCGCCACAGACACCGGCGCTCAATCGCAAGCTGTGGCAGCGACTCGAGGCGGCCATCATGGACAGGATTCTGCCGCGGGAAGAGGCGCTGTGGATCACCGCAGGTCCGGTCTTCACGGGAGAGATCGAGCGTCTGCCGAATCTGATCGAGATTCCGGATGGTTTCTACAAGATCATCGTCTCGCCCGGCACTGCTCGGCAGGCGCCTCGCGCCCTGGCGTTTCTCTTTCCTCAGCAGGTAAGAGGGGATGAGCCATTGGATCGCTTTCTGGTCAGCATCGATAGAATCGAATCTCTCACCGGTTTCGATTTCTTCCATGAGTTGCCGGACGATATCGAGCAGCGCCTGGAAGCCTCGGTACGTCGTGATGGATGGCAGGTCGAGAGTTTCAGCCGCATCCCGTCACGCTATTGAGTGTCTGATGACTCTGATGGCGCAGGGGAGGCAATGGGTCGTGCAGAAGGATGCGTCCGGGGATATTCGTCGCGCAGTCGCAGGAAATCCATCCACAGGCCAGGCAGTGGAAGCGGGTGTGGACAAGTCAGCAGGCGTCGGGGGGGGGATCTGTGTTTCTGGGAGCACGCGAAAGACAACGCAGGGCGCTGCAGGTCTGGATAAAGCAATGAAGCTGATAGCAGGGGGGAGAGTATCGCGATGTGAGCAGCGGGCGCTGCGAGAAAGTACATCGGATGACAACTTGATGGTGCCCAGAAGAGGACTTGAACCTCCACGTCCATACGGACACTAGCACCTGAAGCTAGCGCGTCTACCAATTCCGCCATCTGGGCATCAAGTTGTGTGCTGAAGTCTCAAGAGCAGAGCCTTGCAGCGGAACGATCATGACATCCTTGGTAGTGGATACCATGTTCCCTGTTCGAGTGCGCATCGTGGTGCCCAGAAGAGGACTTGAACCTCCACATCCTTACGGATACTAGCACCTGAAGCTAGCGCGTCTACCAATTCCGCCATCTGGGCGAAGCGCGATACAGGGGTCGTTCATCGTGAGTCTGACGTCCGTGGTGCCCAGGAGAGGACTTGAACCTCCACATCCTTACGGATACTAGCACCTGAAGCTAGCGCGTCTACCAATTCCGCCACCTGGGCAGACATCAGAACTCGTTTTGGTCCAAGGACCCGGATCAGCAGTCCAAGTTGTTGAAACTTGAATGCTTTACCCGTTTTCCGGTATCCATCCTAACGTGTGTCACGTCAACATGAAACCTGAAATTGGTGCCCAGAAGAGGACTTGAACCTCCACGTCCATACGGACACTAGCACCTGAAGCTAGCGCGTCTACCAATTCCGCCATCTGGGCAAGTGGTGCCGAATAATACGGATCTTCTGAGGGAATGCAAGAGGTTTCTGTTTTATTTGTGACTTCTGGGGCTGCATGACGCATTTCGGTCGTCTGCCTTGCTGGCCGGAACTTCGAGATGGTGCAAGCTTTGGAAGACCCGATGGAAAAACAAGCGCTTGGCAAAGCCATGAAAGAAAGCCATGAAATGAGGCCTCCTGCATCACTCTGACGAGCTTCCGGGAGTCGGAAGGTTGGGGAATGGTTGGGTCGGCCCAATGGTAGGGGCTATAATGCGCGCATGAGAGACAACCAGTCATTCCGTGCCGCGCCCGCTGCCCGTCTCGAATTCATCGTCAAGGAATCCTGATTAATGACCCAATGGACGCTCAGCGACGACCCGCACGCGGAACGCGAAGCCCATAAGTACGACAAGCCCATCCCCAGTCGCGAGTATCTTCTCGACAAGCTGGAAGAGTATGGCAAGCCCATTACCCACGAGAACATGAGCCGCATGCTCGGTTTCGAGGACGACGAGCAGCAGGAAGCCGTGCGCCGTCGCCTCAATGCCATGGAGCGTGATGGCCAGGTGCTGCGCAATCGTCGTGGTGCCTATGCACTGATCGACAAGCTGGACCTGATTCGTGGCCGTATCGTCGGCCATCGCGATGGTTTCGGTTTCCTGGCGCGCGAAGATGGCGTCAAGCCGGATCTTGCCGTGCCGCCGCGCCAGATGCGTCGCGTCTTCCATGGTGATCAGGTGCTGGCGCGCGTCAGCGGCCGTGATCGCCGTGGTCGTGATGAAGTCACCATCGTCGAGGTGCTGGCTCACAATACCCAGACGCTCGTCGGCATCTATCGCCAATCCGAGCCGGACTTCGGGGTACTGATTCCGGAGAATTCGCGCATCGCGCAGGAAGTGATCATCCCCAACCGTGTGGCCAATGGTGCCAAGGACGGTCAGGTGGTGTCCGTGCGCATTACCCAGCAGCCCGCGACACGCGTGCAGCCGGTGGGGGAAGTGGTCGAGGTGCTCGGTGAGCGCATGGACCCGGGCATGGAGATCGACATCGCGATTCGCTCGCATGACATCCCCAGCGAATTCCCGCCGGAAGTCGAGGATCAGATCTCGACCATCTCCGCCGAAGTGCTGGAAGAGGACAAGAAGGGGCGTATCGACCTGCGCGAGACGCCACTGGTCACCATCGATGGCGAAGACGCGAAGGACTTCGATGACGCCGTCTGCGCCTGGCAGGACGACAACGGCAACTGGAAGCTGCTGGTCGCCATCGCCGATGTATCGCATTACGTGCGTGGCGGCAGTCCGCTGGATCAGGAAGGCTACGTGCGCGGCAACTCGGTGTATTTCCCGGGTCAGGTCGTGCCGATGCTGCCGGAGCTGCTCTCCAATGGTCTGTGCTCGCTCAACCCGCATGTCGATCGTCTGACGCTGGTCTGTGAGCTGACCATCTCTGCCAGCAATGGCGAGATGCTCGACTACCGCTTCTTCGAAGCCGTGATCCGTTCCCATGCGCGCCTGACCTACGAGAAGGTCGGCACCATGCTGACGGACCCGGAAAGTGAGGAAGGTCAGGCGCTGTGTCAGCAGTACAACGAACTGCTGCCGTCGCTGCACAACCTGCACGCGCTGTACGGTGTGCTGCGCAAGGCGCGCGACAAGCGTGGTGCCATCGACTTCGAGACCACCGAGACGCAGATCCTGTTCAACGATGAGCGCAAGATCGAACAGATCGTGCCGCGTACGCGCAATGACGCGCACAAGCTGATCGAGGAATGCATGCTGGCGGCCAACGTCGCCACGGCGCGCTTCCTGGATCTGCACGATCTGCCGGCCCTCTATCGTGTCCACAAGCAGCCGGCACCGGAGCGCCTGAACAACCTGCGCGCCTTCCTGGGTGAGCTGGGTCTGACGCTGGAAGGCGGCGACGAGCCGGCACCCAAGGACTTCCAGGCACTGCGCGCCTCGATCGCCGAGCGCCCGGATCTCGACATCATCCAGACCGTGATGCTGCGCAGCATGACCCAGGCGGTCTACTCGCCGCAGAACGAAGGTCACTTCGGTCTGGCCTACGATGCCTACGCCCACTTCACCTCGCCGATCCGTCGTTATCCTGATCTGCTGGTGCACCGTGCGATCCGTTCCGTCATCCGTGGTCCGCGCAAGACCGACACCGTGCTGCGCGCCGAAGATGCCGTGACCGAGCGTCCGACCAAATGGTGCCCGTACACCTTCGAGCAGATGCTCGAGCTGGGTGAGCACTGCTCGATGACCGAGCGCCGCGCCGATGAGGCGACGCGTGACGTCAACGACTGGCTCAAGTGCGAGTTCATGAAGGACAAGGTCGGTGAAGTGCTGGAGGGTACCGTCGCGGCGGTCACCCAGTTCGGCCTGTTCGTGCGACTGGATGCCTACTACGTCGAAGGCCTGCTGCACATCTCCTCGCTGCCGTCCGACTACTACCACTACGAGGCCGAGAAGCATCGTCTCAAGGGTGAGCGTGCCGGCGTCAGCTATGGTCTCGGCGATGGCGTCACCGTCCAGGTGGCTCGCGTCGACATGGATGAGCGCAAGATCGACTTCATGCTCAGTGACCCGACGCCGCGTCCCAAGCGCAAGCCGCGCAAGGCACGCAGCAGCGAGCGTGATGCTGACAAGCCCGCAAGCGGCAAGAGCGGTGCTGCCTCCGGCAAGGAATCTGCCCCCAAGGGTCGCCCCGGCAAGCGTGAGCGCGAGCGCCTCAAGTCCCTGACGGAAGAAGTCAGTCAGGAAGGCCAGGGTGGCGGTACGGACGGAGCGTCCGAGACGCCTGCGCAGGATAGTCCTGCCCGCAAGCCGCGCAGCGAGCGTGATGAGCGTTCCGGTCGCGGCGAGCGCAAGCCCTCCACCGGCAAAGAGCGTCCGTCCGCGCCTGAGTCTCCGGCAGCGGCGCGCCCGGCGGTGCCGAGCGGTCCGGAATCTGCTGACAGTCCGTTCGCGGCAGTCGCGCCGATGGGTGCCGCTGGCAAGGATGATCCGTCGCGCAAGCGCGGCTCCCGTTCTCGCGGGCGTCGCGGCAACGGCCGCAGCTGACCGCCGGCAAGATTTACCGCGCAGCATTCATCAGCCCCGGCCATGGTCGGGGCTGATGCGTTGCACGGCCGTGAGTTCGCAGGATTTCATGGCTGTCGCCATGGCGACAGCTCAGTTTCCGTCCAAGTGACAGGGCCCTGTCAGGGCCATCAGGCAGGAAGGCACTATGAGTCAGGACAAGGGGCGCAAGCCCGGCCGCGGCAAGCCCGCTGGCGAGCGCGGTAGCCATTCTCGAAGTGAGCACTCTCGAGGCGAGCACTCAAGGGGTGAGCGTGGTGGCGCTCAGCGCCAGGAACGTGGCGGGGCCCGCAGAGGTGGCGCTCGCACTGGCGCACCGAAGATCCCCGGTGGCCTGGAAGCCGTCTATGGTGTACACGCCGTGGAAGCCTTGCTGGCACGCGGCCGCGCACCGAGCGAGCTGTGGGTGCAGGCAGGCGAGGCCGAGCTGCGTCTGAACGAGATCATCGAGCAGGCGCGTGCCGCTGGTTCACGCGTCACCTTGAAGGCGCGTGAGGAGCTGGATGCGCTGTCCACCGGCGGTGGTGCCCATCAGGGGCTGGTTGCTCTGTGCGCGCCGCTTGCCACCGAGAACGAGACTGGCCTCAAGCTGCGCCTCGATGGCTGGTCCCATGAGGAAGCCCCGCTGTTTCTGGTGCTGGATTCGGTCACGGATCCGCACAACCTCGGGGCCTGTCTGCGCAGCGCCGATGCCGCCGGTGCCCATGGTGTCATCGTGCCCAAGGACAAGTCCGCCTCCCTGAACGCGACCGTGCGCAAGGTCGCCTGTGGGGCAGCGGAAGTGGTGCCGGTCTATCAGGTCACCAACCTGGCCCGCACGCTGGATGCCATGAAGGAAGCCGGTGTCTGGGTGCTGGGTACGGCTGGCGAAGCCGAGGCCATGGCCTTCGAGGCCGATTTCACCGGGCCGGTGGCCATCGTGATGGGCGCTGAGGGCAAGGGCATGCGTCGGCTGACGCGCGAGCACTGCGACAGCCTGATTAAGCTGCCGATGGCGGGCAGTGTCTCGAGTCTGAATGTCTCGGTCGCGGCCGGTATCTGCCTGTTTGAAGCCGTTCGTCAGCGCCGCAACGGCTGACAGCGAGAATGGGGGTGTCAGGGCATGAGGCGTGCCTCGCGACGTGTCGCTTGCCAAGCCCTTGACACCTCTCTACAATACTGCGGTTCTGTGAAGTGCAGTCTGCAGTGAATGCGCGGCATGGGGGCACCTGTCCTCGCCCGCGCGCGTTGTACGTGGCTTTCGAGCCCGAATGACACAACCGTAGTAATCACTCCACTCCTTGCTTCCCGGCCCGAGACGCGCCGTGGAGGCTGTCAAACCGAAAGGAGCCAAGCCATGCGTCACTACGAGATCGTGTTCATGGTCCACCCGGACCAGAGCGAACAGGTTCCGGCCATGATCGAGCGTTACACCTCCATCGTGACCGAAGCCGGCGGTACTGTGCATCGTCTGGAAGATTGGGGTCGCCGTCACCTGGCCTACCCGATCAACAAGATCCACAAGGCCCACTACGTGCTGATGAACGTCGAAACTACCGGTGAAGTGGTCGAGGAACTCGAGACCATCTTCCGTTTCAACGACGCCGTCATCCGTAACCTGGTTGTGCGTGCAAAGGAAGCGGCCATCGAGCCGTCTCCGATGATGAAGCCGGCTGAAGAGAAGCGTCCGCGTCGCGAAGACAAGCGTGACGAAGCCGAAACTCAAGACGCTAACTGATACCGCACCCCCAGGAGGTCATTGCAATGGCACGTTTTTTCCGTCGTCGCAAGTTCTGCCGCTTCACCGCTGAAGGCGTGAAGCAGATCGACTACAAGGACATCGAAGTCCTGAAGTCTTACATCACCGAGACCGGCAAGATCGTCCCGAGCCGCATCACCGGCACCAAGGCGCGTTATCAGCGTCAGCTGGCGACTGCCATCAAGCGTGCGCGCTACCTGGCACTGCTGCCGTACAGCGACAGCCACCAGTAAGGCGACACCATGATGCTGGCATTGGCACGTTGGGCCATGCGCGGACCGTTGCAGTGCATCGCGATTGCACTGCTGACGGGTCTTCTGCCCTGGTTCTTCTGGTTCAGTGCCTCCATCAGTGCGCTGGTCACGCTTCGGCGTGGCCTTGCGCCAGCCGCACCCGTGTTCATCGCCGCTGCCATTCCGGCAGGCTGGTGGTGGACACAAGGCGACCCGGTGCCATTGGCGACCGTGTTGCTGGTCACGTTGATGGCAACCCTGCTGCGTGCTCGCATGCGATGGGGGGAGGCGCTGATTGGCGCCAGCCTGACAGCGGCAATGATGGTGCAGTCCGGGATATTCCTGCCACCAGGCGGGGCTGGTCCACTGCTTGAGAGCATTCGTCAGAATGCCCCTGAGCTTGATGCACGCTTGAGCGACTTTGCCGCTCAAGGTGTGCCGACTGAACAGCTCGCAGGGTTGGTCATCGGCGGTATTACCGGGTTGGTGGTCCTGCTGGCCGCCACGGCCTGTCTGGCCCTGGCGCGCAGTTGGCAGTCCGGGCTCTACAATCCGGGTGGATTTCGTCACGAGTTTCATGCCTTCCGGCTGAGCCCGCGAGAAGTCCTGATACTGGCAGCCTGCGGCATCATCGGGGTCTTCCTCGATGTGCCTGCAGTGCTCCTGCTGATCTGGATACCGTTGTTCGTGGCCGGCATTGCCCTGGTGCATGGCTATATCGGGTTAAAGGGGATGAGCGGGTTATGGTTGGTCGGCGTCTACTTTCTGCTGCTGACGACCTGGCCCACGATTCTGATTTTGCTGCTGCTGGCTCTTGTTGACGTCTTTGCGGATCTTCGCGCACGTCTTGCTGGCAGTCATCGATAAGAGGTTTACGAGATGCAAGTCATTCTGCTCGACAAGATTGGCAAGCTGGGCAACCTGGGTGACCAGGTGTCCGTCAAGGCTGGTTTCGGTCGCAACTATCTGCTGCCGTACGGTCTGGCTGTTCCGGCCACTGCCGAAAACCAGGCGGCTTTCGAAGCTCAGCGCGCTGAGCTGGAAGCACAGGTTGCAGAGCGCAAGGCCGAAGCTGAAGCGCGTGCCGCTCAGCTGAACGAAATCGAACTGTCCCTGGTCGCCAAGGCTGGCGAAGAAGGCAAGCTGTTCGGTTCCATCGGTCCGCGTGATCTGGCCGAAGCCATCGCCCAGTCCGGCATCGACATCGCCAAGAGCGAAGTCCGCATGCCGGAAGGCCCGCTGCGCAACACTGGCGAATACGACATCGTGCTGCAGCTGCACGCTGAAGTGACTGCCACTGTTCGTGTGGTCGTGGTCGGCGAGTAATCGCTGATCCGTGGTGGCTGCCCGGTGATCCGGCGCTGCCACCACAGGTGGTACTCGAACCGCCCTCGCATCCTGGATGCGGGGGCGGTTTTTTTGTGTCTGGCGTTTCTTTGTCGGGCGTGACAGGGAAAATCCTCTGCACGCGGGCAGGGCGATGACAGGCAAAATCCGGTAGAATGCCTGCCCCCGTGAGGTAGAGCATCATGTGCGGTCGCGATGGTTGGCAGGCTCGCGGCGATGCACGAAAATGGAGGTTCCCGCGGGCGTGTCAGTCATCAGCAGGAGTCAGCCAGGCATGAGCGAGATGCAGGATCAGGATCGCGAGACGGCGGCGCTCAAGGTGCCCCCCAATTCGCTGGAGGCCGAGCAATCGGTCCTCGGCGGTTTGATGCTGGACAACAGCGCCTGGGACACGGTGTCCGAGCGACTGGTGGCCGACGACTTCTATCGCTACGAGCATCGTCTGGTCTACAACGCCATGTCCCAGCTGGTGGGCAGCAGCCGGCCGCTGGATGTGGTCACGTTGTCCGAGTTGCTGGAAAGCCGTGACCAGCTGGAGTCGGTCGGCGGGCTTGCGACCCTCGCCGAGCTTGCGCGCAATACGCCCTCGGCCAGCAACATCAAGGCCTATGCCGACATCGTTCGCGAGCGCGCGACGCTGCGCAAGCTGATCCAGGCGGCCAACCAGATCGCCGAGAGCTCCTTCAGCCCTCAGGGGCGAGACGCCGACGAGCTGGTCAACGAGGCCGAGCGTCTGGTGTTCCAGATCAGCGAATCACGCCCCAAGAGCGGCGGCCCCAAGGGCATGAGTCAGCTGCTGACCGGCGCGGTGGACCGCATCGATGAGCTGTTCAATCTCAAGGGCCAGATGACCGGCCTCTCGACCGGCTTCCGGGACCTGGATGACATGACCTCCGGTCTGCAGCCATCGGACCTGGTGATCATCGCGGGGCGCCCCTCGATGGGCAAGACCACCTTCGCCATGAACCTGGTCGAGCATGCCGTGGTCTCCGGCGACAAGCCGGTGGCCGTGTTCTCGATGGAGATGCCGGCCGAATCGCTGATGCTGCGCATGATCTCCTCGCTGGGCCGCATCGATCAGACCAAGGTGCGTACCGGTCAGCTGGATGACGAGGATTGGCCGCGGCTGACCTCGGCGGTCAACCTGCTCAAGGACAAGCAGCTGTTCGTCGATGACACGGCGGCCCTGTCGCCCAACGAGATGCGCTCACGCTGTCGCCGCATGGCGCGCGAACACGGCGGCATCGGCCTGATCATGATCGATTACCTGCAATTGATGCAGGTGCCGGGGCTGTCCGAGAACCGTACTGCCGAGATCTCCGAGATCTCGCGCTCGCTCAAGGGGCTGGCCAAGGAATTCGCTTGCCCGGTGGTGGCGCTCTCGCAGCTGAACCGCTCGCTTGAGCAGCGTCCCAACAAGCGCCCCGTGATGTCGGATCTGCGTGAATCCGGCGCCATCGAGCAGGACGCTGATGTCATCGCCTTCGTCTACCGTGATGAGGTCTACAACAAGGACAATCCCGACAACAAGGGCTTGGCCGAGCTGATCATCGGCAAGCAGCGTAACGGCCCCATCGGCACCGTTCACATGGCCTTCATCGGCAAGTACACCCGTTTCGAGGACCTGGCGCCAGACAGTTATGGCCAGGCCTTCGCTGAATGACGTGATGCGCATGCGCATCAAACATGTACCCGGGCGGCGGCAGCGACGTCGCCCCGCAAGACCCGCACTGACGGGGAGGAGATAGCATGGCAGGTGGATTTGGGCGCGGACGCGCACGCACTCCCAAGCTTCAGGGACGCGGTACGCTGGAGAGCCTTGAGCGCGAAGGGCCTTTCAAGGAATGGCTGGGCATGCCGGATCTCTATCGCTTCACGCTGGTCGTGGAGGGCGAGAGCTACAGCTATCAGACCGAAGACAGTGAAGTGCCGGTCGTCGCGGGCGACATGGTGGTCTTCCGTTACAAGGAAACCAAGGCCGGCAAGTGGATCGACCGCAATTCCCTCGGCAAGGCCATCGACCCCAACTCGCTGTAAGGCGTCCACTTCCGGCGTGGCATGAGCGTATTGGCCAGCCACGACCGGGCAGGCTCGTCGCAAGGCGTCCTTGCACGGCAGCACCGCGGTGATGTGCCCGACCATTCGCTGACACATCACCGTCCCATGTCATTTTCCTGTCATATCAGCATGCTTTGATTCTGGCATGCTGCCATCCCCGCATCCCGCTTTAGCTGAGGCATCCACTCCCGAATCCGGCCAGGCGCTGGAGGCGTTGCTGCGTCTTCGCCAGTTGCGGATGCATTTCCAGCCCATCGTGGCGGCAGATGGCCGTGAGGTCTTCGCCTACGAGGCACTCGCGCGCGCTGCTGCGGGATGCAGCTTGCGCTCACCGATGGCGATGTTCGAGGCGGCTCGCCAGCATCGGCGCCTCGCCGAGCTGGACGGCCTCTGTCGTGAGCTGGCGCTTGAGCAATGGGCCGAGCAGGGCCTGAGTGAACGCCTGTTCCTGAACGTGTCGCCGGAGGTGCTGCTGGACAGTGCGCATTCTCGGGGACTGACACGTCACCTCCTGCATCGCCATGGGCTGCACCCGCATCAGGTCGTCATCGAGTTGACTGAGCAGACCCCGGGGCTTGACCCGGCACTGATGCGTGAGGCCGTCTGCCATTACCAGTCGATGGGCTTCGCCATCGCGCTGGATGACCTCGGTGAAGGGTACGCCAGCCTCAAGCTGTGGTCGGCGGTTCAGCCTGACTTCGTCAAGATCGACCGACACTTCATCAGCGGTATTCATCAGGATTCACTCAAGCGGCGTTTCGTGCGCTCGATCATCGACATCGCCCACGGCAGTGGCAGTCAGGTGATCGCGGAAGGCATCGAGCAGGAAGGCGAGATGGAATGCGTGTCTCAGCTGGGGGCCGAGTATCTGCAAGGCTGGCTGTTTGCGAGCGCCGAGGTGGACCCTGCTGGCCAGCGTGCCGGCCTCGAGCAGCGCCTGCATCGTCTGAGTCGCCGCCGGCATGCCGCGCCTCTGGCACTCGGTGCCGGCAGCCTGCTGCGGCAGGTGGCGCCGGTACTGCAGGATACCTGTCTCGAGGAGGTGGCCGAGCGTCTGCATGCCGAGCCGGAATTGATGGCACTGGCAGTGGTGGACGCGCAGCAGCGGCCGGTCGGCATGATCATCCGCCATCGACTGCTGGGATTGCTGAATCAGCGCTTCGGACCGGAGCTGCATGGACGACGAGCGATCCATGAGGTCATGCAGACCCATTCACTGCGTGTCGAGGAAGATGAGCCGCTCGAGCGTCTGTCGGCCAAGCTGCTCGGGCGCCGGGACATTCATCGTGACGAGGATTTCATCATCATGCGAGGGGGATGCTATCGCGGCCTTGGGCGTCCTCTGGATCTGCCGCGTATCCTCGCGGAACGTCAGCTGGCGGTTCGTGCTCAGTGTCCGTGAGCCTCTCCGGGGCGGCGGCCTTGAACATGACGTCATCCAATGGTCATGGCGGTGCCGTTCAATCGTCATCGTCCCCCCGCAAGCTGGCGTGAAGCCTTGACGCCACCTTCACGATGATGGATACCTCAGACAACAGAGGTCCAGGAGCCGACACCATGTCCAGAATTGCCGCTGCCTTCACACCTGCTGGCCTGTTGGTCAGCAACCTGAATGCGCTGATCGCCGAGTATCCGGCACTGGAGGCGCGCGTGATCAGTCATGCCGCCAGCCGCTTCTATCAGGTCCAGCTGGTACTGGAAGCGGGTGCCGATGAAGACGATGAGCGCAGTGAACTGTTGATGAAGCGTGGCAAGCCGATGCTGTTCCGCTCGCTGGAGGATGTCTACAGCGAGCTCAGGCGCGCCGGTCTGTCACGCGCCTGGCTGGTATCCCAGGTGGCCAACGACGAGATGATCGGCCGACCGCCTCAGTACCATCAACCGTTGAGCTCGCGCATCCCCTTGAGCTTCTGAGTCAGCGTCTCCTCTGGGGGACCCAGCGGCCGATACGCTCACGGTGGCGGGCAAAGACCCGATAGCCGACATCCAGCATCGGACGCAGCCCCGGCAGCAATGACAGCCTCACCAGGCGCCGATAGCCGAGCACCGCATAGAGGGCTCGGCTGGCGTCCATGCCGACATACCACTCCCCGCGCGCATCCTGCACGTGCAGGCGCCCCATCATCGTCTCGAAGCTCAGCCCCAGAGCATCTGGGGAAAAGTCCTTTGCACGAATGTCGACCGTCCTGACCCGTTCCCGCCTCGGGTGTCTCGCCAGCCAGGCGACCTCCCGCTGGCACAGGGGGCACTTGCCATCGTGATAGAGCGTGACCGGTGCACTGGCCTGCCAGATGCGACTCATGAGGATTCCTTGTCGGTCGTGGAACTGGAGGGCGCGGGATGGTAACCCGCGCGATGGGCACCGCTGCCATAGTCAGCGGCGCTGTCGAGTCGGGCGAGAAAGGCCTCGGCCTGTTGCAGCAATGCCTCGCGCTTTTCGTCCTTCATGCGTCGCCAGCTGCCATAGACCAGCGACATGCGCGGGTTGCGTGACAGTGATTCGCGATGGCGTTCGATGAAGTGCCAATAGAGACTGTTGAAGGGGCAGGCATGCGTGCCGGTGACCTTCTTCGGCGAGTACTGGCACCTGTCGCAGTGATTGGACATGCGATCGATGTACTTGCCCGAGGCACAATAGGGCTTGGAGCCCATCAGGCCGCCATCGGCGTGCAGCACCATGCCCAGGGTATTGGGCAGCTCCACCCACTCGCAGGCATCGACGTAGACCGCCAGATACCAGTCGCATAGCGCCTCGGGCTTCACGCCGCACAGCAGGGCGAAATTGCCGGTGACCATCAGGCGGCGGATATGGTGGGCATAGGCATGATCACGCGTACTGAGGATGGCTTGATCCACACAGCGCATGCCGCTGTCGCCGCGCCAGAAGACCTCCGGTAGACCCCGTGTCGCACTCAGGCGATTCTCCTGCTTGTAGCCGGGCATGCGTGTCCAGTAGATCCCACGCACATACTCTCGCCAACCGAGAATCTGCCGGATGAAGCCCTCGGCGGAGTTGACCGGTACCTCGCCACGTCGCCAGGCATCATCGACGGCAGCACAGACTTCGTGGGGACTCAGAAGCCCGATATTGAGCGCCGCGGAAAGTCGGGAGTGGAACAGGAAGGGGTCACTGTCATCGATGGCATCCTGATGGCGGCCGAAGTCTGCCAGGCAGTGCGCGAGGAAGTGAGCGAGATCGTCGAGCGCCTGGGCGCGGGTCACGGCCCAGTTGAAGTTGTCCAGATTGCCGAAATGACGCAGCTCGCCCTCGGCTCCCTCGCCGAAGCGGGTGTCCACCAGCGTCAGCACTTCGCGCGTCAGCGCATCCTGGCGGTGGTCATGCTGCGGTGGTGGCGGTGACTGGAAGTCGGCGGGAATCGGTTCGCGATTGTCATGATCATGATTGAACTTGCCGCCGGCGGGCTCGCTGCCTTCCATCAACAGGTCCGTGTCACGACGCTGTTCACGGTAGAAGTATTCCATGCGCAATTGCTTGCGTCCGTCGGCCCAGGTCGCGAACTGTGCCGGTGTGGTGAAGAAGCGGTGATCTTCCAGCACCACCCAGGGGATCTCGCCTTCCTCGCGGCGTGCGAGGAAGGCCTCCAGCAGTCGCCATTCCCCGGGGCGAGTCACCAGAATGCCGTCACACTGATGGAGCGCGGCCAGCCGCTCGGCTTCCAGGATCAGGGATTGACGATTGTCCGGGTCATCCAGGCGGCTTTCATGCACCTGCCAGCCGCAGTCGCGCAGCTCCTGTGCGTGATGGCGCATCGCGGCCAGCATCATCGCGATCTTGTGCGGATGGTGTGGCACGTAGCGGCCTTCCTCCTCGACCTCGCAGAAGGCGATCAGACTCTCGGCAGGTGCCTGCTTGAGGCTCGCAAGCTCGTGACTGAGCTGGTCACCGAGAATCAGCACCAGCGGGCGCGCGAAGTCGTGACGAGTGGCAAGTTGCAGAGTGGAGGTTTCGGGCACACTGACTCCTGCGGCGGGGCGCAAGCACGGCTTGCGTCAGGTTGTGACAATAATTGTCGTAAAGCTGTACAAATCGTGATGATAGTATAACTTCATCCCTCACGCACAGGGCGAGCTGGTAACATGGCTGCGCTGTCGGTGAGGGTGGCTGGTTGCCGCTTCACCCCTTTTCTTGCCCCTTGTCAGGAGTTCATCGCCCATGAGCACCCCGCGTTTCGGCGTCATGCTGGTCAATCTCGGCACCCCTGAAGCCCCGACACCCAAGGCGGTGCGTCGCTACCTCGCGGAGTTTCTCGGTGATGTACGCGTGATCGACCTGCCGCGTCTGCTCTGGCTGCCGATCCTGCATGGCCTGGTGCTGACGACTCGCCCCAAGAAGGTCGCCGAGGCCTATGCCTCGGTGTGGACGGAAGACGGCTCGCCGCTGATGGCGATCGGCAAGCGTCAGCGTGCCGCGCTGGAGGCGCGTCTGGCCGAATCGCTGGGCGAGGAGATTCCGGTAGAGCTTGCGATGACCTACGGCAAGCCGACCATGGAAGAGGTGGGGCGCAAGCTGGCCAGTCGTGGGGCAGATCGCATCCTGGTGCTGCCGCTCTATCCGCAGTTCTCGCGGACCACGACTGCCGCGGTGTTCGATCGCCTGGCGCGCGCGCTCAAGCCGTGTCCGCACCTGCCGGAACTGCGCTTCGTGCGTGACTACCATGATCATCCTGACTACATCGCCGCGCTGGCCGCCAGTGTCCGTGAACACTGGGAAAAGGCAGGGCATCGCGGCAAGCGTCTGTTGATGAGCTATCACGGCATCCCCAAGCGCTATGCGACGGCGGGCGACCCCTACCCACGCCAGTGCGAGCGCACCAGCCAGCTGCTGGCCGAGGCGTTGGGGCTTGGGGACGATGAGTGGGCGATGACCTACCAGTCCCGCTTCGGCAAGGCCGAGTGGCTCAAGCCGTATACCGATGAGACGCTCAAGGCCTGGGGGGCTGAAGGTCTGGAAAGCGTCGACGTCATCTCGCCGGCCTTCGCGGCCGACTGTCTCGAGACGCTGGAGGAGCTGGAAGAGGAGAATCGCGGCTACTTCACCGAGTCCGGCGGGGGCGAGTTCCGCTACATTCCGGCGCTCAATGACCGTCGTGAGCATATCGATCTGCTAGAGGCACTGTGCCGCCAGCATGCTCAGGGCTGGTGACGAGCAGGGCAGGCATGAGGCCCGCCTGAATGATCTGAGCACCGCAGTCCGAGTGACAGATACGCAGTGAAACGCTGGAAAGACAGCGCCCCCACCAGTCTCCTGGCGGGGGCGCTTTGCGTTGGTCTGCCGTCTCGCCTCGCGAGAGGAGTGGGGCCGACCGGGGCAGGTCAGAGCGTCAGGCGAACACGAGCGCTCAGGGCAGGCGCGATTCCGAGGTCTCGGCATTTGCCTCATCCGGTTCGTCTGATACCTCCAGACGTTCCGGCACGTTGCGGGTACGGATGTCCGCCACCAGCTTCTGATGCAGCGCGGCCTTGGACAGCAGGTGCGCGGTCACCGGGGCGGTGATGAACAGGAAGATGGTGATCAGCATCTCCTGGAAGCTGAAGTGACCGGTAGTGGCGCGGAAATAGATCATCGACGCCATCAGTACGCAGCCGACCCCCAGGGTGGTGGTCTTGCTGGGACCGTGCAGACGCATGTAGAAGTCCTTGAGGTGCGTCAGCCCCAGCGACCCGATGAAGGCGAACAGGCCGCCGGCGATCAGGAAGAAGGCGATCACGCCTTCCAGGACAGGATAGAACCAGGTGGGCATGGAGACTCTCCGCTCAGGTCATTCGATGATGTCGCCGCGCAGCAGATACTTGCAGACTGCCACGGTGCTGACGAAGCCCAGCATGGCGATCAGCAGCGCCGCCTCGAAGTAGGCCTTGCTGTTGAGCTGGATGCTGAACAGCACGATCAGCGCGATGGAGTTCACGTACATGGTGTCCACGGCGAGGATGCGGTCCGGCAGGTCCGGGCCGATGGCCAGCCGGAAGACGTTGAGCATCAGGGACGCCGCGAACAGCGCGATGCTGATCCACAGGGCGATGTCTAGCATTCGTAGATCTCCTTCAGCGGGCGCTCGTAGCGCTGGCGGATCTCGTCGATCAATGCCTGTTCATCCTCGACATCCAGTGCATGGATGATCAGATGGCGACCATCCAGCGTGAGATAGGCAGAGACCGTCCCCGGTGTCAGCGTGATGGTGCTCGACAGCAGGGTGATCGGGAACTTCTGCTCGAGCTCCAGCGGATAGCGCACGAAGGCCGGGCGGAATTTCGCACGCGGATTCAGGATGAGTCGCGAGACCTGCAGGTTGGCGATGATGATGTCCAGGATGACGCGCAGCAGGTAGCCGATCAGTCGCCACGGTTTCTGGAGGTCCGGCTGCGGCTCCCAGAAACGATAGGTCAGTGCCGGGATGGCGATGGCCAGCACCGCGCCGAGCAATATCTGCCCGGGCGAGACGCTGTTCTGCAGCATCAGCCACACGACCAGCAGCAGGGTCGAGAGCATCGGGGTGGGCAGAACGCGAGAACGAGACTTGATCATTGAGCGTCTCCCTTGAGCGGCAGAGCGGTTTCCGGTGCGGCGTCCTTGCCCAGAAGGGCATCGAGATAGGGTGCCGGGTCCGACAGTTGCTGTGCGGTGGCCTTGGTCCACTGCGAGACGGGACCGGCGAAGACGACCAGTGCCAGTGCGGCGGAGATCAGGCCGCAGGTTGCTATCCCGCGCGCGACACCGAGTCGTTCACCGCTGGGTTCACTGTTGCCGGTGCGCCAGAACACGCTGGAACCGGCACGCGAACAGGCCACGATCGAGCACAGCCCGGCCAGCAGCAGGACTGGCCACAGCCATACCTGTTGCTCCAGTGAGGCGGATGACAGGATCAGCGCCTTGCCGATGGCGCCCGAGAAAGGCGGCAGGCCCGCCGCGGCCGCCGTGCCGACCAGGAACAGTCCGCCCAGCAGGCCCGCCTGCAGCAGTGGCCGTGAGCGCACGATACGGGCGCCGGCCTTGCCGCGCTGGCCTGCCATCACATCCACCAGCAGGAAGAGGCCACCGGTGACCAGGGTGGAGTGGATCAGGTAGAACAGCAGGGCGCTGTCCGCCGCGATGCTGTTCATGCCCAGCGCCGTCAGCAGCGTACCGACCGAGATCATCACCAGATAGGCCACCAGGGTGCGCAGGTCACGTGCCGAGAGCACGCCGAGCATCGACACGACCAGCGTGGCGAGCCCTGCCCACCACAGCCAGTCGCGACCGAGGTCTGCCAGGGTGCCGGCGTTGTCGGTGAAGATCAGCGAGTAGACGCGCAGGATGGAATAGATGCCGACCTTGGTCATGATCGCGAACAGCGCCGCCACCGGCGCCGAGGCCGCGGCGTAGGCGCGGGGCAGCCAGAAATACAGCGGCAGCATCGCGGCCTTGAGGCCGAATACCACCAGCAGCAGCAGACCGCCGGCTTCCATCAGGCCGGCACGCCCCGGGTCCAGCGTGGTGACGATGACGGCCATGTCGGCCATGTTCAGCGTACCGGTCACGCCGTAGAGGATGCCCAGCGCGATCAGGAAGAACGCCGACCCCATCAGGTTCAGCACCACGTAATGCAGGGCCGACAGCGTGCGTGCCTTGCTGCCGCCGTGCAGCAGCAGGGCGTAGGAGGCGATCAGCAGGACCTCGAAGAACACGAACAGGTTGAAGAGGTCACCGGTCAGGAAAGCGCCGTTGATCCCCATCAGCTGCAGCAGGAACAGGCCATGGAAGTTGGAGCCTGTCTCATCGATGCCCGCCGTGGCATACAGGCAGGCCAGCAGGCCCAGCACCGAGCTGAGCAGCACCATGGTTGCCGACAGGCGATCCAGCACCAGCACGATCCCGAAGGGAGGCTGCCAGTCGCCCAGCGCGTAGTAGCGAATGGTGTCGTCGTTGGCCTGAACGACCAGCGCGATGGCGATGGCCACCATGATGGCCTGGGTGATCAGGCTGATGCTGCGGCGCAGTACCGGCGATGAGCCGCGACTCAGCAGCAGGCAGGCGCCCACCAGCAGCGGCAGGACGATCGGAAGGACAATCAGGTGTTGCAGCATCACTTGCCATCCTCTTTCGAGTCGTCCAGACGGTTGCCGTTGACGTGGTCACTGCCCAGGTCACCGCGCGCGCGCATGGCGAGGATGACCACGAAGGCCGTCATGGCGAAGCCGATCACGATGGCGGTCAGCACCAGTGCCTGGGGCAGCGGGTCCGCCGTGGGCGAGCCTGAGCCGACCACGGCGGGGGTGCCGTGCATGGCAAGCCCCCCCATGGAGAACAGGAACAGGTTGACCGCGTAGGACAATAGCGTCAGTCCGACCACGACAGGGAAGGTGCGCCCGCGCAGGGTCAGGTAGACACCGCAGGCGGCCAGCAGGCCGGTGGTAGTGGCGTAGAGGGCTTCCATCAGCTCTTCTCCTTGGTCGGGCGGTGCGGTGTCGTCAGCTTGCCGAGGTTGGCGAGAATCATCAGGGTCGCGCCGACCACGGTCAGATAGACCCCGAGGTCGAACAGCAGCGCGGTGGCCAGCTCTATTTCACCGATCACGGGAATCGTGAAGTGGCCGAACGATGATGTCAGGAACGGATAGCCGAAGACCCAGCTGCCCGCGCCCGTCAGGCCGGCGATCAACACCCCGGCCGCCGCGACCGGCTGGTAGGGGAAGCGCAGCCAGCGCTGTGTCCAGTCCACGCCGCGCGCGATGTAGAGCAGGATGATGGCCACGGCGGTCACCAGACCGGCGATGAAACCGCCGCCGGGTTCGTTGTGGCCGCGCAGGAAGATGTAGACCGAGACCAGCAGCGCCAGTGGCAGCAGGGTCTGGGACACGGTGGCCAGAATCATCGGGTGGCGGTCCGGCGACCAGTTGCGGCCATCCAGGTCAGTGGACGGCATGAACAGGCGCAGGCGGTTGAGCAGCTTGAAGATCGCCAGTCCGGCAATCCCGAGTACGGTGATCTCGCCCAGCGTATCGAAGCCACGGAAGTCGACGAGAATCACGTTGACCACGTTGTGGCCCCCACCGCCGGAGACCGCATTGGCCATGAAGAAGTCGGAGATCGATTCGACCGGGCGGGTCAGGATGGCGAAGTTGAGGCTTGCGACCACCACGCCGAAGGCGCTGGCGAGCAGGACGTCACGCATGATGCGTCGCGCGCTGGATTCCTTGGGTGTGCGCTGTGGCAGGAAGAACAGTGCCAGCATCAGCAGGATCATCGTCACCACCTCCACCGCCAGCTGGGTCAGTGCCAGGTCCGGGGCGGCAAAGCGTGCAAACGCCAGCGAGGTCATCAGGCCGACCACTGACAGCATCAGCAGGGAGATCAGGCGCTTGCGGTGAGTGATCGCGGTGCCCAGGCCGGCCAGGCCGGTGATCACGGCACCCGTCAGCAGCATGCCATCGAAGGGCTGCTGCTCAAGCTCTCCGCCCAGGCGCGGCACGGCCAGCAGGCCGATGCCGACGAAGACCAGCGCGGTCAGCAGCAGCCACAGCATATAGCGCTGCAGCGAACCGTTCTCGAAGCTGTCCATGAAGCGCTCGGACAGTTTCACGACTCGCTGGACGTTGGCCTCGAAGACCAGCAGGGCGTTGCGCGCCCGGAACTGGCGCTGGAAGGCGTACAGATGATGGCGCAGGGCGTAGACGGCGACACCGCCGCCCAGCGCGATGACGCTCATCAGCAGCGGCAGGTTGAAGCCGTGCCAGATGGCGAGACTGAAGTCCGGCACCGGCGCTGCCAGTACGCTGGCGGAGGCGCTCACCAGCAGGTCCTTGATCACCAGTGACGGCAGGATGCCCACCAGCAGGCAGATCAGCACCAGCACCTCGATGGGCAGCTTCATGTAGCGCGGCGGCTCATGCGGGGTCTTGGGCAGGTCCTTCGGCTCGCCATTGAAGAAGACGTCGTGGATGAAGCGCAGCGAGTAGGCCACCGACAGGATGCCACCGAGGGTTGCCAGCGCCGGAATCAGCCAGGAAAGACCGCCCAGCAGCTGGGCATCGAGGCTCTCGGCGAAGAACATTTCCTTGGACAGGAAGCCGTTGAGCAGCGGCACGCCGGCCATCGAGGCCGAGGCGACCATCGCCAGCACCGTGGTATGCGGCATGTAACGGTACAGGCCGTTGAGCTTGCGGATGTCACGCGTGCCACATTCGTGGTCGACGATGCCGGCTGCCATGAACAGCGAGGCCTTGAAGGTCGCGTGATTGATGATGTGCAGCAGGCCCGCGACGGCGGCCATCTGGCTGTTGAAGCCGAACAGCAGCGTGATCAGACCCAGATGACTGATGGTCGAGAAGGCCAGCACGCCCTTGAGGTCCTGCTTCATCAAGGCGAACCAGGCGCCATATAGCAGGGTGGCAAGGCCCGTGAGGCTGACGATGTAGAACCAGAGATCAGTCCCCGAGAGCACCGGGTGCATGCGCGCCAGCAGAAAGACCCCGGCCTTGACCATGGTGGCGGAGTGCAGGAAGGCGGACACCGGTGTCGGCGCCGACATCGCGTGGGGCAGCCAGAACTGGAACGGGAACTGCGCGGACTTGGTGAAGGCGCCCAGCAGCACCAGTACCAGTGCGACAGGATACAGCTCGTGGGAGCGGATCTGGTCTGCCGCCGCGAGGACGTCATCGAACTGGTAGCTGCCGACGATATGACCGATGACCAGGATGCCGGCCAGCAGCGCCAGCCCGCCCGCACCGGTGACGGTCAGCGCCATGCGGGCGCCCTTGCGCGCCTCGCTCAGCTGATACCAGTAACCGATCAGCAGGAAGGAGCTGAGACTGGTCAGCTCCCAGAACACCCACATCAACAGCAGGTTGTCCGCCATGACGATGCCGAGCATCGCGGTCATGAACAGCATCAGGAAGCTGTAGAGGCGTGCCAGCGAGTCCTCGCTCGACAGGTAGTAGCGAGAATAGAGGATGATCAGCAGTCCGATGCCGAGAATCAGCAGGACGAACAGAGCTGACAGGCCATCGAAGCGTAGCGCCAGATCCAGCCCCAGTTCGGTGATCCACGGCAGGTGGAACTGGGCTATCTGGCCGGCGAAGACATCGCCGAGATGGAAGACGGCGATACCAAGTGCCAGGGCAGGGGCAACCGCCGTCAGCCAGGCAAGGCGGCCGCGGGGCAGGTCTCTGGCCATCAACGGCACCAGGGCACCGAGCAATGGCAGTAGCACGATCAACAGCAGGGTCATGGAAGACTCGCTCCAGTCGTTGTAGGGCGTTGTCCCTCTGTCGTCAGCGGAGCGGACACGGGCTCAGGGCCAGGCCACCAGCTTCGAGGTCGGGACGCGGATTTCGGCCACTGGGTGCCGATAGGATAGGCGAGCGCATTGCAGGCTGCCGAGGTTGCCACCTCTGGATCACGCTTCCGTGTCAGGTCGACGCCTGCTCGGGAGGTGCGTGCCGCCATCAAGTGGCGGGAATGGGTGGCAGTGGCAGCCGATGGCGGCTCAGAGGTTCAGGCGCCCGGCAGGGACGCAGGTACCTCGGGATGAGACGTCACCGCCGCGGGCGGATCAGTCAGAAAGGGGAGGCGCACGGCACGAGGTGCCAGCATCCAGGTGGGGATGAGGTCCGCAGCGCGCCCCCGGCTGCCCGCGATGGGCAGACGGTGAAGATGCCGGGTTGGTGCGGTCATGTCATGTCTTGCGAGCATGGCCGTATTCCTCCTGAAGCCCCTGGATGACAAGTGTGTTTGCGGGTAGAGACACTTGCGCGATCTTGTTGAAAACATTGGTGGATCGTGACCTAACCTCTCGAATGTATCACGCACTTGCACCCCTCGCCAGCGCACGGGCGGCAGGTCGGATGAGGTCCCTGATCGGACAGCGTGTTGTACAGAGCGGGCTATTTATTGTACAAATATTATACGCCGATAACGCTTTGGAGCTCGCATGCGAGAGGCCATCAGCACGAATTCGGGCGGCCCACCGGAGACGTCACTTGTCTGGCTGCGTCATGACCTGCGTCTGGAAGACAACCCGGTATTCGCGCTGCCCAGTGTCCGTCGCCCCTATCAACTTCTGGTCATGTACGTGCTGGACCAGCGCTGGTTGACGCCTGTCGAGGGTCTGCCTCGCCTGGGACCTGCCCGCCTTCGCCTCCTCTGGCAGAGCCTGATGAACCTGCGTGGCATGTTGCTGCGCCGCGGCAGCGATCTGCTGGTGCGAGTGGGGGATCCCGTCAGCGAGGTGCTGGCCCAGGTCCGCCAGCATGACGTGGACTGCCTGGAAGTCAGTCATTCCCGCACCCCGGATGATGCCGGCAATCTTCAGCGTCTTGCCGCGCAACTTCCTGCCAGTACCCGGCTGCATTGCCACCCACATGAAGGGCTCGTGCTGGAGCCGCTGGACGAGCGGGATGCGACGCAGGAGCCCACGGCCCTGTGGACGCCTCCGCAGGTGATGGAAAGCCCGGCCCATGGTGCGAAGGCGATGTCTCTCGCCGCCCCGGAATTGCCCGCTTCCTCGCGGCTCTCGCCAGCGCTGGCGTCATGCGGGGCGATGTCTCTGCGTCTCGATGATGCCCAGTGGTGGACGCGTCATGCCTCGCGAAATCCCTTGCAGGGGCTGCCGTGTTCCTTGCCGCCATGGCCGGAATCGGCATCACGCGGTTTCCCGCCGCTGGAGGCAGTGTGCGCCACGGCCAGTGCCTGGCAACCGGTGGGGGAGATCGCCACGCTTCAAGGCGGAGAGGAGCCGGCGCGCGAGCAGCTGTCTTCCCTCGTCTGGTCGCGTCCGGAATCAGAGGATGCCGAGGTGCAGGCTGCCTGGCGCCTGTCCGCCTGGTTGGCGCAGGGCTGCATCAGTCCGCGGCGCATCCTGCAGGCACTGGCGGAACATCGACGGGAAATGGGGGAGTCTCTCGCGGCGCATCAGCTGATGGCTGTGCTGCTCCAGCGCGAGTACTGGCAGCGGGTCCTGCAAGCGCAGCCCGAGGAATCGCTGATGGGCTGGTATGGCGAGGCGCTGGAGAAGGAGGCGGCCTGCGATGTGGCATTCCAGCGCTGGCGCGAAGGGCGCACGGGCGACGCACGGGTGGACCGGGCCATGCACAGGCTGACCCGGGAAGGCTGGCTGTCGTGGGATGAGCGCCAGCATCTGGCCCGTGCATGGCTTGCCGCCGGGGGAGACTGGCGACTCGGGGCGCGCTGGTTCGAGCACTGTCTGCTGGATTTCGATGCCGCCGTCCACTGGGGGGAGTGGCGGCATCTGGCGGGTCAGCCGGTGTGAGGTCTCAGCCCAGTCGCGCCAGCAACGCCGTGACCGCCGTCTCGACGCGCAGGATGCGCTCGCCGAGGTGTACGCCCTCGAAGCCGGCCTTCATGAACTGCTCTACCTCATAGTCCACGAATCCACCCTCCGGGCCGATGGCCAGGATCACCGGCTCACTCACCGCGCGTGGGCACTCCTGCGGCATGCCCGGGTGCGCGATGATGCCGCGCGGCTTCACGGCGCTCTCCGGGGCCATCAGGTCCGGCAGTCTGTCCTCCACGAATGGCTTGAACAATGTCTCCTGCGTGACCGTCGGCATGATGGTGTCGCGCGCCTGCTCCAGTCCCAGCACCAGATGCTGGCGAATCTTTTCCTCTTTCAGCTCCGGCGACTGCCAGTAGCTCTTCTCCACGCGCCGTGTATGCAGCAGGGTGATGTGCTTCACGCCCAGCGCCGTGATGTGTTCCAGCGAGCGCGCCAGCATGCGCGGGCGTGGCAGCGCCAGCAGCAGATGGACATCGAGTGGTGCCGGCGGCTGACGCTCCAGACGCAGACTGAATTCGGCCACCTCGGTGTCCAGCCGCTCCAGGCGTCCACGACCGATCAGCCCGCCTTCGATTCCCAGGGTCATCTCGTCACCGACAGCGGCACGATGCACCTCGCGCAGATGGCGCAGTCTGCGCGGGTCCGTCACGCGTGCATGGTCGGAGGCGAGCAGGTCATCAGCGCCGAGCAGGATAAGGTTCATGGCGATACCGTAGACAGACAGGAGGAAAAGAGGCGGCATTCTAGCATGGACGCCAGATGGCTCGGCTCCGGCGAAATGACAGCGAAGGGGGCGATTGCCCGAGGCGTGGCGGGAGTGGATCAGCCGCGTGGAAGCGGCTTTCCTTGCAGTGCCCCCCCTTGAGTGCACAATGAAGAAAAATCGACAGGAGCTTGATCCGTGAGAGTCATCCGCAAATACGCCAATCGGCGTCTCTACGATACCGAGCAGAGCCGTTATGTGACCCTCGAGGACCTGCGCAGCCTGGTGCTGGCGGAAGAGGTCTTCAAGGTCGAGGACGCCAAGAGCGGCGAGGACCTCACGCGTACCATCCTGCTGACCATCATCATCGAGCAGGAGCAGGGCGATGGTGAGGCCGAAGTCTTCTCCAACGAGCTGCTGGAGCAGTTCATCCGCATCTATGCGATGGCCAAGCCATTGCCGCTGGCGGGGTATCTGGAGCAGGGCACGCGGCTGATGATGGAGCAACAGCAGCGCATGCAGGAGCAATGGTCCCAGGCCATGCGCCACTCGCCCATGGAGATGATGCGCGAAGTCGCCGAAGAGAATCTGCGCTTCTGGCAGCAGGCCATGGGGGGCGGCATCAACCGGGGCCGGACGAGCTCACGCTCTGCCGATGATGCCCCGGAGGGCGGGACGAACGACGACGGCGAGGCTCACGACCCCGAGGGCACACGCTGAGTGATGCCTGGTCGGCCGGCATGAAAATCACATGAAATCGCGTTGATGTGAAAAGGGGCGTCCCGAGGGGAGCCCCTTTCTGCCATAATGCGCAGCCTGACATTTCCTCGGTCGCCCGTGTCTTGCGGGCAGCCTTGATCCTCACTGGCTCATGAAGGTTGAAAAGATGAAGGTCCTGATCATCGGCGGCGGTGGCCGCGAACATGCGCTGGCCTGGAAAGCCGCCCAGTCCTCCCGTGTCGAGGAGGTCTTCGTGGCCCCCGGCAATGCGGGCACGGCGCGCGAGTCCAAGCTGACCAATCTGGCGATTGCCGCTGACGATCTCGATGCTCTGGTCGCCTTCGCGCGGGACAACGCCATCGAGCTGACCATCGTCGGCCCGGAAGCGCCGCTGGTGATCGGCGTGGTCGATCGCTTCCGCGAGGCGGGGCTCAAGTGCTTCGGTCCGACGGCCGGCGCTGCCCAGCTGGAAGGCTCCAAGGCCTTCACCAAGGACTTCCTGGCGCGTCATGCCATCCCGACCGGCGATTACGCTACCTTCGCCGAGGTCGATGCGGCGCTTGAGTACCTGGCCGCCCACCCGGCACCGATCGTCATCAAGGCCGATGGCCTGGCGGCGGGCAAGGGAGTGGTGGTCGCGATGACCGACGAGGAAGCTCGCGCCGCCGTGCGTGACATGCTCGAGGACAACGCCTTCGGTGATGCCGGTGCACGCGTGGTGATCGAGGAGTTCCTCGATGGCGAGGAAGCCAGCTTCATCGTGATGGTCGATGGCGAGAACGTGCTGCCGATGGCCACCAGTCAGGACCACAAGCGGGTCGGTGAAGGCGATACCGGCCCCAACACCGGTGGCATGGGGGCCTATTCTCCGGCACCGGTGGTCACCGCCGATGTGCACCAGCGCGTGATGGACGAGATCATCCTGCCCACCGTGCGTGGCATGGCGGCAGAGGGGCATCCCTACACCGGCTTCCTGTACGCCGGCCTGATGATCGATGCGCAGGGCGCGCCGAAGATCATCGAATACAATTGCCGCTTCGGTGATCCGGAGACCCAGCCGATCATGGTACGTCTGAAGTCCGACCTGGTGGCGCTGTGTCTGGCCGCCGAAGACGGGCGCCTCGATACCCAGACCTGCGAGTGGGATTCCCGCGCGGCGGTCGGCGTGGTGCTGGCGGCAGGCGGCTACCCGGCCAGCTACCGCAAGGGCGATGTCATCACCGGGTTCGATGCTGCCGAGGCGACCGGTTGCAAGGTCTTCCACGCCGGCACCGCCGAAAAGGACGGGCAGGTGGTCACCAGTGGCGGTCGCGTGCTGTGCGTCACCGCGCTGGGCGACAGCGTGGCCGCCGCCACCGAGCGTGCCTACGAGGGTGTGGACGCCATCGACTGGCAGGACGTGCTCGTGCGACGTGACATCGCCTGGCGTGCCATCGCCCGTGAGCGTGGCGACGCCTGAGCCTGTCCGGCATCATCGCATTGTCTGCAAGACCCGGCCTCTGGCCGGGTCTTGTCGTTATCGCACCGTGATTCTCGCGTCGGCCATTCTACGACCATCGTGTCGAGAGTCTGGTCATGTCGGTGTCGGCCGTGCGATAACCTTCATCATCACTTGTTCACGCATGAACGGCGGCCCATGGGTCTCCCCGGCCTTGAGCATGGCATCGGGGAAGCATGGCGACTCCGCCGTCATCGTCCATTTCCGTCTCGCCGACGAGGAGTCCTCATGGAGCGTATTCGGCTCGAGTTCCCAGAGCAGCGCCTGGTGCATCGTCATGCGATGACGATTCGTGTCAGCGATATCAATTATGGTCAGCATCTCGGTCACGATAGCGTGGTCAGCCTGGCGCACGAGGCACGTGGCCAAGCCTGGCAGGCACTCGGCTTCCCGGAATGGGATGTCGATGGCCTCATGAGCATCGTCTCCGATCTGGCCGTGCAGTATCAGGGGGAAGGCAAGCTGGGCGATGCGCTGGTGGTGGAGACCGCCATGGACCCCGTGTCCGGCAAGGGACTGGGTGTCCATCATCGTCTGGTGCGGGTCGGTGACGGCAGCGTGCTGGCCACCGTCAGGGTCGGGCTGGTGTTTGCCGGCCCCGACGGACTGGCCGTGCCGAGTGCACGTGTCAGTGACGAGATCGAGCGCACGGTCGCGGCGCTGGCCTGCGAGGTGGCGCGCTGATGTCGCGGGAGTATCCGATCATCGCCGTGACGGGCTCCTCCGGTGCGGGGACGACCACGGTCATGCGGACCTTCGAGCGCATGTTCTCGCGTGAGTCGATCCATGCCGCCTATGTGGATGGTGATGCCTTTCACCGCTATACCCGCGATGAACTGGTACGCATGTTCCAGGAGGCGCCGGAGCGCAAGCGTGAGCTGTCACACTTCGCGGTCGAGGCCAACCAGCTTGATCGACTGGAAGCGCTGTTTCTGGAGTATGGCGAGCAGGGCTCCGGCACGCATCGCCACTACATCCATGCCGAAGACAAGCGCATGATCGAGGCGGGCTACAAGGTCGGGACCTTCACCGAATGGCAGTCGCTGCCGGATTGCACGGACCTGCTGTTCTACGAGGGCCTGCATGGCGGGCTGGTGACGCCCGAGCATGACATCGCGCGTCATGTGGATCTGCTGATCGGCGTGGCACCGACCATGAACCTCGAGTGGATCCAGAAGATCGACCGGGACACCAAGCTGCGCGGGCACTCCCAGGAAGCGGTGGTCGATACCATCCTGAGCCGCATGGATGACTACGTCCGCTATATCCAGCCCCAGTTCTCGCGTACCCATATCAACTTCCAGCGCGTACCGACGGTGGACACCTCCAACCCCTTCGAGCCGCAGGACATTCCCACCGATGCCGAGTCGATGGTCGTCGTGCACTTCCGTGATCCGGGCAGCGTCGATTTCCCCTATCTGCTGGCGATGATCCAGGGCTCCTTCATGTCGCGCCCGCATACGCTGGTGGTGCCGGGTGCCCTGATGGCGCTGGCCATCGAGCTGATCATCACGCCGCTGGTCAGGAGTCTGCTGGCCCAGCGCCGCTTCCGCTGAGACGTGAGGTCGGCGAGAGCAGGACGCGTCACCGACCCTTGAGACGCGGCAGGATGCGTTTCTTCCACAGGCGCAATACCTGATTCAGGCGACCGCTACGCATCAGCAGGCGAGCCTCGCGTGGCCGCAGCGGCAGCCCCAGCGTCCGTTGCTTGAGCTTGAGGGAGTGGCGCAGGTCGAAGCGACGCATCATGCGCATCACACCGGCCGTGCCCGGCAGTCGCGGCAGCCGCACCGCCGAGGTGAAATCGATCAGTACCGGTATGCCATCGCGCAGTATGACGTTGGAGCCGCGGATGTCGTTGTGTGCCATGCGGCGCTGATGCAGCTGCTGCACGACGAGAATCAGCTGCTGGCAGAGTCCTGGATGCGCCGCGGGATCCAGCTGTGCATCGCTCAGCAGAGGGCCGGGAATGTATTCCATGGCCAGTGCCAGCGGGGAGACGCGTGCAATGGCGCGCGGTGCATGCGTCCAGCCGGCCAGGCGGCTCAGCATCTTCAGTTCTCGACGGACCAGCCAGCGCGCGACCAGTGCCGCCGGGGTGCCGGCATAACGACGGTAGTCCTTGCATACCACCGTCTGGCCATCGAGGTGCGTGAGATAGACTTCCGCCTTGAGAAAGCCCTTGGCGCGCTGCAGAAAGTCCTCTGCCGCCGGTTCGCGTGACAGCGTCCCGGCAGTGTCCGCGTCAGGCGTGGCCACTGATGCCTTGGGTGTCACTGTACCCGTGGTGGCCCTGCCGGAGGCGTCCAGCTCGTGAGTCGCCTTGTGCAGGGAGGGGATCAAGGAGGTTTGCAGGCGCATGACGGCAGGCTTCTTGTTAGCGAGGTAACAATGATTATCCTATCATTTAGCGAGTCCGCCCACCGTCGTGAGTGAATCATTCTGTTGCCCATCCAGCGACACTCGTCTCATGCGCAGAAGCCTGTCGGTATGGGGCGTCTCGGTGATCACTGTCTCGGTGATCACTGTCTCGGTGATCATTGTCTTGGTGATCATTGTCTCGGGGCTTGGCCCATTGCGGTGCTGACGCTACGCTTGCACCTTGCGCTGCCGTTGGCGGCGACGTCATTGTCGAGGGAGAAGGTGTCATGGACTGTCTGTTCTGCAAGATCATCAATCGCGAGATTCCCGCCGATATCGTCTATGAGGATGAGGAGGTGCTGGCCTTCAATGACATCAATCCTCAGGCGCCGACCCATGTGCTGATCATTCCCAAGCAGCACATCGCCACGCTCAATGATATCGAGGAAAGCCAGCTGGCCACGGTGGGACGCCTGCAGTACACCGCCGCCAGACTGGCGAAGGAATACGGCTTCGCCGACGATGGCTACCGTGTGGTGATGAACTGCAATGAAGATGGCGGCCAGACGGTCTATCATATTCACATGCACCTGATGGGTGGTCGCCGCTTCACCTGGCCGGCTGGCTGAGCCGGCGTAGAGCAGGCGCCTGTACCGGCGGTTCGCGGGCAGGTAGCGGCTAGCGATATACAAGCGTGCGGCACACGGGCGCATACCGGGCATGACGTGAAAGCGTCATGCCCGGTCTTGTTCTGCAGGCTGCAGGCAGGAGATGTCGGAGCGATGCGAGACTCAGACGTGCCGACGACGACAGCGTCACTCTGCCCCTTACCGTGAGTGGGGGCCTTGCGTAAGATGGTGGCATTGCTCACGCCGTGCAGGAGTTCTTACATGACGCACCCCACCGCCAGTCAGGCACAACGTCACCACAGTCGCGCCGACCAGCTGATCCATCAGTTCGATACCATTCTGCGCACGCTGGTCCCTCATGCGGCTCAGCCGTCACGACCTACCCCGGCAGGCGATATCGTGGACAGTGAGATCAGTGATGCGGAGCGTCAGCATGCTGCCGGTCTGATGCGCATCAATCACACCGGTGAAGTCTGCGCCCAGGCGCTGTACCAGGGCCAGGGGTTCACGGCGCGTCTGCCGGAAACGCGCAGCCAGATGGAGCTTGCCGCTCAGGAGGAGATCGACCATCTCGCCTGGTGCGATGCACGTCTCGTCGAGCTGGATGCCAATACCAGCCTGCTCAATCCACTGTTCTACATGACGAGCTTTGCGCTCGGGGCAGCGGCCGGCGCCATCAACGACAAGGTCAGCCTCGGGTTCGTGGCCGCGACCGAGGAGCTGGTAGGCGAGCATCTGTCGAAGCACCAGCAGACACTGCCCGAGGGCGATCAGCGTTCACGCGCGGTGCTGCGGCAGATGGAGATCGATGAAGCGCATCATGAGCAGTGGGCGCTGGAGGCCGGAGGACATCGCTTCCCGGGGCCGCTGAAGAGCGCCATGCGGCTGATGTCCAAGGTGATGACCGCCAGCGTCTATCGCGTGTGAGGGTCAGGCACCTGAGCTTGCCTGCGTAGCGTCAGGTCGCTGAAACGAAGAAGGCCGCCCCGTGGGGCGGCCTTCTTGCGTCGTGTGACCCTGAATCGGTCATCGGTCATCGGTCATCGGTGTCGGGGCTTATTCCTTGACCTGGTACTCACCATCCAGCGTCGCGGTACTGCTGCCGTCTTCGCGTGTCGCATCCCGCGAATAGTTCTGGCGGCCGTTGGCCTTGTCCTGGGCTTCCTGCATGCGCTGTTGCATCTCGCTCATGCGCTTCTTCATGCGCCGGCGGATGAAGGGCAGCATGATGATGCCCAGTACCATCATGATCAGTGCCGCGAACAGGCTGAAGATCATGACGACACCGCCGATCAGCCAGGCAGCGACCAGCTTGAGGCCGGACAGGCCTTGAGAAGGACGCTGGTTGCCGGCGTTGGCCTGCCATTGGCGAGCCTGGTTCCAGAGAGTGTTGTGCTGTTGGCCTTGCATGTTGATTCTCCGCAATGGTTGCCGGGCCGATGGGCCGGGCAGGGAAGACCCGATGTGTGAAGGTGGATGGTCGGGGGTATCGGGTCTGGAAAGTGGGGTGTCTCATTTGGCTGTCAGCGCCTGAAGCACCTGAGCCAGGGCGGTACTGCAGGCCCCTGCGAGATTCGTCATGCCTTTGGCTGCCTCATGATCTCAGCATCGAGGTTGGCAGCGTTGTCGTCAAGGCGATTGTCGTGTCCGCAGGGGCGCGGTGGAGGCCGTCAGGTCCGAGCGTCATCCGCCCGGCATCGTGCTGGCGAGGGTGGGCAGGCTCAAGGACAGGGTCTGCTGTCGGCCTTGCCCGTCCAGTCCGACGATTCGGATGGCATGCGCCTCCACGTCGACACTGCGTATCCTTTCAATGCCGTCGCTGGCGGCAAAATTCAAGGTCTGACGCAGGCTGTTTCTCCCCATTGCCCCTTCCTCCGTCTGGCGGGTCTGGCGGCGTAGCGCCTCATCGATCAGCTCGCCATCCGCGCGATTGATGGACAGTTCCATCTCCCAGCCGTCTCGCCCCCAGCCGGTGAAACGGACCTGATTCGCCACGATGTCCATGCCACTGAATTGACGCATCCCACTGTGGCTGGCTCGCATCATCAGCTGGGTCAGCAGTTCCGGAGCCAGCCCCGTGGACAGGAGGCGAGAGCTTTCGTGAGAGCTTTCGTGATCGCGCTGCGAGTCCGGTGCCGCTTGCCCTGACGTGGCATCGCCATTGTCATTGCCCATCCCCGCAGCACGCCTGTCAGGGCTGCCAGGACTGCCAGAGCTGTCAGGACTGCCAGAGCTGTCAGGACTGTGCCCGCTCGCCGTGGCGAGCGCGGCCACCTCGCGACGAGTGTCACCCAACCCCGTGCCCAGCGTGGAAGCACTCAGTCGATGCTGGGGAGGGAGATCCTCGATGCCATTGGCATAGGCGGGCACCGAGCCCAGCATCAGGCCGAGAGCGCCCGCTCCCAGTCGCTGGCGAAGGTTCACGATGGAGCGCCCCGCCAGCCGGATGCTGATGGCCCGAGAGCGAGCCTCCTTCACACTGGTAGAGGCAGGAGATGACGGCATGGACGCCTCCTCAAGGCAGTGGAACATGGCCTCACTGTGAGACATGCGACCTTGCATGACACTGAGAGGGGGATTCATCTGAGGTTCATTGCTGCCTGTCAGTCTTTGCGGCATGCGGTCATCCGTGCGCATCCGCTGGCGTCCGCGCTGTTCCAACGCAGGTTTGCTTGCACATTCCATTGCCAGGATGCTTGTCGAGCATCAGCGCCCGTCGCGGCGCACCAGACCCGCCGCAATTCAAGAGGTTTTCCGTCATGCCGACTCCCCGCAAGGCCCAGACAGGCGCCAGCGCATCCCGCGTCAGCCAATGGCGGCAACGCTATGGATGGTTGTGCCTGGGGCTGGGCGGCTTGCTGATCGGTGTCCTGGCCATGCCGCCGCATGCGCTGTGTGACAGTGAGCGCTGGCGTAGCCTGCACGATGAGGTGGCTGCCGGCCGTGTCATTTCACTGTCTGAACTGCTGGACAGTCTCGAGCGTGACTGGCTGGGGCAGGTGGTCGAGGTGGAGCTTGAAGACATCCATGGCGAGCTGATCTACGAGGTCGAGATGCTCGGGCCGCAGGGCCAGATGGCCAAGTTCACCGTACGGGCCGCGGATGGAGAGCTGCGTGAGGTGCGTGGCGTCAATCTGGACGCGATGCGCCGTCATGCTCTCGAGAGCCCGGCAGGCCCGTCGCCATCCCTGAGCGAGCGTCAGCCAACGGGCGGTCTTGAGGGTGCCGAAGACCCCTGAGGACCGTTATGCTTGCAGCAGTGTCCTCGTGTGATGCCGTGACGCGGTATCCGTCACCGGATAGCGACTGCCCAGGAGTGCCCAGAATTCATGAAGATATTGTTGGTGGAAGATGACATGCCGTTGGCCGAAGCGCTGATGGCACGCCTCAGTGAGGCAGATGTGCTGGTCGAGCATGCCGTCAATGGTGCCGATGCCGATTTCCTGGTGCAGACCGAGCGCTATGATGCGGTGGTGCTGGACCTTGGCCTGCCGGATGGTGATGGCACCCGCTGGCTGGCCCAGTGGCGTGAGGCCGGCATCGAAGTCCCGGTGCTGGTGCTGACGGCGCGCGAGCGCTGGTCGGACAAGGCGGCCGGCTTCTCTGCCGGTGCGGATGATTACGTGACCAAGCCCTTCGAGACGGCCGAGGTCATCTTCCGCCTGCGCGCGCTGGTGCGTCGCTCGCGCGGGCATGCCCATCCGGTGCTCAAGCTGGGGGATCTGGCCTGTGATACGCATGGCGGCACCGTCAGCCTGGCGGGGCGCCCCGTGTCACTGACGGCACAGGAGACGCGGTTGCTGATGCACCTGATGCATGCCGTGCCCGGCGTGGTGAGCCGTTCGGAGCTGGTCGAGCATGTCTATGACCGCGACCACGAACCCGACTCGAATGTCATCGATGTCCAGATCAGCCGCCTGCGTCGCAAGCTGGGGGCTGAGCGTATCGAGACGCTGCGCGGCCGCGGTTATCGCCTGCGCGACCCGGATGCCGAATCGGGTGGCGCAGACGGGGCCGGCGCAGCGGGAGCGGACGGCCGCGACGCATGAAGCCATTGTCCGTCGGCCGGCGACTGCTGGGTGGCTCGCTGGTCATCGCCTTGATCGTCATGCCGTTGACCGGTCTGGGGCTGGCGTGGAGCTTTCGGGATGCGGTGACGACGGCCTTTGACCAGCGGCTGCTGTCGCTGTCGAAGGTGTTGATCGCCGCGATCCAGTTCGATCGCGAGAAGGGCCGTCCGGGGCTTACGCGCTCGTTGGGTGATCCGCGTTTCGATCAGGCCTACTCCGGGTGGTATTGGCAGATTTCCGATCGCCACGGCAATGTGCTGACCTCGCGCTCGCTGTGGGATCAACGCCTGCCGATTCGCGATGAGATCAGTGCCGACGGGTTCCTGAGCCGGGATCTCGACGGGCCGCGTCATCAGTCGTTGCGCGCCATCGAGCGTGATATTCGCCTGCCGGGCCGCAGCCAGCCACTGCATGTGATGGTGGCGGCGAGTCGCAGCGAGGTGGACGCCGAGGTCGCGCGTTTCGAGTGGTTGCTGGCGGGAGCGCTTGTCGCGCTGGCGTCGTTGCTGGTGTGTGGTTCCGCCGCGCAGATCAGCTGGGGGTTGGCACCGCTGCGGCGGTTGCGGGCACGCCTCAAGCGGGTCGCGGAGGGTGAGGCAGACAGGCTGGAGGAAACACGCCTGCCGCCTGAACTGACAGAGCTGACGCGCGCGATCAATGCAGTGCTGGAGCGAGATCAACGCCTGATCGAGCGTGGGCGTGCCGCGGCGGGCAATCTGGCGCATGCGCTCAAGACGCCAGTCAGTGTGCTCAAGGCCCAGTCCGAGCGCTTTGATGGCGAGGACCGCGCCCGCATCGATGCCGAATTGCGACGTATCGATGAGGCCGTGCGTCACCATCTGGCGCGGGCGAGTGCCGCGGGCGGTGCGCATCTCAGTGGGCGAGTCAGTCTGCGCGAGGCCGCCGGGCCGGTGTTCGATGGTCTTGGGCGCCTGGCGAGCCGGCGTGGCATCACTCTCAGCCTCGCGCTGGAGGATGATGCCGGTGTGCGCGTCGACCCGCAGGACCTGCAGGAGATGGTCGGCAATCTGCTCGAGAACGCGCTGCAATGGGCGCAGCAGCAGGTACGTGTGAGCAGCGAGTCCCGCGATGGCGGTGTGCTGCTGGTCATCGAGGATGATGGCCCGGGCATGAGCGACGAGCAGAGCGCCGCCGCGCTGGGGCGTGGTGCACGTCTCGATGAGGGGCGCTCCGGTTCAGGACTCGGGCTTGCGATCGTGGACGACCTGATGGCGCTGTATGGCGGCGAGCTGAGGCTGGAGCGCTCCGCTCTGGGCGGCCTGGCGGCGCATGTCTGGCTGCCCAGCTCACCGCTGGTGGGGACCAAGCCCACGGCCTGATGGGAAGAGGGGTGTCCTGCAGCCCTTTGATATTAGCCTATTGAAAGATATCAACTCATAGGTCTTGGCTATCACATCGATCCCGAGAGATGATTGGGCGTCATACCAGCCGCACCGTATTCTGAGGGGGTTCGGCTGGCAGCCGGACGGGCTTCGTTTCTGAGTCTCGTCTGCCGCGCCCTGCGGTGATGACGAACTGGCGCTCCTTCGGGGGCGCTTTTTTTATGCCTGCTATCTCCCTGTTCCGGCAGCGGGATGCGCGCCTGTCAGTGACTCCGGGAGAGGGTTGACGGGTGTGCAAGGCGGAGATTGAACGCAGGGAGGCTAACGGTCGTCTTCAGGATCGCATAGGCTGTCAGACAGGAGTCGTGTGAATTCTCAGGCGTCAGGAGGTGGGCATGAAGGACATGACGATGTGCGCTCAGCGTGGGGATCTGGAAGGGCTCAGGGAAGCGCTTGCCGAGCCCGGGGCGCATGAGCGCCTCAATGATGTCGATTATCGCGGACGCTCGCCGTTGATGGTGGCCGTGCAGGCCAATCAGCCTGAAGCGGTGGCGGCGCTGTTGGCCGCGGGAGCTGACAGCGAGCAGACCGATGCCCTGCATGACACGCCATTGCTGGCTGCCGCGGCGCTGGGATATGGCAATTGCCTGACCTGCCTGCTTGAGCACGGTGCCTCGGCCACGGTGCTCAATCGTTTCTCCTCCACGGCCCTGATGTCCGCCAGCGAGCGCGGCCATGCGGATATCTGTCGCGTGTTGCTGGAGCAGACGGACGTGCCGCCTGATCATCAGAATCGCCTTGGCTGGACGGCGCTGATCGAAGCCGTATTGCTGGGGGACGGCGGGGATGCCTATCAACAGGTGGTCAAGCAGCTGCTGGATCACGGCGCTGACGTCAATCTCGCGGATGCCGAGGGAGTGACACCTCTGGCGCACGCACGCTGGCGCAAGTTCGAGACCTTGAGTGACATGCTGGAAGCGGCTGGTGGTCGGGAGCAGGGCGTGGCGCATGTCGTGTCGGACGAGACGCTTCAGGCAGCCCGCTCGGCGAGTTCCCGCCAGACATGATGGCCAACCTACGCAGGAGGCAGCGCATGGTATTACCCTGGGGGCTGTTGATCATCGGCGTGGCGCTGCTGTTGCTGGGTGCGCTTCGCTGGCAGTACGCACAATCACTCGCACGGGAAAGCGTCCAGGTGATGGGTGAGGTGATCAGTCATGATCGCGCCCTGAACGTGGAAGGGCGCGGCCGCATCCATCTGCCCAAGGGCGGTGAGTTGAGTGAGGACGAGGCCCTGGCGATGGCAGGCTTGCCGCCGGGGGGGCGCTTCAATGTCGAGTCGATCCAGTACGCGCCCATCGTGCGTTACCAGGACAGGCGTGGCGGTTGGCATGAATATGTATCACCGCTGGCGGTACAGACGCCGACACCTGCGGTCGGCGAGACCGTGGCCGTGAACTATCGACGCAGTGCGCCTCATGAGGCCAGTCTGCCTGGCACGCGCGGCTGGTTGATCGGCGTCCCATTGGCGCTGGGGGTCGCGCTGTGTCTGGTGGCGCTGCGTCTGTTGTTGAGAGGGCCGGTAGCATGAATAAGGCCGGTAGCATTAAGAGGGCCGGTGGCATGGAGGGGGACGCATGTTGGCAACCGGCTGTCAGAGGTGAGGGTGAATGAAGGATTCTGAAGGCCAGGGGACAACCCGGCGTTACGGTATCGGCATGCTGGTGCTGTGCTGGGGGCTGATACTTGGCATGCTGGTGTGGTGGTTCCAGGGGCAGCTCGAGGAGCGTACCCGCCCGAATGCCTCGCTGGCCGGTCAGGCATTGTCCCAGGGGGAGCCGCTGACCCTGACGCGCAACCGCTCAGGGCACTTCGTGGCCCCTGGCGAGATCAATGGTGAGCCGGTGACCTTCCTGCTGGATACCGGCGCCACCTATGTCTCGGTGTCCGAATCACTGGCCGAGCGTCTGGCGTTGCCGCGCGGGCGCGATGCCCGCTTCACCACCGCCAATGGGGTGAGCCATGGCGCACTGACCACGCTGGGTGTCGTCAGTCTGGCGGGGCTCAATCAGCGCGAGGTGCGCGGGGCCATCGTGCCGGGCATGCATGATGAGGTGGTGCTGCTGGGAATGAGCTTTCTGGGGGAGTTCGATATCAACATGCGGGGGCAGCAGATGACACTCACGCCGGTTGCGGGGCGTGGCGGCTGACGAGACAGCCGGGCAGGAGAGGCCGGCCAGATAGTCAGACCGACAGGTTCTGATGCTCATGCTGTCTTGCCAACGATGGCCTCGCAACGAAACGCCCCGCTCATGGGAGACCATGAGCGGGGCGTTTCACGTCTGACGCGTCAGCGGAAGATCAGTCCTGCTTGGGCGGCTCGACATGGCCACCGAAGCCGAAGCGCATCGCGGACAGCAGACGGTTGGCGTAGGTGTTTTCCTTGCGCGAGCTGAAGCGCGAGAACAGCGCGTTTGCCAGCACCGGCACGGCAACGCCCTGCTCGACGGCGGCATCTACGGTCCAGCGGCCTTCGCCACTGTCGGAGACGGCACCGCTGTAGTGATCCAGGCGCGCATCGCCGGCGAGCGCCTGAGCGGTCAGGTCGAGCAGCCAGGAGGAGACGACGCTGCCACGACGCCAGACTTCCGCGATGTCGGCCAGGTTGAGGTCGAAGCGCTGGTCTTCCGGAAGGTCCTCGGAGCCCTTGCTCTGCATCAGCTCGAAGCCTTCGGCGTAGGCCTGCATCAGACCGTACTCGATACCGTTGTGCACCATCTTCACGTAGTGGCCGGCACCGACCGGGCCTGCGTGGATATAGCCACGTTCCGCGCGCTCATCCGGGGCATTGCGACCCTTGGTGCGCTCGAGGTTGCCATAGCCGGGGGCGAGGGTGTCGAACAGCGGCTCGAGATGATCGAACACGGCCTTCTCGGCGCCGATCATCATGCAGTAGCCGCGCTCCAGGCCCCACACGCCACCGGAGGTGCCCACGTCCACGTAGTTCAGACCCTTGTCCTTCAGCGTGGCAGCACGACGGATGTCGTCCTTGTAGAAGGTGTTGCCGCCATCGATGATGGTGTCGCCGGCTTCCATCAGCTCGGCCAGTGCGCTGATGGTCTGCTCGGTGATCTCGCCCGCCGGCAACATGACCCACACGGCACGCGGTGCCTTCAGCTGCTGGACCAGCGCCGCGAGATTGTCGACGTGGGTGGCGCCGTCAGCGACCAGTGACTGGGCAATCGCCTCGTCACGGTCATGGGCGACCACTTCGTGGCCATTGCGCATCAGGCGGCGGGCGATGTTGCCGCCCATGCGGCCGAGTCCGATGATACCGAGTTGCATGTTCGTTCCTTTCACGTGAAGCCGGGGAGAGTCGGGACGGCGCGAAGCCTACCCTGTGCGGGCGCTGGACGCAAAAACGGGCCATATCAATGACATGGCCCGTTGGGGTGCTCAGCGGAGACAGGCGTCAGTCGCGTGCCTGTCTCCAGTAGAGGGAGTGATCAGCGATCAATCCCAGCTCAGGGCACCGCCGACCTGATATTCGGTGACGCGCGTCTCGAAGAAGTTCTTCTCCTTGCGCAGGTCGATGATCTCGGACATCCACGGGAACGGGTTCTTGGCGCCCGGGAACTGCTCCTTGAGGCCCAGCTGCGCGAGGCGACGGTTGCAGATGAAGTGGAGGTATTCCTCCATGATGGCCGCGTTCATGCCCAGAACGCCGCGCGGCATGGTGTCACGCGCGTATTCGATCTCGAGCTGGGTGCCTTCCAGAATCATCTGGGTGACTTCGTCCTGGAATTCGGCGGTCCACAGGTGCGGGTTCTCGACCTTGATCTGGTTGATCACGTCGATGCCGAAGTTCAGGTGCATGGACTCGTCACGCAGGATGTACTGGAACTGCTCGGCGACGCCGGTCATCTTGTTGCGACGACCCATGGACAGGATCTGGGAGAAGCCGCAGTAGAAGAAGATGCCTTCTGTGACGGCGTAGAAGCCGATCAGGTTGCGCAGGAACTCCTGGTCCGCTTCCGGTGTGCCGGTGTGGAAGTCGGCACGCGCCAGCGCCTGGGTGTGCTTGAGGCTCCAGGCGGACTTGCGCGCCACGGAGTCCACTTCACGGTACATGTTGAAGACTTCGCCTTCGTCCATGCCCAGGGACTCGATGCAGTACTGGTAGGCGTGGGTGTGGATCGCCTCTTCGAAGGCCTGACGCAGCAGGTACTGGCGGCACTCCGGGTTGGTGATGTTCTTGTAGACGGCCAGCACCAGGTTGTTGGCGACCAGCGAGTCGGCAGTGGAGAAGTAACCCAGCGAGCGCATCACGATCAGACGCTCGTCTTCGGTCAGGCCGTCCTGGCTCTTCCAGAGCGCGATGTCCGCGTTCATGTTCACTTCCTGCGGCATCCAGTGGTTCGCGGAGCCGTCGAGGTACTTCTGCCATGCCCAGTCGTACTTGAAGGGCACCAGCTGGTTGACGTCGGCGCGGGCATTGATCATGCGCTTCTCGTCGACCTGAATGCGCTGGGCACCCATTTCCAGTTCTTCCAGACCCTTGGCCACGTCAAGATCGTCCAGCGCCTGCTGGGCGCGGGCGATGCGTTCCGCTTCGCTGACCGCGTAGCCTTCGCTGTTCTCGCTCGCGACGGCAACTTCAGCCGCAGGGGCAGCCGCCGGGGCTTCGGCCTGCGGCGCCGGTTTGGCAGCGGCCGGCTTCTCGGCAGCGGGGGCTTCGTCTTCGTGGAAATCGTCCCAGTTCAACATGTTGCGTTCCTCGTGTTCGTAGTGGTCACGCGGGCAATCAGCGTGACAAGAAGGCGTTGGCGGTGCGTCCTGCGACGCTGGCGCCATCGAGAGGCGTGATCTGCCGAGAGGGAAGGTCAGGCCCGGGCCGTGTTTCGAGACAATGTCAGGAGGCAGTGATTGTTGTGTCGGCACAAGACCGAGCCAGGCTCGGTCTTGAGAAAGTGCCGCAGCCCGCCTGCCGGGGATGTCATCGCAGGCGGGGAGTCAGGCAGGGCCTGACTCGAGTCTTGCGCAATCGCTTACTGACAGGCCTCACAGCCCAGCTCATCGATGTTGCTGGCGGAGGGGGCACGCTGACCGCTCTTGCCTTGCAGGAAGTCTTCGATGCCACGCGGTTCCGGCTTGGCTTCCGGTGCCGGGGTCGGCGCGGGAGCAGGAGCCGGGGTCGGTGCGTTGCCGACGGCGTTGTGCTTGCTGCGATCGACGGTGGACTTCTCCACGGCGGTCGCACCCAGAGCACGGAGGTAATAGGTGGTCTTGAGGCCACGGAACCATGCCATGCGGTAGGTCACGTCCAGTTTCTTGCCGGACACGCCCTGGATGTACAGGTTCAGGGACTGCGCCTGGTCGATCCACTTCTGGCGACGCGAGGCGGCTTCGACGATCCACTTCGGCTCGACCTCGAAGGCGTTGGCGTACAGCGCCTTGAGGTCTTCCGGAATGCGCTCGATCGGCTGGACGCTGCCGTCGTAGTACTTGAGGTCGTTGATCATGACCTCATCCCACAGGCCGCGCGCCTTGAGGTCGTTGACCATGTAGGCGTTGACCACGGTGAACTCGCCAGACAGGTTCGATTTGACGAACAGGTTCTGGTAAGTCGGCTCGATGGACTGCGAGACGCCACAGATGTTGGAGATCGTCGCGGTCGGTGCGATCGCCATCACGTTGGAGTTGCGCATGCCCTGGGTGCGGACCTTCTCGCGGATGTAGTCCCAGTCCTGAGTCTGGCTTTCGTCCATCTCGATGTAGTCGGCGCCACGCTCGGTCTTGAGCTTCTCGATGGAATCGATCGGCAGGATGCCCTGACTCCACAGAGAGCCGTCGAAGCTCTCGTAACGGCCACGCTCGGCCGCCAGATCACTGGAAGCTTCGATGGCGTGATAGCTGACGAGTTCCATGGATTCGTCGGCGAAGGTCACGGCTTCTTCGGAGGCATAGGCGATGGACTGCGCATAGAGCGCGTCCTGGAAGCCCATGATGCCGAGGCCAACCGGACGGTGACGCATGTTGGAGCGACGCGCCTGCGGAACGGCGTAGTAGTTGATGTCGATGACGTTGTCGAGCATGCGCACGGCGGTACGTACCGACTTCTTGAGCTTGTCGCCATCCAGCTTGCCGTCGATGACGTGCTGCGCCAGGTTGATCGAGCCCAGGTTGCAGACCGCGATCTCATCCTCGGAGGTGTTGAGGGTGATCTCGGTGCACAGATTGGACGAGTGCACGACACCGGCGTGCTGCTGCGGGCTGCGCAGGTTGCACGGGTCCTTGAAGGTGATCCACGGGTGGCCGGTCTCGAACAGCATGGAGAGCATCTTGCGCCACAGATCACGCGCCTTGACGCGCTTGAACAGCTTCAGCTGGCCCTGACGGGTCATCTCCTCGTACTGCTCGTAACGCGCCTGGAAGGCCGCGCCGTACAGGTCGTGGAGGTCCGGGCAGTCGGACGGCGAGAACAGGGTCCACTCGGTGTCATCGAAGACACGCTTCATGAACAGGTCCGGCACCCAGTTGGCGGTGTTCATGTCGTGGGTACGACGACGGTCATCACCGGTGTTCTTGCGCAGGTCGAGGAATTCCTCGACGTCCATGTGCCAGGTTTCCAGGTAGGCACAGACGGCGCCCTTGCGCTTGCCACCCTGGTTGACGGCAACGGCGGTGTCGTTGACGACCTTCAGGAAGGGCACGACGCCCTGGGACTTGCCGTTGGTGCCCTTGATGTAGGACCCCAGTGCGCGCACCGGCGTCCAGTCATTGCCGAGACCGCCGGCCCACTTGGAGAGCATGGCGTTGTCGCGGATGGCACCGTAGATGCCATCGAGGGCATCCGGCACGGTGGTCAGGTAGCAGCTGGACAGCTGGCTGCGACGGGTACCGGCGTTGAACAGGGTCGGCGTGGAGGCCATGTAGTCGAAGCTGGACAGCAGCTCGTAGAACTCGATGGCGCGACCTTCGCGGTCTTCCTCGTTCAGGGACAGACCCATGGCGACACGCATGAACATGACCTGCGGCAGCTCATAGCGCACGTCGTTCTGGTGCAGGAAGTAGCGGTCGTACAGAGTCTGCAGGCCGAGATAGGTGAACTGGTTGTCACGTGTGTGATCGATGGCGGCGCCGAGACGATCCAGATCGAAGGTGGCCAGTTGCTCATCCAGCTGCTCGAAGGCGATGCCGCTCTCGATGTAGGCCTTGAAGGCGACCGGGTAGTGGTCCTTCATCTCGCCGAAGGTGGCCTCGTCAGCGACCTTGAGGAAGCTCAGGGCTTCGCGGCGCAGGTTGTCCTGCAGCAGGCGGGCGGTGACGTAGGTGTAGTTCGGGTCCTTCTCGACCAGCGTGCGCGCGGTCATCATCAGCGCGGTGGACACGCCATCGACCGGCACGCCGTCGTACAGGTTCTTCAGCGAGTCATCGACGATCTTCTGGGCGTCGACGTTGGAGAGCTCGGCGCAGGCATCGAAGACGAGTGTCTCGATACGGCCCAGATCCAGCGGACGCACGCTGCCGTCGAGGTGCGTGACATTGATGGTCGGGTGCGGCTTGGCGATGCCGTCGTTCTGCGCGCTGCGGGCACGGGCGTGCTCGTCACGGTAGAGAACGTAGGCGCGGGCCACCTTGTGCTCGCCGGAGCGCATCAGGGCCAGTTCGACCTGGTCCTGGATGTCTTCGATGTGCAGAGTGCCACCATCAGGCATGCGACGCTGGAAGGCATCGGTGATCTGGCTGGTCAGCTGCTGGACCAGATCGCGGATGCGCGAGCTGGACTCGACCTGATCGCCTTCCACGGCGATGAACGCCTTGGAGAGTGCGACGGAGATCTTGCTGGCATCGAAGGGCGCAACATCGCCAGTGCGCTTGATGACGCGCAGGCGCTGGGGTGCGGTCACGTCGACTGCCGCCTGATCGGTGCTGAAAGTGGAATCCATGACGCCTTCCTGAATCGTCTGAAGGTGAATCGTTGCCCGGCGAGGGCCCGTGGGCAAAGCGTGTGTCACTGCCGGCGAGGCACCCGGTGGGGCGTGCCATCACGTACGGCTGGCTGACATATCGTCTGATCGCTGTCTCGGCTGGCATGACCCGTCAGGCCACTGAAAGGCGGTCAGACAGGAAATTCGGTACCGATGACAGCTTGGTCGCGGCAGATCATGCGTTGCCGCGCCATCTGCTGAATCATCTCTTTCGGGCTTGACTTGAGGCTTGAAAATTGCCTTTCCGGCTTATGGGTGCGGACGTCGCCAAAACCCTACATATGGGGTGTGAGCTGAATTTGGACACAAGATAGTGTTGTTTTTGGGGTCGTGCAAGTGGATAACTTGTGGGTAAGGTGTGGTTGAAAATCCGTGCCTGCCGCCCGGGGATGTCAAGACATTGCGTGTTAATTTCTTTGCCCCTCGTCAGTGCGCATGTGTGCGGGACAGCTGGCGCGTAAATCCCCAAATTGGCGTATCATTCGTGACAAATCACCCTGAAAAGGTTACGACGTGGCACAGGACGGTAACTCCCTGTGAGCCGCTGGCCACGCCGACCCAACGATGCGGATGGAATGCCCTTGGATACCAATGCGCAAGAACATGTACTGATTGTCGAGGATGACGAGCGTCTGGCGACATTGACGCGTGAGTATCTCGAAGCCAACAACTTCCGCGTCAGCGTCGAACACGATGGCGGCCGGGCAGTGGACCTGATCATCAGCCTGCGCCCCGACATCGTGATCCTCGATCTGATGCTGCCGGGCGAGGATGGCCTGTCCATCTGTCGTCGCGTGCGGCCCCAGTTCTCCGGCCCCATTCTGATGCTGACGGCACGTACTGATGACATGGATCAGGTGCTGGGCCTCGAGATGGGCGCCGATGACTACGTGCCCAAGCCGGTGCAGCCTCGCGTGTTGCTGGCGCGCATGCGTGCCTTGCTCAGGCGGGCCGACGGCCCGGAAGAGGCGGCAGGCGAGACGCGTCTCGTCTTCAATGACCTGGAGATCGACAACGCTACCCGTGAAGCCTGGCTGGCGCGTGAGCGTATCGAGCTGACCAGTGCCGAGTTCGATCTGCTGTGGCTGCTGTCTTCCAATGCCGGGCGCGTGCTGACTCGTGAAGAGATCTTCTCGGCGCTGCGTGGCATCAAGTATGACGGCCAGGATCGCTCCATTGACGTGCGCGTCTCGCGCATCCGGCCCAAGATCGGTGATGACCCCAATCACCCTGAGCGGATAAAGACGGTACGCAGCAAGGGTTACCTGTTCGTCAAGGACCTCTGATTCATGCGGCGTGCGCTGTCTGACAGTATCTTCCTGCGCGTCTACGTGGTGCTGCTGCTGGCGTTGCTCCTGACGCTGGGCGTGGCGTTGGGCGGTTATCAGCTGACCAACGCTGTCCGACTCGAGGCCTACCAGACCCGCCTGGGGGCGGCGCCGATGCTGCTGCTGACCCGGCAGGTGGCCGAGGCGCCTCCTGCCGAAAGGTCGAGCCTGCTGGAGCGCTCCTCGCGCCTGCTGGATGCGCGGCTGATGCTGGCGCCTGTCGAGGTATTCGACCTCAACTGGTGGGAGAAGCGCCGTCTGGCTGCCGGCCGGCCTCTGGTGCATGAGCATCAGGATGCCGGCTGGCAGCTACTGATGCAGGTGCCGGGTGAGGAGCAGGTGCTGGAGCTCAGGCTGCTGCATCTGGCTGAGCGACAGTTGCGGGGATTGATGTCGTTGCTGCGGGAAACCTTGTTGCCCATGGCACCGGAGCAGCGTGTCGCTCTGTTGTCGGAGCTGCAGGATGCCTCCGGGCTGGCCTTCGCTCAATTGCCTGACATGCCCAACGGGCTGGATGCGCAACAGGTCGGGCGGATCAACGACCAGCGAGTGGTGCTCAACATGGCAAGCCATGGACAGGCGCTGGCGCTCTATACCCGCCTGGAGGGTCACAACCTGATCAAGGTCGGGCCGCTGCAGGTCTTCGAGACGACCCCGGCGGCATTGATCGTTGCCATGATTCTGGCCGTCATCAGCCTGTTGGGGGGTGTCATCTATCTGGTCGTGCGTTCGCTGGAGGCACGGTTGACTCGACTGGAGAAGGCGGCGACCCGGATTGCCGGCGGCTACCTCGATACGCGGGTCAGGATCGAGACCAATGACTTTCTTGGCCGTCTCGGCATGGCCTTCAATGGCATGGCCGAACGCGTGCAGGGATTGCTGGGAGCCCAGCAGGACATGATTCGCGCCGTCTCCCACGAGCTGCGTACCCCGGTGGCACGTATCCGCTTCGCGCTGCAGATGATCGAGGACATGGTGGATGATGATTTCGTGCTCCGGCAGATCAAGGGCGCCGATGGTGACATCGAGGAGCTCGACAAGCTGATCGACGAGATCCTGACCTATGCACGCCTCAATGACGCCGCCGGGGTTCAGCTGGATCTGGGGGCGGTGGACTGTCGGGAAGTGGCGGAGCAGGTCTGTGAAACCCTGGCGCCACTGCATCCTGAGCTGCTGCTGAGCATTGAAGGCGGTGCCTTTGATGTGGAGGCGGAGGCACGCTATCTGCAGCGTGCGCTGCAGAATCTGGTCTCGAATGCCTGTCGGCATGCAGATTCACGTGTGCTGGTGCGCATCTCCAGAGACCCGCAGGTGGTGCGCATCGATGTCGAGGATGATGGCCCCGGCGTGGGCGAGGAGGACCGCAAGAAGGTCTTCAAGCCATTCGCGCGACTGGATGATTCACGCACGCGATCTTCAGGTGGCTATGGCCTGGGGCTCTCCATCGTGCAGAAGATCATGCACTCTCATGGCGGAAGCGTGGTGGTCGATCGAGGCATCGCCCTGAAAGGGGCACGTTTCAGCCTGCTGCTGCCCTTGTCCAGCAGCAAGCTGGGACGTGAGGCGCCTCCTTCCTTGCCGCCCGTGACCCCCGGGGAGGGGGATGACGGGCAGCGCACCTGAGCGATGCTACTCTATCGTGATACGCAGTGGTGCGAAGCGATGTCATCAGCGAGGAGGGCAAGTGGATGAATCTGCAAGATGCGAGCCGTGACGTCGGGGCTCTGCATGACGCATTGATCGGCTCCTGGGAGCTGCAACGCTTCTGGTATGCCTGGCCGGATGGGCGTGAATGGGAGCCATTGGGGAGGTGTGCAGGTCAGCTGCACTATCTCCCCAATGGCTTCATGAGCGTTCAGCTGGCGGCTCGTGAGCGTGAACCTCTAGGGGTGGCGCCCACTGATGATCAATTGATGGCGGCCTTTCGGCAGGGCTTTGCCTATTGTGGGCGCTGGTGCTGGGATGAGCGGCGTCAGGAGGTCCGTCATCAGGTAGACGTCGCGAGCATCGCGGACTGGAGTGGCGTGACGCTGGCGCGGCGAGTCCAGCTCACCGGAGAGTCACTGCTGCTGGGCACGGACGCGCCCAATCTTCAGCTGCCTGCAGGGGGCTATGCCACCTGGCTTGCCTGGCAGCGTCTTCATGATAGATGACATCATTACCGAAAAGGCTTGACGGGATCATGGCTTAAGGTGCAAGGTAACCCCTGTTGGATAGCAAGACGCACCACTCAGTCGCCTGTGCTGCTCGGTAAAACGCCTTGAGCGCCCCGAAACGCCTCGCTGATTTGATGCATGGTTTTGCTTTGCCCACGCTCTTCGGGTAATGCCCGTTATTTCAAACATGCTAATCAGAGAGGAATTTCTCATGGCAACTGGTACAGTTAAGTGGTTCAACGACGCGAAAGGTTTTGGTTTCATTGCTCCGGCTGACGGCGGTGACGATCTGTTCGTTCACTTCTCCGAAGTCCAGGCAGAAGGCTTCAAGACCCTGCAGGACGGCCAGCAGGTCTCCTTCGACGTGACTCAGGGCCAGAAAGGCCTGCAGGCAGCCAACGTCAAGGCTATCGACTGATCATCACTCGCTGCGGAATTCGTTCCGTGTGAGATGATAGATGTCTAGAAGCGCCCCAGCTCATGCTGGGGCGCTTCTGTTTGTGTGCGTGAAAAAAATGCAGTATCGGTGACCTGGTACGCCCCGCAGAGGCATGCCATGAACAAGAGCCCCGTCCCATTGCACGAGAAGCGCAGTGGGACGGGGCTCTTGTCGTTCAAGTGGTTGTCCGGAGATGCCCTGGGGCATTGGCTCAGGCTGGCTTCACGCCGCTGAGCACCTCAAAGGAGGTCTCGCGGGCAGTGCGCAGGAAATCATCCATCCAGGGAGTGCCCAGCAGATCCTCTCGCACCGCGGCATAGAGCGTCGCCCAGATTCCGTCGCCCAGAGGCAGGCCACGGACGTAATCGCGGGTCAGGTATTCGGCCAATGCCCAGTTGGGCAGTGCCGTCACGCCGCGACCGCTGGCGACAAGCTGCATCATCATGACCGTCATCTCGGCATGGCGGATCTCGCGAGGGCTGATGCTGGCGGGTTCGAGGAACTGGGTGAACACGTCCAGCCGGTCATGCTCGACAGGGTAGATGATCAGCACTTCTTCCTGCAGGTCTTCCGGTTCCACACGGCCCTTGAGAGCCAGTGCATGCTGGCGTGCCACGGCCAGCATGACTTCGTAGCGGAACAGCGGCAGGTACTGGATACCGGTCATCTCCACCGGATTGGCCGTGATGACCAGGTCCAGCTGCTCGCGACCCAGCGCCTGGAGGGGAGAGAAGCTATGGCCCGAAGGAATGTCGACCTCGATCTCCGGCCAGTGATCCCGGAAGCGATCCACCGTCGGCATCAGCCATTGGAAGCAACTGTGGCATTCGATGGCCATATGCAGCCGTCCTTGCTCACTGCCTGCCATGCGCGCGATGTCACGCTCTGCCATGCGAAATTGCGGCAGTACCTGTTCTGCCAGTGACAGCAGGCGTTGCCCTGCACGGGTGAACTCGACCGGGCGCGTCTTGCGAATGAACAGCGGCGTGCCCAGGCGCTCTTCCAGGTCCTTCAGTTGATGTGAGAGGGCGGACTGGGTGAGGTGGATGCGCTCGGCAGCCTCGACCAGCGAGCCGGCATCACGCAGTGCCAGCAGCGTGCGGAGATGGCGTAGTTCGAGCATGATGAGTTTTGCTCATTTGGATGAGTGAACAGTTCATTTTCATTCAATTCTTGGGCGAAGTGCTGCGCAGGTCAATCGCTGCTGCGCGAGGAAGCGTCAATGAGCTCCGTTGGGCATTCCCCCTGAGCCTGATGGATCTCGGCATGGCCATCGCCGAGGGAGGCGTCTCATGCAGGCAGTGCCAGTGTCTTCATGATGACGGCACCTCATGGGAATTGCCGTGAATCGAGGCCCACAAGGCTGGCTGCGCTTGATAGACTTTCTTCATGCGCCAGGATGGCGTTGCTCTCTACGCCTTGAAATCACGCTGTGTCGCCGCCTCCAGCGGAGTGCGGTGCGTTACTTTCTGTCGTCAGGCATGCCCAGGGAGGGCTTTTCATGTTTCCGTTTCATTCGCGCCCGGATCATACGAGGGCCGCTGCCTGTTCGGCGCCAGATGTCTCGCCTTGGCGTGGCGGGCGTCAGGTGGCCACTATCTCGACATGCACTGCGACAGGTATCTCGACAGGCGCCTCGGCCAATATCCTGTGCGTGTCGATGATGGCGCTGCTGAGTGGCTGCTCCATGCTGTCGGATGAATCGCGTGATGCGCCGAGTGCGCAGGTGATGCCGGCACCGCTGAAGATTCCTGAAGTGCGTCCTGCCACGAAACCAGTCAAGCCCAGGGCACCCAGTGCCGAGTCGTTGGGTCAGGCGCCGGCGGTGACATTGCCCGCGACCTTCCTGCCGCCCCGGGGGGCCAGCGAGTATCAGGTCTGGCGCTGTACGCCGGCGCAGGATCTGTTGATGGCCTTCAGTGATGGACAAGACGCGAGGGGCAGGCCTCCCGTCTCTGTGGCGACGGACACCCCTCAGGAGGCGACTGCTGAAGGCTGGCTGCGGCTATGGTCGCGTCAGCATGCCTACGCCCTGGGGCATGTGGTGAGTGCTTCCGGTGCCCGCTATCGGGCCAATGACGCCCCGGTCTCCGAGCGGCAGCGTCAACAGGCGGAGGGGGGAGCCCGTGAACTGGAAGTCTGGTTCAAGGGGCGGGAAGCCACGCTGCACAATGCGCGCGGCAATCTTGAGTGCGTTCAGGATGATCAGCGCACCATCCAGATCCCCGATGACCAGCCGCTGCTGGTGGCACAGGGTCACGAGCCTGAGTGGCGTATCAGTCTGGATCGAGCGCATAACCGGATGACGGTGACGGCATCGCCCGACCTGTTGGGTGCCGTGCAAGGCAAGGCGCGGGTGTCGCAGGACGCTACAGGCACCGATGACAGCAGCTCTGGCGTTGCCGGGAACGAGAGCGGCAAGCAGGAGCAGGAGTCATCGTCGCTCAGTCAGTTGACGTTACCCTATCGGGTCAATGACGACGGCAAGCATGGCAAGGTGCTGTCGGCGCGCTTGCCGCGCGCTTCAGTCGGCAGGGGGTGGCTGAAACTGAGCCTGACGCCGGGTGCCTGCTTCGACACCATGCAAGGTACCCCGTATCCGCTGACCTCCGAGCTGACTCTGACGCGAAAAGGAGGAGAATCTCGAGATCTGAGTGGCTGTGGAGAGGCATACCTCCCCTGACATGACGTTTTTTTCGTCGATTTTTTCGAATGGTTGGTGCGATCTTTATCGCTTTTCGTGCCACGGAGTTCATCTATCATGGCGGGCAGCTCTCCATCACGGGCAACGGGTGCCAAGCCTGGCTCGTGATGGGAAATCGTCCTTTCTGTCTGCGGAGAACCTGCCATGTCTGCCACACCGCTCAATGTTCTGCTGGTCTCATCTTCCCTGTTCGGAGAAAAAGGCAACTCTCGTGAACTGGCTTCCGCGTTCGTGGATGCCTTGCAGGCGTCCGGTCACGAGCATCAGTTGACGCATCATGATCTGGTCGAGCGCGATCTTCCGCACCTGGGTGCCGCCGAGATGCAGGCATGGATGATGCCGGCGGATGAGCGAAGCGCCGAGCAACGCAAGCTCGCCGAGCTGTCTGATGGTTTCCTGGCCGAGCTGAGAGCGGCTGACCTGCTGGTCATCGCGGCACCGCTCTACAATCTGGGCCTGCCGACGCAGATGAAGGCGTGGTTCGACCGGGTGCTGCGTGTCGGCGAGACCTTCCGCTATACCGAGAAAGGGCCCGTGGGTCTGCTGGAAGGCAAGCAGGCACTGGTGCTGGCAGCACGTGGCGGGATGTATGCGGGCAGTGACCTGGACTCCCAGACGCCGCATCTCAAGTCGATGCTCGGGCTGATGGGCATCACGGATCAGCACTTCGTATACGCTGAAGGCCTCAACATGGGCGATGAGCAAAAGGTGGGAGCTCTGTCAGAGGCCAGGACAGGCATCGCCAACTACGTAGATGCTCTCTGACCTGGTGTATCTGCCGTAGCTGAGTCACATTGGTTGAGCATGATGAATGAAAACGCCACCGCCGCTCTGAGAGGAGCGGCGGTGGCGTTTGTGCTATCGGGAAGCAGAGGTCACTGGGGGAGGAGCCAGTGGCTGGAAACGCTCAGCCTTGGTCTTCGAGTACTTCCAGTGCGCCCTTGAGGCGCGCATGCAGCTCTTCCAGCGGTGGCTGAGCGCCGCCTTGCGGCCAGCCGGCCGTCAACACCACGCCATCGGCGGCATAGTCGCTGGCATCCACCGGTACATCGTAGCCGTTCAGCCAGTGACGCACGTCGGCCTCATGAGCGAATCCGACCTTGAGGCGTCTGGGTGTACGCGGCGTGAAGGTGGTGGTGGGCAGTCGCTCGAGGGCGTCGAGCACGGCACGGCTGTATGCACGAGCCAGACCACCGGTGCCCAGCTTGATGCCGCCGAAGTAGCGGATCACCACGCATGCGATCTGCCCCACGCCGCTGCCTTCCAGTACCTGATACATCGGCCTGCCGGCGGTACCACCCGGCTCTCCGTCATCGGAGAAGCCGATGGCATTCTGCTCATTCGGCGCACCCGCGATGAATGCCGTGCAGTGATGACGTGCATTGGGATGGGCGAGATGCGCCTTTACCAGCAGCCGCGTCATGGCGTCTGGTGTCGGAGCGTGGGCCAGCCAGGCGATGAAGCGGCTCTTCTCGATCTCGATGCTGTGCTCGTGATGCGCCTCTGGCGCCAGTGCAGGTATCTGATAGCTCATCGTGCCATCTTAGCAAAGCGTCGCCCTCAATGAGTGACGGTGTTGCCGCGAACGACACCCATCACCATGCCCAGCACTTCGATATCGGCATTCTTGAGGTAGATGGGGGCCATGCTGTCGTTGGCCGGTTGCAGGCGTACACCGCTCTTCTCGATATACAGCTTCTTCAGCGTCACTTCCTGCTGGTTGATCATCACCACGGCGGTCTCACCATTCTCGGCACTTTCACTGCGCTCGATGATGATGATGTCGCCATCATGGATGTTGCAGTTGATCATCGAGTGGCCGCGAACGCGCAGGGCGTAGGTATTGCGTCGCACCATGCGCGTCGGCACGGCGATCGTGCCGCAGTCGGCGATGGCTTCGATGGGCATGCCGGCGGTGATGTTGCCGAGCAACGGGATATCCATCATGTCGCTGGCAGTGATTTCCTGCCAGGCCTCGTCATTGAGCGGCAGATTGTGAAGGCGCTGAAGGTAGTGTGGAGCGTGAAGACGTGACATGAGCTATCCCCTGATGCTGTGCGGTCGGCAGAGGGAGCCGACCTGCGATGCAGCGTGAAAGGTCGTCAGGCTGAGTTCATCTGCGGCCTGATAGGCTCTGCGAACATGATGACAACGCGATGAGAGCCGACCCGTTCGGTCTGCTGCCCGGGCAATGCCAGGCATGCGATGACGATACTGTATGAGCACTGTTTTTGTATACAGTGTCTGCATCATAGCAAGCCAGCGCGAGGTGGCAAGGGGTGAGTGGGTCGTCGATGCCAATCAGGCGATGGGTGTGTCGTATGAATGTGCACCATGCTTTGCTGATGGAGCGCGCGAGAACTTGACTCCCGTGCAAGGCTCGACGCGTGCGGGTCGCGTCATTCGGGCGACCGGTGGCCAGTGCCGGCTTCAGCTCGTAGAATGACGCGATTGGATCCCTCGGGACCAGCCTCTGATGTCGCGCTCCGCGACTGACCAGCCGCGAGATGTCGGGATGTCGATCCAGCCAGTCAGCGATGAAGCCCGTTGCGTGCCGCCCTTGCTGGCGGTGCGGGCGCTTGGGTGTGAGCGCGATGAGCGCTGGCTGTTCCAGACGCTCGACTTCAGCCTCGCGGCGGGCGAGATCCTGCAGATCGAAGGCCCCAATGGCAGTGGCAAGACCACCCTGCTCAAGATTCTGTCCGGGCAGTTCCATGATCACGAAGGCGAAGTGCTCTGGCAGGGGCAGCCTGCCTCGCGGGTGCGCGACGACTTTCTGGGATCACTGCTCTATCTGGGTCACCAGCCCGGCATCAAGGGCACGCTGACGGCATTGGAAAATCTTGCCTGGTATCAGGCGCTCGGTGACGCCGCATCTTCTCGAAACGCCGCGGAGCGACGCTCGCTCGCCTGGGCAGCGCTGGACGCCGTGGGGCTTGCCGGCTTCGAGGATGTCCCGGCCCAGCAGCTGTCGGCTGGTCAGCAGCGGCGCATCGCCCTGGCGCGATTGCACCTGACACCGCGTCGACTGTGGGTGCTCGACGAGCCCTTCACCGCCATCGACATCGATGGCGTCCAGGCGCTGGAGGCGCTGTTGCTGGCGCACGCCGAGCGGGGTGGCAGCGTGGTGATGACGACCCACCATCGCTTCTCGGATGTCTCGCGATTGCGCCGAATAGGCCTTGGGCAACGCGCTGGCGCGGAGTCGAGGGAGGGCGCCTGGGCATGAGACATGATCCTCTGACACCATTGTCCGAGTCTCCCGTTGCCTGCTCGTTGGGTGGAGCACTCAAGGCGACACTTCGACGCGACCTGCGTCAGGCGTTGCGCCGGCGCAGTGAGCTGATCAACCCGCTGGTATTCTTCGCCCTGGTGATCACGCTGTTTCCGCTGGGGATCTCGCCGGACAAGGCGCTGCTGGCGACACTGGCGCCGGGGCTGCTGTGGGTGGCGGCCTTGCTGGCCACGTTGCTGTCACTTGAGGGGCTGTTCCGGCAGGACCTCGACGACGGTAGCCTTGAGCAACTGCTGCTGACACCCCAGCCGTTGCCATTGCTGGTGCTGGCCAAGGTGGCGGGGCACTGGCTATTGACCGGTCTGCCGCTGGCGCTGATGGCACCGCTGCTGGGCGTGATGCTGGGGCTGCCGAGCGGCGCCTTCGGGGTGCTGATCGCCTCGCTGGCGCTGGGCAGTCTGAGCCTGTCGCTGATCGGCGCGATCGGCGCGGCGCTGACGGTCGGGCTGCGGCGCGGCGGCGTGCTGCTCTCGCTGATCATCCTGCCGCTGTACATTCCCGTGCTGATCTTCGGCGCCGGCGCGGTGCAGAGCGCCGTCACCGGCATGCCCAGCGCCGCCCACCTGGCCATGCTGGGTGCGATGCTGGCGCTGGCACTGTTGCTGGCGCCGCTTGCCATCGCCGCCGGTCTGAGGTTGAGCATCAATGGCTAGTCCCTGCTCCCTGCCGGCTGGCAGAGGGTGGCCTGAGTGCCGCCAGCACTTCGCCAGATATCCTTTCGCCCCTGACAAGAGGCTCGTGTGAACGCCGATTCCGACTCTCATCAAGCGCCTGCTCGCAAGGTTCGCCCGCGCAAGGGCGGGCTGTGGCCATGGCTGCATCGCTTGGGCACACCGGCGACCTTCTTCGTGGCCAGCCAGCGCTGGCTGCCGTGGCTATGGGCCGTGGCGATCCTCGCGCTGGTGGCCGGCAGTGCCTGGGGACTGGCCTTCGCGCCGGCGGATTACCAGCAGGGCAACAGCTTCCGCATCATCTACGTGCATGTGCCGGCGGCGATTCTCGCCCAGTCCTGCTTCATGCTGCTGGCGGCATGCGCACTCATCTTCCTTGTCTGGAAGATCAAGCTGGCGGACATGGTCGCCACGGCCGCCGCCCCCGTCGGCGCCTTGATGACGGCGCTGGCGCTGTTTTCCGGCTCGGTATGGGGCATTCCCACCTGGGGCACCTGGTGGATCTGGGATGCCCGGCTGACGTCGATGCTGATCCAGCTGTTCCTGTATCTGGGCGTGATCGTGCTGCGCGGTTCCTTCGCCAGTCGTGACAGCGGCTCGCGTGCCGCCTCGATTCTGGCGCTGGTCGGCATGGTCAATATCCCGATCATCAAGTATTCGGTGGATTGGTGGAGCACACTGCATCAACCTGCCACCTTCACGCTGAGTGAAGCACCGCCGATGCCGGCCAGCATGTGGATTCCGCTGCTGCTGATGGTCATCGGCTTCTACGCCCTGTTCGGTGCGCTGGTGCTGATGCGCACGCGGGTCGAGGTGCTGAGGCGTGAGAGTCGCAAGCAATGGGTGCGTGACCTGCTGAGCCCGCACTCGGACTCACGCCCCGGCCAGAATTCGCCTGCAGGCCCCGTTTCCACAGAGGGTGATCACTGATGAGCCTGCCCGATGTCGCCTTCTCGAGTGTCAGCGAGTTCTTCGCCATGGGTGGCCATGCGCTGTATGTGTGGTCCGCCTGGGGCCTGACGGCGACGTGCCTCGCGGGGCTGGTGATCGCCACGCGGCTGTCCCGTCGCACGGTGGAGGCTGATATCCGCCGTCGCCTGCGTCGGGAATCCGCCCGCTCCTGAATCCATTCTCGACCTCCCGTGCCAGTCGTCCCGCTGGTCGCGAGAGGCATGATCGTCCCTTGCCCTGATCGAGCCCTGACCATGACCCCCAAACGCAAGCAGCGCCTGTATCTCGTCACGGCCATCGTGCTGCTGGCCGCCCTCGCGGTGGGCCTCACGCTCTATGCCCTGCGCGCCAACATCAATGCCTTCTACACCCCGACCCAGATCGCCAGTGGCGAGGCGCCCCAGGGGCGTCAGATTCGCGCAGGCGGCATGGTGCGCGATGGCAGTGTCAGGCGTGACAACGAGACGCTGGATGCCATCTTCACCGTCACCGATTTCGATCATGACGTGACGGTGCATTATCAGGGCATCCTGCCGGACCTGTTCCGTGAAGGGCAGGGCGTGGTGGTGATGGGCACCTTCGATGGTGAGCATCTCGAGGCCAGCGAAGTGCTCGCCAAGCATGACGAGAAGTACATGCCGCCGGAGGTGTCTGATGCTCTCAAGGCGTCCGGACGTGATGTCTCTGGCAACAGGACGGATGACAGGATAGACACCGGGATGACAGAGAAAACACCTCAGGAGGCGCAGTGATGGTGACGCAACTGTTGCCGGAAATCGGCCATTTCGCGCTGATTCTGGGGGCCTGTCTGGCCTGCGTGCAGGCGGTGGTGCCGCTGGCGGGAGCCGCCACGCGTCGCCCGCTGTGGATGAGCTTCGCCCAGCCGATGGCCTGGGGGCAGTTCCTGTTCGTGCTGATCGCCTATGCCTGCCTGACCGCGAGCTTCCTGCTGGATGACTTCAGCGTCGCCTACATCGCCAACAACTCCAACAGCCAGCTGCCGTGGTACTTCAAGTTCAGTGCCGTGTGGGGCAGTCACGAGGGTTCGGTGCTGCTGTGGAGCCTGATACTGGCGGGCTGGGGCTTTGCCGTCTCGCTGGGTGCGCGCGATCTGCCGCGCGACATGCTGGCGCGGGTACTGGGCATCATGGGATTGATCTCCACCGGCTTCATGGCCTTCGTGCTGCTGACCTCCAATCCCTTCGCACGTCTGCTGCCGGACATGCCGGCAGATGGCGCGGATCTCAATCCGTTGTTGCAGGACATCGGGCTGATCATCCATCCGCCGATGCTCTACATGGGCTATGTCGGTTTCTCGGTGGCATTCTCGTTCGCGATGGCGGCCCTGCTGGGCGGGCGCCTCGATGCGGCATGGGCACGCTGGGCGCGCCCCTGGACCAACATCGCCTGGGCGTTCCTGACCGTTGGCATCGCGCTGGGCAGCTGGTGGGCCTACTACGAGCTTGGCTGGGGCGGCTGGTGGTTCTGGGACCCGGTGGAGAACGCCTCCCTGATGCCGTGGCTGGCCGGGACCGCCCTGATCCACTCACTGGCGGTCACCGAGAAGCGCGGTGCCTTCAAGAGCTGGACGGTGCTGCTGTCGATCTTCGCCTTCTCGCTGTCACTGCTGGGGACCTTCCTGGTGCGCTCCGGCGTGCTGACCTCGGTGCACGCCTTCGCCAGTGACCCGGACCGCGGTCTGTTCATCCTCGTGCTGCTCGGTATCACCGTCGGTGGTTCACTGTTGCTGTTCGCGCTGCGCGCACCGCGCGTGCGCTCGACGCTCGGCTTCCACTGGCTGTCGCGGGATGCCTTCCTGCTGGTCAACAACCTCGTGCTGCTGGTGATGATGGTCACCGTGCTGCTGGGCACCCTCTATCCGCTGGTGCTGGATTCGCTGGGGCTGGGCAAGATCTCGGTGGGCCCGCCGTACTTCAATGCGCTGTTCGTGCCGCTGACCACGCTGCTGTGCGCCTTCATGGGGCTCGGGCCGGCCTCGCGCTGGAAGCAGATGCCGGGGCGCGAGCTTGCACGCCGTCTGGCACTTTCCGGCGGTGCGGCACTCATCATCGGTAGCCTGCTGCCGCTGTTGCTGGATATCGAGTGGAGTCTCTCGGTGGCGCTCGGGCTGGTCATCGCGCTGTGGGTGGTGCTGCCGCTGCTGCGCGACCTGTGGGACAAGAGTGCCTCCAGGGCAGGGCGCTGGGCAGGTCTCAAGCGCCTCACGCCCAGCTACTGGGGCATGCAGCTGGCGCATCTGGGCCTGGCGGTGACCATCGTCGGCGTGACGCTGGTCTCCAATACCGAGGTCGCCGAGAACGTGCGCATGGTGCAGGGCAAGGAAGTCAGCGTGGGCGGCTATCAATTCCGCATGACCGAACTTGGCGAGTATCGCGGCCCCAACTACCTGTCCGACCGCGCCACGGTGGAGGTCAGTCGTGATGGCGAGGCGGTGACGACGCTGCATCCCGAGAAGCGCCTGTTCCTGGCCAGCGGCATGCCGATGACCGAAACCGCGCTGGATGCCGGCTTCACGCGTGACCTCTACGTCGCCATGGGCGAGAAGCTCGATGACGATAGCTGGGCAGTACGCATCCAGGTCAAACCCTTCGTGCGCTGGCTGTGGCTTGGCGCCTTGCTGATGGGCGCGGGCGGTGTGATCGCCGTGCTGGATCGCCGTTATCGTCGGCGTGTCGAGGCCAGCACGGTGACCGACAATCCCTCACTCACCACGCAGGAGGCTCACCCATGAATCTTCGTCGTCTGGTGCTGTTCTTGCCGTTGGTGGTCGTGGTGGGGCTGGGCGCTTTTCTCTATCAGCGCCTCGATGATGACCCTTACGCGCGGGATTCCGCGCTGCTGTCGCGCCCCTTCCCTGAATTCTCGCTCAGCACCCTGGGTGACCCGCAGGCGAGCCTCGATGCCTCGCTGCTCAAGGGCCAGGTCAGCCTCGTCAACGTCTGGGGCGAGTGGTGCCCGACCTGCAAGCACGAGATGCCGCAGCTGCTGGATCTCGCGAATCGTGGTGTGCACATGGTCGGGGTCGACTACAAGGACACGCGTGCCAAGGGCCGGCAGTTCCTGGAGGAATTCGGTGACCCGTTCAGCGTCAATCTCTTCGACCCGGACGGCACCCTGGGGTTTGATCTCGGCGTCTATGGAGCACCGGAAACCTTCCTGGTCGATGCCGAGGGCGTGATCCGCTATCACCACACCGGCTACATCCGCCCCGAGGATGTCCGTGATGTCATCCTGCCGACACTGGAGCGGATCGCGAAACCTGCGACTGGTGCCGCCGGCGAGGAGGCCAGCTCATGAAATCCGTGCTCAAGAGTGTCGCCATCCCGCTGGTGCAGGCGCTGGTCGTGCTGCTGTTTCTCTCGTGGCTGGCGGCTGGCAAGGCGCAGGCCGCCATCGAGGTGCATCAGTTCGACAATCCTGTGCTGCAGAAGCGCTACGACAGCCTGACGGCCGCGCTGCGCTGCCCCAAGTGTCAGAACCAGGCGATCGGTGACTCGGATTCCCCCATCGCCGGTGACATGCGCCAGAACGTGGCGGATCTGCTCAATGACGGTCGCAGTGACAGCGAGATCCAGAATTTCATGGTCGCGCGTTTCGGCGAGTACGTGCTCTACAATCCGCGCCTCGATGGGCGTACCTGGCTGTTGTGGGGCGGCCCGGCGGCCCTGATCGCGCTCGGACTGCTCATCGTGGCCTTGATCGTGCGGGCCCGGCGACGGGCACGGGTGCGTGCGCTGGACGATGATGAGCAGGCACGCCTGTCAGCGCTGCTCGACAGGCACCGCGATGCCGGCAATGCACCGCAAGACGCCAAGGAGCGCTCATGATTCTGTTATGGCTGGCGATCGCCGTGCTGCTGCTTCCCGCCGGTTGGCTGCTATTGCTGCCACTGCGCCGCGCGCGCCGTGTGCATGCTGACCAGCAGGCCTTCGAGGACAACGACAGCCTCGGTGCCGAGAACGTGCGTGTCTATCGACGTCGGCTGGCCTCGCTGGAGCGCGGCCATGCGCGCGGCGAGCTGGATGACACGGCGCTGGCGGAAGGGCGTGTCGAGCTGGAACGCAGTCTGCTGGAGGATGCCGAGGCTTTGAGGCGCTCCCCGCTCAAGGCGGCCGGCAGTGGTCGTGTGCTGGTGCCCGTGTTGCTGGTAGCGATGGTGGCGGGCTCGCTCTACTGGTATCAGCGCGAGGGGGCGAGCGGCGATCTGGCGCTGGCGCAGGCGATTGCCGCCACGCCGATCCATGATGCCGCCAGCTTCAATGCGCGCATCGCGCGTCTGCGTGCCGAGGCCGAGGCACAGCCCGACAACGCCAAGGTGTGGATGGCACTGTTTCCGCTCTATCGTGATGCCGGACGCCTCGATGAGGCGATGCAGTCTCTCGAGGCGTTGATCGCGCTCGAAGGTCGGGTGCCCGCGCTGGTCGCGCAGCTGGCGCAGCTCAAGTTCTTCGCCGCGCAGCGCACGCTGACCGATGAGGTGCAGGGGCTGGTCGACGAGGTGCTGGCAGCCGACCCGCGTCAGCCTACCGTGCTCGGCCTGTTGGGTATCGAGGCGTTCGAGCAAGCCCGCTATCCCGAGGCCATCCACTACTGGCGCAAGGCGATTGCCGGTTTCGAGAACCCCGATGCCGCCAAGGCCCTGCGTGAAGGCATCGCGGCCGCGCGTCAGCGCATGGCGAGTGCCGGTGAAGTCGATGCCTCGGTGGCGCTGGACAGCCCGGCAACGGCTGCTGCTCAGGACAGTCAGGCAGGCACTGCACGTCTGACGCTCAAGGTGTCGCTGGACCCCGCACTCGAGGCGCAGCTGGCGGCGATGCCGGTGAGTGCTGACGAGGCGACCCTGTTCATCGTGGCGCGTGACGCCGAAGGCAAGTTGCCGCCGCTGGCGGTGGTGCGTACCACCGCAGACACGCTGCCGTTGACGGTCACGCTCTCGGATGACGACGCCATGGCCCCGATGGCGCGGCTCTCGATGGCGGAGCGCGTCACTCTCGTCGCGCGCATCTCCGCTTCCGGTCAGCCGGCGGCGCAGTCGGGGGACCTTGAAGGCAAGCTCGAGAATGTCATCGTTACTCGCAGCACCGAGGCCGATGCTGATGTCAGCCACGAGGCTGCGGACGCACCGCTGATGCTGCGTATCGATCACCGCGTCGCACGGTGAGTCGCGATGTGCCCCGACTCGACGATCTGATCACGTGGATCATCATTGCGCCGGTTGGGGCCATCGCCGCTTTTGGGTAGACTGCGCGCTGGTTTTTCGAAATGCCCTCGATGAGCGGCTGCTTCGTCGTTAGGACATGTTTACCCTGCCGCGGCGCGGGCTCTCCACCGGGAGACCTGAGAGACCGCGGCGGTTCAGGTTTTCCTGCTTCAGCTCTTCTTCCTCCAGACTCAAGGACGCGCCAGGCGCAATGCGGCTCAAATCGATCAAGCTGGTCGGCTTCAAATCCTTCGTCGATCCGGTCACCGTGCCCTTCGACAGCAACATGACGGCGATTCTCGGCCCCAACGGCTGCGGGAAATCCAACGTCATCGATGCTGTGCGCTGGGTCATGGGCGAGTCCAGCGCCAAGAACCTGCGCGGCGAGTCGATGACGGACGTCATCTTCAATGGCTCCACCGGGCGCAAGCCGGTGGGGCAGGCCTCCATCGAGCTGACCTTCGACAATGCCGACGGCAGCCTCGGTGGCGCCTGGTCCGAGTACGCCGAGATCGCCGTCAAGCGTCTGGTAACGCGTGACGGCCAGTCCGGCTACTTCCTCAATGGCCAGAAATGTCGCCGACGTGACATCTCCGATGTCTTCCTCGGCACCGGGCTCGGCCCGCGTTCCTACTCCATCATCGGTCAGGGCATGATCTCGCAGCTGATCGAGGCGCGCCCGGATGATCTGCGCAGCACCCTCGAGGAAGCCGCCGGCATCTCCAAGTACAAGGAGCGCCGCCGCGAGACCGAGAACCGCATGAAGCGCACCCAGGAGAACATGGAGCGCCTGGATGATCTGCGCGAGGAACTCGACAAGCAGCTCGAGCGCCTCAAGCGTCAGGCCGAAGCCGCCAAGCGCTACCAGACCCTCAAGCAGGACGAATACCGCCTCAAGGGTGAGCTGGCCGTGCTGCGTCGGCGTGGCCTGCGCGCGCAGCAGCGTGAGCAGCAGTCACGTGTCGCGGAGCTGGAAACCGGTGTCGAGCGCGAGATTCTCGGTCAGCGTCAGTGCGAGAGCCAGCTGGAAGAGCAGCGCTATCAGCACGACGAGCTGGCCGGTGAGCTGGAAACGCATCAGGCCGCCTTCTATGAGACCGGTGCCCAGATCGCCCGTCTCGAGCAGAGTCTCGAGCACGCCCGAACCCGTGAGCAGCAGCTGGCGGCGGATCTCGAGATCGCGCGGCGAGAGCTGAGCGACATCCAGCGCGTCGAGGGCGAGGACGGTGAGCGTCTCGAGATGATCGAGGCACGTCTGGAAGATATCGCGCCGGAACTGGAGCTGGCGCGTGAGACGCTGGAAGGCCTCGAGCTTTCGCTGGAAGAGGCCGAGGAGCGCCGCCAGGACAGCCAGAGCGAGTGGGAGCGCTTCAGCCAGGCCGACAACGAATCCCAGCGCGGGGCCGAGCGTGCCCAGAGCGAGATCCAGCGCATCGAGAATGCCATTCGTGACGCCGAGACTCAGCGCGAGCGCCGCCGTCAGCAGCTGGCGGAGCTGCCGGATGTCGTCGAACTGCGCGAGACACGCGAGGAACTGCGCGAGCAGCTCGACGAGCTGACGCTCGGCAGCGAATCGCTGGAGTCGCGCCGCGAGCAGGCCAGTGAATCCCGTGAGCAGGCACAGACGGATCGTCTGGCGCTGGACGGTGAGCGTGACCAACTGCGCCAGCGTCGCAACGTGCTGCAGGGCGAGCAGGCCTCGCTTCAGGCGCTGATCGATGCCGCGCTGCGGGATGACGATGACAGCCTGGCGACGCATCTGGACCGACATGGTCTCGCGCAGGCCCCGGCGCTGGCCGAGGGGCTCGAGGTCGCCGAGGGCTGGGAGTCCGTCAGTGCCTGGGTGCTGGGGCCCTTCCTCAAGGCACGCATGTCCCGTGCAGAGTCGGATGTGACGGCTGCCCTGATGAGTGAGTTGCCCGGTGGCGAGCTGTTGCTGGTCGATGCTGCCGGGGAGACGAATGCCACGGCCCCTGAAGGTACGCTGGCGGCGCGGATCACCGGTGCCCCGGCGCTGACGGGCTGGCTATCCAGCATTCACTGCGTCGAGTCACAGGCCGCCGCCTGGGGCCGGCGCGATACGCTGGCCGCCCATGAAAGCGTGCTGACACCGGACGGCCTGTGGTTGGGACGTGGCTGGAGCCGGCGTCAGATAGCGGGCGAGCGTGCCGACAGCGTGATCGGCCAGCGCGCGCGTCTCGAGCAGGTCGTGCTGGAACTGGAAGCGCTGGAGTCGCGACTCGACGATATCGAGGCGCGGCTGGCTGCCGCTGATGAACAGATTGCCGGCGCCGAGCAACAGCTCGAGCATCTGCGGGTCGAAGAGCGGGAGCTTGGCGAGCGTCAGCGTGAGCTGAGCCTCAAGGAGGCGGGGCTCGCCAGCCGACTCGAGCACGTCGATGGCCGTGCCCGTGAGCTTGAGGAAGAGCTCGAGCAGCTGGCGGAGACCCGCGAGAATCATGCCCTGACGCTTGAGGAGGCGCGCGAGCGCTGGCAGCAGGCGCTGGAGGCAGTGGAGAACAATGCCCAGTCGCGTGAGTCGCTGGAGCGCTCACGGCGCGAGCATCAGGAGGCGCTGGCCGGGCTGCGTGCCCAGCTGGCGCCCGCGCGGGAGCAGGTCAGCCGTCTCGACATGGAGAGTCAGCGCCTGGTGACAGAGCGCGATGGCATGCAGGGCCAGCGCATGCGAGCCGTCGAGCAGCGCGAGAAGCTCGCCGAGCGCATCGAGCTGCTCGAGGCCAGCCGTGAAGAAGCCTCGCTGCCGCAGGAAGAAGAGCGCGAACAGCTCGAGATGTTGCTCGAGACACGCCTCTATCAGGAAACCAAGCTGAATGCCTGTCGTGACAAGACTCATGAATTGGTCGAACAGATGCGTCAGGCCGAGCAGTCGCGCCAGACCCATGAACGCAATCTCGAGGGCATTCGTCAGCGCCTCGAGGAAGGGCGCATGCAGGTGCAGGCCCTGACCTTGAAAGCGGATGCGCAGGATGAGCAGCTGGTGGAGCTGGGCTATGACGAGGCGGCGATCACGCTGCTGGAGGACGAGCTGGACCCGAACGCCACCGAATCGGCCTGGAGCCACAATCTGGAGCAGGTCGGTGAGCGCATCAAGCGGCTGGGGGCCATCAACCTGGCCGCCATCGAGGAGTACGACCAGCAGGCCGAGCGTCGCAACTACCTGGAAGCCCAGCATGCGGAGCTGGCCGAGGCGCTGGAGACCCTTGAGCGTGCGATACGCAAGATAGATCAGGAAACGCGGGTGCGTTTCAAGGACACCTTCGACAAGGTCAACGCCGGAATCCAGACGCTTTTCCCGAAGATCTTCGGTGGCGGAACCGCGTGGTTGACACTGACAGGCGATGATTTGCTCGAGACGGGCGTGGCGATCATGGCACGCCCGCCCGGCAAGAAAAACTCGACCATTCATCTTCTGTCAGGTGGGGAGAAGGCTCTGACGGCGCTGGCGCTGGTCTTCGCCATCTTCCAGCTCAATCCGGCCCCGTTCTGCATGCTCGATGAGGTGGATGCGCCGCTGGATGATGCCAACGTCGGGCGTTATGCAAGGCTGGTGAAAGAGATGTCGGAAAGCGTACAGTTCATCTATATCACCCATAACAAGATCGCCATGGAGGCGGCGGATCGGTTGATGGGCGTCACCATGCAGGAACCGGGCGTCTCGCGTCTTGTCTCTGTAGGGATCGAAGAAGCGGCGGTACTGGCTGAAGCGTGAGTGAAAAGCCGTGCAGGAGGCCAAGGTCATCCTTGTGCGCGGTAGCCAGCGGCCGTCTTTGCGGCCAAGTTGGCAAAATCGTGTTGCACATAGAGATCGAAAGCACTACGAGTTTGCGTCATAGTGTCAGTCAGGGATAATTGAAGGGCGATTGCGCAGGTCACCACCACAGGATTGACATTCGAAAAATGTCCCCTTTTTCTGCAATCGCGCTATGCTGTTCACGTGCATGGTGCCCAAGCAAACAGGCTAATGACCCATGGAATTGAGAGAGTGGCTCATCTTGTTGGGGTTGGTGCTGGTCGCAATCATCGTCGTTGACGGTGTGCGCAGGCTCCAACGTCAACGTCGAGTACCCCGACTGGATCGAGCGGGTACGGAAGATTCCACCGAAGAGGCGGGTGTTTCCGCGGTGGAAGAAGAGGAAGAACGTGACAACTGGGAGCTGCCGAATGGCGGCTACCGGGTGGTTGGCGATGCCGAAGCGCAGGCCGAGGCGGAGCAGGATGCCGTGCTCGACAATGCCCATGGCATCAAGGCCTCACGGGTGACGCAACCGAGTCGTCCGGCACAGCCCATGGAGCGCCGTGAAGCGCCGGAGCGCAAGGGCTTCGGCGAGCGTGCGGCGGCCTTCGGGGCGCGTGCCAGCCAGTCGATGCGCGACGTGACCGCCAGTCTGGGCGCGCGGCGCGACGACGAGCATGACGAGGCGCATCGCGAGCCTGTGCTCGGCACCGCCTCCAGCGAGCAGTCAGAGACGGCGCGCGAAGAGGACTTCCATGAGAAGCCGGTGATCACCGCCGAGGACGACAGCATCAGCGTCTCCTCCACCCAGGCCGATGATCTCGAGCCGATGGCCGAGATCGAGGAAGGTCAGGATGTGAAGGCCGAAGCGTTCTCCGCTGGCCAGCAGGCCGATGACGAGCACGCGGCTTCCGAGCGCAAGGAGCCTTCGCTGGAAGCGGCCGCCGTGCCTGCAGCCGACACGACAGTCTCCGAGGATGATCGCCATCCGCTGGTGCTGCGTGCCGAGCGCAATCAGGTCGATGACCAGCTCGCACGTGACACCCTGGCTGATGCCAGTGAAGTCATCATCATCTCGGTGATGGCGCGTGGCGAGGAAGGCTTCAGCGGTGAAGACGTGCTGGGCATCTCGCTGGCCTGTGGTCTGCGCCATTCCGAGATGGGGCTGTTCCTGCGCCATGAGGAAGATGATGACGACAGTCCCTTGCAGTTCGCGATGGCCAACGTGGTCAAGCCGGGGATCTTCACGCCGGCCGAGATGGTGGACAGCCAGCTGGATGGTGTCACCTTCCTGATGCCGCTGCCGGGCGCGGACGACACTTCTGCCGCCTTCGAGACCATGGTCGAGATCGCCATGCTGCTGGTGCGTCGCCTGGGCGGTGAGCTCAAGGACGAGAACCACAGCGTGATGACGGCCCAGACCATCGAGTTCAAGCGCCAGCAGGTGCACGAGTTCGAGCGTCGCAATCGTCTGCATCGCTACCAGGCCAACTGATCGACTCGCGAGCCATTCTCAGAGTGGGTCCGTCATGCCACAAACGCCAACGGCGACCTTCGGGTCGCCGTTGGCGTTTGTGTTTCATGCGATTCTCCGTCCTCGTTCTGAAGCGCCTGATGCCATGTGTCATCTGCGGCCTTTCCTCTCAGCCGGGAGTGGGGTCCATCGAGCGCTTTGAGTACAATGACGGCATCATGGCGATCCCCCGGCCCTGCGATTCAGGCCGGAGGACCTGTCGCCACCCGCTTTCCGGTCGATCAGCGCAGCCCTTTGGGCACTGCTGATGAGGCCACCGTTTCGAGTGAGTGTCATGTCAGCCCAGGATGATCTGTTTTCGGCCCCTGCCGATGATTCCAGCGCCTCGAGCGTTCCTCAGTCCGCTGCTCCGGCCGCGGTGGAAGGTGTGCCTGCCAAGGTGATGGAGGAGGTCGCGCAGCTGCATCGCGAGCTGCTCGAGGCCAGCCACCGCTATTACGTGCTGGATGACCCGACGCTGACCGATGCCGACTACGACACGCGCCTGCGCCGTCTCGAGGCACTGGAAGCCGACTACCCCCAGCTGATCACGTCGGAGTCCCCCACCCAGCGTGTCGGGGCCGCACCGGCCAGCGGTTTCGAGGAAGTGCAGCATGCGGTACCGATGCTGTCGCTCAACAATGCCTTCGATGACGATGAGCTGCGTGCCTTCGTGCAGCGTGCGGCGAAAACCCTGGAGTTGGGCGATGTGGAAGACGCAGGCGAGGCATTGAGCTTCTGCTGTGAACCCAAGCTCGATGGCCTGGCCGTGTCGCTCATCTACGAGAATGGCGTGCTGGTACAGGGCGTGACGCGCGGCGATGGACGTACCGGGGAAGGCATCACCACCAATCTGCGCACCATCCGCTCGATCCCGCTCAGGCTGCGGGGGGATGATCTGCCGGCGCTGCTTGAAGTGCGCGGCGAGGTCTACATGAGTCACGCCGGCTTCGAGGCGCTGAATGCGCGCGGCCGCGACGAGGATGGCAAGGTGTTCGCCAATCCGCGCAATGCCGCCGCCGGCAGTCTGCGTCAGCTGGATTCCAGCATCGCTGCCTCGCGCCCGCTGGAGTTCTGTGCCTATCAGGTCGCGCGCCTCGATGAGGCGCTGCTGGCCACGGAGGTCGGTCAGAATCATTCCAGCCTGATGGCGCTGCTCAATGACTATGGCTTTCGCACCAGCCCGCAGCTTGAGGTGGTGCGCGGCGCCCAAGGCATCATCGAGTACACCCGCCGTCTCGGTGAGCAGCGCGAAGGGCTTGATCACGACATCGATGGCGCGGTCATCAAGCTGGATGCGTTGCGTCTGCAGCGCGAGCTGGGCTTCGTGGCGCGCGCGCCGCGTTGGGCCATCGCCTTCAAGTATCCCGCGCAGGAGCAGGAAACCACTCTGGAAGGCGTCGATTTCCAGGTCGGACGGACTGGCGCGCTGACACCGGTCGCCCGGCTGGCACCGGTGCAGGTCGCCGGGGTGGTGGTCTCCAATGCCACGCTGCACAACATGGATGAGGTGGAACGTCTCGGCGTGCAGATCGGCGACAGCGTGATCATCCGGCGGGCCGGCGATGTCATCCCGCAGGTGGTGCGGGTCGCCAGCGAAGGTGCCAGCCGTGAAGCCATCGTGCTGCCGGACGGCTGCCCGGTGTGCGGCTCCGAGATCGAACGTCTCGAAGGCGAGGTGGTGGCACGCTGCGCGGGCGGACTGATCTGCGCCGCGCAGCGCAAGGAAGCTCTCAAGCACTTCTCCAGCCGCAAGGCGCTGGATGTCGATGGCCTCGGCGAGAAGCTGATCGAGCAGCTGATCGAGCGTGAGCTGGTCAAGACACCGGCGGATCTGTTCCATCTCGACGCTGCCACGCTCGCCGAGCTGCCGCGCATGGGCGAGAAGTCCGCCGCCAATCTGGTCGCCTCGCTGGACAAGAGCCGCCACACCACCCTGGCGCGCTTCATCTATGCCCTCGGTATCCGGGAAGTCGGCGAAGCCACCGCGGCGAATCTGGCCACGCACTTCGGCACGCTTGAAGCGCTGCGTGCAGCGGATCAAGCCGCGCTGGAAGCCGTGGAAGATGTCGGCCCCATCGTCGCGGCGCATATCCATACCTTCTTCCAGCAAGCGACCAACAACGAGACGCTGGAGGCGCTTCTCGCCTGCGGTCTGCGCTGGGAAGAGGTCGAGATCGGCGAGCGACCCCAGCCGCTGGCAGGCCAGACCTGGGTGCTGACGGGGAGTCTCGACAGCATGACGCGTGATGAAGGCAAGGCGCGCCTGCAGGCGCTGGGCGCCAAGGTGGCGGGCAGTGTCTCGAAGAAGACCGCTGGTGTCGTCGCCGGGGAGGCGGCGGGCAGCAAGCTCGAGAAAGCCATGCAGCTGGGGCTCACGGTGCTGGATGAAGCGGCCTTCGTGGCGCGTCTGGCCGAGTGGGAAGCCGGCACCGACTCAGTTTCAGGCTCAGATTCAGATTCAGGCTCAGATTCGGACGCGCAGAAAGCCGATGCGCAAGACCGCGCAGGAGAGGATGCATGAGTACGGACACGCTGAATGATGCACCGCAGGCGCCAATGGCTGCGTCACGTTCCACGGATGAACAGGAGCTACCCATGAGTCAGATGCCGCTTGATCAGATGGACCCGAAGGATCGCTTCATCGAGGTGCCGCAGACCATGCTGCCCGCCGACACGCGTCGTGCCCTGCTGGAGACCTTCGTCACCCGTCAGGGCTATGACACCACCGATGTCGGCGAAGGCATGGCTGGCTGGGTCGCGGAGCTGGAAGGCCAGTTGTCACGCGGCAAGCTGTTGATCGTCCATGACATCGGCACCGAATCCACCGAGGTGATGACGCTGGAGCAATGGCAGTCCTTCGGGCGTCAGCTGGCAGACGATGAGGAAGAGGGCGACTGAGCCCGGCCAGCGGTCATGATCCGTTGGCGAAGCCCTGACCTTGCTCCTGACCCTGGAAACGACGACGCCCCCGGCACAGGCCGGGGGCGTCGTCGTTCCTGCAGCGTCTGTCGAGGCACCTGGCGTCGGTGCTCCTATCGAAGCCGGATCATGCGCATCGAGGCCGGATCATGCGAACCACATCGGCACGACCAGACTCGAGATCAGCAGGATCAAGGCTCCGCCCAGGCGCGAGGAAATCTGCGCGAAGGGCATCAGCTGCATGCGATTGGCCGCCGAGAGGACCGCGACGTCACCCGTGCCGCCCATGTTGGCCATGCACAGGCCAGCGGTGATGGCGGACTCGATGGGGTAGAAGCCGACCAGCTTGCCCACCAGCCCTGCACCGAAGGCGGCACCGGCGACGACACCGAAGACGATCACCACGTAGGTGATGGTGATGGCGTCGATCACCTGGCCCAGGTCGGTGTAGGCCACGCCGATGCCGAACAGCAGCGCGAAGGTCCAGTTGCCCGCGACGAAACGGAACCATTGAGCGGCAGCCTGGTTGATGCTTTCCGGCACCAGGTTGGCGCACTTGAGTACGGCAACCGCGATGATCATCAGCGCGTAGGGGTGCAGCGGGATGACCTTGCCGAGAATCTGGCTGGCGACGAAGAAGCTCAGGGCGATGACCATGCCGATGCCCAGCTGGGAGAGATCAGGCGCGCTCTTCTCTTCACGGACATCGACACCCGGCATCATCTGGCCGCCGCCGGTCAGTGACGGGAAGCGCTTGCCAAGCCCGTTGAGCAGCCCGGCGATGATGATGGCGAAGACATTGCCCAGCGCCAGCGCCGGTACCAGGATCGAGATGTAATAGCTGGCCGGCTGTCCCAGCAGTTGCTCGTAGATCTGGCTCATCGGCACGGCGCCTGCCCCCATGCCACCGCCCATGATGGGCAGGGCGATGACCATGACGGCATCCTTGGGCGAGAAGCCCATGATCCAGCCGACCAGCATCGCGAAGAGTGCCGCGAACAGCACCGAGCACAGCAGCGGCAGCGCGAAGCGTGCCCCGACCTTGACCAGCACGCGGGAGTCCATGCCGAGAATGCTGCCGGTGATCAGTGCCGCGATGTAGAAATTCAGAAAGCCGCCGGCCTTCATGAACTCGCTGACGCTGGCCGTGACATCCTGTGGCAGCCAGCCGCTATAGACCAGCGCTGCGGCACCGAAGATGGCGAGAATCGCTCCGCCTCCCAGGTAGCTGTTGATGATCGGCAGGCGATCACCCAGAAAGCCCAGCAGCTCACCGAGGACCATCATGACCATCAGGGCGCCGATCATGCCGGCCGGCAGGGTATCGGTGGCGATGGCGGCGATCAGGACCAGAAACGACAGGGCGAAGATCGGCAGGGACATGCCGAAGATGCGTGTCTTCAGGTAAGGCGACTCGTCGGCAGGCGTGGCCGTGGCGGTCTGCGAGGAATGTGTCATGCAGGCTCCTTGTCCTGCACTCTGTCGTTGCAGGACCTGTTGTCATGTCCGGATGCGCTGGCGTGGCATCGCGGGATCGGTTGGGACAAGGTGGGACATCATGTCCGCGCAGTGGATGCGCGTCACAGGGAGCTTACGATGTGGCTTTCGAGGGCCAAGTTTTGCGAATTAAAGAAAGCCTTTTGAAACTTATGAAACCGCATGGCGCGGCTCGCTCACGTGCTGGGCGAATTGGCCATGCCACCAAGGGGGCACGTGGACTGTCTGGCGTGTTGCATTCTTCTCAACCCGGACTGAGTGCGCTGACCTCGCTGCTGGCTGCCGGCATGGTGATCGTCAGTCTGCTGGTCGCGGCCTGGCTCTTCAGTGCGCAGCTGGAGCGGACCCAGCATGAGATACAGGGACAGCGCATCGCCGCCCTCGCGCAACGCATCGCGCGGCTGCCTGAGGTGCGCGCCACCTTGAGCGAAGCCAACGCCTCGCAGGCAGCGCCTCCCGCCGCGAATAGCCGCCTGGCGGCACGCATCGAGCGGCTGCGCCGCGAGAATGCCGTCGACTTCATCGTGGTGATGCGTCCGGACGGCGTGCGACTCAGTCACCCGGAGCCCGCGCGGATCGGCCAGCCGTTTCAGGGGGGAGACGAGCAACGTGCGCTCGGAGGCGCAGCCTATCTCTCCGAGTCCCGCGGTACGCTCGGCGAAAGCCTGCGCAGCTTTGCCCCGGTGATGGCCTCTGCATCCGATGGCGAAGCGCGTTCCGTCATCGGCGCCGTTGCCATCGGCATCACGCTGGATTCGCTGGGACGGCGGCTGGCCGATGAGAAGCGTCAGCTGCTGATCGGGCTGGGCATCCTGATGCTGTTCGGCACGCTGGGGGCGCTGGGGTTGGCACGCTATCTGCGCAGACAGCTCAAGGGGCTGGAGCCGGCGGCCATCGCGCGTCTGGTGGAAGAGCATCAGGCGGTGCTGGCCAGCCTGGAAGAGGGCATCATCGTGGTCGACCCCGAGGGGCATGTCACCCTGGTGAATGCCGCGGCGCGCGAGCTGCTGGGGACGGCTCCCGAACCGGGAGAATGCCTTGAGGCGTGGTTGCCCGATACCGGCATGCACGAGTGTCTAGCCGCGCACTCGCCGGTGGCGGAGCAGGACGCGGCTCGCCTGCGTCAGGTCACCCATGACGGGCGGCGATTGTGGGTGCGTTGCCAGCGGGTGCATGATGGCGAGCATCTCATGGGCGGCGTGCTGGTATTGCGTGAGCACGACCGCATGCAGCGCCTTGCCGAGGAGCTGACCGGCGTCCGCCGACAGGCAGAGTCACTGCGTGCCGCGCGCCATGAATTTCGCAATCGGTTGCATGTGTTGTCAGGGCTGACGCAGATGCAGGACCTCGACGGCCTGCGAGATTACCTGGCATTGCTGGTGGAGCGGGAGCTGCCAGCGGATGCCGCGGCCGCCGAGCGCATCGCGGACCCTCTGCTGGCAGGATTGCTGATCGGCAAGCACAGTGAGGCTCGCGAGCGGGGTATCGCGCTCAATGTCGAGCTGGACGTCGAATGGCATCATGCACGGCCCGAGCACCGGGAGATGCCCGGCGCAGCGCTGTCTCAGTCCGAGTTGTCTCAGGCCGTGCTGCCGGTGCTGGAGCGCAGCTTGAGCCATGATCTGGTCAGCGTGATCGGCAATCTGCTCGACAATGCCTTCGAAGCGCTGGAAGAGATGGACGATGCCACACACGCCCCGGCCGTCACTCTGAGCCTGATGCTGGAATCCGTGGGTGAGGCGTCAGAGGCCCAGTTGTCGATCAGCGTGGCAGACAACGGCCCCGGCATGCCGGTGGAGCTCATGGAGACGGCGCGCGCGGCGGGGGTAAGCAGTCGTGGTGAAGGTCGCGGGCTGGGGCTGTCGCTGGTACAGGAGATCGTGACCGCGCGCGCGGGAGACTGGCACTTCTACTCGCCCCCGGGCGGCGGCACCCTGGTCGAGCTGACCTTGCCCTGCCAGCGGTCGCCCACTGCGGCGCCCTGAGAGCATTTCACGTCGTTGGACGGCTGCCGTCCAAGACCCCGCATGATCAAGGAGCCTGAGCGCATGCGTGTGCTGATAGTCGAAGACGACCCCATGGTCATGCGTCTCAATGTCGAATACCTCAATCGTATCGATGGCATGCGCCTGGTCGCCCAGTGCGAGGATGTCGCCGCGGCGCTGGAGGTGCTGGCGCAGGAGGCGGTGGACCTGGTGCTGCTGGATGTCTATCTGCGCAGCCGCAGCGGTCTGGAGGTATTGCGCTGGTTGAGACGCCATGCCGCCCCTGACATCCAGGTGATCCTGATCACCGCCGCCAGTGAGGCGGATACGGTGCGCAGCGCGCATGCGCTCGGGGTATGCGATTACCTGGTCAAACCCTTCAGCTTCGCCCGCTTCCAGCAGGCGCTGGCACTGGCACGGCGTGGTCGCCAGCAGCTGGAGAGTCTCGAGGGGGAGGTCAGTCAGCAGCAGCTGGACCAGCTGTTCGGCTCGCACATGGCGGTCAGTGGTGCGGCGGGGACGGTGTCTGATGGCCGCCTGCCCAAGGGCGTGACGGCAGCGTCCCTGGCGCTGGTCGCCGGTGCCATCCAGGCGCTGCCACGCGCTGAAGACAGTTTCACCAGCGAGGCGTTACTGAGCGCCACGGGCATGTCGCGCGTGACCATCCGCAAGTACCTGCGCCATCTGGCGGCCTGCGGCATGCTCAGCGAGGCCTTCCACTACGGCCAGATAGGCCGCCCCTCCTTCACCTATCAGGTCATCGATCGTCAGGCGCTTGCCAGGCAGTGCCGGCTTCCCTGAAGGACGTCATCGGAGGGCGAGCCCTCTGCCTCTGCCAGTGCCCACCCATGTCTGCCAGTGCCCACCCATGTCTGCCAATGTCCGCCAATGCCTCAGCGCCGCTGCACGATATCGCGAATCAGGCGGCGTCCCGGGTGCAGGTGCTCGGCCAGTTCGCGCTCCAGCGGCAGCGGCTCGCCGCACAGCTGTGAGGCGATCAGCTCCGCACACAGCGGTGCGGTGGTGAAGCCGCGTGAGCCATGCGCGGTGGAGAGCCATAATCCCGGCAGATGGGCGCCGCTCAGTGATGGCACGCGCTTTTTCGCATCGAAGGCCATGGCGGCGTAATCCTCATGCCATTGCGCGGCGTCCGGTGCCGGACCGGCCAGCGGACTCTTGTCGGGGCTGGCGGCGCGCCAGGCGACACGCCCCTGCCAGGCATCGTCTTCCAGCCTGACGCCACGCGCCTGCTCCCAGGCAGCGACGAAGGCGGGCAGCGCACTGCGCAGCTCGGCGACATTGGCGATGTGATCCGCCTCACGGACCGCCTCATCCTCATCGCGCGGGGCGAAGGTCGCGCCGAAGCTGAGCGTCACGCTGCCGTCGGCGTGACGCTGACAGGGCGAGACATAGCCGCCGGCACACACCACGCTGTCGAGCATGGGCAGCCCTGCTGCCTGTTCGGGCGGCACCGTGATCTCGCTGACCTGACCACGAATCGGCTGCAGCGGCAGATGCGCGAGCGGCTCGGGCAGGTGAGTCTGCTCCCCCAGCGCGACGATCAGCTGATCCACTTCCAGATAGCTGCCGTCGCTGGCTTGCAGCTGCCAGCGTGGCGCGCCGTTGCCTGTCTTTCCGCCTTCCTCTCTGCCTTCCTCGGCCCCCAGCGACTGAATGGCCACGATGCGCGCCTGCCGAAAGCTGACGCCCGGTGTGGCGGCGAGGTGCTGACACAGCGCCTTCGGGCGCACCCAGCCCGCGACGGGATAGAAGAGGCCATCGAAGGTGATCTCGTTGCCGGCGATCTGGCTGGCCTGGCCGGCAGTGACCGGCCTGAGCAGCGCCTCGGGCAGTGGGTGATTGTCCGCGAAGCGCTGTTGGCGCTTGCGCTCACGCTCGCTGGTGGCCAGCTGCAGCACGCCGCTGGCGGACCACAGGGTCTGCTCGGGGTCGAGGCTTGCCAGCCAGCGCCGGCTGTATTGCAACGCGGCCAGCTGGAAGCGGCTGGCAGGGTTGGTCTCGGCGGCCAGCTTCACGTAGAGCGCCCCCTGGGTATTGCCGGAGGCCCGCGCACCGGGGGCTTCGGCGTCGATCAGCGTGACCTTCACGCCACGCCGCGCCAGCGCCTCGGCGCAGCTGGTGCCGGCGATGCCAGCGCCAAGTACCGCGACGTGTGTCTCGCGGGAGATGGGCGCCGGCTGGGGCGGCTGCGTCCAGGGCTGTTCCCGGCGCAGCGGATGAAGCACCCCGCGCTGTGCGGGCGATGTCAGCGGGGGACGGGGCCGGTCATGCTGTTCCTGCCTTTCGGCAAGCCCCATCAGCTCGGCGCGCGCCGCCGAGGTGGCAGCGTCCAGCTCGCCGCAGATCATCTCGCGCTTCATGCCATGGCCGGGCACCTTGCGCCAGGCGAAGCCTGCCGCCCGCAGGCCGCGCCGCACGAAGCCCGCGGCGGTGAAGGTGGCGAAGGTCGCCTCGGGATGCGAGATGCCGGCCATGGCCGCGAACAGCGCCGGTGACCACATTTCCGGATTCTTCGACGGCGAGAAGCCATCGAGGAACCAGGCATCCACGCCTCCTTCGAGGCGTGACAGGCGCTCGACGGCATCGCCGAAGTGCAGATCCAGCGTGATGCGCTCATCCAGCCACAGACGATGCACGCCGAGTACCGCAGCCGGCCATTGTGCCACCAGCGGTTTCGCCAATGAGGCGAGATCCGGCCAGGCGGACAGCGCGCGTTCGAGATCCGCGGCACGCATCGGATGCTTTTCCACCGAGACGACATGCAGGCGTGCCTCGGCGGGTGCCGTGGCCAGAAAGCGCTGGGCGGCGCACAGGATATTGAGGCCGGTGCCGAAGCCGGTCTCGCCGATCACGAAGGGGCGCGCTTCCCGCCAGTCACGGAAGCGCTCGCTCAGACGATTGCTGTCGAGGAAGACGTGCACGGTCTCGGCGCGGCCATCGTGGATCGAGAAGTACACATCCCCGTAATCCATGGCCTGTGGGGCCGCGTCATCCCATTCAAGGCGTGCCTCTTCCAGCGCGGCCAGCGGTGCCAGCGGGACCTCCGGCACCACGCCGGGGGCCGTGACAGGGTCGATCGCGCTCGGTGGCGTCGTCGCAGGCTTGCGTGTCATGGCGTTCGGCCTGCCCTTCGGCGCCGCGTCGGACACTGACGATGCGGACGGCTCAGGCGTGGCGGAAGCGGGCTGGCGGGGGGAGGAGGGACGATCGTTCACGGGCATTCCTGGCAGGAGGTCGAGCGGGAGAGCAGGGCATCAGGGCAGTGGCCGGGCAACGTCTCCAACGCAGACGACGGACAGCCAGGCTGTCCGTCGTCAGGGGGCGAAGCCGCCGGTCACCGGCCGAGCGGCAGTCAGGACTAGGGCAGTGTCTGCTTGAACGGCTTCACTTCGGCGCTTGCATAGACACCGGCGATGACGAAGGGATCGGCATCGGCCCACTTCTGGGCCTCTTCGAGAGAATCGAACTCGGCGATGATGACGCTGCCGCTGAAGCCGGCGTCTCCCGGTGCTTCGCTGTCGATGGCCGGGTTGGGGCCGGCGATGACCAGACGGCCTGCGGCATTCAGGGCCTCAAGACGTGCCAGATGTGGTGGTCGCGCTGCCATGCGCGCTTCGAGACTACCTTCGACATCCTGACAGACAATGGAATACAGCATCACGAATCATCCTTATGTGAAGAGGTGGAAGAGGAAGACTCTTCCTGAGGGGCCTGCACCATGTGACGGGACAGATAGACGCCCTGAACGATGACGAACAGCAGTGTCAGGCCAAGCATGCCGAACAGCTTGAAATCGACCCAGATGTCTTCCGAATAGTGGCTGAAGACATAGATGTTGAGGCCGCCCATGGCGAGGAAGAATACCACCCACGCCAGGTTGAGGCGGTGCCAGATGGCACGCGGCAGCTGGATCGCCTTCTCCATCATGCGCTCCACCAGCGGCTTGCCGCCGAACAGCGGCGAGAGCAGGAAGGCGACGGCAAACAGCCAGTTGACCACGGTCGGCTTCCACTGGATGAAGGCGCTGTTGCCGAACAGCACGGTCGCGCCACCCAGCACGACGACCAGCGCCAGCGTGACCAGCTGCATCTTCTCGACACGCTTGTGACGCCAGTAGATATAGAGCACCTGGGCGAGGGTGGCAGGGATCAGTACGGCCGTGGCCATGATCATGTCGCCAGTCGTCTTGTAGACGGCGAAGAAGATCACGATCGGCAGAAAGTCGAGCAACATCTTCATGAGAAACACACACTCCTGGACACGACGGCGGTGCCGTCGGGAAGGCAAGGGCTTGTGCGAGTGGTATCCTTTGGCAACCAGCGGCGCACCCTTGCCTGCATGCGTTCATTCTGCCGCCATTGCTGCCTGCTGACAAAGCCCATGTGGCTTCCAGACATATACGGCAGTCAACACTGCCCCTGACGTCCCTGCCGAGGGCTTGCCAGCATGATCGGCAACTCGAGGCTCTGGACGTTCATCCCGAGAGGTTTTCCCGTGTCCGACGTCCTGTCCGACCATCCGCCGACATCCGAGTCGCCCGCTCACCAGCCATCATCGCCACCGCCTGCCCGTCCGGTCCCCCGCGCGCTGCCCCAGCGTTTCGAGACGGACATCGAGGTGCCGGACATCGACCTGCACATGCACTCGACCGCCTCCGATGGCGGCATGGCGCCGGCAGAGCTGGTCGCGCTGGTCGCGCGGCGCGGCGTCTCGCGCATGTCACTGACCGATCACGACAGCATGGAAGGCATCTTCGAGGCTCAGCAGGCGGCGATTGCCCATGGCGTCACCCTGCTGCCGGGCTGCGAGCTGTCCGTGCGCTGGCGCAATCAGACCATCCACCTGGTGGCGCTGATGCCCGAGGGCGCCGGAGACGCGTTGAGCGCCGGCCTCAGGCAGCAACATGATGCACGTGAGCGGCGCAGTCACGAGATCGCCGCGCGCATGGAGAAGCTGGGACTGAGTGATGCCATGCAGCGTGCCCGTGAGCAGGCCACGCTCAGCGGGTCGGGAGACCGCCCCCTGTCGCGGCCCGACTTCGCGCGCGCGCTGGTGGAGGCGGGGCTGGCCCGTGATCTTCAGGATGCCTTCAAGCGTCACCTGGGCTCCGGCCAGAAGGGCGACGTCAAGGCACACTGGCCCGAGATGGAAGAGGCGGTGGGATGGATACGTGCCGATGGCGGTGTCGCGGTGATGGCGCACCCGATGCGCTACAAGCTCACCCGCACCAAGCGCGGTGAGCTGCTGCGGGACTTCATCTCTGCCGGCGGTGAGGCCGCCGAGCTGGTCAGCGGCTTCCAGAACATCGACCGTGCGCGTGACCTGGCGCGTCAGCTGGATGAACTGGGCCTCTATGCTTCCGTCGGCAGTGATTTCCACTTCCCCGGGGGGCCGCTGGCACCCGGCAGCATGAGTCCGCCACCGCGCACCAGAGTGCCGCCCGTCTGGTGTCATCCGCGCCTTGCACCCTTTTTTGCGGCCGCCACCGCCACCATGTGATAGAGATGGCAGAGCCGGCCTGACTGGCGTGTCGCGTCGTGTCAGGCCGGTCTTGTCGAGAGTTCGCCGAGAATTTGCCGAGAGTTCGCCGAGATCAGTGCGCCAGTGTCCGGCGCACTGTGCTGACGCAAGGAGCGCCGCATGGGACAGTTTTTCCAGATACACCCTGAAAACCCGCAGAAACGTCTTATTGATCAAGCGGTTGCCATCATTCGGCAGGGGGGCGTGATCGCCTACCCGACCGATTCCGGCTATGCACTGGGTTGCCACCTGGGCGAGAAGAAAGCCATCGAGCGCATCAAGCGTCTGCGTGAACTCGATGACAAGCACAACTTCACCCTGATGTGCTCGGATCTGTCGGAAATCGGTACCTACGCCAAGGTGGACAATGCCGTCTTCCGACTGCTCAAGAGCCACACGCCCGGAGCCTTCACCTTCATCCTCCACGCGACCACCGAAGTGCCACGCCTGCTGTTGCATCCCAAGCGTCGCTCCATCGGCGTGCGCGTGCCGGACCATGCCATCACGCATGCCCTGCTGGAGGCACATCACGAGCCGCTGATGAGTGTGACGCTGATTCCGCCGGGCGAGGAGCTGCCGATGACGGACCCGGAAGAGATCCGCCAGCGCTTCGGGCATGCGCTGGATCTGATCATCGATGGTGGGGCCTGCCGCCTGGAGGCCACCAGCGTGGTGGACCTGCGCGACCTGCCGCCCGTCATCGTGCGTGAAGGGCGAGGCGACATCTCGAACTTCATCGAGTGAGGCACGCCGCATGACGCGCGTGGCGAGATGCTCATGACGCGTTGCTCATGACGACGAGAAGCGGATGGTGACATGGCAGGCGAGGTCGTTGAACAGGAATTCAATAACGCTGAGTGTTAATATTCGACTGTCTTGATAATTCAACGACATACCTATCATGCACAGAGGATCATCGATGCCGATCACGTCTTCATCTCAAGCGCGTGTCTCATTGCTGGCGAGAGCCACCAGGGTCGCGACACTGGCAGGAATCATGGGCCTGGGAGTCGCTCCCGTCAGTCAGGCGGCCGAGACACCCGAGGCAGCGCAGTGTCCGCCGGCAGCATATGCCATGGCACTTCGCTATCAGCAGCAATCGGCGGAAGTCACGGCCCTGCAGCGTCAGAGCTATGCGCTGGCGACACGTCAGCTGGAGACACTGCTGGCATCTCGTGATGACGAGAAACCTGCCGCGATCATGACCGACCTTGATGAAACCGTGATCGACAACTCCGCGCTGCTGGTGCGTGATCTGAAGGCCTGTCATGACTTCACGGGCTGGGACACCTGGAAGGCGTGGGAGCGAGAGGGCAAGCCGACCCTGATTCCGGGGGCCAGGGAGTTCCTCGAACTTGCCGCATCGCGTGGCGTGGCGATCTACTACGTGTCGGATCGCTACGAGGAGAACAAGGACGCCACGGTCGCCACGCTGAAAGCCCTGGGTCTGCCCGGTGTCGATGACGCCCATGTGCGCCTGCTGGGGCCGAGCAAGTCAGTGCGTCGCCAGGCGATCGCGAAGGATCACGACATCGTGATGCAGCTGGGCGACAGCCTGCATGATTTCGCGGATGACTTCTCCGACAAGACGCCCGAGCAGCAGAAGGCGCTGGTCGCGGAGCAGGCGCAGCATTTCGGCAAGGATTGGATCATGTTGCCGAATGCCTCCTACGGCAGCTGGAGTGAGGCCACGCTGACCGCCTGGGACAAGCCCTTCTCTGACCGCTAGCCCTTGCCGGCTTCCGGCTGAATGACAACGCCCCCGGACCTTGCGGTCTCGGGGGCGTTGTCATTTCCGAGGCGTTGTCATTTCCGAGGCGTTGTCGTGTGCCGAGTGACACTCGGCCTCGTCAGCTGCGGTCGCGGTCGGGGGAGTCGTCGCCTGGGGAGGCGGTTTCCTCCTTCGCTGGCGGCTCGGCGTCGGGCTCAGGTCCGGGTTCTGGGTCTGTCTCAGGCTCTGGTTCAGGCTCTGGCTCGCGTGGGTCTCGCGTGTCTTCATCCAGCCAGGTGCCGCAGAACTTGCAGTACTTGGCATTGCGATCATGGCCCTCACGGCCACAGCCGGGGCAGGCTTCATCGCTGGTCTGCTGCATGCGCAGGCCGTTGAGCACCTCGGCCGAGAACACGCCGGTGGGCACGGCGAGAATCGAATAGCCCAGTATCATCATCATCGCCGAGATGAACTGGCCCAAGGGCGTGATGGGGGCGATATCGCCGTAGCCCACCGTGGTCAGCGTCACCACCGCCCAGTAGAGCGCCTTGGGGATGGAGGTGAAGCCGGCTTCCGGGGGTTCGATCAGATAGATCAGGGCACCGAATACCGTGATGATGCTGAGTACGGTGATGAAGAACAGCAGGATCTTGCGACGACTGCGCGCGAGAGCCTCGACCAGCATGCGACCTTCGCCGACGAAGGCCATCAGGCGCAGCACGCGGAAGAGCCGCAGCACACGCAGCACTCGCACCACCAGCAGTGCCTGCGCCCCCGGAATCAGCAGCGAGAGCCAGGTCGGGGCGATCGACAGCAGGTCGAGCACGCCGTAGAAGCCCTTCGCCCAGGTGCCGGGGTGTTTGAGGCAATAGAGGCGTACTGCGTATTCCAGCGTGAACAGCAGGGTGAAGGTCCATTCCAGGATACGGAACAGCTCCCCATGGCGGGCATTCAGCGACGGCACGCTATCGAGCATCACCACGGCGACGCTGGCGAGAATCATCGCGACCAGCGCGATATCGAAGGCCTTGGCCGCCTTGGTGTCGGACTCGAAGATCCAGTGGAATAGCCGGGCGCGCAGCCTGCCGCTGGCCGGCTCGAAATCGCTGGAGCGAGGGGGGGCGGTGGCGGATTGTGACGTACTGCCGTATTCGTTGGCCGGCCCTTGGCGTTCAGGCATGCGGGCTTCCTTGACTGGCGTCGCAGCGCCGGGGCGGGCTGCGACGCGATGGTGGGGGCAGGGCAGGTGAGGGCGCGATGGCCTGGCGCTCAGCGAGCGATTTCACCGGGGTCTCTCAATGAGCTTTCTCAACGAGCTTTCTCGATGAGCTGTCTCACTGAGCTTTTAATGAGCTGTCTCACTGGCCTCGGCTGCGCAATGCCGCCAGCAGCGACAGGCTGTGCTGACCGAAGGCCGCTGTCATCCAGCTGTCTGGCGTGCCCTGCTCACGGGATTCGCTCAGCGCCTCCGTCAGCGCCACCGCATGGACATGACCGGGATGCTGACTGGCGGCCAGGCGCGAGGCCAGGGCCGAGAAGGCGGCCAGGGCGTGATCGTGCCAGCGCATGTCATCTTGCTGCTGGCGGTCGGCATGTGCATCCAGGGCATCGATGGCCGCGGCGAGCAGGGCATTCGTGTCGGTGGTATCCAGCGTCTTCTCGTGCCATTCGCCATCTCTGAGTGCGGCACCGCGGCGTGCCTTGCTGGCATCTGCCGGGCGCAGGGCCAGTCGGCTGGACAGGGATTCCGCCAGCGTCCACAGCACCCCTTCGCGCTGCTCGGCGCTCAGGTCGTCACCGCCAGTGAGTTCCAGTTCGATCTCGCGGATGTGCGTTTCCCGACCTGCTGCCTTCACGTGGCCGAGATCCAGCGCCATCTCGACGCCGACACCCGCTGTCTGGCCATCCTGCGTCACCGTCAGCTCCAGCTGCCAGGCATGACGTTCGAAATCCGTGCTGAAGGTAGGGGCGAGGGCGCCGAGCAGGTGCTCACGCGGACCTTCCTCAAGCGCCTGCAGAGGGGGAAGGCCGCGCAGGCCATCGAGATCGAGGTCTGTCTGGCCATCGGGCAGCGCCCATTCCCACTCGCCGCGCGAATGCAGGCCGCCATGGCTTTCGCCACTGGTCTTGAGGGTCTGGCGCAAGGGGCGCGTAGTGTCGGCATCCTCTCCACTGCGGCGCAGGCGCAATGCCATCTTGGCGCGTTCCAGTGCATGCTCAGGCGTGTCGAAATAGGTATTGGCCAGCCAGCGACGACGGGGCGTGGTGCCAGCCAGTTCCGCGATATCCGCAAGACGTTCCAGAATCGCCGTGCGTCCGAGGCCGCTGTGGGTCAGCGCCAGCTTGAGTTCGATTTCCTGCGCCATGACGACGGCACTCCCTGTACGAGAAGATGAAGAATGAAGATGGCCGGGCATGGATGACGACAGCGATACGAGGACGCTGGCGGCCTGTCCGAGATCCCGGGACAGGCAGCCCCCGGCGGCTTCATGCTCGCGCCTGTCCCTTGCCAAGGCAAGCGCGGAGCGTGTCGCCAGCCTTCCCACGGCAGGTGATCCGTCAGCAGAATCACAGTGATATGACAGTATCGTGACATTTGTGTGACATGAATTGCCTGCCGCCAACTCCTTGGTTATATTATGAACAATGTAATCAGTCAGCGACCCCGCGTCCTGTCGCTACATGACAATCTCTCCTCTGGAATCCTTCGAGTTCCCCCCCGACTGCCGCTGATGTTGCGTGAAGTACAACAGCATGGCGGTATCGTGTCGTTACGATGAAAGTTATGTGATCGTCACAAAGGCTTTGCTACACTCCGCGCGTCAATCCTTAACGCCGACGGCCACTATGGTAACGACCAACCCTTTCTCTTCGATGTTCGGGCGCTCGCCTTTCAAGGCGCTGCACACCCACATCATCAAGACAGACGACTGTGCCCAGCACTTGCTGACCTTCTTCGACGCCTGCGAACAGGGTGATTGGGATCAGGCGGCCAGCATTCGTCAGACCATCAGCAAGCTGGAGCGTGAAGCGGACGAACTGAAGACGCAGCTGCGTCTCAATCTGCCCAATTCGCTGTTCCTGCCGGTATCCCGTTCCGACCTTCTCGAGCTGATCCATGTCCAGGATTCCATCGCGAACGTCACCAAGGATATCGCCGGCATCATGCTGGGTCGCCACATGCAGATACCCACCGCGCTGGTGCCCGCCATGCGTGAGTATCTGAAGACTGCGGTCGAATCGGTCTGCCAGGCGCGCCGTGCGCTGGGCGAGCTGGAAGATCTTGTCGAGTCCGGCTTCGGGCGCAACATGAGCGAGCTGGTCGACAAGCTGATCAATGAGCTGCATGAGCTCGAGAAGCAGTCCGACGAACAGCAGATCGCGATCCGCCAGACCCTGTTCTCGCTGGAAGCCGCTCTGCCACCGGTCGACGTGATCTTCCTCTACAAGATTATCGACTGGGTCGGCGATGTCGCCGATCAAGCTGAAAAGGTCGGTACCCGACTGCAGATCCTGATGGCGCGCTAAGCGCTGTCAGGACGTCCTGCCATCTGCTCAAGAGTTCCCTAATGTCCATCATTGCTCAATACGGCGATGTGCTCGTCATCCTTGCCTGCGTATTCGGTTTCTTCATGGCGTGGGGTGTAGGCGCGAACGATGTCGCCAATGCCATGGGTACCTCGGTTGGTTCCAAGGCCATTACCATCAAGCAGGCGATCGTCATCGCCGTGATCTTCGAATTCCTCGGTGCCTGGCTGGCTGGTGGTGAAGTCACCGATACCATCCGCAAGGGCATCATCGACCCGTCACTGCTGATCCAGAATCCGCAGTTCCTGGTCTACGGCATGCTGGCATCACTGCTGGCCGCCGGTATCTGGCTGCTGATCGCGTCCATGAAGGGCTGGCCGGTCTCCACGACCCACTCCATCGTCGGTGCCATCGTCGGCTTCGCGGCGGCGGGTCTCGGCGTGGATGCGGTCGAGTGGCCCAAGGTCGGTCAGATCGCGGCCTCCTGGCTGGTCTCGCCGCTGCTGGCGGGCTCCATCGCCTTCGTGCTGTTCAAGTCCGTGCAGACGCTGATCTTCGACAATGAAGACCCGTTCGCGGCCGCCAAGCGCTATGTCCCGATGTACATGTTCCTGGTCGGCTTCATCATCTCGATGGTGACCATGGTCAAGGGCCTCAAGCATGTCGGGCTGCACCTGAGCTTCGAGTCCAGCCTGCTGCTGGCCGTCGTCATCGGTGCCATCGTGATGGGGATCGGCGTGCTGATGGAGCGCAAGGTCGCGCGTTCTCGCCTCAAGGAGAAGAATCGCGCCACCGGGGATGATTTCGACTTCAGCGGCGTCGAGAAGGTCTTCGGCCTGCTGATGATGTTTACCGCCTGTGCCATGGCCTTCGCCCACGGCTCCAACGACGTGGCCAACGCGGTCGGTCCGCTGGCAGCCATCATCAGTGTCGTCGATTCCGCCGGTCAGATCGGCGCCAAGGCCAGCATGCCCTGGTGGGTACTGGTGCTGGGTGGCGGCGGTATCGTCGTCGGCCTGGTCACCTATGGTCGCCGCGTCATCGCCACCGTCGGTACCGGCATCACCGAGCTGACCCCGTCTCGTGGCTTCGCGGCCACCCTGGCGGCGGCCTCCACCGTGGTGCTGGCCTCCGGCACCGGCCTGCCGATCTCCACCACCCACACCCTCGTCGGTGCGGTGCTGGGGGTAGGTCTGGCACGCGGCATGGCAGCGCTCAACCTGCGCGTGATCGGTACCATCGTGATGTCCTGGCTGATCACTCTGCCGGCCGGCGCGATCCTGTCGATCCTGTTCTTCTTCATGTTCAAGGGCATGTTCGGCTAAGCCGACATCTGCCTCAGCGCCCGGGCTTGCGACGGGGTGTGCGACAGGGCGCTGCATGAGAGAAACACGCAAGATGCATCGGCAAGACGCATCGGCAAGATGCATTGGCAAGACGCACTTGAAAAACGTTTTTGAAAAAACGTTTTTGAAAAACAAGAGAGGCGACCTTCGGGTCGCCTTTCTCGTTTAGGCCGCATGGATGTCAGGGGCGTCGCTCGCCGTGCAGGCTGCGGCGCTGATATGATGATTCATGGGCATGCCTGACATGCCATTTTCCCTCCCTCCTGCACGGAGCTGGCTCTTGAACACGCGTTTTCCCTTCGCGGACTGGTTTCGCAACTCCTCTCCCTACATCAACGCTCACCGTGGGCGCACCTTCGTCATTCTGATCGAAGGCGAAGCGCTGTCTTCCTCACGACGAACGCAGTTGATTCAGGATCTGGCGTTGCTGCACACCCTCGGCGTGCGACTGGTGGTGGTGTTCGGCGTGCGTCCGCAGGTCAGGGAAGCGCTGGAGGGAGTGGGAATCGAGGCCGAGCGTCATCAGGGGCGTTGGGTCGTCACCCGTGACATCCTCGCGCATCTGGAGCAGCAGGTCGCCACGCTGCGCCTGCGCCTGGAGGCCAGCCTGTCGCTGGGGCTGCCCAATACCCCGCTGCATGGTGTCGAGCTCTCCGCCGTGTCGGGCAATCTGGTGATGGCCAAGCCGCTGGGCGTGCGAGAGGGCGTCGACTTCCTGCACGGTGGCGAGGTGCGTCGGGTGCGCAGCGAGGCCATCCAGGGGCTGCTTTCCCAGCAGGCCATCGTGGTGCTGCCGCCGCTGGGCTTCTCCAGCACCGGCGAAGTCTTCGACCTCGATGCGGCCGAGGTGGCCGAGCACGCGGCCGTGGCGCTGGCCGCCGACAAGCTGATCCTGCTGGGAGAAGGGGAGGGGCTGTTCGATGAGCATGGCGTACTGTTGCGTCAGCTCAATCCTGAGCAGGCCGCCGCCCTGGCACCGCCACGTGAGGATGACAGCGAACTGTCTCGTCATCTGGCCGCGGCCTGTGGTGCGGCGCGGCGCGGCGTCGGTCGCACTCACCTGCTCAGCTGGCGGGATCGCGATGCGCTGCTGGGCGAGCTGTTCACCCGCGACGGGATCGGCACCATGATCACCCGCCAGGGCTATGAACAGCTGCGCAAGGCACGCCTGGAGGATGTCGGAGGATTGCTGGCATTGCTGGGGCCGCTGGAGCAGCGCGGAATCCTCGTCGCTCGCTCGCGTGAACGCCTCGAGCACGAGATCGACGACTATGTCGTGCTCGAGCGTGACGGCATGATCATTGGCTGTGCAGCCCTGCATGTCAGTCGTGACGCTGCCATGGGTGAGCTGGCCTGCGTGGCCGTGCATGATGACTACCGGCGTGGCCAGCGGGGTGAGCAGCTGCTGGCCGAGATCGAGGTGCGTGCACGGCGTGGTGGCCTCACGCATCTGTTCGCGCTGACCACGCATACCCTGCACTGGTTCATCGAGCACGGCTTCGTGTCGGCCGGCCTGGATGACCTCCCGCCGATGCGCCGAGAGATCTACAACTCCGCGCGCAATTCCAAGGTGCTGATCAAGGCGCTCTAGTCACGACCCAAGCACGTGGCGCTCAAGGCGCTTGCCGTCGCCCTCAAGACTCTCGACCCCCGTCAGCTGCCTGAACGCTTCAGGTGACTGACGGGGGTCTTGCGCATGATACGCAGGAAATTTCGGCAAGATGCCGCGCTTCTGGATCGATGTCGCACTTCTGGATCAGTGAGTGGCGCGATGTCTTGCAAAGGAGACGTTTCAATTGATTGATATGGAAGGAGAAAATCGGATACCAACGATAACTGTTGGCATTTTGCGACGAAAAGGACGTGTATTTCATCGTTTCACGCCTCGTGCGTGGGAATCCACGCCGATGCCGGTTTTTGTATCTTTGCAAGTCATTGTTTTTGAATGTGTTTTTCGGTTATTGGCACGGCATTGGCAATAGTCATGTTGAGCACGAGGGAGTGCCCATGAAAATGGACATTCTCTCCGGCCTTCCAGCGATGACGGTACTCACTACCCTGTGCGCTCCGTGATCGCTGACAGGCCAAGCGTCTGCTCCACGCGATGTGTGACTTCAGGTTGCGATGAGACAGGTACGGCCCCCAGAGGGCATGGAAAGTATCTTTAGGGCAAGGATGCCCGGGCATGGATGCCCGATACTGGATGCGGTGATGCTTGATCCGTCACCGCCATCCCCGGAATTCAGGTGAGCGCCGGGAAGTGCCCGGCGAGCGCCGCAAGCATTGCGATGCATCGCCCCCCTGTGATGTATCCGATAGGGAGCTCGGACCCTGTCCGAGGCGAGTGTCAACTGACCTGGAACGACCACCAGGTGGCACTGGCGACTCCCGGGCCAGCGACAGGCAGACCACCTGTCAGGCCCAGCAATCACGATGGAGGTCTGCTCTCCAGGTAACAGGCATTCGTCGTGATGACTGACCCTTCAGTTCCCTGCGTACTTGGGCCGGCTCTTGCCGGCCCTCTTTTTGTGCGTTTCACGAGGATGGGTCAAGTGAATCATCCACGACACCTGCCCGGGCGCGGTTTCTGTCGTCGAGCGGGGATGAATTAAATCAGAATCATATTGATTAACGAACTGGCAACCGCGATGGGCGCTGGCGAACTCTGGTATCCTTGGAAGACGTGATTCGATGATGACCACCCCTTTCCTGCATAGAGTTCTTTCAATGGCCTCCAAGGTGACACGGCACTGGCGCCCCCGCTCTCTGCTTCAATTGGTATTGATGGCATTCATGGTGGTGATGCTGCCGATTGCAGTGCTGATGTTCCAGGCGGGTCAGGCACTCTCCGAGCTCTCGGAGCTGGCCGATGTCAGCGCTCGCCAGGCGGTTGACCAGACTCGCCGAGCCCGCACCCTGACCAATCTCGCCGTCGAGATGGAGCGCAGCGCACGCCAGTACGCGGTGCTGGAAAATCCGGATCTGATGAAGATCTACGCTGACAAGGCCAGTGCCTTCCGCGAGCTGCTGGACGAGCAGGCGCGCCTGCTGGGCGAGGGAGACCCGCGCGTCAGCGAACTCAAGGGCTCGCTGTCGCAACTCGAGCGCATGCCCGAGATGAGCGTGGCGCAGGTCAGCAGTCATCTCGAGGACTTCGGTCCCTTCTCCATCCAGGCCAGCGGCCTTCTGAACTCCACCCGTGAACTCGTCGATGCCCGCATCGAGGGCATTCGTGCGCGCGCCTCCCAGGTGAAGACTCAACTGTGGTGGCAGACGGCCGCGCTCGTCTCCATCAGCCTGTTGCTGATGCTGTTCTTCACCTGGCTGATCATTCGTCCCATCCGTCAGCTGGAGCGGCGCATCAATGGTCTCGGCAGCGGCACCGACCGAGAGGGTCCGCTCATCAAGGGGCCCGCCGAGCTGGTCCAGCTGGGTGAGCGTCTCGACTGGCTGGCGGCGCGCCTGGATGAGCTGGAAGAGCAGAAGCAGCAGTTCCTGCGTCACATGTCGCATGAGCTCAAGACACCGCTGGCCAGCATCCGTGAAGGCACCGGGCTGTTGATCGATGAGGTCGCCGGTCCGCTCAGCCCGCATCAGATGGAAATTCTTGGCCTGCTGGATGACTCCAGCAAGGAATTGCAGAAGCTGATCGAGCAGCTCCTGGACTACAATCTGCTGCAACACAATCAGGGGCTCGAACGTAGCCGCTTCGATGTGCACGAAGTCTTCAAGGAAGTGCTGTCAAAGCACCGCCTGGCACTGGAGAAGAAGGGCATGCGCGTGCACCTGCCACCCGCCAGCCTCAGCTGGGAGGCGGATCGTCCGCGTACCGGCCGGATTCTCGACAACCTGATCTCCAACGCCATCGCCTATGGGGAAGATGGCGGCGATCTATGGCTGAGGGCGCGCAAGGAGCGTCGCCAGCTGGTGATCGAGGTCGCCAACAGCGGCGAACCGATCGCTCCGAAGGACCGCGATCACCTGTTCCAGCCCTTCTATCAGGGCGCGGTGAAGCGCAAGGGGCCGCTCAAGGGCTCCGGTATCGGCCTTTCGGTGGCCGCTGACAGTGCTCGCGCCCAGTTTGGTCAACTGGCGCTGGTGGAGGACGCCAAGGCCGACGTCTGTTTCCGCCTGACCTTGCCGACCCCCAGCCGCTCACCCTCCTCTGGTCAGGAAGGTGAGCAGGTCCTGCTGGGGGGTGACAGTGCACCCCATACCACATGAAATGGCACCCGAGAGTGCCATCAGACACGCAAGGAAGAGAAGTGATGAAGGGTCAACGACTGTTGACGGGAATCACCACCGGCATGCTGGTCAGCTTGCTCAGTGCCTGTGGCGCCCTGTCGAATATCACCTTGCCGGGCAACGAACACGTCGCCGATACTCCCAGCGTTCAGGACAGCTGTCATGGGGCGGGCGATCTGCCCGATTTCAAGGAAGGAAACTGCCTGTTGGATGAGTGGGTCGCCTTTGCGCTGCAGGCTCAACGCGGCAACGATCAGTGGCGCGACAGCACCCTGATGCAGCTGGAAGGCAACCGCCATGACCGTCGTCTGGCGCGTGCCATCGTGCTCAGCTGGGGAGACGAGTCCGATTGGGAACTGGCCTCTGACCTCTACAAGGCGGACCTGCCCACCGCGCCGAGTCGTCTGCAGCCGCTGCTGCGCCAGTGGCTCAATGGGCTGGAGGAGCGTCGCGGCCTGATCGCGGATCGCGACAAGAGCGAAGGCGTCCGCCGCAAGCTGAGTGCCGAGAACGCCCAGCTCAGCAAGAAGCTCGAGGCGCTGACCGCCATCGAGGAAGCCATCAATTCTCGCCGTCAGACCACGCCCTGAATCCGATGCCGGGCGTGTCTGGCCACGAACTGTCATTGGCCCAACCGGCTGCATGACGCAAGACTGTGCGGGACTGACGTCGGAGGGATTTCCGAGCGACAGGCCCGCAAGGAGAGTTAGTGTGAAATACGCTCAAGCGCATATTCTGCTCGTGGATGACGATGCAAGTCTGCTCAAGCTGCTCGGCATGCGTCTCGAAAGCCGTGGCTTCAAGGTCACCACCGCCAGTAGCGGCCGTGAGGCGCTCAGCCGTCTGGAGGCGGCGCGTCCTGACCTGGTGCTGTCTGACCTGCGCATGGACGAGATGGATGGCATGGCGCTGTTCGGCGAGCTGCAGAAGCGTCAGCCGGGCATGCCGGTCATCCTGCTCACGGCGCATGGCTCGATCCCGGACGCCGTCAGTGCCACTCGTCAGGGCGTGTTCAGCTTCCTGACCAAGCCCGTCGACAAGGATGAGCTGTTCGCGGCCATCGACGAGGCGCTGGCCCAGGCGCCGCCCGTAAAGGAGGGTGACGATGCCTGGCGTGCCGGCATCATCACGCGTTCCCCGCAGATGGAGCAGATTCTCGAGCAGGCACGCATGGTCGCGGCTTCCGATGTCAGCGTGCTGGTCACCGGCCCGTCCGGCTCCGGCAAGGAGCTGATGGCCAAGGCCATCCACAACGCCAGCCCGCGTGCCTCGCGTCCCTTCGTCGCCATCAACTGTGGCGCGCTGCCGGAGCAACTGCTGGAAAGCGAGCTGTTCGGTCACGCCAAGGGCTCCTTCACCGGTGCAGTCAGCGCGCACCAGGGCCTGTTCCAGGCGGCGGATGGCGGTACCCTGTTCCTCGATGAGATCGGCGACATGCCGCTGGCGTTGCAGGTCAAGCTGCTGCGTGCGCTGCAGGAGCGTCAGATCCGCCCGCTGGGCTCCACGACGTCAGTGCCCATCGATGTGCGCATCATCTCCGCCACGCACCGCAACCTCGACAAGGCGATGCATGACGGCGACTTCCGCGAAGATCTCTACTACCGCCTCAACGTGGTCAATCTGAAGCTGCCCGCCCTGCGCGAGCGTGCCGAGGATGTGCCGCTGCTGGCCAAGTACCTGATCAGCCAGGCGGCTGCCCGCCACAAGCCGTTCGTGAAGGGCTTCTCGCCGGAAGCGCTCAATCTGCTGGCCTCCAGTGCCTGGCCGGGCAACGTGCGTCAGCTGGTCAACGTGGTCGAGCAGTGTGTCGCGCTCACCAGCTCCTCGATGATTCCGGAAGCGCTGGTCTCCCAGGCGCTGGCCGCGGAAGAGAACGCCTTGCCGTCCTTCTCCGAGGCGCGTGCCGGTTTCGAGCGCAGCTATCTGATCAAGGTGCTCAAGATCACCGAAGGCAACGTGACCCAGGCCGCGCGGATCGCCGGGCGCAACCGCACCGACTTCTACAAGCTGCTGGGACGTCATGATCTGGAGCCGGGCGCCTTCAAGCCGGGCGCCGAGCAGGGTCCGCCTGACTTTTGATCCAGCGCGCCCGAAGCTGCGCGAAAGACCAGGGTCAAGACCTGCGTAGCCGTTCACGCGTGTCAGTGTGAGTGGTGCGCAAGGCGAGTGATCAAGAGCGGTCTGGTGTATCTGACGTGAGCCGCCCATGAAAAAGCCCCGTTACCGGTTCCGGTAGCGGGGCTTTTTTCGGTCTGGTGGCGCATCAGTGCCGATCAGGTGCTCAGGGCCTGGGCTTGTAGCGGCGCTTGACCTCGACGGCCAGACGGCCCTCGCCGAGGCGGATCGAGAGCATCTCGCCGGGCTGGGTCTGATGGGCGGCGCGGATCACCTTGCTGTCGTCCGCTGCCGGCGTCTGGCTGCCGCCGACGCGCTCGACGATGGCATAGCCGCGGTTGAGCACGTTGAGCGGGCTGACCGCGTTCAGTGCGCGCATCGCGCCTTCCAGTCGCTCACGATCCGCTGCCAGCCGGCGCGGCAGGGCATTGTCGAGGCGTGGTGTCAGCATCGCCAGCTGCTGGCGATGGCGCTGGATATCACGTGCGGGGCTGGCCTGCTGCAGGCGGCGGGTCAGCTGGTCGGCCTTCTGCTGCTCACGGGTCATGCGCATGCGCACTGCGACGTGCAGGCGGCGCTCCAGCTCACGGGCTTGCTGGCGCTGGGCCTGCAGCTCGCGCGCCGGATGGCGCAGGCGCGAGCGGGCGTGATCCAGTCGCTGTGCCGCCTGATCGAGCCGTCCGCGCTGAGCACGCCACAGTCGCTGCGTGAGGGCAGCCAGCTGCTGCACCTGGGCACGTTGATCCGGATACAGCGCCTCGGCGGCGGCGGATGGCGTGGGCGCGCGCAGGTCGGCGGCCAGTTCCGCCAGTGTGGTGTCAGTCTCGTGGCCGATGGCCGCCACCACCGGCAGGCGCGAGTGGAAGATCGCGCGCGCCAGATGCTGGTCATTGAAGGCCCACAGGTCCTCGAGACTGCCGCCGCCCCGCGTGATCAGCAGCGCATCGCAATCGCTGTCGCGATTGGCCATCGCCACCGCACGAATCAGCTGGGGTACCGCCTGTGGCCCCTGCACCGCCACCGGCAGCACGCTCAGGCGTGCCTGAGGCCAGCGCTTGCGGGTCACCGCGATCACGTCCTGCAGCGCCGCGCCGGTCGCGGAGGTGATCGCCCCCAGATGGCGCGGCGGGTGGGGCAGGGCGCGCTGATTGGCGAACACGCCCTCGGCTGCCAGCTGCTCCTTGAGGCGTGCCAGACGCGCCAGCCACTCCCCCAGCCCCGCCTGCTGCAGCGCCTCGACGATCAACTGATAGTCGCCACGCGCCTCGAACAGCGACACCTTGGCGCGCACCCGTACCCGGTCACCATCCTTGGGCTTCTCACGCAGAAACTGGGCGCGGCTCTTGAACAGCGCACAACGCACCTGGGCGTTGTCATCCTTGAGCGTGAAGTAGCAATGGCCGGAACGCGGCTGCGAGAAGCCCGAGATTTCCCCCTCGATCCAGAGCTCCCCCAAGCCTCGCTCCAGCAGGCGCTTGGACTCACGATTCAGCTGGGTGACGCTGATGGCATCGGCGGCAGACGATGTTTCGAACACGCGGCAATCCTTGTGTGAGGGCTTGTGGGGGAATCCGTAGCGGAGCTTGTCTGGTAGATGGAGAGGGCCATGATGCCACAGGCGGGGAGTCCGCCACCAAGAAGCCCCCGGACTCCTGAGGGAGAACGGGGGCTTGGGGTTTGCCACACGGGGTGCCTTGATCAGGCTGTACGCGTCTTGCGCTTGCCGAGTCGTGACAGCAGGAAAGGCCCGAGCAGCAGCAACAGCGAGGCCAGCCACAGGCCCTGCGAGATGCCCGATTGCCACAGGATACTGCTGTCGCCACCGCTGATGGCCAGGGCACGACGCAGATTCTCTTCCATCAGTCCGCCGAGCACGAAGCCCAGCACGATGGTGGCCAGCGAGAAGTTCAGCTTGCGCAGCAGGTAGCCCAGCACGCCGATGCCCAGCATCAGGTAGATGGCCCCCATGTCGGAATGCAGCTGATAGACCCCGACGAAGGACAGGATGACGATGCCCGGTACCAGTGCCCAGCGCGGGATGGTCAGCACGCGCGCGAAGAAGCCGGCCAGCGGCAGGTTGAGCAGCAACAGCACGATGTTGCCGATGTACAGCGAGGCGATCAGGCCGCCCGCGACCTTGGGATGCTCGCTGAACATCATCGGGCCGGGCGTGATGTTGTAGAGCATCAGCGCGCCCAGCAGCACGGCGGTGGTGCCGGAGCCCGGAATGCCCAGGGTCAGCATCGGCACGAAGGAGCCCGCTGCGGACGCGTTGTTGGCGGCTTCCGGCGCGGCCAGGCCACGCATGTCGCCGGTACCGAAGGTATTGTTCTTGTCGCTGACACGTTTCTCGGTGGTGTAGGAGACGGCCCCCGCCACCGAGGCGCCGGTACCCGGCAGCACACCGATCAAAAAGCCGAGCAGGCCGGAGCGCAGCATGGCGCCCTTGCAGTAGAGGATTTCCTTCATCGTCACGAAGACGCGGCCGATGACAGGCAGGGCGCCGGTCTTGCCATGCTGCAGGCGGCTTTCCAGCATCAGCAGGATTTCACTGATCGCGAACATGCCGATGATCAGCACCACGAAGTCGATGCCGTCGTAGAGGTCGGGGATATCGAAGGTGAAGCGCTGGATACCGGTGCCGGAATCGACGCCGACGGTGCCGATCAGCACGCCGAGAATGGCGCCCAGCGCCGTCTTGACCGGGTCCTTTCCCATCATCACCGACATGGACGCGAAGGCGAACACCATCATGGTGAACAGCTCCGCCGGACCGAACTGCACGGCCACCTTGGCCAGCAGCGGGGCGAACAGGGTCAGACCCAGGATCGCGATGCTGGCACCGACGAAGGAGCTGATCGCCGAGATGCCCAGTGCCGGTCCCGCCAGGCCCTGCTTGGCCAGCGGATAGCCGTCGAGGGTGGTCATCACGGCGCCGGCATCCCCCGGCACGTTGAGCAGAATGCTCGACATCCGGCCGCCGTATTCGGCACCGGTATAGATGCCTGCGAGCAGAATCAGTGCCGATTCCGCCGGCAGGCCGAGGGTATAGGCCAGCGGCATCAGAATGGCGATGCCGTTGATGGGGCCTATGCCCGGCAAGGCACCGAACAAGGTGCCCAGCAGTGCGCCACTGAAGGCCAGGCCAAGGTTGAGTGGCGTCAGTGCGACGCCAAAGCCCTGGAGGATGAAATCAAACATGAGAAAGCCCTCTCGGAATCAGGAAAACCACAGCCCGGTCGGCAGCGAGATTTCCAGTACGGCGGTGAACAGCACGTAGCTTGCGCCGGCCATCAGCACCCCGGTCACGCAGGCAGCGCGCCAGCGGGCACCGAACAGGCGGGCGATGGCGGTGATGGCGGCGACGGCCGTGATGGGGTAGCCGAGGCGCACGAAGAAGAAGGCGAAGGCGATCAGGATCACCATCACCAGCCCCAGTTGCAGCATCACGCTGGCGGATGGCCAGTCACCTTCCGGGCCAGGGCGCAGGATCAGCACCAGCGAGAAGATGGCCATCAGGATCGAAAGGCCGATGGGAAAGGCCTTGGGGCCTACCGGGTCGTAGGCGAAGGGCACTTCGATACTCAGGGACTGGGCGACGATGAACGCCGCCAGTCCCATCAGGGCGAAGCCCAGGATGCGATCGGCGGCGAGTCTCATTTTGTCAGTCCCACTTCCTTGGCGAGGGTCTTGAAGTCGGCGACCTGGCCTTTCACGTAATCGTCAAAATCCGCGCCGAACTTCTGGATCGGGAACAGACCGCGGGCTTCACGGATCTCGGCGAATTCCGGTTTTTCGCTCAACTGCTTGAGGCGTTCGACCCAGGCGTCGTAGTCGGCATCGCTGACGTCCTTGCCCATGTAGTAACCACGCCAGATCGGCCAGGTCACGTCATAGCCCTGTTCGGCAGCAGTGGGAATCTCGGCGAAGGCGCCGTCCATGCGTTCTTCGGACAGCGCGGCCAGTACGCGAATCTTGCCGCTGGAAAGCTGGGACTTGAGCTCGGACAGATCACCGGTATAGACCTTGATGTGATTGCCCAGCAGTGCCGCCAGCGCTTCACCACCGCCCTCGAAGGACACGTAACGCAGCTTGCGCGGCGAGACATCGATGGACTTGGCGATCAGCGCGGCCTTCATCCAGTCCTGGCTGCCGATGGTGCCGCCGGCGCCGAAGGGAATCTCGCTGGGATGTGCCTTGAGGTCCTGCATCAGTTCATCGAGGGTCTGCCACGGGGCGTCTGCATTGACGACCACCGCGCCATAATCGACCCCCAGTGCGCCAACCCAGCGGACGTCATCGGCGCTGAACTTGCCGAACTTGCCCAGCGCCAGATTGACGGCGGCACCGGTGCTGGCGGCCACGACCAGATTGGGGTCATCACTGCGTACCCCGATGACGTGGTTGTAGGCGACCGCGCCGATGCCACCCGGCATGTAGGTGACCATCATCGGCGAGTCGATGATGCCGGTTTCCAGCAGGCCGTTGGCGGCCAGGCGGCAGGTGAGGTCGTAGCCACCGCCGGGCTTGGCCGGGGCGATGCATTCGCTCTTGTCGGCCGCGGCGGCGGGCATGGCGACCAGGCTTGCCGCGGCCAGCGCGAGCGGCGCTGCCATGGCGGCGGCGAGGCGCAACGGCGTGATGTCGCGAAGGGAAGAGGGCAGGCGTCGGGACTGGCGCATGGTGTGCTCCTGATGGCTGTTGTTTTTGTCTTCACAGCGCCTTTTGCTTTATGTTCATGGCGACAGGGTGGCGCTGTCTGATCGGTATATCGCAGCGGTAATTGCGATACCGGCATGGTAGGAGCGCGACCTTTCATCAACCTGTCACTTTCCCTTCCCCTTACTGAGACTTTGGATGCATGCGCCTGCTCGTCGTCGAGGATGATCCCCTCATTTCCCGCACCCTGCAGCGCAGTCTGTCGACGCTGGGCTATGCCATCGATGTCTTCGATACTCTGGCACCTGCACGGGACGCGGCGCGCCAGGGCGGCTTTGATCTGATCCTGCTCGATCTCGGCCTGCCGGATGGGCAGGGCATGGACCTGCTGTCGGAGTTGCGTCAGCGCAATGACCTGACGCCGGTGCTGATCATCACGGCGCGGGATGGGGTGGACGACCGGGTGCGTGGACTGGATCTTGGTGCCGATGATTACCTGGCCAAGCCGTTCTCGCTGGTGGAGATGGAAGCCCGTGTGCGGGCCTTGCTGCGGCGCAGTCAGGGACGCAGTGACAACACGCTTCGCTTCGGTCCGCTTGCCATGTCGACCCGCAGCGGCACTTTCACGCTGGTGGGCGCGACGCTGGATCTGCCACCACGGGAGCGTCTGCTGCTGGAAAGCCTGATGCTGCACGCCGGCAAGGTGGTGTCGCGGGAGGTGATCGAAGGCAAGGTATTCGGCTATGGCGAGGTGGGCTCGAATGCGTTGGAGGTCTACATCAGTCGGCTGCGCAAGCGCCTGGCAGGCAGTGAGATACAGATCCGTACCCTGCGTGGGCTGGGCTATCGTCTCGAGATGACAGACGCCGGATGATCATCCACGGCAAGCTGCGCAATCGCCTGCTGGGGTGGATGCTGAGCATGATGCTCATCGTCGGCGGGCTCGTGTTGATCGATGCCTGGGTCACCAGTCAGCGCTCGGCCCAGCGCGCTTTCGACAATCAGCTCGAGGATGCGCTGCTGGCCATGTCAGAAGCCATCCAGTGGCAGGATGACAAGCCGCGCATCATGATGCCGCCGGCTGCCCTCAAGATTCTCTCCACACGACATCAGGAACGTGTCTTCTACCGCCTGCTGGATGATCAGGGGCAAGTACTGGCCAGCAACCTCGAGATCCCGCTAACCCCGCAGATGCTGCGCGAGGCTGGAGAAAGGGATGTCTGGCAGGACATCCGTTATCAGGGCGTCACGTGGCGGCTGCACGCGCGCAGCGTGCGTTCCGCAGGCTGGGAGCGGCAATTTCGTGTGCAGCTCTGGGTCGGACATACCACCGAAGGGCGCCGGCAGCTGGCGCGCGAGCTGATGATTCGAGCCACGGGCCGCATGCTCATCATGGGGGTGCTGGCGGTGGTGATGATCCTGATCACGCTGAGGCTGGCGCTGACACCGCTCAAGCGTCTGCGGCATCAGTTGCGTCGGCGTCAGCCGCAGGATGCCACGCCGCTGGAGGGCACCATGCCGGAAGAGATGCGCGAGCTGGTCGAGACGCTGGAGCAGCTTTTCCACCGCCAGGGAGAATCCCGCGATGCGTTGCTGCGTTTTACCGCCGATGCCAGCCACCAGCTGCGCACGCCGCTGGCGGGAGTGCAGAACCTGGCGGAGTTCGCTCTGACGAGCTCATCACCTGACGAATGGCGCGCAGCGCTCGGGGATATCCACGCCAGCGCTGCACGCACCAGTCGCCTGGCGGGGCAGTTGTTGAACCTGACGCGGCTGCGTCACCTGGCATTGCCCACCGAGCAGGACGCGCTGGACCTCGGTGAACTGCTTCGCGGCGTGGTGCTGGAGTGGGTGGATCACGATCTCGCGCGCCTGCATGACCTGGGGCTGGCCGAACTGCCTGCACAGCCGCTCTGCGTGATTGGCGAGTCGTGGGCGCTGCGCGAACTGATCGGCAATCTGATCGAGAATGCGTTGCGCTACACCCCGCCCGGCAGCGAGATCACCCTGCGCCTTGCCGCCCATGACGATAGCGTGCTGCTCAGCATCGAGGACAACGGCCCCGGTGTGCCGAAGGAGATGCTGGAACGACTCTGTCAGCCCTTCGAGCGCGCAGGGCGTCAGGACACCGACGGTTCGGGACTTGGGCTGGCGATCGTCGAGACGATTGCCCTGCGCCATCAGGCTGACTTGCAGGTCACCAATCGCGATGTGGGAGGGCTGTGCATTCGCATCCGCTTTCCGAGGTGGCCGTCATGAACCTCATGTCTGACAGGCTGCGCGCCACCCCAGGGGCCCGCCGAGTCACGAGTTGCCTGGTGCTGGCCCTGTGGGCAGGTCTCGCCACTCTCCTGGCTGCCAGGCCAGTCATGGCGGCCCAGGACCGCCTGGTCATTGAAGCGGCAATGGATCGCCAGGTCGCGGCGCCCTTGCTGGCGGCCTTCTCGCGCCAGTATCCCGCCATCGAGATCGTCTATCACGATCGCACGACGATGACGCTCAATGCACTGGCCGTTCAGGACGACGCGGGGGCCGATATCATCATCAGCTCGGCGATGCCCTGGCAGGTGGCGCTGGTCAATCAAGGACTGGCCCAGCGACTGGACAGCGAGGCTGCAAGGCAATGGCCCGAGTGGGCCAAGTGGCGCGATGAAATCTTCGCCTTCACCTTCGAGCCCATCGTGATGGCCTACCGGCTGGATCTCGCGACCAGAATGATGCCGCCATCCTCGCATGCCGACGTACTGAACCTGCTGACGGAGCATGCCGAGACACTGACGGGGCGAGTCGTGGCCTATTCGCCCTCGAAGAGCGCACTGGGATACGCGCTCCATCTTCAGGATTCCTACTATTCAGGACGCTTCTGGAAACTGGTCGCGGCGCTCGGACAGGTCGACACCACTCTCGAGACCAGCACGCAGCGCATGCTGGAAGGCCTGAGCGATGGCCGCTACTGGCTGGGGTACAACCTGCTGGGGTCCTACGCCATCCGCTGGGCACAGTCCCACCCTGAGGTCATCGTGCAGATGCCCACTGACTATGCGTTGATCTCCATGCGCACCGCCTTCATCCACCGCGATGCTCCGCATCCGGAGGCTGCGCGAACCTTCATGGATTTCCTCATCGGGCGGCAAGGGCAGCATGTGCTGGCGGGCGAGACACCGCTCTACAGCATCCGCACGGATATCACCGGCCCCTACACCGCCCAGTCGCTGCGGGATCAGGTCGGCCAGCGGCTCTACCCGCAGCCTCTGGACGCCTCGATTCTGAGCATGCTGGACACGGCGCGTCGTCACGATTTTCTCGACCGCTGGTTCGATGCCTACTCCGGCGGTACGCCGACCCCCTGACGCCAGCGCATCCGCCGGCGCATCCCGCCGCAGGCCGCGCCATCCGTGGCTCTAGTTGACCAGATGGTTAGTGTCAGGGGGGTACGAAATCGCGAGATTGATAGCCTGCGACGTTTGTCTCGAGTGGGGCGAATGGGTTATCATGGGTGATTACCTCGCAGCAACCGCTAGAACCGTAGTCATGGCGCCCGTCCATCGGGCCCTGCACTGCGGCTTTCGCGCATCCCTCATAAACTGCTACTGGGCGTTCGACATGCTACGTATAGCGCAAGAAGCTCTGACGTTTGATGACGTTCTTCTCGTCCCCGGCTACTCCGAGGTCCTCCCCAAGGACGTCAGCCTGAGATCACGTCTCACACGCGACATCAGCGTCAATATCCCGCTCATCTCCTCTGCGATGGATACCGTCACCGAAGCTCGCCTGGCCATCGCCATGGCGCAGGAAGGTGGTGTCGGCATCATCCACAAGAGCATGAGCATTGCCCAGCAGGCCGCGGAAGTCCGCAAGGTCAAGAAGCACGAGAGCGTCATCGTGCGTGACCCGGTCACTGTCAGCCCGAAGGCCAAGATCCAGGATCTGCTGGCGATGTCCGAGGAGCATGGCTACTCCGGCTTCCCGGTGGTCGAGGGTGAATACCTGGTCGGCATCGTGACCGGTCGCGACATGCGCTTCCAGCCTGACTTCAGCGATACCGTCGCCGGCATCATGACCGGCCGCGACAAGCTGGTCACCGTGCTGGAAGGCACGCCGCTGGAACAGATCAAGGCCAAGCTGCAGGAAAGCCGCATCGAGAAGATGCCGATCGTCGATGACGAATTCCGCCTGCGCGGTCTCGTCACCGTTCGCGACATCGAGAAGGTCAAGACCTACCCGAACGCCGCGAAGGACAGCAACGGCAGCCTGCTGGTCGGCGCCGCCGTCGGCACCGGCCCGGAAACCCCGGACCGCGTCGCGGCTCTCGCCGAAGCCGGCGTTGACGTCATCGTCGTCGACACCGCTCACGGTCACTCCAAGGGCGTGATCGACCGCGTCGCCTGGGTGAAGGAGCATCATCCGAAGATTCAGGTCATCGGTGGCAACATCGCGACCGCCGAAGCCGCCATCGCCCTGGCAGAAGCCGGCGCGGACGGCGTCAAGGTCGGCATCGGCCCGGGTTCCATCTGCACCACGCGCATCGTCGCCGGTGTCGGTGTGCCGCAGATGAGCGCCGTCGCCAACGTCGCGGCCGCCATGGCCAAGTACGACGTGCCGGTCATCGCCGATGGCGGTATCCGCTTCTCCGGTGACATCGCCAAGGCCATCGCCGCAGGCGCCAGCATCGTCATGATCGGCGGTCTGCTCGCCGGTACCGAGGAAGCGCCGGGTGAAGTCGAGCTGTTCCAGGGCCGTACCTACAAGGCGTATCGCGGCATGGGCTCCATGGGCGCCATGTCCCAGACCCAGGGTTCCAGCGATCGTTACTTCCAGGACAAGAACGCCGGCGTCGAGAAGCTGGTACCGGAAGGCATCGAAGGCCGCGTGCCCTACAAGGGCATGATGAGCGCCATCGTGCACCAGCTGATGGGCGGCCTGCGTGCCTCCATGGGCTACACCGGCAGCCAGACCATCGAAGAGATGCGCACCAAGCCGCAATTCGTGCAGATCACCGGTGCCGGCTTCGCCGAATCCCACGTCCACGACGTGCAGATCACCAAGGAAGCGCCCAACTATCGGCGCGACTGAGACATAGCGAAGCGCGAAGCAAAGCGGGAGCCCTACACGGGTTCCCGCTTTGCTTAGGTCGAAGAAACTTCTGGTCTCGGCTATTCTCGGCGCCAGATTGTGTCGACCCCGCGCTCCCTCGCAGCTCCGAAGCGGGTCACATGACTCCCCAATGAGAGACTGAAGATGCAAGACATCCATTCCCACAAGATCCTGATCCTCGATTTCGGCTCCCAGTACACTCAGCTGATCGCACGTCGCGTGCGTGAGCTGGGCGTGTTCTCCGAGGTGCGTGCCTTTGACATCACCGAGGAAGAGATCCGCGAGTACAACCCCAACGGCATCATCCTGGCCGGTGGCCCGGAATCCGTGACCGAGCTGGACTCGCCGCGTGCGCCGCAGTGCGTGTTCGAGATGGGTCTGCCGGTGTTCGGCATCTGCTACGGCATGCAGACCATGGCCGAGCAGCTCGGCGGCAAGGTCGAAGGCTCCAACGTGCGCGAATTCGGCTATGCCCAGATTCGTGTCGATGGTGAGTCCGCGCTGTTCAAGGACATCAAGGACCACCTGGACGACGAAGGCCGCCCGCTGCTCGACGTCTGGATGAGCCACGGTGACAAGGTCGCGAAGGTCCCGGAGACCTTCACCGTCACCGCCTCCACCCCGAGCTGCCCGATCGCCGCCATGGCGTGGGAAGAGAAGCAGTTCTACGGCGTGCAGTTCCACCCGGAAGTCACCCACACCCTGCAGGGGCAGCGCATCCTCGAGCACTTCGTGATCGAGATCTGCCAGTCCGAGCGCCTGTGGACCCCGGCCAAGATCATCGAAGACCTGACCGATCGCGTTCGCGCCCAGGTCGGTGACCGCAAGGTGCTGCTCGGCCTCTCCGGCGGCGTCGACTCCTCCGTGGTCGCGGCGCTGCTGCACAAGGCCATCGGTGACCAGCTGACCTGCGTCTTCGTCGACAACGGCCTGCTGCGCAAGAACGAAGGCGACCAGGTCATGGAAACCTTCTCTCGCCACATGGGCGTCAAGGTCATCCGTGTGGACGCCGAAGACCTCTTCCTCGGCAAGCTCAAGGGTGTCAGTGACCCGGAAGCCAAGCGCAAGGCCATCGGCAACACCTTCATCGAAGTGTTCGATGCCGAAGCCGCCAAGCTCAAGGACGTCGACTTCCTCGCCCAGGGCACCATCTACCCGGACGTGATCGAATCCGCTGCCAGCAAGACCGGCAAGTCCCACGTCATCAAGTCCCACCACAATGTCGGCGGCCTGCCGGACGACATGAAGATGGAACTGGTCGAGCCGCTGCGCGAACTGTTCAAGGACGAAGTCCGCAAGGTCGGCCTCGAACTCGGCCTGCCCTACGACATGGTCTACCGTCACCCCTTCCCGGGGCCGGGTCTGGGCGTGCGTATCCTCGGTGAAGTGAAGAAGGAATACGCGGACATCCTGCGTGAAGCCGACGCCATCTTCATCGAAGAACTGCACAACTTCGACTGGTACCACAAGACCAGCCAGGCGTTCGCCGTCTTCCTGCCGGTCAAGTCCGTCGGTGTCGTCGGCGATGGCCGTCGTTACGAGTGGGTCATCGGTATCCGTGCCGTCGAGACCGTCGACTTCATGACCGCCCGCTGGGCGCACCTGCCGTATGAGCTGCTGGAGAAGGTCTCCAACCGCATCATCAACGAGCTGGAGCACGTCTCGCGCGTCACCTATGACGTCAGCAGCAAGCCGCCGGCCACCATCGAGTGGGAATGATCGCCTGACGATCACCCCTCGCTGAGCTGACGCAGCGTTCTGTCGAGACGGTCTCTTGAACGGATCGAGACGAGAACGCAGCAAGCAAAAAGCCCTTCCGGCCATTGGCCGGAAGGGCTTTTTTTGTGGACGCGATTCAGGGAACGCTTACCGCCTTGTTTACTGCAGTTCGAATCACTCCTGCTCGACTCACTCCTGTTTGACTGGCGCCTGCCTGGCCTTGCGCAGGTCGAGCCGGACGCCGTGGGCGGAGTGGAAGAAGCCGAAACCGGCCAGCGGGCGGGTGTCGCCGTCGGGCGTTTGCCAGTAGACATCGGCGCGGTGGTTGCGGACTTCGTGCATCACGGCGTCGTATTGCAGCAGCAGTGAGTCCGGTTCGGCTTTTTCGGTCGTCACGTTCCATTCGGTGATGACCAGCACGTAGTCGCCGAGTTGTGGCTGATAGGTGGATGCGAGACGCGCCTCGGTGAGCGTCAGCGGCAGTGCGTCGCCGTCCTTGGAGAGCGCCAGATGCTGATTGAGATAGTCGCCGAGTTGATCTGTCAGCGCCTGCGCCAATGGAGCGCCGGGCTTGGCGTCACCAAGGGCTGCCAGTTCCGGCGCGGCGATCAGCAGGTCTTCACGCGGGAACTGGAGCGTGAGGTGCAGCGTGTGCTGCGGTTGCTGCTCGAATGTCAGCACGCTGCCGGGCAGGGCGTGGGCGTGAGCCGTCTCGATGAGGCCGCCTCCCGCCCCGCTGGCCCCATTGCCGAGGGAGATCACGGCAAGGGCGAGCAGGGCGGTGCGCCAGGAAGCGCGCCGGATCATTCGGTCTGGCCGCCGTAGTCGTCGGTGCGATCCCGCCATACCGAGTGCGGATGGTTGCCGACCTTGTCGGTGGACTTGTTGGACTGCAACGAGAATTCGATCCACAGCGAGGGGCCGTGGATACGCACGTAATCGTTCTCGGCGCTGACCTGCGGCGTGCCGGAGAAGCCGAGGTAGGTATCCGGAAGCTCTGCGGTGTACTTCGCCATGTAGGCCTTGGCCTCCGGCGCGGAGATGTCGTCCACGTAGGTCTCGATGGCCGTCAGCAGCAGCGCTTGCTGGTCGTCATCCAGCTCGGAGACGGGAATGCCTTCATAGCTTTCGGGGATGGCATCGTCGGCCTGGGGGCCAGCGAGGATGTCACGGTAGGTGCCTTCCAGTGTCGCTTCGGCCTGTTGATCCTCGGAGAGCGAGCTGAGCAGGGTGGCGAAGGCATCGCGTTCCTGGGTCAGCGGCTCGTTCACGCGCCCGTTCATCTCGAAATACGGGAAGGGTTCCACGCCACGGAAGGAGGGCGTGGCACCGGCCAGCTTGCCATCGGTGTAGGTGTTGGCGAAGGCCATGTGGTGGCCGCCGTAGTACAGCTCCCAGGTGCCGCTCTCACCCGGTGTGCCGAGGAAGGCGAACTTGGTGTTGTAGGAGGAGTAACCGGCCTTGTAGTCGGTGCTGACGGTGTTGATGTAGTCATCGGCGTTGAGCGTCTGAATCATCTCGTCGAAGCCTTCATCCGGCGCGTGGCCGGTGGCCTCCAGCATGATCGCCTTGACGAGGCCGCGCTGCTTGATGTTCAGCTCGCCCAACAGCACGCCGGGGCGTTTCGGGAAGGCGCCAGCGGGCAGGTTGCTCCAGTTCTCGGCTTCCTCGAGTGAGTAGTCATGCTGAAGGTTCTTGAGGATGTCATCGTCGGAGATATCGGCCTTGAGCAGATCAATCAGGCACAGCATGCGCTCATAACCTGGCGTGTCGCCGCACTCGGCGGCGCTCTCGGGGATCGGCACGCTCTGCATCAGGGTGCTGGTATCGCCCATGCGCGCGCGCAGCGCCTCGCTCAAGGCCTGGTCTTCCGCTGACATCGGCGGCGGGCCATCGTGATCGGGCGGCGGCCCGTCGTGCCCTTGTTGTGCAAGGACGGGGAAGGACAGGAGCGCGGCCAGCGCGGCTCCTCCGGTCACTGCGAGACGTCGGGACATCGATGGGCCTATTTTCCGGGGACAGGAAGAAAACCTTAGCCCGCCTGACGTCGAGCAGGAAGCCTTCGCCAGATGAATTCTTTGTGCACATGCCGTGGGCTGTGCGTCGGCTGGCGACGACAGCCACTGGCTATCTCGCGCCTCACGCCAGCGTCAGATCACCGTCGTATTCGAAGCACCTTTCCTCGCCGCTGACGGGATCAATGAACTCGAATCCCTTGGAGAGCAGCTGCAAGGGGCGCGCGTAGTCATCCGGCGAGAGCGGTTGCAGCTCGGGGTAGTAACGGTCATTCAGGATCGGCCAGCCCAGTGACTGCATGTGCACCCGCAGTTGATGGCGACGCCCGGTGATGGGGTGCAGCTCGAACAGCGCCCGGCTACCGCGTTGCGCGACACAGCGGATCAACGAGTGGCTGTTGGGCTCGCCTTCGGAGACCTGAAAGCGGAAGCGTTGCTCGGCCTGTTCAAGGCGGTTCTTCACCTCCCACTGCTGGCCCACCAGGGACTCATCGCTGTGTGTCTCGGCAATGGCCTGATAGGTCTTGTGGATATTCCGCGACTTGAACAGCTCATGATAGCGGTGACGCGATTCGGGATTCAGCGAGCACAGCACCAGCCCGGCGGTGGCCCTGTCCAGGCGATGCACCGCCTGCAGCGCCTCTATTCCGGTACTGTCGCGCAGGCGCTGCTGCAGGCACTCGTTCACGTACAGGCCGCCGGGCGTCACCGGCAGAAAATGCGGCTTGTAGGCCACCAGGATGTGCTCATCCTGATGGAGAATCCGCTCCGCGAAGGGGATGCTCGGCTCACGCGCCACCTCACGGTAATAGAAGACGCGCAGATGTGGCTGGTAGGGCGTCTGCGGGGTGATCAATGCGCCATCCTCGCGATGCACCTTGGCGGTGGCCATGCGCTCGCGCCAGGTGGCCTCATCGATGGCCGGAAACTTCTGCAGCAGATATTCCAATACCGTCGTCACGCCGGGGTTGATCTGCGGCAGGCTCAGCTTGGAGGGGCGGGCGGAAATGGACATGGAAGGCATCACGGTGGCGAGAAGAAAGGGCGAGCGTGGGGCGAGCAAGCCTCACCCTCATGGCGATGGCCCAGTGTAACCGAGCGACGCATGGCTGTCGGGGCAGATGGCCTTGCGAGAGGTTGGTGCGGGAGTGGAGCGATGCGTGCGAGAGGCTTGCCGAGGCGACCAGCGCGGCCTGTGTGTGGCTGTGGATATGCGGGTTATCTTTAGAAGAAAATAGCCAAATAAGCCTTGTCGTCTTACGCTGAAAGCCACGCATGACGAGGCTTTCATCCCCACCCTCCCCACGACTGGAGCGAAGACGCGATGCAAGATGCCAACAGCCACCTGCCGATTGCCATCATCGGGGCAGGCCCGATAGGGCTGAGCGCTGCGGTCAACCTGCTGGCTGCGGGCCTGGAGCCCATCATCTTCGAATCAGGCGAGCAGGTCGGGGAGCATCTGGCTCGCTGGGGGCATGTGCGCATGTTCTCGCCGTGGTCCTACAACGTGGACCCCGTGGCAGCCGAATGGCTCACGTCCACCGGCTGGCAGGCGCCACGAGCGGATGCCTTCCCCACCGGCGCGGAGCTGCTCGCCGACTACCTCCAGCCGCTGGCCGCGCTGCCGGAGATTGCCTCCCGCCTGTATACCGCGACACGGGTCACGCATGTCAGTCGCCTGCAGCATGATGTGCTGCGCTCGCAAGGGCGAGAGGAGGCACCCTTCGTGCTGCGTGTCTCGGGGCAGGATGGCGAGCGCGACGTGCTGGCACGGGCGGTGATCGATGCCTCCGGCACCTTCCAGTGCCCCAATGGCATCGGGGCGCATGGCATTCCCGCACTGGGGGAACTCGCGGCGGCAGAGCGGATCGCCTACGGCGTGCCGGATATCACCGGCAAGGCGCGGGAAGACTATGCCGGCAAGACGGTGCTGGTGGTCGGGGGCGGGCATTCGGCCTTCAACGCGCTGCAGGATCTGGTCAGCCTGGCCGAGCAGAACCCGGACACGCGCATCCTGTGGGGCGTGCGCTCCGCCACGCTGGACAACGTCATCCGCTCACCGAAGGACGATGAGTTGCAGGAGCGCCGGGCGCTGGAAGTGCGTATCCAGCAATGGTTGGAAGACGGCAGATTCGAGGTGGTGACCAATCTCGCCATCGAGGCGATTCATCCACAGGGAGAGCAGGGTGCTCGCCTCGTGGTGGAAAGCGGTGGCCAGCGCCTGCCGGCGGTGGACCGCATCATCGCCGCCACCGGCTTCCGCCCGGATCTCGCGCTGCTCTCGGAGCTGCGTGTCTCGCTCGACCCCGCCACCCAGAGCCCGGCGCGCCTCGCACCGCTGATCGACCCCAACCAGCACAGCTGTGGCTCCGTGCCGGAACACGGCGCCGCCGAACTGACCCACGCGGAACCCGGCCTCTATATCCTCGGCATCAAGAGTTACGGTCGCGCACCCACCTTCCTGATGCGCACCGGCTACCGCCAGGTGAAATCCGTCGTCGCCGCACTGCTGGACCCCGACGCCGTCATCCCCGCCCCGGTGTGTGGCGCCACCCGCAGCGCTGCCAATCAGGCATCACGCCAGTGTGAGCCAAGCTGTGGGTAAGAGCAGGTAAGGACTGACAATGAAAAAAGCCCTCCCGGCATCGCCGGGAGGGCTTTTTAATGCGTCTTGCGGACTACGTTCACCGATGGATGATCTGCGGGTTTCTACTGAGATCATCGTCTTACATCGGGTGTTGCTCTTCTTCGTAGAGCTCGGCCTTGGCGTCGCGGAGGACATCTTCGCAGGCGCTGTGGTTGGCCAGTTGCAGCATCAGATTCTGGCTGAGGGCGAAGCCCTTGCCCAGACAGGTGTCGACCTCTTCGCGACTGAGCGCCGGGGTGACATTGCAGTCAATCTTCATCGTACGACTACCGCCATCAAAGCGGTCGGCGAGGGCGCGCAGGCGCCAGGCAAGCCGTGTTTTCCAGCGGGCGGTGGGGTCGGGGCCTTCCGTCACGTCGAGCGTGCAGCGCCATTCAGGTTTGTAGACCTTCATGTGAACCTCCTCGGCTGGTCGTTTCAATGATCGATCGTGATGTTCTGCTCCGCTTGCTGTGCTTGATGTCTTGCGTTGTTTCTCGTACCGGAAGTCCGTTCCAGACGTGCTCCTGGTCGTCGTGCGCGTGCATCTGCCACGAGGGCGGCGGCGAGACATGGACTGTCGTCAACCGGGCCCGTCACTTCACCATACGAGTTTTGGGCCCGGGTTACATCAGTTCGAGTGTAAACGTTGGTTATCCTCATGTGTTCTCAGCAGGCATTCCAGTGCCAGATGCAGCCAGTCAAAGGTGTCACGCGGGGCTACCGCTGGTGAATCATCAGGGCTGAGGGCTCTGGTGTGCTCGCCCAGCAGCTCCGTAAGCGTCTCGATCTGCATGGCGTGATGTAATGCGAATGTCTCAAGCTCCCCACTGGTAGACCAGATCTCCTGCATCACGGTCGGCACGGCACTCATGGCGCAGGCGGCGTCCAGTATCTCGCCGCGTTCACGCTCGGCCTGTATGTGCGCGGCATGCTCCAGCAGCCTTGCGCTCAGGGCGGGAAAGCGTGCCTGGACAATCGCGGGAGGCAGGTGGGAGGGAGATGTGCACGGCGGGTGGGCAGATGCATCGCGCGGTGCCTGCCAGCGGCGCAGCGGTGCACCGGATGTCGGCGTGTCTGGTTGAGAGGCCATGTGGATAACTCCAGTGTGCAAGCGCCAGTGCTACAGGTGTCTTGAGGATGGACAGGCATTCAAGCGTTGTCAGTCGCGGCAGGAGAGCAGAGATGAGGCGCCATCACCGCTGACGCAGCAGTGACTTGCGCTGAAGAGCGCAATCGCGTGATGGATTGCCAAGTGGTTCATTTCGCGAGAAAAAAGTCGATCTGGATGCAACCAGACCTCAATGGTGTGCGTACACAGGAAGACGTGCCCGGCACGAGGCGGCGCTGACTGCCTGACAGGCCCATTTCCTCTGGAGAGAATTGACATGACGAAGTACGCCGATCGAATCCGCATTTCCCTGCTGCTGCTGCGCCTCGGGGTCTTCCTCGTGATGACAATGTGGACGTTGGACAAGTTCTTCAATCCCGGTCACGCCGCGGCCATCTTCGAGAAGTTCTATTCCATCGGGGGTGTCGGCGAAGGCATCGTCATCGTGATCGCCGCCATCGAGATGGTGCTGTTGCTGATGTTCCTGGCAGGCGTGAAGAAGACCCTCACCTATGGGCTGGTGCTGGTGCTGCATGCCGGCTCCACGCTGTCTGCCTTCAATCAGTATCTCGCGCCGTGGGAGCACCTGCTGTTCTTCGCCGCCTGGCCGATGCTGGCCGCCTGTGTGGCGCTGTTCCTGCTGCGGGAAATCGATACCTGCTTCACCCTCGGCGGCAAGCAGGCACGTCTCGCGCAAGCACAGACCCAGGCCGGCTGAATCTCGGGTTCGTGAGTCACCCGTTGCCTGTGCGCTGACAGCAAGCGCCAGTAGCCAAAAGGCCCGGTCATGCGATGCATGGCCGGGCCTTTCATGTGCTTGCTGCAGGGTGTCGTGTGTGTCTTTCGCCTAGTGTGTCAGAGTGTCATTTCTCGTTATTGTTATCTTTGTGATAATCATGATGACGTTGTTGAGGTTGTCAGCGCCTTGTTGACGTATTCATAACGACGCCAGATCATTACGTAAGATCTGACGCAAGGCGTGGCATGAGCCCTCATGCCTTGTCGATGCTTGCCTTGTCGATGCATGCCTTGTCGATGCATGTCAGGCGATGCAGGTCAGGCGATGCTGGAGCGCAGCGGCGAGGACAGAGTCTCGCTCAGCGTGTTCAGCGCCGTGGTCAGCTCGCGTTCGGCCTCCTTCACGCGTTGTGCGCCAGAGGATGGCGCTGCCTGCTCGGCCAGCTGGGTGGCGGCGGACAGCGGGTCCGTCACCGGTGTTGCCACATGCTGCGTTTCCAGGCGTGCGAGGATGGTCTCCAGCGCTGGCAGGCTTGCGTTGTTGTGGAATTGCCAGACGCCGTAGATGCGGCCATCGAAGGCGGCTTCACTGCCCAGGGTGGGGTCTGCCGCCAGTCCGGCGCCGAGTCCGAACAGGTAGAGGCCCTCAAGGAGGTTGCCTGAGAGGTCTCGGGGATTGCCGGTGGCATCGGAATCCAGTCCGCCCTTCACCTGGCTGAGCGGCAGCGGCTGACGCGTCGCATCCAGCAGGCGCGGCAGAATCGGCTGATAGCCGTTGCACTGCACCACTACCGGCGCGTCGGCCAGTGCTTCGCTGGCCGCGAGCAGGCGTTGCTGAGGGCCGGGGCCGGTCTGGATGAGCCTGACCTGCATGTCGCAGTCTGCTATCCGACCGCTGGAAAGCACTTGCTGGCCGATGCTCAGGGCACGGTAGCGCAGCCCGCCGGAGCGATTGATGCGTCCGCTGATGGGGCAGACATCGCGCTTGGCATCATAGGAATAGCCCGCGGCCTTGGCCTCTTCGGCGTTCTCGAAGAACAGCCGGACAGGCGAGCGGTGGAGCAGGGTGATCTCGTCGATGCGCGTCTTGTGGAATGCGCTGGCGAGCAGATCCAGCATCGAGAAGGCGCTGTGGGAGCCACCCACCACGCAGACACGCCCACCACGCCGCAGGCGCGGCAGCAAGAGGCTGCGCAGCTGACCTTCCGGCATGCGCAGCAGTTCATCACCGCTGTAGATGCGCGCACGCGGTGACAGGGACAGTCCCTGGCGCGAGAGGTCCTGGGTCAGGTGTTCCGGGCATTGATAGCCGCCGAGATTGAGCACCAGGTTGGAGGTGCGGATCCGTGTCGGACGAGACGCGTGTTCCGGTGTGTGAGTCAGCGTCAGCAGATTGTCATCCTCGATGCGCTCAACCTCATCGAGACTCGTGCCGCACCACAGCTCCACGCCGGCAAGGCGGGTGGCGTGATCCAGTACCAGCCGGGACGCCGCTTCCAGCAGGGTGCCCACTTCACTGAGCGCCGGGGCGGTGAAGGCCTGGGCGCGAATATTCTCCAGGCACGGATCGCCTTCCAGCGGAGCGAAGACCTCCGCGAGGGCCGGGTCTCTCAGGCAATCGAGAAAGACGTCCCCCACCGAGTTGGCCGTGATGCGATATTCGCCCAGCCGTCCGGCCCCCAGAGGCGCATCCCGATGAATGCCTCCGGCATCCAGTATCAGCAGACCATGGCGTGCGAGTTGCGCCAGTTTTCCGGTTTTCAAGGCATTGAATAGAAACCCCATGCCCGCTGGGCCAACACCGGCCACGACACATCCGTAGGCGGTGATTCGTGAAATATCCTTCATCAGGTTCTGCTCCCTTTGTGGTTCGCTGCGTCCTGAAACTGTCTTGATGACGGGGTGTTTCTCCTGACCAGTGGAGCCCCTGTTTCTCAAGAAGATCGTGGCCATTCAGCGCCAGTCTGTGCTGGCTCGTGAAGGCGTCATTGGCGTCGTCGGCCCTGGCCCACGCGGAGGGTATGAGCGTGTTCGGGCTGTCATGCCTTCATGAAAAGGCATTGATATTTCTCATTGATATCAATTTAATCAACAAGATAGCGGAGTAATGGGCGTGATGATGCGGTGATGCTCTCATGACGGGACATGGGTGTTGCACAGATGATGCAGACGATGATCAGTGACGAGACTCGATACCGGTGCGTCCCTTTTTCGTTGAGGTCTGCACCCTTGATGCAACGCTTGAGGCATGGCGATAGGTATCGATGACAATCAATTCTCACACGCGCACGATCACTCGTGGCGTGGCGCAAGACGTGGGAAATGACAGGAACGTCAACGGGTATTCTGGTGAATCGAACAGGATTAATAAATGACCTGAATCAGGATTGAAAACGGCTGATGACGAAAATCATTCATTGCCATTAATGCGATATCGTTTGCCTCATGCGAGGGGATTATCGACTGGTGCGAGGAAGGGACTGACAACCAGCAGTCGATCAGCTGTCGTGTCGTTGGAAAGGATGGCAAACGTGAACGCGGCCGGCGCGCTGGCAGGAACCCGCAGACATGTGAATTCGCAGGTAGAGGCGTGCAGGCGAGCGAGCGCTGGCTCTGTTATGCTCTGCGCCCGCACGCATGCCTGTTCGGCTCGTGCCTGTTCATCGACTGAAGGAATGTCCTCGTGACTGACGCCACCGCCACCCCTGCCTTTGCCTCTCTGGCGCTGGCGCCCGAGCTGCTCACCAATCTGGAGACGCTCGACTATCACACCATGACGCCGATTCAGGCACAGAGCCTGCCGCCGATGCTGGAAGGGCGCGATGTCATCGCCCAGGGCCAGACGGGCTCCGGCAAGACCGCCGCCTTCGGCCTCGGCCTGTTGTCGCGCCTCAAGGTCTCGCGCTTTCGTGTCCAGTCGCTGGTGCTGTGCCCCACGCGTGAGCTGGCCGATCAGGTCGCCGGCGAGATCCGCCGTCTGGCGCGCGGTCTGCACAACGTCAAGGTGCTGACGCTGTGTGGCGGTGCGCCCTTCGGCCCGCAGCTGGGCTCGCTGGAACACGGCGCGCATATCATCGTCGGCACGCCGGGCCGTGTGGACGAGCACCTGCGCAAGGGCAGCCTGAGCCTTGCCGAGCTCAATACCCTGGTGCTGGACGAGGCCGACCGCATGCTCGACATGGGCTTCGCCGAGGTGCTGGATGCCATCATCGCCGAGACCCCGGAAGCGCGTCAGACGCTGCTGTTCAGCGCGACCTTCGCCGATGGCGTGCGCCCGATCGCCGAGCGCATCCTGCGGGAGCCGGTCAGCATCGAGGTCGCCTCCACCCACGATGACAGCAGCATCCGTCAGCTGTTTCATCGGGTAGCGGATGAAGAGGCGCGTTTCGAGGCGCTGCGTATCCTGCTGCTCAAGTATCGCCCTGACACCAGCGTGGTGTTCTGCAACACCAAGCGCGAGGCACAGGAGGTCAGCGATGCCCTCAATGAGCACGGTTTCAGTGCCATGGCCCTGCACGGTGATCTGGAGCAGCGCGAGCGTGATCAGACGCTGGTGATGTTCGCCAACAAGAGCACCTCGATTCTGGTGGCCACGGACGTCGCGGCACGCGGGCTGGATATCGACGCGCTGGATGCGGTCTTCAATTACCAGATCGCCCGGGACCTCGATGCCCACGTCCACCGTGTCGGGCGTACCGGTCGCGCGGGCAGCTCCGGTATCGCCTGTACGCTGTATACCGAGAAGGAAGACTATCGCCTGGCCAAGCTGGGAGATTTCCTCGAGCAGACGCTGGAAGCCGAGCCGCTGCCGGCGAAGAGCATGCTGACCCGTGAACCCTTCCGCGCGCGCATGGCGACGCTGCAGATCGATGGCGGCAAGAAGGACAAGCTGCGTCCCGGCGACATCCTCGGTGCCCTGACGGGCGATGGCGGCCTGCCGGGCAGCCAGATCGGCAAGATCAAGGTACTGGCCCGCACCACCTACGTGGCCGTGGAGCGCGATGTCGCCAAGGCCGCGCTGACCCAGCTGATGAACGGCAAGCTCAAGGGCCGTTCCTTCCGCGCGCGTCGCCTCAAGAGCTGACAGGGGCGCCCGCCTGAAGGCGTGGAAATCAGCAGAGGAGTGACATGGCAGGTCCCACGTCTCTCATCTGGATCACGACCTTGTCATCACGTCATTCGATGCCCGCCACTTCGGCGGGCATCGTGCTTTTTGAGCAGTAGATTGACTCTCGCGGGCCATGACGGCGGTGGCTAAGCTTGGGGGTGACGGCCCTGATCGACAGGGCGCTGAACCGGTAACTCGTGATGACTGACAATCCCGCCGATAATCTTCGCATCCGTGAAGAACGTCTCATCGATCATGAGCGCATCTACCGCATCCATGAGTCCGTGTTTGCCGGCCACCGGGAGGCTCGCCTGGGCGACAGACTGCGTCGCAGTGATCTGGCGCAGATCTCGCTGGTGGCCGAGCGCTTCTCTGACCCGGAAAGCGGGCGTCACCTCAGTGAAGGCGAAGGAGGGCTGCTGGGACATGTGATGGCCTCGCGCGTGGAACTCTCCGGCTGTCCGGGACGCGTGCTGATGGCATTGGCGCCTCTGGCGGTGCTTCCCCAGCACCAGCGTCATGGCATCGGCAAGCGGCTGGTGATCTCGGCGGTCAAGCGTTGTCGTCTGCTGGGAGCGGGCGCCGTGGTGGCGGCGGGTCATGCCGAATTCTATGCCCATCTGGGCTTTCATCCGGCGCGCCATTACGGCCTTTATTGCCATCACGAGGATGTGCCGGGCGCCTTCGTGGCCATCGAGCTGGTGCCGGACTATCTGGCGGGGCTGGGAGGCGAGGTGCTCTTCGACCATGGTTTCTCTGACCTGGGCCTCTGACCTGGGCCCCTGGCTCGAGCGCAGATTCGCGCTCTGATCCGGGCTCCTCGAAGGGGTTTGCCCTGTGGTGTGCCTCGTCACTCGGTCATCCCCTTGCAACTCGGCGTTGCGCCACCCTTGAAACCGCGCGACACCCGCTCCATGTCCTGTGTATCCCCGCGCTGTTGTCTGTACTGGTGTGCAGGCCGGGGCGTTATCCCGACCGATGATTCAAGGAGAGACATCATGAAGCTCAAGACTCTGGGTAGTTCGCTGATGATTGCCATGCTGGGTCTCGGTGGCCTGTCACTCGCCGGTTGCGAGGACGAGGGCCCGATGGAGAAGGCTGGCGAGAAGATGGACAACGCCGTGGAAGACGCCGGTGACAGCGTCGAGAACGCTACCGACAGCTGATGGCTGGCCGTGACTCGCCCGCGAGCACGGCGAACCGCAAGATGTGAATGCACAAAGGCCCCGCCTCTCATGAGGCGGGGCCTTTGCATGTCAGGGCTTCGTGTATCAGGGCTTCGTGTATCAGGGCTCCGTGTATCAGGGCTGCATGTGTCAGAGGTTTGAGAAAGTCTCAGGAAGAGACAGGCTCAGACAGACACGGGCTGCTGGTCACTCTGCTGCTTGCGTTCCGCGACGGCGGCCTCATAGGCGCGGCCTTCCTCGGCCTCGGTGGCGGCGCTGAAGCGCACCAGCAGGGCGAACAGCGAGATCACGATCACGCCCATGCCCAGATACATCAGGCCTTCCTGGTAGGTCAGTTCTTCACTGCGGAACAGGAAGCCCGCGGCGACAGCCCCCGCGTTGCCGCCCGCGCCGACGATACCGGCCACCGCGCCCAGTGCCTTGCGATTGACGAAGGGCACGATCCCGAAGGTGGCGCCTTCCGCCATCTGCACGAACAGGCTGAACACCAGCATGATGCCGATGGCCACCGCGAGGGTTTCCATCTGGGCGAAGCCGACCAGCGCCACGCCTTCACACAGCAGCGCGATGAACAGCCAGCGCACGCGACCCTTGAGGCCGGATTGACGGGCGAACAGGTCGGAGAAGACGCCGCCCAGGGTGCGCGCGAACAGGTTCATCAGGCCGAACAGGCCCGCGATGAGGCCGGCGGTGGCGAGATCGAGATCGAAGTGATCGAAGAAGTAGATGGCGGCGACGTTGTTGATGGTCAGCTCGACCCCGAAGCAGGCGCCGTAGACGAGGAACAGGGCCCAGACACGGATGTCGCGTGCCGCCGCGCCGAAAGTGGCGCGCATGCTGTATTCCTTCTCGGCCTTGGGCAGCTCTCCACGCTCACGCAGCTCGCTGAAGTTGCCGTCCGGGGCATCCTGGGTGAAGAAGTAGTAGGCGATCCCGGTGAGGAACAGCACGATGCCCGGCACGACCATCGCCAGACGCCAGCCCAGGGTCTGCTCGACGCCCAGCATCAGAAGGCCGGCCATCACCAGCGGCATCAGCATCTGGGTGGTGCCGCCGCCCAGGTTGCCCCAGCCGGCGGTGGTGGCATTGGCGGTGCCGACCACGTTGGGGCCGAACATCACGGAGGTGTGGTACTGGGTGATGACGAAGGACGCGCCGATGGCACCGATGGCCAGACGGGCGAGGAAGAAGGATTCGAAGCTGTCGGCGAAGCCGATGCACATCACCGGCAGAGAGCCGAGGCACAGCAGCCAGGTGTAGGCCTTGCGTGGCCCGATGCGATCACACAGCACGCCGATGGCAAGTCGCACGATCACCGTGATGGCGACGGAGGCGATGATGGTGTTGCCGATCTGGGTCTTGGTCAGGCCGAGGTCATCGCGCACCACGGCCATCAAGGGCGCGATGCCGAACCAGCCGAAGAAGCAGACGTGGAAGGCGAACCACGACATGTGGAAGGCGCGCATCTGCGGGGTATTGAAGCTGAACAGCCGGATACGGCTGGCCTTGTTGCGAATATCCATGAGTGGGCTCCTGGTACAGCGTCGGTGCCGGGCGCCAGGGTCTCGGCGCACGACGGGTGGTCGAACAGCTGTGAACGACAGCGGGGCGCCTCGTCATTGAGGGGCCTGGTTCGACGCACTCGTACTCCCGGGAGCCTGGTCCACGTCATGGATGATGCATGGCACGCTTGTCTGCCATTGCCTGACTCAAAGCAAGTAGCGCGCCACTTGCGGGGGTGTTGTGCGTCCAACCCCCGTCATATCAAGGGCTTGGAATCATCATGTCGGGCAAGACAGCAGTGGGGAGTAAGCAGGGCGATGCCCAGTGGCGGTGCGCGGCGAGGTGAGGATGATCCAGTCTGGCGCACGTGGCGGGCGAGAGATCGCCAGATCACGCCATGCATCATTGCTGTGCAGCCGGGCGCGCCCTTGCGCACTGCGGAAGGCCTTTCTGGCCAGCGCTGCACCAGTTTGTGGCATGAATCCTGCAGTGTCAGAGGCGTGACGCCATCCTGACTCCCGCTTGCGAAGACGCCGTCGTCCTTGATCTCGGACGTCGGTGCCTGATCGCTCGAGGCGTCGCCTGACACCCCGGCACCACCGCCTGACACACTGCCAAGGAAGCCTGATATGCCCGTGACCGTGTTGATCGTCGATGTGCGCAGCGAGCGTTCCGCCGCTCTGGAGCAGGCGCTGTTGAGCGCCGGCTTCGAGGTGGCGCTGCGGGTCGATGAACACGAGGACCTGCATGCGCTGGTGCAGCACCATCAGCCGGATGCCGTGATCATCGACGCCGACCTGCCCAGCCGTGACACCCTCGAGCACCTCGGCCAGCTGGGGCGTCACTATCCCAAGCCGATGATCATGCTGGCCAGTGAGGACGCGCCGGACCTGGTGCGCCAGGCGGCTGGCGCCGGCGTGTCCGCCTACGTGGTGGATCACGTCATGCCGGCGATGGTGCGCAGCATGGTCGAGGTGGCCATCACCAGCTTCGAGGCTCACCGTGCCCTCAAGGGCGAACTCAATCGCACCCAGACCACTCTGATACAGCGGCGCAGCGTGGATCGCGCCAAGGCGCTGGTGATGGAGAGTCGCGGACTGGGGGAGGATGCGGCCTACCAATATCTGCGCAAGACCGCGATGAATCGGCGTCTGGCATTGCACGAGCTGGCCGATGAGCTGCTCAAGGCGTCGCGTCGGCACTGAGCCGAGTCTCGTGATGTCCTTCTCTTTCGATCGTTCAAAAGGTGGATGTGATGCTCAGTGATTCTCTTCTCAATGGCCATCAGTTGACGCTGGGGTTGATGCCGCTCAATGACGCGGCACCTCTGGTGGTGGCGGAGCGTCAGGGGTTCTTCCGTGAGGAGGGACTGGCCGTGACGCTCAAGTGGCAGCCGTCGTGGGCGGCACTGCGCGATGACCTGCAGACCGGCGTGTTGCAGGGCGCGCAGATGCTGGCGCTGATGCCGCTGACCTCGACCCTGGGGCTGGATGGCCGCGCCACACCGGTGATCAGCGCGATGACGCTCAATCTGGGCGGCAACTCCATCACCCTGTCGCGGGCCCTGATGGCGGCGCTGGCCGAGGAGGGGCATGACCTGGGCTCTCCGCTGGCGGTGTCTCGGGCGCTGGCGGCGCACGTGCAGAAGCGCCGCGAGCGTGGGGAGGCGGCGCTCAAGCTTGCCAGCGTGCATCCCTTCTCCTCTCACCGCTATCTGTTGCGTTACTGGCTGGCGGCCGGCGGGATCGACCCGAATCGCGACATCGAGATGCGTGCGGTGGCCCCGCCGTTGATGGCCGCCCAGCTGGCAAGTGGCGCGCTGGACGGCTTCTGTGTCGGAGAGCCCTGGAACAGTCTGGCCGCCGTGCAGGGCATGGGCCAGGTGGTGGCGGGCAGTCACGATATCTGGCGCTTCGGGCAGGAAAAGGTGCTGGGCGTGCGCGAGGACTGGGCGGAGCAGCACCCGCTGGCGCATCAGGCGCTGATTCGCGCGCTGCTCAAGGCCTGTGCCTGGCTGGACCGCCCGGGCAACCGTGAGCAGGCCGCGCAGTGGCTGCATGATGAAGGCATGCAGGAAGTGCCGCTTTCGGTGGTGGCGCGTGGACTGCGCGACGTGGATGTCGAGCAGTCGGTGGAGGCGTTCCAGCGGGAAAATCCCGGCTGGACCATCTTCCATCGCTACGCGGCCAACTTCCCGTGGCGCTCGCAGACCCGCTGGTATGCCGCCCAGATGCAGCGCTGGGGGCATCTCGAGGGAGTCAGCGACAATGACCTCGAAGCGACCCTGGCACGCTGCGTACGCCCGGACCTCTACCGCAGCGCAGCCCGCAAGCTGGGCATGGTGGTGCCGGTGGCGGATGAGCGCAGCGAAGGCACGCATCCGGCGCCCTGGTGGCTGAGCGGCGAGGCAGGGCAGGTGCCGATGCCGGCGGATGGCTTCATCGATGGGGCGGTCTTCGAATGACACCGCTGGCGCGCGCTGAAGCGTGAGGCGACAAGCCGAGGGGTGAGCAGTGGGAAGCGAGTCAAGAGGCGAGAGGTGAGGGGTGAGGGGTGAGGGGTGAGGGGTGAGGGGGTAGAGAAGAGACGCCCGCGAGCGCGAAACCTGTCGGCTCAGGCATGTTGGCAGTGCGGTTATGATATTCTCATCCCACTGCCAGCACCGCGTCAGGGGATCGCATGACCACTCGCAAGTCTCAGATTCGCAAGGATAATGTCGGCCGCATCCTGCTCGCCGCCGAAAAGATCTTCGCTCTCAAGGGCTATGTCGGCGCCAGCATGGTCGATATTGCCGCCGAGGTAGAGCTGCCCAAATCCAATCTGCATTACTACTTCAGCACCAAGGAAGCGCTGTATCGCGCGGTCCTCGATGGTCTGCTGGCGCTGTGGAAGGAAGATGCGCTGTGCTTCGAGGCCTATGACGACCCGCAGCTGGTGCTCTCCACCTACATTCGCGCCAAGATGATGCACTCGCGCCAGCGTCCGTATGGCTCCAAGGTATGGGCCAGCGAGATCATGCAGGGCGCGCCGGTGCTGGGCGAGGAGCTGACGGTGTGGCTCGACGAGTGGGCCGAGATGAAGAAGTCACGCCTGCGCCAGTGGATCAGTGAGGGGCGCATTGACAACGTCGATGCTTCCGCCTACCTGTACATGATCTGGGCCAGCACCCAGCACTACGCCGACTTCGACCACCAGATCGCGGTACTCAATCAGGGCAAGGCGCTGAGTGATCGCGAATTCGAGCAGGCGGTGCAGAACGTCACGCGGGTGCTGCTGAAGGGCGTTGGCTTGTCCGCCTGAGTCATCAGGTGATGTCATTATTATATTACCCTAAGGCTAACAATGATCATCATTGATGGATCATGAGACCATTGAAAAGGGGCTGCCATTGCTGGCAGCCCCTTTCTGTTTTCACGCCACTGAACGTGGCGTCATGCGCTGGTATCTGTGCGGATCATCCAGATCTTGTCCGCAACGTCAGGGTCACGCCGCGCGATGCGGGTTGCGCGGGTCCTCCATCCAGTTCATGTACGGCTTGCCGGTGTCCTGCACTTCCATGGTGATGCAGTCCTCGACCGGGCAGGTGATCTCGCACAGGTTGCAGCCCACGCAGTCGGCGTCCTTCACCTCATAGCGGGCGGTGCCGTTGTCCCTGGCCAGATGCAGGATGGCCTGGTGCGAGGTGTCCTCGCAGGCGATGTAGCAGCGTCCGCAGCCGATGCACTTGTCCTGGTCGATCCGCGCGATCACCTGGTAGTTCATGTCCAGCTGCTTCCAGTCGGTGGTGTTGGGCACCGCCGCGCGGGAGAACTCCTCGATCCGCTGATAGCCCTTGCTGTCCATCCAACGCCCCAGGCCGTCCTTCATCTCCTCGACGATACGGAAGCCGTGCAGCATCGCCGCGGTGCACACCTGCACGCTGCCCGCGCCGAGGGCGATGAATTCGGCGGCATCTTCCCAGTTGGAGATGCCGCCGATACCCGAGATCGGCAGGTTGGCGGTTTCCGGTGTGCGCGCGATCTCGGCCACCATGTTCAGCGCGATGGGCTTCACGGCGCTGCCGCAGTAGCCGCCATGGGTGCTGCGGTCGCCGACGATGGGATGCGCGACCATGCGGTCGAGGTCCAGATGGGTGATGGAGTTGATGGTGTTGATCAGCGAGACGGCATCTGCGCCGCCACGCCAGGCCGCCTTGGCCGGTTCGCGCACGTCGGTGATGTTGGGGGTCAGCTTGACGATCACCGGCAGCGAGCTGTAGGTCTTGCACCAGCGCGTGACCTGCTCGACATACTCCGGCACCTGGCCCACCGCCGCGCCCATGCCGCGTTCCGGCATGCCGTGGGGACAGCCGAAGTTGAGCTCGATGCCGTCACAGCCGGTAGCCTCGACCTGCGGCAGGATGGTCTTCCAGGCCTCTTCCTCGCACGGCACCATCAGCGAGACGATCAGCGCGCGGTCCGGCCAGTCCTTCTTGACCTGGGTGATCTCGCGCAGGTTGATCTCCAGCGAGCGGTCGGTGATCAGCTCGATGTTGTTGAAGCCGCTGACCTCGCCATTCGGGCCATAGTGCGCCGAATAGCGCGAGGAGACGTTCACTGCCGCCGGGTCTTCCCCCAGCGTCTTCCAGACCACGCCTCCCCAGCCGGCTTCGAAGGCGCGTACCACGTTGTAGGCCTTGTCGGTGGGCGGGGCGCTGGCCAGCCAGAAGGGGTTGGGGGCACGGATGCCGGCGAAGTTGACCGACAGATCGGCCTTGTAGCTGGCGACGTGATCGCCACTTGCTCCAGCACTTGAGCCAGCGCCTGCCGGACGCGCGTTGTCATCATTGAGCGGGGTATGAATGGTCATCAGGCGGCCTCCACCTTGAGCATCAGATCGTGATGGATGGCCTCGGCGGCCAGCTTGCCGTGGGCGACGGCTTGAACGGTGAGATCCTGTCCGCGAGCGATGCAGTCACCGCCGGCATAGACGCCCGGCAGACTGGTGCGCAGCATCTCGTCCACCTCTATCTTCGCCCCCTCGCGGGCCAGCCCCGCGGCATGCGCATCGCTCAGGCTCGCGTCATCGAAGCCCTGGCCGATGGCGGTGAAGATCCCATCGCAGGCCAGGGTGAAGGTCTCGCCGGTATCGACGAGTCGGCCATCCTCGACCCGTGTGCGCGCGAACTGCATCGCATTGAGCGCGGCGTCACCACCATCCTCACTGTCGCTTGCCACATCGATGGCCAGCGGACGCGCCCAGGTGTGGATCATCACGCCATTGGCCCGCGCGATTTCCTGCTCGTGATGGGTGGCGGACATCTGCTCCTCGCCACGCCGATAGACCAGATCCACCGTCTGCGCGCCGAGGCGCCTGGCCTGCACGGCGATGTCGATGGCGGTGTTGCCGGCGCCGATCACCACCGCGTGCCTCGGCACTGCCAGCGCGTTCAGTTCGCCGCTCTGACGCAGCACCTTGATGAAGTCGGTGGCCGCCATCAGGCCGCTGGCATCCTCGCCGGTCAGGCCGAGGGCATGGCTGGTGCCAAGGCCCAGGCCCAGGAAGACGCTGTCGAACTCGCGTGTCAGGGAGGCCAGCGCCAGGTTGTCGCCGAGGCGCTGGCCATGGCGGATCTCGATGCCGCCGATCTCGAGCAGGAATTCGACTTCGCGGGCGGCGAAGTCATCGGTCAGCTTGTAGCGGGCGATGCCGTATTCATTCAGGCCACCGGCCTTTTCCTCGGCCTCGTAGATCACCACGTCGTGGCCGAAACGCGCCAGGCGATGGGCGCAGGAAAGCCCGGCAGGCCCGGCACCGACCACGGCGATGCGCCGGCCGGTGCTGGCTGCCCGCGTGAACGGGTGGGCCTCGAACTGGGCGTTGTCCAGTGCATGGCGCTGCAGCAGACCGATCAGCACCGGCTGGCACTCATCGCCCTGATTGCGCACGCAGGACTGCTCGCAGAGGATCTCGGTGGGGCAGACGCGGGCGCAGCTGCCGCCGAGGATATTGGCATCGAGAATCTCGCTGGCGGCGCCGTCGAGATTGTCATCGTGGATACGGCGGATGAAGGTCGGGATGTCGATGCTGGTCGGGCAGGCCTTGATGCAGGGCGCGTCATAGCAATACAGGCAACGCGAACTCTCGATGAAGGCCTGACGCTTGCTGAGCGCCGGATGCAGATCAGTGAAGCGCGCACTCAGCGCCTCTTCCGCGAGCCCGGACGGGGCCCAGTGGGAAGGAGTGGAGGATGTCGTCACGGTGTGGCTCCTGCCCGCGCTCAGGCGCGGGGTCATTGTTGTTGGTCTTGCAGGCGAGTCAGATCGTCTTGCGCTAGCAGCGTCTTGTTTGGCAACGCCTTGATTGGCAGCGCTTCGGGACCGGCAGCGCGTCAGGTGCGCTGCCAGGCCGTCGTTCAGTCGTGTCGTTCAGTCGTGCCGGTATTGTCTTGTTCCAGTCGTTCGTCGGCCCTCAGCTGCGATCCACGGCGGTGACGACATTGCTCTCGGCGCGGGCCTTGAGCTGGTCGAACACGCTGGGGTAGGGCGGGCGTTCGACGTATTGGCCGTGGCCACGCCTGGCGTGCAGTTCGCCATCGCGCCATGCCCAGTCGCCGCGGCTGATGGTGTGACGCGGAATGCCCTTGACGGTGCGGCCCTCGAAGATGTTGAAGTCGATGTTCTGGTGGTGGGTCTTGGCCGAGATGGTGCGCTCGGCGTTGGGGTCCCAGACCACGATGTCGGCGTCGCTGCCGACACGAATCGCGCCCTTGCGCGGATACAGATTGAAGATCTTGGCGGCGTTGGTGGAGGTCAGGCCGACGAAGTCCTCGGCGGAGAAGCGCCCGGTGTTGACGCCCTCGTGCCACAGCATCGCCATGCGATCCTCGACCCCGGCGGTGCCGTTGGGAATCTTCGAGAAGTCGTCCTTGCCCATCTCCTTCTGCTCGGCGCAGAAGCAGCAGTGATCGGTGGCGGTGGTCTGCAGGTCACCGGACTGGATGCCGCCCCACAGTGCCTGACGATGCTCCAGCGAGCGGAACGGCGGGCTCATCACGTGGCCTGCCGCGAATTCCCAGCTCTTGTTCTGATAGACCGCTTCATCGATCAGCAGATGGCCTGCCAGCACCTCGCCGTAGACCGGCTGGCCGTGCTCGCGGGCGTAGCGGATTTCCTCCAGCGCATCGGCGGTGGAGACGTGCACCAGATACACCGGCGTGCCCAGAGTGCCGGCGATGCGGATGGCGCGGCTGGCGGCCTCGCCCTCGACCTGCGGCGGACGCGACAGCGGATGTGCCTCGGGCCCGGTGATGCCCTCGGCCAGCAGCTTCTGCTGCAGGTGGTAGACCAGCTCGCCGTTCTCGGCATGCACGGTGGGAATCGCGCCCAGCTCCAGACAGCGCGCGAAGCTCGAGACGAGGGTGTCGTCCGGTGCCATGATGGCGTTCTTGTAGGCCATGAAGTGCTTGAAGCTGTTGACCCCGTAATCGGAGACCAGCGTCTGCATGTCCTGGCTGACGCTCTCGTCCCACCAGGTGACGGCGACGTGGAAGCTGTAGTCGCAGCACGACTTCTCGGCCCACTCGCGCCAGGTGTGATAGGCCTCCATCAGCGGTTGCTGGGGGGAGGGAATCACGAAATCGATGATCATGGTGGTACCGCCGGCCAGCGCCGCGGCGGTGCCGCTCTGGAAATCCTCGCTGGCCACGGTGCCCATGAAGGGCAGCTGCATGTGGGTGTGCGGGTCGATGCCGCCGGGCATCACCAGACAGCCGCTGGCGTCGATCACCTCGCAGTCGTCCGGTACCTCGAGGTCGGTGCCGATGGCGGTGATGGTCTCGTCGTCACACAGCACATCGGCGGTGTAACGCTCTTCGTGGGTCTGGATGCTGCCGCCCTTGATCAGGATTGCCATGAATCTCTCCCGGCCGCATCGCGCGGCCTTGTCCGGCATTGAGTGTCAGGTCGTCTTGTTGTTGTCGTGCGGGTCGTCAGTCCGTCACTCGCCGTCGGTGAGGCGGGTATAGGCGTCCGGGCGACGGTCGCGGAAGAACTGCCAGTTGTTGCGCACCTCGCGCACCATCGACATGTCGAGGTCGTGGATCAGCAGCTCATCCTCGGTGGCGCTGGCCTGGGCTTCGATCTGGCCGCGTGGATTCACGAAGTAGGAGGAGCCGTAGAACTCGCCGATATCCCAGGGCTGTTCATGGCCGACACGGTTGATGGCGGCGATGTAGCAGCCATTGGCGGCGGCGGAGGCGGGCTGTTCCAGCTCCCACAGATACTGGGAGAGGCCCGCGACGGTGGCGGAGGGATTGAAGATGATCTCGGCGCCGTTGAGCGCCAGTGCGCGCCAGCCTTCCGGGAAGTGGCGGTCGTAGCAGATGTAGACGCCGATGCGCCCGTAGGCGGTGTCGAAGACCGGCCAGTCGGACTTGCCGGGCTTGAAGAAGAATTTCTCCCAGAAGCCCGCCACCTGCGGGATGTGGGTCTTGTGATACTTGCCCAGATAGCTGCCGTCGGCATCGATGACGGCGGCAGTGTTGTAGTACACCCCCGGCTGCACTTCCTCGTAGAGGGGCACGATGATCACCATCTGATGCTTCTTCGCGTACTGCTGCATCAGGGTGACGGTGGGGCCGTCGGGCACGCGCTCGGCGGCGGCATACCACTTGGCATCCTGGCTCGGGCAGAAATAGGGCTGATTGAAGACTTCCTGGAAGCACAGGATCTTGACGCCTGCCTCACCGGCCTGGTCGATCAGCGGCAGGTGGGCCTCGTTCATGGCATCGCGGATCTGTGCGGGCTCGAGGTCGGAGGAGACGTTGAGTCCCATCTGGATGACGGCGCAGCGCAGCTTGCCGGCATCCTCGGTATAGGAGATGCGGGAGTCGTTCGACATGTCATCCTCATCGGGCGCTTGGCGCCGGTTGTTGTTGTCTTCAATGAGTGCTGGTGGGCAGAGCGGGTGAGCCGGGATGGCGCGAAATGGGTCCTGGAAAATCACTCCGCCTGTCCGGAAAGTCTGCATGCCCGCGGCAGGTATCGTGGGTCAGGGAAGGTCCGATGCATATCCTGTCTCACCAGTCAGCTTAATGAACATTAGACAGTGTTCCCGCGTTCGGCAAGACGAAGTGTCAAATAAAGTCTCGTGAATTTATCTTGTTGTTATAAAAGGATTTTCGGTCAAGATTTCGCATGAATTCACCATTGTGGTGCCAGGAGAATCAGCGTGGTTCACGCGATTTTCAAAGGAAAACTCAATGCACATCAGTGGCTTGTGATCGTCTGTATGGGCCCTGTGCAAGACCGCCTTGCACCAGCTTGGAACCTGACCATACTGACAATTGGCGCGAACACGGCGTGTCGCCACCTGACGGGCATCAGACGGTCAAACCCGCGCCATTGCCTCTCAAGTTGTCTTGCGGGACAGGTTTGATTTGACGGCAATAATGCCGCCATCGGCATGCGATTTGCCCATGAAAGGTACCGCTTCATGATGATGGGTAATTCAAGCATCCCTTGGCTGAAACAGGGTGGAAAAGTGAATCAGGAGGGTGAAGGAAGGGACGGATCTTCAAAGACGGCAAGACGCGCCACAGAGCGCAAAGGCAGGACAAGCGACGTGCATCACCCTCAACAATAACAACAGCTGAACAGGTGAGGACTCATGGCCCCGACACAGACTCGCTCGCACATGGTGCGCAGCAATGAGGAAATGATCGAGCTGGTGGTGGCGCAGGACGTCGCCCGCAGCCCGCGCTACAACGAGGATATCGCGCCGACCAGGAGTGCCGAGCGCACCTGGTCGCGCTGGAACATCGCCGCACTGTGGGTCGGCATGTCGATCTGCGTGCCGACCTATACCCTGGGCGGCGTGCTCACTGCCTACTTCGGATTGAGTGTCGGCGAGGCGCTGATCACGATTCTGGTCGCCAATCTGGTGGTACTGATTCCACTGACGCTGAACGCCTTCCCCGGCACGCGTTTCGGGATTCCCTTTCCGGTGGTGCTGCGTTCATCGTTCGGGATCATCGGCTCCAACGTGCCGTGCATGATTCGGGCGGTGGTCGCCTGTGGCTGGTTCGGTATCCAGACGATGTTCGGCGGCCTGGCGATTCACCTGCTGCTCTCGAGCCTCTCGGCCGACTGGAAGGCGCTGGGCGGGGTGGGCGAGGTCATCGGCTTCTTCCTGTTCTGGGCGCTCAACCTGTTCGTGGTGATTCGCGGCGCGGAATCCATCAAGTGGCTGGAGACGCTCTCCGCGCCCTTGCTGCTGGCGGTGGGGGTCGGCCTGATGGTGTGGGCGCTGCCGCATACCTCGATCAGCGAACTGCTGGCCCAGCCACCGAATCGTCCCGAAGGCGATGGTGTGGCCAGCTACTTCATGGCGGGCCTGACCGCGATGGTCGGCTTCTGGGCGACGCTGTCGCTGAACATCCCGGACTTCAGCCGTTACGCGAAGAGCCAGAAGGACCAGATCGTCGGTCAGATCATCGGCCTGCCGCTGACGATGTTCTTCTTCGCGGCGCTCGGCGTGGTGCTGACGGCCGCTTCCAGCTCGCTGGTGGGGGAGACCATCTCCGACCCGGTCAACCTGATCGGTCGCATCGACAGCCCCGGCTGGGTCGCCATCGCCATGGTGCTGATCATCATCGCGACACTCTCCACCAATACCGCGGCCAACATCGTCTCGCCGACCAATGATTTCCAGAACATCGCGCCGAAATTCATCAACCAGACGCGCGGCGTACTGCTCACCGGGCTGGTCGGCGTGCTGTTGATGGGCTTCGAGCTGATCAAGAAGATGGGCTGGATCGTCTCGGACGTCAGTCTCGAGAGCCTCTATTCCAACTGGCTGCTGGGCTATTCGAGTCTGCTGGGGCCGATCGCGGGAATCATGATCGTCGACTACTTCGTGATCCGTCGTCAGTCCTTTGATCTGCCGGCGCTCTATCTGGATGGCAGCACCTACCCGGCCTTCAATCCAGCGGGCTTCATCGCCTTCTTCGTGCCGGTGGGGCTGACGGTGATCAGCTTCTCGCAGCCCGGGCTTTCCTGGTTCTACGACTACGGCTGGTTCACCGGCTCGCTGCTGGGGGCGCTGGTCTACTTCGTGGCCAGCAAGCTGCTGGTCAAGGCACCGCAGGTGCACCTGCCGGAGGCGATACCGGGTGGCGGCGCACAGCGTGCCTGACGCCGCTGGCGGATAGCTCGCAACGCAACGTCACGTGCAACGACAGACGGGCTGCCCATCGGCAGCCCGTCTGTCGTCGTGGCAAGGGGAAGTGACGGCCGGTTGAGGCATTCGCGCCCTGGCCGTCAGCCCACCAGGCCGGGGATGCCGCCCTCGAAGCGCTCGACCATGAAGTCGACGAACTGGCGCACCTTGGGCGAGAGATGGCGGTGGCGGGGATAGACGATCCACACCCCGGTATCGCGCACCTGATACTCATCCAGCACCGAGATCAGCTTGCCACTGGCCAGGTGAGGCGCGACGTAATAGTCGGGAATCTGGGCAAGCCCGAGGCCCTTGAGCGTGGCGTCCAGCAGTGCCGGCCCGGAATTGGCCTGCCAGCTGCCGGAGATGCGCACCTCGCGTCGCTGGCCCTCGACCTCGAACAGCCATTCACGCTTGGAGCCCGCCAGGCAGCGGTGGCTGGAGAGCTCCGCCAACGTGTGCGGGCGCGGCGCACGCTGAAAGTAGTCGTGCGAGGCGACGACATACTCCTGGCGGTCCACCAGTCGCCGCGCGATCAGCGAGGAGTCCTTGAGCACGCCCATGCGAATGGCGACATCGAAGCCCTCGTCGATCAATTCCACCGGACGATTGGTGAAGTGCATCTGCACTTCCAGTTGCGGGTGCAGCAGCTGGAAGTCGTTGACCAGTGGCGCGACGTAGCGCTCACCGAAGGTGGTAGCGCTGGTCAGCTTGAGCACGCCGCTGGGACGGGCGTGGAAGTCGCCGATGGCCTGTTCGGCGGCGCGGAAGCCATCGAAGAGGTGATGGCAGTGCTCGTAATACACCTGTCCGGCATCGGTGAGACGCGTCTGACGGGTCGTGCGATAGAGCAACTGGGTATCAAGCTGGGCTTCCAACTGGCTGATCAGGCGACTGACATGTGAGCTGGAGACCCCGAGATGACGGGCGGCACCGGAAAACGAGCCGATTCTGACGACTTCCACAAAGGCTTCGATGCGGTCCCAACGCTGCATGCCCGCTCCTCATCATTGTTGTTGAGTGACAATAATCATCTGAGTGCTGACGGCTTAATCCCGCCAAGGTCACTGCGTAGACTGTGTTGCATACTGATGGCACCGCACGCGTTGCGGCAATGCATTGCTCCTTGCCTGTCCCCCCGCGTGAGCCCCTTGTGAGCAAGGGGTCACCGGCAGGCTCGCCGGGAGAATGCCACGGATCAGTCTACCGCCATTGTTGCTCCGAGGAGATATTAATGAAATCACGTGCTGCGATTGCGCTGGAAGCCGGCAAGCCGCTGGAGCTGGTCGAGATCGATGTCGAAGGACCGAAGGCCGGTGAGGTGCTGGTACGCATCGTCAATACCGCCGTCTGCCACACCGATGCCTACACCCTGTCCGGCGCAGACCCCGAAGGCCTGTTCCCGTCCGTACTGGGCCATGAAGGCGCGGGTATCGTCGAGGAAGTGGGCGAGGGCGTCACCGGTCTGGTGCCGGGCGACCACGTCATCCCGCTCTATACCGCCGAATGCGGCAAGTGCAAGTTCTGCCTCTCCGGCAAGACCAACCTGTGCAGCGCCGTGCGCGCCACCCAGGGCCGTGGCCTGATGCCGGATGGCACCTCGCGCTTCTCGCTGGACGGCAAGATGCTGCACCACTACATGGGCACGTCTACCTTCTCCGAGTACACCGTGGTGCCGGAAGTTTCGCTGGCCAAGGTGTCCAAGGAAGCGCCGCTGGACAAGATCTGCCTGCTGGGCTGTGGCGTCACCACCGGTATCGGTGCGGTGATGAATACCGCCAAGGTCGAGCCGGGTGCCACCGTGGCCATCTTCGGTCTCGGCGCCATCGGTCTGGCCGCCATCCAGGGCGCGGTGATGGCCAAGGCGTCGCGCATCATCGCCATCGACATCAATGAGGACAAGTTCGATCTGGCCCGCAAGTTCGGCGCCACCGACTTCGTCAACCCGAGCAAGCTGTCCGTGCCGGTCCAGGAAGCCATCGTCGACATGACCGACGGCGGCGTCGATTACTCCTTCGAGTGCATCGGCAACGTCAAGGTCATGCGTGCCGCGCTCGAGTGCGCGCACAAGGGCTGGGGCGAATCCATCATCATCGGCGTCGCCGGTGCCGGTGAAGAGATCGCCACCCGCCCCTTCCAGCTGGTGACCGGGCGTGTCTGGAAAGGCTCCGCCTTCGGTGGCGTCAAGGGCCGTACCGAGCTTCCGGGCTACGTCGAGCGCTACATGGATGGCGCGATCAACCTCGACGACTTCGTCACCCACCAGATGCCGTTCGAGAAGATCAACGAGGCCTTCGACCTGCTGCATGAAGGCAAGTCGATCCGTACCGTGCTGAGCTTCTGATCCGCGAGCGATCTTTGGCTGAAACGCCTCCGGGCCGGGCAGGCAAGCGTGATGCCTGGGCGGGCTCGGAGCGTGAAACGGCGTCGGCTTGCCGACGCCGTCTTCATGAGGCGATATCACAAGGGAGAGCATGATGACCGCGACCGAACAACTCGAGCTGGTCAGCGCCAACAAGGTGCATGGTGGCTGGCTCAAGCGTTACCGTCATCGCAGCGGCAGTCTGGATTGCGACATGGTGTTCGCCATCTACCTGCCGCCGCAGGCCGAACAGGGCCCGGTGCCGATGCTGTGGTGGCTGTCGGGGCTGACCTGCACTGACGAGAACTTCATGCAGAAGGCCGGCGCGCAGCGCAAGGCAGCCGAGCTGGGCATCGCCCTGATCTGCCCGGACACCAGCCCGCGTGGCGTGGACCTGCCCGGCGAAGACGAGAGCTATGACTTCGGCAGCGGTGCCGGCTTCTACGTCAATGCCACCCGCGAGCCGTGGGCGCGCCATTACCGCATGTACGACTACGTCACCGAGGAGCTGCCGGCGCTCGTCAAGCGTCACTTCCCGGTGGATGGCGAACGCGAGTCCATCTCCGGCCACTCCATGGGCGGCCACGGCGCGCTGATCTGCGCGCTGAAGAATCCGGGCCGCTATCGCTCGGTCTCCGCCTTCGCGCCGATCGCCAATCCGATGGCCTGCCCGTGGGGCGAGAAGGCCTTCAGCGGCTATCTCGGCGATGACCGCACCCAGTGGGCGCAGTGGGATGCCTGCGAGCTGGTCAAGCAGGCGGGCAACAGCGGTGCCGCGCGTCAGGAGCTGTTCGTCGAGCAGGGCGAGAATGACCAGTTCCTGGAAGAGCAGCTCAAGCCGGAGCGTCTGGAGACGGTCTGCGCCGAGCAGGACCACCCGCTGATCCTGCGTCGCCAGCCCGGCTATGATCACAGCTACTTCTTCATGGCCAGCTTCATCGATGAGCATCTGACCTACCATGCGAAACACCTCCTTTGAGGTGTGAGGATGGTAGCCAATGAAGATAAAAAGGCATGCGAAACACCTTCTTTCTTGAGGTGAGCCTGAAGCCTCGAGCTGTGATGTGACATTGCCAGCCACAGGGGATCGCTCTCCGAGCAGAGAACCTGCGTGAAAGACAGAAACGACAGCCCCGGCATCCATTACAGGATGTCGGGGCTGTCGTTTTTCCGTCATGAGCGACACCGCCTTTCAGAACCTTTCGCTATGAAGGGCGGTTTTCGTGGCTCGCGGTTATATCGCGTCGTTGTCAGCCAATCACGGCGTTATTCTGTGCCGTACAGCAACGATGATTTGCCGTGCAGCGGCGATTTAATCGCTGCGCGGTATCAGGGCGATGGTTTACTGTCGAGAGGTGGACAACGCACGACGTCCAAGCAGTGATTCACGACACCCCTGACGTTATCGGACTCCTTCGGGTCGCATCCCGAGTCGCTCAAGCGAAAGATCACGATGATGGCTGTCATCACTGCTGGAATCGCCAGCCTTCCGGTCGATTCCCTGCTGAGTGCCAACAACGACAATATCGCGGACCCCCTGATCGCCGACTGATCCGGGTGAGGGCATTCATGCTCCGGTCTGCAACTCAGGCAGATAGCAAGAAGGAGTTCCCCATGGCACTGACCAGTGGCCGCATTGATCGCCCGCACGATCGCTCTCACATGACATCCGGCTTTTCCTCCGATTCCCGCCGGGCGGGGGCTCGCTCGCTGGGCCCTCAGGCCGGCGAGACACGCCAGCCGCAGACCATCGGCTTTCTGTTGCTCGACAGCTTCACGCTCATCTCGCTGGCCTCGGCGGTGGAACCGCTGCGCATGGCCAATCAGCTGGCCGGACGTGAGCTGTATCGCTGGTACACCGTGACCCTGGAAGGCATGCCCGTGCGTGCCAGCGATGGTCTGCAGGTCACGCCGGATGTGTCGGCCGAGACCTGCCCGGCGCTGGACATGGCCATCGTCTGTGGCGGCGTCGGTATCCAGCGGGCGGTGCAGCGCCCGCATGTCAGCTGGCTGCAGGCCCAGGCGCGCGCTGGCCGTCAGCTGGGCGCCGTGTGTACCGGCAGCTGGGCGCTGGCGCAGGCCGGGCTGCTGGAGGGTCACGAGACCAGCATTCACTGGGAGTGTCTGGCGGCCATGCAGGAGGCCTTCCCGCGCGTACCGCTGACCACGCGACTGTTCTCCATCGACCAGCAGCGTGCCACCGCCTCGGGCGGCACCGCGCCGATGGACATGGTATTGACCATGATCGCCCGCGAGCATGGCCGTGAGCTGGCGGCGGGCATCTCCGAGATGTTCATCTGTGACCGCGTGCGCGGCGAGCAGGACCAGCAGCGTGTACCGCTCAAGCACGTGCTGGGCACCACCCAGCCCAAGCTTCTGGAAATCGTCGCGCTGATGGAGGCCAATCTGGAGGAGCCCATCGGTCTGGACGAGCTGGCCCACTACGTGGATGTCTCGCGCCGTCAGCTGGAGCGCCTGTTCCAGCGCTATCTGCACTGCTCACCGTCGCGCTACTACCTCAAGCTGCGCCTGACGCGGGCGCGTCAGCTGCTCAAGCAGACGGCGCTGTCGATCATCGAGGTAGCCTCGGCCTGTGGCTTCGTCTCCACGCCGCACTTCTCCAAGTGCTACCGCGAGTACTTCGGCATGCCGCCGCGCGATGAGCGTATCGGTGGTGAGCGTCAGCCCGGCGTGTCTGACGTGCCGTGTCGTGCCGATGTCGATCATCAGCTGCACGGCGTGGCCAGTCTGGAAGGCGTACTGCATGGTGCCATCCATCAGTCGCTGAGCCAGACGACTGCCTCCTCGCCGCTGCATACCGCCGCCGAATCGCCGGTGTCCTCGGCGATCCTGGCGCTGGCCAATGCGCGTGGCGAGCCAACCTACGCAAGCGTCAGGCTCTGATCGCCATACACCTGCGTGACGGGATGACCCCTCGATGCCCCTGCCCTTCGGCCGGGGCATCTTGGTTTTCACAGGAGCCATCGGCGGGCTCTGGTACACTCGAGCGCTGCATGAGGCAGTAGCTGACAACAAGGGCTGGGAGACGGGATGACCCGTCGTGATCAGCCACGACACGCGCGACAGGGGACGGCGAGGGATGGCACGAACACAGGGGCAGAAGACCCGCGATGGGCAATCGGCACGCCGCGGCGCGACACGCAGGCCGGCGGCGTCCGTGAAGATGCGCCCGATGGAGCGTCTGCGCTGGCTGGCGGTGTGGGCATTCAAGGTGCTGGGCTGCTGGATGGTCGCCTGTGTCGGCCTGGTGGTGTTGCTGCGCTTCGTGCCATTGCCGGTGTCGATGGTGATGCTGGAGAAGTGGGGCTACAGCCTGGTCTCGGGGGCGCCGCTGGCGCTCCAGCATGACTGGGTGCCGATGGAGGAGATTTCCCGCAATGCTCGGCTGGCGGTGATCGCCTCGGAAGACCAGAAATTCCCCGATCACTACGGCTTCGATGTCGATCAGATCGTCAAGGCCATCGATGCGCGCCTGGCCGGTGAACGGCTGCGCGGGGCCAGCACCATCAGCCAGCAGACCGCCAAGAATGTCTTCCTGTGGAACGGGCGCAGCTGGGTGCGCAAGGGGCTGGAGGTCTGGTTCACCATCCTGATCGAGGTGATCTGGCCCAAGGAGCGCATTCTCGAGGTCTATCTGAACGTCGCCGAGTGGGGGCCGGGGGTGTTCGGTGTCGAGGCTGCGGCCGAACATCACTTCAATACCGATGCCGCCAGCCTGTCCGCCTACCAGGCCAGCCTGCTGGCGGCGGTACTGCCCAATCCGATTCGCTTCAATGCCGGCAAGCCCTCGGCCTATATCCAGCGGCGTGCCAGCTGGACGCGGCGCCAGATGAACAATCTCGGCATGGGCTATCTCAAGCGGCTGGAACAGCCGCGTGGCTGGTTGAGCTGGGACCTGCTGCCTTCGCTGAAGGAGCTGTCCCCCGCGCACTGACCGGCTTGACGGTACACCATCGGCTGTCCCACGACGCCCCGGCTCTCTCGAGTCGGGGCGTCGTCGTTTCAGAAACGACAGTCCTGACGCGATTCGGTAGCCACGCGTCGCATCTGGCGTCAGAGGGGGAAGAGGGCAGGACTATGCTGGCACAGCCTGCTGGAGATCGTGTTCCGGCAGACCCTGTCCGCCGGGTACGGGCAGTGACCTGACTTCCAGAGCCGCCTGCCCAGCGCCGGAGCGACATGATGTCCGAATTCTCCTCCTCCTTCGGTGGGTCCGATGCGGCCCGCGCCCTGCACGATGACAGCATTGTCATCGATGGTCTGGTGATCGCCAAGTGGCAGCGCGAGCTGTTCGAGGACATGCGCAAGGGCGGTCTGAGTGCGGCCAACTGCACCGTCTCGGTCTGGGAAGGCTTCCAGGCGACCGTCAACAACATCGTCAAGAGCAACCAGCTGATCGCCGAGAGCAGTGACCTGGTCTGCGTGGCGCGCACCGCCGCCGACATCCGCGCCGCCAAGGCCGCGGGCAAGACCGGCATCATCTACGGCTTCCAGAATGCCAACGCCTATGAAGACCAGATCGGCTATGTCGATGTCTTCAAGCAGCTCGGCGTGGGCATCGTGCAGATGTGCTACAACACCCAGAATCTGGTCGGTACCGGCTGTTACGAGCGCGATGGCGGCCTGTCCGGCTTCGGGCGCGAGATGGTCGCCGAGATGAACCGCGTCGGCGTGATGTGTGACCTGTCCCACGTCGGCTCGAAGACCTCCGAGGAAGTCATCCTCGAATCGAAAGTCCCTGTCTGCTACTCCCACTGCGCGCCGGCCGGTCTCAAGGACCACCCGCGCAACAAGTCCGATGCCGAGCTGCGCTTCATCGCCGAACACGGCGGCTTCGTCGGCGTCACCATGTTCACCCCCTTCCTCCGGGCCGGCGTCAACGCCACCGTCGATGACTACGTTGAGGCCATCGAATACGTGATGAACCTGGTCGGCGAGGATGCCATCGGCATCGGCACCGATTTCACCCAGGGTCACGGTCAGGACTTCTTCGAGTGGCTGACCCACGACAAGGGCTACGCCCGTCGTCTCACCAACTTCGGCAAGATCGTCAATCCGGAAGGCATCCGCACCATCGGCGAGTTCCCCAATCTGACCGAGGCGCTGCTGCGTCGCGGCATGAGTGAGCACCAGGTGCGCAAGATCATGGGCGAGAACTGGCTGCGCACGCTGGAAAACGTCTGGGGCGGCTGAGTCTGCCTGCCTTGGGCCTTTTCTGGTTCGCTCTTTCTTGATCGCACTTTCGTGATCTCTCTCCTGATCTCTTTCTTGAACTCTCTTTTGCATCTCCCTTTCAGCCCCTTTTGAGGACACCGACATGAGCAAGATGGCCCCTGAACTGCCGATCGAGGTGGATAGCGAGACCGGCGTCTGGACCTCCGACGCACTGCCGATGCTGTACGTGCCGCGTCACTTCTTCATCAACAACCATGTCGCGGTGGAAGAGGCGCTGGGCGTGGAGAAGTACGCCGAGATTCTCTATCACGCCGGCTACAAGAGCGCCTGGCACTGGTGCGAGAAGGAAGCCGAGCTGCACGGCCTGGTCGGCGTGGAAGTCTTCGAGCACTACATGAAGCGTCTGTCTCAGCGCGGCTGGGGTCTGTTCATCACCGAGGAGATCGATCTGGAGCGCGGCACCTGCAAGGTACGCCTGGAGCACTCCTGCTTCGTCTATCAGCAGGGCAAGACCGGCACAAAGCTTGAGTACATGTTCACCGGCTGGTTCGCCGGCGCGATGGACCAGATTCTGGCCGCGCGTGGCAGCGAGCTGCGCACCGTCGCCGTCCAGACCCAGAGCGGTGGTGAGGAAGGCTGTGATGTGGGGTATTTCGAGGTCGCTCCCGGAACAGTGTGACGTTTTCAGATCCGCCACTCTCTATTCCATGGCTCGGGTCAAGGCCCCGGCCTAGGCCCGGCCCAGGCAAAAGGCAAAAGCCGGCTGCCCGATCCTCTCTCTGTCACGACACTCACCACACACACAACAACGACAACGCAACGCCTGAGCGCCGCCTTTCCTGACATGCAAGACGCCTGATGCCGCCCGCCGCCACGAGCCCCGACTCGAGGCGGCGGGCAGGCCAGGCCGGCGTGACAAGGCGGCGCTCTCCCCGGCGAGGAGCTTTCACCATGGCATTCGACGCACTCTTCCAGCCGATCGAGATCGGCAAGCTGACCATCCGCAACCGCGTCGTCAGTACCGCCCATGCCGAGGTGTATGCCACCGATGGCGGCATGACCACCGAGCGCTACGTGCGCTACTACGAAGAGAAGGCCAAGGGCGGGTGTGGCCTGTGCATCTGTGGTGGCTCCTCGGTGGTCTCCATCGACAGCCCGCAGGGCTGGTGGAGCTCCGTCAATCTGTCGACTGATCGCATCATCCCGCATTTCCAGAATCTGGCCGATGCCGTGCACAAGCATGGCGGCAAGATCATGATCCAGATTACCCACATGGGCCGTCGCTCACGCTGGGACGGTTTCGACTGGACCTCGCTGATGTCGCCGTCCGGTATCCGCGAGCCGGTGCACCGCTCCACCTGCAAGACCATCGAGGTGGAAGAGATCCAGCGCATCATCGCCGACTTCGCCCAGGCGGCGCGGCGTGCCAAGGAAGGCGGCCTGGACGGCGTCGAGCTGTCCGCCGTGCACCAGCACCTGATCGACCAGTTCTGGAGCCCGCGCGTCAACAAGCGCACCGATGAGTGGGGCGGCAGCTTCGAGGGCCGCATGAAGTTCGGCCTCGAGGTGCTCAAGGCGGTGCGCGCCGAGGTCGGTGATGACTTCGTGGTCGGCATGCGTATCTGTGGCGATGAATTCCATCCCGATGGCCTGTCGCATGACGACATGAAGCAGATCGCGGCCTATTACGACGCCACGGGTCTGCTCGATTTCTTCGGCGTGATCGGCTCTGGCTGTGATACCCACAATAGCCTCGCCAACGTCATTCCCAACATGTCCTACCCGCCGGAACCCTTCCTGCATCTGGCCTCCGGCATCAAGGAAGTAGTCAAGATTCCGGTGATCCACGCCCAGAACATCAAGGACCCCAATCAGGCCGAGCGCATCCTGGAAGGCGGCTATGTCGACATGGTCGGCATGACCCGCGCGCACATCGCCGACCCGCACATCATCGCCAAGATCAAGATGGGCCAGCTCGACCAGATCAAGCAGTGCGTCGGCGCCAACTACTGCATCGACCGCCAGTACCAGGGCCTGGACGTGCTGTGCATCCAGAATGCCGCGACGTCACGCGAATACATGGGCCTGCCGCACGAGATCGAGAAGACCAGCGGCCCGGTGCGCAAGGTCGTCATCGTCGGTGGCGGTCCGGCCGGCATGGAAGCGGCCCGCGTGTGTGCCGAGCGTGGCCATGCCGTGACGCTCTTCGAGGCGAAGGAAGAGCTGGGTGGCCAGATCACCACGGCTTCCAAGGCACCGCAGCGTGACCAGATCGCCGGTATCACGCGCTGGTATCAGCTGGAGCTGGCACGTCTGAAGGTCGACCTGCGCCTGGGCACCCGCGCCGATGAGGCCACCATCCGTGACCTGCGCGCTGACGTGGTGATCCTCGCGGTGGGCGGCCGTCCGTTCATGGAGCAGTTCGAATCCTGGGGCTACGACGAGGACCCGGCCAAGAGCCTGATCGTCTCTTCCTGGGACGTGCTGGACGGGCGTGTCGCGCCGGGCAGCAACGTGCTGATCTACGACAGCATCTGCGAATTCTCCGGTGTCTCGGTGGCCGATTATCTGGCCACCAAGGGCGCCAGAGTCGAGATCGTCACCGATGACATCAAGCCGGGGGCGGCGGTCGGCGGCACCACCTTCCCGACCTATTACCGCAGCCTGTATGCCAAGGAAGTGGTGATGACCTCCGACATGGTGCTGCATGAGGTCTACCGCGAAGGCGAGGGGCTGGTGGCGGTGCTCGAGAATGAATACACCGGCACGCTGGAAGAACGCGTCGTCGATCAGATCGTGGTCGAGAACGGCGTGCGCCCGGATGAAGCGCTCTACTACGCCTTCAAGGACGGCTCGCTCAACAAGGGCCAGATCGACGTCGAGTCGCTCTACGCCATCAAGCCGCAGCCGTGCCTGAGTCAGGCCACCGACGGGGATGATTACCTGCTGTTCCGTCTCGGCGACTGCAATGCACCGCGCAACACCCACGCCGCCATCTATGACGCCCTGCGCCTGTGCAAGGATTTCTGATCGCGTCTGACACATCGGTGGGAGGTTTGGCTATGAACGAAACAGTGTTGTCGGTGTTGATCTTCGCCGCCTTGGCGCTGGCCGCCATCGGTGCGGTCAAGCGCATCGGCCTGTGGCGCCAGGGGCGGGCGGATGCCACGTCCATGAGCGTGGGAGAGCTGATCGCGAGCCTGGCCAAGGTGCCGCGCCGCTACGGGGTGGACCTGCACCACGTGGTCGCGCGGGACCGCTACATGGCCAATACCCACGTCGCCACCGGAGGTGGCTTCGTGGCCGCGGCGCTGCTGATGGTGGTGGTCTACGGCTTCGGCATCGACTCCGCCTGGCTGGGCATCTTGCTGCTGCTGGCCAGTGGCGCGATGTTCGCTGGTGCGCTGTTCGTGCGTCGTCGTCGTCTCGACCCGCCGGCGCGCCTGTCGCGTGGTCCGTGGATGCGTCTGCCAAAAAGCCTGCTGGTGTTCTCTGCCAGCCTGTTCGTGATGAGTCTGTCACTGGTGCTGCCGGAAGGCGTCGGCGGCATGATCTCCGGCGGTATCCTCGGGCTGGTGCTGGTGGCGGGGATCGCCTGGGGGCTGCTCGAGATGATCGTCGGCATGACCGGTGGCGGCTCGCGCATCACCGGGCCGATGAAGCATGCCTTCGCCGGCGCGCTGCATCTGGCCTTCCATCGGCGTCCGGCACGTTTCAGCACCCGTGACAGTGCGGGCATCCGCGACAGCGCGCTGCTGCCGCTGGATCTTTCCAATCCCGAGGCACCGCTGGGCGTCGGCAAGCCTGCCGACTTCAACTGGCGTCAGCTGCTGGGCTTCGATGCCTGCGTGCAATGCGGGCGCTGTGAAGCGGTGTGTCCGGCGTTCGCGGCCGGTCAGCCGCTCAATCCCAAGAAGCTGATCCAGGACATGGTGGTGGGCATGGCGGGGGGCAGCGATGCCGCCTACGCCGGTTCACCCTATCCGGGCGATGAGCCGAAGCGCGCGCCCGGCCAGCATGGCGGCGGCCCGCAACAGGTCATCGTCGGGGCCTCTCCGCATGCTCGCCCGGCAGCTCAGGCAGCATCATCCGGGCCGATCCAGATCAAGGCGGCGCCGGGCGCTGCGGGCAAGCCGGCAGACGCCGACAAGCTGATCCACGAATTCACGGTACTGGTCGAGCCGGAAACCCTGTGGGCCTGCACCACCTGTCGCGCCTGCGTCGAGGAGTGCCCGATGATGATCGAGCACGTCGATGCCATCGTCGACATGCGGCGCCACATGACGCTGGAGCAGGGCGCGACCCCGGGCAAGGGCGTCGAGGTGCTCGACAATCTCATCGCCACCGACAATCCGGGCGGTTTCGCGCTCGAGGCGCGTCTGCACTGGGCGGCGGATCTCGACCTGCCGCGCATCGCCGAGGTTCAGGCCGCTCGGGAAGCGGCGCGTGATCCGCGTCCTGTGGAAGCGCTGCTGTGGCTGGGCGACGGTGCCTTCGACATGCGCAACCAGCGCACGCTGCGCGCCTTCGTGCAGGTGCTGCGCGCGGCCAGGGTCGATTTCGCCATCCTCGGTGCCGAGGAGCGTGACAGTGGCGACGTGGCACGCCGTCTGGGTGACGAGGCGACCTTCCAGTCGCTGGCCACCCGCAATATCGCCACCCTGTCGAAGTACCGCTTCGCGCGCATCATCACCTGCGATCCACACAGCTTCCATGTGCTGGGACGTGAATATGTCGCCTTCGGTGGCGACTACCTCGTCAATCACCACACCAGCTACATGAACGAGCTGCTGGCGGCAGGTCGTCTGAGTCTCGATGCCACCAGACTGGCCACGCTCGGCTCGGTCACCTGGCATGACCCCTGCTATCTGGGCCGCTACAACGGGGAATTCGAGGCGCCGCGTACCCTGCTGGCGGCACTGGGACTGGAAGTGCGCGAGATGCAGCGCTCCGGCTTCCGCTCACGCTGCTGTGGTGGCGGCGGTGGCGCGCCGGTGACGGACATTCCCGGCAAGCAGCGTATCCCCGACATGCGCATGGGCGACGTGCGCGAGACCGGCGCCGAGGTAGTGGCGGTGGGCTGCCCGCAGTGCACCGCGATGCTGGAAGGCGTGGTGGCGCCGGCGGGTGAAGCCGAACCCCAGGTGCTGGATCTGGCGGAACTGATGGCGCGGGCGCTGGTAGCGGATGCGTCCACGCAGGGCTTGGCGACGTCGACCACGCAGCCCACTGACGCGGAGGTGGCGGCATGACGATCCCCGTCGATCCACAAGCAACCGAGCATCCACACCCATCTGAGCGCGAGCCACTGCCACGCCGTGACCCGCGCCTGGAGCAGCAGGCACGCAATCGTCTGCACCCGCAGCATCTCAGCGCGCTGCAGGCGCTGGGCCGAGGCGCGGCCACTCCTCAGGAACGCTGGATGGGCCCGAAGGGCGTGATGCGTCGCAATCCCCACGTCGGCCACTTCATCGCCGCCAATGGCCGCAAACGCATCGATCGCAGTGGCCGCTCCGGGCCTGTCGCGGCAGGTGCCGGTCAGGCCGCCGTCGTGGCCAAGGCGCGCGTGCTGCCGCTGGTCGAGATCGCATCACCCGCCTTCCTGATCGCGGTGGTGCCGGACATGACCGGCGGGCGACTCTCGAGTCACGACCGCGATGTGCTGGGGTTGGCGCGTCAGATCGCCGATGCCGACCCCGCCCATCTGGGGGCGGTGTTGGCCGTCACCTTCGGCACCTTGCGCGAGGAGGGTGACGCCGCCGACAGTGTCGGACTCGGTGCGGCAGGTGCCGATCGCTGGCTGCACTTTGCCGACAGTGTCCACGATGGTTACGCGCCGCTGGCCCAGCTGGCGGAGCTTGAGGCCATTGATACACGCCTGGCACCACGGCTGTGGTTGCTGCCGGAATCCCGCACTGGCGGCGGTGAGCGTGGCCGACGTCTCGGGGCGCGCCTGCTGTGCACGGGCGATGCGCTGGCGCGGCCCAGCGGCAATGTCTATCAACTCGAGGGCGAGCTTGCGGCCATCGGGCGTGGCGAGCTTGCCGAGGTGAACGTCACCGGGCGCAGCGGCAATGGTCAGCAGGACCTGACCCGCGCGCTGACCCGTATCCTGCTGTGCGAGGCGGAATGCGCCGAGCCGGTGGAAGATGTGCGCCACGCCGCGCTGCCGCTTGAGTGGGAGGCAGCCAGCACCGCGCACGCCGTGCCAGACGTGATCGAGGATCTTGGCCCGGTGGCGGTCGATCCCTCCGCGATCGCGCTGGGTGAGGCCGAATTCATTCTCTCGGCGGGCAACGGCATTCGCGACTGGGATGGCTTCCACCGTGCCGCCAGTCTGCTGGGGGCCACCGAAGGCGCCTCGCGGGTGGCGGTGGATGACGGCTTCATGCCGCGTGCCCGTCAGGTCGGCGCCACCGGTACCTGGGTGACGGCGCGGGTGTACGTGGCGGTGGGCATCTCGGGGGCCATCCAGCATCTGCAGGGCATCCAGCGCTGCGACAAGGTGGTGGCGATCAATCTCGATGGCGGCTGTGACATGGTTAAGCGCGCGGATCTGTCGGTGATCGGCGACGCCGGGGCGATCCTCGCCAGTCTCTGTCAGCAGCTCGAGGCCGAACGCGGTGGTGGTGGTGACGCCGCCCAGGCGGCAGGTGGTGCCTCGGCGGCGGGTCAGTCGTCTACTGCGCCCGCTATGTCCTCCAACCCGTCCTCCAACCCGTCCTCCAACCCGTCCTCCAACCCGTCATCCAGCCCGTCATCCGCCACGCTTGCCGCCGACGCGGCCTGAACTCGCGCCTGCGACAGGAGAAAGGAGAAGGACATGAAGGCAGATCATTCGTCCATTGCGCAGCAGGCCTCGGAACCGCTTGAGGTCGTGAGTCTGGTATCGCTGGGGCAGCACCCGGTCTCGGGGCGTCTGCGGCGCGCCGAGCAGGACGCCCGCGCCCTGGAGCTGTGTCTGGCATTGGAGCGCCAGTCGGCACCCGGTGCCGTCAGCCTCAGCGCCTGGCACGCCAGTGGCAGCAAGATCGCGCCTGGCAGCGAGCAGGACCAGGCGCTGCGTGGCTATCTGGGCATGGGGCTGGAGTCGTTGACGCTGGTGACGCCTGACTCTCTTCAAGCTGAACCGCTCACGGCTGTCGATCCGCAGGCGGCGGCTGCCGATCAACCGGTCATCGATGTCTGGCCGCTGCTGGTGACGCGCCTCAAGCAGGCGGCACCGCAGCTGGTGGTGTGCGGTGGCCAGAGTGAGACCGGCGAGGGCAGTGGCCTGCTGCCGCATCTGCTGGCGGAGAGCCTCGGCTGGCCGCTGGTGGAGGGCATCGTTGCGATCGAGAGCTGCGATGGCGCGCATCTCACCGCCTTGCAGGCCTTGCCGCGTGGTCAGCGGCGGCGACTGCGGGTGAAGCTGCCGGCACTTGTCAGCGTCGATGCCGCCGCGCCGGCGGCACGTCAGTCGGCCTTCGCGCAGGCGCGGCGCGGTGAACTTGCCTCACTGGCCAGCGGCGAGCTTGCCCATGACGCGGTGGCGGAAACCTTTGCCATCGCGCCGGCTCGCAAGCGACCCAAGCGCTTGAAGCGCATCAAGGCGACCAGCGCGCGGGACCGCTTCAAGGCCGCGGCCGCCAAGGCCGAGGGTGGCAGCGGCAAGCGTCTGGAAGGCGTGAGTGCCGAGGAGGGCGCGGCGGAAATCCTCAAGCTGCTGCGCGAGGAAGGCGTACTGCGCTGAAGCTGCGCAGACATGAAAACGCCCCTGTCAGCTCGGCTGGCAGGGGCGTTTCGTCGTTCAGGCGTGTCATTCATCCCACTGCCAATCCTTGTCATCCAACGGTGCGGGCGAGGTATGTTCCTCGCTGCCCGAGGAGGTCTGACGGGTGGCCTCGCCGGCTTCGCGCTGGCGCATCGGCATGCTGTCGATCACCTGATAGATCTGGTCCGGTGCGACGAACCCCTCCAGCTGCATCTTCTTGCCGCCGTCCTTGCCGATCAGGATGACGGTGAAGGGCGCGCCCTCGCGCAGCTGCATGGCATCACGCAGGGCGCGAACCTCCTCGAAGCTCATCGGTACGCCATCATGGATGCCGCGCGTGCCCATCAGCGTATAGAGCGTGACATCGCGCTGCTGCATCTCGCCACGCGTGGCGCGTAGCTCATCGCGCTGGCGCTCCAGCTCACGGTCCTGTTCATCCGGCGCGACCAGCACCAGCGAGCGACGGTTCCAGGTCTCGCCCAGCAGCGGATTGGCGGCGGGGTCGACGTTGGCGGCGGTCATGGTGGTATCTACCGTGTCTGGTGGAGAGGGCGGTGGCGGCGCCCCTGCGGAAGTCTCGGCGGGCGCATTCAGCTGCGGATTCTCATCCAGCAGGCTGAGGGCCTGGGCGGGGAGACTCGTGAACAGTCCGGCCAGCAGGCACAGACTCACTCCTCGGGCGAATGCTGCCCGGACAGCGATGTGGCGCGGCAACGAGCGGCGCGAGGGCGAAGACGGCGTATATCGGGACATGACAGTCCTCCGGCGGCGTGGGGCAAGAATGCAGGACAGTCCGGCATGGGACCGCAACGCAGGGGCCTGATGTCAGGTTATGTCAGTCTGCACCAGTTTGCCGACCTTGTGCAGGCGGTTTGTGTGGTACTGCACGGGGCGATATATCAGCGGTAACTGCACGGACATGACGCCTGCTGTCTGACAGGATGGCTGCCAGATGAGGGAAAGTGTCTGCATGATCTTTCTCGGGCAACTCGGTGCTTGTATGGGTGTCCAGCTCGCAGGAGGCCTGCCATGCGGGGCTTGGTGGTCTTTGCGTTGCTCGTTTGCGACAGTTGTATCCAGAGTTATCCGAATGTTTTTCAAACAGTTACACGAAAGATTGAACATCCGGCCGTGGTGTCCGTCTGAGTTGGTGTAATCACTTTTTGATGATCAATGAATGACTGGAGGTTGCAATGAAACGGATGACTGCATACATGACGGCTGCCCTGATCTCTGCGGGCATGATGTCTGCGCCGGCGTTCGCTGCTGACGCACCGGCCCAAGGTCAGGCTCCTGCTCAGGCGACACAGGCTCAGGCCGGTGACTTCAGCGATGCGCAGTTGGAACAGTTCGCTGCTGCCTCCCAGGAGATCGCACGCATTTCCCAGGATTTCGCCGGCAAGCTGCAGGAAGCTGACGACGAGACCGAAAAGCAGAGCGTCCGTCAGGAAGCCAATGACGAGATGGTCAGCGCGGTCGAGGACTCCGGTCTGGAAGTCGCGACCTTCAACTCCATCGGTCAAGCGGTGCAGAACAACCCGGACCTGATGAAGAAGGTGCAGAAGCTGGCTCAGGAAAACTCCTGATCTTGCCTGGATGACGTTCGGGTCATCCAATGAAGACGCCGCCCCCGGTTGCCGGGGGCGGCGTTTTTTTGTGCTCATGATCCGTCAGCGCCGCATGTCAGGCACCGGTGACCGGACGGGCGAGCGCGTCCTGCGCCTTCCTTTCCTGCATCAGACCACGGAACAGCGAATAGCACATCACCAGCAGTACCAGCGTGAACGGCAGACCCGTGGCGATGGCACCAGCTTGCAATGAGCCCAGTGCGGCGCTTCCCCCGCCATAGAGCAGGGCACCGGCAATCAGGCCTTCCATCGCCGCCCAGAAGACTCGCTGGCTGACCGGCGCATCCACCTTGCCGCCGGCAGTGATCGAGTCGATCACCAGTGAGCCGGAATCCGAGGACGTGACGAAGAACACCAGCACCAGCAGGATGGCGATGAAGGACGCCACGCCGGACAGCGGCAGGTTGTCGAGCATCTGGAACATGGCCAGTGACACGGAATCGATGCCGTTGGCCAGCGCGCCGACCCCATTGATGGCCTGTTCCAGAGCCGTGCCCCCGAAGACGGACATCCACACGATGGTGACGAGTGTCGGTACCAGCAGCACGGCGGTGACGAATTCGCGCACCGTGCGGCCGCGCGAGACACGCGCGATGAACATGCCGACGAACGGCGACCAGGAAATCCACCACGCCCAGTAGAAGACGGTCCAGCCGTGGAACCAGCTCTCGTCCGGGCGATCGATCCAGTTGGACAGCGGCAGCAGGTATTGCACATAGCTGAGTGTCGTGGTGCCAAGTCCCGTGAGGATGGCCAGCGTCGGCCCGAAGATGAGGATGAAGATGATCAGCACGGCGGCGATGATCATGTTGATGTTGGAGAGCAGCTTCACCCCGCCGTCCAGGCCACGACTGACCGAGTAGATGGCCACCAGGGTCACCAGGATGATGATCGCGATCTGGGTCGGCAGGCCATCGCCGATGCCGAACAGGTAATCCAGCCCCGATGCCGCCTGGGCGGAGCCCAGCCCCAGCGACGTCGCCAGCCCGAAGATGGTCGCCAGCACGGCCAGAATGTCGACGACATGCCCCATCCAGCCCCAGGTGCGCTCACCGAGTATCGGGTAGAACGCCGAGCGGATGGTCAGCGGCAGGCCCTTGTTGTAGGTGAAGAAGGCCAGTGACAGGCCCACCACGGCGTAGATGGCCCAGGGATGCAGGCCCCAGTGATACATGGTGGCACCCAGCGCGGCGCGTGCGCCCTCCGGCGTGCCGGCAGGCGCATTCAGCGGCGTGCCGTACCAGTCGGTGTAATAGGCCACCGGCTCGGCGACGCTCCAGAACATCAGACCGATGCCCATGCCGGCGGCGAACAGCATCGCGAACCACGAATGCGTCGAGAACTCGGGAGTCGCCTTCTGGCCGCCCAGGCGCAGCTTGCCCACCGGGTGAATGATCAGCAGCAGGCAGAACAGCACGAAGAGGTTGCCGGCCAGCATGAACAGCCAGTCGCCATGTGCGATGGACCAGGCCTTGGCGCCGCCCAGGGCACTTTCCGCGCCCGCGGGGAAGACGATGGCAAACAGGATGAAGCTGACGATCAGCACGGCGCTGATCGCGAAGACGGGGTTATGCACATCGAGACCCATGACCTGGACATTGTCCTGGCCGATCTCGTAGTCCGTGTCATACGGATTCGATGACATGTGGTGACCTCATGTTGTTATTGGTGTCGCCATCCGAGCAGGGCGGGTGGGGCGAGTCGAGGCGTTGTCGCGGGTGTCTCCCGTGGCTGCGATGAGGGAAGGGGGTGGAGTGGCAATTCAGAGCGCGGTGGCGAATCTGACTGCGGGACAGGTCGCCGTCGGGCCTCGGTGATTGTGTGAGGGCTGGGCGAGGGCGAGTTAGCTGGATACGACGCCGACATGTGCGTGACTGACATGCGAGGCGATTCGGCGGGGGAGGCGGTTGTCGCGGCTCTGCCCGCTTTGTAGATTGCGATCTACAGTGAAGGAACCTGCCCGGCGTGACGCACCTGCCGGACAGCGCCCACCTTCACGCAGACGCGTCCACGGTCCAGCCAGGCCGTTGTCTCGACCGCACGCTCCGCCAGTTCATAACGATAACAATGTGGTGCCGCCATGACGCCTGAGACCCTGACCGAGCCGACCCCCGTCGCTCGTCGCCGTTCGCGCAGCCAGTTGCGCGGCCGCCCGCTGGATGCCGAGGCCTGGGCCGAGGTGCAGCGCCTGCTGGGCGATGCCCCGGCGCAGCGTGACCTTCTGCTCGAATATCTGCATGTGCTCAATGATGAGGTCGGCTATCTGACGCTGGCCCATCTGCGCGCGTTGGCCGAGTGGATGCGCCTGCCGATGGCCGAGGTCTACGAGACGGCCACCTTCTATGCCCACTTCACCGTGGTGCGCGATGGCGAGACGCCCCCCGCGGCGCTGACCGTGCGCGTCTGTGATTCGCTGTCCTGTCAGCTGGCCGGCTCCGAGGCCCTGCGCGCTGGCCTCGCCTCAGGGCTGGACCCCGCACAGGTGCGCGTGCTGCGGGCACCCTGCATGGGGCGCTGCGACAGTGCGCCGGTGGCGGAGGTCGGGCATTGTCATCTCGGCCATGCCAGCGTGGAAGGTGTCACGGCGGCGATCGCCGAGGGCCATGTGCATGCCGCGCCGGCCGCGAGTCTCGACTATCCGCGGCTGGCGGAATATCGCGCCAGTGGCGGTTATGGGCTGCTCGCCGCGCTGGAGGGCGGTGAGGTCAGCATCGATGACCTGGCGCAGATGATCGAACAGGCCGGTCTGCGTGGCCTGGGCGGAGCGGGCTTCCCGACATTTCGCAAGTGGGGCTTCGTGCGTGCCGAGACAGGGCCGCGCTATTGCGTGATCAATGCCGATGAAGGCGAGCCCGGCACCTTCAAGGACCGCTGCTATCTGGAGCGTGAGCCGCACACCTTCCTCGAGGGCGCGCTGGCCAGTGCGCATGCCATCGAGGCCGAGGCGCTCTACCTTTACCTGCGCGACGAGTACCCGACCCTGAATGACGTGCTGCGCGAGTGCATCGCGGAGCTGGAAGCCGCAGGCCTCGTCGCGTCCGGCTTCATCCATCTGCGGCGTGGCGCCGGGGCCTATATCTGCGGCGAGGAATCGGCGCTGATCGAGTCGCTGGAAGGCAAGCCCGGCAAGCCGCGCCAGCGTCCGCCCTTCGTGGCCCAGTGCGGGCTGTTCGGACGCCCGACCCTGGTCAACAACGTCGAGACGGTCTACTGGATCGCGCGGCTCCATCGCGAAGGGCACGCGCCATACGTGGCAGCCGGACGCCAGGGGCGTCAGGGGCTGCGCAGCTTCTCGCTCTCCGGGCGCGTCAGACGCCCGGGCATGTATCTGGCACCGGCCGGCATCACGCTCAATGAGCTGGTCGAGGAATACGGCGGTGGCATGGCCGAGGGCCATCGCCTGCGGGCCTATCTGCCCGGTGGGGCCTCCGGCGGCATTCTGCCGGCCAGCAAGGCGGACCTGCCGCTGGACTTCGACACCCTGCAGGCCCATGGCTGCTTCATCGGCTCGGCCGCGGTGGTGGTGCTGTCGGACCAGGATGACCTGGCGGCGGTGGCACGCAATCTGATGAGCTTTTTCATGGATGAGTCCTGCGGCCAGTGCACGCCGTGCCGCGTCGGCACGCGCCAGATGCTGGCGGCGCTGAGCGGCGATGAGTGGGATGAGACGCTGCTGACGCGCTTGTCGCAGGTGATGATGGATGCCTCGATCTGCGGGCTGGGGCAGGCCGCGCCCAATCCGGTACTCGGCCTGCTCAAGGATTTCCGGGAGACCCTCGCCAGCAGCGGGGTGCGCTTGATCGCCACGAGCCAGGCGAGCCATCCGGCTGACGCCACGGGAGGTGAGGCATGAACGCGCTGACAGGACTCGGCAACTCGCCTTCGGATGATCAGCCGCTGCGCGAGGATGGCTTCACCATCACCCTGGATGGCGCCGAGGTGACGGCCTATCCCGGCGAGACGCTGTGGACGATCGCCAGGCGTGCCGGCGAGACGATTCCCCACCTCTGCTACAGCGAATTGCCGGATTATCGCGGCGATGGCAACTGTCGCGCCTGCATGGTCGAGATCGTCGGCGAGCGCACCCTCGCTGCCAGCTGCATCCGCGAGGCGCGGGCGGGCATGGTGGTGCGCAGTGCCAGCTCTGAGCGGGCGGGTGCGGCGCGTGCGATGGTGGTGGAACTGCTCGCCGCCGACATGCCAGCCGAGGCCCATAACCCCGATGTCAGCAGTCACTTCATGGCGATGGCCGAGCTGCTGGCGGTGGATGTCGGGCACGCTCGCGAGACGCTGGGCGGTGCCCGCGAGACGGTCCGTGAGTGGCTGGGGGATACGGTTGAAGAGTGGCTGCCGACGCCGGCCAGCGCTCTCGATCACTCCCATGCCGCGATGGCGGTCAATCATGACGCCTGCATCAGTTGTGGCCTGTGCGTACGCGCCTGTCGCGAGGTGCAGGTCAATGACGTGATCGGGCTGGCGGGGCGTGGCAGCAATACGCGCATCGTGTTCGATCTCGAGGACCCGATGGGCGACAGCACCTGCGTCGCCTGCGGCGAGTGCGTGCAGGCCTGCCCGACCGGTGCCCTGATGCCCGCCGCCCAGGTGGATGAGCAGGGTCATGGCGACAGCGCCGCCGTCGATGCCCGCGTCGCCTCCGTCTGCCCGTACTGCGGCGTGGGCTGTCAGCTGGAGTATCAGGTCAGTCGTGGCAGCGGCGAGGCGTTGGTCGGCGAAGGCCAGCAGGCCGCGACGCTGGCGGATGCCCGACAGCTCAGTGCGCCCTCAGACGCGATCACTCGCGAAGCGACCAGCCACCGTCAGCCGGTCGCGGATGCGCGGCTCGACAACATCATCGCGGTCAGTGGTCGTGATGGCCCCTCCAATCACGGACGTCTGTGCGTGAAGGGGCGCTTCGGCTTCGATTATCCGCGTCATCCGGAGCGCCTGATTCGCCCTCTGATCCGCCGTGACGGCGTGGCCAAGGGGCTGGATGCGAACTTTGACCCCGCCCACCCGCTGAGCCACTTCCGTGAGGCCAGCTGGGACGAGGCCCTCGAGGTCGCGGCCGCGGGGCTCATGCGCCTCAAGCGAACGCATGGCCCCGATAGCCTGGCGGGCTTCGGCAGCGCCAAGTGCACCAACGAGGAGGCGTGGCTGTTCCAGAAGTTGGTGCGCACCGGCTTCGGCTCCAATCATGTCGATCACTGCACGCGGCTGTGTCATGCAAGTTCAGTGGCGGCGCTGATGGAAGGCGTCGGCTCGGGCGGCGTGAGCGCCTCCTTCATGCAGGCCGAGCAGTCCGATCTCATCGTGCTGACCGGCTGCAACCCGGGCGTCAATCATCCGGTGGCCGCCACCTTCTTCAAGCGCGCCGCCAGGCGAGGCACGCGCATCGTGGTGATCGACCCGCGCGCGCTGGCGCTGCGGCGTCATGCGCATCGCTCGATCCAGTTCACGCCGGGGGCGGACGTGGCGCTGTTCAATGCCATGCTCAACGTCATCATCACCGAAGGGCTGGCCAATCAGGCCTATATCGAGGCGCATACCGAGGACTTCGCCGCGCTGGCGGAGCACGTCATGGCATTGACGCCGGAGGCGATGTCGCCGCTGTGCGGCGTGGCGGCCGAGGAGATTCGTGCCGTGGCCCGTGAGTACGCGACGGCCGAGCGCGCGATGATCTTCTGGGGCATGGGGATCTCGCAGCACACCCACGGCACCGACAATGCCCGCTGTCTGATCGCGCTGGCGCTGGTGTGTGGCCATGTCGGGCGGGAGGGCACCGGCCTGCATCCGCTGCGCGGGCAGAACAATGTCCAGGGCGCCTCGGATGCCGGGATGATTCCGATGGTCTTCCCGGATTATCAGCCGGTGGGTGACACGGCGGCGCGCGCGCGACTGGAAGCGCTGTGGGATACGCCGCTCTCGGCCACACCGGGCCTGACGGTGGTGGAGATCATGCACGCCATCCATGCCGATCAGATTCGCGGCATGTACATCCTCGGCGAGAATCCGGCGATGTCGGACCCGGATCTCGATCACGCGCGCAGCGCGCTGGCGCATCTCGAGCATCTGGTGGTGCAGGACATCTTCGTCACCGAGACGGCGCAGTTCGCCGATGTGGTGCTGCCCTCATACGCCTGGCCGGAGAAGGACGGCAGTGTCACCAACACCAATCGTCAGGTGCAGCGCGGGCGGGCGGCACTGCGTGCCCCGGGCGAGGCCAAGCCGGACTGGTGGATCACCCAGCAGCTGGCGCGGCGCATGGGGCTTGCCTGGGATTACGCCGGGCCGCAGGAGATCTACGCCGAGATGCAGCAGGGCATGGATTCCCTCGACAACATCGACTGGGCGCGGCTGTCCGAGGAGAACTCGGTGACCTACCCGTGCCTGACGCCGGGAGGCGAGGGTGAGGATGTGGTGTTCGGCGATGGCTTCCCGCGCGCCAGCGGTCGGGCCCGCTTCGTGCCGACCTGGCCCACGCCGCCGGATGAGACGCTGGATGACGACTATCCGACGGTACTGACCACCGGCCGTCAGCTGGAGCACTGGCATACCGGCTCGATGACGCGCCGCGCGTACGTGCTCGACAGTCTGGAACCTGCCGCCGTGGCCACGCTCAACCCCGTCGAGCTGGAGCGACTGGGCATCACGGCGGGGGAGGCGCTCTCGATCACCACGCGGCGCGGTCAGATCACGCTGGCCACCCGCGCGGACCCGCTGACGCCGGCCGGCATGGTCTTCGTGCCATTCTGCTACGCCGAGGCCGCCGCCAACCTGCTGACCAATCCGGCGCTGGACCCGGTGGGCAAGATCCCCGAGTTCAAGTACGCCGCCTGCCGCCTGGCCAGAGCCGAATCTGCTTCGGCCAGTCTGGACATGTGAACGCGAGGGGAGGTGAGAGGAGGGAAAGGAAAGGGCAGGGCACGTCTGGCGCAAATGCCTATGGCAGTGGCGCTGGCGGATACGCAGGGCGTGCCTCGGTCTGACCAGAATGTCGGAGACGGCTCGCCGCACGTTTCGGCTATCCTCAGAAGGGCCATGCTCAGAACAGAGTGGGTCAATACCAATGACAATGCCCGCCGTCAGCGAGCAAGGAGAATGACGATGATGATCGTGGAGCTGATTGATCACGAAGACTTTCGTGAGCGGCTGGTGGCACTGGGCGTGCAGATTTCCGAACATGCCTGCGCGGACACCTGTGCGCGCATGGCGTTGAGAAAGCATGTGGAAGTCGGGGTGCCCGGCTTGCAGGAGCTGGTGCGCGAGCTGGTGATGCACTCCGATATCCTGCTGCCTTCGGTGCGTCAGGCACTCGACAAGTACCTGCTGCCGGGGTTGCGCTGAAGCTTCCCCGCCACCGTCAATCCTCTGGGGCAGTGATTGCGGGATAGGTGAGTCACCAGAGTCACGAGAGCATCTTGAGCGGGCCTGTCATCAGACAGGCCCGCTCTGCGTTTCGGCCCGCTCAAGGCTGATCAGGCAGGTCGCTCAAGGCTGATTAGGTAGGTCGCTCAAGGCTGAAGAGACTGTCGGTGCGCGCATAATCGCTGCCGGCCATGCGCCCGATGGCGCGCAGTACCTCATTGTCGACATGGCGGCCATCCCAGACCTCGGGGTCTGCATGGACCACCACGACCTCGGCGAGCACCAGTGAGCCGGACAGGGGCTGGTCTCCCAGGTGGATGATGTCGCGGAGTCGGCAACCGAAGGCGATCGGCGCGCCGTCCACGCGGGGGGCCTGCAGCGGCGGCATGGCTAGCTTGTTCAAGCCGGCGTGGGCGAATTCATCCTCGCTGGCCGCGAGGCTGGCACTGGTGAGATTGAGTGCCTCGCTCATGGCCTCGCCCCCGATATGGATGACACATTCCGCCACCTGTCCGAGGTTGTCGAGAGTGTCCTTGGTACGCCCTTCGCCGTTGCGCAGCGGGCTGAAGGCCAGCACCGGTGGATTGACGCTTGCCACGGTGAAGAACGAGAACGGCGCCAGATTGGCATTGCCGGCGGCATCGATCGTCGAGACCCAGGCAATGGGCCGCGGCGCGATGCTGCCCGAGAACAGTCGATAGAGAATGCTGGCGGGTAGCTGGTCGGCGTCGAGCAGGGCATGGCTGGCGGAGGGGGACTGGTCAGTCGTCATCGGGCGCTGCTCCATCGGGTAGACAGGTGCCCCTGGCAGGGGAGGGCGATGCGCAAGCGAGGTTCGACGTCGAGAAGCGGCGTCGAGAAGGCAGGGCTCGTGATCGCCCAGCGGCGCTGCATCAGGGTCTCGAATCTCGTCTCGACATGCCGCCTGCTCCCTTGCGGCAAGGGGGTGAACAGCAGGATAGCGCGTGTCCCTGCAGGAACAAACTTTCAAGTCTCGTTGCGCCGCGACATGCGTATCAATGATTCGGGAGGATAGTCTGTACGGGAAAAGGAAAGTGAAAAATCAGAAAGATCATTGGCGACATTTCTGGTGTGGTCAATTGTCGCATCCCTTGACCTGATGCTGAAACATGGTTCCTGAGATGCCATCACGGTCTTCAGGCCTGGTGGCTCCGCAGGACTTTTCAGAGACTTGGCTGGCACTTGTGTGGTGTTTTTGTATCCAATTGGTGTCTATTTGGTGTTTATTTGTAAATTTTTTATGAAATGGCGCGAGGCGTCATCTGATGAAAAAAGACTGAATATGAACAAATGATGAGGACGAAGTCGCTGGATTGTGACAACGATTTCATCCATTCGTGCGGGAATGAAAAATGTCATGGTGAATCAATATAAGGAGAATTACGTCACGATTTCCAGAGCAGGATGGGAAATTATAATGGAACGAAGTGCGGCATTTTTTGCAATTGAGAGTGTGAAAAAGACGTCGGTGATCTCGATCCGTCGGTAGGCAGGCAGTCAGGCGTCTCGATGTGACGAGGTGTTTCTGCCAGGCGGCACTCCTTGCGCGGGTGTCATTGCACGCACTTTTTTGGATGAATATTGCTGTATTTATTGTTTTGTTGAAATTTTATACTCTTTTCGTGCTTGGGGTTGGCGTTTCCCGTGGGGCCTCGGCGGGCGCTCGTGGACCTGGGAAGGCACGTGAGTCGGGAAATGGTCATCGCGCAATGCGGGGGTGGCCAGAGCCTTGTCGGCGGGAGGAGTCAGGGCACCTCGAAGGGAGGAAATTCCGGATTGGCGTCTGGTCGCCCAAGTGACGCCGTGTTGCCTGTCAACATGATTGACGCCTTCGTCAGGTTCCTCGTTCAGTGGTCAGGGCATAACCCGAACGCGTGAGGGAGGGCATCGTCCTCTCCCGATGGTGATTGGCTGCGCGCGCGAGGGGAAATTGATCGGCAGGTGCGACTACCTGCGTCAGTGTGCCCCGTAGTCAGCCCCCCTGATTTTTCTCTATCCTGTGCCCCGCCTGCGGGAAATCCTCTGATTTCGTTCGAACGATCGACGGCTTCCTGTTGGTCATTTCTTCGAACGCTGTGTTCCACATGTGGGCTCGTCATGACGTCATGGCGTGTTCCAACGAGGTCGTGAGATGAGAAAAAGCCTAATGCGGGGGGCTCTGCGGGGACTCCCCATCCTCGCGGGATTGTTGATGCTGTCCGGCTGTGATGCCGTGCTCTTCGATCCCAAGGGACCCATCGGTGAATCCGAGAAGTCGCTGATTCTGACTGCTACCTACCTGATGCTCGTGGTCGTTGTCCCGGTCATCTTCATGACGCTGTGGTTTGCTTGGCGCTATCGCGATACCAAGCAGAGCAAGGCGACCTATACGCCCAACTGGGCGCATTCCACCAAGATCGAGATCGTGGTCTGGGGCATTCCGTGCCTGATCATCCTCGCGCTGGGCATCCTGACCTGGAAGAGCACGCATGAGCTGGACCCGCGTGCCGAGATCCAGGATGGCGGCGAGCCGATCGAGGTTCAGGTCGTGTCGATGGACTGGAAGTGGCTGTTCATCTATCCGGAGCAGGGCATCGCGACAGTCAATGAGCTGGCCATGCCGGTGGATCGCCAGGTGCGCTTCCACATCACCTCCGAGACCGTGATGAACTCGTTCTTCGTCCCGCAGCTCGGCAGCCAGATCTACGCGATGGCAGGCATGGAAAACCGCCTGCACCTGATCGGCAACGAAGTGGGTACCTATGACGGTATCTCTGCCAGCTACAGCGGCGCCGGCTTCGCTGACATGCACTTCAAGGCGCATGTGATGAGCGAAGGCGACTTCGACGCCTGGATCGAGAAAGCGCGTGGCAGCAGCAAGGTGCTGGATGACGCCGGCTACGAGGCACTCAAGGAGCCGAGCGAAGACGTGGCACCCACCTTCTATGGTCAGGTCAAGCCGAATCTGTACGAACAGATCATGGCGCCCTACATGGATGGCATGGAGCTGGGCATGGGTGACATGAAGATGGGGGGCAAGCATCACGGCGAGTCCGCCCACGACATGTCAGGCCATGACGCTGCCGGTCACGCTGAATCTGCGATGGCAACCGAGGAATAAGCAATGCTTGGAAAACTCACAATAGAGGCTGTTCCGTATCACGAGCCGATCGTCATGATCGTGCTTGCGGCGGTAATCCTCGGTGGTGCAGCCCTGTTCGGCTTCATCACGGTAAAGAAAAAGTGGGCCTACCTGTGGAATGAGTGGTTCACCTCTGTCGATCACAAGAAGATCGGCATGATGTACATCATCGTCGCGCTGGTGATGCTGATTCGTGGTTTCTCCGATGCGATCATGATGCGTTCCCAGCAGATGCTGGCGTCCACCGGCGGTCACGGCTATCTGCCCCCGGATCACTACGACCAGATCTTCACTGCCCACGGCGTGATCATGATCTTCTTCGTGGCGATGCCGCTGGTCATCGGTCTGATCAACGTCGTCGTGCCGCTGCAGATCGGCGCACGTGACGTGGCGTTCCCGTTCCTGAACTCGCTGAGCTTCTGGCTGTTCGTGGTCGGCGCGCTGCTGGTCAACATCTCTCTGGGTCTGGGCGAGTTCGCCAAGACCGGCTGGCTGGCCTATCCGCCGTTGTCGGGGGCCAATTACAGTCCCGGGGTCGGGGTGGATTACTGGATCTGGTCATTGCAGATTTCCGGTGTCGGTACCCTGCTGACAGGTGTCAACTTCGTCGCCACCATCCTCAAGATGCGTGCGCCGGGCATGACCCTGATGAAAATGCCGGTCTTCACCTGGACCGCACTGTGCGCCAACGTCCTGATCATCGCGGCCTTCCCGATCCTGACCGCGACCATCGCGATGCTGACGCTCGACCGTTATCTTGATTTCCACTTCTTCACCAATGACCTTGGTGGAAACATGATGATGTACGTCAACCTCATCTGGGCCTGGGGCCATCCTGAGGTGTACATCCTGGTGCTGCCGGTCTTCGGTGTGTTCTCCGAAGTCATCTCCACCTTCTCCAAGAAGAAGCTGTTCGGTTACACCTCTCTGGTGTGGGCGACCATCGTCATCACGATCCTGTCGTTCGTCGTCTGGCTGCACCACTTCTTCACCATGGGTGCCGGCGCTGACGTGAATGCCTTCTTCGGTATCGCGACGATGATCATCTCGATCCCGACGGGCGTGAAGATCTTCAACTGGCTGTTCACCATGTACCGCGGTCGTGTCGAGATGACCTCTCCGGTGCTGTGGACCCTCGGCTTCATGGTCACCTTCACCATCGGTGGCATGACCGGTGTCCTGCTGGCCGTGCCGGGCGCCAACTACGTCCTGCACAACTCGCTGTTCCTGATCGCCCACTTCCACAACGTCATCATCGGCGGCGTGGTCTTCGGTGCGATGGCCGGTATCACTTACTGGTTCCCGAAAGCGACCGGCTTCATGCTGTGCGAGAAGTGGGGCAAGCGTTCCTTCTGGTTCTGGATCACTGGCTTCTACCTCGCCTTCATGCCGCTGTACATCCTCGGCTTCATGGGCATGACCCGTCGTCTGCAGCACGTCGACAACCCGCTGTGGGTGCCGTACCTGGTCGTCGCCTTCATCGGTGCCTGCCTGATCATGATCGGTATCGCGTGCACCGTGATCCAGATCGCGGTCAGCATCAAGGACCGCAAGAAGCTGCAGGACACCACTGGCGATATCTGGGGCGCGCGTACGCTGGAGTGGAGCACCACTTCACCGGCACCGTTCTACAACTTCGCTCACGAGCCGCAGGTCTCTGAACTCGACGAGTTCTGGGAAATGAAGGAACGCGGTATCGAGCAGGAGGCCAAGAAGCCTTATGCGCCGATCCACATGCCGCGCAACGCAGCGGCCGGTGTCATCATCTCCGCCTTCAGCCTGGTGTTCGGTTTCGCGCTGATCTGGCACATCTGGTGGATGGCCGTGGTCGGGCTGGTCGGCATGGCCGTCAGCTTCATCGTGCGCACCTTCAACTATGACATCGACTACTACGTGTCCGTCGAGGAAGTGGAGCGTGTCGAGCGCGAAGGTCGCGAGCGTCGTGCCCTGCCCAGCGCCCGCACACCTAACGACACAGTGGTTCAGGGGTAATCATGGCGAACAATGCAATGACATCTCATGATGGGGCGCACGACGCCCATGACGATCACGAGCATCACGATACCAATGGCCTGAAGGTCTTCGGTTTCTGGCTCTATCTGCTGAGCGACTGCATCCTGTTCGCGATGCTGTTCGCAGGCTATGTGGTACTCAGCCAGGCGTATGCCGGTGGCCCGACGGGCGCCGAGATCTTCGAGCTTGACTTCGTGCTGGTCGAGACCGCGCTGCTGTTGGCCTCGAGCTTCACCTACGGCCTGGCGATGCTGGGCATGAACCGCGGAGACAGCTCCGCGGTCATCAAGTGGCTGATGATCACCTTCGCCTGTGGTGCGGGCTTCATCGCGATGGAAATCTATGAGTTCCATCACCTGATCGTGAATGGCCATGGCCCGGACAAGTCCGCGTTCCTGTCAGCCTTCTTCACGCTGGTCGGTACCCACGGTCTGCACGTGACCGTCGGTCTGGTCTGGATGGCGCTGCTGATCATCCAGGTCAAGCAGAAAGGCCTGACGGAAATGCATCGTGGTCGTCTGATGATGCTCAGCCTGTTCTGGCACTTCCTGGACGTCATCTGGATCTGCGTCTTCACCGTCGTCTATCTCACAGGAGTGATGCTATGAGCCATTCCAACAACGACCACAACGACAATCACGGCAGCGTCAAGCAGTACGTGACCGGTCTGATCCTCTCCATCATCCTGACCATCATCCCGTTCGGGATGGTGATGATGATGGACGATCCGGGTGTCGGCGTGATCTGGGCCATCTACGGCTTCGCCATCGCTCAGGTCTTCGTGCAGCTGTACTTCTTCCTGCACCTGGACGGCTCCAAGGAGCAGAGCTGGAATGTCATGGCCATGCTGTTCACCCTGGTGATCGTGGCAATCGTCGTTGGTGGTTCCATGTGGATCATGATCGAGCTGAATCAGAACATGATGCCCATCTGATAGCGTGAGCCTGATGATCAAGGACTACCTGCGTACCACCAAGCCGGGCATTATCTTCGGCAACCTGATCACCGTCAGCGGCGGCTTCTTTCTCGCTTCCGGTGGTGAGGTGGATTGGGCGCTGTTCATCGCCACCCTGGTCGGGGTGGCGTTGATCGTGGCCTCAGGCTGTGTGTTCAACAACTGCATCGATCGCGACATCGATCGTCACATGGCGCGTACCCAGGGCCGTGCTCTGGTGCAGGGCGACATCTCGCTGACGGGGGCCTTCGTCTTCGGCAGCGTGCTGGGCCTTGCGGGCTTCTGGCTTCTGGCCGCGATGACCAATCTCATGGCGATGATCGCCGTGGGTCTGGGCTTCGTGATCTACGTCGGGGCCTACAGCATGTGGCTCAAGCGTGGCTCGGTGTATGGCACTCTCATCGGTTCACTGTCCGGCGCCGCGCCGCCAGTGGTCGGTTACCTGGCTGTCACCGGCCAGGCGGACATGGGGGCGCTGCTGCTGTTGATCATCTTCAGCATGTGGCAGATGCCGCATTCCTATGCGATTGCCATGTTCCGTGTCGATGACTATCGGGCCGCCAATATTCCGGTACTCCCGGTAGCGCGAGGCATGGAGCATGCCAAGCGTGTAGTGACGGGGTACATTGCCGGCTTCATCCCGGTGTCGCTGTTGCTGACACTGTGGGGATATACCGGCATCTGGTATCTGGTAGTCGCGACCGTCACGGGTGGCTGGTGGCTGTATCTGGCCGCCTGGCGTCTCAAGGATCAGCCTGATGCCTCCTGGGCACGCAAGCTGTTCGGCTTCTCCATCATCATCGTCATGGCGCTCAGCCTGATGATGAGTCTGGACACGCAGCTGTAATCCAGCCGTAGTATCTCTCGGGTGACCGCCTTCGGCGTGTTGCCCGGGTGAAAGCCAAAAAAACCCGCCACCGGCTTGCCGGTGGCGGGTTTTTTCTTGTCTGTCCTTTAGAGTCTCAGGTTTCGAGGACTCAAGGCATCAAGGACTCAAGCCCTCAGGCCAGCTGCAGATGCGGCTCCTGCTGTTCCTTGAGCGCTTCCTGCATGCGCTCGGCATACCAGTCGACGAAGTCGACGACGCCGAACTCGAAGGTCGCCGAGTAGGGGCCGGGCTGATAGGCGCTGGAGTTGACGCCGCGCTGGTTCTCTTCCACCAGCTGACGGTCCTGATCATTGGTGGCGTCCCACACCTTGCGCAGCTTCGCCAGGTCGTAGTCGACACCTTCCACCGCGTCCTTGTGCACCAGCCACTTGGTGGTCACGCGGGTCTTGAGGGGGCCGATCGGGTCGACCTGGAAGACCACGGCGTGATCGCCCATGAAGTGGTTCCAGGAGTTGGGCAGGTTGAGGATGCGCAGCGAGCCCATGTCGGGGCTCTGCAGGCGACCCAGCAGCTTCTTGCACGCCGGCGTGCCGTCCGTGGTCATCGAGACGGTGCCTTCCAGCAGCGGCGTGCGCGTCATGCGATTGCGGCGACCGAAGCGCACCAGCTGATAGGGCACCTTCTCGGCATCCCAGTCGGCCTGCTTCTTGGCGACCAGCGCCTTGTAGGCTTCGGTGGCTCGCGGGTCGTCGGTGTCATCGAATTCCTGCAAAGTGTTGAGCAGCTCCGGGTGGGAGCCGTCGCAGTGATAGCACTCGCGATTGTTCTCGATCACCAGCTTCCAGTTGCCTTCCTCGATGATGGAGGAGCTGGCCGCGACCTTGACGTTCTCCATGTCGTAGGGCTTGAGGTAGAACTCCAGCGTCTTGAAGAACGGCTCACAGTTCTCGGGCTGCTCGGCGAGGTTGATGAACAGCATGCCGCCGGCTGAACGTACGTGGACGGGGTGCAGGCCGTAGTCACTGGTATCGAAGGTGGTGCCCATGTCGGAACCGGCGAACAGCAGACGGCCATCCAGTTCATAGGTCCACTTGTGATAGCCGCACACCAGCTTGGCGACCTTGCCGCGCTCGGTGCTGCACAGGCGAGACCCGCGATGGCGACAGACGTTATGGAAGGCATGGATGGCCCCGTTGTCACCGCGCACGATGATGATCGGGCTGTTGCCCACGTCCATGGTCATGAAGTTGCCCTTGAGCGGGATCTCGCTGCCGAGACCGGCAAACAGCCACTCGCGCTCGAAGATCTCCTTCATGTCGAGATCGAACAGGCGCTGATCATTGTAGAAGGGCTGGGGCAGGGTATAGCCGGGACTGCGGGCCTGTAGAAGCCGCGCGGCGGCCTCGCGTACCGCCTGACGCTGCTGGTCCTGAGCGTGTTCCAATAGATCGCTCATCGCGATGTCCTCGCACGGTCGGTAGGCGCCGGGAGCAGGGTCGCCTTGGGTTGAGTGAGTGTGCTGATCATTGTTGTTGTGAAGCCGGGACAGAGGAAACGAGTGAACAGACCATTGCCGGGCAGCACCGCGGCAGACATCAGCGCACCTAATAAGTCAGCGCACCTATGAGTCAGCGCACCTATGAGTGAGTGCCGATGCATCGCGCGGTGCGTCGTCCCGTCCTGGTCGGTTCGGGTGTCGAGGGCGGCGCAGGTAGAGGGGCCGCTCGCTCAACAGGATAGTCAGCGTGGAAGTTCAGGCAGCCCGCATGATATCCGGTGGCTTTGCCACGCATGGATCGCAGTGTGGCTGAGGTCAAGTCGCGACTTGTGTCTGATGGCGACGCTCAATGATGTATTTCCGACGCCGGTCGTCTGCGCAGGGCCTTCGAGGCACAGGCAGGTGCAGCGGTGAGGCGGGGGCAGGGCACTGCGGGGTCGTGATTGGAGGGATCGGGCATGTTTCTGTCGTGCACGGATAAATGCTTGCCGGACGCTGACTCGACAATCCAGAGCATGTCCCACCGTTGGTCGCGCACGCAGCGCAGGGTGGCCTGACACTGTCTCTTCAAGAACTGACACTGCCCCTTCAAGAACATGTCTCCAAGAACAACATGCCCAGCGAGGCCTTCATGAGCACCACACTCAGCAACTTCAATCCGGTTACGACGCAGACCTGGACCAACGGTCGACATAGCGTGCGCTGCGTGAAGGTCATTCAGGAAACCTGGGATGTGCGCACCTTCTGTTTCATGGCCGAACAGCCGGTGATGTTCTTCTTCAAGCCGGGGCAGTTCGTGACCCTGGAGCTGGAGATCGATGCGCAGCAGATCATGCGCTCCTACACCATCTCCAGCTCGCCGTCGGTGCCCTACAGCTTCTCGATCACCGTCAAGCGTGTGCCGGGCGGACTGGTCTCCAACTGGCTGCATGACAATCTGAACGAAGGTGACGAGCTGGCCGTGCACGGCCCGGTGGGCAACTTCAACTGCATCGACTATCCGGCGGAACGCATCCTGATGCTGTCAGGCGGGGTTGGCATCACGCCGCTGATGTCGATGGCCCGCTGGTACTTCGACACCAATGCCAACGTGGACATCGCCTTCTTGCACAGCGCCCGCAGCCCGCGCGACATCATCTTCTGGCGTCAGCTCGAGTTCATGGATTCGCGGGTGCCGGAATTCAACATGCACATCATCTGCGAGCGCTTCGAGACCGGTCAGACCTGGTCGGGCTACCGCGGCTATCTGACCGACGCGATGCTCGAGATGATCGCGCCGGACTTCATGGAGCGCGAGATCTTCTGCTGCGGCCCGACCCCCTACATGAATGCGATCAAGCATCTGCTTCGCAGCCATGGCTTCGACATGAGCCGCTACCACGAGGAGTCCTTCGGGGCCACGCCGGTGGAGGTCGAGGAGGAGGCCATCGAGCAGGCCGAGCAGGCGGAAGTGCTGGCCGATGAGCTGGACCGCGCCGACCTGACGCGCGTCGAGTTCGCCACGACCGGCAAGTCGGTGCAGATCGCCCCGGGCGAGACCGTCCACGCCGCCGCCGCCAAGCTCGGCCTGCATATTCCGAAGGCCTGCGGCATGGGCATCTGCGGGACCTGCCGCGTGCAGAAGGTCTCCGGGGAGGTCGCGATGGAGCACAACGGCGGCATCACCGATGAAGACGTCGCGGATGGCTTCATCCTGTCCTGCTGCAGCGTGCCCAATGGGGATGTGGTGATCGATTACTGATCTCGCCCACCACTCGCCGGCAAGATGACATTGGCGACAGGTTTGAGGAGAGGTGAATGAATCTCGTGCAAGTGATTGGCAGAAAGTCGTAGACGATGTCGCATTCAGGGAGGTAGATGCCGCTGTCAGCCATCTGGAGTGGCGTCAGTCGATTAGCGTGGGGGTACAACAAGTACAACTGGCTAATGGAGCAATACCTCATGACTCGTGATGTTGATGCACCGCAACGCCCCTCTCTGCCCATGGCCAGCCTGCCGATTCTGGCAACCCTGGCCGTGCTGGCCCTGCAACTCTTCGTCTTTGGCGAATTCACTCCTCACGTGCCGCTGATCTGTGGTGTCGCCCTGACGGCGCTGGTCGGTTGGAAGCTGGGGCACGGCTGGTCGGCGATGGAAGAGGGCATGATGCGCATCGTGCGTGTCGGCCTGCCCTCCATTGCCATCCTCATTCTTGTCGGCATGACGGTCGGGGTGTGGATCGCCTCGGGCAGCGTGCCGATGATCATCTATTACGGGCTCAAGCTGATCTCGCCGGAATACTTCCTCGCGACGGCGATGCTGCTGTGCTCGGTGGTCTCGGTCACGCTCGGCACCAGCTGGGGCACCGTGGGCACCGTGGGGCTGGCCTTGATGGGTATCGGCGCCGGTTTCGGCATCCCACCGTGGTGGACGGCCGGTGCCGTGGTCTCCGGGGCCTTCTTCGGCGACAAGGTCTCTCCCCTGTCGGACACCACCAACCTCGCTCCCGCCGTCACCGGGGTGAATCTGTTCGCCCACATCCGCAACATGATGCCCACCACCATCCCCTCGATGCTGATCGCCCTGGTGATCTACCTGGTCGCCGGCAACCTGCTCGCCGCCGGGCAGACACTGGATCTCGAACGCATCACCGCGATTACCCAGGGCCTGGACGGGGCCTTCGAATTCAATCTGTGGGTGCTGGTGCCACCGCTGCTGGTGATGACACTGGCCATCGCCCGCATGCCGGCGTTGCCGGCGCTGTTCGTCGGGGTGCTGGCCGGGGCGGTAGTGGCCTATGGTGTCCAGGGCGAGGCCATCAAGGCGCTGTTCGGTTACATGCAGAGCGGCTACACCCTGAATACCGGCGTCAGCGAGATCGACAGCCTGCTCAATCGTGGCGGCCTTATGTCGATGGCCTGGGTCATCCTGCTGGTGATGATCGCACTGGCCTTCGGCGGGATGCTGGAAGTGATCGGCTGTCTCGAAGCGCTGTGCGCCGCCGTGCTGGTCAAGGTGCGCGGCATCTTCGGGCTGCAGGTCGCGGCCAGTTCCACTGCCGCGCTGACCAACGTCATCGCGGGCGACCCCTACCTCTCGATCGCCTTGCCGGGACGCATGTACGCACCGATCTTCCGTGGCGAAGGCTACTCGACCCTCAATCTGTCCCGCTCTCTGGAAGAGGGTGGCACGCTGGTCTCGCCGCTGGTGCCCTGGAATGCCAGTGGCGCCGTGGTCATCAGTTCGCTGGGGCTGATCACCAGTGGTGGCAGTCTCGAGGGGCTGCTCTACATTCCGCTGGCCTTCGCCTGCTGGCTATCGCCGCTGATCGGGCTGCTTTACACCCTGGCGGGACGCTTCATCGTTCGCGCCGACGATGCCGAGCGCGCCGAATGGGCGGACAAGGGCCATGCCGTGGTCTCCCTGGCGCAACTGCGGGACACGACACGGCAGACCGCACAGGCGGGACGACCGCTGCAGGCGCACGGTTGAGCGCCTCAAGCATGAGGGTTCTACGACTTCATGCTCAGGTTCATGAGCAAGTCGACTCGCGCAGGATGACGGCACAAACCATCTGGAGGAAGTGCCGGCCTCGAGACTACGCTTCAGGTGTTGCCGACAGGAAGCCTGCTGGCTGTCAGGAAGGTCGTTGCGGGGTGCCCGCAAGCGCGATCCCCGTATCGTGCACCAGAGACCGACACTTCCTCTGCCAGCTTCCAGCTGCAGATCGAGAGCGGAAGACATCCTGAACGATGCGTGATGGCCACTCCCGTCACGGGAAAATCGGAAGAAAGGGCAATGTCTCATCAAGGGAACGGTTCACTGCCCCCAGGCTGAGAGGCAGTGACGGACGACTAGAACAGCCGGCAGAACAGGAAAGTTTCGCACTGCGGGAGCACGACGCATGCCTGGGCATGTGGAGATGGGCTCCCGCGGTGCGGCTACTTTCTGCAGGAAGATACCCACGACCACGCATGCCTCGGCCTGCGTGGTTTTTTCATGCGCCGAGCAAGCGCCGGGGCATGCCCGGCAGGCATCACTGCCCCATCTCGGCCCCCAGCACGGCGAGCAGCGCCGGCAGGTAGAGGAAGGCCGCCAGGGTCGAGCAGAAGACCAGCGTGGCCACGTATTCCGGCTCGCGGCCTGCCTTCTGGGCAAACATGTAGTTGTAGACCGCCACCGGCATGGCCATCTGCATCACCAGCACGTGCAACGCCAGCGGCGGCAGCTCCAGCAGCGTGCCGATTCCCCAGGCGCAGGCGGCGGCGAAAGGGATGCGCAGGGCGCTGAAGCCCACGCCTGCCGCCAGATTCCTGACGCGGATACTGGCCAGCGAGACGCCAAGGGTGATCAGCATCAGCGGCACGGTGAAGCCGGAGATCAGCTCCAGGCTGTTGGCCACGAAGCGCGGCATGTGGATGTCGCTGAGCAGCAGGGTGGTGGCGAGGATACTGGCCCAGATGGTCGGGGATCGCACGACGCTGCGCAGCGGGTTGCCGCTGGTGCTGGCAAGCCAGGCACCGAGCGTGAACTGCAGAAGCGACATGGTGACCATGATGGTGATGGCGTAGGCGAAGCCGGCCTGGCCGAAGGCATACAGGGACACGGGCAGGCCCATGTTGCCGACGTTGGAGAACAGCAGCGGGGCCACCGCGACCTTCCACGGCTTGCCGATCAGGCGGGAGAACGGCCAGCTCAGGGCCAGCAGCAGCGCCATTACCGTGAGGGTCGCCAGGCCCGTGCGCAGGAAGCTGGAATTATCGATCTCGGCACTGCCCAACGCGTTGAGAATCAGTGCCGGTGTGCCGATGTAGAGCACCAGCCGGGTGACGAAGGCCATGGGGTATTCATTGCCCAGGCGCACCCAGAAGAAGCCGATGGCGGCGCCACACAGCACCGGAGCCATCACCGCCAGCAGTTCCATCAACATGCCACCTTCCTCCTTGTCTTCCCGTTTCGCCCTGAGTCTTCCCGTATCGCCCTGAGCGCGACAGCCCTTGCTGTCTGCGTATCTTCGCATATGCCTGTCGCTAGCATACCTGCCTTGTGGCGCCAGCCCGAGTCGCATCTGCGCAGGCATGTCGCATTCGCACTGCACGGTGACGCTGACAAGCAGCCTGCCCGTCAGGGGCGGGGCTAGTATCGGAGCACATCTGCAAGGTTTGACCTGCCGGGTCCTCATGACCCCTCTGCATTTCCAACGACAACATCCGATAACCGGAGGCGCGCAATGTCTCAGCAACATGGCTACACCCGTGATGACCGACTGGCCAGACTCGATCCCGCTCTGGCCGAGGCCATTCTCGAAGAGACAGCGCGTCAGGAAGCGCATATCGAGCTGATCGCCTCCGAGAACTATGCAAGCCCGCTGGTGATGGAAGCCCAGGGCAGCCAGCTGACCAACAAGTATGCCGAAGGGTATCCGGGCAAGCGCTACTACGGTGGCTGCGAATTCGTCGACAAGGTCGAGACACTGGCCATCGAACGTGCCTGTGCGCTGTTCGGCTGTGACTACGCCAACGTGCAGCCGCACTCCGGTGCCCAGGCCAATGCCGCCGTGTTCATGGCGCTGGTCTCGCCGGGCGACACCATTCTCGGCATGAGCCTGGCGCATGGCGGTCACCTGACCCACGGCGCCGCCCCCAACTTCTCCGGCAAGCACTACAACGCCATCCAGTACGGCCTGACCGAAAGCGGCGAGCTGGACTACGAGGAGATGGAGCGTCTGGCGCGCGAGCACAAGCCGAAGATGATCATCGCCGGCTTCTCCGCCTACTCCCGCGTGGTCAACTGGCGTCGTTTCCGCGACATCGCCGACGAGATCGGTGCCTGGCTGATGGTCGACATGGCCCACGTGGCCGGTCTGGTCGCGGCGGGTCACTACCCGAGCCCGATCCCCCACGCCCATGTCGTCACCACCACCACGCACAAGACCCTGCGCGGCCCGCGTGGCGGCCTGATTCTCTCCGCCACCGGCGACGAGGCACTGTACAAGAAGCTCAATGGTGCCGTCTTCCCGGGTCAGCAGGGTGGCCCGCTGATGCATGTCATCGCTGCCAAGGCCGCGGCCTTCAAGGAGGCGATGAGCCAGGACTTCGTCAGCTATCAGGCGCGCGTGATCGCCAATGCTCGTGTGATGGCTCACGTCTTCATGGAACGCGGCTATGACGTCGTCTCCGGCGGCACCGATGACCACCTGTTCCTCGTCTCGCTGATCCGTCAGGGCGTGACCGGCAAGGACGCGGATGCCTCTCTGGGCCGCGCCCACATCACCGTCAACAAGAACAGCGTGCCGAATGATCCGCAGAGTCCCTTCGTGACCTCCGGTCTGCGCATCGGCACACCGGCCGCCACCACGCGCGGCTTCGGCGAAGCGGAATGCGAGGCGCTGGCCGGCTGGATCTGCGACCTGCTCGACGCGCTGTCCAGCGGCGAGAGCGACAAGGTCGAGGCTGAAGTGCGCGGCAAGGTCGAGGAAGTCTGTGCGCGCTTCCCGGTCTACGCCTCCGCCAGCATCACTGATACCGCCGAGATTGCCTGAACAGGGCGCTGGCGAGAGACAACGATAACCACGACACATGCCGCAAGCGCAGAGACATCACTCGGGTGACAACAACAGACATCACTCGGGCGAGAGCACCGGACAGCGCTTGCGGTGGCAAAGATGTGAGGAGGGTGGCAAATGCAGCGTTACTCGGGATTCGGGCTGGTCAAGCATGCGCTCAGCCACCATGAGAACTGGCAGAAGGTCTGGCGTAGCCCAGAACCCAAGAAGGAATACGACGTCATCATCGTCGGTGGCGGCGGGCATGGACTGGCCACGGCCTACTACCTGGCCAAGGAACACGGCATCACCAATGTCGCGGTGATCGAGAAGGGCTGGCTGGGCGGTGGCAACACCGCGCGCAACACCACCCTGGTGCGCTCCAACTATCTGTGGGACGAGGCGGCGGCGCTCTACGAGCACTCCATGAAGCTGTGGGAAGGCCTGTCCCAGGACCTGAACTACAACGTGATGTTCTCCCAGCGTGGCGTGCTCAACCTGGGCCACACCCTGCAGGACATGCGTGACATCCAGCGCCGCGTGAACGCCAACCGTCTGCAGGGCATCGACGGCGAGGTGCTGGACACCCGGCAGGTGCAGGAACTGGTGCCGGCGATGGACTGCTCCAGCCGCGCACGCTATCCGATTCTCGGTGCCTCCTGGCAGCCGCGCGGTGGCGTGGCGCGTCACGACGCCGTGGCCTGGGGCTTCGCGCGCGGTGCCGACAGCCTCGGCGTCGACCTGATCCAGCAGACCGAGGTCACCGGGTTCCGCAAGCAGGATGGCGCCATCGTCGGGGTGGAAACCTCGCGCGGCTTCATCGGTGCCAAGCGTGTCGGCGTGGTCACCGCCGGCAACTCCGGGGTGATGGCCGAGAAGGCCGGCTTCCGTCTGCCGCTGGAATCCCACCCGCTGCAGGCGCTGGTGTCCGAACCGCTCAAGCCGATTCTCGACACCGTGGTGATGTCCAACCACGTCCACGGCTATGTCAGCCAGTCCGACAAGGGTGACCTGGTCATCGGGGCCGGCATCGACGGCTACGTGGGCTACGGCCAGCGTGGCAGCTACCCGACCATCGAGCACACCCTGCAGGCCATCGTCGAGATGTTCCCGATCTTCTCGCGGGTGCGCATGAACCGTCAGTGGGGCGGCATCGTCGACACCTGTCCGGACGCCTGCCCGATCATTTCCAAGACGCCCGTGAAGGGGCTCTATTTCAACTGCGGTTGGGGCACCGGTGGCTTCAAGGCCACGCCGGGTTCCGGCAACGTCTTTGCCTGGACGCTGGCCAAGGGGCGCACCCATCCGCTGGCAGAACCCTTCTCCTATGACCGTTTCAACACGGGCAAGCTGATCGACGAACATGGCGCCGCCGGCGTCGCGCACTGAACCTGCCGTCAGGAGACGACCGACCATGATGCATATCTTCTGTCCCTACTGCGGCGAGCTGCGCGAGGAAGAGGAATTCCACGTCAAGGGCCAGGCGCATATCGAGCGCCCGAAGGACCCCGAAGCCTGCTCCGATGCCGAGTGGGGGGATTATCTGTTCTTCCGCAACAACCCGCGTGGCGTTCATCACGAGCTGTGGATCCACGCCGTGGGCTGTCGCAAGTATTTCAACATCACCCGCCACACCGTGACCTACGAGATTCTCGAGACCTATCGCATGGGCGAGCAGCCCACCATCACCGGTGAGACGAAAGCCGATCCGACCACGCAAGCCAAGGGGGTGAGCGCATGAGCCAGCAAGACCACCAGACCGCCGCTGCCCCGCGCCGTCTCGCCTCGGGTGGACGCATCGATCGCGCCACGCCGCTGACCTTCACCTTCAATGGCAAGCGCTATCAGGGCCTGGCAGGCGATACCCTCGCCTCGGCGCTGATGGCCAACGGCCTCGATGTGCTCAACGCCAGCTTCAAGTATGCGCGTCCGCGGGGCCTGGTCGCCGCCGGTGCCGAAGAGCCCAACGCCATCCTGCAGCTGGGCAGCACCGAAGCGGGCCAGGTGCCCAACGTGCGTGCCACCCAGCAGGCGCTTTACGACGGCCTGGAAGCCCACGCCGTCAGCGGCTGGGTCAAGGCCCAGAAGGACCTGATGAGCCGTTTCCTGCCGCAGGTCGGCAAGCTGGGCGGCAAGTTCATGCCGCCGGGCTTCTACTACAAGACCTTCATGGCGCCGGCCTCGCTGTGGATGACGTATGAAAAGTACATCCGCAAGGCCGCCGGTCTCGGGCGTTCTCCGCTCGAGGAGGACCCGGACATCTATGATCACCTGCATCAGCACACCGATGTGCTGGTGATCGGCTCCGGCCCGGCGGGCCTGATGGCGGCGCTGGTCGCGGCCCGCAGTGGCGCGCGCGTCATCCTGTGTGACGAGCAGGAAGAGCTGGGTGGCTCACTGCTCTCCATGTCGGCGGACTGTCTCGATCAGACCCTGGACGGCAAGCCCGCCATCGAATGGCGTGACGCCGTGCTGGCGGAGCTTGCGGCCTGTGAGGATGTGCAGTTGCTGCCGCGCACCACCGCCAACGGCTATCACGATCACAACTTCGTGACGCTGCACGAGCGCCGCACCGAGCATCAGGCCGATCTCGCACCGCGCAATGCCCGTGGCGCCCAGCAGGCACGTTCACGCCTGCATCGCGTGCGCGCCCACCGCGTCATCATGGCCACTGGCGCCCACGAGCGGCCGCTGGTCTACAGCCACAACGATGTGCCGGGCAACCTGCTGGCCGGTGCCGTCACTACCTATCTGACCCGTTACGGCGTCGCCGCCGGTAACAAGCTGGTGTTGTCGGTCAACAACGACCATGCCTATCGCGCGGCGCTGGCATGGAAGGCGGCCGGTCGTGAGGTGGTCGCGATCGCCGATGCGCGTCCGGCCCCTGCCGGCGTGATGGTCGAGGCGGCGCGTGCCGCCGGCATCCGCATCATCGCCGGCTCCGCCGTGATCGAGGCCAAGGGTGAGCGCCGCGTGACAGGCGCGCGCATCGCGGCCATCGATATCGATGGATTTACTGTCACCGGTGAAGTGGAAGAGCTCGCCTGCGACACCATCGCCAGTTCCGGCGGCTACAGCCCGGTGGTTCACCTGGCGGCGCACACCGGCGCGCGTCCGGTATGGAGTGATGAGATCCACGGCTTCCTGCCGGCGCTGGGCGCACCGATGCTCAAGGGCTTCGATGCCTGCGGCGCCGCCAATGGCAGCTTCGCGCTGGAAGATGCGCTGGTCGCGGCCTATGCCAGCGGTGTCGCCGCGGTGGAAGCCTGCGAGTTCGAGATCGCCAAGGCCGAGGTGCCGGCGGTGTCCGAGCTTGCGGAATCCCCGATGCTGCCGCTCTATCAGGTGCCGCATGACAAGCCCACCGCACGCGCACCCAAGCAGTTCGTCGATCTGCAGAACGACGTCACTGCCGCCGGGATCGAGCTTGCGACCCGCGAAGGCTTCGAGTCCATCGAGCACGTCAAGCGCTACACCGCGATGGGCTTCGGCACCGACCAGGGCAAGCTGGGCAACATCAACGGCATGGCGGTCGCCGCGCGCTGTCTGGGGCAGACCATCCCCGACACCGGCACCACCGTGTTCCGCCCCAACTACACGCCGGTGACCTTCGGCGCCATCGTCGGCCGTCACTGCGGCGAGCTGTTCGACCCGATCCGCTACACCGCGATGCACGAATGGCACGTGGCGCAGGGGGCGAAGTTCGAGGATGTCGGTCAGTGGAAGCGCCCCTGGTACTACCCGCAGGGCAGTGAGGACATGCATGCCGCCGTCGAGCGCGAGTGTCTGGCGGTGCGCGAGAAGGTCGGCGTGCTGGATGCCTCGACCCTGGGCAAGATCGACATCACCGGTCGCGATGCGCGCGAATTCCTCAACCGCATCTACACCAACGCCTGGGCCAAGCTGGGCGTCGGCAAGGCGCGCTACGGCCTGATGTGTCACGACGACGGCATGGTGATGGACGACGGTGTCACCACCTGTCTGGCCGAAGACCACTTCCTGATGACCACCACCACCGGTGGCGCGGCCTCGATCCTTGAGTGGCTGGAACTGTGGCACCAGACCGAATGGCCGGAGCTGGACGTGCAGATGACCAGCGTCACCGATCACTGGGCGACCCTGACCGTCACCGGCCCCGAGGCGCGCGCGCTGGTCGGCGAGCTGACCGATATCGACCTTGACCGCGACAGCTTCAAGTTCATGGAAGTGCGTGAAGGACTGATCGCCGGCATTCCCGGGCGCATCTTCCGCATCTCCTTCACCGGCGAGCTGTCCTACGAACTCAACGTGCCGGCCAACTACGGGCTGCATGTCTGGAAGCGTCTGTTCGAGTGCGGCAAGAAATACGGCCTCACGCCCTACGGCACCGAGACCATGCACGTGCTGCGCGCCGAGAAGGGCTTCATCATCGTCGGCCAGGACACCGATGGCTCGATCACCCCGGAAGACCTCGGCATGCAGTGGTGTGTCGGCTATAACAAGCCGTATTCCTGGATCGGCAAGCGTGCGCTGTCGCGTCCGGATACCCGCCGCGATGACCGCAAGCAGATGGTCGGCCTGATTCCGACGCGCAAGAAGGCCGGCGATGAGCGCATCGTGCTGCCGGAAGGCTCGCAGATCGTCTTCGACCCGGAGCACGCCATCCCGATGCCGATGGTCGGCCACGTGACCTCCAGCTACTACAGCCCGACGCTGGGACATGGCTTCGCGCTGGCGGTGGTCAAGGGCGGTGCCAAGCGCATCGGCGAGACGGTGTTCCTGCCGCAGGCCGATGGCACGACGCTGGAAGCCGAAATCACCTCACCGGTGTTCTACGACAAGAAAGGGGAGCGCCAGCATGTCTGATGCCACCACACTCGACCCGCAAGCGGGTGCCGCCGTCGAGGCGCAGCCGCAGGACATGACAAGTTCTCAGACGTCAGTGATCGACCAGCGCCCGACGCCTGAAGTTCACGCTCAGAGCGCCCGTTCGCCGCTGGCGCATCTGTTCACGGCCCGCGATGACGGTGATGCCGGCGTCGTGCTGCAGGAGAAGGCGTTTCTCGGTCATCTGACGCTGCGCGGTGACCCCGCGCAGCCGGGCTTCGCCGAGGGGGTCGAGGCGGCGCTGGGTCTGGCGCTGCCGTTGACCCCGGCGACCCTCCACCAGAATGAGGGCGGTCGCTCGATCCAGTGGCTGTCACCGGATGAGTGGCTGATCCTGGTGTCCGGCGAGGAAGCCTTCGCTGTCGAGAAGGCGCTGCATGAGCGGCTTTCGGGGCGCTATCAGGTGGTCAACGTCAGTGGTGGCCAGACCGTCATCTCGCTGAGTGGCGACCAGGCGCGTCAGGTGCTGATGAAGTCGACGCCTACCGATGTGCACCCGCGAGCCTTCCCGGTCGGGCGGGGCGTACCGGCGGTGTTCGCCAAGGCGACGCTGGTGCTGCGCCGCGTCAGCGAGAGCGAATTCGAGCTGGTGGTGCGCAGAAGCTTCGCCGATTACCTCGGCCGCTGGCTGCTGGATGCCAGCGAGGAATTCGGGGTCTGCATCAAGGCCTGAGATCTGCGTCTGGAGAGAGCTCTGTCGCAGGCGCACGCCATGATCTGAATCAACTGCCAGGGGCCTTGCCCGGGCCAGGAGGCGGGCTTCAGAAATACTGAAGCCCGCCTCAATAATATTGGTTTGTCGCGCAGGGCCCCGGATGCAACCCTGACGTTGCAGCTTCCAACAATGAATAATCCTTACATGACAGGCACCTATGTATGCGTGATACCTGGATTCTGACCGCCCAATGTCCCAGCCGTATCGGCACGGTGGACGTCGTGACACGCTACCTGCGCGAGCAGGGCTGCTATATCACCGAGCTCAATTCCTTCGATGACCGCCTGTCGGGGCGCTTCTTCATCCGGGCCGAATTCCGGCCCCAGACCGAGGCCGGCGAACTCAGCGACAGCTTTGACGCCGCCGGTTTCGAGCAGGGGCTGGGCACGCGTGCCGCCGACTTCGAGATGGACGTCAGCCTGAGTGCGCCGGAGGAGCGCATGAAGGTGGTCATCATGGTCTCGCGCTCGGACCACTGCCTGAACGACCTGCTCTATCGGCATCGCATCGGCCAGCTGCCGATGGACATCACCGCCGTCATCTCCAACCACCCGGACATGGCGCCGCTGGCCGAGTGGCATGGCCTGCCCTATCACCACCTGCCGATCACCGCCGAGACCAAGGCCGAGCAGGAAGCGCAGGTGTGGCAGATCGTGCAGGACACCGGTGCCGAGCTGGTGATTCTGGCGCGCTACATGCAGGTGCTGTCGAGTGACATGTGCGAGAAGCTCTCGGGGCGGGCGATCAACATCCACCACTCGCTGCTGCCGGGCTTCAAGGGCGCGCGCCCCTATCACCAGGCCTACGAGAAGGGCGTCAAGCTGGTCGGTGCCACCGCGCACTACATCAACGATGATCTCGATGAAGGGCCGATCATCACCCAGGGCGTCGAGACGGTGGATCACGCCCACTATCCGGAAGACCTGATCGCCAAGGGCCGTGATATCGAGTGCCTGACCCTGTCGCGTGGCGTGCGTTATCACCTCGAGCGCCGCGTCTTCCTGCATGACAGGCGCACGGTGGTGTTCGGCAACTGAGTGCAGATTGCGAAAAGAGAAACGCTGAAACACGAAGCCCGCGATCAGGAGGTCGCGGGCTTCGTGTCTTCTGGCGTCGTGTCTTCTGGCGTCATGTCTTCTGGCGGTGAGGCCTCTCAACGAGAGCGACTCAGCCCGACTTGCGCAGGCTCCACAGGAAGTAGCTGCCGCCGATCAGCGAGGCCATCAGGCCGGCGGGGATCTCGTAGGGCGAGAGCAGCTGACGGCCCAGCCAGTCCGCCAGCACCATCAGCAGCGCCCCGCACAGCACCGCGCCGAGCATGTGCTCTCGCGCGCGGCTCAGCCCCAGCAGACGCGCCAGATGCGGGGCCAGCAGGCCGACGAAGGACAGCGGGCCGACGATCAGGGTCGCCAGCGCGGTGAGCACCGCCACCGCACCCAGCAGCACCAGACGGGCGCGGGTCACGCCGATGCCCAGCGCACTGGCGCTCGCCATGCCCAGCGGCAGGATGTCCAGCCAGCGCGCCAGCGGGCGCACCAGCAGCACCGCGACGATCGCCAGCGCGAGCACGCCAACCGCCGCCGAGAGACCCACGTAGTAGGTGGAGCCGGACAGCCAGGCCAGAATCTGCTGACCGCGCGGGTCCCCATCGGCGAGGATGATGCCGCGCACCGCATCGTAGAGCGCCGTGATCGCCACCCCGCACAGCAGCACGCGTTCGGGGATGAAGCCGCTGCGATGATTGAGCGCCACCAGCAGCGCCAGACAGGCCAGTGCCCCGCAGACGCCCGCGCCCAGCAGGGTCAGCTGGCCCGGTTCCGGCACCAGCAGCAGTGTCAGCATCAACGCGATGGCGGTGCCGCCGCTGATGCCGAGAATCTCGGGGCTGGCCATCGGGTTGCTGGTCAGGCGCTGCAACAGGGTCCCGGCGAGGGCCAGCAGCACGCCGGCACCTGCCGCCGCCAGCACGCGTGGCAGACGGAAGTCCAGCACGCTGGTCTGGCCTGACAGCAACTGTTGGAGCATGTCACCGCCAAGCGTCCAGCCATCGACGCCATTGCCGACGAGAAGCGCCAGCAGCAGGGCGATGATGACGCCTGCCAGCAGCCAGCCCAGCAGACGGTCGGGGCAGGGATGACGATGCGTCAGTGACATGCCGTGATGACTGGCGGGGCCTGCCCCCTGCGCCATCTTCAGGCGCGGAATCAGCCACAGCAGCAGCGGCGCGCCGAGGGCCGCCGTCATCGCGCCGGTGGGGATCAGGTTGGGCAGCAGGCCATCGAGACTGGCGACCACCAGGTCCGTCACCGCCAGCAGCAGTGCCCCGAACAGCGGTGCCCACAGCAGGCGTTGACCCAGGCGGCGTGCGCCCATCAGACGCACGCAGGCCGGCGCGGCCAGGCCGATGAAGCCGATGATGCCCAGCACGCTGACCACGCAGGCGCTCAGGAATACCGCCAGCCCCAGGCTCATCAGACGCAGCTTGCGCAGCGAGACGCCCAGGCTTCTGGCATTGGCCTCGTCGAGATCCAGTACCGCCAGCGGGCGCATCAGCACCAGTGCCAGCAGCATGCCCGGCAGCAGACGGGTGATCAGCGTGGTCACGCCGCCCCAGCCGTTCTGCGCCAGCGAGCCTGCGCCCCATACCAGGGTGCCGTGCAGGGCTTCCTGATGGAACAGCAACAGCACCATGCCCAGCGCGCCGATGTAGAGGTTGACCACCAGACCCGCCAGCACCACCACGGTGGGTGACATGCCGCGCGCCCAGGCCAGCGCGAATACCAGCCCCATGGCGGCCAGGCCACCGGCCAGCGCGACCCATTCTCGGCCGAGCTGGAAGCCGTCACCTCCAAGACCCGTGCCGGCCATCAGCGCCGGGGCGAACAGCGTCGCCAGCATCATCGCCAGACTCGCGCCACTGGCAACGCCAAGGGTAGTGGGCGCGGCCAGCGGGTTGCGCAGCACCTGCTGCATCAGCACCCCGGCCATGCCCAGCGCAGCCCCGGCCAGCAGCGCGCAGAGCAATCGCGGCCACCAGCTGACATGGGCCACCAGCTGGGCGGAGAGCAGGGCACTGTCTGCCTGGCTGAGACTGGCGGCATTCGTGACATCGGGGGATGACCACAACGCCGTCAGGCCCTGCATCAGGCTCAGGCCGTCACGGTTGAGGGCGAGGCTGCCCAGCACCAGCAGGGCCAGCGTGAGCAGACTGCAGGCTCTGCCGGGAGTGAGCCGAAGGGGATTGGGGGCGGAAGAGGAACGCTCTCTCATGACCTGCTCAGGGGTGGCCATCGGTGATCTCTCCCTCAGGTGCCGGCTCGCCGTCGAGCGCCGTGTCCGTGTGGTCGTTGATCAGATGCTCGTCAAGCAGATCCTCGTCAAGCAGATGATCGGCGAGCAGGTCGGCGAAACGATTGGCCGAGGGCAGGGCGCCAAAGCTCCATACCGGCGGCAGGAACAGTGGCGCCGAGGCAGCGCTGTTCTCGCGCACGCCGGGCATGGCCTGCCACAGACCATTGCGCGCCAGGGCCTCGCGTCCGCCGGGTGGCAGGGGCTCCACCACCACCATGCGGCCCTTGAGGGTCACCAGCTTCTCGAGACTGACGGTGGCGAAGCCCCAGGCATTGGTATCGCCTTGCCAGGCATTGTCGATGCCCATGCGCTCGATCACCGCCTGGAACAGGCTGTTGTCACCGAAGATGCGCACATGGCGGTCATCCATGAACTGCACCATCAGCAGGGGGCGCAGCGCCTGACCCTCGCGAGCGCTCTGCTGGCGCAACGCGGCAGCGTAGCCGGCCAGTCGGGCCGTGCTCTGGCGAATCAGTTGCTCGGCCTGTGGCTCGCGCTGCGTCAGCTTGCCCAGCTGGCGGGTCGCCGCGACCAGCGTCTGCCAGGTGTCGGCATCCGGGGTATAGATGGCGACACTGGTGACCGGCGCGATGGCCGACAGGCGTGGCGTGAGGCTGGCGAGCATCGGGCTGATCAGGATGTCATCGGGGGCGAGGGCGGCCAGCTGCTCCAGATTCGGTTGGGTGCGCAGGCCGAGATCCCGCGTGCCTTGAGGCAGCGCCGGTTGAGCCACCCAGCTGGCGTAGGTCTCCACCTGGCCCACGCCCATGGCGCGCACCCCGAGTCCGGTCAGGGTCTCGGCCAGGGTCCAGTCCAGTGCCACGACGGGGCGATCGACGAAGCCCGCTGGTGCCTCATGGGCGTCACCCGTCGTGGCGGCGCTGGCGGATCCCGCGGCCAGCAGGCTCAGGCCGATCAGTGCCATCAGCCACTTCATACCGGCACCGCGATCTGCTGCTGGCCATGCGCCGGGGTGATCACCTGCATCTCGACGCCATAGATATCCTTGAGCGTGGCGGGATTCATCATCTCGTCGGGCGCGCCTTCGGCCAGCACCTTGCCACTGTGGAGCGCTACCAGACGGTCGCAATATCGCGCCGCCAGATTGATGTCGTGCAGCACGATGATGATGCCCAGTCCCAGGGTGTGGCTGAGATGCGAGACCAGCTCCATCACCTCGATCTGGTGGGCGATATCCAGCGCCGCCAGCGGTTCATCCAGCAGCAGATAGCGGCTGCCCTGGGCTAGCAGCATCGCCAGCCACACGCGCTGACGCTCGCCGCCGGAGAGCGTATCGACCTGCTGGTCGGCGAAGGCCTCGGTGTGGGTCAGTGCGATGGCGCGCTCGATGGCGGCCTCATCCTCGGCGCCGGGACGCCCCAGCAGGCCGTGCCACGGATAGCGCCCGAAGGCGACCAGCTCTCGTCCGGTCAGCGCTTCGGCGGCCGGCAGGTGCTGGGGGAGATAGGCCACGGCGCGGGCGAATTCACGGTTGCCGAATTCCGAAAGCGCACGCGCATCCAGCGACAGCCGGCCGCTGGTGGGCTGCATCTGTCGCGCCAGCAACTTGAGCAGCGTCGACTTGCCGGACCCGTTGTGACCGATCAGGCCATGCACCTTGCCCGGCGCGAAATCCAGCGCGGAGGCTTGCAGCAGACAGCGCTGACCGAGGGTGAAGCGCAGTTGGTCGAGAGTGAACATTGAGGCGTCCGTCAGCCGCATTCGAGGCGGTGCTTGAAGGTGGAAATCATGATGAAGACCCGGGGATGTCGCCAGCGCGCGTCCTGTTGTCGGCCCGCTCACCGCGAAAGCAGCCGGCGGCCGTCAGTCGATCCGCGCAATGGCGTTGCGCCTGCTGGACATAGCGGCCTGCCATGCGCTCCGAGACCCCCAGACGCTCGCCGATCTCACGCTTGGTCACGCCTTCCAGTCGATACCAGAGGAGTGACTGACGAAGATGGTGGGGCTGCTCGGCGAGCGCCTGCTGGATCACCTGAAGCTTCTGGCGCCGCGCGAGACAGCGCTCGGGGTCCAGGCGTGTCGCCGAGAGACGCTCGTCGTCGTCCTCCATTTCCTCGAAGACCGGGGCGCGCGACTGGTGGCGGTGATGATCGATGATCAGATTGCGTGCGATCCGATACAGCCAGGCGCGCGGATTGCGCGGCGGCTCCCCTGTCATCCTGAGGCGCAGATAGACGTCATGGCACATGTCTTCCGCCAGATCATGCGAGGCCAGCTGACGGGTCAGGAATCCGATCAGCTCCTGGTGATAGCGGGCAAACAGTGCGTCCAGCGACGCCAGCTCATCCTCGGCCACCGCGCTGGTGTCCGTCCGGGCGTCAGCCACCGGGCAGGCAGCCCGTGCCGGCGAATCGCAGGGGGGCCGTTGCGTCTGCAGGTCAGCGCCCTCATCTGAGCGGGCTTCTGTCAGTGCTTGGAATGCGCAGAAGAAAGAGGACATCCACGGCTCGCAATGAGGATTGGCGTGATGGGGCGCTCAATCATATTGGTGTTGCGAATCATTATCAATGTCTGTCTGGCAGGCACGCGTCTGACCGCCTGCGAAGCATTCGGAGGCGGTCAGACGCGCAAGGCGGGACTTGCGCGGAGGGGGCCGGCCTCCCGGATCACGTTCAGCCACATGATCCGGGAGGCGCGACGCCGTCAGTGGCGAGCGAAGGCGGCGATGGGGTTGTCCAGCTCTCCCTTGAGTTGCAAGGCACCGGAGGGGTCGGTGAGGTCGACCATCTGCTGGTTGTTGCGCAGCTGCAGTCGGTTGAGGCACGACAGCGTGAAGCGTGGCGCGAACAGGTCGTGACGCGCGAACTTGTCGGCCATCTCCGGGTGCGCATCCTGGTAGTCATGGATGCAGGCCGCGACGCGTGACCAGAAGGCGTCTTCCGTCATCACCTGCTCGCGCACCAGCAGCGGTACCGCGAAGCGGAAGATGCAGTCGAAGATATCGGTGAGCAGCGACAGGATGCGGATCGGTTCCGGCACCTCGACCACCAGACGCTCGACTCCTTCCGGCAGCTCCAGGGCGCGGGTCTCGTCGGTGGCGAACAGCGCGGCCTCTTCGGCGATGTCCTTCATCAGTGCACCACACGGCACGCCATCGCGCAGGCGCATGATCAGGTTCTCGCCGTGGGGCATGAACACCAGATCATGCTTGAAGTAGCAGTGCAGCAGCGGCGTCATGTAGGCCGTCAGCCACTTGTCGATCCACGCTTCGGCGCCGATGCCGGAGCGCTCGATCAGCGCAGGCAGCAGCGCCTTCTCGTCGTTGTCGACGTGCAGCAGTGCGGCCATGGTCATCAGGCGCTCGCCCTCGTCCTTGACGTCTTCCGGGCTCTCGCGCCACAGGCTGGCCAGCATCTTGCGATAGCCGACGGCCGCCGGGTCGGCATCTTCCAGCACGTCATCGCGATAGCCGATGGCGGCGACTTCACGCAGCAGACGGAAGCCCCATGTCTCGAAGGACGGGTCGGAGTCGATCAGCCCCTGCAGCCACTGGTTGATGGCCGGCGTGGCGCGCATGTAATAGGGCGACAGACCGCGCATGAAGCCCATGTTGAGGATCGACAGCGCGACCTTCACGTAGCGGCGGCCCGGCTGGTTGCGGTTGTAGAGCGTGCGGATCGACTGCTGGGCCTGATAGCGGTCCTCGCCAAGGCCCAGGCACACGATGCGCTGGCTTGAGATCTCGGCGGCGAAGGTGATCGCCAGCTTGTGATTCCACTGCCACGGGTGCACCGGCATCATCAGGTAATCGGCGGCATCGAGGCCCTTGGCCGTCAGCTGATGCTCCAGGCGGGCCAGTTCGGCGTGACCCAGTTCCTCTTCCAGCAGACGGCGCGGATCGAGACCATCCACGCCGGAGTAATGCGCGTTGTCGCGATGCACGGCGATCCACACCAGCGCGAAGGGCTGTGCGGCCTCCGGCGCGTAGGCGCGATAGTCCAGCGCATCGAAGCCCATGCGGCCATTGTTGGCGACAAAGCACGGGTGACCTTCACTCATCGCCGATTCCAGGGTCTGGAAGGAGGCACCGGCCAGCACGCGGGCGGATTGATTCTCGCGCACGGCGCGCTGCATCTTCCAGGCGCTGGAAGCGAGCGTGGCGCTGACTTCCTCGAGATAGACCGGCAGCAGGCGCGGCGGAATCTCCAGCACGTCGTTGAGCTCCAGAATCAGCTCGCGGGCATCCAGCGGCAGGGCCTCGCCATTGGCGTCCAGACGCTGGAGGGAGGCCGCGTCGATCAACCAGTGATCGAGCTGGAAGCGGCGCGCCACGAAGCGATATTCCACCGCACGACGACTGACGGGGGCCTTGTCGCTCGCCGGGGCAGACAGCGAGAGGCGGTAATGATGCCAGCCATCCGTGATGCGGGCGTTGGTCTCGTCGGCACACTGCGGGTGGATCAGGCGCTCATGGCTGAATTCGGCCAGTGCCTTGCGCACCAGCAGGCGATTGGCCTGCTGCCAGTCCGGCCCGGTGAGGTGCTGGCCGGCCGCCGCCGGATTGGCGGTGATGGTGGTATCCAGTCGCGGGCTGCGGCTCGCCAGGGCGGCGCGGAAGTCCTGCGGGGTGCAGAAGCATAGACGCGCGGGCTTGCCGTCGAGATCCAGCGGGCCGTGATCGACGAAGCCGACGGCGGCATTCAGCGGGTGAATGGCGGTATTGCGGCTGTCGGGTTCGACCACCACGCGAGTGACCGGGCGGACTGCCTCACCGGTATCTGCGGCGTGCTCGTCACGGAACTGGCCGGCGAAGATCATCGCCATGATCGATTCGATCACCGCCCGTGAGAAGCCGCTGATGGGGGCCTGGTCATCGCTGCGCGGCGCGATGAGGAAGTGCATGCCGAAGTCGCCTGGCTGCACGGCGTAATGCTTGCCGAGCGGGTCGTGTGCCGGGTCATACAGCTCGACCAGAAACGCCGGCTGGTCGTTGTAGAGACCGAGCCAGCCCTGGGCGTGGCGACTGTCTTCCAGGCCCTGATAGAAATCGTGCTTGGTGGTGAGCAGGTCTTCGCTCATGCCCCAGAAGCTGGCGCGCGCGCCACTGGTCCACTCGTCCACCAGCGCCATGTCGGCGGCGAGATCCAGCGGGCGCAGCGCGAATTCCGCTCGCTCCGGCGTGCTGTCATCCTGCGGCTTGCGCAGGCGCGCCTGGGCCTGTTCGAGTTCCACCGAGCGGCGCGTGAAACGTGTGCCGGGTACCGGGCTCAGCAGGTCGAGTGCCGGGGAGGTGTCCAGTGATGTCTCGCCGAAGATATGCTGGGCCGGGGTCGCGGCGCTGTGGGCGTTGGCACGGGGGGTGGTGATGTCGACGGGCATGTTCATGCGGTGGTCTCCCGGTGTTGCGCTGCGCGTGAGGACTCGGTGGGGGCGGTGCTGGACGAGGCGGTCTTTTCGCTGGCCGCACTGGCATGCAGGTCGGTCTCGCCGTAGGCCAGATGGGCGGCGGGCAGAGGCGTGAAGCCGTTGCCGTTGCCCTTTTCAACGCCCGGGGCGCCGAAGCTCTGGAAGGCGATGCGCCGCTCGATGGGATAGACCTCACGCCCGGTGATGGCGCGCAGGATGCAGCTGTTGCGATAGCAGGCCATGCCCAGGTCCGGGGCGGCCAGCGAGTGGGTATGCAGCTCGGCGTTCTGGACGAAGATCTCGCCGGCAAAGGGCGACTGGTCACCTTCATTGCCTTCGGCGTCTGCGGTGCTCTGCGCATCGACGGCGTAGAAGCGCCCGACGGCGTAGCGGCCTTCGGCGTCACGACGGATGCGTGACTCGATGCTCTTCAGGAAGGGCGGGGCGACGTAGTGATACCCGGTGGCCAGTACCACGGCACTGGTCTCGTGGCGCCATGCCTGCTGCTGTTCGCGCTGATAGAGCCCCAGGCTGAAGTCGCCATCGGCGCTCTCGCGAGTCAGCGAGGTCAGCTCGGTATTGGTCATCAGGGTGGTGGGCACCACGCCCTGCAGCTGCTTGGCGTAGAGGGTGTCGTAGATCTCGTTGATCAGTTCGAGATTGATGCCCTTGTAGAGGCCCTTCTGGGTCGCCAGCAGGGTGTTGCGCTGTTCGCGCGGCAGGGCATGGAAGTAGTCGATGTAATCCGGTGACGTCATCTCCAGCGTCAGCTTGCCGTATTCCAGCGGGAAGAAGCGCGGCGAGCGCGTGATCCAGTTGAGCTGGTAGGCGTGCTGGTCGATCTCGCGCAGCAGGTCGAGATAGATCTCGGCGGCGCTCTGGCCGGAGCCGATGATGGTGATGGCCGGCTGGGACGTCAGTTCGTCCTTGCGCGCCAGGTAGTGGGCGTTGTGGCACACGCGGCTGCCCGCCACCGGCACCTCGCCGCGTACCGCATCGGCAGCGCCGGGCAGATACGGCTGGGTGCCGGTGCCCAGCACCAGCTTGCGTGCGCGATAGGTGAAGGCCTCGCCGGTGCTGGGGCGAGTGCCGCGCACCACATAGATGCCGCCGACATGCTGGATGTCCTGGACCTCGTGATCGAAACGCAGGCTGGTCAGCTCGCGCGCCGCCCACTGGCAGTACTGGTTGTACTCGCGGCGCAGCAGGAAGAAGTCTTCGCGAATGTAGAAGTTGTAGAGCTTGTCATGCAGCTTCAGATAATTGAGGAAGCTGAAGTGGCTGGTCGGGTCGGCCAGCGAGACCATGTCCGCCATGAAGGGCGTCTGCATGCTGGCGTCTTCCAGCAGCATGCCCGGGTGCCAGTCGAACTCGGCCTTGCGCTCCAGGAAGACGCCGTTCACGTCCTCCAGCGGCTCGCTCAGACAGGCAAGGCTCAGGTTGAAGGGGCCGATGCCGATGGCGACGAAGTCGAGCACCTCATTGCGCGTTTCAGCTGTGTCGGTGACGTGAGGAGTCGAGGTGTCATGCATGACGGCTTTCCTTTGCTTCTGTGGTGTGGCTGCGACGGCTGGCGGCGGGGGCATCGGCCAGTGCTGCGGCGTGGCTTGCCTGGGCCGTGGTGCTGACGGCGAGGTGATGCGCCTTGACCAGCGCCTGACCATGCTGGCGGATCAGCTCGACCACCGCGGCGATGTCGTCGCGGGTGGTGTCCGGGTTGAGCAGCGTGAACTTCAGATACTGACGGCCGGAGACCTTGGTAGCGGCGACGATGGCTTCCCCGCTGCGCGACAGGCGCTTGCGGATCTCGCGATTGAGGGCGTCCCACTGTGCATCGCTGAGGGTGTCTTCGTTGGCGTCATGGAAGCGGAACACCAGGGTGCTGAGCTCCGGGGCCTGGACGACATCGATGTCCGGTGCCGCTGCGAGCAGCTGATGGCCCTCGCGAGTGAGGTCGATCACGCAATCGAGCATGTCGCCGAGGGCATCGGCGCCCATCAGGCGCAGCGTCAGCCACAGCTTGAGCGCATCGAAGCGCCGCGTGGTCTGCAGGCTCTTGTTGACCTGATCCGGTGTGCCCTCGCGGGCCTGGAGTTCCGGGTTGAGGTAGTCGGCGTGATAGGTGACGTGGCGCAGCTGGGTGCGATCACGCACCACGCAGGCGCTGCAGCTGACCGGCTGGAAGAAGGTCTTGTGGTAATCGATGGTGACGGAGTCCGCCATCTCGACGCCCTTGAGCCAGTGACCGTGGCGACGCGAGGTGATCAGACCGCCGCCGTAGGCGCCATCGACGTGGAACCAGATGCCACGTGCATGACATTCACGGCCGATGGCCTGCAGCGGGTCGATGCTGCCGAAGTCGGTGGTACCGGCGGTCCCGACCACGGCCATCGGAATCAGGCCTTCCGCGCGCGCCTTGTCCAGCGCCTCACGCAGGGCTATCGGGTCCATGCGGCGACGCTCATCCACGGCGACGGGGATGACGGCGTTGTGGCCGAGGCCGAGCAGGGCACAGGCCTTCTGCAGGCTGAAATGGCTGATGCCGGAGGCGAAGACGCGCAGGCGCCCGGCTTCCGGCGGCAGGCCGTGGGTCTGGTTGCCGGGATGGTTGGGCAGCTTCTCGCAGACCGCGTCACGCGCCAGCAGCAGCGCCATCAGATTGGATTGGGTGCCGCCGCTGGTGAAGATGCCGTCCGCGGTCGGACCCAGGCCCAGTCGTTCGGTGGTCCAGTCGATCAGGCGCTGCTCGATCAGGGTGCCGCCGGCGCTCTGATCCCAGGTGTCGAGGGAGGAATTGATCGCGCCGAGCAGGCTTTCCGCCCAGACACCCGGCAGCACGACCGGGCAGTTGAGGTGTGCGATGTAGCGCGGGTGATGGAAATAGACGGCATCCTTCAGGTAGAGCGACTGGAGCTCCTCCAGGCCCGCTTCCAGATTCTCGAGGGGCGTTTCGAGATCCAGCTCGGCAAAGGCCGGGCGCAGGGCTTCCGGGGTGATACCGCTGAAGGGTTGCTGAACGTTCTCGAGCTGTTCGGCGACCAGACTGCTGATGCGTTGCATGCCGGCCTGCCAGGCATCCATGTTGGCAGGTGAGAACAGGGCGGCGCTGGGTGAGCGGGACAGGGAGCTCGCGGCGGCAGCGGCCTGGGGGGCAGACGCGGGGGATCCTGCAGCCGCGCCATAGGTGGCGGCGGAATCTTGAAGGCTGTGCATTACATAACCTTATGCGAATGTTCGCAGATAAAGACTTGGAAGAGACTCGCAGCCAGCCAGGGCAGGTGGCACAGGTGCGAGGACCAGTCAGGACATTCATCAAGTGCCGCGTGATGCGGTCGTTGTTGTGGGTGAAGTTGTTGGCAAAGCGGTTGGCGCGGTCAGTCACGCCTGCCGTGGGCATCGGCAGAGAGTGAGTCGTCACCGAGCGCCCCTGTGTCGGGCAATCTCGATGTCATGTGCGGCACACGCCAGAGGTATCAGATGATGAGTGGTTCAGGGCGATGGTGCCGGCGACATCCTTGCCACCGGCGGGTCATGCGGGTCGATTCAGAATCGACGGACGGCGGACGTGTCGGAATCAGAAATCATAGGTCAGTGTCGCGGTCACGCTGCGCTCGGCACCGTAGTAGCAGAAGCTGGTGCTGTAGCAGGACGCGATGTATTCCTTGTCGAACAGGTTGCTGACGTTGAGCTGCACGCTGGTGCCGCTCCAGCCGACCTGGCTCAGGTCGTAGCCGACCAGGGCATCGACGAGTGCGTAGTTCGGGACCTTCTCGGTGTTCTCGGAATCCGCCCACATGTCGGCGTAGTAACGCACGCCGAGGCCGGCATTCAGGCCGGTCAGAGGGCCCTCGTTGAAGGCGTAGTCACCCCAGACGCTGACCTGGTGCTTCGGCACCTGATTGGCATCGTTGCCTTCGGTGCCATCTTCCGCCTTGGCATAGGTCACGTCGGTGTAGCTGTAACCGGCCTGCAGCGCGAAGTCGCGGGTCAGCTGGGTGCGGGCTTCCAGCTCCAGGCCCTGGGACTCGATCTCGCCGTAGGACGTGTAGTAGCTGTCTTCCGGGTCCTTGGAGGCGACGTTTTCCTGATTGATGCGGAACAGCGAGACGCTGTACTGATCACGCGTGCCGTTGGGCTGGTACTTCATGCCGACTTCCACCTGCTTGCCGGTGGTCGGGTCGAGCAGATCGCCATCCTCGTCGGTGTAGGAGTTCGGCGAGAAGGAGGTGGAGTAGCTGACGTAGGGCGAGATGCCGTTGTCGAAGCCGTAGATCAGGCCGATACGGCCGCTCATCTCGTTGTCGTTCAGCTCACTGCTGGTGTTGTAGTCGCGATCGGTATTCTTGATGTTGACCCAGTCCTGACGCAGGCCGGCGGCCAGGTTCCAGCGGCCCCAGCTGAGCTGATCCTGCAGGTAGACACCGGTCTGATCCAGTTCACGCTTCTGGTTCTCGGTGGCATAGATGGAGACATCGGCATCGCTGCTGCTGCTGGTGACGTCCAGCGAGCTGGCGGTCCCGTATTCCCAGTCCACGTCGTTGGTGCGGGTCTGATAATCGGCACCGAACAGCAGGGTGTGATCGATGTCGCCGGTGGAGAAGCGGGTCTCCAGCTGGTTGTCGACCGTCCAGGCACGCAGGCTTTCCTCGCCACCGGAGTAGTAGCGGGTCAGCTCGGTATCCGAGGCCCAGCCATAGGCGTAGACCTGCTCGAGATCCACGTCGGAACGCAGGTAGCGGAATTTCTGGCGCGCGGTGACATCGTCATTGAAGCGATGCTCGAAGTCATAGCCGAGCATGCGTTCGGTGCGATCGAATTCCTCGTAGTCCTCGTCGCCTTCGTAGAAGTCGTTGCCGAGCTTGATGCCGTCGTGACTCACCACCGTGCCCTCGTAGGGGAGGCCTGAGTGGTAGCCGCCTTCCGGGTCCTTCTGGAAGTAGCCCATCAGTGTGACGGTGGTGTCGTCGGTGACATCCATGGTGATCTGTGGCGAGAAGGCATAACGCTCTTCGCTGACGGAATCGACCTGGGTGTCTTCGGCGCTGGCAAGGCCGGTCAGGCGATAGGCGATGCGCTTCTCGTCGTCCAGCGGGCCGGTGAGATCGAAGGCCGCGCTGCGCTCGTTGTCGTCACCGACGGTGAAACGCACCTGGCCGGAGTCCTGGAACTCGGGGCGCTTGGACTGCATCGCGACCAGGCCACCCGGCGAGGAGCGGCCGTAGAGGACGGAGGACGGCCCCTTGACGACTTCGATGCTGTCGAGGAAGTAGGGGTCGATGGTCATCGAGCTGTAGGAGCCCGAGTCACCCATCAGCTTCAGACCATCCAGGAAGGTGTTGCTGACACTGCCATCGGAGAAGCCGCGCAGGACCAGATAGTCATAGCGGTTGGAAGCACCGATCTGATTGGTGAACACGCCCGGCGTATAGTCCGCGGCACGCTGCACCGTCTCGGCGGCGCGCTTGTCGATGTCATCACGGGTGATGGTGGAGACAGCCTGGGGAGTTTCCAGGTAACCGGTCTGCGTCTTGGTAGCCGCCGTGGTGGTGACCGTCATGGTATCCAGCTGCTCGTCCTGAGCATCCCGATGGTCGGCCGCCACGGCCTGCCCGGTGAAGGGTAGGCTCAGGGCAATCGCCAGTGCCAGCGGGTGCCGTGGCAGTGAAAGCAATGGGGATTGATGCGGGTGTCGCGTGGCGGAGTCTTTCATGAGTGACGATGTTCCATCCTGAATGATGTTTTTGCGAATGCTTCTTGTTTGTCGTTCTCTCCTGAGGGAAGACGTACAGGGTTGGCATTTCTGAACCATGAATGAGAATTATTTTTGTTATCTGATGTCAGTGGGCCGTGTACGTGGCCTGGCGGGGGCTTCCGGTGGCGCTCAGACATGCAAAGACCGCCCCGAAGGGCGGTCTTTGTCAGAGGGCGGTCTTTGTCAGAGTGCGGTCCTTGGCAGAGGGGCGCCTCGACGGAGGATGGCGCCGGCGGGGGATCAGCGGTCCTGCATCTCGCCCTGCAGCGTGATGGGGATATCGCCGACCAGATTGCCATAGCCCAGCAGGCCAAGCAGGGTACTGCCGACCTGGTTCTTGGCGACTTCCGCGCTGTCCAGCGCTATGGGCTCGGCGTTGGCGAAGCTCAGGCGGTCGGCACTCTCGCGGGTCACGTTCAGAGGCAGGGTGTCGCGGTGAGTGCGGTTGCCATCGGTGGCCGTGAAGGGCACCTGCATGCGTGTCGTCCTGCCTGTCTCCAGCGCTGCCAGAGCCACGGGGTCCAGATTCAGTGTCAGGGTGGCGAGACGCATCTGGCTGACGCCTGACAGCCACGGCGGCAGCTCGCCGACCTTGTCCAGCAGATCGGTCTGACCGACGCTGAGCGGAATGCTCATCTTGCCGTCATCACCGACGGTGCCGCTCAACCCACGCAGGTGGTGGACGTGCTCGACATTGCCCTGCGCCTTCTGTTCGGTCAGCGTGGCGGTGGCGCCACTGGCATCCGGGATCAGCTGCCAGGCTGCCTGGCTGGGCACGCTGATGCCGATACCACTCATGGCAACGGCCAGGGCGAGGGCCTTGATAGGGGCGCGAAGGCGCTTGTGGAAGGAAGAGGTCCAGCGAAGAAAGGGAAATGACATGGTGACTCCTGATGGCTGGGCGCTACGAAAGGTGAGCTCTGTGCGGCGCATTGAGACATTGGACACGCCAGTGGCGCAAGGGTTCGTGACAGGGTGGCAGGCGGGATGGGGCTGATCGGAGGCGGTGACGGCGGCTCGTGTCCAGCGAGGTCTATGTTGTTGAGTTTTCGGGCTTTCCTGACGCTTTGGCTTTCGCTATCATAGCGGCGCTGTCCGGGCCCATAGCTCAGTTGGTTAGAGCACTCGACTCATAATCGATTGGTCGCAGGTTCAAGTCCTGCTGGGCCCACCATCCCGAGGCGCTTTTCTGTAGCGCCTGCCAGGTCGCCATCGGCGGCTTTTTTTGTGCCTGCCCGTTTCGCCAGATCGATGGTTGTCCGCTTTCGGCTCTCCTCCGTGGCTCTTCGCCTTTCGCTGGCGGGGATCTCGGTTGCATGGGCTCGCATCAGCACGTCAGTCGTTCCGGCACGCCTTCGCTCCGCCAGATACCAGAACGCCCCGTGCCAGGTGGCGACGGGGCGTCGGCTCGAACGTCGTAAAGGACTGCTCTGATGTCACTGCCTTGCGGGCGGCGACGAATCCTTCATGTCACTGTCACGAGAATGGCGCGAGACGCTTCGGTGTCAGTGGTGATCACTGAGTCTCGTCTGCCATCTCATCCTGAGCGTCATTGGCGGCACCGCTGATCGCGTTGCCTGCCGAGGTCAGGGCATTGGCGGTTGCCTGACGAGTGTCCTGCCAGGCGCTGGCAGCAGTGTCCTTGGTCTCATCCCAGGCAGCGGCCGCGCTCTTGCGAGTGTCCTGCCACCAGTCGGTGGTGTACTGCGGCTGTTCCTTGAGCTGAGACTCATCCATGTTCACATGAATGCGATATTCGAGATTGTCGATGTCGTCACCCTGACGGGTTTCCAGCGTGAACTTGCCGGTCTCGACCACGTACTGCTGATCATCAAGGCCCAGCACTTCATCACTCTCGACCACCAGCGCGGCGACCTGCATGTTGTCGTCGAGCAGCACATCTTCCACTTCGCCCACGACTTGCTGGTCGTTGTTCTGCAGATAGACGTCAGCATCCATCAGTTCATCAGCGGAGTAGAGTCCCTGCGGATTGGCCATGGCCAGGCCGGAGGTGGTCAGCAGAGTGGTCGCGGTGATCGCACCCAGAATCTGTTTGCGGTTCATCTTGCTCATGCCGTACTCCTTGCGTGTCGATTCTTCATTGCCGTCTGCCCTGATGTAATCCGGCGGCGACTGCGTGGCGTGCTGCAGTGATGGGCCAATCAGGACATGGACGATGTCGGGCTGCCATCTCGTGCAGCCATGCTTCCTAAGATTCAGATGACGCGATCAAGTTTCAAGGGGGGAGTGGAAAAACTTGTACGGTAGTTCATGCGCTCGTCACGAATCAGGTGCACTTTTCGGCCAGCGAGATGCCGGCGTCTGGCGGGGCTACGGCGGTCTGCCGGCAGAACAGGAGGGCAAGGCATGGAGGTGTCCATCAGTGAATATCGACGGCCAACCGCGCTGTCATCCGTGCTGGCGGAGGAGAATTCCGCACTGTACCTGCAGTTTTCATTGCACGATCACTGAATTTGTAGCGAAGTGTTACGGTCGGGGCGTGACGATCGTCAGTGGTGAGATCGACATCTGCAGGGGGGTCAACGCTGCGTAATCGCAGTTCAGGATGGGAGGTTCAGGGTGTACGTTAGCTATACGGATACGTTTTGATACTCAGAAAAACTTGTACAACAGTTTTCAAGTGTCTAACTTTGAGGGTGTCAGAGCGCAGCGAGGCCAACGATGAACGCCTCGCCAAGAGAGGGAATGGAGATCCGCAGCGTGCTTTTCAAGCCCTCGTCCTTTCCTTGCTCGAGATCTGGCAGGTCACGGTCGAATCTATTGAGGAAGGCCGTGAGAGTTTTCATCAAGGATCCAGCGGAGGGCATCGAGATGAACGCAGTGCGCAAGGTTCCCATGGAGTGTTCACGTTGTGGCAGCAATCGCGTCAATCTGGGAGAAAGCCCAGCAGATGACGATATCGTGAGCTGCGCCGAGTGCGACGAATTTCTCGGGGTGTGGTTCATGCTGCGCGACCGGCTTGAAGCCAGCGCTCGCAAGCGTGCCACCATCGACCCTGCCTTGATGGCCAACCAGGTGATCAAGCAGCTTGATGCACAGGCTTGAGATGTTCTACCCACTGACAGCCAGCAGGTGATACGGCATTCATCAGTCGTCCAGCATGCTGGTCAGTGAGATGTGAGAGTCAGGCTTCGGCAATCGTCATCCTTTCGGTCAATCGTCCATTGCCGGAGCCCCGAGCAAGTGCCTTGTCAGAGGCGACATGAATTCGTGATACCGCTGGCGACTGTCCAGCGTCCTGGTCGACCCCCTCGGTGAGCGTTGGCTCCCGATTCAGGTCCTGTTCTGCCTGAGAGTGTTTTCCCGGCCATTGGCCGGGATTTTTTTGTGTGTCATCCGACAAGGCAATCAGCGTGTTTCGAGACAGCCTTGATCTGCATCATCCGTGGGAGTGTTATTCGTTTGTAAGATTGTCCTGTCAGGATGAGGCGCGTCTGATGCCCTGTCGCGGATGAGACATGCTGGAGATGCCTCGAGCTATCCGGGACATCAGCAAGGAATCTGATATTTCTAACATAAAGTGCAATGGAGTCTGCGGCCTCGTGTCTCCATCATGCGCACGCATGCTGAGCCATGTCTGCATGATCCCCTTATCGAGAGCCTGGTCATGACAACGTCACCTCTTGCGCCGAAAAGGAGTTCGCGCATGTTTTCTACTTCAATCCCGACCAGTAATGGTCCTCGCTGCCCCGAGTGCAATGAATCATTGCATTGGCCAGCCTGTGATCTCCCCGATGAGCACCTGTTGAAATGCCCGAATGGTCATGTCCTGTGTTCCATGGGGGACTTCCGACTGGCAGCACGTGAGATGGCGCTCCAGGAGGAGTTTCGTCTGACGCGAGATGGTGCCCGCTCCCATGCGCAACGACGCCCACTGGAGCACTCCGCGAGAAATCGTCAGGATGCCATCGTCAGCGGTGAACGCATCAGCGCGGCTTGAGAGTTCGCGCATCCTGAGGTCTCCAGCTCATTGCAAAGCCCCCGCCCGCGCCGGGGGCTTTGCGTTCCTGGCACACGACGCGAGCGGGAAGGAAGTCGTGTGCAGGAGACAGGCAGCCGCCTCACGGCTGCTCTTCTCGACCTTCGGTGGCAAGCACGCCATGGGGTTGCAAGCAGGATGCCTGCCCCCATGTCTTTCACAACCGCATGGATCCTGCGCACTTCCCGTTCCCCGGGCTTGCGTCGCGGATGCATGCCTTCCAGAGACTGCACAGGAGGCTGTTACATGTCCGATCTATCCGAGGAACTGCGTATCCCCAAGCCGTGCCCCGACTGTGGTAGCAAGCGGATGCGCGTCTCTCAGGTGCACAATCCGGAAGACAAGGTCTTCTGCGCCTCGTGCGGCACTTACGTCTGCCTGTATGCGGATGTGGCCAGGATGCGCGAGGAGGGGGCGTCCAGTGAAGCCGAAGAGCTGCTGGAGCAGGCCGCCAACAAGGGTATCAAGAAGTAACGACATCACCGGGGTATCCGGAGATGCCACGCCCTGAAACGCAAGAGGCCCTCACGTCGGTGAGGGCCTCTTGCGTTTCAGGGCATGGCGCGAATCAGCTTTCGTCAGAGCCTGTCGGCGTCGATGCCTTGGCGATGGCGCCGGTGTTGTCGGCGGCTTCCAGCTTGGCCAGCATGTTCTGTGACTCACGCTTGAAGGCGGCCAGCGCCTTGCCGGACAGTGACTTGTTGTTCGGCAGCTGGACGCGCATGGCATCGACCTGACGATTGTTGACCATCACCTCATAGTGAAGGTGCGGGCCGGTGGAGCGGCCGGTATTGCCGGACAGGGCGATCTTCTCACCCATCTTCACGCGCTCGCCTTTCTTGACCAGGGGTCTGGAGAGGTGCAGGTAGCGGGTCTTGTAGCCATTGTCCATGCGCAGCACGAGGTAGCGGCCCGCCAGCGGGTGATTGCCGACCAGTTCGACCACGCCATCAGCCGTGGACAGGACCGGTGTACCGACGCGAACGGCAAAGTCGGTGCCCTTGTGCGGGCTGATGCGACCAGTGACCGGATGGCGACGGCTCAGGTTGAAGGGCGAGCTGATGCGCGCCTTGTGAGCCAGCGGGTAGCGATTGAAGGCCGGGTCGAGCCCCTTGCCGTCCGGAGTGTAGTAGCGGCCATCGGCGGCATTGCGCACCACGGTCAATGACTTGCGGGTACCCTCGTAGCGGGCGGCCAGAATGCGCGAGTCGGTGCTGGTGCCATCGATCATGTCAGACTCGACCAGCACCTGGAACTTGTCGCCCTTGCGGGTATCGCGACGGAAATCGATCTTCTTGCCCAGTACCTGGGTCAGCTGGGTGACATCCGCCACGCCAAGACCGGTGGCCTCCGCCGAGAGCGAGAAGCTGCCGCTGACGGTACCGGCGAATAGACGCTGGGTCGCTTGAGTGGCCTTCTCTATCTTGGCGACGCTGAAGGAATCCTGCTGAGGGTCACGCTTGACCATGAAGCCGCGACGCGCATCCTTCATGATGCGCAGCGCCAGCAGGTTGCCGTCCTCGTCGAGCTTGTAGTCGAGGCTGTCACCGATACGCCAGTGGGTCAGCACACGCTTGTCCGGCAGCGACTTGATGATGCGGGTGGTCTCGCGATAGCCGAGCCCCAGAGAACGCTCCGCCATCACGGCAAAGGTGTCGCCCGCCTGCACGGTGTAGGTCTGCCATTCCGGGACATAGACTTCCTTGGCTGCCAGTTCGGTCTGCAGCGTCGGGCTCTCGCCTAGCTCGACCGGATCGACGGACAGATCATCGTAGGAGGTCCCGCCGGCCTGCTCATCGGTCGCGGTGGCGATCACCGCCTCGGCCGTCTTCACGGCAGAAGGTGCCAGTGCCACGATCGGGCCGGGCTCAGTCTCACCGGGAGGGTAGTTGGCGTCGGTCAACATCACCGGCATGTCGAAGTCGACATCGATGACCTCACTCGGCGTCAGCGCGGAGAGTGGCACCTCGCCAGCTGCGCTCAGTGCCTGATGCCCCGCATCAAGACTGGCCGTGGCCAGCGGAGCAGGCGTCTGTTGCGCGTGCGCGATGGCAACCGGCAATGCGTTCGTCACCTCCGAGCTGGCATTGGCCAGGTCGATGGCGAGGTGGCGAGAGGCAGGTGAGATCTCTTGAGAGTCCAGAGTTTCAAGAAGCTTGTGAGCGCCCAGCACGGTGACCATTGTGGCAACAGGTAAAAGAAGATACTTGTGCACGCGTGGGAGCGAATGAAGGATTCGCAGCATAGTTGACCGATGATGTGATGAAGTGAACAGAACAGAAGACGACAGATTCGCATCCGAACCTTAACCAAGCTTTTGCGCATTCGATAGGCTGGACACATGTCCAGTATTAGGAATTCAACCCTGTTTTGATCATCAGGGGTCGTGCTAGCGGTGTCTGTTTTATGAGGACAGTCGAAAATCCCGCCATTTTTGCTTAAGAAACGCTGTTCTCACAGTAATATCTGCTTGCTGTTAAATTTTGTAACTTCGTCGAAATATTCTGCAAGTCAGTGCGTACATCACGAGGATAGCGTCCTGTTGTCAGAGGATTGTGACGCAGAGTGGCGAACGTGTTGGCACATGATGCTCTGGCGTCGCAACATGAGATCTCTGAAGGGGGCGAAGATTGTCCAGAGGGACAGCAGGGTGGCGTCGCTCGTGTCGCCCTGTCTCGCCTTTCGTGCGCCCGCGTGGCAACAAGAAATCAGTGGAGAATGTCCGATGTCGTCTCGAGTGACTCTGGCCCAATGGCAGATGCTGGCCGCCGTGGTCGATCATGGCAGTTTTGCCCGAGCCGCCGAGGCCGTGCACAAGAGCCCCTCCACGCTCAATCATGCGGTGCATCGCCTGGAGGCGTTGCTGGGAGTGCCGTTGCTGGAGCCGGTGGGGCGCAACGTGCGCCTGACCGAGGCCGGCGAGATGCTCCTGCGTCGCGCACGCCAGTTGATCGAGAGTGCCAGCGCGCTGGAGGATGTGGCCCAGGCGCTGTCACAAGGCATGGAGAGCGAGATAAGCCTGGCCGTGGACCAGCTGTTTCCCTCGGACCTGCTGGCCCGTGCGTTGGAGGGGTTCTCCGCGGCCTATCCCCAGGTACGGATACAGCTGCACGAAACCACCCTGACGGGTGGCAGTGAGCTCTGGGATGCCGGCCAGGTCGATCTGCTGGTCAGCGCGCTGCCACAGGAAGGGCAGCTTGGTAGCCTGCTGGTGCGGGAAACCTTCGTGGCGGTAGCAGCGCCAAGGCATCCCCTGCATGCGCTGGGACGGCCGCTGGATCTGCGTGATCTCGAACAGCATCGGCAGCTGGTGGTGCGCGACAGCAGTCGCTCGACAGGCATGGATGCCGGCTGGCTGAAGGCAGAGGAGCGCTGGACGGTGAGTCATCTGGCGACGTCCGTCGATCTCGCCGAGCGTGGCCTGGGCTTTGCCTGGCTGCCGCGTTCACGAATCTCGCAGGCGCTGACCCAAGGGGCACTCGTGCCCTTGCCCTTGCTCAACGGCGGCGAGCGTGAGATCGACATTCATCTCTACCTGCCCGATGCCGACAGCGCCGGCCCTGGCGTGCGTGCGATGGTCGAGCAGCTGCATCACAGCGTTCAAGGGGGGTGAAGCACTCCTGAGCCACATGAGGAAGCGGCTGGGGATTGGAAAAGCCTCTGGGCGCTACCACCTGTCAAAGAGGCGTCATTCGTTGCGTGCGGGGACCATGGCTCCTCTGCGATCCCTTGAATGGCTATCCTCACCTTGCATGACAGGACATTTCCTCATGGGCTTACTGGTCGATGGCACCTGGCAGAATCGTGGTTACGATACCGACAGCAATGGCGGGGAATTCAAGCGCGAGAGTGCCAGCCTGCGTGACTGGGTCGTACCCCCCGGTGCGGCCGAGCAGGGCCCTGACGGCCAGTCTGCCGTGCCCGCCGAAGTCGGGCGCTATCATCTCTATGTCTCGCTGGCCTGTCCGTGGGCCCACCGTGCGCTGGTGATGCGTTCTCTCAAGGGACTGACGTCGGTCGTGGGCATGTCCTTCACCAGCCCCTACATGCTGGAACATGGCTGGAGCTATCTCGAGGAAGAGGGCTCCAGTGGCGATCCGATCAACGGCGTGCGCTACCACCATCAGCTCTACACCATGACCGACCCGCACTACACCGGCCGTGTCACCGTACCGGCGCTGTGGGATCGCAAGGCGGGTCGCATCGTCAACAACGAATCCGCTGACCTGGTGCGCATCTTCAACGACGCCTTCGATCCGCTGACCGGCAATGACCTGGATTTCTCTCCCGAAGACCTGCGCGGCGAGATCGACGCTCTCAATGCCGAGATCTACGACAAGGTCAACAATGGCGTCTACAAGACCGGTTTTGCCACCAGTCAGCAGGCCTATGAGCGTCACTTCACCGCGCTGTTCGCCTGCCTGGATTCACTGGAACGCCGCCTGGCCGACTCGCGCTATCTGGTCGGTGAGTGGTTGACCGAAGCGGACATCCGCCTCTTCACCACGCTGCTGCGCTTCGATGTCGTCTATCACGGCCACTTCAAGTGCAATCAGCGCCGCATCAGTGACTATCCCAATCTCTCGAATTACCTGCGCGAGCTGTACCAGTGGCCGGGCGTCGCCGAGACCTGCGATCTCGCGCAGATCAAGACCCACTACTACGGCAGTCAGCTGGCGGTGAATCCGACCGGTATCGTGCCCCTCGGCCCGATGCTGGATCTCGAGGCACCGCATGATCGTGAGCGCCTGACAGTGCAGGGCATTCGCCGCCACCACTGAAGCCATCGCTGCCGGGACGAGGCGTTCGGCCTCACGGCCTGGTTCGTCTGGCCTTGGCCAGCCAGCGGTCCAGCGCATTGCCGAAGTCGCGCTGCTCGCGCTGGCCATAGGCGGAGGGGCCGCCGGTGTGTTCGCCGCTGGAACGCATGCTCTCCATGAAATCGCGCATCTGAACCTTGGCGCGGATGTTGTTGGCATCCAGTGTCTCGCCGCGGCTCGTCATCACCAGGGCGCCTTTCTCGATCGCCTCCAGCGCCAGCGGCAGGTCGGACGTGATCACCATGTCGCCGGGCCGGGCGCGCTCGACGATCAACTGGTCCGCCGCATCGGCACCGGCAGGGACGGATAGCGCCTTGACATGCACCGAGCGTGGCAGCGGCACCTGATGATTGGCCACGAACCAGGTGGGGGTCGCGGTCCGCTCCGCGGCGCGGACCAGGATGTCGCGCGCCGCGCGGGGGCAGGCGTCAGCATCGACCCACAGCGTGGTGATGGGCTCGGCGGGTGAGGGGGTGGTGGGGTCTTGCACGTCAGTCATGCCGTCTCCTGTCAGAGGGAATTGGCGAGTGTGGCCTGCGCCGACAGACGCCTGGCCTGCGACCAAGGTCAAAAGAAAGGATGCAGAATGCGCGAGGGACTGCTAGAATGCCAGCTCCTCGCATGTAGTGACCCACCATCCTGAGTAGCCGAAGCCGGTGATCGCCTTTCTTGACAGGCCTTCAGACGGTAATTTCGCGCCTCCCGGACCGAGTGGCGTAGCTTGCCCCGAGCCCTCCGTGACCCCTCGATCCTTCGATGTCCGGCCGCCGCGACGCAAGACCCGTCCCAGTCCACAGTGTGCATGATGGAGCGCCCCGAGACTCTCAAGTGGAGAGCCTCTGGTTGCTGTACGGTCGCCGCAGCGTTGTGCCTGATAGCGGAAATGCGTCTGCCATCAGAGCAACCCGGGCCCGTCCATGCCAAGACGTCCAAGCACTCGTACGTTTTTTCTGATGATGCCAGCGCCTCGTGCCTGACGGCATCGCCAGACGGAGCCCTTACGCTTCGTGTCGGTTCAAGCCGACCCATTCTTCAGCTACAAGCTTCACTTGTAGCCATTTAGGTGTGAGATATACATGACCACGACTTCCGTCGTCGATCGCTTCAGCGATCTTGCCCTGCTGCCTGCCGTCCTGACCTCTCTCGAGAAGCTGGGCTACGAAACACCGTCCCCCATCCAGGCCCAGACCATCCCGAGCCTGCTCGATGGCCGTGACATGATCGGTCAGGCCCAGACCGGTACCGGCAAGACTGCGGCCTTCGCTCTGCCGCTGCTGACCCGTCTGGACCTCGACCGCCGCGAGCCGCAGGTTCTCGTGCTGGCTCCGACCCGTGAGCTGGCTCAGCAGGTCGCTGTCAACTTCACTCGTTACGGCCAGTTCATGCGTGGCCTGGAAGTTGCCACTCTGTGTGGTGGTCAGGACTACCGCGAGCAGATGCGCAGCCTGAAGAGCGGCGCCCAGATCGTCGTCGGGACTCCGGGTCGTGTCATCGACCACCTGGATCGCAAGAGCCTGAAGCTCGACGGCCTGTCCGCCCTGGTGCTGGACGAAGCCGACGAGATGCTGCGCATGGGCTTCATCGATGACGTCAAGCGCGTCGTCGCCGATACCCCGAAGGAAGCACAGCGCGTGTTCTTCTCCGCGACGCTTCCGACCGAGATCGAGCGTATCGTCAACCGCTACCTGGTTGATCCGATCAAGGTGGCCATCAAGTCCGAATCCAAGACCGCTTCCACCATCGAGCAGATGATGGTGCGTGTCGAAGGCGGCGCCAAGCTGGAAGCGCTGTCTCGCCTGCTGGAAGTCGAGACCGTCGATGCCGCCATCGTCTTCGTGCGGACTCGTGCCGCCTGTACCACCGTCGTCGAGCAGCTGATGGCTCGCGGTATCTCCGCTGCGGCACTGTCCGGTGATCTGGACCAGTCCCTGCGTGAGCGTACCGTGACGCGTCTGAAGCGTGGCAAGGTCGACGTGCTGGTCGCGACCGACGTCGCCGCTCGTGGTCTGGACGTGGCGCGTATCACCCACGTCTTCAACTACGACCTGCCGGGTGACAGCGAATCCTTCGTGCACCGTACTGGCCGTACTGGTCGTGCCGGTCGTGAAGGTCGCGCCATCACCTTCGTCAGCGGTCGCGAGATGCGCAAGGTTCGCTGGATGGAGCAGGCCCTGGGCCAGCGCATCACCGAACGCCAGCTGCCGAGCGAAGAAGAGATCCGTGCTCACCGTGACGCGGCCTTCCGTGCTCGCGTCGTCGAAGCCCTGGGCAGCAGCTCCAATGGCCACCGCGCCCTGGTGCAGAGCCTGATCGAGGAAGGTCATGATCCGGTCGAGCTGGCCGCGGTCTTCGTCAAGATGGCTCGCGCCGAAGAGACGCCGATCCAGTCCCTGCCGAAGCCGGGTGCGCGTCGCAACGAGCGTCCTGAGCGCGGCGAGCGTCCGGAACGTGGTGAGCGTCGCAGCTCTGCGCCGGTCGCACGTGAAGGCATGAAGCTCTACCGTGTGGCCGTCGGCCATCGTGACGGCGTCAAGCCGGGTCAGCTGGTTGGCGCTCTCGCCAACGAAGGTGGCATCGAAGGTTCGCGCATCGGTCGCATCGACATCCGCAACACGCACAGTGTCGTGGAGCTGCCGAGCGGTCTGCCGACCAGCATCGTGTCCAAGATGGCGCGTGCTCGCGTCGCTGGCCGTCCGCTGGAACTGGCAGAAGACGGTGCGGGCGCTCGTCCGCAGCGCCGTGAAGGTGGCAACGACGACCGTCGTCGCGCCTGATCAGGCCTGAGTCTGGCCGGCGCTGAACACAGTGCTGGCCACGGCTTCTGAAAAGACCGGTACCTCTCACGAGGTGCCGGTTTTTTTGTGCCTGGACGAAAGGCGCCACAGGGGCTGGTATCCTGTTCTGGCATAGCGGTGGAGCGTCCACCGTCCATCATTTCCCGAGGATGCCCACATGATCTCTTCACTCGATGCCCTGCGCCGTGGCCTGAAGGCCGCGCCCGCCCGCCAGCTGATACTGTGCGCTCTGCTGGCGACACCCTGGTTGTCGCTCAGCGCGGCCCACGCCGAGTCCGGCATGCCCGCCAGCAGCGCCACGCCGGAGATTCGCGTCCCGCTGGTCTCGCTGGAGGCCCTGCGGCTGTCACCGGTGGTCACGCCGCAGGGCGAGGTGCTGGGTCGGGTCGAGGATGTGCTCAGTGATACGCGTGGCCAGATCCATCGTCTGTTGATCCGCCCGGAAGGCGGTGACAAGGCGGCCAGCATCGACTTCACGCGCTTCACTCGTGAAGCCGTCAGTGATCCGCTCGCCGCCACGGCCCCCGGCGACATCCGCTACCGCCTGGTGCTCGACATGACGCCGGAGCAGCTGCTGGCACGCGCGGATCAACCGCTTTCCAATCGGCTCTCGCGTCAGCTGGAACGCAGCATGGGGGAGGTCGGCAACGGGCTGGACAGCTTCCGCAACCAGGCGGCGGAGGTGCTGCGTTCACTGGGCAAGCAACTTGAAGGTGAGGGCGATCGATAGCATCTGAGAGGGAGAGACCCGCAACCGCCGTGAGGGAATGCATGAGTAAGTGCATGAGTGAGTGGACGACAGCACTGCACGATTGGAATCTCGACCCTGCCGACGCCGTCGCCAAGCAACGCGAAATGGCGACGCGACTGACGCTGACGCCGCCCTGGGGAGCAAGTCCCGAGGCCTGGCCGGCGACCATCACGGGGGTCGATATCGGCTTCGAGGATGCAGGCGAGGTGACACGCGCGGCGGTGGTGACGCTGGATCTGGCGACGCTGGAACCCCTCGAGCAGCAGCTGATCCGTCAGCCGACCCGCATGCCCTACATTCCGGGCCTGCTGTCGTTTCGGGAGCTGCCCGCTGCCATCGCCGCCATTGAGGCACTCGAGCGGCCGCCCGAATGCCTGATGGTGGACGGTCATGGCATCGCCCATCCGCGCCGCCTGGGTGTGGCGGCGCATCTTGGCCTGTGGTGTGACCTGCCGTCCTTTGGCGTGGCCAAGAAGCGTCTGTGCGGCAAGCATGGCGAGCCGGGCGATGCGCGTGGTGACTGGGTCGCGTTGACGGATCGCGTACGCGAGGCGGATGCCGAGCTCGGCATCATCGAGGATACCGAGCTGCCCAGACGCGAACAGCGCAGCCAGCTGGGCGCCGTGCTGCGCTCACGCGCGAAGGTCAAGCCGGTGTTCGTCTCGCCGGGCCAGCGCATGAATCTGGACACGGCGCTTTCGATGACCCTGCACTGTCTGGGCAAGACCAAGCTGCCCGAGCCGACCCGGCTGGCGGATCAACTCGCCAGCCGACGTCTCAAGCGGCTCCGTGATGCCTAGCTTCGCATTACCTGTCTTTGCGTTATCTGTCTTTGCGAGGCCTGGCGACGCTTAGCCTTCGATCTCCAGACGGCTCTGGCCGTTGCCCGAGGGGCGCACCGCGATACGCACCGGAATGCGCTCATGCATCTCGGCCACATGCGAGATGACCCCGACGCGACGGCCGCTGGCCTGCAGGCCATCCAATGCCTCCATCGCCAGCGCCAGCGAATCCGGGTCGAGACTGCCGAAGCCCTCATCGATGAACAGCGATTCGATGCGCAGCTCGCCGGAGGCCATGCCCGCCAGGCCCAGCGCCAGTGCCAGCGAGACAAGGAAGGTCTCGCCACCGGACAGCGAGTGAACGCTGCGCAGTTCATCACCCATCTCGGTATCCACCACCACCAGTCCCAGCGGGCTGGCGCCGCGTGCCAGACGATAGCGACGTGCCAGATTGGTCAGGTGCAGATTGGCATGCTCGATCAGGCGTTCGAGATTGAAGGCCTGGGCGATGGTGCGGAACCTGGCGCCGCTGGCGCTGCCGATCAGCTCCGACAGCGCCCCCCAGCGCTGATGTTCGGCACGCGCGGCTGCGAGACGCTCGGCAAGCGCGGCGCTGCCACTGCGGCGCTGATCATCATTGAGTATCGCCGCCTGTGCCGTCTGATGGGCCTCGCGCACGGCATTGAGCGGTGCCTTGAGTGTCGTGATCAGACTGGCCAGCGCCTCGCCAAGCTCGCGGGTGTCGTCCTCGGGCCCTGGCGGCGCATCCGTCAGTGTGCCAGCGGCTCCTTCTTCCGGTGCCTCCTGCAAGCGGGCCTGCAGACCAGCATGCACCGCCAATGCCTGCTCGGCCTGGCCGCGAATGACGCCGAGCTCTTCAGCCCCTGATGCACCGTCTGCCTGCGTATCGTCTCCAGTCGTGTCCTCGGCGGGCGCTGCCAGCTGTTCGAGCGCTGCCTGCCAGTCGGAGGTCCGAGCGGCCTGCCAGTGTTTGAGCTGACGCGCATTGCGCTCCTCACACAGGGCATCCGCGCGTGCGACTCGCTCGTGGGCGCTACGCAGTTGCTGGCGCAGTGCCTGCAGGTCGTGATCCTCGACGGCCAGCAACTCCTCGATACGCGCGTCATCCAGGCCAGGGTTCGCGGCCTGCCAATGCGCGCGTTCGCTGTCGAGCGCGCGCTGCTCCTCTTGCAGCTCCGTCTGGCGTTGCTGCAGGTTGGCCTGCTGCTGCGTCAGCTGCTGTTGCTGGTCGCTCAGCTCTTGCAGTGCCTGACGCGCATCCTCCTGCTCATTGCGCATGCGGGTGGTCAGCGATTCGACCCAGTCGGACCAGTCGCTCACGCTGGCATGCTGTCGCCTGGGGTCTGCGCTCAGCTGCTGGGCAAGCGTGCCGCTCAGCTGCTCGATCTCGTTCGCCAGCGCCGCGATGCGTGCCTCACACTGCTGAAGCTGCGCTTCGCCATGCTGGCATTGCGTCGTCAGGGTGGCGTGGCGTGTCGCCAGTGCCTGGCGTTGCTCCCGCAGCGGCGTCAGCTGACGCAGCGTCGTCACCAGCGTGTTCTGACGGGCGTCCAGTTCGCCAAGGCGCTGCTCGATCAGTTCCAGTGCTCGTGCGGCAGGCAGCTGGGGCAGGGACTCAAGCAGCGGCTGCTCTGACAGCGAATGCCGAGCCAGAATGTCGGTCAGGTTCGACTGACAGGTCTGCGCCTGCTGCTGCAGACGTTGTCGTTCCGTGTGCAGCTGCGCCTGTTCCTGCTGCAGATAGCCGAGCTGCTGCTCGAGACGTGCGTGCTCGTGACTGGCCGCCTCCATGGCGTGCTGCGCGGTGGCCGTGGCCTGTCGGCGCTGTTCAAGGCGCTCGCGGGCCTGCTGTTCCAGCTGAGCGATCAGCGCCTCGGCCGGCGCGGCCTGGCCGGCGGCGGGGTGCTCATGGCTGCCACATACCGGACATTCCTCGCCATGGACCAGCCCACGGCGCAGCGCCATCACGTTGTCGCTGCGTGCCAGACGCTCCTGCTCCTGCTGGCGGCGCTCGGCGTCTTCCTCGTGGCGCGCCTGATCACGGGCCTGCAATGCCTGGGCCTGCCGGGCAGCCACATCGCGCAACGCCTCTTGCTGCCGAGGCAGCTGCTGCTCCAGCTCGACAAGGCGCTGCTGGACCTCATCACGGCGGGCCAGGCCATTGATCTGCTCGCTGAGCACAGGTTTCAGCTGCAGCAATGCATCGCGCTGACGTTGCAGTTGGTCCCGATGGTCTTCGGCATCGCTCAGCGGCTGGCCGGACTCGTCGACCAGCGTCGCCTGTAGCTGCAGGAGTTGCTGATCCAGCTGCTGGCGCTGTCGATCCTGTGTCTCCAGCTCCTGCTGATGGTGGCCGAGCGTGTCGCGCAGGCGTTGCTGTTCACTCTGCTGGCTGACATGTGTCTCGCGTTGTTGTGCCTGACGCGAGGCCACCTGACGGGCCTCTTCCAGCTTCGGCAGTTGCTCGCCACGCCAGGCCTCGCAGCGTTGCATGCGTTCATCGGCGGCCTGCTTGTCGGCCCGGGCCTGCTCGGTACGTGGTGACAGAGTGCCGAGCTGTTGCTGTACCCGGGTGAGCTGCGTGGTCAGCTGGGCATGCTGCGGCGAGATCGCCTTGAGGCGCAGCAGGGCAGGGCGAATCGGCGCGAGGGCTTCCAGGGCGCTGAGTTGCTCGCGCTGACGGGATAGCGCAGCACTGGCGGCGTGAGCCTCCTTCTGTTCAAGCTGCGCCTGACCCAGGGCCTGTTCGAGCTCGCCCGCCGTGGTGGTCCACTGGTGATAGGCCGTCAGCGCATCATGCTGTTCGCTGAGGCGGGTCATGGCCGTCTGGCGTAGACGGACCTCATCCTCGAGTGCCTGGCGCTCGTCCGGGCTTGCCGGCAGCTGGCCATCCAGCTGGCGTTCGAGCTTGTTGACGGCCTCGCGGGCGCTGCGCTCACGCTCGTGGGCGGCGATCGAGATATCGGAGTAGTGGCCGGTATCGGTCAGTTTCTCCAGCAGCTCCGAGCGCTCGTTGTCGTTGGCGCGCAGGAAGGCGCTGAACTCGCTCTGGGCCAGCAGTACGGCGCGGGTGAACTGCTCGAAGTTCAGTCCCAGTCTGTCGATGATCAACGCCTTGGCGTCATTGCTGGTGGTATTGAGGGTCTGAGCTGACTGGGTGTCATCGGCCGTGGGCAGCAGCTGGAGATGTTGCTTGGCGTTCTGCAGGCGTCCGCCGGGCTTGCCGCGCGCACGGCTGACCGTCCAGCCGGCGCGATAGCGCAGGCCATCGCGGCCGATGAAGTCCACCTCGGCCTTGCCTTCGCCGCAGCCGCGCCGGAGCAGGCTGCGCGGGTCCTTGAGGGTCAGCTGATGCTCGCCGACATCCTCCAGCTGACCGCCGCTCGGGGTCTGGCGCAGGCGTGGCGTGGTGCCGTAGAGCGCCAGACACAGGGCATCGAGCAGCGTGCTCTTGCCAGCGCCGGTGGGGCCGGTGATGGCGAACAGGCCCGCATCGGACAGCGGCGCCTTCTCGAAGTCGACTTCATGCGCGCCGGCCAGCGAGGCCAGGTTGTCGAGGCGCAGGGCGAGGATCTTCATGACTGACCTCCCTTGGCCTTGTCTGCCGAGGCTGTCTTGTCGTCCTGGCGACTGGGCTTGGTGGTCTTGCTCGGTTCCCCTGCCAGGCGTGCCTCACGCGCGATCTCGACCTCCTCGAGCAGCTGGGCGAAATCCTCGATCAGTGACGGGGCCGGCTCGCTGTCATAGGTGGCGCGATAGTGGCGCTCGAACAGCCCCATCGGCCCCAGTTCATCGAGCTTCACGCCCTTGGGCGCGCGATTCTCGGCGCTGGGCGCCGGATAGCGGGTGACCAGCTTGATCAGCCGCAGCGGCGCGTCTTCCAGCAGTGCCTCGATGCGCGCGCGCAGGTCGATCACGGGCGCCTCCAGCTGCACGCTCACCTCAAGCCACGGCCAGCGTGCCGACTCGAGTTCACGGTCTGCCTCGGCGACCAGCGCCGTGAGCTGGGCGGTGATCTCGGTCAGCGGTGCCGGTCCGATGCGCGTGAGCGCGACATGGCAGGGCACGCGATGCTCCTCGACGCCCGCGAGTGTCTCGTCTTCGAGGGTGATTTCCAGCACGCGGTGACCGTAATCGACCTCGGAGAAGTCCATCGCCAGCGGCGTGCCGCAATAGCGGATACGCTCCTGGCCGCCCACGCGTTGCGGACGATGCAGGTGGCCGAGCGCCACATAGGCGATGTCGTCGGGGAACAGGCTGGTCGAGAGCGCCTCTTCACCGCCCATCAGGATCGGCCGTTCGCTGTTCTCGGAGACTTCGCCATCACGCATGTGCGCGTGACCCATGGCGATCAGCGCCTCGCCGGGCTGGCGGGCGGCACGCGCCGCGCTGACCAGCTGCTCGTGCACACGGGCCACGCCGTCGCGGTAGGCCTCGCTGCGCGTGCGTTCGGCCTTGCCTGCTGCTTGCCCTTCTTGCTCGCCGCTGCTCAGTCCGGTGACCTCGGCCGGGCGCAGGAAGGGCACCGCCAGACACAGGGCGCGGCGCTTGCCATCACGATCATGCAAGGGCACCAGCAGATGCTGGCAGTCGAGGCTGTGGGCATCGCCGCCGTCGGCGGAATCATCCACCCAGCGCACGCGACCCAATGCATGCGTCTTGAGACGCGCGAGCAATGCGGCTGGCAGCTCGATGCGCGAGCCGGAATCGTGATTGCCGGCGATCATCACGATCTCGAGCGCCGCGTCCTGCTCGTGGGCGCGCACGATGAAGTCGTAGAGCAGCTCCTGGGCGGCGAGGCTCGGATTGACCACATCGAACAGATCCCCGGCGATCAGCAGGGCGTCCGGGGTCAGACACTTGAGCCGTGCCAGCAGCCAGTCGAGAAAGGCGGCATGTTCGACATGGCGACTCTGGCCATGGAAGCTCTGGCCGAGATGCCAGTCCGAGGTATGCAGAAAGCGGAAGCTCACGATGCGTTCCTTGCGGTGTCAGAAGGATAATCACGAACCCGGTCGAGCTGACGTCCGAGTCTGGATGTGCTCAGTGTACGGATTGCGTCTGGTCGGGCGAAGGGGAGGGCATCATGTGTCGTGCATCTGGAGCGCATTTTCAGGCAGTTGATCTGGATCAATCCCGTTCACGGGCAAAATCGACAAAAGTCGCTACGCTGAAAGTCGAGGCCTGTGTCGAAATCCGACAAGCCCCGGCGATGGCAGCGTCAGGGTGGCTTCAGAAAGGCAGGAATCGATGGACGACCAATGAACAACAATCAGGCCGGCAACATGGGAAGCCGTTGCCGATGCCCAGAGATGACAGGAAGGAATCGCAATGCGCCACGGTCTTTTTGCCTCACCTCGCCCCGATAACCTCGGCCTGCATGATGGGCTGCTGGCACCAGCCCCGAGTACCCCCAACGGGGTCAGCTCCCAGGCCTCCGACAGCAAGCATTACGTAGCGCCGCTCCCGATGCCGACGGACTGTTGCCTGAGCGCGATGGAGAAGATGCACAGCATCATCGAATCCATGGGTCATGCGGAAATCATCAGTACGGATGACGGTTATCTGCATGCGGAATTCCACACGCCCCTGCTGGGCTTCGTCGATGACGTGGAAATCGTCTGCAATGAACAGGAAGGCGTCTGTCATGTACGCAGCGTGTCACGCATGGGACATTCCGACCTCGGCAAGAATCGTCAGCGGGTCGAGGATATCCGTCATCGTCTCGAAGGCTGGGGTTACTGCAGCTGAAGCTGCCCCGAGAAGGGCATCGCTCACGTCGATGCGCCACTTTCACCTCGCCAATGCACCTGTGTGTCTCCCGACGACTTTCCATCACCCCGGTCGGCCTGTTCAGGCGCCGGGGTGTTTCGTCTGCGTCTTTCGTGCCTGATCTGCCTGGCCGGGCTTTCATGTCCCTTCGTGCGCTTGCGACATTTCGTGCCCCTCGCTGCAGAAACCGCCCGTAATCCGTGAGCGGGCGCTACCCAGCCACGGACGTGTTTGCTACTCTGGGTGCGTTACATGAGACGCATGACTGCATCGAGCAATATTGTGTTTTTCGCAATACAGTGATGCAGCGTACGCTGGCAGGATTCCGCACCATCGCCACGCCCGGGGCAACCCCGGTGCTTTCCGCCATTGCGCTCGCTAGGACGCCTGACCGTGGCGTCTGCGAGGCTTGTGCTGAAAGACGACACGACAACAAGATGCGCGACGCGTGAATCACTCTTGACCATCGCTGGACACCAGCCCCCGCTAACACAGAGATCCATGAACGATTCCGTCCCCGCAGCGGGCACAGCCACCGCTGCCCACGATTTGCCCAACGAAAATTCGCTCAAGCGTGGTGACATCAAGGTACTTGGCCTGTCCGCACTCGGCGGCGCCCTCGAGTTCTATGACTTCGTCATCTTCGTGTTCTTCGCCACCGTCGTCGGTCAGCTGTTCTTCCCGCCCGACATTCCCGAATGGCTACGTCAGGTGCAGACCTTCGGTATCTTCGCCGCCGGTTACCTGGCGCGCCCGCTGGGCGGCATCATCATGGCCCACTTCGGCGATACGCTGGGTCGCAAGAAGATGTTCACGCTGTCCATCTTCATGATGTCGTTGCCGACCCTGCTGATGGGCATGCTGCCGACCTATGCCGTCATCGGCATGTGGGCGCCGCTGCTGCTGATCATCCTGCGCATCTTCCAGGGTGCGGCAGTCGGCGGTGAGGTGCCGGGGGCCTGGGTGTTCGTCAGCGAACACGTCGCACCGCGTCACAATGGTCTGGCCTGCGGCACCCTGTCGATGGGGCTGGTGGGCGGCATCCTGCTCGGCTCGCTGATGGCCAGTGCCATCAACAGTGTCTATACCCCGCAAGAGGTGAGTGATTTCGCCTGGCGGATTCCGTTCATCATCGGTGGCGTGTTCGGGCTGTTCTCGGTCTACCTGCGTCGCTGGTTGCACGAGACCCCGGTCTTCGCCGAGATGCAGCAGAAGAAGGCGCTGGCCGCCGAGCTGCCCTTGAAGATGATCCTGCGTGAACAGCGTCCGGCGATTGCCGTGGCGATGGCCGTCACCTGGGTGCTGACCGCCGCCATCGTGGTGGTGATCCTGATGACACCGAGCCTGATCGCGGAGCTCGAGGGGCTGACTCGTGCCGCCGCCTTCTCCGCCAACAGTCTGGCGATCGTGGCGGTGTGCATCGGCTGCATCGTGTCCGGTTACATGGTCGATCGCATCGGTGCCGGGGTGACTCTGGTGCTGTGGAGCGCTCTGCTGGGCATCACCTACTGGATCTTCCTGGCCACCATGCACTCGGACCCCAGCCTGCTGGTGCCGCTCTACTGCCTGACCGGCTTCAGCGTCGGCATCGTCGGCGCGGTGCCGAGCATCGCGATCCGCGGCTTCCCGCCGGCAGTGCGCTTCACCGGGCTGTCGTTCTCCTACAATGTCGCCTACGCCATCTTCGGTGGCTTCACGCCGATTCTGGTCTCGCTGATGATGACCGTCTCGCCGCTGTCGCCCACCTGGTACGTGGCGGCGCTGTCGCTGATGGGCGTGGTGCTGGGTCTGTGGCTGGCGCTCAGTCCGCGCGGCCGCGAGCTGATGGAAATCACGCGCTGAGCAGAGCACTGACTCGGCGCCAGAGCGCCTGTTCCCGACCAGTCAGGCATTCATCTGCCTGAAAACGCGCATCACCCTCCGGGGTGGTGCGCGTTTTCGTTTGGGCCAGCGCCGAGGCGACGCTAGGATGGAGGCACTCGTCACGCCTCGCTCTCGACTCGTCTCGCCTCGGCCATGAGGGCTCGGGGGCTTTGCCAGCAGGATGCCCGCATGTTTACCGTTCTTCACGCCAATCACCTCGAGGATCTGCGCGATCTGGCGCTCAAGGTGATCAAGGCCGCTCCCCAGCCTCCGCTGGTGCCGGAAACCTTTCTCGTCCAGTCCAACGGCATGGCCCAGTGGCTGAGGTTATCATTGGCCGAGGCCGATGGCATCGCTGCCTCGGTCGATTTTCCACTGCCCTCAAGCTTCGTGTGGCGTGCCTATCGCGGGGTCCTGGGTGGCGTGCTGGGCGACGAGATTCCGGAGCTGTCACCCTTCGACAAGGGCCCGCTTGCCTGGCGTCTGCTGCGCCTTTTGCCGGGCCTGCTGGCCGATGAATCCCAGGCGGAATGCTATGCGCCGCTCAGGGATTACCTGTGTCGCGATGAGCGTGGCCAGCTGATCGAGGCAGTCGATGAGGGTGCCCTGCCTGCACTGCCCGAGGGGCCGGAGGCAGAGCGTCAGCAGTGGCAGCTGGCCTGCCAGCTGGCGGATCTCTTCGACCAGTACCTCAACTACCGTCCCGAGTGGGTGCGCAGCTGGGAGAGCGGGCTGGAGGATGACAACTTCCGCGATGCCTTCGCGCGTCAGCAGGCCGCAGGCGAGCTGCCCGCCAATCTGCTGCCGGACAACCTGCCCGCCAGCCAGAAATGGCAGCCGGCCCTGTGGCGCGCGGTACTGGCGGATGCGCCGCCCAGCAGCCGACAACATCACCGTGCCGCTCTGCATGGTCGCTTCGTCGCGGCCGCGCGCGCGCTGGAATCACTGCCCTCATCACGCCGCCACCCGTTGCCGCCACGCCTGTTCGTGTTCGGCATCTCGGCACTGCCGGGGCAGACGCTGGATGCGCTGCATGCGCTGTCCGGGGTGATGGACATCTACCTGATGATCACCAATCCCTGCCGTCATTACTGGGGCGATATCGTCTCCGACCGCGAAGCCGTGCGGCGCAGTATGAGAGCCGACAGTCTGCGCATGGACAGCGAGCGCGTCGCGCGACAGCGTGCCCGTCACCCCGAGGCACCGGCGCTGACCGGGCTGGCGGAGGAGGAGCTGCACCTCAAGGCCAATCCGCTGCTGGCCGGGCTGGGTGCCCAGGGGCGTGACTTCATCGTCAATCTGTATGAATTCGAGAGCGCGCTGTCCGGCCGCGACAGCGGTTTCGATCTCGAACTGGACGTCTTCGTGCCGCGCATCAGCGAGGATACGCCGCCCGAGCAGGCACCGCTGCTGCATCAGATCCAGGATGAGATTCTCGAGCTGGTGCATCCCGGCGAGCGCGCCCTGGCCGAGGGAAGACCTCGCAGGCTGGAGGCGCAAGATGATTCCATTAGTCTGGTCAGCGCCCACTCGGCGCTGCGTGAAGTCGAGATTCTGCATGACCGCCTGCTGGCGGCCTTCGAACGTGCCCACGAGGCGGCCAGGCAGGGTGGGGGCGAACCGCTGCGGCCGCGCGACATCCTGGTGATGGTGCCGGACATCGACCGATATGCCCCCTATATCGAGGCGGTGTTCGGTCAGCTGCCGCCGGGCAATCCGCGCCATATTCCCTTCACCATCGCCGACCGGGTGGCCAGTCAGGCCAATCCGCTGCTCGGACTGGTCTTGATGCTGCTGGAGCTGCCGGAGCGCCGCCTCGGCGTCAGCGAGGTGCTGGATGCACTGGATGTCGCCGCCTTCCGGCGTCGCTTCGCCATCGAGGAGGGCGAACTTGAGCGCCTGCGGCGCTGGCTGGCCGACAGCGGCGTGCGCTGGGGGCTCTCCGGTGAGCACCGTGAGCAGCTTGGTTTCATGCCTCTCGACGAGAACAGCTGGCGCTTCGGGCTCGAGCGCATGCTGCTGGGCTACGCCACCGGGGCCCCGGCGGCCGGCGCCCCGGCGGCAGGCTCCCAGGCGGCCGGCTCCCCAATACAAGGTGAGCAGAGCGCCGACCTGATGGACGGCCTGATGGATGGCCTTGTCGACATGAACGGCCTGAGCTTCGATGGTGTGGTGCCCTTCGATGAAGTGGCCGGTCTCGAGGCCGAACTGGCAGGCAAGGTCGGCGAGCTGATCGAGAGCCTGGATCGCTGGCGCCGCTGGCTGGACACCTCGCGTACGCCAGCGGACTGGGCGACTACGCTTCAGCGATTGTGGGAGGAGAGCCTCAGCCCGGACAGTGCCGAGGAATTCGACATTCTGGCGCGTCTGCAGGCGGCGCTTTCCCGCCTCGACAAGGGCTGGCAGCAGGCCGGTTTCGAGGGCTGTCTGTCGCTCAAGGTGGTGCGCGAGGCGCTGCGTGGCGAGCTGGACAGTGGCGGTCTCGCCCAGCGCTTCCTTGCCGGTCGGGTCAACTTCGCCACCCTGATGCCGATGCGTGCAATTCCCTTCCGCGAAGTGCACCTGCTGGGCATGAACGATGGTGACTACCCGCGCGTGCGCATGCCGCAGGATTTCGATCTGATGGCCAGCCGCCCTCAACCGGGAGACCGCTCACGGCGTGACGATGATCGCTACCTGTTCCTGGAGGCGCTGCTGGCGGCGCGGGATCGCCTGTCGATCTCGTGGGTCGGGCGTGACCAGCGCGACAACGGCGAACGGCCGCCCTCGGTGCTGGTCGGGGAGCTGCTTGATTACATCGAGCTGGGCTGGACCCCCGAGACGCATGCCGAGGCACCGGGTGTCTCTCGCGAAGCTGCCCTGCGCGAGCGCCTGATCACCGAGCACCCGCTGCAGCCGTTCTCGCGGCGTTATTTCCATGCCTCCCAGGCAGCGGCCGTCGATCTGTTCAGCTATGACGCCAGCTGGTCGAGCCTGTATCGCGCGGCGGGTCAGGCTCCAACCTCAGGGGCGTCCCCGGCGAATCAACGCGAGGCCAGTCAGGCGAGCGCGGCGGGGGCCGCCGCCTTGAAGCAGCTGGTGGAGCAGGCGCCGGAGTCCCATCTGCGTCTCGGCGCGGACTCGCTGGCGCGCTTCCTGCGTCGTCCCTGGCAGCTGGGGCTGGACCGCGTCGGCGTGCGCTTCCGCGATGCCGAGGTGCCGGATGAGGACAACGAACCCTTCGCCCCCGACGGGCTGGAGAACTTCACCCTGACTCGCGAGCTGCTGGACGCCGCGCTCACCGGACAATCCTTGCCGCTGGCCGCCGAACGTCTGCGCCGGGCCGGGCGCCTGCCGGCGCTGGGCTTTGCCGATGCGCTGATCGAACCGCGTCTCAAGCGTCTCGATCAGCAGCTGGCCAGCTGGCGCGATCAGCTCAGCGATGCCACCTCGCTGCCGCCGCGCACCCTCGAGGTACCGCTGATCATGCAGGATGAGGACGGCAGGCCCTTGCGGGTGACGCTCACCACGCGCCTGATCAGCCGTCGGCAACTGCGCGATGACGCCGAGGGCGAGAGCCGCCTGCTGGCCACGCTGGAGGCGACCCACTTCGGCACCCTCAAGCCTGGCAAGGAGGGCCGCTACAAGAAGCTCGGCAAGCCGCATCGTCTGCTGGCCGGCTATCTCGACTGGCTGATGGCCAACGCGCGCCCCGGCCTCGGGGAGGTGGCGGGTGATCAGGGCACGCGCCGTGAAGGCTATCAGTGGCTGGCGGTGTTCGAGGACCGCTGGCTGCTGTTCCCCGCGCTGCGCATCGAGCAGGCCGAGGCCGCGCTGCGCCATCTCGTCAAAGCGTATGCCCAGGGCTGGCAGGCGCCGCTGGCCGCCGCGCTGGAATTGGCGACCACGCTCTGGGAGGTAGTGGGCGAGGAGGATCGCAGTGCCTTGTTCGGCGCACTCAAGGCGCAGGCCGCTGACGGCACGCCAACGCTTGAGACGGCGCTGGCCGCCATCCACAAGCCCTGGCTTGCCGACAGCCTGTCGCGCGCCATGGAAACCCGCTTCACGGAAGACATCTTCAAGGGCCCCCAGGCACTCAGGCGACAGGAAGGCGCGCTGGGCGAGCTGTGGCCGGAGTTTGACGCCTTCGCCCGTGCGGGCGGCGTGCTCAACAGCGTGCAGCTCTATCAGCCGTTGATCGAGAGCATGATCGGCGTGCGTCAGGGCATTCTCGGCGAGCGCGCGGTGGAGCTTGCCACCGGGAAGGGGCAGTCATGAGCGATACCAGAGTGGAAGGAATGAGCGGTGTGGAGAGTGGCGTGAGGAGTGGCATCGCTCAGGACAAGGAAGCGGCAATGAGTGACGAGATGGATCCGAGCCAGCAGGGCCAAGCCCTCGATATTCCGACGCTGCCCCTGCTCGGTCAGCATCTGATCGAGGCGAGTGCCGGCACCGGCAAGACCTTCACCCTCGCCGCGCTCTACGTGCGGCTGGTGCTCGGCCCCTTGCCCGGGCAGGCGGCCAGCGTGAGCTATCCGCGTCCGCTGACGCCGCCGGAGATTCTGGTGGTGACCTTCACCGAAGCCGCCACCGCAGAGCTGCGTGACCGCATTCGCGCGCGCCTCAAGCAGGCGCGTGAGGCGCTGCTGGGGCGTGCCAGTCCTGATCCGATCCTGGCTGAATTGCTCGCGCCGCTGCTGACATCCTCACCTGCCGAGGACGCATCGCGCCTCAAGGCCGCGGCGGCGCGGCGCCTCGATCAGGCCGCGCGCCTGATGGATGACGCCGCCATCTTCACCATCCACGGCTTCTGTCAGCGCATGCTCAGTCGGCATGCCTTCGATGCCGGCGGACGCTTCGGCGCCGAGTTGCTGCAGGATGGTCAGTCACTGCTGACGCGTTGCGTCGAGGATTACTGGCGCTGCGAATTCTACCCGTTGGCTCGCGAGTGGCAGGCCTTGATCCGTGGGCGTTGGGCCGGCCCGGAAGCACTGGGAGAGGAGCTGCGCGGCCTGTTGCGTGACGGCACGCCACGCCCGCTGTATCGCGACGGTGAATGCCTTGAGGCCCCGCGAGACCTGAGCGAGCTGCTCGGCAATGCCGAGCAGTGGCGTCAGCAGCAGCAGGCCGCCCGGCGCGCCGTCGAGGAAAGCTTCGATGAGCCGGCCATCCGCGACGTGATGGGCGAGGCCTTCGCCAGCAAGGCGCTCAATGGCAACAGCTACAAGGAGGCCGAGCTGGAGCCTCGCCTGGCGGCGACGGCCGCCTGGCTGGCCAGCGGCGAGCACGATTTCGCCGCCGACATGCTCGACAGCAAGAAGCTGTGCTGGCTGAGTCAGGCCAAGCTCGAGAAGGGCACCAAGAAGAACTGCCAGACGCCGCGTCACCCCTTCTTCGCGGCGCTGGACCTGCTGGCCGAGGTGCCGGCGCCTGATGCCGTGCTGCTGGATCAGGTCGCCGTGCACGCGCGTGACAGCGTCGCCCGCGCCCTGATCTGCGAGAAGCGCCGTCTGGGACTCTGGGAGTTCTCGGACCTGCTCAATGACCTCGACCACGCGCTGGACCCTTCGCTCAATGGCGAGGCCAGCCAGCGTCTGGCGCGTCAGATCCGTCAGGAACTGCCGGTGGCGATGATCGATGAATTCCAGGATACCGACCCGGTCCAGTACCGCATCTTCCGGCGCATCTATCCGCAGACGGCGGGCGATGGCTCGCGCGATGAGCAGCACGTTGACGTTTCTGACCGCGACGAGGCTGACAAGGCACCCAGCACGCTGTTGATGATCGGTGACCCCAAGCAGGCCATCTACGCCTTCCGCGGCGCCGATATCGATACCTATCTGGCGGCGCGCCAGGTCACCCCCTCGCGCTTCACCCTGCCGCGCAACTTCCGCTCCAGCGCCGCGATGGTGGCGGCGGTGAATGCGCTGTTCGCCCAGCATCCCGCGCCCTTCGGCAGTGAGGACATTCCCTTCCAGCCGGTCGAGGCCCAGGGCACGCGCACCCGGCTGGTGCTGCGGCATCCGGATGGCCGCGAAGAGGCCGCCTGTGCACTGAATCTGTGGTGGGCCAACGGTGAGCGCCTGAGCGCCGATGCGCATCGCCGCGACATGAGTCGGGCCTGCCGCACCCAGATCCAGACACTGCTCGAGGGCCAACAACGCCTGGCGGCGGGCGAGCCGGGACTGGTGTTCATGGACGCGGGAGATTCGACGGTGCGGGGCGTGGCCGCCAGCGATATCGCGGTGCTGGTACGCAACGGGCGCGAGGCCGCAGCGGTGCGTGGGGCGCTTGCCGAAGGCGGTATCCGCAGCGTCTATCTGAGCGAGAAGAGCTCGGTGTTCGACACGCCGGAGGCCTTTGAGCTGCTGCAGCTGTTCGAGGCTGTCGCCCATCCGCGGGATGACCGTCGTCTGCGCGCCGCGCTGGCGACACGCCTGCTGGCGGATGACCTCTCGCTGGTCGAGCGTCTCGGCGTGGATGAGCTGGCCTGGGAGCGCGAGGTCGAGCGCTTCGATGGCTACCACCGTGACTGGCAGCGGCGCGGTGTGCTGCCGATGCTGCGCGGCGTGATGCGTGACTTCCGGGTCGGTGAGCGGCTGGCGGCCCGCGCCGGGGGGGAGCGTGCCCTGACCGACGTGCTGCACCTGGGGGAGCTGGCCCAGAATGCTGCCCAGCGGCTCGATGGCGAACAGGCGCTGCTGCGCTGGTGGCATCAGGCACTGGAATCCGGCCATGAAGCGCTGGACAGCGACAGCCTCAGTCAGCGACTGGAAAGTGATGAGGGGCTGGTGCGGGTCGTCACCATCCACAAGTCCAAGGGGCTTGAGTATCCCATCGTGCTGTTGCCGTTCATGGCCAGCTTCCGCGCCGCCGAGCCGGACAGGAATTTCGGCCTGCTGACCCTCAAGCAGCGCTGGCTGGCTGTGGCTGACGTGGGAGGTGATGACCAAGGAGGTGATGACCAGGGAGGTGATGACCAGGGAGGTGATGACGAGGAAGTACCTGCTCGGAGAGTCGATCAGGAGGATGACGCGCTCGATGACAGCATCCTGGTCAAGAAGCCCTCCAAGGAGGCCATCGCGGCGGCCGACCATGCACGGCTGATGGAAGACGTGCGCCTGCTCTACGTGGCGCTGACGCGTCCCAAGTTCGCCTGCTGGTTGGGGCTGGCGCCCATCGGCAAGGGCGGCTTCAGCAAGCAGCTCAGCCTGCCCGTCACCGCCATCGGTTATCTGCTCGGCATGAGTGACAACGAGGAGATCGAGGCCAGCGCCATCGAGGCTGCCTTGTGCCGCTGGTGTGAACAGCAGTCGGCCGGACTCGCTCGCGTGTCCGGTCTGCCGGAGTTGCCCGGTCATGACTATCAGCCACCGGCGGAGCGCGATCAGCACTTCCATGGCGCGCGTCACTTCGCCGGCGGTATCGAGGATGACTGGTGGATCGCCTCCTACACCGCCTTGCTCACGGATGCCCGTCAGGTGACGGCGGCGCTGGAAGACACCGGCGATGCCGAGGATGACCGCGTGCCCGAAGGCGCCACCGAGATCGCGCTGGAAGAAGGCGAGCAGGGCCTGACCCGCCCGGACCGCGAGGTGGCGGGCCAGTCAGGCCCGCTGCTGGCGGGCGGCCTGCCGATGACGGTGGGCGAGATCCACCTGCATGATTTCCCGCGTGGGCCGCGCCCGGGGACCTTCCTGCACGGCCTGCTGGAGGCGGTGGATCTCGATCGTCTCGGTGCGGAGGACTATCGCGGCGAGCTTGAGCGGCTGGTGGGCTCGCGGCTGCATTTCGGTGGCTTCGATGCCAGCTGGCAGCCACGCCTCACCGACTGGCTGGAGCAGGCACTGACCCGTCCGCTGCAGGGCTTCGAGGGCGAGCCTATCCTGCTCAATCGACTCGAGGCCTGGCAGCCGGAGCTGGAATTCTGGCTGCCGGCCGTACACGCGCGCAGTCTGCCGCTGGACGCCGTGGTCACCGCGCTGGAGCCGTTGCCGCGCTCGCGGCCCAGGCTCGCGCCACGCCGCATGCACGGCATGCTCAAGGGCTTCATCGATCTGACCTTCCAGTCCGGCGGCCGCTGGTACGTGCTGGACTGGAAGTCCAACTATCTGGGCGAGCGCCCCGAGGACTACCTCGGTGAGTCGCTGGCCCGCGCGATGGTCGAGCACCGCTACGACCTGCAGTACGTGCTCTACACCCTCGCGCTGCATCGTCTGCTCAAGGCGCGCCTCGGCGAGGACTACGATTACGAACGCTGCATGGGGGGCGTGCTGTATGTCTTCCTGCGCGGCCTGGATGCCGGCGGTGATTCACCCGCGCTTGCGGTGGATGAAGCCACGGCGACGCCCGGCCGGCCCTTTGAAGAGACAGCGACCCCCGGCGTGGCGACACCCGGCGTGTTCCAGCGCCGGCCATCACAGGCGCTGATCGAGGCGCTGGATCTCTGGCTGGGCGGTGACAGCTCCGCATTGGACAGCCTGCTCCTTCACACCACCGACACCACGCCACTCACGCAAAGCGGCCAGCAGGGGGCCTTCGATGTCTGACGCCACGCCTTTGGAAACGCAGCAGCTCAGCGCTGCCCCTGACGCCCCGACTGCCGAGACCCTGCTCGCGACGCTCGGCCTGTGGGTGGAGCTGGGCTGGCTCAGGCGAGTCGATGCCCATCTGGTGCGCTTCATGGCGCGTCATGTGCCGGAGGCCCCGGCCAGCGTGCTGCTGGCGGCTGCGCTTGCCAGCCACCAGCTGGGGCGCGGGCATGTGTGCCTGTCGCTGTCGCGGGCGCTGGCCGAGCCACGCGCGACCCTGTCGCTGCCACCGCTGGAGCAGTCCGAGGCGCACCTGGCCGAGGTCAGCGTGGCCCTGCCGGAAGCCTTCCTGGCGGATCTCGATGCCGGCCGCTGGGCCGAACAGCTGGCGGCATCGCGGCTGGTCAGCGTGCTGGCGCAGGCCGACTCCCCGGCGGGTCATCTGCCGCTGCGCCCGCTGGTGCTGGTGGGCGAGCGCCTCTATCTGCGGCGTTACTGGCAGGCCGAGCGTGAAGTCGCGGCGGGGCTGCGTGCGCGGATGGGGCCGAGCGAGGAGGGCGAGACACGGGTCAGTGATGCGCTGGGCGAGCGTCTGCGTGAGCTGTTCGCCAGCAATCAGCCGGACCCCCATGGCGCGCCGGACTGGCAGAAGCTGGCCTGCGCTCTGGCGCTGCGTCAGCGCCTGACGGTGATCTCCGGCGGTCCCGGTACCGGCAAGACCACCACCGTCACGCGCCTCTTGGCACTGTTGCAGGCGCAGGCGCTCTCTGGTGGAGCTGGCGGTGTGGAGGTGGAGAGCGGTGTGGTAGGCAGTGTCGAGAGCGATGAGACAGGCCATCCGCATGAGCGTCGGGCGCTGGATATCCGACTGGTCGCCCCGACCGGCAAGGCGGCGGCGCGGCTGTCGGAGTCGATCCGTGGCGCGGTGGCGAAGCTCGAGGTGCCAGACGCGGTGCGCGCCGCCATCCCGCGTGAGGCAAGCACCGTGCACCGCCTGCTGGGCGCACGTCCGGATTCCCGCCATTTCCGCCATCACGCCGGCAACCCGCTGGCGCTGGACCTGCTGGTGGTGGATGAGGCCTCGATGGTCGATCTCGATCTGATGGCCGCACTGCTCGGGGCGCTGCCTGCCCATGCCCGCCTGATCCTGCTCGGCGACAAGGACCAGCTGGCCTCGGTGGAAGCCGGCGCCGTGCTGGGCGATCTCTGCGAGCATGCGCTGCCGCCGCGTTACTCACCGGCAGTGTGTGCAGATCTCGCCCGCCTGACCGGCGAAACGCTGGATGAGGCCATCGCCACGCCGGATGTCTCGGAGACGCAGGATACGGCAGACCGCGGCCGACTCGCCGATCACGTGGTGGTGCTGCAGAAGAGCTACCGTTTCTCCGTCGACAGCGGTATCGGTGCCCTGGCGCGTGCCTGCAATGCCGGAGACCGCCAGGCGCTGCGCGCCGTCTGGAAGACCGGTTATCGCGATATCGCCTGGCTGAAGCTCAGCGGCCCGGAGGACCGCGATCTGGAAAAGCTGGTGGTCAATGGCTATCGCCCGGCGCTGGAGGCCGTGCGTGAGCGGCGCCCGGCACGAGAGGTGATCGATCTGCTGCTCGAGTTTCAGCTGCTGTGCGCGCTGCGCCGTGGCCCCTATGGGGTCGATGGCCTCAACCAGCGTGTGGCGCGGGTGCTGATGCGCCGTGGGCTGATCGCCGAGGAACGCGGCTGGTACGCCGGGCGTCCGGTGATGGTGACGCGCAATGATCGCGCGCTGGGGCTCTACAACGGCGATGTCGGCATCACCCTGTCGGACCCCGCCGCCGGGGGGCGCCTGCGCGTGTTCTTCCCGGTCGAGGAGGAGGTGTCGTCAGACGCCGAGCGTGATGGGCAGGACACCGTGATCCAGCGCTTCCACCGTGGCGTGCGCGCGGTATTGCCGTCTCGCCTCGAGGCGGTGGAGACGGTCTTCGCGATGACGGTCCACAAGTCGCAGGGTTCCGAGTTCCGCCATGTGGTATTCGTGTTGCCTGAGGGTGCCAATCCGATTCTGACTCGCGAGCTGGTCTACACCGGTATCACGCGGGCCAAGTCGCGGGTCACGCTGGCGGGCACCCGCCGCGAGACGCTGGAAGGCGCCATTGAACGACGCGTGGTGAGAGCCAGCGGGCTGGTGCTCTAGCCCGGACGCCGACGGATGATCGTCAGGTCAGGCCCCGCTGCGCTCGACAGGAGGAGGGGACATGACGGATGTCAGCAGTCGCGTGAAGGGAAGGCCGCAGCCACAGAGCGAGATGATTGCCGTACCGCTGGCCACGGCGGCCAGCCAGCTCAAGGACCCGCAGGCGGCGGTGGCCGAGCTGGCCCGAAAGCTTGATGACTCGCTCGGTGGCCGCCAGCGGCTCGGCGGGGTGCTGTTCTTCTGCTCGGCGGATTACCCCCTCCCGGCACTGGGTCAGGCGCTGGCCGATGCCTTCGGTGAGGTAGCGGTGAGTGGCTGCACCACCGCCGGCGAGATCACGCCCGAGGGCTATGCGCGCGGCTCCATCACCGCCATCGGCCTGGCGCGCAGCGACTTCGCGCTGGCGCAGGTGTTGATCGATGATCTGAGCGGTTTCGACCTTCCGCGTGCCCAGACGTTGAGTGATGAGCTGCTGGCGCGCTGTCGCGAGCAGGCCGTGGCGCCGGTGATGGGCAACAGCTTCGCGCTGACGCTGCTCGACGGCCTCTCGAGCAGCGAGGAGCAGGTACTGGCGACGCTGGATGCAGCGCTGGGCAGCATTCCCGCCTTCGGTGGCTCCGCCGGGGACGACAACCGGTTGGCGCATACCTATGTCTACGCCGACGGGGTCTTCCATGATCAGGCGGCGGTCGTGGTGGTGATCAATACGCGGCTGCCGTTCGAGGTCATCAGTACGCACCACCTCACGCCGCTGGCCGACAAGCTGGTGGTGACGGCGGTGGACCGCGATTCACGCCGCGTGCTGGAGCTGAATGCCGAGCCCGCCGCCGAGGAGTATGCGCGGCTGGCCGGTGTCGCGCCCGAGGCGCTGGAGGAGGCGGTCTTCGCGCGCTGCCCGCTGGCGGTGCGCATCGGTGAGGCGCATTACGTACGCTCCATCCAGCGCGTGAATGCCGATGCCAGCCTGAGCTTCTACTGCGCGGTGGAGACCGGCATCGTGCTCACTGCCATGCAGGCCACGCCGATTCTCGCGCAGCTCGAGCAGCGGCTGGCCGAGGTGGAGGCGCGTCTGGGGCCGCCCGCGCTGACCATCGGCTGTGACTGCTTCCTGCGGCGCATGGAGATCGAGGCGCTGGGGCTGGAGGCAGAGGCCTCGCGTCTTCTCAGGCGTCATCGGGTGATCGGCTTCAATACCTACGGTGAGCAGCATCACGGCATGCACATCAACCAGACCTTCACCGGCGTGGTGATCGGCCAGCGCCGTCTCGCGGCCGATGGCACGGGAGGGCAGGATGGCGCCTGATACGCCGCTGACAGATTCCCGAAAGGACGGCCTGAGCGCTGAGCTCGCCGCCCTCAAGGCGCGCAATCGCCAGCTGGAGAAGATCAACGCCGCCCTGATCGAGCGGGTCGAATCCAGCAGCCCTTCACCGAGCGCGCCCTACGCCGCCTTCGAGCACGCCGTCCTGCTGGCGGATCAGGTGCGCGAGCGTACCGACACCCTGCACCGCACCCTCGATGAACTGGGGGCACTCAATCGACGTCTGACCGCCGCCAAGGCCGCCTCCGAGGCGGCCAACCACTCCAAGACGCGCTTTCTCGCCGCCATCAGTCATGATCTGCTGCAACCCCTGAATGCCGCCCGACTGTTCGCAAGCGCCCTGGAAGAGCAACTGGCGAGGCTGGCACTTGATGACCCCACGCCGCGCGACGCTTCGCCGGGCGAGCTGGTGGCGCGGCTGGGGCGCTCGCTGGCCGATGTCGAGAGCCTGCTGGGCACGCTGGTGGACATCTCGCGGCTGGATGCCGGCGTGCTGACGGCCGATGTCGCCACCTTCCCGGTGCGTGAGCTGCTGGATGTGCTCGCCGAGGAATATCGTCAACTGGGCGCTGCACGTGGGCTGGAGCTGCACTACGTGGCCAGCCACCTGAGCGTCGAGTCAGATCTGCAGCTACTGGCGCGCGTGATACGCAATTTCCTGAGCAATGCCCTGCGCCATGTGCCGGATGGCTCGACGCGCGGGCGGGTGCTGCTGGGGTGTCGCCGGCGCGGTGACTGGCTGGAGATCACCGTGGCCGACAACGGCCCCGGCATCGCCGAGCATCAGCGCGAGGTGGTCTTCCAGGAATTCCGGCGTCTCGCACCGCGCCAGGACAATGAGCAGCGCGGCCTCGGGCTGGGGCTGGCGATCGTCAAGCGCATCACCGGCCTGCTGGAGCACCCCCTGTCGTTGGCCAGCACGCCGGGGCGCGGCGCTGCCTTCGCGGTGCGCGTGCCGATTCGACAGCCTGCCAATGTGATGGGCCCATCGGCTGACGCGCCTTCTCCCGGTCAGCCTTGCGCGTCACCGCTCGCGCAGCCGCTGCTCGATACCGTTATCTGGGTGGTCGAGGATGATCGGGAGGTATGTGCCGGCATGCAGTCATTGCTCGAGGGCTGGGGCGCGAGTGTCCACTGCGCCGATACCGCCGAGGTGCTGTTGCGGCAGGCGCTGGCCGCGCCGCCGGAGGTGTTGATCGTCGATCATCAGCTGGGTGACGGGCAGCCCGATGGTCTGGCGCAGGCACAACGCCTGCGCAAGCGTTGGCCAGACCTGCCGGTGGTGGTGATCAGCGCGGACCACTCGGCGCCGCTCAAGGCCAGGGCACGCGCGCTCGGCTTCGGGTTCCTCCTCAAGCCGGTCAAGCCGCTGCGCCTGCGCCAGCTGTTGCTCCATTGTCGTTAGCCTTCGCGGGGGAGGAAGAGGCAGGAGGGATTGAAGGAGACTATCAGCTACCGCGCTGAATTTTAATGAGAACTAATCGTATTTAGCATGTATGCTCGTGTCATGACATCCCGCATCCCCTTTCTCTGTTCGCGGGCCATTGATCTGGCAGGTTTCCCTCCCATGCTGAATATCATGTCCGATAAATCCGTACGTCATGCCGCCAGCATGTCGCTGGGCAGTGAAGGTGAAGCCTCTGCTGCCGGCGGTGTGCGCACTGCATCCCCTCTGTCCCTTGCGGGACGCCTGCGTCGCGCGCTGCCGTTTCTCGGCCCGGCGATGATCGCCGCCGTCGCCTACATCGACCCCGGCAACTTCGCGACCAACATCGAGGCCGGCTCCCGCTATGGCTATACCCTGCTGTGGGTGGTGCTGTGGGCCAACCTGATGGCGATGTTGATCCAGACCCTGTCCGCCCGGCTGGGGCTGGCCACCGGCAAGAATCTGGCGGAAGTCATCCGTGAACGCTTCCCGCGCCCGGTGGTCTGGGCCTTTTGGGTGCAGGCGGAGATCGTCGCCATCGCGACCGATCTGGCCGAATTCCTGGGGGCGGCGCTGGCCTTCAATCTGCTCTTCGGGCTCAGCATGCTGGAAGGGGCGCTGTTGACCGGTGCCATCACCTACGCGGTGCTGGTGATGCAGCGCTACGGCTTCCGCATGATGGAGATGATCATCGGGGCGATGATCCTGGCGGTGTCGGCGGGATTCCTGCTCGAGATCATCCTCAGTCGTCCGCCGGTGGAACCGATCATCTACGGCCTGCTGACACCAGGTTTCCCGGATAGCCATGCCATCTTCCTGGCGGCCGGTATCCTGGGCGCCACCGTGATGCCCCACGTCATCTACCTGCATTCCGCGCTGTCCCAGAATCGCATTCGGGTGCGTGACAGCGGTCAGCGCCGTCGCGTGATGGGCTACTACCGTCTCGATGTGATCATCGGCATGGCGCTGGCGGGGCTGATCAACATGGCGATGCTGGTGCTGGCCGCCAAGGTCTTCCATGGCAATGGCGAGACCGGCGTGGCTTCCATCACCGAGAGCTACAAGCTGCTGTCGCCGCTGATGGGCCAGAATGCCGCGAGCCTGATCTTCGGCTTCACGCTGCTGCTGGCGGGGCTGTCCTCGTCCATCGTCGGCACCCTGTCCGGGCAGGTGGTGATGCAGGGCTTCGTCAACTTCCGCATTCCGCTGTGGCTGCGCCGCGTGATCACCATGGCACCGGCCATCGCCATCATCCTGATGGGGCTGCCGGAGCAGCAGGTGCTGGTCGCAAGCCAGGTGGTACTCAGCTTCGGGATTCCCTTCGCGCTGGTGCCGCTGCTGATGTTCACCGCCAATCGCCGCCTGATGGGGGACCTGGTCAATCGTCACTGGGTGACGGCCATCGGCATGCTGGTGGCAGCGGTCATCATCCTGCTCAATGGCTATGTGCTGGTCGGGGAGCTGATGTAGGGCGAGTCACTCTGTCCCGACACCTGATGGGCAACGCCCCGGTTCGCGCCTCATTCGTGAGCGTTGGACCGGGGCGTTTCGCGTCGTGGGGCGGCAGAGGCCTCACTCGGGCCTGACACGGCAGGCAGGGCGTGGCTGGCCAGCAGGATCGCCTGCACCCTGCTGGCGACCCCCAGCTTGTGCAGGATGGCGGAGACATGCGACTTGACGGTGGTCTCCGCCACGCTCAGCTGCCAGGCGATCATCTTGTTGGACTCGCCCAGCACCATGCGTTCCAGCACGCCGCGCTGCTTGGTGGTGAGGGTCTGCCAGCGCCGCGCAAATTCAGCATCGCTGAGGCTCGGCGCCAGTTGGGGCGCTGGCGGTGGCACTGGTACCGATGATGCTGGTGCCGATGATGCAGATGCAGATGATGCTGAGAGCGGCGCTGGACGCGGCGCAGCGCGCATCAACTGGGCAGGCACGTAGACCTCCCCGGCCAGCATGCGTGCGAGGGCATCGCGCAGGGTCTGCGCCGAACTCGACTTGGACAGATACCCCACCGCACCGAGCGCCAATGCCTCGAGTACCGTCTCGCGCGCCTCGTGGGCGGAGAGAATCGCCACCGGCAGCCAGTCTGCCTCCTCGCGCAAGCGCGTCAGGCCTTCCAGGCCGTGGCTGTCGGGCAGGTCGAGATCCAGCAACAGCAGGTCGAGGCTATCGGCATGCGCGTCGATGAGGCTGAGCGTCTCCGCGAGACTGGCGGCCTGCAGCAGCTCGTAGGGCGGTGCCGGGGCGTCAGCGACGCTCAGACTCAGGGTACGACTGATGGCATCACGGAACAGCGGATGATCATCCGCGATCAACAGACGGTACATGGAGGCTCCTGGCCGGTGGCGGGCGATATCCTGATCAAGGCTTTTCTGATCATGACCTTGCTGATAGTAGCTACCCTGAGCATAACGTCATGGCGTGGTGTCGTGCCTTGCGGCCTTCGCGGTATGGCGGCGTTCGTTTCTCCTCGCTTTTCTCCTCCCAAGGGATGAGACGGTCTCCGCCCATGGGGGCATGTCGCGATTGGCGTCGGTGGTCAAGACTGTGAGAGTCGCCTGATCAAGAGGCTCTTGATAGAGCGGGCAGCGAGTCAGCGCCAACGGCGCCACTGCAGAAGGGCCAACACAGGCGTTTCGCTGACACGACAACGACTTTTCAGCAACGACAACGACTGCGCAGCAACGACAACAACAGGTCGTCGATCACGAGCGCCACTCGTGAATCCGACCCACAGGAGTTCGCCATGATCTACGCCTCCCCGGGCAGCGCCGACGCGCTGGTCACGTTCAAGGACACCTACGGCAATTACATCGGCGGGCGTTTCGTCGAGCCGGTGAAGGGGGAATATTTCGACAATGTCAGCCCGGTGACGGGCGAGGTGTTCTGCCGTATCCCGCGCTCGAGTGCGGAAGATATCGATCTCGCGCTGGACGCCGCCCACAAGGCAGCTCCCGCCTGGGGCAAGACCTCGGTGCAGGAGCGCTCCAACATCCTGCTCAGGATCGCGGATCGCATCGAGCAGAATCTCGAGATGCTGGCGGTCGCCGAGACCTGGGACAACGGCAAGGCGGTGCGCGAGACGCTGAACGCTGATATCCCGCTGGCAGCGGATCATTTCCGCTACTTCGCCGGTTGCCTGCGCTCCCAGGAGGGCACCGCGGCGGACATCGATGCCAATACCGTCTCCTATCACTTCCACGAGCCGCTGGGGGTGGTGGGGCAGATCATCCCGTGGAACTTCCCGATCCTGATGGCGGCCTGGAAGCTCGGCCCGGCGCTGGCGGCGGGCAACTGCGTGGTGCTCAAGCCGGCGGAACAGACCCCGGCCTCGATCCTGGTGCTGGCGGAACTGATCAATGACCTGCTGCCGGCAGGGGTGCTCAACATCGTCAACGGCTATGGCGCCGAGGCCGGACAGGCACTGGCGACCAGCAAGCGCATCGCCAAGATCGCCTTCACCGGTTCCACCCCCGTGGGCTCGCACATCCTCAAGTGCGCCGCGGAGACCATCATTCCCTCCACGGTGGAGCTGGGCGGCAAGTCCCCCAACATCTACTTCGCCGACATCATGAATGCCGAGCCCGAGTTCATCGACAAGGCTGCCGAAGGGCTGGTGCTGGCGTTCTTCAATCAGGGCGAGGTGTGCACCTGCCCGTCACGCGCTCTGATCCAGGAAAGCATCTACGACGACTTCATGGCCCGTGTGATGGAGCGCGTGAAGACCATCAAGCGCGGCAATCCGCTGGATACCGACGTGCAGGTTGGCGCACAGGCCTCCCGCGAGCAGTTCGACAAGATCATGTCCTATATGGATATCGCCCGTGAGGAGGGGGCCGAGGTGCTCACCGGCGGCAGCAGCGAGCAGCTGGAGAACGAGCTGGCCAACGGCTATTACATCCAGCCGACCCTGCTGAAGGGCCACAACGCGATGCGTGTCTTCCAGGAGGAGATCTTCGGGCCGGTGGTCGCCGTCACCACCTTCCGCGACGAGGCCGAGGCGCTGGCCATCGCCAATGACACCGAATTCGGTCTCGGCGCCGGTGTCTGGAGTCGCGACATGAACGTCGCCTTCCGCATGGGGCGCGGTATCCAGGCCGGTCGCGTGTGGACCAACTGCTATCACCAGTATCCCGCCCATGCCGCCTTCGGTGGCTACAAGAAATCCGGTGTCGGTCGCGAGACCCACAAGATGGCACTGGAACACTACCAGCAGACCAAGAACCTGCTGGTCAGCTACGACATCAATCCACTCGGCTTCTTCTAGGCCTGACCGTCAGCGCCACCGAGGCTAGTGGCGCTGAATCCACCTCCCGCGATGCCTCCTCGAGGAATTCCTCTCGATGCCCGCGCCAGATCCGACTTGCTTGATCTGGCGCAGGGCAGGGAGCACCGCGTCTGGTTTCAATGAAGAGGCAGGTCCGGGGCGTGCGCGAACACTAGCCCTCGCTCACGACCGGACGGGATCGCACTCTCCGCCTGATCTCTGGCTCGCCTTTCCAAGGTTCGTCTTTCGACAATGAATGAGGAGTCCATCATGGATAACAGCATGAAAGCCGCCGTGGTACGTGAATTCGGTGCACCGCTGGTGATCGAGGAAGTCGCGGTACCGCGACCGGGGCGTGGCGAGATTCTGGTCGAGGTCGCCGCCTCCGGGGTCTGTCACACCGACCTGCACGCCGCGCATGGCGACTGGCCGGTGAAGCCCAACCCACCGTTCATCCCGGGACATGAGGGAGTGGGGACCATCGCGGCGGTGGGCGAGGGTGTGACCCACGTCAAGGAAGGCGACCGGGTCGGGGTGCCCTGGCTCTACTCGGCCTGTGGCCATTGCGAGCATTGTCTGGGTGGCTGGGAGACGCTGTGCGAGAGCCAGCAGAACACCGGCTATTCGGTGAATGGCGGCTTTGCCCAGTACACGCTGGCGGATGCCGGCTACGTGGGGCGTCTGCCGGACAGCGTGGGCTTCGTGGAGATCGCGCCGGTGCTGTGCGCCGGGGTCACGGTCTACAAGGGGCTCAAGATGACCGACACTCGCCCCGGTCAGTGGGTGGTGATCTCGGGGATCGGCGGGTTGGGTCACATGGCGGTGCAGTACGCCCGCGCCATGGGCCTGAACGTGGCGGCGGTGGATGTCGATGATGCCAAGCTGGATCTGGCCCGCCGTCTGGGGGCCACCGTGACCGTGAATGCCATGAAGGAAGATCCGGCAGCCGTCATCAGGCGTGAGATCGGCGGCGCGCACGGCGCACTGGTGACGGCGGTGTCGCCCAAGGCCTTCGATCAGGCCCAGAACATGCTGCGCCGTGGCGGTACCCTGGTGCTCAACGGCCTGCCGCCGGGTGACTTCCCGCTGCCGATCTTCTCTACGGTGCTCAACGGCATCACGGTGCGTGGCTCCATCGTCGGTACGCGTCAGGACCTGCAGGAGGCGCTGGACTTCGCCGCGGAAGGCAGGGTCGCCGCCACCGTGCAGACCGGCAGGCTCGAGGATATCAATGACATCTTCGGGCGCATGATCGACGGCAAGATCGAAGGGCGCATCGTGCTCGACATGAAGTCTTGAGGCGTTCACTGTCCTGAGCTTGAACCCTCTCCACCGACGACAGGTCTGCAGGAATCGGCAGGACTCGGCAGGATTCGGCAGGCGGCAGGAGACCAGACACGACAACGCCAGCCCTCGGGCTGGCGTTGTCGTGTCTGGCATGGCCGTGTGCGTCAACTCTTACGCGGGCACTTCAAAGAGCTCTCCATGACGAGCTCGGGCTTCTGCTCATACCGTGCCGAATTTCTCGTTCTCACCCATGTCCGGGGTGTGGTCCTTGTCGAGGTTGGCGCGCGCAATCTCATAGAGTTGATACGCCTTGCTCTCCTTGGCCTTCCAGTGTTCACCGGATTGCACCTTGACCTCCAGCAGAGTGACATCGGGGTCATCCTTGCCTTCCGGGAACCAGGCGGCCACGAACGGATTCCAGAACTTGTCGATCAGGCCCTGATCGCGGTGCAGATTGGCATGACCGCTCAGCGACACATAGACGCCATCATCCTGATCGGAAAAGCTCAGGCAGACCTCGCTGTCCTTCTTTGCTTCAAACACCTTCTCGGCACTGGCTCGCGTGAAGAACCACAGGGTGCCGTCGTAGTCATCCTGCACCAGATGCATCGGGCGGGCATGTGGCATGCCGTCACCCTGCGTCACCAACATGCCGACCTTCACATCCTTGATCAGCTTCCAGATCTTCTGCTTGTGCTCCGGGCTCGACATCGTGTGTCACTCCTTTGCCTCATGCGAATGAAAATCCGACTGGCTAGCCGTTGATCAAGACCTTGGAGCGACACCCCATAACTTCAAGGGATGATGGTGAAGCTTTCGCTTGATGAGTCAGCGCATGATGAATCAGGGCTTGATGAGTCAGGGCTTGATGAGTCAGGGCTTGATTCAGGCGCCGAGTCGGCTCACTGCGCTGCCGGTGCCTGCCAGGCCTCGCTGCCCCATAGCGGCACGCTGCTCAGCGCATGCTTGAAGCTGCCGCTGGTTTCCTTGGTGCTGTAGGCGATGTAGAGCAGGCTCTGGGAGTCACGGTCCAGAATACGGCGGATCTTGAGGCTCTTGAGCAGCACGCTCTTGGACTTGCGATAGACCTCCTCGCCACTCTTGGAGGTGTCGATGTCGGCGAGCATCGCCGGGGTGATCGGGCCGGTCTGGCGGCAGGCGATGCTCATGTCGGAGGGGTCGGAGAAATCGAGATTCGCCTCGATGTTGCTCAGGTGACAGGTCACGCCCGGCACCTTCGGGTCGATCAGGCTCTCGATCTTGATGTCCTTGGTGGTGAACAGGCCCAGCGAGACATCCCCGACCTCATTGTCGTCACAGCCGGCCAGCAGCAGGCCAGAGGCGATCACGCCCAGCAGGGCGGCACGAGGGGATAGGCGGCGCAGTCGAGTCATGGGGTCATCCTTGAGTCAGTGGGTAAGGCGAAGGCGGCAAGGCGATGATAGCGTGTCGGGCGACCTCCGAGCCTCACTCATCGCCGAAGACGTGCAGATTCAGCGGGTGGGAGCTGCCCAGCCACATCACGCCCTGGGTGTGATCAAAGAGATCATCACCGGTGCCGGCGTGCACGAAGATGTCCAGCGTGCCGCGATTGAGCGCCAGCCACGGGATGATGCGCCCGAAGTCTTCGGGAGCGAAGGACAGCTGACAGCTCCACAGCGGGTGCGGGCCTACCGGCTGCTCATGAAAGCGACCGACGCGCAGGGGAAAGTGCTGCTCGGCCTGGGCCGCCAGCTCGCGAGCGGCGGCCAGACTCTGCTCATCGGTGTAGTAGAGATGTGCGTGGTAGTAGTGGATCTGCGGTGTCATGGCGTTGCCCCGGTCATTCTCGAATGTCTGTCTGAAAGCGTTACCCAGAAGGTCATGCTGGCTGGCGGCAGAGGTCGCCAGGCGTGATGGCGCGCGGACATCAGCCCCAGGCCTTGTAGATCAGCTGTACGCCGACCAGTGCCATCGCGAGGATGATCAGGCGGAAGAACAGCCTCTCGTTGACGCGGGATTGCAGCCACAGGCCGCTCCTGACACCTGCCCAGGCCACCGGCACCAGCAGCAGCGAGGTGGACAGACTGGTGAGGTTGACCTCGCCCAGCGCCACGTAGGGGCCCAGCTTCATCAGATTCATGCCTGCGAAGATGATCACCGTGGTGGCGATGAAGGTCTCCTTGGGATGCTGACGCGGAATCATGTACAGGTTGTAGGGCGGGGCGCCGGCGTGGGCGAAGAAACTGGTGAAGCCGGCCGTGGCACCGGCAGGAATGGCCAGCCAGCGCGGCAGCGGATTCCTCGCGGTGGGCTTGAACAGCATGTAGGCGGCGAACAGCAGCGAGATGACGCCCAGCAAGCCACGAATCATGTTCTCGTTCAGCTCATCGAACAGCACCACGCCCACCGCGATGCCGATGGCGGCGCTGGGCAGGATGATGCGCACCTCCGACCACAGCTGCTTGCCCCACCAGGCGCGAGCGCTGAGAAAGTCCATCACGATCAACAGCGGCAGCAGGATGCCGGCCGCTTCCAGCGGACCGATGGCGAGCGCCATCAGCGGCACGGAAAGCGAGCCGAACCCGCCGGCGAAGCCGCCCTTGGAGATGCCGGTCAGGTAGGTCGAGAAGACGATCACGCTCCAGGCCAGGGCGGAGTAATCGGGCAGGGTCAGCAGAGAGTCGAGAAGATCGGTCACGGGCAGCTCTTGTCAGTGGCAGTCAGGACGAGGCCGAGGCGTGTCATTCTCGCCATGTCGCTCCCGTCATATCGTGCTCGCCATGTCGTGGTCAGGTGTCGTCACGCCGTCGGCGTCATGCCATTGTTGAACAATTCCGTCCGGTCTTCATCCCGACACGCTGCAATGAAGTCTTTCCCTTGACGCACCAATGCGCTAAAAGGCGCATGTCGCACAGTGTTTTCTTTCGAGACACTGGGCGAGCAGCCTGATCTGACAGGAGCTGTCACGACGCCTGTCGCTCGTTGGTCGAACAATCTCTGAGGTGGCGATGTCACGCGCTCCATTTGAAATCAGCGGTACCCGCATCGCGCCGGGAACGCGGGCCCAGGTCGATGTGCCTGTCGCCAAGCTCTACACCCACGCGCCGTTGCATATCCCCGTCGAGGTGGTGCATGGCCGTCAGCCCGGCCCGGTGCTGCTGGTGTGTGGTGCCATCCATGGCGACGAGATCAACGGTGTCGAGATCGTGCGTCGCCTGCTCAAGAGTTCCAGCCTCGCGCGGCTGCGCGGCACCTTGATCGCGGTGCCCATCGTCAACGTCTTCGGCTTCGTGCAGCACACGCGCTACCTGCCGGACCGCCGTGACCTCAACCGCTGCTTCCCGGGCAGCGAGAGCGGTTCGCTGGGCTCGCGGGTGGCGGCGCTGTTCCGTGAGCAGATCGCCGACCAGGCCACCCACATCATCGACCTGCACACCGGCGCGATTCATCGCACCAACCTGCCGCAGATTCGCGCCACCATGAGCGGCAGCGACGCCACGCGCCAGATGGCGGATGCCTTCGGTGCACCGGTACTGCTGAACGCCGAGCTGCGTGAAGGCAGCCTGCGCGCCTATGCCAGTGGCCGTGGCGTGCCGGTCATCACCTATGAGGCCGGCGAGGCGCTGCGCTTCGATGAGTGGGCGATTCGTCCGGGTGTCAGCGGCGTGAAGCGCGTGATGCGCTCCATCGGCATGCTGGCCAAGGACCGCGACCGCAAGCCCAGCTCCCGCGCGGTGGAAATGTCCAACGGCTCCAGCTGGGCGCGCGCCTCCATCGATGGCATCGTCCAGAGCCGCGTGGGCCTGGGAGACCGCGTCGAGAAGCATCAGGTGCTGGGCATCGTCGCCGACCCCTTCGGCAACAGCGAAAGCGAGGTGCTGTCGCCCGCGGATGGCATCATCATCGGCATGGCCAATCTGCCGCTGGCCAACGAGGGCGAGGCGCTCTATCACGTGGCGCGCTTCCATGCGATCGACGATGCCGAGAGCGCCGTCGACAACTTCCAGCAGCTGTTCGTGCCGGACTCTATCTAGGCGGTTTGTTTCACTTCAGGCCACTTTATGGCCCTGTTGCTGGTAGTGACAACGCAAACGCCCCGCTCAATGAGCGGGGCGTTTGCGTTGTTGCAGCAGCCTGTCGTGTCGTCGTCGGTAGTGAAGATGACGACGACTGCGAGATCAGCCGTGGCTGGTCTGGGTCTCGAGCGGGCCGTCATGACGCGATTCCGCGCCGTGCATCCAGTCGACCAGCTTGCCGGCGAACACCAGCAACAGCAGGCCGCCGAGCACGCCGGTGATGGCGATGCCACCGAACACGCTCATGGCGCCGGCTTCGCCGACCAGCGAGCCGATCATCCCGGCCAGGTAGTTGGCCAGTGCCACGAAGGCGAACCAGGCGCCCATCATCAGCGCGCCCATGCGAACCGGCGACAGCTTGGTGACCATCGACAGCCCCACCGGCGACAGGCACAGTTCGCCCAGGGTGTGGAAGAAGAAGGCGCCGACCAGCCACATCATCGAGGCGCTGCCCGCGGCTTTCTGTTCCAGCACCGCGCCGATCATGCACACGAAGCCGATGCCGAGGGCGATCAGGCCGAAGGCGAACTTGACCGGCGAGCTGGGCTCGCGATCATTCATGCGTGTCCACAGTCCCGCCAGCAGTGGCGAGAGCAGGATGATGAACAGCGGGTTGAGCGACTGGAACCAGGCCGCCGGGACTTCAAAGCCCATCAGCATGCGGTCGGTGTAGTCCTGCGCGTACAGTGCCATCAGGCCGCCGCCCTGCTCGAAACCGGCCCAGAACAGGATGGTGAACAGACCCAGCACCAGGATGACCTTGATGCGATCGCGCTCCTCGCGGCTCAGCGGTGTCCTGGTGGTGCTCCTCTTGCTCAGGCGTGCCTCGCGTCTGGCGCTGGGCTCCACGCCGAGCTCGCCCAGATGGCGAGGCGCGAAGATCAGCTGGATGGCGACCGCCAGCAGCATGCCGATACCCGCCACCAGGAAGCCGGCGTTCCAGCCATAGCCTTCGGCCATGGAGCCCGCGACGATACCTGACAGCAGCGCACCGAGGTTGATGCCCATGTAGAAGATGGTGAAGGCGCCATCACGACGGTGATCGCCCTGTGGATAGAGATCGCCGACCATCGTCGAGATGTTGGGCTTGAACAGGCCGTTGCCGACGATCAGCAGGCCGAGACCGACGTACAGCAGCATCTCGGCATCCAGACCACTCATGTCCGGTGGCACGGCCAGCACGAACTGGCCGGCCGCCATGATCAGACCCCCGATCAGAATCGCGCGGCGTGCGCCCAGCCAGTTGTCCGCCAGTGCGCCGCCGAACATCGGCGTGATGTATACCAGCCCCGTGAAGATGCCATACAGCTGCAGGGCATCGCCCTGATTCCAGCCCAGCCCGCCGCTGGTGACGGCATCGGTGAGATAGAGCACCAGCAGGGCGCGCATGGCGTAGTAGGAGAAGCGTTCCCACAGTTCCGTGGAGAACAGCAGATAGAGTCCGGCCGGGTGCCCGAACAGCTCACGGCTGTTGGCTCCGGAGGGGGAGGATGTGGACATGGAACCTCGAAGGATGTGTCAGCATGAGCAGCGCAGTCCGTCATGGGGGACTGCATGGACCGGTCCACAGGTCTGTGGGGGAAGCCGGTGACGGAGCCGTTGTATGGCCGTCAACACGTCAGCACGACGTGACGATGACGTGACCTGTTGTTGTCCGCATGGTCAGTCATTCTGCGCGAGACGCCCTTGTCAGACAATCAAACGAAAGTCATGCATGTCATTGGTATTAAAGGAGTTATCAGCTTATACAGCGACGCAGGGTTGCGTGTTTCGGCATCTGTGAATGTTCTGTCATCGCGCCTTTCCCGATAGGGGCTGCCGGTCGCTGGACCGACGGATCGACGGCTCGTTGGGGACGTTGAGAACATGGGAATGCCAGAACGACGACACCCGGCACATGGGCCGGGTGTCAGTGGACGGTCTTCTGGAAATGCTGCGTTCCTGAGGAAAGGGGCAGAGGCTGCCGGATCAGGCCTGTTCGGCCTGAGTCTCGGGCCGGTGCTCCGGCACGCGGGCCATGGCGTCATCGATCACCTCGATGCCCGCACCCGGCTTGTGGGCGTTCTCGGAGACATGGCGGCGGAACTGGCGGCCGCCCGGCTGTCCCTGGAACAGCCCCAGCAGATGGCGGCTGATGTGATTGAGGCGCACGCCCTCGGCGAGACGCTTCTCGATGTAGGGGCGGAAGGCACGCAGCGCATCGTGGCGGCTGGTGTGCGGATTCTCGGCCTCGCCGTACAGCTCGCTGTCCACCGTCGCCAGCAACCAGGGGTTGTGGTACGCCTCACGGCCGACCATCACGCTGTCGACATGCTCCAGCTGCTCGTGCAGCTCATCCATCTGCTTGAGGCCGCCGTTGATGCCGATATGCAAGGACGGGTGCGCCTGCTTGAGGCGGTGCACGCGGCCGTAGTTCAGCGGCGGCACATCGCGGTTCTCCTTCGGTGACAGGCCCTGCAGCCACGCCTTGCGCGCATGCACGCTGAAGGTGTCGCAGCCGGCATCGGCCACGGTGCTGATGAAGCGCTCGAGATCGGCGTCCTCATCCTGATCATCGATCCCGATGCGGCACTTCACCGTCACCGGAATCTTCACCTGCGCCTGCATCGCCGCCACGCATTTGGCCACCAGCTCCGGATGGCCCATCAGACAGGCACCGATCATGTTGTTCTGCACGCGATCGCTCGGGCAGCCGACATTCAGGTTCACCTCGTCATAGCCCCAGCTCTCGGCGATCGCCGCACACTCGGCCAGCGCCTGCGGGTCACTGCCACCCAGCTGCAACGCCAGCGGGTGCTCCGTCTCGTCGTGACCGAGGAAACGCTCGCGGTCCGGATTGAACAGCAATGCCCCGGTGGTCACCATCTCCGTGTACAGCAGCGTACGACGGCTCAACACGCGCGCGAAGGCGCGGTAGTCACGGGTCGTCCATTCCATCATCGGCGCGACGGAAAAGGTGCGGTCAATCGGTGTCATCGGCATGGCAGTCATATCGGCTGGTGTGGGAGCAGGGGACGGAGCATCAGGTGCAGGCGCTGTCGAGACAAGCGGGCGGTGATTCTAGCAGCATGTGAGGCGAAGCGCCGAGTCAGAGGGAGCCGCGAGCCATTGCTCCGCTCATGGCTCAATGCGTGTTGTTGATATTCAGCGCCTCGATATCCTGGGCGATGTCTTCGGCGAGCTGGCGGACGGCGTCGCTTTCGCCTTCACGCTGGGCGTAGGCGCGCAGGCCCATGACTTCTGCCTGGAGGCGGCGACCGAGGCGTTCCGGCTGATGAGCAGGGCGCTCGGGGTCGACGAGTTCACCGGCGTCGCGGGCGTCCGCGAAGGCCTGGCGGAAGCGGGCTTCCATGCCGGCGAGCAGTGTCTCGACCTTGTCGCGGGCGGCCTGTTCGCGCTCACCGAGTTCCAGCAGGCTCTTGGCCAGCATGCAGGCGCGTGACGGGACTTCGCTGTCACGCAGTCCGCCGAGCTTGCGGATGTAGGCGGCGAGGGCGGTCAAGGGCGAGTCGTGACTGGCCATCAGGCTTTCCATCTCGCGCAGGCTGCGCGCGGAGTAGCACTCCAGCGCTTCCTGGAAGAGGCCATCCTTGCTGCCGAAGGTGGCGTAGATGCTGCCGGGACGCATGTCGAGCGCGCGCTCGATGTCCTTCAGCGAAGTGGCATGAAAGCCCTTCTGCCAGAAGAGATTCAGCGCCCGGTCGAGGGAGTCCTGGCGGTTGTGCAAGGTCGCGCGTGGCATGGCTGTCCTGACGATGGGGCTCGCGAGTGTCGCCTGACTCCACACAGTGTGGAGGGGAGGCTGATCCCGAGGAGCAAGGTATTGAGTGAGTACTCAATTTTAACTTGAATGACCGCTCAAATCCAGCTAGTGTGTCCCACGACAACGTAGCGAAGCGCATGAGCAGGTCTTTTTTTGAGCAATTGCTCATCATCATGGGTAGCGACGACGTTCACGACGCCTCCCCAGCCCTGCCATTGCGCTCATCTCGTCCATCATATTGAAGGAGTCATCATGACCGATTTCACGCTGCATACTGCCGATACCGCCCCGCAGGACAGCAAGCCGCTGCTCGACAAGTCCGTCAAGGCCTTCGGCATGGTGCCGGGTCTGCACGCCGTGATGGCCGAGGCGCCGGGCCTGCTGGAAGGCTATCAGGTACTGCACCAGCTGTTCCTCGACAGCAGCTTCAATGATGAAGAGACTACCGTGGTGTGGCAGACCATCAATGTCGAGCACAACTGTCACTATTGCGTGCCGGCACACACCGGTATCGCCAAGGCGATGAAGGTGGATGACGCCATCACCGAGGCGCTGCGCAACGAGACGCCGCTGCCGACCGAGCGCCTGGAAGCCCTGCGCACCTTCACGCTGGCCGTGGTGCGTGAGCGTGGTTTCGTCGATGACGCTACCGTGCAGACCTTCCTCGATGCCGGCTACACCAAGCGCAACGTGCTGGAAGTGGTTCTTGGCCTGTCCCAGAAGGTGATGAGCAACTACACCAATCACCTGGCCGAGACGCCGATCGACGAGCCGTTCAAGAAGTTTGAATGGCACAAGCAAGGCTGAAGCCGCAGAACGGATGATGCATGACCTGCGAGAGGGGTGAAGCGCGCCGTCATTCAATCTTAATGAAAATATTTCTCATTAGTGTTGACGGACGCGTGCTCGCGACCTAATCTGAGGCCATCGCTTCCCCGCCATGGGCAGCGGTGCCCCGGTCAGTGGAGTCAGGCCCCTTTCCGGGAGGCTTCTCATCAGACGTTTTACGGTCCTTGCCAGCGGCTCCCCTCACGGGTGAGCCGCTTTTTTCATGCGCAAAAAAAGACGCCCCCTTCGCTTGCACGAGGGAGGCGTCCGGAAGCGCTTCTCGAGTCATTCGCTTTCCCTCTGCCAATGACAGGGAGGAAGGCTTGCGAGTCGAGCGGTGCTTCGTGCCCGCCAGAGTGTGGATGTCAGGTCCGAGGCGGGCGTCTCATCAGGCCAGTCACGACCTTGATATTCTGGCGGCATGATACGTCAGCTCATCGATGGAGGCCAGCCGTGATGGTGAGATAAACGCTGTCTCAATGGTTAATGAAAATAATTCTCATTGGTATTGACGGGCGATCCGTCAGGGCATAATCTTGGGTCATCGCTTCCCGCCATGGAACGCGATGGCCAGAACAGCGGAGTCAGGCCCCTGTTCAGGTTTCTCCTCATCAAGCTAGTCACGGTCTTCGGGCGACTCTTCGAGTCGCCCTTTTTCTTGGCGGTGTCACGGCTGTCAGCGTCTGTCGCGCCTTTCTCCTGCCTCTGTCAGGCCCCGCACTCCCGGTATCTCGTCTAGAATGGCCCTTCCTTCAGGTCATTCACACGGGACCGTGCATGATTACCCTCTATCGCCTTCATGAAGACGGGCGCCTGCGTGGCGAGCAGATCGTGCTGCCCGACATGTCCGACGGCGAGGCGCCGCAGCTCGCCGACAGCCATGAGCAGGCCAGCGCCCTGCATGCCGAGCGGCTGGCCAGTGATGAGCTGGCACCTCCGGTACTGGTGCGTGGCGATGTGCTGTGGATCGACCTCTGCCAGCCCGATGAGGCCGAGCAGCGCTGGGTGAGCGAGCAGTTCAGCGTGGAGCTGCCGAAGATCGAGGAGCTCGAGGAGATCGAGTCGTCCTCGCGATTCTATCTGGCCGGCGATGGCATCCATGTCGTCTCGCTGTTTCCCCATCGCAGGGGGCGCGAACCGCAGACCGCCAACGTCGCCTTCCATCTGCACGGGCGGCAGCTGATCAGCATGCGTCACGAGGAGATCGGGCTGTTGCGGCTGTTCCGCAATCATCTGCGTCGCCAGCGCCTGAGTCCCCAGGATGGCTGGGACGTGCTGCTGGCATTGCTGGCGATGAAGGTCGATTACCTGGCCGATGAGATCGAGGACATCTATCGCGCGCTGGAGGTACTGGGCAAGCAGGCGGTGCATCCTGAATCGCTGGAGGACACCCTGCATGGCATCCTGCTGCAGGAGCGCTACAACGACAAGGTGCGCCAGGCCCTGCTGGACAGTCAGCGGCTGTTGCGTCAGCTGACGCGCCATCTGCCCGCCGAGCCGCATCACAAGGCTCGGCGTCAGGAAATTCGCGACATGCTGCGCGATGTGGATTCGCTCAATCCGCACACCACCTTCATCTTCGAGAAGGTCAACTTCCTGCTGGATGCCTCGATCGGTTTCACCAACCTCGACCAGAGCCGCATCATCAAGATCTTCTCGGTCGCGGCAGTGGTGTTCATGCCGCCGACCCTGATCGCCAGCATCTACGGCATGAACTTCCACTGGATGCCGGAGCTGGACAAGGACTGGGGCTATCCCTTCGCGCTGTGCCTGATGGGGGCATCGGCTCTTTCGACCTACTTGTTCTTCAAGTGGAAGAAATGGTTGTAAGTCGCTGATCAAAGGCAAAAAAAAGCGCCTGGCGTCGTGAGACGGCCAGGCGCGCAAATAGCTTGCATTACTACACTGAAGATCGCCACCGAGGCCCGGGATGGGCCGACGGCGAAACCGCGCGTGCGGGTGTCGCCATGCAGACCAGTCACCGGGACCCGGTGGGATGAGCAGTGCAACTACCTGAGCGCGAACCTGAATCGCCTGACTGCGCCACGCAGGCCAGACGCTTCACGGTCTAGTCCGGAAGCAGACGGTCGATGCCGCGACGCGTCTGCTCCCGCATGTTCGAGGTGCCCAGTATAGGGCGACGCGCTTTGGAGAATAAGCGCGTACAATCGAAAACTAGGGTTTCCAATATGGAAACATGTTCGCGTGGTCACGCAGGACGCTCGTCAATGGGCGTCTGGAGCTGAATCAACTCTGGAGTATGGGATGGCGACGCTTGATGCCCTGCGGGTCTTCGTCGAGGTGGTACGAGCGGCGAGCTTCACGGCCGCCGCGAGACGCCTGGGAATTTCCAAGTCGCTGGCGTCCAAGCGCGTGGCGGCACTGGAGGAGCAGCTGGGGGTGAGTCTGATCAATCGCTCGACCCGCAAGCTGCATCTCACCGAGGCGGGGCGCATCTATTACGAGCACGGGCTGCGCATCCGCGAGGAGCTGGAATCCGCCGAGGCGCGGGTGCAGTCCGTCACCTCCCAGCCGATGGGCCAGCTCAAGGTCTCGGCGCAGGTGTCGTTCGGCTTCATGTATCTGGCCGCCCCGACCACCGCCTTCATGCGCCGTTATCCGGACGTCAGCGTCGAGATCCTGCTGGAGGATCAGCGCTTCGAGCCCATCGATGAGTCGGTGGATCTGGCGATTCGCATGGGACCGTTGCCGGATTCCTCGATGGTCTCGCGGCCACTGTGCAAGGTGGTCTATGGCCTGTATGCGGCACCGGATTATCTGGCGCGCGTCAATGCCCCGCCGGTGCAGCCGCAGGACATCCGCGCCTTCGATACCATCTTCTACGGCAATTACGATCTGGGTGCCCACTGGCGCTTCACGCTCAACGGGCAGCCCTTCGATGTGGAGCCGGAGTCGCGGCTGGTGATCAACAATCTGCTCGGTGTGGTGGAGGCGGCCAAGGCCGGTTTCGGTCTCGCCTATCTGCCGACCTTTTCCGCGCGTGCAGCAGTGGAAAGCGGTGAGCTGGTGCCGTTGCTGCAGCCCTACTGGAATGAGCACGGCTCGATGGTGGTGCTGTTCCGCTCGCGCAAGTACCTGCCCGACAAGACGCGTGCCTATCTGGACTTCATCACCGAATGGTTTCAGGAGCATCTGCAGCTCTGATCGCCCCCGCTGCCTCTCTCGCCCCCGCAGCTTCCGTCACCAGTCGATCGGCTCGCCGGCCCAGTCACGGAAGCCGCCGCTGTCCTCTGGCGACAGCTCACCCGCCACCCGCAGCAGGCGACGCGCCACGTAGCCTGGCGTGAACAGCTTGTGCTCGGGGACCCGCGCCTGAAAGGGGGCCGAAAGCTCGGTATCGGTGGTGCCCGGATGCAGCGCGACCAACACAGCCTCGGGATTGCGGCGCGCGATCTCGATGGCGGCGGTCTTCAGCAGCATGTTGTGACTGGCCTTGCTGGCACGGTAGGCATACCAGCCGCCACTGCGGTTGTCGCTGATCGAGCCGACCCGCGCCGAGAGCGAGGCGAAGATCAGCGGCGTGCGCCGGCGCAGGCGTGGCGCGAGCATCCCCAGCAACAGGGCGGGGACGAAGGCATTGACCTGATGCAGGCGCGTCAGCGCGGCCATGTCGAGATCCTCGAGACGTTTCTCGGGCCACAGTGCCGCGTGCTGCTCAAAGGCTTCCTCATGCAGCAGACCCATGGTGTTGAGGATCAGTGCCGGTGGCTGGCCTGGCCTGGGCTCGTTCTCCTCGTTCTCCTCGTGCTTCTCCTTCTCCTTGTTCTCCTTCTCCTTGTTCTCTTCCTGCCCCGTGTCATCCAGTTGCTCGCGGAGCCAGTCTGCCAGCCGCGCCATGCCCTCGTCGGTGGTCAGGTCAGCCTGCAGTGAGGCAAGTGCGGGATGTGCCGGCAGACGCGAGACGTCACGGCTGACCGCCAGCACCCGGCCGCAGCGTTCGTGGGCGAGCAGCTCTTCGAGCATCGCGCGTCCGATACCGCCCCCGGCACCCGTCACCAGAGCGGTGAAGCCCTGTGGGAGGCGTGCAAAGGTGTCCGCGGCCAGTGGTTGATCCTTGAGTGTGGATTCCGTCATCGTCCCTCCCGCGATAGCGTTCATGTCAGGCCTGATTCGTGGTGCGCGCCATCAGGCGTGCCAGCCGCGAGTCGGCCTGCAGTGTGGTTGGCGTGGCATCTTCCTTGAGTCTCCCTTCTTCCAGCAGTGCCAGACGCGCAAAGCGCTCAAGCCCCAGCGGCTGATGGGTGATCATGATCAGGCTGCGTCCCCGGCAGGCCGTGAGAATCGCGCTGATCACCCGCTCGGCACTCTCGCGATCCAGGCCTTCACAGGGCTCGTCGAGCAGCACGATCGGGGCGGGCGAGAGCAGCGCCCGTGCCACGCCGAAGCGACGCAGCTGGCCTCCGGACAGCGAACGGCCCCCCTCATCCGGGAAGCCAGCCAACCCCTGCGGCTGTCGGGCCAGCCACTCGCCAAGCCCCAGGCTATCCAGCATGTGGATGAGTGTCGCATCACTGGCCTCAGGCGCGGCCAGGCGCAGATTGTCAGCGTAGCTTGCGCAGAACAGATGCGTGTCCTGCGGACAGACGGCGAAGCTTGCGCGCAGTGTGGCCTCGTCGAGCGACTCAAGCGCCACACCGCCCAGATGAATGCTGCCGGAATTCGGGGCATGGAAGCGGCTGAGCACTTCCAGCAGGGTGCTCTTGCCGCTGCCGGAGGGGCCAAGCAAGGCCAGATGCTTGCCCGGTGCCAGGCTCAGCGACAGCTGCTCGAGCACCTGAGTGTCGCCATGCGCGACACTCAGGTCATGGATCACCAGTTCATATCCGGCCGGCGTGGCGGCGGCGGAGTCCGCCGGAAACTGTGGCGCCGGGGTATCGGCCTGTACCTGGTTGAGGCGCGCGGCCGCCGACAGGCAGCGGCCCAGCCCCTGCCAGGCCAGCGGCAGGGGGGCGAGGGCTTCGAAGGCACCGAGGATCGCCAGCAGAAACAGCGCCAGCAGGCGGCCGTCGAGCAGCTCGCCGGCATGGGCGGTCACGTCACCGACAGCCGTCTGCGTCTGGGGCGCCATCTGCATGACGCCGAGCAGGGCGACCCCTGCCAGCGTCAGCCCCAGCAGCGTATGGCTCAGCCAGGTGGCCAGCGCCTGACGACGCGCCTGGGAGCGCTCGATGCGATCACGCTCGGCCTGTTGCTCCGCCAGGCTGGCAAGCTCTGCCTGCCAGCGTCCGTAGATGACCAGCTCGCCCAGGCCCTGCAGTCGCTCCAGCAGACGGGCACGCAGGTGACTGGCGGAGGCCTGATGGTGCATGGCATCGCGGCTGCCAAGATGCCAGGCCAGCCACGGCACCAGCCCCCCGGTCAGCGCCAGTCCCAGCACGGTGATCAGCGCCAATGTCGGCGCGAAGACACCGATCAGCGTACCGGCGGCGAAGATGGCACACACCGCCACCAGTGACGGAATCAGCACGCGCACATAGAGGCTGTCGAGGGCATCGACATCCGCGCCCAGACGCGTCATCAGCTCGCCCTGCCCAGCACGCTGCAGAGCGGCGGGGGAGAGGGGTTCGATGGCGTCGAACAGACGACGACGCAGGCTGGCCAGCAGGCGCAGCGTGCCTTCGTGGGTGGTGACACGCTCGCCATAGCGTCCGGCGGTGCGCGCCAGTGCCAGTCCGCGCACGCCAGCCGCGGGAGTGAAGAAGTTGAAGGCCTGGGTGGCCGCGACGCTCACGCCGGCCACGGCGGTGGCGGAGAGGAACCATCCCGACAGCGCCAGCAGCCCGGTGGCTGCCAGCAGGGTGATCAGCGCCAGCAGGGCACCGACACCCAGCCAGCCCCGGTGCTCGCGCATCAACGCCAGGTAGGGACTCAGTTCGCCAAGCGATGGTGGCCGGGCGGTCGGGGGGACGTCAGGGGGTGTCATGCATCACCTCGCGGGCTGGAGGCCTGCAGGTGCCGATCTTCCACCAGGCGGCCGCCTTCGAGACGGATCAGCCGCTGGCAGAGTGGCAGCAGTTCGGGACGATGCGTGAGCAGCAGCAGGGTGCGGCCTTCGCCGAGGCGTTGCAGTGCCCGGATCACGCGTGCCTCGCTCTCGGCATCCAGGCTGGCGGTGGGTTCGTCCAGCAGCACCAGCGGCGCATCATGCAGGAAGGCGCGCGCCAGCGACAGGCGGCGTGCCTGCCCACCGGACAGTGGCTGACCGCCCTCGCCAAGCGGTGTCGCGAGTCCGTGGGGCAGGCTGGCGTGCCATGTGGACAGGTCGGCCTTGGCCAGCGCGGCCTCGAGTTCGTCGTCGCTGGCCTGAGGCTTCGCCAATCGCAGGTTGTCGGCCAGCGTGCCGGACAGGACCACCGTTTCCTGGCCCACCCAGGTGGCCGTGCCGGCCGGGAGACCCTGGGTCAAGGGATGTCCATTCAGAGACAGCATGCCGTCGGCGACCTCGACGAAGCCCAGCAGCAGGTTGAGCAATGTCGACTTGCCTGCTCCGGAAGAGCCGGTGATGGCGATTCGTTCACCGGCGGCGATCTGCAGTGACAGCGGGCCCAGCGCGGGGGGCGTGTCCGGGAGCTGGCCGGCATGGCGCACGCTCACGTCCTGCAGTCTCAGGGCGCTGAAGGTGATGGGGCGGGTCGCGCTGCGAGGCGGCGTGGTGTTCACGTCGTCAGGCGTCTGCTGACAGGAGAAGGGGGTGGCACCGACGATCGGCGCCAGGTCGAGCGCGGCCGCTTCGGCCTCGGCCTTGGCGTGATAATGCACGCCCAGCTCGCGCAGCGGCTGATAGAACTCGGGCGCCAGCACCAGAATGAACAGGGCGGTCTGCAGCGTCAGCGGTGCCTCGTCCCAGGTGCCGAACTGCAGATGACCGAGGAAGTGAAAGCCGAGATAGACCGCCAGCAGCGCGATGGACACGGCGGTAAAGAATTCCAGCACCGTGGAGGACAGGAAGGCGAGGCGCAGCACGCGCATGGTGCGCTTGCGAAAGGCGTGACTGACGGCCTCGACCTGGGCGCCGCGTCTGGCGCTGCCGAACAGCTTGAGCGTCTTCAGGCCGGTGAGCAGGTCCATGAAGTGGCGCCCCATGCGGTCCATCTCCTGGAATTGCTCGCGGGAGCGCTTGCGCGCCGCGATCCCGACCAGAATCATGAAGATGGGCACCAGCGGGGCGGTGATCGCCAGAATCAGGCCCGCCGCCCAGTTGAGCGGAAAGACGACCGCCAGCAGCAGCAACGGGATGAGCCCGGCCAGGCGAGTCTGGGGGCGAAAATCGGCGTAATAGCCATGCAGCGACTCGACCTGGTCCCAGACACGGTTGGCGAGGCTGGCACGGTGCTGGCGATGCACCCACAGCGGGCCGAGTTCGGCGAAGCGCTGCAATAGACGCTCACGCAGGCGGCGACGGATCTGCTGACTGGCACGGGTGCCAGCATAGCTGCGCAGCCCGCCAAGCGCGCCTCGCAGCGAGAGGCTGGCCGCGAGTACCGCGATGGCCGGCCACAGTGTGATGAGCGACTCGCGCTCGATCGCCACGCCCTGGGCGAGGCGCGCGATGCTCCACGCCTGTGCCAGCAGCACCAGGGTCGAGAGCAGGGCGCAGCCGATGGCGATGTTCGGCCAGTGGCCGCCAGCTCGGGCCAGGGTCTCCAGCCAGCGGCGTGGCACGAACTCAGGCGACGAGGCGTCAGCGTCAAGGGGGGAGGCAACATCAGACGAGGCGGTGGTTCGGGACATGCTGGCTCCTGCCGGTGGTGGCAGAGGGGGTGGTGAGAAGGCGCGGGCGCCAGGCGTCACGGCGGACGATCATCGGGCGTCAGCTTACCGCCGTGGAGGCGTTGGCACACGGTGACGCACTGTCGCACATCTTCACCTTGCGTATAATATGCCCCCAGTACAGGCTGCCGAATTGAAGCGTGTTGGCCGGGCACCACTTGCCAGGCTGGTTCGAGATCTTGTCGCGCCTCGCGCCCGGCCGTCATCTCGAGACGCTTTTCGACACCCTTCTTGACACTCCCCCTGAAATACTGGACTCCACATGACCGTTCGTACGCGTATCGCACCGTCGCCGACTGGTGATCCCCACGTCGGCACTGCCTATATCGCCCTGTTCAACCAGTGCTTCGCTCGTCAGCACGGTGGCGAGTTCATTCTGCGTATCGAGGATACCGATCAGACTCGCTCCACCGGTGAGTCCGAGCAGATGATTCTCGACTCGCTGCGCTGGCTGGGCATCGAATGGTCGGAAGGTCCGGATGTCGGCGGCCCCCATGGTCCGTATCGCCAGAGCGAGCGTGGCGACATCTATGCCGCGCATTGCCAGCAACTGATCGATGCCGGCCACGCCTTCAAGTGCTTCCGCACCAGCGAGGAGCTGGATGAGCTGCGCGACTCCCGCAAGGCCGAGGGTCTGCACATGGCGCTCAAGCCGTCCGATCTCGCCCTGCCGGCCGAGGAAGTGGCACGTCGTGAAGCGGCGGGTGCGCCCTTCGTCATCCGCATGAACGTACCGGAAAGCGGTACCTGTGTGGTCAAGGACATGCTGCGCGGCGAGATCGAGGTCGACTGGGCCCAGGTCGATGCGCAGATCCTGCTCAAGTCCGATGGCATGCCGACCTACCACCTGGCCAACGTGGTGGATGATCACCTGATGGAGATCACCCACGTGATGCGCGGTGAGGAGTGGATCAACTCGGCACCCAAGCATCAGTTGCTGTATGAGTACTTCGGCTGGCAGATGCCGGAGCTTTGCCACATGCCACTGCTGCGCAACCCGGACAAGACCAAGCTGTCCAAGCGCAAGAACCCGACGTCCATCCTGTATTACCGCCGCATGGGCTATCTGCCGGCGGCCGTGATCAACTATCTCGGGCGTCTCGGCTGGTCCATGCCGGACGAGCGCGAGAAGTTCACGCTGAGCGAGATGCAGGAGCACTTCGACATCCAGCGCGTCTCCCTTGGCGGCCCGGTGTTCGATGTCGAGAAGCTCAGCTGGCTGAACGGTCTCTACATCCGTGACCTGTCCGAGGACGAGCTGCTGAGCGAGCTGCGTCAATGGGCCTTCAACGAGTCCTACGTCAAGCAGATCCTGCCGGAAGTGAAGCCGCGCATCGAGACGCTGTCCGAGGCGATTCCGCTGGCGGGGCACTTCTTCTCCGGACTGCCGGCCATCACGCCGGACGACTTCGCCAAGGCCAAGCTTCAGGGCGAAGATCTGGTGCGTCAGATGCAGTTCCTGACCTGGAAGCTCGAGGCCGTGAGCACCTGGGACAAGGAGCACCTGCTGGCGGAAGTGAAGCTGCTGTCCGAGCACTTCGAACTCAAGATGAAGGACTTCCTGGCGCCGGTGTTCGTGGCGGTGACTGGCTCGGCGACCTCCACCTCGGTGATGGATGCGATGGTCATTCTCGGTTCCGACATGACCCGTGCACGTCTGCGTCATGCCGTGGCAGTGCTGGGCGGCGTCTCCAAGAAGGCTGCCAAGCGCTTCGAGAAGGAATATCGCGAGCTGTAAGGGTGTCAGTGATGCCTGAAGGGCCCCCATGGCGAACGTGTGTCATGGGGGCATGCGCTGCAGCAGGGCGCTGAGCCTTCTCAAGGCGCTGTCGGACTGCCCTGGTGGCCCTGATGAGGCGCGCGACGGAATTGTGTGAAAAAGAAGTTGACGACTACGAGGCGGGTCAGTAATATACGCCTCGTTCTTGAGAGACGGGGCCTTAGCTCAGCTGGGAGAGCGCAACACTGGCAGTGTTGAGGTCAGCGGTTCGATCCCGCTAGGCTCCACCAAGTTTCTCAAGCGACTGCGTCCCATTCGTCTAGTGGTCCAGGACACCGCCCTTTCACGGCGGTAACAGGGGTTCGAACCCCCTATGGGACGCCACTCTTCTGACATCTCGAGTCGCCTGTGATGGCCTCGGGAAGTCAAAAAAAAGCACACCTTGCGGGGTGTGTTTTTTTTGTCTCTGATTTCGGCTTATGCACAGCCGGTGTGTCGCCCGAAACGCATGTTATCCCCAAGTCGCCCTTGACATCGCTGTTGTGTTGTCCACTGCGCGGCCAGGACGTGAACTTTCCTCATACTCCCCCTCGAAGTGCGGCCATCCGGTCTGCGCTTGCTCCTGCATGCCAAAATTTTCTTTTATATCAATGGCTTATAAGCTGGTTAAAAATTGTGCAATCTGTTGGTAAGCCCGCTGTCATGCAGGTTGGAAGCGCTTGTCTAAGGGTTATCAACGAGGTTATCCACAGATAGTGTGGAAAAAGGCAGCGCAGCGTGACGGTGACAGGGTTGTTGCAATGCGGCATCAAGAAAGCCCCGATTCCAACGTCTCGCTGACGCTGGAATCGGCGCTTTTCGTCGGGCGGCTTGCACGGCTAGCAGGACGTCATTCGTTCAGTGCCTGATTCGCTGCGCGATGACGCGGGCGAGGCCGCTTCGAGTGGGGAGGGCTCGCCTCATCTGGCCAGGCGCTTGAGCAGCGAGGAGGTGTCCCAGCGGCCGCCCCCCATGCTCTGGACGTCGGCATAGAACTGATCGACCAGCGCCGTCACCGGCAGGCTTGCCTCGATGCGGCGTGCCTCCGCCAGACAGATGTCGAGGTCCTTGCGCATCCAGTCGACGGCGAAGCCGTGCTCGTACTCATCGCGGATCATGGTGGCGTGTCGGTTCTCCATCTGCCACGAGCCCGCTGCGCCCTTGGAGATCACCTCGATCACCGCCTCACGATCCAGTCCCGCCTGCTCGGCGAAGTGCAGTCCCTCGGAGAGCGCCTGAACCAGTCCGGCGATGCAGATCTGGTTGACCATCTTGGTGGTCTGGCCGGCGCCGGTCTCCCCGATACGCTTCACCATGCGCCCGTAATGCGCCAGTACCGGTGCTGCGCGCTCGTAATCTTGCGGGTCACCGCCGCACATGATGGTCAGCGCGCCATTGATGGCCCCCTGCTGGCCGCCAGACACGGGGGCGTCCACGAAGCCGACCGAATGCTCGCGCGCCGCCACGTAAAGCTCTCGCGCCAGATCAGCGCTGGCCGTGGTGTGATCCACCAGCAGTCCTCCCTCCGACAGACCGGCCAGTACGCCATCGGCGCCGTAGGTGACGCTGCGCACGTCATCATCATTGCCGACGCACATCAGCACGATCTCGGCGCCTTCCGCGGCTTCTCGCGGCGTGGCGTGATGGGTGCCGCCGTACTCCTCGCACCACTGTTCGGCGCGCGAGCGGGTCCGGTTGTAGACGCGCACTTCCCATCCTGCGCGTGTCAGGTGGCCGGCCATGGGGTGACCCATGACGCCGAGTCCGATGAAGGCGGCAATGCGTGGCGTTGCGTGTGTCTCTGACATGCGAAGGGCTCCTGGCCATCTATCAGCGAAAGGCGGACTTGCTGGGCATGACGGCGGTGTCGGTACCGCGTGACATTACGCTAGCACGTCTGGCGTGGGGCGAGGGACTGTATATGACTGATGGCTTGTGCAGGAGGGGTGACAGGGGCGTGAGGCAGGCGAGCAGGGCAGGGGCGTCAGAAACGAAAAAACCGCCTCCTGAGAGGCGGTTTCGGTCGGCTGCCGGGGTGCGACGTGGCTTACTTGGCCGGGTAGTCGCGCTGCGGGTGGCCGGTGTAGAGCTGGCGCGGGCGGCCGATACGATGGCCACCGGCGATCATCTCGTTCCAGTGGGAGATCCAGCCGATGGTGCGTGACATGGCGAAGATGACCGTGAACATGTTGGTCGGGATGCCGATCGCCTTGAGGATGATGCCGGAGTAGAAGTCGACATTCGGGTACAGCTTGCGCTCGATGAAGTACTCGTCTTCCAGTGCGATCTGCTCCAGACGCTTGGCGATCTTGAGCTGCGGATCATCGGCCATGCCCAGCTGCTCCAGCACCTCGTCACAGGTCTCCTTCATGACCTTGGCGCGCGGATCGAAGTTGCGATAGACGCGGTGACCGAAGCCCATCAGCTTGAACGGGTCATCCTTGTCCTTGGCCTTGTCGATGAAGCGCTGGATGTTCTCCTCGGAATCCTCACCGATCTCATCGAGCATGTTGAGCACGGCCTCGTTGGCGCCGCCGTGTGCCGGGCCCCAGAGTGCCGCGATGCCGGCGCTGATGCAGGCGAACGGATTGGCACCGGTGGAGCCTGCCAGACGCACGGTGGAGGTCGAGGCATTCTGCTCGTGGTCGGCGTGGAGCATGAAGATGGTGTCCATCGCCTTGGCGAACACCGGGTTGATCTTGTACTCCTCACACGGATTGCCGAACATCATGTACAGGAAGTTCTCGCCGTAGGAGAGGTCATTGCGCGGGTACATGAACGGCTGGCCGATGTTGTACTTGTGGCACATGGCCGCAAGGGTCGGCATCTTGGCGATCAGGCGCACCGCACTGACGTAGCGTTCCTTCTCGTTGTTGATGTTCAGATTGTCGTGGTAGAAGGCGGCCAGGCCACCGACGACGCCACACAGGATCGCCATCGGGTGGGCATCACGACGGAAGCCCTTGAAGAAGTTGACGATCTGCTCGTGCACCATGGTGTGGTTGCCGATCAGTTGCGCGAACTTGTCGTACTCTTCCTTGTTCGGCAGCTCTCCGAACAGCAGCAGGTAGCACAGCTCTATATAGTTGGAGCTCTTGGCCAGCTGGTCGATGGGGTAGCCGCGATGCAGCAGGACGCCTTTCTGGCCATCGATGAAGGTGATGGAAGATTCGCAGGCGGCGGTGGAGACGAAGCCCGGGTCGTAGGTGAACATGCCTTCGGCGGTCAGGCCGCGGACATCGATGACGTCCTGGCCGAGCGTGCCGGAATAGACCGGAAATTCGATGGTCTTGTCGATACCGTCTACCGTCAGTGTCGCTTTCTTGTCAGTCATGCCGACCTCCTCATTATTCGCGTAACTCTTTGACTTGCTTGCCATGCCGGGCTTGCATCAATCCCGCCCACTATAGAAGCCCGCCAAAGATTGTCAATTCGCCACTCGGCGTAGAGACGTGCGATGCTGCGCTGTGCGTCAGTTTCCCGACGTTTGTCGTTCCATGCCCTTCAGGTTGCGTCCTGATCGCCGCATTTTGTGCAATTCGTGGTTGCGGCTATGCGACGTCGTGTCATTTGTCATGCCAATGGCCAACCCCTATAATCCTCCGTCGCGCGACTGGCGGGAAATTCGGCTCGGTACCGTGGATGGCCTGCGCCCGAGACCCTTCCTCAAACCACCGCCCCTGCGGGCTTGCGTCCGTGTTGGGCCAAGAGAGTGTGTAAGAGCCGTGAATAGCAAACGACCCGTAAATCTCGATCTGACGACGATCAAATTCCCTCTCCCTGCCCTTACTTCAATCACTCACCGTATTACCGGCGTGATTCTGTTCGTGGGCCTGGTGTTCGCGTTGTGGGCACTCGATGCCTCGCTGTCCTCCCCGGAAGGGTTCGAGGCAGTGCGTGACACCCTGGCAACCAATTTCCTTGCCAAGATCGTGGCCTGGGGCCTGCTGTCTGCCCTCGGTTTCCATTTCGTGGCAGGTATCAAACACCTGCTGATGGACATGGATATTGGTGTCGAACTTGAAAGTGCGAATCGCAAGGCGCAGGTCACTGTCGTGATCAGTGCTGTTCTCGTGGTCCTGGCGGGAGTCTGGGTATGGTAAACAACATCACCAATTTCAGTCGCAGTGGTCTGTCTGACTGGGTACTGCAGCGTGTGTCTGCCGTGGTTCTGGCAGCCTATTCCGTGTTCATGGTCGGCTATCTCCTGCTGCACCCGAACCTCGATTACGCCACCTGGAGTGGTCTGTTCGAGAACACGGCAATGCGCATCTTCTCTCTGATGGCATTCATCGCGATTGCCGCACACGCCTGGATCGGTCTGTGGACCGTGGCGACCGATTACATGAAGCCGACCGCGCTGCGCTTCGGTTTCCAGGTCTTCGTCATCCTTGCGTTGTTCATCTTCTTGGTCTGGGGCGTTCAAGTCCTGTGGGGAGCCTGATACATGTCCACCATGCGTAGCCTGACATTCGACGCGATCATCATCGGCGGCGGCGGCGCTGGCCTGCGTGCCGGTCTCGAACTGTCCCAGTCCGGCAAGAAGACTGCCGTGCTGTCCAAGGTCTTCCCGACCCGCTCGCACACTGTCTCTGCCCAGGGCGGTATCACCTGTGCCATCGCCTCTGCTGATCCGAACGACGATTGGCGCTGGCACATGTATGACACCGTCAAGGGCGGCGATTACATCGCTGACCAGGACGCGGCTGAATACATGTGTACCGAAGGCCCGAAGGCGGTCTTCGAGCTGGAGCACATGGGTCTGCCGTTCTCTCGCTTCGACAATGGCCGCATCTATCAGCGTCCGTTCGGTGGCCAGTCCAAGGACTTCGGCAAGGGTGGCCAGGCAGCACGTACGTGCGCCGCGGCTGACCGTACCGGCCACGCGCTGCTGCACACGCTGTATCAGGCCAACCTGAAAAACGGCACCGTCTTCCTCGACGAGTGGTACGCCATCGATCTGGTCAAGAATGCCAACGGCGACATCGTCGGCGTGATTGCCCTGTGCATCGAGACTGGCGAGACCGTCGTCGTCAAGTCCAAGGCCACCGTTCTGGCCACCGGTGGTGCGGGCCGTATCTACGCCTCCACCACCAATGCCCTGATCAACACCGGTGACGGTATCGGCATGGCACTGCGTGCCGGCCTGCCGGTCCAGGACATGGAAATGTGGCAGTTCCACCCGACCGGTATCCACGGTGCGGGCGTGCTGGTCACGGAAGGCTGCCGTGGTGAAGGTGGCTACCTGGTCAACAAGGACGGCGAGCGCTTCATGGAGCGTTACGCGCCGAATGCCAAGGACCTCGCGGGTCGTGACGTCGTCGCGCGCTCCATGGTCATGGAGATCCTCGAAGGTCGTGGTTGTGGCGAGAATGGCGATCACGTCTTCCTGAAGCTGGATCACCTCGGTGAGGAAGTGCTCAACAAGCGCCTGCCGGGTATCTCCGAGCTGTCCAAGACCTTCGCGCACGTCGATCCGACCAACGCGCCGATCCCGGTCGTGCCGACCTGTCACTACATGATGGGCGGTATCGCCACCAACGTGCACGGTCAGGCCATCGCGCAGAACGAAGACGGCACCGACCGCATCGTCAACGGCCTCTATGCCGTGGGTGAAGTGGCCTGCGTCTCCGTTCACGGTGCCAACCGTCTGGGCGGCAACTCGCTGCTGGATCTGGTTGTCTTCGGCCGCGCGGCAGGCAAGTACATCGAGAGCGCGCTCAACGAAGGCATCGAGTACCTCGAGCCGACCCAGAGCGACATCGATTCTGCCCTGGTGCGTCTGAATCGCTGGAACGAGTCCGAAAGCGGCGAGTCCGTGCCGGAACTCAAGCGCGAACTGCAGCAGATCATGCAGAACTCCTTCGGCGTCTTCCGTCAGGAAGACAAGATGGAAGAAGGCGTCAAGCAGCTGTCCGAGCTGCGTGAGCGTATCGCCAAGGCGGGGCTGGCTGACAAGTCCCAGGTCTTCAATACCGCGCGTATCGAAGCCCTTGAGCTGGACAACCTGATGGAAGTGGCGGAAGCCACCGCCATTGCGGCCCTGACCCGCAAGGAAAGCCGTGGTGCCCACTCCCGTTACGACTTCCCGGATCGTGATGACGAGAACTGGCTCAAGCACTCTCTGTTCTTCCCGAACGAGAAGCGTGTCGGCAAGCGTGACGTGAACTTCGCGCCGAAGACCGTCGAGCGTTTCGAGCCGAAGATTCGTACCTACTGAGTCTGACAAGCACCAGTTCGCACTCGCTCGAGTTCACGCTCGCTTGAGTTCGCCGTGATCCAGGTGCGTGCAGGGCATCGCACGCACCTGACCCGTTTGCCCGGAGGGGAAACCATGCTTCAGGTATCCATATACCGCTACAACCCTGAAACCGATACTGCGCCGTACATGCAGGAGTTTCAGGTCGACACCCAGGGCCGTGACCTGATGGTGTTGAACGTGATGGAAATGCTCAAGGAACAGGACAGCTCGCTGGCCTATCGTCGCAGCTGCCGCGAAGGTGTCTGTGGTTCCGACGGCATGAACATGAACGGCAAGAACGGCCTGACCTGTGTCACCGCGCTGTCCGAAGTCGTCAAGGACAACAAGCTGGTGCTGCGTCCGTTGCCGGGCCTGCCGGTCGTGCGTGACCTGGTCGTCGACATGAGCCTGTTCTACAAGCAGTACGAGCGCATCCAGCCGTACCTGCTCAACGACACGCCGGCCCCGGCCATCGAGCGTCTGCAGTCGCCGGAAGACCGCGACAAGCTCGACGGTCTCTATGAATGCATCCTGTGTGCCTGCTGCTCGACGGCCTGCCCGTCCTTCTGGTGGAACCCGGACAAGTTCGTCGGTCCGAGTGGTCTGCTGCAGGCCTATCGCTTCCTGGCCGACTCGCGTGACACGGCCACCAAGGAGCGTCTGAGCGAACTGGACGACCCGTTCTCCGTATTCCGCTGTCGCGGAATCATGAATTGTGTCGCGGTTTGCCCGAAAGGTCTGAACCCGACACGTGCTATCGGCAAGATTCGTGAGCTTTTGCTGGCAAACGCCACTTAAAAGCCGAGCGCTAGCTTGTTATGATTGCACGTCAGCTGCGGCAGGGTGTCACACCTTGTCGCAGCGCACAGCTTGCTGGAGCCGGTGCCTTGTGCACCGGCTTTTGACGATAAAAGAAGACTCAGATGGTGAAGGCCTCCATGGTTTCGCCATACAGGGCATAATCGAGTGACGCCGACAGCGCTTGTCCGGCGCCTACCCCACCCCATCAGTCAGGGTGACCGAGAGATGCAAGAAGGCACAATGGAGTTGATGTGGCGCACTTCCCATATGAGCGGCGGGAATGTCCACTACGTAGAAGATCTCTACGAGCGTTATCTTGTCGACCCGAACGAGGTTCCCGACGAGTGGCGCAACTACTTTGATACTCTGCCGCGTCATGACGGCAGCCCCTCCCAGGATGTTCCGCTGACCCCGATCCGTGAGCAGTTCTACGAGATGGGTCGCAACAGTCGCCGCTCGGTGGCTGTCTCGGCGGGCGAGAGCAGCGAGAACAAGAAGCAGGTTCGTGTTCTTCAGCTGATCAACGCCTATCGCTTCCGTGGCCACCAGAAGGCGGACATCGATCCCCTCGGTCTGCGCAAGCCGGCACCGATTCCTGATCTTGAGCTTTCCTTCCACCAGCTGTCCTCCGCTGACATGGACGTCGAGTTCCAGACCGGCTCGCTGTTCCTCGGCAAGGACGTTGCACCGCTGAAGGAAATTCACGCCGCGCTGGAGCAGACCTACTGCCGCAGCATCGGCGCCGAGTTCATGCACATCGTCAATACGGAAGAGAAGCGCTGGCTGCAGCAGCGTTTCGAGTCCGTGCGTTCCAAGCCGAACTTCTCACGCGATGTCCGCCATCACGTGCTGGAACGTCTGACCGCCGCCGAAGGTCTCGAGAGCTACCTCGCCAGCAAGTACCCGGGGACCAAGCGCTTTGGTCTGGAAGGCGGCGAATCCTTCATTCCGATGATGGATGAGCTGATCCAGCGCAGCGGCAAGTACGGTACCAAGGAAGTCGTGATCGGCATGGCTCACCGTGGCCGCCTCAACCTGCTGGTCAATCTGCTGGGCAAGAGCCCGTCCGAGCTGATCGAGGAATTCGACGGCAAGAAGCAGATCGCCAAGGGCTCCGGTGACGTGAAGTACCACCAGGGCTTCAGCTCGAATGTCATGACACCGGGCGGCGAAGTCCACCTGGCACTGGCGTTCAACCCGTCGCACCTGGAGATCGTCTCTCCGGTGGTCGAGGGCTCGGTGCGTGCCCGTCAGGATCGTCGTGAAGACGCCGAGGGTGACAGCGTACTGCCGATTTCCATCCACGGTGACGCGGCATTCGCCGGTCAGGGCGTGGTGATGGAAACCTTCCAGATGTCGCAGACCCGTGCCTACAAGACGGGTGGTACCGTTCACGTCGTCATCAACAACCAGGTGGGCTTCACCACCTCGCGTGCCGATGACGCGCGTTCCACCGAATACTGCACCGACATCGCCAAGATGGTTCAGGCGCCGATCATCCACGTCAATGGTGACGACCCGGACGCCGTGCTGCACGCCGCCCAGGTCGCCATCGACTATCGCCAGCAGTTCAAGCGTGACGTGGTGATCGACCTCGTGTGCTACCGCAAGCGCGGTCACAACGAGGCGGACGAGCCGTCCGGCACCCAGCCGCTGATGTACGCCAAGATCAAGTCCCAGAAGACCGCTCGCGAGAAGTATGCGCAGCGTCTGGTCGAGGAAGGCGTGCTCAGCGAGGAAGAGACCCGGCAGCTGGTGGATCAGTACCGCGCGGATCTCGATGCCGGCAATCACGTCGCCAATGCCCTCGTGAAGCAGCCGAATACCGGTCTGTTCGTCGATTGGACGCCGTACCTGGGCCACGAGTGGACCGGCGATGCCGATACCTCGATGGACATGAAGCAGCTGCAGGCGCTCGCCAACAAGATGTGCGAAGTGCCGGACGGCGTCTCGGTCCAGCGTCAGGTCAACAAGATCTACGAAGACCGTCGCAAGATGGCCGCCGGCGGCATGCCGCTGAACTGGGGCTTCGCCGAGACGCTGGCCTACGCCACCCTGGTGGATGCCGACCATCCGGTACGCATCACTGGCCAGGACGTGGGTCGTGGCACCTTCTCCCACCGTCACGCGGTGGTGCACAACCAGAATGATGGCAATACCTACGTGCCGCTGCAGCACATCAAGGATGGTCAGGCAACCTTCACCATCCATGACTCCTACCTCTCCGAGGAAGCGGTGCTGGCCTTCGAATACGGCTACGCCACGACCATGCCGACGGCATTGGTGGTGTGGGAAGCCCAGTTCGGTGACTTCGCCAACGGTGCCCAGGTGGTGATGGACCAGTTCATCTCCTCCGGCGAGAGCAAGTGGGGCCGCCTGTGCGGTCTGACCATGCTGCTGCCGCACGGTTACGAAGGTCAGGGGCCGGAGCACAGCTCCGCGCGCCTCGAGCGCTATCTCCAGCTGTGTGCCGAGCACAACATGCAGGTGTGCATGCCGACCACGCCGGCGCAGATCTATCATCTGCTGCGTCGTCAGGTCATCCGCTCGCTGCGCAAGCCGCTGGTCGTGTTGTCGCCCAAGTCACTGCTGCGTCACAAGGAAGCGACTTCCACCCTCGACGAGCTGGCCGATGGCCGCTTCGAGATGGTGCTGGCCGACAAGGGCAATCTTGAAGCTTCCAAGGTCAAGCGCGTCGTGCTGTGTGCCGGCAAGGTCTATTACGACCTGGCAGGCTATCGCGCCGAGCAGGGCCGTGAAGACGTTGCCATCATCCGTGTCGAGCAGCTCTATCCCTTCCCGAAGGAAGAGCTCCAGGCCGCCATCGCCGACTACGAGAATCTCGAGCAGGTGATGTGGTGCCAGGAAGAGCCGCTCAACCAGGGTGCCTGGTATCAGAGTCAGCACCACATGCGTCAGGTCGCTGATCAGCATCGTCAGGGCCTCGGCATGAGTCTGGCCTTCGCCGGACGCCCGGCCTCTGCGGCGCCTGCCGCGGGCTACATGTCCGTTCATAACGAACAGCAGCGCCAGCTGGTCGACGACGCCTTCAACAAGTAAAGGCCCGCGACCCGCAAGGGCACCGAGAGAGAATCGAGTTAAGGAACTCCAATGGCTATCGATATCAAAGCGCCGTCTTTTCCGGAATCCGTCGCCGAAGGCACAGTGGCGACCTGGCACAAGCAGCCCGGTGACAGCGTCGAGCGCGACGAGCTGATCGTCGAGATCGAGACTGACAAGGTGGTGCTGGAAGTGGTGGCACCGCAGAACGGCACCCTGGGCGAGATCAAGGTCCAGGAAGGCGAGACCTGCGAGTCCGAGCAGGTACTGGGTACCATCGGTGACGCAGACGCCGCATCTTCCGACGAGAAGAAGCAGGCGCCCGCTGAAGGCAAGGACGACGCCAAGGCCGAGAGCAAGCCGGCCGCCGGTGGCGAAGGCGAGACGCTGGAAGTCAAGGCGCCGAGCTTCCCGGAATCCGTCGCGGAAGGCACTGTCGCCACCTGGCACAAGAAGGTCGGTGACGCCTGTGAGCGCGATGAGCTGATCGTCGAGATCGAGACTGACAAGGTCGTGCTGGAAGTCGTGGCTCCGGCAGATGGCGCCCTGAGCGAGATCAAGGTTCAGGAAGGCGAGACCTGCGAGACCGAAGCCGTGCTGGCACTGTTCAGCGCTGGTGCTTCCGGTGCCGCTGCTCCGGCCGCTGAGGAAAGCGACAGCAAGTCCGACGAAGGTCAGGACGAGAAGGTCGGTGACAAGATTCTCGCGCCAGCCGCTCGCAAGATGGTTGCCGAGCACGACCTGGACGTCAGCAAGCTGGTCGGTACCGGCAAGGGCGGTCGCGTGCTGAAGGAAGACGTGGCCAAGGCCGTCAAGGAAGGCACCGCAGCCAAGTCCGCTGCCAAGCCTGCTGCCGCACCGAAGGCCGCTGCACCGAAGGCCGCTCCGGCCTTCGAGGGCGAGCGTCCCGAGAAGCGCGTGCCGATGAGCCGCATGCGTCAGACCATCGCCAAGCGCCTGGTCAATGCCCAGCAGACCGCCGCCATGCTCACCACGTACAACGAAGTGGACATGAGTGCGGTGATGGAGCTGCGCAAGCAGTACAAGGACACCTTCCAGAAGGTGCACGACACCAAGCTCGGCTTCATGGGCTTCTTCGTCAAGGCGGCCACCGAAGCGCTCAAGCGCTTCCCGGACGTCAATGCCTCCATCGACGGCACCGACATCGTCTACCACGGTTACCAGGACATCGGCGTTGCCGTGTCGTCCGATCGTGGTCTGGTCGTGCCGGTCCTGCGTGATACCGACAGCATGAAGCTTGCCGATGTCGAAAAGACCATCGTCGACTTCGGTCAGCGCGCGCGCGCCGGCAAGCTGGGCATCGATGAGATGCAGGGCGGCACCTTCACCATCACCAACGGCGGCATCTTCGGTTCCCTGATGTCCACGCCGATCCTGAATCCGCCGCAGACCGCCATCCTGGGCATGCACAAGATCCAGGAGCGCCCGATGGCCGTGAACGGTCAGGTCGTCATCCGTCCGATGATGTATCTGGCGCTGTCCTACGACCACCGCATGATCGACGGCAAGGATGCAGTCCAGTTCCTCGTCGCCATCAAGGACCTGCTGGAAGATCCGGCTCGTTTCCTGCTCGACGTCTGAGACTGCAACGCCTCACGCCCGGGGCTTCCCCGGGCGTGTGCGGCCCCGATGGGTGACAGGTTGCCCATCGGGATGCCAATCCGAATCGAACTGCACCAACAGGAAGAGACATGGCCGATAAATTTGATGTAATCGTCATTGGCGCGGGCCCCGGTGGCTATGTGGCTGCCATCCGCGCGGCTCAGCTGGGTCTGAAGACTGCCTGCGTCGAGAAGTGGGTCAACAAGGAAGGCAAGACCGTCCACGGCGGCACCTGCCTGAACGTCGGCTGCATCCCGTCCAAGGCGCTGCTGGAAACCTCTCACAAGTTCGTCGAGGCACGTGACGAGTTCGCCGAGCTGGGCATCAAGGCCGATGGCGTCGAGATCGACGTGGCCAAGATGATCGAGCGCAAGGCGCAGATCGTGAAGAACCTGACCGGCGGCATTTCCGGTCTGTTCAAGGCCAATGGCGTGACCGCCCTGGAAGGTACCGGCAAGGTGCTGCCCAACAAGCAGGTCGAAGTCACCGGTCACGACGGCGAGAAGGCGACCTACGACGCCGAGAACATCGTCATCGCGTCCGGTTCCGTGCCGGTCGAGATTCCGCCGACGCCGCTGACCGAAGGTCTGATCGTCGATTCCACCGGCGCCCTCGAATTCACCGAGACGCCGAAGCGTCTAGGCGTCATCGGTGCCGGTGTCATCGGTCTCGAGCTGGGTAGCGTGTGGAGCCGTTGCGGTTCTGAAGTCACCGTGCTGGAAGCGGTCGACAGCTTCCTGCCGATGGTCGATGCCGCTGTCGCCAAGGAAGCCCAGAAGCTGCTCAAGAAGCAGGGTCTGGACATCAAGCTCGGCGCCCGTGTGACCGGTTCCGACATCAAGGACAGTGAAGTCGTCGTCAAGTACACCGACGCCAACGGCGAGCAGGAACAGACCTTCGACAAGGTCATCGTCGCGGTCGGCCGTCGTCCGTACACCCAGAGCCTGCTCGACAGCGATGTCGGCATCAATCTGGACGAGCGTGGCTTCATCCACGTCGATGACCAGTGCGCGACCAGCGTGCCGGGTGTCTACGCCATCGGTGACGTGGTACGTGGCCCGATGCTGGCCCACAAGGCCTCCGAAGAGGGCGTGATGGTTGCCGACATCATCGCCGGCCACAAGGCCGAGATGAACTACGACGCCATCCCGAGCATCATCTACACCTTCCCGGAAGTTGCTTGGGTCGGCAAGACCGAGCAGCAGGCCAAGGCCGAAGGCATTGAAGTCAAGACCGGCAGCTTCCCGTTCGCGGCAAGCGGTCGTGCCATGGCCAACAATGCCACTGAAGGTCTGGCCAAGATCATTGCCGACGCTGAGACTGATCGCGTCCTGGGTGTTCACATCATCGGCCAGCATGCCGGTGAGCTGATCGCTCAAGGCGTGACGGCCCTCGAGTTCGGCGCCAGCGCCGAAGACCTCGCGCTGATCTGCACGGCTCACCCGACACTGTCGGAAGCCGTACACGAAGCCGCGCTGGCCGTTGACGGGCATGCGATTCACATCGCAAACCGCAAGAAGCGCAAGTAAGCGTCCTTCCGAACAAGAGGCGCGTCGCCCCGGCCAGGCCGGGGCGAACGGTGGCAGCCGCATCTCGCGACTGCCGTTCGAGTCTAATGCAACCAATGGCATGACACGATGAACCTTCACGAGTATCAGGCAAAACAACTGTTTGCCGACTATGGCCTGCCGGTGTCCAAGGGCTTCGCCGTTGACACCCCGGAAGACGCTGCTGAAGCGTGCAAGAAGATTGGCGGCGACAAGTGGGTCGTCAAGGCACAGGTCCACGCAGGTGGCCGCGGCAAGGCCGGCGGCGTCAAGCTGGTCGAGAGCGCACAAGCCGCTTCCGACTTCGCTTCCCAGTGGCTGGGCAAGAACCTGGTGACCTACCAGACTGACGCGAATGGTCAGCCGGTCACCAAGATTCTCGTCGAGAACTGCACCGACATCGCCGAAGAACTGTACCTGGGTGCCGTCGTCGACCGTACCACTCGTCGCATCGTCTTCATGGCTTCCACCGAAGGCGGCGTGGAAATCGAGAAGGTTGCCGAAGAGACACCGGAAAAGATCCTGAAAGCCGAGATCGATCCGCTGGTCGGCGCTCAGCCGTACCAGGCGCGTGAACTGGCCTTCAAGCTGGGTCTGAACCCGACCCAGATCAAGCAGTTCACCAAGATCTTCCTGGGTCTGGCGAAGATGTTCGCCGACAAGGATTTCGCGCTGCTGGAAATCAACCCGCTGGTCATCACCGACGAAGGCAACCTCCACTGCCTCGACGGCAAGATCAACATCGATGCCAACGCCGTCTACCGTCACCCGGACCTGCAGGCGATGCACGATCCGTCTCAGGAAGACGAGCGTGAAGCGCATGCTGCCAAGTTCGAACTGAACTACGTTGCCCTCGACGGCAACATCGGCTGCATGGTCAACGGCGCAGGCCTGGCGATGGGCACCATGGACATCGTCAACCTGTCTGGCGGCAAGCCGGCCAACTTCCTCGACGTGGGTGGCGGTGCTACCAAGGAACGCGTTGCAGAAGCGTTCAAGATCATCCTGTCCGACGACAACGTCAAGGCTGTTCTGGTGAACATCTTCGGCGGCATCGTGCGTTGCGACATGATCGCCGAAGGCATCATCGGTGCCGTCGAGCAGGTCGGTGTCAACGTGCCGGTCGTGGTGCGTCTGGAAGGCAACAACGCTGAACTCGGCGCCAAGAAGCTGGCCGAAAGCGGTCTGAACATCATCGCTGCTACCAGCCTGACTGACGCGGCGCAGCAGGTTGTCAAAGCTGCGGAGGGCAAGTAATGAGCATTTTGATCGACAAGAACACCAAGGTGATCTGCCAGGGCTTCACTGGCGGCCAGGGTACCTTCCACTCTGAACAAGCCATCGCCTACGGCACCAAGATGGTCGGTGGCGTGACGCCGGGCAAGGGTGGTCAGACTCACCTGGGCCTGCCGGTGTTCAACACCGTCGCGGAAGCTGTTGCCGAGACTGGCGCTGAAGCGTCCGTCATCTACGTGCCGGCACCGTTCTGCAAGGATTCCATCCTTGAAGCGGCCAATGCAGGCATCAAGCTGATCGTCTGCATCACCGAAGGCGTGCCGACTCTCGACATGCTGGAAGTCAAGGTCAAGTGCGACGAGCTGGGCGCGCGTCTGATCGGTCCGAACTGCCCGGGTGTCATCACTCCGGGTGAGTGCAAGATCGGCATCATGCCGGGTCACATCCACCAGCCGGGCAAGGTTGGTATCGTGTCTCGTTCAGGCACCCTGACCTATGAAGCCGTCAAGCAGACCACTGACCACGGTTTCGGTCAGTCCAGCTGTGTCGGTATCGGTGGCGACCCGATTCCGGGTTCCAACTTCATCGACATCCTCGAGCTGTTCGAGAAGGACCCGAAGACCGAAGCCATCGTCATGATCGGCGAGATCGGCGGTTCCGCTGAAGAAGAAGCGGCTGCCTACATCAAGGCGAACGTCACCAAGCCGGTCGTCTCCTACATCGCTGGTGTGACTGCGCCTCCGGGCAAGCGCATGGGCCATGCAGGCGCCATCATCTCCGGCGGCAAGGGTACTGCCGACGAGAAGTTCGCGGCTCTGGAAGAAGCTGGCGTCAAGACTGTGCGTTCACTCGCAGAGATCGGCGATGCCATCAAGGAAGTCACTGGCTGGTAAGCCTGTGATCTCCTGACAGCGCTCGGCGGCAACGCTGAGCGCATGTCACCGAAAGGGCAGACCCACCGGGTCTGCCCTTTTTTCATGTCTGTCACTCGGTGAGGGAGTCATTGTCGGGAGCGATAGCTCATGCAAATGCGCATCACATCGCCTTCGCCACTCCAGACGGCAGGTGCGTTTGGATCAAGCAATTGCTAATCTGATGAGGTTCATTGGCACCTGACCAAGCGACACGTGCAGATGCCCCACGGCGAAACACGACTCACTGATGAGGATGTTCCATGCTCAAGACCTTCCCCGCTGTCACGCGTTCCGCCCGCCTGCTGGCGCTGCTGTCTCTGCCGTTGGTTACCGGCATTCCGCTGATGGCCAGTGCAGATTCCGGCGCGGCGGCAGCGTCCGCTCCTAAAGCCTCGGCGAGCATGCAGGTGCCTGCCAAGGGCATCGAGTCCGTGACCAGTCGTGAGGATGTCGCCACCGTCCAGGCGCGTCTGGAGAAGGCGCTCGAGGCCAAGGGGCTGACGCTGTTCAGCGTCATCGAGCATGAGGCGGGTGCCGAGAAGGTGGGGATGGAGCTTCCTGCCACGCATACCGTCATCTTCGGCAACCCCAAGGTCGGTACCCTGTTGATGCAGTGCAATGGTTCGGCTGCGCTGGATCTCCCGCAGAAGATGCTGATCCGTGCCGTGGAAGGGGGCAGCGTGATCGAGTGGAATGATCCGCAGTATCTGGCCAATCGTCATGATCTGGATGACTGCAAGCTGCCGCTGGACAAGATCGGTGGACTGCTCAAGGGCCTGGCGGCCGAGGCAGCGGGGCAATGAGACGTGAAGACGCCACGTTTCAGCGCTGATCCTCCCAGTCTGGACGACACTGACACGAGCACTGACATCAGACACTGACATCCGTTTCTGACATTGCGCAGGACGAAAAAAGCCGGACTCCCTGAGGAGTCCGGCTTTTTCATGTGTCACCGCTCGCATTTCTGCAAGCCGTCCTGCCGTGAGTCCTACAGGGCTTCGCCGTTGTGCTTGAGCCACTGTACCGCGCGGTCCGGGTAGTCCGTGAAGACGCCATCGACATCGGCGTCGACGAAGAACACGCGCAGCATGTCATCATAATCGCTGGCCCAGTCAGGGATGCGACCCTCATCAAGCCGGAAGGTATAGGGCATCACGATCAGGCCTGCTGCATGCGCTTCCTTGACCAGCGGCGTGACCTTGATGTCGTCCCGGGTCGAGCTATCCTCGATCACCATCGGCTTCCACGGCCCGATGCCATCGGCATAGCCGGCAATCCGCTGCATGGCCCCATCCTGGTACATCCAGTCATAGCTGTAGGGCTCGAGCTTGCCATCCGAGCCCGGCTGGAAGGTCATGTCCCAGCTGGTCTCGCCCATCAGCTGCACCAGTCGCAGGTCCATGCCCAGCTCGGGCTGCAGCGTGTCGTGGATGCGTTCGAGTCCATTGGGATCAAAGACCTGCACGATGGCATTGTCGTCATGGTCCACATAGCCGTACTGCTTGAGCGTCTCGAGAACGGCTCTGGAGATTTCCTTGCCCTCGGACTGATGGAACCAGGGGGCCTTGATCTCGACATACAGGCCGACATCACGGCCCGTGGAGTGATTCAGGCCCTGAATCATCTCGATCTCCTCGCTCAGCGTATGCAGACCGAAGTGGGACTTGCCCAGCGGGAAGCGCTCGGGGTAATCCGTGACACGCTCGCCATCCTTGACGGTGAAGCCCTCGCTGAAGGCCAGCTTGCGCAGCTCATCCAGGGTGAAGTCGATGGCATAGTAGCGGCCATCCTCACGAGCGCGGTCCGGGAAGACATCGGCGACATTGGTCACGCGATCCAGAAAGCGATCATGCAGCACCACCAGCTGATCATCCTTGCTCATCACCACGTCCTGCTCAAGGAAGTCGGCACCCTGGGCATAGGCCATCGACTTGGCGGCCAGCGTGTGCTCGGGCAGGTAGCCCGAGGCACCACGGTGAGCCACGACGACCTTGTCGGTGCCATGGCCGGGGTCGATGCTGCGCAGCGTCGCGTCATCGGCGAGGGCAGTGGAGGCCGTGGTCACAAGCAATGCGCCCATCACGCCAAGACGCGTGAGTGAGCGGTGAGTCAGGAAATGAGGGGAGCCGGACATGTGGGATCACCTTGGATGTGGTTATTGTATGGACGTTCAACATCGAATCATTACCATAACAAACACTTATCCAAATGGCGATGAGCAATGGAAATGAATGATGATGCGCTGGAGCTGTCCGGCAGAGGTGGGTCGCTGGGGGGTCAGGCCGAGGGCGAGCGACGATTGAGCAGGCGGGCCAGCATGCCGCGTCCCGCCATCACGAAGAACACCGGGGCACCGGCGATCAGGTAGAAATAGAAGGTGACGGCGCGCCAGATGACGACGGCGGCAGCGGCGGTGGAGGCACCGATGACAGGCCCCAGCAGTGCCGTGGACGAGAGTTCGGCACCGCCTGCACCACCGGGCAGCAGCGTCAGTTGCCCGGCGGCGAGCGAGAGCATCTGCACGATGAAGGTCCAGCTCCAGTCGATGTCGCGCCCAAGTCCCGCGACGGCCAGATAGAGGATGGAATAGCGCAAGAGCCAATGGGCGCAGCACAGCAGAAAGATCAGGCTCAACGTCAGGCGAGGCAGGGCGAGCGTCTCGATCAGTGCATGGCGGAAATGGATCAAGGCACGCGCCAGTCTGAGGCGCGAACGATGGCGTACCTTGAGCCAGCGCAGCAGGCGGCCACTGGCCTTGATCAATCGTCGATGATGCTTGCCGAGCGCCGCCAGCAGGCCGAAGCCGAAGATCAGCAGCAGCGCCGGCACGGCCAGCATCCAGCCCAGGCGTAGATCGATGGTATGCGACAGTGCGTAGAGCCCGATGCTGGCGAGCGCCGAGAGAAAGAACAGCATGTCGGTCATCTGGTCGACGGCAAACACCGCCGAGGCGTGTGCCGGGCGTACCCCCTGACGTGCCAGCAGCCCCATGAGAGTGAGCGGGCCGCCACTGCCACCCGGCGTGGCGCTGATGGCGAACTCGGTGGCCATCACCATGCCCAGTGCACGCCGCTGTCCTAGGTGGCCGCCACGCCCGGCCAGCAGCAGGCGCAGGCGTCCGGCATTCAGGTTCCAGCACATCACGATCATGCCCAGCATCAGCGCGAAGGTCTCGAGGGGGAACTGGCGCAGCTGGCTCCCCAGCCCACTGCCGCCCAGCACCAGCGGCACGGCGATGACCAGCACCAGGCCGGCTCCCAGCATCCACAGGGCGCGATTCATGGTGGATTCTCGTGTTCAGGCGATGGGTGGAAGGGCATGGTGCCCAGGGCATGCTGCGGGAACTCAGGCAGCACTGTCGGCATTCCGTCGATCGGCGGTGAGCAGCCCCTTGTGTGTCAGCCAATCGAGCTTGGTCATCGGCAGATAGCCATCATCCAGCAACCGTGTGACAAGTCGTGCCCAGTAGTCTCGCGAGCCCGTGTGGCGCATGTCGACCGGATGCAGTCCGAGGCGCAGGACATCGGCGTCACGCTCACGCGCCATCTTGCGTTCCGTGACCCAGCGGGACATGGCGCGCCGCGGCGCGGAGCGCGCGCTCCACACCAGTCCCGGAGCATCGATGGGGGTGAAGTCCGGCAGGCGATAGAGGTGCTGAGGGTCGCTGGTGTATTGGAAGTCCAATGCCTGCAGGGCGCGCCGTGTGCCGTCACTCATCAACCAGGCCGGTGCCACGAAGCCCGACAGCGGCCAGCCGAGCCGCTTGAACAGGGCAGCGCCTTCCTGAAGACGCCGTCTGGCTTCGCTCTCATCGAGGGGATAGAACTCGCCTTCCCAGGTCAGTACGCGGCGCATCACGTAATCGCGTGGCGTGCGGGGCGGCGGCGCATCATCGCAATGATGAAAACCATGCAGCGCCAGCTCATCGCCCTGCTGTCTGCGGGCCTCCAGCAGGGCAATGAACTCGGGAGCACTCTCGAGAGGGTTGCGATGGTGGAAGTCCGGCACCACCAGCCAGGTGATCGGGCAGGGATGGCCAAGTCGCTCCTGACACAGCTCATCCATCTGATTGACGAAGTCGCGATAGTCCTGCCAGGTCTCGGGAGCGATGTCGTGGAGGACCAGCAGGAAATGCTTTCTGGCGGCTGGAGACTCACCCATGTGTCACCTCTTCCAGTATCGGTTGCAGCTGAGTGCCGGTGACGGCGCGATAGTGATCGAGCAGTCCATCCACCACGCGGTCCCAGTCATGGTGCTTCTCCACATGACGACGCGCCTGGCGACCCAGGGCCGCCGGGTCATTGGCGAAGATGTCCTGAACGGCACGCGCCATGGCATGCGGTGCATGAGGATCACACAGCTGGCCACAGCCCAGCGGAACATTTTCCGCCAGCGCACCGGCGCGAGCGGCCACCACTGGCGTGCCGCAGGCCATGGCTTCCAGCACGACCAGACCGAAGGTCTCCTGTGTGCCGGCATGCAACAGCACATCGACGGAGGCGACCAGTCTTGCCACCTCCGCGCTGCTGCAGAAATGGCCGGTGACACTGACATTGTCCGGCAGGTGGCGAGGCATCCCGGAGCCGATCAACAGCAGATGATAATTCGGGCCAAGCAGACGGGCGACTTCCAGCAGCTCGTCGAGATTCTTCTCGCGTGAACCGCGGCCGGCGAAGGCCAGCAGTCGCACGTGATCCGCCAGGCCAAGTTCACGTCGCAGGTCCTGATCCCGGCAATCGGGGTGGAAGGTGTTCAGATCGACGCCCAGTGGCTGGATGTGGACATTGCGTACCCCGAGTCGATCCAGTCGCCTCGCCATCACGTCACTGGGTGCCAGCACGCGATCGAAATGGCGATAGAGGCGCTGCACATAGCGATCGACATTGGCCCCCGACCACTCGCCGAGACGGTTGGTGATCAGACGTGGCAGATCCGAGTGATAGAAGCCGATCACCGGGACATCCAGCTTGCGGCCTGCATCCAATGCCGCCCAGGCGGTGACGTAGGGGTCACCCGCCTCGATCACGTCCGGCTGCAGTGCCAGCAGGGTGCTGACCCAGCCTCCACGCCTCAGCGGGAAGCGGTAGCCATTGCCGAAGGGTATCGGGGGTGCCGGGACGTGATAGAGGTCATCGCTGACACTGGAGGACTCTCCGGGAACCAGCAGGCTGTGACGAATGCCTGGTCGGCTTCGTAGGCGTCGTCGCTTGGCTTCCAGATAGGTTCTCACGCCGCCGCTGGACGGCGCATGAAACATCGTCATGTCTGCAACGTGGAGCATCTATTTGATTCCGTTGTGTTTTCTGGCAGACAGCGCCGAAAGGTCAATTCTTGTGCCCAGTCTGAGTCTGCTATTGATCTGGGGGGGAGAGGGGTGGGCTTCAAGTAGGCTTTTGGGAACGCGGAAGTCATGTTGCGCAACTGGCTCTGCTTTCCGGTCGCTGGCTACCCCCTGCACTCAAGAGTGAGACGCCAACCCTACGCCATGGATGGCGTGACCCATGTGACAGCGGCCGGAGGATTTTGTGCGATGCCAGCCGAGGAGGCGTCATGCTGGCCCAGCAGCGAATGCGCTCGCGGGCACAACACGGTTGCGGCGTTGGTGAGCCGCGGTGCAGACAGAACGTGATGCGGGGGGAGTGATTCAGGGGAGTGATGCGGGTAGGGGATTCAGGGGACTGATGCGGGAAGGACGTGATACTGGAAGAAAGTGATCAAGGGAGATAGTGAAAAAGGGAGAGAGTGAAAAAGGGAGAAGCGACGGGACACCTGGCCATGCCATGGCAAAAAAAATCCCACCCGGGCAGCCGGATGGGAAAGTTGCGTGCACTACAGGAATTCAGGGGGATACGCGGATGGATTCCCGAGGCCTTCTCAGACGCGGACTACGCCTGGGAGTGCCTCAGGACTCATGAGAATGATTGAGCGGACAGGGAGGACATCGCCTGGCCCAGCTCTTGGGAGAAGGCGGCTTCGGGCTCGGCGGGACGTTGACTGGCGAGCAACACGAGGCTCAGCAGCATGCCGGCTGCGAGCAGCAGGCGATTGCGTGTCCGGCGGCGGTCCCGCTCCAGCAGCATGGCCACATGCTCCATCGCCTCCTGCTGGATCTCACGCTGTCGCTGTGGCGTGACCGCGTCACGCGAGTGGCCATCTGACGGCTGATCGGTGATACGTGCCAGGACCATGGCCGGCTGGCGCACGATGGCGGCGTGTTCTGCAGCATGACGCTGTGAGGCAGCAGGCGAGCGATGGAATTTCATGGGAGGTCCTCTCACGGCAAGTGGCAGCATGGACAGATGGCAATGACTGACTCGGTACTTGACTCAATCAACGTTGGCGCGAGGAGTGTGGATGCCTCGTGTCTCGATGAAATGAGTGTAGCGTGATTTTCTGTTTCATAAAATTACAATTTATCACGATACGATCACGCTATGAATACGTTACGTTTCAGCAACGAAAACGCCCCGGGCGCAGAGCGCTCCGGGGCGTGGGGTGCCGCCATCCTGTCAGACGGCGGTGAGCAGGTCGCGGCTTATTCGGCCGGACGACCCACCAGTGAACGACGTTCTTCACGGGCTTCGGTCAAGGAGACCTTGATGATGTCGCCCAGGGAGTAACGCAGCTCGTCTTCGATGCGCACACGGCCTTCCTTGTCATCGATCGCGACCTTCTTGCGATCAGTGTGGATCAGCGGTGCCGGAATGAAGACGCTGGCGCCATTCTCTTCCAGGCGCACACGCATGCCACCGCGGCGGATGTCGATGATCTCGCCAGTGAAGACCTGCTGCTCTTCGGCGGCCTTGGTCAGGTAACGCACGTAGAGCCAGTCCTTGACGTCGCGCTCAGCCATGCGGTTGAGACGACGACGTTCACTGAGGTGTTCGGTCAGCTGCTCGGTGGCTTCGGCCGGAGCATCCTGACCCAGAATCACGCGCTTGATCAGGCGATGGTTGACCATGTCGCCGTACTTGCGGATCGGCGAAGTCCAGGTGGCATAGGCCTCGAGACCCAGACCGAAATGCGGGCCCGGCTGGGCAGACATCACGGTGTAGCCCTGGAAGCGACGCATGCGCACGTCCAGCCAGGTATCCTCGCGGCTGTCCAGCTCCTGACGCAGCAGGCGATAGCCTTCCAGGCTGCCCAGCTGTTCCGGCGTCGCGGTGATCTCCTGAGTGGCCAGGAATTCGATGGTGTCGTCGTACTTCTCCGGTGCAAAGCCCTGGTGCACGTTGAAGATGCCGTGACCGATGTGCTTGGAGAGCAGACGTGCGCAGCTCAGGTTCGCGGTGATCATGGATTCTTCGATCATGCGATTGCTGATGCGGCGATGGTCGGCACGCACGTTGAGCACGTTGCCTTCCTCATCCAGCTCGAATTCGAAGTCCGGACGCTCGCGGAAGATCTGGGAGTTGCGTGCACGCCAGGCGATACGCGCCTGAGTGAAGGCTTCCAGCTGACGCAGGCCTTCGGCCAGCTCCTCGGTTTCCGGCTTCCAGCTGCCTTCCTGGCCTTCGATCCAGTCAGAGACGTTGTCGTAGGTCAGGCGGTGATGCGAGCGCATGGTGGCCGCGAAGAACTTCGGCTCACCGATCACGCCGTCGGTGTCGATGTCGACGATGCACATCAGCGTCGGACGGTCTTCACCTTCCTTCAGCGAGCACAGGTCATCGGCCAGGATTTCCGGCAGCATGGTGACGTTCTGGCTCGGCAGGTAGACGGTGAAGGAGCGCGTGCGCGCCTCTTCGTCCACGCGGCTGCCTTCCGGCACATAGGCGGTCGGGTCAGCGATGGCGATGCTCAGGGTCCAGCCGCCTTCCGGGCGCTCGACGATGTGCAGGGCGTCATCCATGTCACGGGTCTTCTCACCATCGATGGTGAAGAAGGGTACGTGAGTCATGTCTTCGCGGGTCAGACCTTCCTCCAGCAGCGGCCAGTCGTTGCCGCCCTCCGGAGAGGCCTGTTCCAGCGCGTGACGCGCCAGGGTGACACGCCACGGCACGCGCGGGTTGTCCACCTCGGCGATGACTTCCTCGATCTGGGCGAAGAAGCTGCGGTCATCCTTGCGCATCGGGTGACGCAGCAGACGAGCCACGACCCAGTCGCCATCATTGAGGCTTTCCTCATTGATGCCGCGCTTCACGCGCGCTTTCATGCGCGTGTTGATGGACGGGTGATCCGGCATCACGTTGAGGCGACCGTCACGCTTGCCGACACGAGCGACGAAGCGGTCGACACCCGTCTCGATCAGCACTTCCGGCTGTACGGATTTCTTCTCGCCTTCGACCTTGACGGTCGCTTCGACGGTATCACCGTGCAGCACCTGCTTCATGGCGGGCGGCGGCACGAAATACGACTCGCCATCCTCGCACTCGAGGAAGCCGAAGCCCTTGTCGGTGCCTTTGATCACCCCCGTGACACGGGGAATTTCCTGGCGGATTTGATCTTTCAGCTGCGCCAGCAGCGAATTGTTCTGCAGCATTTCGGAAGTTCTGTTGGCGGGGTCAGTGGCTCACTATACGGACATGACGCATGGGGGGAAAGCGGCCAGAGACTCCGACGCCCGCACGGGCTGCGTGCGGGCGTCGGCAGCTGGCCGAACGAGTGGCGATGACGCCGCCGGTGGCGGTGCGTCGCTTGCGCCAGATGCGGCTTCAGACCGTGGCAGCAGCGTCCTGCAGCAGGCTGGAGACCGATTGATCACCATCGAACAGCGTGAAGACCGGTGCCTTGCGATGGCGACCTCCGATCTCGCGCGCCTGCATCACGCCCAGCAGGAATTCCGCCACGTTGGCGCGTGAGACCTGCATCTCGTCGGACTTCTCCGCGTCCTGGGTCAGCTTGCCGTTGCCGGCTTCCTCGGTGAGGCGGCCCGGCTTGACGATGACGTGGCGCAGTCCGCTCTCGGCCAGGCAGAGATCCGCCGCCTTCTTGGCCGCGAAGTAGGGACGCATGGCCGCCGGGCCTGCCAGCGGGGTCTCGGAGCGGATCGAGCTGACCTGGATCACCCGCGAGAGGCCGAATTCCGCGGCCAGTTCCGCAGTGCGCATGGCACCGTGCAGGTCGATGGTCAATGTCTTGTCAGGGCCGGTATGCGGGCCGGACCCCGCGACGAACACTGCCTGGTCACAGCCATAGAACGCCTGGCGCATCTCGCCTTCCAGGTCTCCCATGACGGTCGGAATGCCGCGTTCATGGAACCAGCCCTGCTGGTCCGTCGAGCGGATCATGGCGACGATGGGTTCGCCGGCGGCCTGGGCCTTCTCGCAGAGTTGACGACCGATCTTGCCATTGGCACCGATGATGAGCGTCTTGCGCATGTTGGCGACTCCTTTTTCGGGGGAACGAATGCAGCAGGCCGAGCTATCATCTCGAGAGAGCGATCCTCAAGCGATGACTCGGCGGGATACCGTCTTTCCTGCGGCCGGCCGGAGTGAACTTCAAGTGGTCCTGCCGTCGGGAGTCTGACAGGAGGCAAGGCCATGAGAGATGTGATGGGGGGAGTGGACAGAGCCGATCACACGCACGCGAGGCCGGCACTCGCAAGCCGCGCATGACTGATGTGAGCGCCGACACACCTACATGAGTCTTAGCTTATAAATACTGCGGTATTAAAGGCGCATGCCGGGGCTATGCCGTGACGTGCAGCCTGCTAGGATGGCGCTACAACACCCGAGAGCCCACGGCTCTCGGTCTCCACGACAGCATGAAAGACAAGGACGTCCGATGAGCGCCACGATGAATTCCGATGCCGCGCCCTCCCAGACACAAGGCAACGCCATTCGCGTCGGCCTGATCGGTTATGGCATGGCGGTGCGTACCTTCCATGCGCCACTGATCGAGGCGACGCAAGGCCTGGCGCTGGTCGCGCTCTCGACCTCGCGTCCCGAGGTGGTCAAGGTCGAACGTCCCGAGCTCGAGGTGGAAGCCACTCCCGAGGCACTGCTGGCGCGTCAGGACATCGATCTCGTCATCATCGCCACGCCCAACGAGACCCACTATCCCCTGGCGAGTGCGGCGCTGGCGGCTGGCAAGCATGTGGTGGTCGACAAGCCCTTCACTGTCACGCTGGCCGAGGGTGAGGCGCTGGCCCGAGAGGCGGAGCAGGCAGAGCGGGTGCTGGCGGTGTTCCACAATCGTCGCTTCGATGCCGATTTTCTGACGCTGGTCGAGCTGATCGAGGGCGGTACCCTGGGGCGCATCGCCCACATGGAGTCCCATTTCGACCGCTTCCGCCCCAGCGTGCCGGACCGCTGGCGTGAGCAGGCCCTGCCCGGCAGCGGCCTGTGGTACGACCTCGGGCCACATCTGCTGGATCAGGCGCTGTGCCTGTTCGGCGAGCCTGCCAGTATCCAACTGACGCGTCGCACCCAGCGCGAGGGAGCCGTCACCGATGATTTCTTCCATGCCGTATTGAGCTATGCCTCGCATGCCATCTATCCCTCGCTGGTGGTCGAGCTGCACGCCAGTGCCTTGGCGGCCGCACCGACGGCACGTTTCGCCGTCCACGGCACGCGCGGCAGTTACGTGACGTTCGGTCTCGATCCTCAGGAGGCATGTCTCAAGGCCGGCAGCTTCCCGGCCCGTGACGAGGCCGAGCGGCTTGCGCAGCAATGGGGGCGCGACCCGCGCCCGGGCATGCTCACGGTGCTGGAAACGGCAAGGGAGGCCGGCGATGGGGAGCAGGTGCTGGTCGCCGGTATCCACCAGGGCCGCGATGGCGACTACCCGGCCTGGTATGCGCGGCTGCGCGACTGCATCCGTTCCGGCAGTGCCAACCCGACGCCCGCCGACGAGGCGCTGCGCGTGATGAAGTGGCTGGAAGCGGGGATCGCCAGCGAAGGCTGAGGCTGTTGGCGGTGAGATGACTCACGAAAACGCGCGCCCCGATGACTCGGGGCGCGCGTTCTGCTTTCAAGAGAGTGACAAGGATCAGCCTGCGATGCGCTCAGGCGTTGGCGTCGTCCTCGCCCTTGTCGGCCTTGCGCATGCGCGAGAATAGCTCCGCGCGCAGCTCGCCGATGCGCGGTACCTCCTCGGCATGGAAGGGGATGGGGCGCAGCAGGCGCATGGCACGCAGGCCCAGGCGGGCGTTCATCAGGCCACTGCCCAGCCCCTGTCCGGCCTTGGTGGAGAGGCGGCCGGCCAGATTCATCGACAGCAGATCCATGCTGGCCTCGGCGGCCAGTTCACTGGCGCCGGCGAAGGCCATCGACGCCAGCACCTCCTTGAACAGACGCAGACGGCTGGCGTAGCCCAGCTCCAGTCCGTAGAGGCGCGACAGGCGCTCCATCATGCGCAGTCCGCGCCAGGCCACCAGGCTCATGTCGACCCAGGTCAATGGCGAGACCGCCACCATCACCGCCGTCTCGCCGCTCATGCGCGAGATCAGACGCCGCGCCTCACGGTCCCGCGGCCCCAGCACATGGAAGGCGAACAGCTCGCGGCGCTCCGACGGGGAGTGATGCGCTTCGCAGGCAGCGCGCCAGGCGCGCACGCCGGCATCATCCTCGCCCAGCTTCATCTGACGGCGCAGCTGCTCAAGCAGGTCTTCCTGCTGGCTGTCGGCCTTGCCGCCTGCCTTGTTCGAGCCCTCGTCAGGCGTGGACGGCGCATCACCGCGCTGGCCAAAGCTTTTCTGGCCAAAGCCTCCTTGACCAAAGCGCTCCTGGCCAAAATCACCCTGCTGATGTTCTTCCAGCTCGGCACGCAGCGCGACATGCTTGCGCAGATGACGCAGTCGGAAGAGCTCCTTGCCCAGCGCGCGGGCGCCGAGCCCGATGGCACCAAGCCCCAGCAGGCCCCAGGCCCCGGCGATCAGGTCACCGCCCATGGCCGCCTGATACAGCGCATGGCCGGCCTCGACACCACCGAGTGTCAGGGTGCCGAGCAGCAGCCATTTGAGGCCACGATGGCGTGGCCTGGCGCTCAGCGTTGCATCGAGTCCCGGCGTGGCGGGTGCTGGTTCGGCCGCGGCCAGTGGCTGGCTTTCCATCTCCGGCGAGAAGTGGCGCGCGCCGCGCAGGGCCTCTGCCGCGCTCTCGGTGGGGCGCTCGGCGTAAGCCGTCGAGGTGGCATCGGCCTGCGCCGAGTCGGCAGAACCGGGACTCGTGAAGCGTTTGCCCGGGCGCGGGTGGCGGGATTCAGTGGTCATTTCAGGTGGTCTCCCAGCAGCCAGTCGAGCACGGCGTCCATGCGAATATGAGGGGGGGCATTGCCATCAACCTGCGGCGGCGCGAAGTGGGGGAAGTCGAAGCGGTTCTCGGCCCAGAAGTTCGGGTCGGGCAGCCGTGAGGGCACCTCGCCCGGGAACAGCAGCACGGACTCGCGGCCAGCGCCCCGCGCGCCTGAGTCGCTCGACCCTTCGTGCTCACCGAGCAGGTGTCCCGCCAGCGCCGGATGACGCTGACCATTCTCGACCACTTCACGCGCCTCGCTGGCGCGGATGGCGGCGATGGTGAAGGCCTTGAGCGGCACGTCGCGATAGCGCAGGCGTTTGAGCGGGCCCGCCAGTAGCTGCTCGAGCAGGTCGCGCATCGCACCATGCTGCTCGGGGGTGACGTGGTCGGCCTTGGTGGCGGCGATGGCCAGGCGGTCGATGCGACGGTCCATCAGGCGCGCCAGCAGGTGACGGCGGCCATAGGCGAAGCTGTCGAACAGCTTGTCCAGCGCGCGGCTCAGGTCGCGGAAGGGTGCCGGGCCGGCGTTCAGCGCGCCCAGCACGTCGATCAGCACGATCTGGCGGTCAAAGCGCCGGAAGTGGTCGTGATAGAAGGGACGTACCACGCGGCGGCGGTAGTGATCGAAGCGCCGCGCCAGGGTGCGGTACAGGCTGGTTTCCGGCAAGGCGGCCAAGGCGTCGGCTGTCCAGTCGCCGAGCCCCGGCAGCGGGAAGAACTGCAGCACCGGCGCTTCATCCAGCTCGCCGGGCAGCAGAAAGCGGCCCGGTGTCAGGTCGACGAAGCCCCCCTTGCGGCGTGCGGCGTGCAGATAGTCGGTATACAGGCTCGCGATCTCGGCGAGGCGGTCTTCATCCACTTCGCTGTCCGGCGTCAGGCCCGCGATGGCGCCCATCCAGTCATGCGCCCAGTCGCCGCGCCCATCGGCCAGCTGCGTCTCGCATTCGCTGCTCCAGGCGGTGAAGTCCTGCTCCAGCATCGGCAGGTCCAGCAGCCATTCGCCGGGATAATCGATCAGGTCCAGTGTCAGGGTGGCGCGCTGGCTGTCGAGCATGCGCGCGGCGCGTGAGGTGGGGCGAAAGCCGATCTTGAGACGCAGCTCGCTGATGCTGCGGGTCGGCGTCGGCCATTCGGGGCCATGGGGCGAATGCTGGCCGGACAGCGAGCGCAAGCCGGCTTCCAGCGGAAAGCGCGGGATGGAAAGATCCGGCTGACTGACACGCTCTGCCCCGAGCAGACGGCCATCGCGGGCGGCAGGCAACAGCTCCAGACGCGCGCCGAGTCCTGCGTGGCGCAGCTGCTCGATCAGCGAGACGAGAAAGGCCGTCTTGCCGGCACCGGACAGACCGGTGACGGCGAGCCGCAGCTGACGATCGAGGCCGCGCTCCAGCAGGTCATGGGCTTCGCGGCCCACCTCGCGGGCAAGCTGGCGGGCGTTGCGGGTCATGGTGTTGAACATCAGGCATTCCCTGTCAGTGGGGGCGAGGCGGCGACACGACGTGACGGCAGATCGGCAGGTGATGGTGAACGCGAATCCGGCAATGGCCAATGGCCGACGTCGTGCGCCGTGATGCTCGCCGTCAGTGCTGTATCTGCGGGCGATCGGTACGCAAGGCAAGCTGTCGCCATGCCAGCAGTGCCACGGGCAGCAGGCAGGCGGGGATCAACAGCAGGTTGAGCAACGCCCAGCCCAGCGTGCTGACCAGTGGCCCGGCCAGCAGTGCCGTCACCGCGCCTGTGGTGAAGACGAGGAACTCGTTGGCGGCCTGGGTGCGGGCCTTCTCGTTGGGGCGATGACAGCGGGTCAGCAGTGTGGTGGCGGGCAGGAAGGTGAAGTTCCAGCCGATGCCGAGCAGGATGAGGCCGAGGAAGAAGCCCTGGGTGCCGGTCAGATAGCCGGCGGCCAGCAGCTGCGCGGTGCCAAGGCTTGCCAGCAGGAAGGCGCAGCCGGTGATGATCATGGTGCCGGTGCCGAAACGTGCGGTCAGGCGTCCGGTGAAGAAGGAGGGCAGGAACATCGCCACCACGTGCCATTGGATGGTGGTGGCGACGTGATCGAATCCGTGTCCGGCATGCGCCATCGCCAGTGGCGTGGCCGTCATCGCCAGGTTCATCACCCCATAGCCGACCATCGCGCTGAGCACGGCCAGCAGGAAGGTCGGTTGGCGCAGGATCACGCCCAACGGGCGCGCGGGTTCGGGTTCATCATCGCCGTCCGACTGGGCGCTGCCTTCGCTGGGCAGCCGAATGAAGGCCAACAGCAGCAACGCCACCAGATACAGCGCCCCCAGCCCGAGAAAGCTGCCCAGGAAGGGCGTGTCGGCCAGTGCATGACTGGTGCGGGCAAGCCAGGGGCCGAAGAAGGCTGCCAGCACGCCACCACCCATCACCAGCCCGATGGCGCGCTCCCGCTGCTCCGGGGGCGCGGCTTCCATGGCGGCGAAGCGATACAGCTGGCCGAAGCCGATCCCGATGCCCACCAGCCAGGTGGAGAACAGGAACAGCCCGAAATGCTGCAGATGCAGCGCCAGCACGGCCAGCCCCGCGCCTGCCAGTCCACACAGATTGCCGAGCACGAAGCCGCGGCGTCGTCCGAGGCGTGCGGTGATCAGCGAGGCAGGGATGGTGGCGCACATCAGGCCCAGCCATTGGGTCGCGACCGGCGCGGTCGACCAGCTGCTCGAGGCAAGCTGGGCACCGATCAGCGGCGAGACCGCGATCAACAGGATATTGCCGCTGACCAGCAAGGCCTGGCACAGCGACAACAGCGTAACGGCCAGCGGCAGGCGGGCCCGACCGGCAGTGGAGGATGAGGATGACATGATGACGCAGCTCCGACGGATTGCGGCGCCTGATGCGCCTGTCCTGATTATGCCTGTGCTCCGCTCAGGCGTTCCAATTCTCCGTCAGGCGTCGAGGAGTCCGGGGCGGGGCGCGTGATGACTTGCATGCCTACTCTCCCGCCCATTCCCGCAGGCTGTCCCGGCGCACGCGGCGAATGGCATGTGACAGCTCGCCCTGCTCGGCAAGTCGCTGGATGACCGCAGGCAGCGCAGCGCGCACCTGCTCGGCTGACATACCGGGGGAGAGCTCAGGGGCATAGAGCATCTTGAGCAGCACGTAATCCAGCGGGCTCAGCCAATGATCCACCGTGACGTCGCTGAAGATGGAGGGAAACACCCTGTCCGAATCATTGGGCAGCCCCATCAGCTGGGCGGTCTCCTCGACGACGCAGTCCACCAGGCGCGCCTTCTGGCGGGCGTAGTCGACCGGAATCAGGATCAGTCCACTGGCGATGGCCTGGTCGGCCCCGGTCTTGAACAGTGTCAGGCAAACACCTTCCCGCAGTGCCTTGCGCATGCCCGGTGTGCTGGCCTGCTGCTTGCCGACGTAGGCGGCGGCCTCGTGAGTCATGTGGTCCCGGGTGATGAAGGCGATGCGCAGGTTGGCCTCTCTGGCGGAGGACACGAAACTCAGCGGCTGGCCGGTGATGGCGGAGAGATGACGAAACTGGACCTGGCTCAATTGGCGTTGCAGGCGGGCGTCACCCAGCTGCGAATCGAGCCAGACCGTGATCGGCACCTGCCAGCGGGTGAGCGAGGCGCTGCTGCCGGGCTGGTATTCACGCTTGAGCGCCACCTCCAGAAAGCTGTCCGTCAGCACATCGGCGCGCTGCCAGCGCTCGGCGGCCTGGCTGACAGGCACCGACATCAGTGAGGCGAGCAGGGAGATCGACAGTGACAGCACCTTGAGGCGCGGACGACGGCTACGCAGGCGACAGCGGGACATGGGAGGCCTCGGTGATGAGCGACTCGTCCAGCATGCCTGAAAGCGGTGCAGCAAATGCACAAATGCACGAATGCCCCGGCTGTCCGGGGAGACAGGGCGGGGCATTCGTGTCATGGCGGATGTGCTGCTCGCGGGGCGAGTCAGCAAACGGCGCGGGTCAGATGAAGGCCAGATAGATGGCGATCACCAGCACGACCAGCAGCAGCGCACAGACCTTGGCACCTTTCCAGGGGGTCATGTCGATGGCGCCGACATCCTGCTGGATCCATGGCTCGTCACGCGGTGCCAGCTTGCCGATGATCAGCATCATCGCGATCAGCAGCACGAACACCAGGCCGACGAAGTGGAACTCGTGGATCACGTCCAGCACGCCGGAGAAGGCCGGCACGAAGTAGACCACGCCGATCACGCTGCAGCCGATCAACAGCGCCAGGTTGGCGGCGATGGTCGGCACGCGACGCGTCAGCAGGCCCATCAGCACCACGGCGAAGATCGGGATGAAGTAGATGGCATTCATCTTCTGCAGGTAACCGAACAGGCTCTCCTGACCGGCCAGCAGCGGCGCGAGGGTCATGGAAGCGATCGCCAGCACCCAGCCGAAGCCCTTGGAGACCTTGACCACTTCCTCGTCGCTGGCATCACGGCGCAGGTGCGCCTTGTAGATGCCGGTGGAGAACAGCGTGGTGGTGGCGTTCAGCGCCGAGTTGAAGGATGACAGGATCGCCCCGACCATCGCGGCGGCGAAGAAGCCGGTCAGCGGTGCGGGCAGCACGTCGAACACCAGCTGGCCGTAGGCGCTGTCGGCCTTGACGCCGGAAGAGGCGTAGAGGTGATAGGCGATGATGCCGGGAATCACCAGATACAGCGGGCCCAGCAGCTTGAGCGCGCCGGTCAGCAGCACGCCTTTCTGGCCCTCGGCGAGGGTCTTGGCGGCGAAGGTGCGCTGGATGATCTGCTGATTGGTACACCAGTAGAAGAAGTTGATGATCATCACGCCGGTGAACAGGGTCGAGAAGGGCACCGACTGGTCTTCACTGCCCATGGAATTGAATTTCTCGGGATTGGCGGCGGTCAGCGTGTCCCAGCCAGCCATCACGCCCTGGCCGTCGCTCACGGCATCGAGACCGAACCAGACGATCAGCATGCCGCCGATCAACAGTCCCACGCCGTTCAGGGTGTCGGAGATGGCGATGGAGCGCATGCCACCGAACAGCGCATAGATGGCACCGATGATGCCGACCACCCAGATGGTCATCCACAGCAGTGCATTGGGCGAGCTGATACCGGTCAGAGAAGGCAGATCCAGCATGCCCTGCAGGCCGATGGCACCGGAGTAGAGGATGATCGGCAGCAGGATCACCGCATAGGCGAACAGGAAGATGAGGTTGGTGATCAGCTCGGTGCTGCGCCCGTAACGCAGCGCCAGCAGTTCCGGCAGGGTGGTGATGCCACTCTTGAGGAAGCGTGGCAGGAAGAACAGCGCCATCACCACCATCGCCAGCACCGCCATGACCTCCCAGGCCATCACCGACAGACCATCGGTGAAGGCGGCGCCATTCAGACCGACCATCTGTTCGGTGGACAGGTTGGTCATCAGCAGTGAGCCCGCGATCAGCGGGAAGGTCAGACTGCGTCCGGCGAGGAAATAGCCGGTGGAATGCGAGGTGTCATCGCGATGTGTCCACCACCAGGTCAAGGCGGCGACCAGGCCGGTAAAGAACACGAAAGAAACAAGGGTAAGGGCGTGCATGGGAGGAGGGTTCCTTGATGCTGGCTGGCGCGACGTCTGGCTCACGGGCACTCGGTCCGCGCGGCGATTCGGCGATCAGTCCAGCAGTATCGATGCAATGCACACAGCGAGCTGTGTCATCGTCCGTGACGAGACTCACCGGTAACATTCGCGGCAAGTCTGGCGACAGTGTAGGTATCTCCCGAGTTCCTGCTATCCGCCATTTGTAGAACATACGTTGGTTTCGGGGCTTGGCTCGCCCCTGTCGGCGTGATGGCGGGCAGGGGAAACGTGTGTCAGGCCCGCCTTGTGAGCCCCGCCTTGTAAGACCCGCCTTGTGAGCCCCGCCTTGTAAGACCCGTGACGCGAGACCCGCCGCGCCGCGCAACGAAAGCGCCCCGTCTCGGCGAGGAGAACGGGGCGCAGGCGGCCAGGGGGACACCGTCAGGTCATGCAGTGCTCAGCCGGCGAAGGCCAGATAGATGATCATCACCAGTATGAGAAGAATGATGCTGGCGATGCGCGTGCCAGCCCAGGGCGTCATGTCGATGGCACCGACATCCTGCTGGATCCAGGGCTCGGCACGCGGTGCCAGCTTGCCGATCACCAGCATCAGGGCGATCAACAGCACCAGCACGATGGCGATGAAGTGGAAGTTGTGCACCTTGTCGACCAGCTCGGAAAGCACCGGCACGAAGTAGAACAGGCCGATGACCGCACAGCCCAGCACCAGCGCCAGATTGGCGGCGATGGCCGGCACGCGCCTGGAGAGAAGTCCGACCACGATCACCGCCAGCAGCGGGATGTAGTAGATGGAGTTCACCTTCTGGATATAGACGAACAGGCTTTCCTGAGTCGCCAGCAGCGGCGCGATGGTCATCGCGGCGGCTGCCATGATCCAGCCCGCCCATTTGGACGCCTTGACCACCTCTTCATCGCTGGCATCCGGCTTGAGGCGTGCCTTGTAGACATCGAGACTGAACAGCGTGGCGGTGGAGTTGAGCGCCGAGTTGAAGGACGACAGGATCGCGCCGACCATCGCCGCGGCGAAGAAGCCGGTCAGCGGGGCAGGCAATACATCGAAGACCAGGCGACCGTAGGCGGCGTCAGCCTTGATGCCATCACCGGCGTAGAGCTGGAAGGCGATGATGCCCGGCAGTACCAGGTACAGTGGGCCCAGCAGCTTGAGCGCGCCGGTCAGCAGCACCCCCTTCTGGCCCTCGGCCAATGTCTTGGCGGCGAAGGTACGCTGGATGATCTGCTGGTTGGTACACCAGTAGAACATGTTGAGCAGCAGCACCCCGGTGAACAGGGTCGAGACCGGCACTGACTGGTCATCACCGCCCAGCGAATTGAGCTTCTCCGGGTGTGTCTCCTTGAGTGTTTCCCACCCGGCGAGAATGCCGTTGCCATCACTGATCCGATCCAGCCCGTAGTAGACGATGATCATGCCGCCGATCAGCAGCCCGATACCGTTCAGGGTGTCGGAGATGGCGATGGAGCGCAGACCGCCGAAGAGGGCATAGATGGCCCCTGCGATGCCGACGGCGATCACGGTGCCGGTCAACAGCACCATCTGGGAATCGATGCCGGTCAGGGCATGCAAATCCAGCACGCCCATCAGGCCGAGGGCGCCGGAATAGAGAATGCTGGGCAGCAGGATGATGGCGTAGGCCAGCATGAAGATCAGGTTGGCCAGCAGCTGGGTGGTGCGATCGAAACGCAGTGCCAGCAGCTCCGGCAGGGTAGTGATGCCGCTCTTGAGGAAGCGTGGCAGAAAGAACATGGCCATCGCGACCAGCGAGACCACGGCCACCACCTCCCAGGCCATCACGGAGAGGCCATCGGTGAAGGCGGCCCCGTTCAGGCCCACCATCTGCTCGGTGGAGAGATTGGTCATCAGCAGGGAGCCTGCGATGATCGGGAAGGTCAGACTGCGGCCGGCGAGAAAGTAGCCGGTGGAATGGCGATGGTCGTCACGACGGGTCAGCCACCAGGTGATCACGGCGACCAGCCCCGTGAAGAACACGAAGGAGCTCAGGGTGAGGGCATTCATGGCGTTATCCTTGTTGAACAACAGGGCTCGGAGGCCTGGCTGCTCAGTTGCCATCACCCGATTGGCCTGCCTCACCGTTGGCGCGCGGTACCTCGAGGCAGGCGGTCAGTGATCGACAACCAGCGTGCCGATCAGTGTCAGAGAAATGCGCTCACCTCTCCATTGACAATTTGTCTGACATTTTTCCCCAATTGTCTGAAGCGTGCAGACATAGCAGCGTGGCCGGATGTCCTCTTCCGGCGCAGGGTCTTCTCGAGTGGCTCTGGGGAAGGCGGCACCCGACAGGCGGCCCAGACAGGCGAATGCCCCATGCACTCGAGAATCCGCCCTCGGGATCCTGTCGTGCACGGGGCATTCGGGGTAGAGCGTGAACCGCGTGTGTCGCGGCAAGTTCAGCCCATTCGCGACTCAGGCGTCAGCACCTTCTGATAGAGCGAGGCGCCGTGGATATCCTTGAGCGTGACGGTCAGTGCTTCGTTCTCCGGATCGAGATCCACCTGACCGAAGAACTGGAACCCTTCGCTGGGCGACATGTTGGCACGGCCTTCCGGCGGTGCCTTCACGAATTCCAGTCTTGGCCCGAAGGTATTGTCCAGCTCGCCAGGGCCGTAGGTGCCGGCATGGATCGGCCCGCTGACGAATTCCCAGAACGGCGTGAACTCCTTGAAGACGGCGCGCTCGGGCGAGTAGTGGTGCGCGGCGGTGTAATGGACATCCGCCGTCAGCCACACCAGGTTCTGGATGTCGTGATCGCGCACGAACTTCAGCAGCTCCGCGACTTCCTGTTCGCGTCCCAGCGCCTCACCATCGCCATTGGCACCGTTCTCGAAATTGTCGCCGTCACGCACCAGCAGGCCGATGGGCATGTCGGAGGCGATGATCTTCCAGGTGGCGGTGCTGGCCTTGAGCGACTGCTTGAGCCATGCCAGCTGATCGCGCCCCAGGAAGTCGGTCTCGGGGCCACGCCCGGACTGGCGATTGGCGGAATTGGGGCCGCGGAAGCTGCGCATGTCGAGCATGAACATCTCGAGCCCCGGGCCGAAGCTGAAGTTGCGGTGGATGCGTTCCGGCGCGGCTGGGCCGGTCCGCAGCGGCATGTTCTCGAGGAAGGCACGACGCGCATTGGCGGACAGCACGTCGAGATTCTTCTCGGTGTAGCGATCGTCCTCGAGAATCTCGCCCGGATACCAGTTGTTGGTGGTCTCGTGGTCATCCCACTGGGCGAACATCGGCACCTCGGCATTGAAGCGACGCAGGTTCTCATCCATCAGGTTGTAGGCGTACTGACCACGATACTCGTCCAGGGTCTCGGCGACCTTGGACTTGGCCGGCGTGACGATATTGCGCCACAGGCTGCCATCGTGCTGAGTGACGCTCTCCTCGAGCGGGCCATCGGCGTAGATGGTGTCGCCGGAATGCAGGAAGAAGTCCGGCTTGACCTGACGCATCGTCTCGTAGAGGCGCAGGCCACCGAAATCCGGGTTGATCCCCCAGCCCTGGCCGACGGTGTCACCGGACCACACGAAACGCAGCGCACGTGGTGTCTGAACGCCGGGCGGCAATACCAGACGCCCGGTGGTCGCCTCACTGATGGCGCGGTGGTCATCCAGTGCCGCATAGCGTACCCGGTAGAAGACTTCACCGCTGGCATTGGCGCGGGTGTTGATGCGGGTCAGATCCAGCTTGCTGGTCAGGCCGTCGGCCGGCAAGGCCACGGGGCCGCGCATCTGGAAGGCGCCACGCATCTCGATGTTGTCGGCCAGCTCGATCAGCATGCGGGCCGGCTTGTCGGTCTGACTCCACAGCATGGCGCGGCTGGCGGTCACGTCGCCGCTCATGACGCCAGAGGGCATGCCCGGGCGACGACCCTCGGCCATCACGATGGCCGGGGCGCCCAGCAGGCCTGAGCTTGCCAGCAGGCCCACGCCGGCACCCTGAAGGCCACGGCTCAGCAGGCGTCGGCGGTCCATTCGCGAAGGTGCGCCGGCGCGTGCGACATGCGAGTCACCGGGGTTCGCGTTCGCGTCGTCCTGCGAGGTGGGCGAGGCAGGTGTCGTGCGCGAGGAGCGGGAAGGTAGCAGATCAGACAGACGGCGGGACATGAAGGGCTTCCTTGTTACGGTCTGGCATCAGGATGGCAGCGGCGGCAAAGGTGCCGCGGTGGCTGACAGGGCTCACGGGAGAGGCTACTTTCCATGCTCAAGATGACGATCAGGTGTCAGAACCATGATCGCCATGCAGTCCCGTGAACCGGCAGCGCGACGTCCGGCCGTCAGAGCCTCCTTGCGGTGTTGCGGTGTTGCGGGTTCTCTTTGCCTTGTGGCCGCTCGCTCGCTTTCTCGCTCGCTTTCTCGCTCGCTTTCTCTGTTTACCTCTTCCCTTTGCGACTTGCTGTCACTTCTTGCCACTCCTGGATCAGGACACCTTTCATGAGTCCCTCACGCCCCTCGAACCCGACACCTCCATCGTCCACCCCCGCGCCATCGGATGCCGACAGGCTGATCGCGGATAGCCATCCCCAGGCACGGCCGGTGCTCGAACATTGGTTCACTCGACTGACGCCCAAGGACTGGTTTCGCAAGAGCGAGGCCCTCGATGCTCAGCTGCGTGAACGGTTCGCGGAGCTTCTCGAGCAGGCACTGGTCTGTGAACTGTGGGAGTGGCGCACCACTCCCGGTGGTCGGCTGGCGGAAATCCTGGTGCTGGACCAGTTCGCGCGCAATATCCATCGCGATACCCCGCGTGCCTTCAGTGGCGACAGCCTGGCACTCGCGCTCTCCCAGCAGGCCGTGGCGCTGGGGGATCTCGAACGCCTCCCGCTGGCCTGGCAACCCTTCGTCATCATGCCGTGGATGCACAGCGAGTCGTTGCGTGTCCATGAACACGCTGAAGCGCTGTTTGCACGCCCAGGGCTCGAGGACACGCTGCGCTTCGAGCGACGGCATGCGGACATCGTGCGTAGATTCGGCCGTTACCCGCACCGCAACGCGATTCTCGGCCGTGTTTCCACGCCACAGGAGGAGGCATTTCTTCGCCAGCCCGGTTCCTCGTTCTGACGATCGGGAAATCTGACCCTTTTAATTTCGCGAGATCGTCTCCAAGACATGTTCATCGGGCGCACAGCGCCACTTCATCCGCAAGAAAGGAGACAGCAGATGGGTATCATTCTTGGATTGATCATCGGTGGTCTGGCTGGCTGGATCGCAGGCAACATCATGCGTGGCGGCAGCTTCGGCATTCTCGGCAACATCGTCGTCGGTGTGGTCGGTGGCCTGCTGGGCAGCGTCATCTTCAAGCTGCTGGGGCTGGCCTCCACCGGCATCATCGGCTCGCTGGTCGTCTCGATCGTAGGGGCGGTGGTATTGCTGTGGATCGTCTCGAAGGTCAAGTCCAAGGCCTGACGACGCGGCGCCGGCGAACATCGTCAGGCGTTCCACAACAGTTCAGGTCGCAGGTGCATCAAGTCCCACGTGGGTGTCCTAAGGGATTCATTCGAGACACCCGCCGCATGGAAGTCGCCTGTCATCGGTTGCCCCTGACAGCCAGACGGTCCTCGTGACCGTGGCAAGGCAGCCTGACAGGACATCGCAAGGCCGAATCAACTTCGACGCCATCCCGGATGGCGCGTTGCAGATCTAGCGAAAACAGGAGCGTTTGAGCATGGCGAGCAATGAGCACGATTCAGCATCCTCCCCCCAGTCAAATGCCGACAGCGCCAAGTGCCCGTACCACGAGGGCCAGAACCGCTCGGCAGACGCGGAGAATCCCTATACCCATCCCAATCGCAACGGGCCACATGACACCCAGCCCAATGCCGGGGATGGCAAGGCCAAGGACGAGGCGCTGGAGACCTATCGCGCGGATGCCGAGGGGCATGACCTGCGTACCAACCAGGGATTGCGCATCGCGGACAACCACAACTCGCTGAAGGCGGGGGAACGCGGTCCGACCCTGATGGAAGATTTCATCTTCCGCGAGAAGATGAACCACTTCGACAACGAGCGTATTCCGGAGCGTATCGTCCACGCGCGTGGCGCGGCCGCGCACGGGTATTTTCAGGCGTACGACAATGCCGCCAGGTACTCCAAGGCCGGCGTGTTCCGTGATCCGTCGAAGAAGACACCGGTGTTCGTGCGTTTTTCCACCGTACAGGGCTCGCGCGGCTCCAATGACACCGTCCGTGACGTGCGCGGCTTCGCGACCAAGTTCTATACCGATGAAGGCAACTGGGATCTGGTCGGCAACGACATCCCGGTGTTCTTCATCCAGGATGCCATGAAGTTTCCGGACTTCGTGCACGCGGTGAAACCGGAGCCGCACAATGAGATTCCCCAGGGGCAGTCGGCTCACGACACCTTCTGGGATTTCGTGTCGCTGATGCCGGAAACCACCCACACCGTGCTGTGGACCATGTCGGATCGTGCCTTCCCGCGCCATTACCGCAACATGGAAGGCTTCGGCGTGCATACCTTCCGTCTGATCGACCGTGAAGGCGTGTCGCGCTTCGTCAAGTTCCACTGGAAGCCGGTGGCGGGTACCTGCTCGCTGATCTGGGATGAAGCCCAGAAGCTGTGGGGACGTGACCCGGACTTCAATCGCCGCATGATGTGGGATGACATCAAGAACGGTGCGCCGCTGGAGTGGGAACTGGGCATCCAGGTGGTGGAAGAGAAGGATGAACACAGCTTCGATTTCGATATCCTCGACCCGACCAAGCTGATCCCCGAATCGCTGGTGCCGGTGGTGCCGATCGGCAAGATGGTGCTGGATCGCAATCCGGACAACTACTTCGCCGAGACCGAGCAGGTGGCCTTCAATCCGGCCAACATCGTGCCGGGTATCGACTTCTCCAATGACCCGCTGCTGCAGGGGCGTCTGTTCTCCTATCTGGATACCCAGATGCTGCGTCTTGGTGGACCGAACTTCCACGAGATCCCCATCAATCAGCCGGTGTGTCCGTTCCACAACAACCAGCGCGATGCCCAGCATCGTCAGACCATCAACACCGGGCAGGCGTCCTACGAGCCGAACTCCATCGATGGTGGCTGGCCCTCCGAGACGCCGCCTGCGGATGAACATGGCGGCTACGAGCCACATCATGAGCGCATCGAGGCGCACAAGGTGCGTGCGCGCAGTGCCTCCTTCGGGGATCACTACTCCCAGGCCACCCTGTTCTGGAACAGCCAGACCGAGGTGGAGAAGGAGCACATCATCGCGGCCTACACCTTCGAGCTCTCCAAGGTCGAACGCCCGTGGATCCGAGAGCGGGTGATCACCGAGATCCTGCCCAACATCGATCTGGAGCTGGCGCGTCGTGTCGGTGAGAACCACGGTATCGAGGCGCCCACCACCCAGCCGGCGCCGAAAGGGGAGCTGGGCACCAGTCAGATCGAGAGCGACCCGGCGCTGAGCCTGATGGCGCGCATGCCCGACAGCATCGCGACCCGCAAGGTGGCGATTCTGGCGGCCGATGGCGTGACGATGGAAGATGTGCGCTCCATCCAGAAGCAGCTCAGCGATGAAGGTGCCGAAGGGCTGCTGATTGCGCCGAGCATGGCACCGATCAAGGCCAGCGATGGCAGCATGCTGGCGCCGGACGCGATGCTCAATGGTCTGCCGTCCGTGGCGGTGGATGGCGTGGTCGTGGCCGGTGGCGAGGGTAGCGTCAAGGCGCTGGCCGCATCAGGGCTCGGCCTCTACTACGTGCAGGAGGCTTACAAGCACCTCAAGCCCATCGTGGCGATCAGTGAAGGCAAGGAATTGCTGGCCGCCGCGCGCGTGCCGGTCGAGGAGGGCGTCATCCTGGTGGATGATGTGCTCGCCGCCAGCCTGCCACTGCGTGATGCCCTGATGGCTCACCGTGTGTGGTCGCGTGATGCGCGTGCCAATCAGATGCCAGCATGAGGCGCTGACGCCCCAAAAGGCATGATGTGACCCACCAAGCCCCCTGACCTTTGAAGGTCAGGGGGCTTTTTCATGGTCATGATGCAGTCATTTGTGGACGTGAAGATGGGGTGGCGGTGAAAGGTGTAAACAAGGTTGGTGATGCCGTTGAATTGAGTGCCGTCCTGCGGTTCACGCCGCTGAGAGTGGCTGATAGGCTCGGTGATAGGGGCTGATTATCGAAGGCATGCTGGTAATTGATTATCGCTAGAAGCACCAGGTGCGTAAGGTAAGCAGGCATCAAGGGGCCACAAGCCAGCACATGCCGGGCAGGCATCGGCCCCGACCCGATTCGACAATGGGCTGCAGGCTTTCACATCAAGCAGCGCATGAAAATGTGACATCAGCAGCATCTGGCCTTGCCAGTCGAGTTTGATAGCGCTTTTTTCTACCTGACAGGAGAACGTCAACATGTCCCAGACTCCACGCTATACCACTGGTAACGGCGCCCCGGTGCCTCACGATGACATCAGCCAGACAGCGGGCCCGAATGGCTCACTGACCTTCGACAACTGGCGTCTTTTCGAGAAGCTGGCGCACTTCAACCGTGAGCGCATTCCGGAGCGTGTCGTCCACGCCCGCGGCGTTGCCGCCTACGGCACCTTCACCCTGACCCGTGACCTGTCTGACCTGACCATTGCCCGCTTCCTGCAGGGCGTCGGCAAGCAGACCCCGATGCTGGCACGTTTCTCCACCGTGGCCGGTGGTCAGGACAGCGGCGACAACACTCGTGACGTGCGCGGCTTCTCCCTGAAGTTCTACACCGAGGAAGGCAACTGGGACATGGTCGGCAACAACACGCCGGTGTTCTTCATCCGCGAGCCATCCAAGTTCCCTGACTTCATCCACACCCAGAAGAAAGACCCGCGCACCAACATGGTCGACTGGCAGAACCGCTGGGAGTTCTGGGCCAACCATCCGCAGGCGCTGCATCAGGTCACCATCCTGATGTCCGACCGCGGTATCCCGAAGTCGTTGACCACCATGAACGGCTACAGCTCGCATACGCTGAGCCTGTGGAACGACAAGGGCGAGCGTGTCTGGGTCAAGTGGCACTTCAAGACCGACCAGGGCCACGAGACACTGACCGATGACGAAGCGGCACAGGTCGCACCGGACTTCCACCAGCACGACATGTTCACCCGCCTCGAGCGTGGCGAGCGTCCGAGCTGGACCGTCAACCTCCAGGTGATGACTGAGCAGCAGGCGCGCGACTACCACATCAACCCCTTCGATCTGACCAAGGTGTGGCCGCACGGTGACTTCCCGCTGATGGAAGTCGGCAAGATGGAACTCAATCGCAACCCGGAGAACTACTTCGCGGAGGTCGAGCAGTCCGTCTTCTCACCGTCCAACTTCGTGCCGGGTATCGGCGCCTCCCCGGACCGCGTGCTGCAGGCACGTCTGTGGGCCTACGCCGATGCACACCGCTATCGCGTCGGTGCCAACGCCGAGCAGCTGCCGGTCAACCGTCCGGTCTGCCCGGTCAACCACTACCAGCGTGATGGCGTGATGGCGGGCATGTGCCCGGTCACCGGTCACGGTGGCGGTCCGCTGGGCGGCCAGGTCGGCCAGGGCGTGCCGGGAGAGACGAAGGAAGGTGGCCAGTACTCGCGCACCAACTTCTACCCCAACGAGCGTGCCGAGCAGGGCGCCCCGGTGCCGGACGCCACTGTCGCCGAGCCGCCGATGCCGCTGGAGCAGAACGCCTGGATGGGCTATCACGACAACAGCGATGAGGACAACTACAGCCAGGCCGGCAATCTCTACCGCCTGTTCGATGAAGGTCAGAAGTCGCGCATCACGGACGTCATCGCCGGCACCATGGTGGGTGTCAGCCACGTCGTGCAGGACAAGATGATCGCGCACTTCCGCCAGGCGGATTCCGACTACGGCGAGCGTGTCGCGACCAAGCTGGCCAGACTCGATCCGCGCTGAGTCAGTCATGTTGCACCCTTCGTCAGGTCAGTCGTGACCCTTTGAGCTGACGAAAACCTCAAGGCCCCCGCCGGTTACCCGGCGGGGGCCTTGTCGTAGGTGAGTCGCAGAGCGCCGTGCGAGCGTCAGCCGTTGCTGCGGGCGGTCGTTTCGCTGCCTGCTTTCTCACACACGCCCAGTGCCCACAGCAGGAAGGCATCCTGCCGGGCGTTGTCACGCCAGGCCTTGAAGCGTCCCGAGGCACCGCCATGACCGGAACTCATGTCGGTGCGCAGCAGCACCGGATGCGGCGTGCAGTCCATCTGGCGCAGGCGGGCATACAGCTTGGCCGGTTCCCAATAGGGCACGCGGGTATCGTGCCAGCTGCCCTGCAGGAACAGCGGCGGGTAGGGTGCGGCGCTCAGGTTGTCCAGCGGGGAATAGGCGCGGATGCGACGCCGCGCCTCGCTCTCGTGCGGGTTGCCCCATTCGGTGTATTCCGCGGTGGTCAGCGGCAGCTCCGGATTTTCCATGGTGCGCAGCACGTCCACGAAGGGCACATCGAGCACCGCGGCGCAGAAGGCCTCGGGGCGCTTGTTGAGGCTGGCTCCGACCAGCAGGCCACCGGCGCTGGCACCGTAGGCGGCAATGCGCTCCGCGGCCCCGACGCCTTGCTCGACCAGCGCATCCCGTGCGGCGAGGAAGTCATTGAAGCTGTTTTCCTTGTGCTCCAGCTTGCCGGCCAGATACCAGGGCTCGCCACGATCCCCACCGCCGCGCACGTGGGCGACGGCAAAGGCAACACCACGGCTGAGAAGCTCCAGCCGCGCGATGGAGAACCAGGGGTCCAGTGTCTCGCCGTAGGCACCATAGCCATAGAGCAGTACCGGCAGCGGGGCGTGGGGGATACCCTCGCCATCACACAGGCCACGGCGCATCACCACCGAGACGGGCACCTGCTCGCCATCGTCGGAGGTGGCCCACAGACGACGGCTGATCAACTGCTCTGGCGCGAGATCGCCATGCACGGTCTGGCGCTTGAGCAAGGTGCGCTCACCCGTGTCAAGATCCAGCTCGATCCAGCTCGGCGGCGTGGTGAAGCTTTCCTCACGGATGCGCAGGCGGCGAGCGTCGAAGTGCGGGCAGTCGCCCAGCCCCTGGCTCAGCGGTTGCTCCGGCATCGCCAGGCGTTCGTCGCGGCAGATCGTTTGCGTAGGCGCCGTGTCCTCGAATTCGATCACGCGCAGCCAGGCCTGGGCCTGACGGTGATCGCGTTCATCGACCATCAGGCCCCAGGAAAACGCCTCCACGCCTTCCAGCGTCACGTCGTCGCGAGTGGTGATCAGCGGCTGCCAGTCGCCGGGGGCATGCTCGGCGGCGATATCCAGCTGGAAATGCGGCGCCTCCTTGTTGTGCAGCACATAGAAGTGGCCGGGGCGGTGATCGATGCCATATTCGACGCCGGTCTCGCGTGCGCGCACCAGCGTCATCTCGCCCAGTGGTGCCGCGGCCGGCAGCAGCCAGGATTCACTGGTGTCCTTGGACGCGGTTTCCAGTACCAGCCAGTCCCGTGAACGGGTCTTGCCCATGCCGACCCAGAATTCGCTGTCTTCCTCACGGTAGAGCAGCGTCTCGGCACGGCTCTCGATGTCCAGACACCAGATCTCGAAGGGGCGCTGGGTGCTGTCATAGCGCGTGAACAGCAGGTGCTGACCGTCCTCGGCCCACACCAGGTCCGGCCCGATATCCTCCAGCAGACATTCATCGTCCTGCCCTGCAGGCCGGGCCCGGCCAGGCTGGGCCTCGCCAGGCCGGGACTCGCCACGCACTGGCGTGCGCGCGTCGCGGTCAGCCGCGCTCAGTGTTGCAAGCCGCAGGCTGAACACCTCGTCGCCGCTGGTGTCCAGAGTCCATGCCAGTCGTTGCTCATCGGGCGAAATGGCCATGTCGCCCAGTTCGACGAAATCGTGATGGCGCGACAGGGCCTGCAGGTCCAGCAGACATTCATGGCGCGAGCGATCCGTGGGGTCCGCCTCCAACGGATGGCGCCACCAGACGGGATACTCCGCGTCAGCGGCGGTCTCGCTCCAGTAGACGTGATGGTCGAGGGCTTCCGGCAGACTGGAAACGGCGAGTTCGCGACGGGCCAGATGTCCGGTGTAGAGGGCGTCAGTCAGTGACTCGAGTGGCGTGAACCAGGTATCGCTCTCGGCATTGGCAGCCTCGAGAAAGGCCTTTACCTCTGGTGTGTCGCGCGCTTCAAGCCAGTGCCAGTGGGGGTCTTCGGCACGATAATGACGCTGGACGGGGCTGTCGGACATGGCTACCTCTTGAATGTCGTGTGCCCGAGTGTGTCGGGCGGGCTTGGAGTGTAACATTGAGCCTGTCCCACAGCGTTCGCAAGCCCTTGCCGCGAGCGGCATGTCGCGTCCCTGGTTGGCGATGAGCCGTGTCTGACGTCATGCGGTGAGCGGCCCCCCTGAGTGGGGAGGATGTGATGGCTGGCCTTATATCGAAGACCTGACACAGGTCTCGCCAGGAAGTTCTGACAGGAGTGAAGGGCATGTTGATTTCGGATTCTCTGCCGCAGATGTGGCTGATCTATCTTGGCCTGGCGGCAGTGGTCTTGGTGACCGGGTATCTGGCGGTTCGCGCCTTGCCGCGCTTCATACGCTGGATCGTGGTGGGAGCGGTGGCCGGCATGATCGCGGTGCCGACCGGTTTCCACGTGACGGCCAGCGTGCCGGAAGATTCCTATGGTGGTACGGCGCCAGCCATCGTGGCCTTCGCGGTGAGTCTGATCCAGAAGGATGGCAGCGGCATGGCCTCGGCCTTCGCCATGCTGGTACTGGGCATCGGAGCGGGCGTCGCGGCCGGTCTCGGCATCTGGTGGCTGGGACGTGGCCGTGAGCAGCGTCGGCGTGAAATGGCCCGCTCGCGTCAGCGTCGCGCGTCAAGTGCCGACGAAGAAGAGAACGACGACCTGCACGGAGAGGGCCTGCGTGCCGAGCGTCGTGACACGTCCGCCGGTGGCGCCACACGCTCGCGCGCCGCGCGGGATCGTCAGGAACCTTCTCTCTGATCAACGCTGCCCGGGCTTGCCCATGGGTGGAACAAGGATCTGCAATGGCTCGTGATGTGAATGCCTCGTCCCTCGCTCGTCCCGTCGTTCGGCGCGCCCGCCGGCGCCCGTCAGATCCCCGCGCGTGGCGCCGGGGGCTGGCCGGTCTGACCATCTCGCTGCTGAGCGCTTTCTCAGGGCTGGGGGCCACCGCGGCATGGGCCGAAGAGTCAGCCTCTGCCCCCAAGGTCGCGGCTTCAGCGAGCGGGAGACAGGAAGGCGCAGAGATGTCGCCCGGCGAGGTGTCGCCCAGCGAGGTGTCGCCCAGCGAGGTGTCACCCAGCGAAGTGTCGCCCAGCGAGGCGACAGCGCCGGGCAAGACACCGGATCTGCGCATGGCCATCGATGTCTCGGGCAGCATGAAGCACAACGACCCGGCCAATCTGCGCGCCAGTGCGCTGGATCTGCTGGTGACGCTGTTGCCGGAGCGCTCGCATGCCGGGGTATGGGGCTTCGGTGAGCAGGTGCAGTCACTGCTGGCGCTGGGGGCGGTGGATGCCGGCTGGAAGCGGTCTGCCCGCGGACTCGAGAGCCGTCTCGACGACTACGAGCAGTACACGGATCTGGAGGCGGGCCTGCGCGCCGCTGCTCAGGGAAATGATGCCGGCGTGGGTGGTGATGCACCGCGTCAGATCATCCTGCTCTCCGATGGCATGGTCGACCTGCGTGAGCCGAGCACCCGCAAGGCCGCCGCGGACAGCGCCTCGCGTCAGCGCATCACGGATGAGCTGACGCCGCAGCTTGCCGCCCACGACATCACGGTGCATACGGTGGCGCTGTCGCGCAATGCCGATGTGGATCTGCTTCAGCAGATCGCGGACGGTACCGGCGGCCTGGCGACGGTCGCCGAGAGCCCGGAAGACCTGTTGCGTGCCTTCCTCGCGGCGCTGGATCGCATCGTGCCCGGTGAGCAGGTACCGCTGAACGACAAGCGCTTCGTGATCGATGACAGCGTGCAGGAATTCACCGCCCTGGTCTTCCACGGCCCCGATGATCGCTCGCCGGTGCTGATTTCGCCGCAGGGCCAGCGTTACCGTCTCGCCGACCAGGCGTCACTGCCGGAAGGGGTGCGCTGGGAGCACCAGCCGCGTTATGACCTGATCACCGTGACGGATCCCCAGACCGGCAAGTGGCAGCTCGAGGGTGAGGTGGGGGCCGATAGCCGCATCACGATCGTCTCGGAACTGGCATTGGTCTCACGGCCCCTGCCTGCCACGCTCTATCGGGGTTTCGACTACTCGCTGACCGCATCGCTGGTCGATGGCGCGCGCGCCGTCAATGATGAGGACTTCCTGGCGACGCTGGATGGCAATGCACGTCTGGTGCCGGAGCAGGATGTGCAGGAGGGAGAAGGCGCGGCGGAGGATGTCACCACCGCGCAGCAGCGAGGCCTTGAGCGTGACGGCGCCGACTTCCATGTCGACATGCCGGCCCCCGACCAGCTCGGTGGCGCCCGCCTGACCCTGACCGTGATGGGCTATCGCGACAATGCCTCCTTCGCGCGCCAGCTCAGTCAGCGTACCAGCGTGGTGGACCCGCTGCTGGTCGAGCCCGTCGGCGCTGACCCGCGTACCGGCAAGTCGCCTGACGCGCTGGAAGTCAGTGCGCGTCATCCGCTGCTCAATACCGCCAACACGCGTCTGGTCGCGACGCTGCATGGGGAGGCCCTGAGCGTGGCGGAGGATGGCGAGCGGCAATGGCGCATCGACCTGCCGCCCCTGGACTCGGACGTCCAGGCGGATGTGCAGATCAGCGCGCGTCTCGCGCTCGACGGAGCTCCGCCGGTGCTGGACCTCGCGCCCTATACCCTCAATGCGGACGCGGCGCGTCGGGCGGCCAATCTGGATCGCACGCCCATCGAAGGGGAGCGCTTCGGTGAGATCGAGGGGCTGGATCAGGCCGGGGAAGATGCGCCGGAAGACCTCAACGCCCTGTTGATGAAGGGCCGTCTGCCCATCGACAAGGTACCGGCGTTGATCGGCCAGTGGTTCGAGGGCGCTTCCGACTTCGCGCGCCAGGAAGCCGGCTCTGCCCGGAGCCGCATGATCGCCTATGCCGTGGCCGGCGCATTCGGCCTGCTGATGCTGATCCTGCTGGTGCGCCGCATGACACGCAAACCGACCCGACGGGAGGAACCCCATGTGTGAGCTGCTTGGCATGAGTGCCAATGTTCCGACCGATATCTGCTTCAGCTTCGCGGGCTTTCTGCAACGCGGGGGTGGCACCGGCCCGCACCGCGATGGCTGGGGTATCGCCTTCTATGAAGAGGGTGGCTATCGCGAATTCCGTGACCCGCACCCTTCAGTGGATTCGCCCATCGCGCGGATGATTCTCGACTATCCCATCAAGTCACAGATGGTGATCAGTCATATCCGCCAGGCCAATGTCGGCCAGGTGACGTTGGCCAATACCCACCCGTTCACGCGGGAGCTGTGGGGGCGCCAGTGGTGCTATGCCCACAATGGGCAGCTGGCGGACTGGCAGACGCTTCCCTTGCCGTACTATCGCCCCGTGGGCAGCACGGACAGCGAGCACGCTGCCTGTTTCCTGCTCGGCGAGATCCGCCGTGCCTTCCCGGAACCGCCCTCTCGCTGTGAGGACCTGTGGCGTCACCTGCATGCCCAATGCGAGCGTCTGCGCGCGCTGGGGGTCTTCAATCTGCTGCTCTCCGATGGCGTGCATCTCTACGCCTACTGCTCCACCAAGCTTGCGCACATCACGCGCCGAGCGCCCTTCGGGCAGGCGAGCCTCACCGATTTCGAGATGAGCGTCGACTTCCAGCAGCACACCACCGATGCGGATGTGGTGTCGGTGATCGCCACCGACCCGCTGACCGACAACGAGCAATGGCAGCGGCTGCTGCCCGGGCAGCTGGTCGTGTTTCGGGAAGGTGAGCTGGTCGCCAGTCTTGGCGGTGAGTTGCCGCTGAGTCAGGAAGAGCAGGGGCAGGCCGAGAGCGGGGCGGTCGATCGCACCGCCACCGCGCGTCGCAAGCCGGACTGGCTGGCCTCGGACCTGAGTTGCTGATGCCTGAGCGCTAGAAAAGTCGTTCGATCGCCAGACACACGAAGGGCCGCAATCGCGGCCCTTCGTGTGTCTGGCTTCCCGGTCTTCACTGACGTTTGCGGTCAGCGGCAGGCATCAGATTCAGCCTTCGACATCATCGAACATGCCGGCGAACATCGGCGAGGACAGGTAGCGTTCGCCACTGTCCGGCAGGATGACGACGATGGACTTGTCGGCGTAGGCCGGGTCTTCGGCCAGGCGCAGTGCCGCGGTCATCGCCGCACCACAGGAGATGCCGCACATGATGCCTTCTTCCTGCATGATGCGACGTGCCATGGCCATGGCGTCTTCGCTGACCACCGACTCGACGCGGTCGATCAGCGTCAGATCCAGGTTATCGGGGATGAAGTTGGCACCGATCCCCTGGATCTTGTGTGGTGCCGGGGTGATGGGCTCGCCCTTGAGGCGCTGGGCAATGATGGCCGATTCCGCCGGCTCTACCGCCACGGCTTCCAGCGTCTGGCCACGCACCGTCTTGAAGTAGCGTGCGATACCGCTGATGGTACCGCCGGTGCCGACCCCCGCGACCAGCACGTCCATGTCGCCATCCAGCGCATCCCAGAGCTCAGGGCCGGTGGTTTCCTCATGGATGCGCGGGTTGGCCGGATTGGAGAACTGCTGCGGCAGGAAGTAGCGCTCCGGCTCGGCCTTCTTGAGTTCGCAGGCCTTGTCGATGGCGCCCTGCATGCCCTTGGCGGGGTCGGTCAGCACCAGATTGGCACCCAGTGACTTCAGCACCTTGCGGCGCTCCATGCTCATGGAGGACGGCATGGTCAGGGTGACGGGGTAGCCACGCGCCGCACCGACGAAGGCCAGCGCGATACCGGTATTGCCGGAGGTCGGCTCGACGATCTCCATGCCCGGCTTGAGCTCACCGCGCGCTTCCGCATCCCACACCATGCTGGCACCGATCCGGCATTTGACGGAGAAGGCCGGGTTGCGGGCTTCCACCTTGGCGTACAGGCGCGGGTGGCGGCTGAGGCGGTTGATCTTGACCAGCGGTGTATTGCCGATGGCCTGTGAGTTGTCCTGGTAGATCTTTGCCATGGGGAAATCTCTCTGATCGATGAACAGTGACATGAATGACGAGAAACAGACGCCGGGCATGCGGCTGCCACTGGCGTTCTGTGTGGATGGGCTTCAGAGTAAGAGGTAGCGCGTCGCGATTCAAAGGCCTTGAGAGCATAACGACATGTCAGCGTCGTCAGGGCCCCATGTGATGCATGCCGTCATGGCCGACAGCAGTCGATTTCCGCAATGTGAACGATGGTTTCAATCGATCGTTTTACAATCTCGAGGCGGCTGGTTAAGGTAGCCTGACAGCATGAGAGGGTGGGGTGGTGTGCCATCTCGGCATCCCCCGTCATTTCCTGTGTGTCCGTCCAGCTGCGGACACCACGTCCCGATAACAACAAGTGTTGCGATCACTCGCGAGGGCTGTCGTCAAGCAGCCGCCAGCGGTCTCCACCGCCTCTCGGGGAATGCACCAGACGAACGATGCCATGGAGCCAAGTGCCATGCGTGATGCCAATCCTGCCGCCCCTGCGGCAGCCCATGATCCGCACCAGTCAGGCTCGGCAGAGGCCGCCGATTCCCTGATTCTCAGCGGTGAGCCGTTGTCCGGTCTCGAGGAGTACCCCTCGATTCTGGAGGTCTTCGAGGCCAGCTGCGCCAACTATGCCGAGCGTCCGGCCTTCAGCTGCATGGACAAGACGCTGAGTTACGCCGATGTGGATCGCCTGTCGCGCGACTTCGCCGCCTGGCTTGAGCATGAGACCGGCCTTGAGCCCGGGGATCGCATCGCCATCCAGCTGCCGAACCTGCTGCAGTTCCCGGTGGCCGTGTTCGGGGCGCTGCGCGCCGGTCTGGTGGTGGTCAACACCAACCCGCTCTACACCGAGCGTGAGATGCAGCACCAGTTCCATGACTCCGGCGCACGCGCCATCGTGATTCTGGCCAACATGGCAGACAAGCTCGAGAAGGTGCTCAAGCGCACGTCCATCGAGGAGGTCATCATCACCGAGATCGGTGACCTGCATGATTTCCCCAAGCGCCCGTTGATCAACCTGGCCGTACGCTACGTCAAGAAGATGGTGCCGAAGTACCATCTGCCCGACGCCCACTCGCTGCGCAGCGTGCTCAAGCGCGGCGCGGGGCTCTCGCACACGCGTGTAACGCGAGAGGCTGACGACATCGCGGCACTCCAGTACACCGGCGGGACCACCGGGGTCGCCAAGGGCACCATGCTGACGCACCGCAATCTGGTAGCCAACATGCTGCAGGCGCGCGGTGTGATCAGTGATGTGCTCAATGAAGGCCAGGAGGTGCTGATCGCGCCGCTGCCGGTCTATCACATCTATACCTTCACGGTGAATTGCCTCTACAGCATGGAGAGCGGCAACCACAGCGTGCTGATCACCAATCCCCGTGACATCGATGGCTTCATCAAGACGCTGGCCAGGACACCGTTCACCGCCTTCGTCGGCCTCAATACGCTGTTCTCGGCGCTGTGCCAGCGCGATGATTTTAAGGCGCTGGACTTCTCGAGCCTCAAGCTGACCATCTCCGGCGGCATGGCCCTGACGCGCAGCGCGGCTGAACGCTGGGAAGCCGTCACCGGCTGCCCGATCGCCGAGGGCTACGGCATGACCGAGACCTCGCCCATCGTCAGCTTCAACCCCCCGCGTGAGCTGCAGCTGGGGACCATCGGCAAGCCGGTGCCCGGCACCGAACTCAAGGTGGTGGATGCCGAGGGCGTGACGCTGGGGCGTGACGCGCCGGGCGAGCTGTGCGTGCGCGGTCCCCAGGTGATGAAGGGCTATTGGCAGCGTGATGACGCCACGCGTGAGGCGATGGATGACGAGGGCTTCATCCGCACGGGCGATATCGCGGTCATCCAGCCGGATGGCTTCGTGCGCATCGTCGATCGCAAGAAGGACATGATCATCGTCTCCGGGTTCAACGTCTTCCCCAACGAGATCGAGGACGTGGTCAGCGGGCATCCGGATATCGTCGAGGCCGCGGCGGTCGGTGTGCCGGACGAGCAGAGCGGTGAGGCGATCAAGCTGTTTGTCGTGTCCAGCAACCCGGATCTGGATCGCGACAGCCTGCGCAGCTGGTGCAAGGAGCAGCTGACCGGCTACAAGGTGCCGCGTTTCGTCGAATTCCGCGATGAGCTGCCCAAGACCAACGTGGGCAAGGTGCTGCGCCGTGAACTGCGTGACAGCGACGACGAAGGAGGCAATACCCCGGTGCGCGAGACCTGAATCCCGGCGTTGAGACGGACCGCCGGCATGAGCGGGCGGCCACCAAGGTTGGGCGTGGCTACGCGCGGGGCTACAATGGACGGCCCGTCACTCGTTGGCGGGCCGTTTCGTCATTCAGGTCTCGTGGCTCGCTGCCCTGTGCAGTCGGGCGAGAGGCTGAGTTCCCGAGAGTATCCGGCTGCGCGCGTGGCGTGTGGTCGCTGGTTGAGAAGAGGCAGTCCTTGAGCGACACCGCTACCGCACCGTCCGAACATGCGCGTCTTGAAGCCCTTGCGGCTCGCCTCGAACGCGCCCTGAGCCGTGATCAGCGCGAGCTGGGCAAGCGCCTGGCTGGCCTGCGTCGGCGTCTCAAGGAAGGCAAGCCGGTCGATCGTGCCATCAACGATATCGAGAGCCGCCTCGAGGCGAGCATCGCCCAGCGTGCCGCGCGCGAGACGGCGCTGGCGCGCTGGCAGACACCGGCCGCACTCAACTATCCGCCGGAACTGCCGGTGGTGGAACGTCGCGAGGACATCCTCGCCGCGCTCGCCGAGCATCAGATCGTGGTGGTCGCCGGTGAGACCGGCTCGGGCAAGACCACCCAGCTGCCCAAGCTGTGTCTGGAGATGGGGCTGGGGCGCAATGGTCTGATCGGCCACACCCAGCCACGCCGTCTGGCGGCGCGCTCGGTGGCGGCGCGTCTGGCCGAGGAACTCGAGACGACCCTCGGCGAGACAGTCGGCTATCAGGTGCGCTTCAACGACACCACCGGCCCCTCGACGCTGATCAAGCTGATGACCGACGGTATCCTGCTGGCGGAAACCCAGCATGATCCGGACCTGAGCCGCTACGAGGCGATCATCATCGATGAGGCCCACGAGCGCAGTCTGAACATCGACTTCCTGCTCGGCTATCTCAAGCGCCTCACCGCGCGCCGTCCGGATCTCAAGATCATCATCACCTCGGCGACCATCGACGTGGAGCGCTTCAGTCAGCACTTCGCGGCCCAGGATGGCACGCCGGCACCCATCGTCTCGGTCAGCGGGCGCAACTTCCCGGTCGAGACCCAGTACCTGCCGCTGGTGCGCGATGCCGAGGATGAGGAAGACCTCAGCCTGCAGGAAGGCATCCTGCGCGCGGTGGAGGAGCTGTCGCTGATCGAGCGCGAGAAGGGCTGGATGCAGGGCCCGCGTGACGTGCTGATCTTCCTGCCCGGCGAGCGCGAGATCCGCGCCACCGCGGATACCCTGCGTCGCGCCCAGCTGCGCGATACCGAGGTATTGCCGCTGTACGCGCGGCTCTCGAACGAAGAGCAGAATCGCGTCTTCCAGCCGCATCGTGGCCGGCGCATCGTGCTGGCCACCAACGTCGCCGAGACCTCGCTGACCGTGCCGGGCATCCGCTACGTGATCGACCCGGGGCTGGTGCGCATCAGTCGTTACAGCTATCGCTCCAAGATCCAGCGACTGCCGGTGGAACCGATCAGTCAGGCCAGCGCCAATCAGCGCAAGGGCCGCTGCGGGCGTATCGCCGAAGGCCTGTGTATCCGTCTCTACAGCGAGGAGGATTTCCTCGCGCGCCCGGAATACACCGAGCCGGAAATTCAGCGCACCAATCTGGCCTCGGTCATTCTGTCGATGCTGTCGCTCAAGCTGGGCGACATCGAGAAGTTTCCCTTCGTCGATGCGCCGGATTCGCGCTTCGTCACCGATGGTTTCCGCCTGCTGCGCGAACTGGGGGCGGTGGATGAGCACAACCGCCTGAGTCGTGATGGTCGCACCCTGGCACGTCTGCCCATCGACCCGCGTCTGGCGCGCATGGTGCTGGAAGGCGCCTCGCGCGGCTGTCTGCGTGAAGTGCTGATCATCGTCAGTGCACTGTCGATCCAGGACCCGCGCGAGCGTCCCGCCGACAAGCGCCAGCAGGCGGATCAGATTCACCACGAGTGGGGCGATGACAGCTCCGATTTCGTCAGCTGGCTGAATCTGTGGGAAGGCTTCGAGCTGGCGCGTGACGCCTTGGGTGCCAACCCGCTGCGTCGCTGGTGCAAGGCGCGCTTCCTCAACTATCTGCGTCTGCGCGAGTGGCATGACACCTTCCGTCAGCTCAAGCAGCTGACGCGGGATCTCGGGCTGGAGATGACCAGCAGCCAGCATGCGCGTGACGCCGAGGCACAGGCCGAGGTCACCGCGCGGGTGCTGGCGTCTCCGGGCCAGGGCCGTCGTCCGTCGGTGGCTATTGATCATGAAGCCCTGCATCGTGCGCTGTTGACCGGGCTGCTCTCCAATCTCGGCCTCAAGCAGGAAAATCGCGAGTATCTCGGGGCGCGCAACCGGCGCTTCTTCGTGCACCCGGGCTCCGGTGTGGCCAAGAAGTCGCCCAAGTGGGTGATGGCGGCCGAGATGGTCGAGACCACCAGGCTATACGCGCGACAGGTCGCGGCGATCAAGCCCGAGTGGGTCGAGCCGCTGGCCGAGCATCTGGTCAAGCGCAGCTACAGCGAGCCGCACTGGGAGATGAAGCGTGCCCAGGTGGTCGCCAGTGAGCAGGTCACGCTGTTCGGCCTGCCCATCGTCACCGCGCGCAAGGTGCATTACGGCCCGCTGGCGCCACAGGAATCCCGCGAGCTGTTCATCCGCCGGGCGCTGGTCGAGGGTGAATTCCAGACCCGCGCGCCATTCTTCGCCCACAATCGTGGCCTGATGGAGGAAGTCGGGGAGCTTGAGGATCGTGCGCGCCGGCGTGACATTCTCGTCGATGAGGAGACGCTGTTCGCCTTCTATGCCGAGCGGATTCCGGAAGGCATCTACAACGGGCGCGGCTTCGACAAGTGGCGCAAGGATGCCGAGCGCGACAATCCGAATGTCCTGCATCTGGATCTCGATGACCTGATGGCGCGCGATGCCGAGGAAGTCACCGCTGCACGCTATCCCGAGCAGCTGCATCACAATGGCGTCGCCTACCCGCTGAGCTATCACTTCGCGCCCGGCGCGGTGGATGACGGCGTGACCATGACGGTCCCGGCGGCGATGCTCTCCCAGCTGCCGCGCTATCGCATCGAATGGCTGGTGCCGGGGCTGCTGCGGGACAAGGCCATCGGCCTGATGAAATCGCTGCCCAAGCAGTATCGCAAGCAGGTGGTGCCGATTCCCAACTGGGTCGATGCCGCGCTTGAGGCGTTGACCCCGGATGACGTGCCGTTGACCGACGCGCTGGCCGAGTTCATGCGCGTCAAGACTGGCCTGCGCCTGCCGTCGGATGCCTGGGCGCCGGAGACGCTGGAGCCGCACCTGAACATGAACCTGCGCATCGTCGATCAGGACGGCAAGGTGCTGGGGGAGGGGCGTGATCTTGAAGTGCTCGAGGCGCGTTTCAAGGACTCGGCGGCCGCCGCGGCACGCGCCATGGCCAGTCGCAGCCGCGATGCCGACAGTGAAGTGCTGGAAGACCTGCCGGAGGCGCCGATCGCGACCTCCCACAGCACCACCCAGGCAGGCATTCGGGTCGAGGCCTATCCGGCGCTGGTGGTGAAGCCGTCGGTGCCCGCCGAGGGCGGCATGAGTGCCAAGGAACGCAAGCTGGCACGCAAGACCGGCAGAAACAGTGCACCGTCAAGTCACTCGCCCGCGAATGCTGCCGCCTCAAGCGAGCAGCAGCTGAGCGTGGAGCTGTTCGATCATCCGGCCAAGGCCGCCGCCGCGCATCGTGATGGCATCACGCGTCTGGCGATGGCGCGCCTGCCGGACCAGGTGCGCTATCTGGACCGGGAGTTCAAGGCACTGGAGCGCTGCGCGCTGCTGTTCGCCAAGGTCGGCACGCGTCGCCAGCTGGCGGATGACTTCCTCTACAGCGTCTTCGAGCAGGTGATGGCCGTCGAGCCGCTGCCGCGTTCGCGCGGTGAGTTGCAGGCGCGTCTGGATGACAAGCGGGCCGAGCTGGTGCCCCACGCCGAAGCACTGATCAAGCCGTTGGAGGCTGCGCTCACGCAGCATCTGGAGCTTTCCAAGCGCCTCAAGGGCAAGATCGACTTCTCGATGGCGCTGGTGGTGGCAGACCTCAAGGCCCAGCAGGCCCGCCTGGTGCACCCGGGCTTCCTCCAGGAGGCGGGTGCCTGGCTGCATCAGCTGCCACGCTATGTGGAGGCGATGCTGATCCGTCTCGACAAGGCCCCGCGTGAGCGCATGCGTGATCAACGTGACATGGAGGCGGTCAAGAGCTTCGAGACACGCCTTGATGCCCGCCTGAGCAAGGCCCGCGAGCAGGGCCTGCCCGATGCGGAGCTGGAGGAGTTCGGCTGGTGGCTGCAGGAGCTGCGCGTCTCATTGTTCGCTCAGCAGCTCGGCACGCTGGAGACCGTCTCCCCCAAGCGGCTGGAGAAGCGCTGGCAGGAATTGATGGCGCGGCGCTGAGTCGAGCCGCCATCCGCTTGCGTGACTGCTGCGTGGAGGCGTGATGCTCGCGTATGGCTCAAGCTGCATACAGAGAAAGCTGTTTAAGAGACGGCTGTTATCATGGGACGGATGCCAGGTTCAGGCGTCCGCCTGGCGCGAGACAGCGTACACTGAAGACAAGGGGGTGACGCTGTCTCGCTGCCGGCGCGGACCTGGAGGCTCGGCATCCGCCGCATGGGATGTCAGCCGCGACGTCACCCGATCAATCGGTGGTCTCCGACGAGAGGCCACTGTCAGGAGTGGATGCATGCCCAACAACGACAATCAGCACGCTGCCGACCCTCGCGCCACCACGGCGGAGCGCCAGCTGGACGCCACTGGCAATCACCGCGTGCTGATCACCGGCACCGGCCTCTACACGCCGGAACATGCCGTCAGCAACGAGGCGCTGGTCGCCTCCTTCAATGCCTGGGTGGCGGCGGACAACGCCGCCAATGCCGAGGCCATCGCTCGGGGCGAGCGCGAGCCGCGTACCGAGTCCAGCGCTGAATTCATCGTCAAGGCCTCGGGTATCCACAGCCGCTACGTGCTGGATGCCGAGGGCATTCTCGACCCTGAGCGCATGCGCCCGCGGCTGCCCGCGCGCGACAATGATCAACCCTCGGTGCAGTGCGAGATGGGCGTGGCGGCCGCGCGTGAGGCGCTGGCCGCGGCGGGCGTGAAGGCCGAGGAACTTGATCTGGTCATCGTGGCCTGCTCCAATCTCGAGCGCCCCTATCCGGCCGTGGCGGTGGAGCTGCAGGCGGCGCTAGAGGCCGGTGGCTATGCCTTCGACATGAACGTGGCGTGCAGCTCCGCCACCTTCGGGATCGAGACCGCAGCCAACGCCATCCGCAGTGGCAGCGCGCAGCGGGTGTTGATGGTCAATCCCGAGATCTGTAGTGCGCATCTGAATTTCCGTGATCGTGACAGTCACTTCATCTTCGGCGATGCCTGCACGGCCGTGGTGCTGGAAGCGGCGGATGTCGCCACGCGCACCGATGGCTTCGAGGTGCTCGGTACGCGACTGGTGACCCGTTTCTCCAACGCGATACGCAACAATTTCGGCTTCCTCAATCGCACCGCGGTGCTTGAGGATGATGTGGCATCTGCCACGACGCTGGACAGCGCCACGCACCGTGAACAGGCCGATGACAAGCTGTTCATCCAGGAAGGTCGGCGCGTCTTCCGCGAAGTCTGCCCGATGGTGGCCGAGCTGATCACCACGCATCTGGGCGAGATCGAGGCCGATGGCGGTGATCTTGATCGCATGTGGCTGCACCAGGCCAATCGCCACATGAACGACATGATCGCTCGTCGTGTGCTGGGACGTGACCCGTCGAGCGAGGAAGCGCCGATCATTCTCGACCGCTACGCCAATACCAGCTCGGCGGGGTCGGTGATCGCCTTCCATCTGCATCATGCGGATCTGTCCGCTGGCAGCCTGGGTGTGCTTTGCTCCTTCGGCGCCGGCTACAGTGCGGGAAGCGTGCTGCTGAAACGCTGTGGATGATACGCGCTGATGGCGTGCTTGAGCGGATGGCGCACTGGCTCCTGGCGTGAGCGGAACGTATAAAGAAGACCGGACCTGACAGCCATGGATGTGGCAAGGACCGCTGCAGGATTCCAACAGACTTACAGGTGATGCGATGCACATGATCAAGACTTCCCTGCCGGCACTGCTGGCCATGTCTCTGCTGGCCGGTTGTGCCAGTACAGGTGACAGCGAGCCGAATCCCCAGGACCCGTGGGAGGGCTTCAACCGCAACGTCTACACCTTCAATGACACCCTGGATCGCTATGCGCTCAAGCCGGTGGCTCAGGGCTACGATTACGTGACGCCGGAGCTGGTTCAGGATGGCGTGGGCAACTTCTTCTCCAACCTCGGGGAAGTGCGCACCATGTTCAACTCGGTGCTGCAGTGGAAGTGGGCGAATGCCGGGATTTCCACGGGGCGCCTGCTGCTCAATTCCACCGTCGGTATCGGCGGGCTGTTCGATCCGGCCAGCGAGCTTGGCTGGACGGTCGACGAGGAAGATTTCGGTCAAACACTTGCCGTGTGGGGCGCCGGCCAGGGGCCTTACCTCATGTTGCCGCTGTTCGGTCCGAGCACGCTGCGTGACACTGCCGGCATGCCGGTGGATTACTTCAATGATCCGATCAACTACCTCGAGGAAGACAAGGTGCGCTATGGCCTGAAAGCACTGGATCTCGTCGATACCCGTGCCGGTCTGCTCGAGCAGGAGAAGTTGATTCAGGGAGATCGCTACAGCTTCATCCGCGATGCCTATCTGCAGCGTCGCAACTTCGAGATCAACGATGGCAAGCTCGGGGATGATCCCTTCGCCAGCGACAGTTTCGATGATGCGGATCTCGATGGTGCCTTTGCACCGGAAGATGACAGCCAGTAAGGGCTGCCGAGTGTCCTGGCGGCACGTCGAGGCACGCGGATAGCGCGATGGCGAGGCGCCAGGGTCTGGCAGTGGATTGCGGCACGGGACGGGCATGAGAGGTTGGCATGGCGGATGAGCAAGGCAAGCGTCTGTTGATCGGTCTGATCGATCTGGTCGGTTCGCGGCGTGATGCGCTGGCGACGCTGTTGACGGATGAGCGTTGTGCAGTGGCGGCCTGTGACAGCATTGCAACGCTGCCCAGTGGGGTCGCGGTGGTGGTGGCGCATGTCGAGGCCGTGGCCAGTCAGGAGTGGGCGCGTCTCGCCGAGTGCCTGCCCACGGTGGTCGTGGCCGAGAGTCGTGGCGATGAATGCCTGTTGCCCGCGGTGGAGGCGGGGCTGGTGGATTATCTGATCGCCCCGCGTGAGCATGGCTCGGTGTTGCGCAGTCTGCTCAAGCGGGCGGCGGAGCATCACCAGCTCGCGCATGAACACGCCAAGGCCCGCGCGCGCCTCGAGGAGCTCAATGAGCATCTCGAGACGCATCTGGCGATGCTGCGTCAGGACCAGCTGGCCGGTGGGCAGATCCAGCAACGCTTGTTGCCGGAAAGTGGGCAGAGAATCAATGGCATCCGCTATGACTATTGCCTGTCGCCCTCGTTGTATCTGTCGGGAGATTTTCTCGAGTATCAGGCGATCGATGAGCGTTTCAGTCTGTTCTATTTCGCCGATGTCTCCGGGCATGGGGCGTCTTCGGCCTTCGTGACGGTGCTGCTCAAGCTATTGTTCGCGCGTGCGATTCGCCACTGGGAGGAACATACGCCGGAAACCTTCGGTCCTGAATGGCTGGCGTTGCTCAACCGTGAGCTGCTGGACAGTGGCATCGGCAAGCACGCGACCGTGCTGTGCGGCGTGATTGACCGTGAAGCGGCCACGCTGCATTACACCCTGGGGGCCCAGCTGCCGATGCCGGTCCTGGTGACTCCGGAGGGTGGGATTCAGGTACTGGAAGGCAGCGGGCGCCCGGTAGGCCTCTTCCCAGGCACCCGCTATCCGGCGTATCGTGTGGCGCTTCCCGCGCGTTTCCGCCTGTGGCTGGCCAGTGATGGTGTGCTGGAGTGCCTGCCGGGCGAGGCGCTGGAGGAACGAACTCAAGCACTGCATCAACGGATACTGAGCAGTGAGGATGTGCAGGGATTGCGCCGCGGTCTGGCACTGGATGGTGAGCTGCCGGATGACCTTACCCTGATGACGCTGACAGGATTCCATGATGGATGAAGGACGTATCCAGGCCGTGTTCGATGACGGCCTGTTCGTGCTCAAGCTGTCGGGTGACGTACGCCTGACACTGTGTGCCACGCTGGACCAGCAGGTTCAACGCGTGGCAGCGGTCGATGGTCTGGAAAGCGTGATCATCGATCTGCGCGAAGCCACCAACATTGACTCCACTGCACTGGGCTTTCTGGCCAAGCTGGCACTGGCCGTGCGGGATCGTCTGATCCTGCCGGCCCAGGTGGTAGCGGCTCACCCTGATGTGATGACCATGCTCAAGGTCATGGGGTTCGATGAGGTGGCCAGTGTCGTGGATGCCAGTCAGCTGGCGGAGGCGGAGCAGGCCGAGCTGGACAGCTCGGGCTGTGATGACGCCACGGCGGAGGTGCCGGTCGAGGGTGGGGCAGAGGCCTCGGCGAGTCAGGAGCAGGCACTGCGCGGGCGTATTCTCGAGGCGCATCGTCTGTTGATGTGTCTCAATGGCCACAATCGCCTGCAGTTCCAGCCCTTGATCGAGCTTCTGGAAAGCGAGGAGCAGCGCCAGCCGCATTGACGATGCGGGGTATCGCCTGAACGCAAGAGCGCCTGCCGTGATTCACGGCAGGCGCTCTTCGTTGCTGCGCCAGAAACACGCCCTTGCTCGACAAGGGCGTGTTCTCGACGTCATGCTCAGTGGCTGCGTAGTTCGGCCAGCAGTGACTCGAGCTTGCGCTGATCCGCCATGAACTTGCGGATGCCTTCGCCCAGCTTCTCGGTGGCCATGGCATCTTCGTTCATGTCCCAGCGGAAGTTGGACTCGGTCAGCACTTCCGGCACGTTGCGCTCGGCATCGGCGGCCTGCAGGCGACGCGCCAGCGGGCCCGTGCTTTCGGCCAGCTCACCCAGCAGCGCCGGAGAGATGGTCAGGCGGTCGCAACCGGCCAGGGCTTCGATTTCCCCGGTGTTGCGGAAGCTGGCGCCCATCACGATGGTCTTGTAGCCGTGACCCTTGTAGTGCTCGTAGATGGCCTTGACGGACTTCACGCCCGGGTCGTTGTCGCCGCTGAAATCGGCATCCGGCTGGTTGGCCTTGTGCCAGTCGAGGATACGGCCGACGAAGGGCGATATCAGCGTCACGCCGGCATCGGCGCAGGCCTGGGCCTGGGCGAAGCTGAACAGCAGCGTCAGGTTGGTACGGATGCCTTCACGCTCGAGCTTCTCAGCGGCGCGAATGCCTTCCCAGGTGGAGGCGGTCTTGATCAGGATGCGCTCCTGACCGACGCCATTGGCGGCGTAGCGCTCGATGATGCGATGCGCGCGACGGATGGTCTCGTCGGCATCGAAGGACAGGCGGGCGCTGACTTCGGTGGAGACATAGCCCGGTACCAGACCGGCGATCTCGGTGCCGATATCCACGGCCACGGCGTCCACGGCATCGTCGATGTCGGTGGCCTTGCGCGCGACCTCGGTCAGGCGCTCGCGACGCGACGGGTCCTGGGCGGCCTGCAGGATCAGCGACGGGTTGGTGGTAGCATCTGTGGGCGCGAAGCGACGAATCGCCTCGAGGTCACCGGTGTCGGCGACAACGGTGGTCATGTCCTTGAGTTGGGAGAGCTTGTCCTGTGCCATGCAAGAGTTTCCTGTACTGAGCGCGGGTCGTCCGATGACGACCTTCATGAAAAGGTAAGACGTGAAGGTCTGGGCTACGAAGCGGGAACGACATGGCCAGAGCCTCGACGATGATACTCCATCGGCCGTACCGCGGGGATGTCGTCGCTGTCGGTGTGAACATGATCACATGGATGTGACAACTTCTTCACGTTCGTTACCTCAACTGTATCAATTGTATGGCGGCGCGCCCACTGTCGCGGTCTACCGGCAGACGTGTCCGCTCATGCCTGCGACAGGCTGGCACCGAGGTGTCGGGGACCCAAGGAAGGTGAGGGAGCCGGTGAGCGGGCCGGCACCTGGGTCCATGACGTGCCGCATCGTGAAGGATTCTTCAGCAGGCGCATGATCGCGCCGTTATCGTGAAACTCTCGGGAGGGGATGTGGACAAGCGTCAAACCCGTCAGCTGGCCTTGCTGGTCGCTGCCAACACCGCACTGGCCCCCTTGGCCATCGATGCCTATCTGCCGGCATTGCCGGCCATGGCGGAAGCGCTCGACACCAGCGTCCATCATACGGAGCTGTCGCTGTCGATCTTCCTGCTCGGCTTCTCGCTGGGGCAGTTGATCTTCGGGCCGCTGTCGGACCGCATCGGCCGCAAGCCGGTGTTGCTCTCCGGGATCTTCGTCTTCCTGCTGGCGAGTCTGGCGATCACCCAGGTCGACAGTCTCGAAGGCCTCTATGCGTTGCGATTCGTGCAGGCGCTGGGCGGCGGGGCCTCGGTGGTGAATTCCTCGGCGATCGTGCGTGACTGCTTCAGCGGGCGCGAGGCGGCCAAGGTGCTCTCGACCGTCGCGGTGATCATGATGCTGGCACCGCTGATCGCCCCGGCGATCGGCAGTCTGCTGCTGGGCTTGGCGGGCTGGTGGCTGATCTTCGCCTTCCTGGCCGCCTATGCCGCCTTCCTGCTGGTCGTGCTGCCTTTCCGGCTGCCGGAGACACGCCGCCATCGCGAAGCGGATGAGCCTCCGGCCAGCATCGCGCAGGTCGCTCGCGATTACGTCAGCGTGATGCGCCATGGCCCGGCGATGGGCTATGCCATTACCCAGGCGATGGGCTTCGGTGGCATGTTCGCCTTCATCACCGCCTCCCCGTATGTCTACATGGAGCACTTCGGTGTCACCGCCTCCTGGTACCCGGCGCTGTTCGGGGCCAACATCCTGTTCATGTTCACCGCCAATCGCCTCAACGTGCGCCTGCTGTCACGCATGTCGCCTCCACGGCTGCTGCGCATCGGGATCGGTATCCAGCTGCTCGCGGCCTGTCTGCTGGTGCTGGCATTGGCGCTGGGGCTGGATCATCTGGCGCTGATGGCACCCTTGTTGATGCTCTTCGTCGGGGCCAACGGCATGGTCGCTCCCAATGCGATTTCTTCCGCGCTCGAGTACTTCCCCCGTATCAGCGCCACCGCCAATGCCCTGATCGGCAGCCTGCAATTCGCCAGTGGTGCCTTGATCGGCATGCTGATCGCAGGGCTGGCGATGGACAGCCTGTGGCCGATGATCCTCGGCATGCTGGGCACGGCGCTGGTCAGCAATATCCTGCTGCGCGTGCTGGCGGGGCGTCGCGCCCTGGCGCGTCATGCCGCCCCCTCGGACTGAGGGTCATTGATCACACGGCGACTCGCGATGACTGTCACACGGTTGTCATGAATGCTTGGCAAAGTGCTCCTCGTAGACAAGAAGCCAACCTCAAGGCTCATTCTTTTCGCAAGGAGTTTCAGGCATGAAGGCGTTCCTCAAGTCAGGTCTCGCAGTCGCTGTTCTCGCCGCATCCGTCGGTGCAGCAGAAGCCCGTGAACAGCTGCGCATCGTCGGCTCTTCCACGGTCTATCCGTTCTCCAGCTATGTGGCGGAAGAGCTGGGTGCCACCAGCGACTTCCCGACGCCGGTCATCGAGTCCACCGGTTCCGGTGGCGGCATGAAGCTGTTCTGTGAAGGGGTCGGGGACAGCACGCCGGACATCACCAACGCTTCCCGCCGCATGAAGACGTCCGAGTTCGAGCGCTGCGAAGAGAATGGCGTGACCGACATCACCGAAGCGATGATCGGCTTCGATGGCATCGCCTTCGCTCAGGCGGTCGGTGATGGCGACATCAACCTGACGCGTGAGCAGATCACCCTGGCGGTCGCCGCTCAGGTGCCGGTCGATGGCAAGCTGGTCGACAACCCCTACACCAAGTGGTCCGAGATCGATTCCTCCCTGCCGGATCGCAAGATCACCGTCTATGGTCCGCCTTCCACTTCCGGTACGCGTGATGCCTTCGAAGAGCTGGTGATGGAAGTCTCCACCGAAGAGATGGAAGGCTACGGCGGTGAGGGTTACACCAACATCCGTCAGGACGGCCACTACATCGCGGCGGGTGAGAACGACAACCTGATCATCCAGAAACTGGTCGAGAACACCGATGCCTTCGGTATCTTCGGCTACTCCTTCCTGGAAGAGAACGCCGACAAGGTCGTCGGTGCCTCCATCGATGGCGTCCTGCCGGAAGCCGATGCCATCTCCTCCGGTGAGTACCCGGTGTCCCGCTCGCTGTTCTACTACGTGAAGAACCAGCACAAGGATGACGTGCCGGCGCAGCAGGCCTACAACGACCTGTTCATGAGCGAGAAGATGATCGGTGAGCTGGGCTACCTGAAGGGCATCGGCCTGATTCCCTTGCCCAAGGAGGAGCGTGAAGCCCTGCGTGAGCAGGTGAAGAACCGCACCAAGCTGACCCTGGCTGACCTAAAGAAGTAACTGACGCAGCTGACCCACGACGCGGCCGGTTGCCATTGGCAGCCGGCCCGTTTGCATGACGGTCCGCAGGGATATCGGACAGGCAAGTTGCCTTCACTTTGCGGATAACGCGACTCCGGGACTCGAAAGATGCAGACTCAGCAGATCTTTCTCTTCTTCATTGGCATCGTGGCGCTGTCTGGCCTGATTGCCTTCTTCGTCGGCCGAGGCAAGGCGCAGAAGGTGCGTGCCAGCGGGGCAGAGATGTACGCCCAGCCGGATCAATACGGTTGGTTCACCGCCATCTCCTGTGCCGGCCCGGCACTGCTGGTCGGACTGGCCGCCGTACTGGCGATCGCCACGGCCGGGGTATCCATCGAGGGCGCCGAGCTGCTGGCTGCCAGCCTCGTCGTCGCAGGTGTCGGCATGCTCATCGGTCTGGCGCTGGTGAAGCCTGATTTTCACGCGCGCAATGCGATCGAGACATTGATTCGTTATGTGCTGATCGGGGCGGCGATGATCTCCATCGTCACGACGTTCGGCATTCTGGCTTCCATCATCTTCGAAGCCATCCGCTTCTTCCAGATGGAAAGCTTCTGGACCTTCATCACCGGCACCACCTGGGACCCGGGCAACAGCTTCCAGCTGGCAGCCGGCCGTGGCGAGGGCGTCGAGAGCACCGCCAACTTCGGGGCGGTTCCGCTGTTCGCCGGTACCTTCATGATCACCCTGATCGCCATGCTGGTGGCCATTCCCATCGGCCTGCTGGCAGCGGTCTACATGTCGGAATTCGCCCCGGAGCGCGTGCGAACCGTGGCCAAGCCGGTGCTGGAAGTGCTCGCCGGCATCCCGACCGTCGTCTATGGCTTCTTCGCCGCCATCACCGTGGCACCGCTGATCGTCGACATCTTCTCGCCGCTGGGTATCGAGGCGTCCTACAACAATGCTCTGGCGCCGGGACTGGTCATGGGCATCATGATCATTCCCTTCATCTCCTCACTGTCGGATGACGTCATCACCTCCGTGCCGGACACCATGCGTCAGGGGTCTCTGGCGCTGGGCATGACCCAGGGCGAGACCATCCGCAATGTCATCCTGCCGGCCGCGCTGCCGGGCATCATCTCGGCGTCACTGCTGGCCGTGTCGCGTGCGCTGGGCGAGACGATGATCGTGGTGATGGCGGCGGGCATGCGTCCGAATCTGACCGCCAATCCGCTGGAAGACATGACCACCGTGACGGTGCGTATCGTTGCCGCGCTGACGGGAGACCAGGAATTCGCGAGTGCCGAGACATTGTCCGCCTTCGCGCTGGGTCTGGTGCTGTTCGTCGTCACCTTGCTGCTGAACATGGTCTCGGTGGTTCTCATCCGCCGCTTCCGTGAGAAGTACAGCGCCAACAATCTGTGAGGCCGAGACAAGACATGAGCCATTCCTTCGACGATATCTCGGCCCAGCTCAAGGGCCGTCATCGCCGCACTCAGCGCCTGAAGTACATGTCCATGGCGGCGCTGGCCCTGGCGGCAACCTTCCTGGTGGTGTTCATCGGCGACATGCTGATGCGCGGCTATCCGGCCTTCCAGCAGGCGGAGCTCAAGGTACCGGTCACCTACAGCGAGCAGTCACGCGAGATTCCGCTCGCGGCGGTGGAAGAGGATGTGCGTGAGCTGGTCAGCCGCGGCTGGCTGCGTCAGCTGCCACGCGAGATGAAGGCCAACCCGGAGCTGCTGGGCCAGACCCTCGAGACCTGGGTGATCGCGGACGACCGGGTGGATCAGTACCTCAAGGGCCATAAGGCGCATCTCAAGCCCAAGCAGATCGCCGTACTGGATCGCATGGTCGAGAACGGCACGGCCGAGCTCAAGTTCAACATCAACTTCTTCACCACCGGTGATTCCAAGATGCCGGAATATGCCGGTATCTGGTCGGCGGCGATGGGCACGATCCTGACGTTGCTGGTCACTCTGGCCTTCGCCTTCCCGGTCGGCGTGCTGACCGCGGTCTACCTGGAGGAGTTCGCGCCGGACAATCGCCTCACCCAGGCGATCGAGATCAACATCAACAATCTGGCGGCGGTGCCGTCGATCCTGTTCGGTCTGCTGGGCCTGGCGATCTTCATCAACTTCTTCGGCATGCCGCGCTCGTCCCCGCTGGTCGGTGGTCTGACGCTGGGGCTGATGACGCTGCCGGTGATCATCATCACCACCCGCTCCGCGTTGCGCAGCGTGCCGGACACCATTCGTCAGGCAGCCTTCGGCGTTGGCTGCTCGCGCTGGCAGGTCGTGCGGGATCACGTTCTGCCGCTGTCATTGCCGGGTATCCTGACGGGTTCCATCATCGGTCTGGCGCAGGCGATGGGGGAAACCGCTCCCTTGATCATCGTCGGCATGGTGGCCTTCATTCCGGATGCACCGACCTCCATCACCCAGGCGGCCACCGTGCTGCCGGCCCAGATCTTCACCTGGGCAGGTGAGCCGGAACAGGCCTACGTCGAGCGGACTGCGGCGGGCATCCTGGTGCTGCTGTCAGTGCTGATCTTCCTCAACGCCGCAGCCGTCATGCTGCGCAAGAAATTCGAGCGTCGCTGGTAGGTCGGTGGATCACGTCCCGCCGAGGCGGGACGCACGACATGACCAGACCCACGACTGAACAAGGAATACGAGACATGAACAGCACCGTCGCCACCCCCGCCAAGCCTGTCGCCATGGCACGCCCCGGCACACCGATCGTGACCAACGAAGAGGCCAATCATGAGCTGGCCATCCGTGTGGAAGACCTCAACCTGTGGTACGGCGAGAAGCAGGCGCTGAAGAACATCAACATCGACATCTTCCAGAAGAATGTCACCGCGTTGATCGGGCCGTCCGGGTGCGGCAAGTCGACCTTCCTGCGCTGCCTGAATCGCATGAATGACCTGATCCGCAGCGTGCGCATCGAGGGTCTGGTCGAGATGGACGGGCGTGACGTCAATGCCCGCAACATGGATGAAGTGGCATTGCGTCGCCGTGTCGGCATGGTGTTCCAGAAGCCGAACCCGTTCCCCAAGTCCATCTATGACAACATCGCCTATGCGCCGACCATGCATGATCTGGTCAGCCGTCGTGCCGACAAGGACGATCTGGTCGAGAGCGCGCTGCGTGATGCCGGCCTGTGGGAAGAGGTGAAGGACATTCTGGATCAGCCGGGTACCTCGCTGTCCGGTGGTCAGCAGCAGCGCCTGTGCATCGCGCGTGCGATCGCGGTCAAGCCGGACGTCATCCTGATGGATGAGCCGACCTCGGCGCTGGACCCGATTTCCACCGCGACAATCGAAGACCTGATGGACAAGCTGAAGACCCAGTTCTCCATCGTGACCGTGACCCACAACATGCAGCAGGCGGCGCGTGTCGCCGATTACACCGCCTTCTTCCACATGGGCGAGCTGATCGAGTACAACGACACCAAGACGATGTTCTCCAATCCGCACACCAAGAAGGCCGAGGACTACATCACCGGTCGCTACGGCTGAGGACTGGCGCCATCTCGGCGCGAATGGTTCCCGAAGATGGCAGAAGGCCCGGATCATGGATCCGGGCCTTCTGTCGTGTCTGGCGCTTGTCATGTCAGACGTGCTGGAACGCGAGGTTGGCTCAGCCCCCGTTCCCGGCTCAGCCTTCCAGCTCGACGGCGATCGCGGTGGCCTCACCGCCGCCGATGCACAGTGCCGCGATGCCGCGCTTCTTGCCGCGCCGTTCCAGCGCATTGATCAGGGTGACGATGATGCGTGATCCGGTGGAGCCCACCGGGTGACCCTGGGCGCAGGCTCCCCCGAAGACATTGACCTTGTCGTGCGGGATGTCGTGGGCATCCATCGCCAGCAGTGTCACCACGGCGAAGGCCTCGTTGATCTCGAACAGATCGACATCCTCGGTGGTCCACTCCAGTCGCTTCATCAGCGAATCGATGGCCCCGATGGGGGCCAGCGTGAATTCGCTGGGGTGCTGGGAGTGGGTGCTGTGACCGAGGATACGGGCCTTGACGGCCAGGCCACGACGCTCGGCCTCATCACGTCGGGTCAGCACCAGGGCCGAGGCACCGTCAGAGATGGAGCTGGCATTGGCGGCAGTGATGGTGCCGTCCTTGGCAAATACCGGACGCAGCGTGGGAATCTTGTCGAGGTTGGCCTGGAAGGGTTGTTCATCCTGCTCGACGAGACTCTCGCCCTTGCGACTCTTGACCGTCACCGGCGCGATTTCCGGGGCGATGTCGCCGGCCTCGGTGGCGGCCATGGCGCGCTTGAGTGATTCGATGGCGAAGTCATCCATGCGCTGACGATCGTAGCCACGCGCATCGGCCACTTCCTGGGCGAACACGCCCATCAGCTTGCCGGTCTCGGCGTCTTCCAGGCCATCGAAGAACATGTGGTCCTTCAGTTCTCCATGTCCGAGGCGATAGCCGCCGCGTGCCTGGGTGAGCAGGTGCGGGGCATTGGACATCGATTCCATGCCACCCGCCAGCATGATGCGGTTGGTGCCGGCACGGATCAGGTCGTGCGCGAGCATGGTAGCTTTCATGCCGGAACCGCACAGCTTGTTGATGGTGGTCGCGCCGATGTTGTCCGGGACTCCGGCCTGGCGCATGGCCTGACGTGCCGGGCCTTGCTTGACGCCTGCCGGCAGTACGCAGCCGAAGATGCCCTCATCGATATCGGCGGGTGTCAGGCCTGAGCGTTCGATGGCGGCCTTGATGGCCACGGCGGCGAGCTGCGGTGCGCTGAGGCTGGAAAGCGAGCCCTGCAATCCGCCCATCGGCGTGCGCGCCCCGGACAGGATCACGATGTCGTCAGCGGCGGTGGTGGGGCTTGGCGTGGTGCGGGAAGCGGTCGTCATGACGGTCTCCAGTGTCTTGTTATTGGAAGATCACCTGTGGCGTTCGGCGTTGTGATCACTGCGTGGCTGTGCTTTGATCCATTCAATCCCATAAACCAAGCAAGCGCTAGTTATACGATGAATGTAGCCACCGCCTCACCCCGTCGCAAGGAGCTGGTCCGTATCGCTGCCCGTCTGTTCGTGGAGGAGGGCTTCGATCGCACCACCGTTCGCATGTTGGCCCAGGAAATGGGCATCAAGTCCGGCAGCCTGTTCCATCACTTCGCTGACAAGCAGGAAATCCTGTGCGCGGTGATCGAGGAGGGCATGTTCAGCGCACTGGCCATCGCGCGTGAGCATCTCGCGCGGCTGGAAGCCGGCTCAGCCCCCGCATCACGGCATCAGCAGGCGCGAGAGCGCTTGCTGGCATTGGCGCGGGCGCATCTGGAAACCCTGCTGACGGACCGCAATGCGCATGTCGTGGCGCTCTACGAATGGCGTCGCCTCGAGCAAGCCTCGCGGGAGCATCTCGTGCATCTGCGTGACGAGTATGAAGCCCTGTGGCGCGACGCCATCGAGGCGGCCGTCGCCGCGGGACTGCTCAAGGGAGACGCTCTGCTTCTGCGCCAGTTCATGCTGGGGGCGCTCAACTGGAGCGTACGCTGGTACCGTCCCGAGGGTGAGCGTTCCCCGGATGAGCTGGCCGAGGCGCTGGTCGACAGCCTGTGTCGTCTTCCCTGAGCGAGCGTCCGTTACCCGGCGTCTGCTACACAGCGTCCGTTACACGGCGTCTGCAACTTTCGGCCAGTCGAGCGCCACAATGCTTGCCGCACGACAGGCTTGTCGCTAACTTGACGTTTACGTTAACTGTAGATGACTGACGCCCAGCCATCTCGATCCGCCCCGGAGCGCCACTCAGGAGCCAGTCACGCCATGACGCCAAGCGATACAACAACAAACCGCACGTCACGCGCCGCCTCTGCTGCATATGTCGCTACATCTGACGAACCTGCGAATTCATCCGCCATGCAACCGGCTGCCAGCCAGACGCTGAGCGAGTATCTGGAACATTTCGACATCGACGCGTTGCGCGATGAACTCCTGACGTCCTCCGGGCAAGGGCACATGGGCAATGCCTTTGACGCCTGCATCGGTCGGCACCTGCGCGCCGGGCAGGGCGAGCGCATCGCTCTGGTCCACGAGGATGAGCATGGCAAGGTACGCACGCTCAGCTACGCCGAACTGGATCTCGAGAGTGCTCGGATGGCCACGGCGCTGGCTGCGCAGGGCGTCGGACCCGGCGAGCGCGTGGCCTGCATGCTGTCGCGTACGCCTGAGCTTCTGATCGCGCTGGCCGCCACCTGGCGATTGGGCGCCATCTATCAGCCGCTGTTCACGGCCTTCGGAACGGATGCGCTCGCCTACCGTCTGTCGCGCGCCGAGACCAGTGTCGTGATTACCGAGTCCGGTCAGCGTGCCAAGTTCAGGGCGCTTGCGAGCCATCCACCGATCATCTGCGTGCGCGGGGAGGGGGAGGCACTGGATGAGGGGGATCTGGACTGGCAGGCCCTGATGCAAAGCGAGCCCCTGGCGCAACCGCCCGTACAATTGCCGAGTGATGCGCCCTTCCTGCAGATGTTCACCTCCGGCACGGTCGGCAAGCCCAAGGGGGTGGCGGTGGCACTGAATGCGCTGCCGGCCTTCTGGCTCTATCAGCGGCTGGCAGTGGATCTGCGCCCCGGCGAGCGCTTCTGGAACATGGCCGACCCCGGCTGGGCCTACGGGCTTTACTACGGGATCACGGCACCTCTGTTGCTGGGTGCCACCACCTACTTCATGCAAGCTCCCTTCAGCGCGCAGGGCGGGCTGGACTTCCTGCAGCGCCACGCCATCGACAACTTCGCGGCGGCGCCCACGGCCTATCGGATGCTCAAGGCCTCCGGGCTCGGGGAGGGGGCCTTCGAGCGCCTGACGCTGCGCGTGGCGAGCTCGGCCGGCGAGCCGCTCAATACCGAGGTGGTGGGCTGGGTCTCCCGTGAGCTTGGCTGCACGGTGATGGATCACTACGGTCAGACCGAAGTCGGCATGGTCTGCTGCAATCATCATGCTCTGGCGCATGAGGTGGTCATCGGCAGCGTCGGCTTTCCCTTGCCCGGCTATCGCCTGGCCGTGCTGGACGCCGAATATCGGGAGCTTGCGCCCGGTGAACCGGGCGTGCTGGCGGTGGATATCGCCAATTCCCCCGCCTATTTCTTCTCCGGCTATACCTGGCAGGAGAAACAGCCCTGTGTCGAAGGCTATTACCTGACCGGGGATGTAGTCGTCGCGGAGCCTGATGGTCGCTTCACCTTCGCCGGCCGTGACGACGACATCATCACCACCTCGGGTTATCGGGTCGGCCCGGCGGATGTCGAGAACGCCATCCTTGCCCATCCCGCCGTCGCGGAATCCGCGGCGGTCGGTAAGCCGGATGACCTGCGCGGCGAGATCATCAAGGCCTACGTGGTGCTGCGCGACGGACATGTCGGGGATGAAGCCCTCGCCGAGGCAATACGCAGCGAAGTACGCCAGCGGCTATCAGGCCACAGCTATCCCCGCGAGATCAGCTTCGTGGACCACCTGCCCAAGACACCCTCGGGCAAGATCCAGCGATTCCTGCTGCGCGCCGAAGCTCGCGAGGAGTGAGACCCGCGGCTGCCGCTTCGCCCCTTGCGGGCTGCCGCAGGATGATCGTCATTGAACGACCCGGCAGCGGATGCGCCGGGTGCCATCTGGAGAGTCATGCATGAAGATTGCCGAGCACTGCTTCCTGATCACGGGTGCCGCCTCCGGCCTGGGGGCTGCCACAGCGGACCGTCTGGTGGCCGCCGGTGGACGCGTCGTACTGGCTGACATCTCCGAGGCCGTACGCGAGCATGCCGTGGCACTCGGTGCGTCGGCACGCTTCTGCCATTGCGATATCACCGATTCCGCGAGCGTGAGCGCGGCGCTGGATGTCGCCGAGCAGAGCTTCGGAGCCCTTCATGGCGTAATCCACTGCGCGGGCGTGGTGAGCGTCGCCAAGCTGGTGGATCGCGAGGGGGAACCGGCGCCGCTGGAAGGGTTCGAGAAGACCCTGGCCATCAATCTGAGCGGTACCTTCAACGTGGCGCGTCTCGCGGCGGCCCGCATGGCGCGCAATGTGGCCGAGGGGGAAGACGGAGAGCGCGGCATCATTCTCAATACCGCTTCGGTCGCGGCCTTCGATGGTCAGATAGGGCAATGTGCTTACAGTGCTTCCAAGGCCGGGGTGGCAGGCATGACCCTGCCGATGGCGCGCGAACTGGCGCGTCACGGCATTCGCGTGATGGCGATTGCCCCTGGCGTGTTCGAGACACCGATGATGGCAGGCATTCCGGAGCCTGCTCGCGAGGCGCTGTGCGAGGCCGTTCCGTTTCCCAAGCGCCTGGGGCGGCCCGATGAATTCGCTCGCCTGGCCGAACACATCATCACCAACGGCATGCTCAATGGGGAAGTGATCCGTCTCGACGGCAGCATCCGCATGGCCTGAGCCTGCCGTCTCGCGATCACGCACGACGACCTGAAAGCAAGAAATCTCTGGGGGAGATATTGCTCGACCACATGAGTGGTCGGGCTTTTTTGTGTCCGCGTGCCACCAATGTCTCACGGCCACGATCAAACGATCGCTTGACTGACGATCGGGGTGGCGCTAATTTCAAACGAATGTTTGATAGTGGTCGGGTCGATCCCGCGAAAGGATCCCGCTGCCACGCCCCCATTCATGTGCATAGCCACCATTTCCCGCTTTCAGATGCTCGGAAGTGGCTGTGTCAGGTCATCGCCGCCGCGTCGCGACGGCACAAGGAGTACAGCATGTCCGACTATCAGGCGCCCTTGCGCGATATTCGCTTCGTGATGAATGAGCTGCTCGACTACCCCGCGCATTACGCCCGCCTGCCGGGTGGCGAAGATGCCAGTGATGACATCGTCAGCGCGATTCTCGAGGAAGGGGCACGCTTTGCCAACGAGGTGCTGACGCCGCTCAACCAGTCGGGCGATCTCGAGGGCTGTACCTTCGAGGGGGGAGAGGTGAAGGCGCCGCGTGGCTTCAAGGCCGCCTATCAGCAGTATGTCGAGGGCGGTTGGCCGAGTCTGGCAGCCTCACCGGAGCACGGTGGCCAGGGCCTGCCGCCGTCTCTGGCGATGATGCTCTCGGAAATGGTCGCCTCCGCCAACCTCTCGTGGGGCATGTATCCGGGGTTGTCACATGGCGCGATGAACGCCCTTGAGCACCATGGCAGCGAGGTGCTCAAGCAGACCTATCTGACCAAGCTGGTCGAAGGCCGCTGGACCGGCACCATGTGCCTGACCGAACCGCACTGTGGCACGGATCTGGGGCTGATCAAGACCCGCGCCGTGCCACTGGATGACGCCGATGGCAGCAAGGGGTACGCCATCAGCGGTACCAAGATCTTCATCTCCGCCGGTGAACACGATCTCTCGGAGAACATCGTGCATCTGGTGCTGGCCAAGTTGCCGGACGCGCCGGAAGGCTCACGCGGCATCTCGCTGTTCGTGGTGCCGAAGTTCCTGCCGGATGCCAGTGGCGAGGCCGGAGAGCGCAACGGTGTCAGCTGTGGCTCCATCGAGCACAAGATGGGCATTCACGGCAACGCGACCTGCGTGATGAACTTCGACTCCGCCACAGGTTTCTTGGTCGGCCCGCCGCACAAGGGGCTGGCCTGCATGTTCACCATGATGAATGCCGCGCGGCTTGGCGTGGGCATCCAGGGCGTGGCGCTGGCCGAGGCCAGCTTCCAGAATGCGCTGAGCTATGCGCGGGACCGTCTGCAGATGCGAGCTCTCTCGGGGACCAAGGCACCGGAGAAGGCAGCCGACCCGATCATCGTGCACCCGGACGTACGGCGCATGCTGCTGACCCAGAAGGCCATCGCCGAGGGCGGACGAATGCTGGTGATGTACGCCGCCCAGCTCAATGATCTTGTCGAGAATGCGCCGGACAGCGCAGAGAAGACTCGTGCCGACACGCTGTTGGGCCTGCTGACGCCCATCGTCAAGGCCTTCCTGACCGAGACCGGCTTCGAGGCGACCAACCATGGGGTGCAGGTGTTCGGTGGCCACGGCTTCATCCAGGAGTGGGGCATGGAGCAGTTCGTGCGCGATGCCCGCATCACGCTGCTCTATGAAGGCACCACCGGTATCCAGGCGCTGGACCTGCTGGGACGCAAGATCCTGATGAGCCAGGGCGAGTCGCTCAAGGTCTTCACCAAGGAGATCCACAAGTTCTGTCAGGCCAGCGAAGGCAGCGAATTTGCCTCGCCACTTGCGGAGCTCAACCGCGAATGGGGTGAGCTGACCATGGCGGTCGGCATGGGGGCGATGCAGGACCGCGAGGCGGTCGGTGCTGCCAGTGTCGATTATCTGATGTATGCCGGTTACGTCACGCTGGGCTACCTGTGGGCGCGTGCCGGTGAGACCGCCAGGGCAGCGCTGGCATCTGGCACGGGAGACGCGACCTTCTACCAGGCCAAGCTGGATACCGCACGCTTCTACTTCCAGCGCATCCTGCCGCGTACCCAGGGGCACGCCGCGATGATTCGTGCCGGCGGCGAGACGCTGATGGCACCTGCGGTGGAGGGCTTCGGCAGCGGGTTCGAGATCTGATCTCACGTCCACACGCTGAATTCGGTCTGTTTGTCAGGCAATCATGTGCCTCCAGTCAGTGCGCTCTGACTCGGATTTCTCGGGGAGACTTCGGTCTCCCCTTTTTTGTGGCGGGTCATTCATGCACGGGGTCGCGCCGGTCTGCAGAACATTCTCTTCTCTTTGTGTCCCGCGCTTGGCTTGTGACGGTCAGACGCCCAAGATAGTCGCAGTGACAGCCTGTCCCGCCCAGTGCGCGGGAGATGACATGCGGGACTCAATTTGCAGTAACTGACAGGATAGGTGGCGCAGGATGCAGGCTAACGATACCCCTGAAGAGGCCGCGCAGGAGTCAGGGCGGTCCTCCCGCTCTGAGCAGGCCTCATCGAGGCCCGAAGTGCCGAGCAGTGAGGGCGGCGACGACGCGCATGACATGATGGTGGGTGAGCCTAGCGGTGTCAGCGAGGGCACTTCCGCCGAGGAGGCCGTGGCACGCATGCAGGTGCCGCGAGACGAGCGTCAGCAGGAAGCGCTGGAGCTTTCCGGGCGTTCTCGCCATGTCCCCAAGGTCCGCAAGGCACTGGAGATCCATCCGCTGTTGGTCGGCATGGCCGCGCTGGTGGTGATCATCGGTGGCCTCAAGATGGCGGCAGACCTGGTGGTCCCCCTGCTGATGGCGGTGTTTGTCGCGGCGGTCTGCGATGCGCCGGTGCGCTGGCTGGCCCGACACGGCATCGGCCAGCGTTTCGGGGTGCCCATCGTCATCCTGACGGTCTGCATCCTGTTTTCCTCGCTGGCGGCCTTGCTGGTCTCACGCTTCACCCTGTTCAGCGATGAGATGCCCAAGCTGGAGGAAAGTCTGCGGGAGCAGTATCAGAGCATGCTGGAATGGCTGGCAGGCCACGGCGTCTCCATCGCGCCGGCGCGCTTCAGTGAGCTGGTGGATCCGGCATCGCTGACGCAATGGGTGCCCAACCTGCTCACCGGGCTGGGCGGTCTGCTGTCTTCCAGTGTCATCATCGTGCTGACGGCCACCTTCCTGTTGTACGAAGCCCTGTCGCTGCGCGACAAGCTGATCACCACTCTGCGCAGCCCGCATGTCAGCCTGCGCCGCTTTACGCTGTTCTCGTTGACGCTGCGACGTTATCTGGCGGTCAAGACGTTGATCAGTCTGGTGACCGGTGCGCTGGTCGGCATCAGCTGTCTGGCACTGGATGTGGAGTTCGCCTTCCTGTGGGCCACGCTGGCCTTCTGCCTCAACTACATTCCCAACATCGGGTCGGCGCTGGCCGCGGTGCCGGCAGTATTGCTGACGCTGGTGATGCCGGAGGGTGGGGCGGTCAAGGCGTTGATGCTGGGCGGCTGCTACCTGGCGATCAATTTCATTCTCGGCAACATGATCGAGCCGCGCGTGATGGGGCGGACGCTGGGGCTGTCGACACTGGCCGCCTTCCTGTCACTGGTGGTGTGGGGCTGGGTGTTCGGCCCGGTGGGGATGCTGTTGTCGGTGCCGATCACCATGACGCTCAAGATCGCTTTCGACTCGCACCCGGGCACGCGCTGGGCGGCACGCCTGCTGGGACCCTCCGCCAGACGCATTCGACGTCGCCGACGCATGGCGGAGGAATAGCGCGTCGGCAAGGCGTGTCTTCGCGGGCTCGATGAGCCCGCGCCCCCTGAATGCAGAAGGGAATGCAGAAGGCCCCGTCACGTTGAGCGTGACGGGGCCTTCAGGTGTTTATCTCGTGCCTGGTGACTGCCGGGGCAGCCACCTTCGAGCGGACCGGTTTAGAGGTTCTGCTCGATGAACTGGCTCAGTTGTCCCTTGGACTGGGCACCGACCAGCGAGGCGACCTTGGCGCCGGACTTGAACAGGATCACGGTCGGCACGCCACGCACGCCTTGCTCGGCGGCGATTTCCGGTGCGTCATCGACATTGACGTTGACGATCTTCAGGCCTTCGCCCTTCTCGTTGGCGACTTCCTCGACGACCGGCGCCATCATCTTGCACGGGCCACACCAGGGCGCCCAGAACTTCAGCAGTACCGGGGCTTCAGCGTTGAGAACTTCCTGTTCGAAGTTGGCGCCGGTGACATCGACGTGATTGGACATCTTGTTTCTCCAGGGGATTCGTTTCGCTGTCTGCGGCATTGCCGGACATGCAGGCTGCGTCCGATGGTAGCGCCACTTTCCATCACTGACAAATGGGCATTGTCCATCGACTCAATAGCACGGGGTTATGATCGTTGGTATTTTTATAGCTGTTTTATTGGTTGGAGGGAATAGCCACGCAGCAGGCAATCACGATTGCCTGCTGCGACATTGGTCTGGATTACGCGTGCAGCAGCAAAGGAAGGGCGGGGTCAGAAGAAGGCGTAGCGGATGCCAAGCCCCAGCAGCAGGGTGGTGAGCAGCCCCTGCAACAGGCTGCCGGGCATGTGGCGCGTCAGGCGTGCGCCAAGGCTGATGGCAGGCAGGGAGCCGACCAGCAATGCGCCGAGCAGCAGGAAATCGACATTGCCCAGCCATAGATGCCCCAGGCCTGCGACCAGTGTCAGTGGCACGGCGTGGGCGATATCGGTGCCGACGATGCGTGCGGTACTCAGAAGCGGGAACAGCATGATCAGCACGGCCGCCCCGAAGGCACCGGCGCCGACGGAGGACAGGGTGACGCATACGCCCAGCACGATGCCCGACAGCACGGTCAGCGGTGCCGCATGCCGCACGATGAAGCTTTCCGGACTGATCAGGCCCAACAGACGTTTCTTGAACAGCAGCACGCCGGCGGTGAGGATCAACATCACGCCCAGCATGCCCTTGATCAGGCCTGCGTAGGCGGTGGGGTCCGTGAAGAAGGCATGCAGCACGCCGATGGTCACCAGCGCGGCGGGGATGGAGCCCAGGGCCAGGCGACGGGTGATGGTCCAGTCCACATGCCCCTGGCGATGGTGCGCGAAGGCACCGCCGGCCTTGGTGATGGCGGCGTAAAGCAGATCGGTACCGACCGCGACATGCGGCGGAAAGCCGAACATCAATAGCAGCGGTGTCATCAGTGAGCCACCGCCCACGCCGGTGACACCGACCGCAAAGCCCACTCCGGCGCCTGCCAGTACGTATAGCAGCAGCTGTGTGACATCCATCCCTTGTCTACCCCTTGTCAGGTTACTGCCGTCAATCTACTCTTGACTGTATATTCCCGAAAGGAATCATTGTTCATGATTTTATCGCCCGATCATCTTAGCAGGGTGAACGGCCATGTCCGGGCCACTGTCGCGCTCTCCCGCGTCGACGGGGCTTCTCAGGAGAGTGAAGTCGCATGAAACTCCAGCAGTTGCGTTACATCTGGGAAGTGACCCGACACAATCTGAACGTGTCAGCGACCGCTCAGAGCCTCTATACCTCACAGCCGGGGATCTCCAAGCAGATTCGTCTGCTGGAGGATGAGCTGGGCGTCGAGATCTTCGCGCGCAGTGGCAAGCATCTGACGCGGGTGACGCCGGCGGGTGAGTCGATCGTCGAGCTGGCAAGCCAGGTGCTGCGCACGGTGGAGAACATCAAGCATGTCGCGCAGGAGCACAGCGATGATCGCCGTGGCAGTCTGGCGATCGCCACCACCCACACCCAGGCACGCTATGCCCTGCCGCCGGTGATCGCCGATTTCACGCGCAAGTACCCGGATGTCGCGTTGCACATGCAGCAGGGCACCCCGAAGCAGATCGCCAACATGGTCAGTGAGGGGCAGGCCGATTTCGCCATCTGCACCGAGTCGCTGGAGCTGTTCAACGACCTCATCCTGCTGCCGTGCTACCGCTGGAATCGCTGCGTGCTGGTGCCGAAGGATCACCCGCTGGCCAATGGCGAGGAGCTGACCCTCGAGACACTGGCCAGCTATGCGCTGGTCACCTACACCTATGGCTTCACCGGGCGCAGTCAGCTGGATGATGCCTTCAAGTCACATGGCCTGGCGCCCAATGTCGTGCTGACCGCCTCGGATGCCGATGTCATCAAGACCTATGTGCGCCTGGGCATGGGCATCGGCATCGTCGCGCACATGGCGGTGGACGAGGTGGCGGACGAGGACCTGGTGGCGCTGGATGCGACGCATCTCTTCGACAGCTCGACGACCAAGATCGGCATTCGTCGCGGCACCTTCATGCGCAGCTACATGTTCGAATTCGTCGAACGCTTCGCGCCGCACCTGACACGCGATCGTGTCGAGGCGGCACTGGCCGCCGGCCCGCGTCATGAGCACGAGATCTTCCACGATATCGAGCTGCCGGTGCGCTGAGTGCCGGTGGGCTGAGTGCCGGTGGGCTGAGTGCCGCTCGCCTGACCTGCCATTGCGCAAATGAAAACGCCCGCCTCCTGAGAGGCGGGCGTTTTGCGTGTGGCCGACAGGATCAATGCGCCAGGTGCAGGCCACACTCACGGTTGTCTTCCGCCTTGGTCGGGTCGACGTAGTCGAACTCGTTGGGCAGGTCGTGGGCGACCAGATACTCGTGCATCTGCTTGGAGGACCAGTGGAGCACCGGTGCGACCTTGATCAGGCCATCGCCGTTCAGCGAGACCGGCTGCATGCCGGCACGGAAGGCGGTGTCACTGGCGCGCACGGCGGTGAACCACATCTCGGGGTTCAGCTCACGCAGGGCACGCTCGAAGGGCTCGAGCTTCACTTCACGGGTGAAGGCCTCGTGGCGCGGGTCATCGATATGCGGCGTGAGGCCATCGACGGCTTCACGGTGCGCGCGGGTACGCTGCGGCAGATAGATGATGCGATTCAGATTCAGCTTGCGCGTCACCTCATCGGCGAAACGATAGGTGGCATCGGTGTTGTAGCCGTTGTCCATCCACACGATGGGGATGTCAGGACGGAAGCGCGTCACCATGTGCAGGATCACCGCCTCGAAGGGGCGGAAGTTGGTGGTGCAGATGGCGTGCTTGTCCAGCGACAGGGCCCAGCGAGTCAGGGCTTCGGGGTCGTTGCCGAATTCGGCATTGATGCGGGCGAGATCGAAGGTATCGGACATGAGGAGTCTCCAGAACGAGGGCACGTCCGATGGAGCGGGGCGCAGGGCTGATCAATGGCCAGGAAAAGCCATCAGCAGAGGCGGGTAGCGCTCAAGGAGACGTGCAGGAATGCGCCTACCCTATCAAAGGCGGGCACTGCTTCCCCAATACGAATTCGTTCGATCGTTATATGCCATCGAGTTATGGCGCTCATGACGGCTTATAACGCCGCCTGTCAGCCGAGCGCTTCCATCAGTCGCTGGATCTTGGCCAGGCTTTCGCGGTATTCGGCCTCTTCCTCGGAATCGGCGACCAGGCCGCCGCCGCCCCACAGGTGCACCTGGCCCTCGGCGATCACCGCCGTGCGGATCGCGATGGAGGTATCCATGTGCCCGCGGATGTCCAGGTAGCCGAGGCTGCCGCAATAGGCGCTGCGGCGAACCGGCTCCAGCTCCTCGATGATCTGCATGGCGCGTATCTTGGGCGCGCCGGTGATGGAGCCACCGGGGAAGGCGGCGCCGAGCAGATCCAGCGCATCGCGCCCTTCCTCCAGCGTGCTGGTGATGGTGCTGACGGAATGGTGCACGTTGGCGTAGCTCTCCAGCGCGCACAGCGATGGCACCTTGACGCTGCCGGGCGCGGAGACACGCCCCAGATCATTGCGCAGCAGGTCGACGATCATCACGTTCTCGGCGCGGTCCTTGGGACTGGCCAGCAGCTCGGCGGCCAGTCGGGCGTCCTCTTCTGGTGTCGCGCCACGTGCGCGGGTGCCCTTGATCGGCTTGGTCTCGACCGCGCGGTGATTGACCTCGACGAAGCGCTCCGGCGAGACGGAGACGATGGCCATCTCCTCGCCCTTGGCGTCCTGCCAGCTCAGATAACCCGCATAGGGCGTCGGCGTGGCCTGACGCAGGCGCAGGTAGGCATCCCAGCTGTCGCCACTGCAGTCGGCGGAGAAGCGCTGGGTCAGGTTGATCTGGTAGCAGTCACCAGCGTGCAGATACTCCATCACCTGGCGGAAGCGTTCGCCGTAGCCCGCGCGATCCAGCAGCGGCGCGAAGGGGGTGTCGAGGGCGAAGTCGGCGCGGCTCGGCGCCGGTTGCTCCAGCCACTCAAGCACCTGCCTGCGCCGTTGGGGCGAGGCGATCAGCCAGCTCTGCTGACGCTGATGATCACTGATCAATGCCCAGTCGTAGAGACCGAGCCGCGACCAGGGCAGGGCGATGTCGTCCTCGGCCGTGGCGGGCAATGTCTCGAGTGCGCGCCCGAAGTCATAGCTCCAGTAACCCAGCAGACCAGCGATGAACGGCAGGTCCTCGGCGCTCAGATCATGCTGGGCGAGCTCTTCGCCTGCCAGCGTCTGCGGCAGCAGGGTCAACAGCTGGCGCTGGGCCTCGATCACCGGCAGGCGGGCGAGGCGCTCCAATGCTTCACTGAACTGGCTCAGGTCACGCATCGTCTCCGGCAGTGGGCCGGTGAGCTTGCCGCCATGCGCGCCTTGCTCCAGCACGGCCAGCGGGTCGCTGCTGATGATATCGAAGCGACCGCCGGCCAGTGAAGGCTGGCCGCTGTCGAGCAGCACGGCGTCGGGGCGCGTACGCAGGCGTGCGAAGCGCGACAGTGTGGAGGCCTCGTCCTCGGCGGCGAGGGCGTAGGGCAGGGCAGTGATTTCGAGCGAGATGGTCATGACAGCTTCCGTTGGCGGACAGGGCATTCTAGGCATCCAGACGCGTTTTGTCCGCCCATGCGTGCGGATTCCGATGAGGGGCTGTCCTTGTTGGCTTGCCGTTCTCCCGAGCGCTGATTAAGGTGCCTGCCTCTGAACGCCCTGCGCTGTCATCGACGACTGTCCCGACGCGTGTGCTGACGTTCGCCCAGTCCTCTTGCCCAGTCGCTTGCCCAGCCCTGGCACCCTACCGGAGCCCTGCATGCATCCCGAGTTCGAACATGGCCAACATCTGCTGTCACGTCCTGACCAGAACATCTTCTGGCAGCGTCTGACGCGTCGTGAATCAAATGGTGGGCGTCGCTTGCTGATGCTGCACGGCGCCGGAGTGGCAGGCACGCTGACCTGGGCACCGCTGGTCGGGCATCTCACGGCCCATGACGAGCTGATCATTCCTGACCTGCGCGGCATGGGGCAGACGGTGGCACCCGATGGCGGTGAACCTCCCTTCACCCTCGAGCAGGTGGTCGAGGATGTGATGGCCTTGATCGAGACGCAGCGCATCACGCATTTCGACCTGATCGGCTACAGCTTTGGCGGGCTGGTCGCCATGCGTCTCGTCCAGCGTCTGCGCGCCGAGCGCCCGGAGGTGAAGGTCGGCGACATCAGCCTGCTGGAACCGGCACTGCTGGAGCGCGAATGCCACGCCACCATGATCCAGGTGCGCGATGGCTACGCCGAGGCGGCGCATGCGATGCGCGAGGCGGCAAGCCCCGAGGCGGGGATCACCGCGTTCCTCGACCTCATTTCCCCGCATCGCACGCGCAACCCGCGTGCCGAGCGCATGATGGTGGCGCGCCTGGCGCATCGTCATCTGGGCTTCGCCAATGCCCTGGACTGTGTCACGCATGCCGTGCGCGAGATTGACCGCGAGGCTCTGCTGGCTGACGTGCTGGCGGCAGGCGGCGAGGTACGCAGCATGGTCGGTGGCAAGAGCCCCACGACCCTGCGTGACTATCATGCGCTGCTGGCCGAACGTCATCCGGGCTGGCAATCGCTGGAAATCCCCGGCACCGATCATTCGCTGCCCTTCCAGAAACCCCGCCGTATCGGCGCGGAGCTCAGCTTCGGCTAAATCTGAAGGATTGTCGACAAGCCTGCCGATGAAAGGGCGAGTCCCCGAGAGTCGAACGCCCCGTCAGCTTGCGCTGGCGGGGCGTTTTTCGTGCCGTTCATCGTGCCTTGCCGTGCCGCCAGACGGTGCTGGCGGGTTGGCTTGCATGACGAGGTTCAGGGCAGTTCAGCCTTGTTCTGACAGCAGTTTTTCCAGCAGGGTAGCCGTGTCTAACGCCAAAGGTGTAGAAGATTTGGCGGATTGCATCTTGACCCACACAGGCGCGCTGGCTAGTCTGGCATTCAGTGAATGATTGTCGACAATGGTGCTGAAAGTCCCTCATCGCCATTGTCCTGTCTCAGCCCCTTGTCCAGCCGGATTGCCTGACCGCCATGACCACCGATGCCTTTCACAATGCCACCACCGCTCGAAGCCTCGCGCGCGGCGCCACTGCCGAGCAGGCAGGCCACACCGCCTCCGCGACGGCAGCGACCCCCGAGGTGCGCACCCTGGCCGAGCGCGTCTTCCACCAGCTGCAGGACGCCATCGTGCGCGGTGAGCTGGCACCGGGCAGCAAGATCACCGAGCCGGGGCTGGCGCAGGCCTACGGGATCTCGCGCGGACCGCTGCGCGAGGCCATGCGCCGCCTCGAGGTCCATCGTCTGATCGAGCGCGTGCCCCACGTCGGCGCGCGGGTGGTCAAGCTCTCGATGACCGAGCTGCTGGAGCTGTTCGATGTGCGTGAGGCACTGGAAAGCATGGCCGCCCGTCTGGCCGCACGCCACATGACACAGGAAGAGGTCGCGCGGCTGCGCAGCGTGCTCAAGACCCACGAACAGCAGTCGGACCTCAAGACCGGTACCGCCTACTTCCAGAAGGAAGGCGACCTCGATTTCCACTATCAGATCGTGCTCGGCAGCCACAACCACATGCTGATGACGATTCTCTGTGATGACCTCTATTACCTTGTGCGCATGTATCGCACCCAGTTCAGCGCCAGTGGATCACGCCCGCAGAAGGCCTTCGTCGAGCATCATCGCATCGTCGATGCCATCGAGTCCGGCGATGAGGAACTGGCGGAGTTGCTGATGCGCCGCCATGTCAGCGCCTCGCGGGAGAACGTCGCCCGCCGCTATGCCGCCACGCTCAAGCAGGAGCAGGGCGAAGAGTGAGCTGACGCACCGCTCACGACTTGAACCGACCGAACAATTCCAACCCCGTCATGGGCCCAGCCCGGGAGATGTCATGTCACGCCATCTGAGTTCCACCGCCCTGCCAAGCCCCGGTGCCCGCTTCCGCGCGGCGCTGGAGGCCAATCGTCCGCTGCCCATCGTCGGCACCATCAATGCCTACACCGCCATTATGGCCGAGCGCGTCGGGCATCAGGCGATCTACCTGTCCGGTGGCGGCGTGGCCAACGCCTCCTACGGTCTGCCGGATCTGGGCATGACCAGCATGAATGACGTGCTGGAAGATGCGCGTCGCATTACCGCCGCCAGTGAACTGCCGCTGCTGGTGGACATCGATACCGGCTGGGGTGGCGCCTTCAACATCGCGCGCACCATTCAGGAGATGGAGCGTGCCGGCGTGGCGGCCGTGCACCTGGAGGACCAGGTCGCCCAGAAGCGTTGTGGACACCGCCCCAACAAGGCGATCGTCTCCAGCCAGGAGATGGTCGATCGCATCAAGGCCGCTGCCGATGCGCGTCGTGATGACAGCTTCTATCTGATCGCGCGCACCGATGCCTTCCAGAAGGAAGGGCTCGAAGCCGCCGTCGCACGTGCCAACGCCTGTGTCGAAGCCGGTGCCGACGCCATCTTCGCCGAGGCGGTGCATACCCTCGAGGACTACCGTGCCTTCTGTGAGGGCGTCGACGCGCCGATCCTGGCCAACATCACCGAATTCGGCGCCACGCCGCTGTTCAACCAGCGCGAGCTGGGCGATGTCGGCTGCCGGATGGTGCTCTATCCGCTGTCTGCCTTCCGCGCCATGAACGCCGCCGCCCTCAAGGTCTACCAGAACATCCACGACAAGGGTGATCAGAAGGATGTCGTCGACGACATGCAGACCCGCATGGAGCTCTACGACTTCCTCGATTACCACACCTTCGAGCAGAAGCTGGACACCCTGTTCGAGGCCGAAAGCCGCAAGGATTGATGCCAGACGCTCGAGACGGACGCCATGTCTTGCTTCTGGAGGTCATCGGCTTCACGGGCCGGCACTTCCGGCCCGACCGTTTCTCCCTCGCTGGCAGACGCCTGGCCGGCGAGGGGCTTGACGCTTTATGCCCTACAAGAAAAAGAACAACTCAATGACGTCACTGCCAAGGAGATCGCGCCATGTCAGATACCATCGCCAACCCGACCACCGCTACTTCGAGCACCAGCGCCCCCAGTGGTCTTCGCGGCCAGAGTGCCGGTGAGACGGCGCTGTGCACCGTCGGCAAGTCCGGTTCCGGTCTGCGCTATCGCGGTTACGACCTGGAAGACCTCGCCAGTCACGCAGCCTTCGAGGAAGTTGCCTATCTGCTTCTCAAGGGCAAGTTGCCCAATCAGGCGGAGCTGGATGCCTACATTGCGCGCCTCAAGGGGTTGCGGGGTCTGCCGGACGCCTTGAAGGCGGTGCTTGAGCAGATTCCGGCCAGCGCTCACCCGATGGACGTGATGCGTACCGGGTGTTCGATGCTCGGCAATCTGGAGACGGAAGAGAGCTTCGAGGAGCAGTCCGATCAGGCCGACCGCATGCTGGCCGTGTTCCCGTCGATCATCAATTACTGGTATCGCTTCAGTCATGATGGCGTGCGCATCGACACCGAGACCGATGATGACTCCATCGGCGCGCACTTCCTGCACCTATTGCATGGCGAAGCCCCCAGCGAGTTGCATGCTGCGGTGATGAATACCTCGCTGATCCTCTATGCCGAGCACGAATTCAATGCCTCGACCTTCACCGCACGTGTCTGCGCCTCGACGCTGTCTGACCTGCACTCCTGCGTGACGGCAGCCATCGGCTCGCTGCGCGGACCGCTGCATGGCGGTGCCAACGAGGCGGCGATGGCGATGATCGAGCACTGGCGCTCACCGGAGGAGGCCGAGCGCGAGATTCTCGGCATGCTGGAACGCCGCGAGAAGATCATGGGCTTCGGCCACGCCATCTACCGTGAGCGTGACCCGCGCAATGCCATCATCAAGGAGTGGTCTCGCAAGCTGGCGGACGATGTGGGCGATACGCAGCTCTACGCCGTCTCCGAGCGCGTCGAAGCCGTGATGTGGCGCGAGAAGAAGCTGTTCTGCAACGCCGACTTCTTCCACGCCAGCGCCTATCACTTCATGGGCATTCCCACCAAGCTGTTCACGCCGATCTTCGTCTGTTCACGCCTGACCGGCTGGGCGGCACATGTCTTCGAGCAACGCGCCAACAATCGCATCATCCGCCCGAGCGCCGATTACACTGGCCCGGAGCACTGCGACTGGCTGCCCATCGAGCAGCGCGACTGACCCTTTCCTCGGCCAGTCAGCGTGCTGGCCGATCGTTTTCCTGATCGCCTGATGAGTCCGGATGCCCATGAATACCGAGTATCGCAAACCCCTGCCTGGCACGGCGTCACCGGGTACCCCGGTCGACTACTTCGATGCGCGTGCCGCCGTGGAAGACATCGCCCCCGGCGCCTACGCCGGTCTGCCCTATACCTCACGCGTACTGGCCGAGAACCTGGTGCGCCGCTGCCCGCCGGATCAGCTGCGTGACAGCCTCGTGCAATTGATCGAGCGTCGGCGTGATCTCGATTTCCCGTGGTACCCCGCGCGCGTCGTGTGTCATGACATCCTCGGTCAGACCGCGCTGGTGGATCTGGCCGGCCTGCGTGATGCCATCGCCGAGCGCGGCGGAGACCCGGCCAAGGTCAATCCGGTGGTGCCGACCCAGTTGATCGTCGACCACTCGCTGGCGGTGGAGCACGCCGGCTTCGACAAGGACGCCTTCGCCAAGAACCGCGCCATCGAGGAGCGTCGCAACGAGGACCGCTTCCACTTCATCGACTGGACCCGTCAGGCCTTCGAGAATATCGACGTGATCCCGCCGGGCAACGGCATCATGCACCAGATCAATCTGGAGCGGATGTCGCCGGTGATCGAGTCGCGCGCCGATGAAAAGGGCCATCAGGTCGCCTTCCCGGATACCCTGGTGGGCACCGACAGCCACACGCCACATGTCGATGCGCTGGGCGTGATCGCCGTCGGCGTCGGTGGGCTGGAGGCCGAGAGCGTGATGCTGGGGCGTGCCTCCTACATGCGCCTGCCCGACATCATCGGCGTGCGCCTCACCGGGCGCCCGCAGCCGGGCATCACCGCCACCGATATCGTGCTGGCGTTGACCGAATTCCTGCGCGCCGAGAAGGTCGTCTCCTCCTATCTGGAATTCTTCGGCGAAGGCGCGGCCAGCCTGACGCTGGGTGATCGCGCCACCATCTCCAACATGACGCCGGAGTACGGCGCCACGGCGGCGATGTTCTACATCGACCATCAGACGCTGGATTACCTGACCCTGACCGGCCGCGAGCCGGAGAACATCGCGCTGGTCGAGCGTTACGCACGCGAGACTGGCCTGTGGGCAGATGAGAGCGGCCATATCGAGGGCGCGGTGGAATATGAGCGCGAGCTGACCTTCGATCTGTCCTCGGTGGTGCGCACCCTGGCGGGGCCCTCCAATCCGCACAGTCGCGTGCCGACCAGCGAGCTGGCCGCGCGCGGCATCTCCGGCGTGGTCGAGCATGAGCAGGACGAGGACGGGCGTGACCTGATGCCGGATGGCGCGGTGATCATCGCCGCCATCACCAGCTGCACCAACACTTCGAATCCGCGCAACGTCATCGCCGCAGGGTTGCTGGCTCGGCGCGCCAATGCGCTGGGACTGACGCGCAAGCCGTGGGTCAAGACCTCGCTGGCGCCGGGCTCCAAGGCGGTGCAGCTGTATCTGGAAGAAGCGGAACTGCTGCCGGAACTCGAGCAGCTCGGCTTCGGCATCGTCGGCTTCGCCTGCACCACCTGCAACGGCATGAGCGGTGCCCTGGACCCGGCGATCCAGCAGGAAATCATCGAGCGCGATCTCTATTCCACCGCGGTGCTGTCCGGCAATCGCAACTTCGATGGCCGTATCCACCCCTACGCCAAGCAGGCCTTCCTGGCCTCGCCGCCGCTGGTGGTCGCCTACGCCATCGCCGGCACCATCCGCTTCGATATCGAGAAGGACGTGCTGGGGCATGCGCCGGACGGCTCGCCGATCATGCTCAAGGACCTGTGGCCGAGCGACGAGGAGATCGACGCCATCGTCGGCTCCAGCGTCAAGCCGGACCACTTCCGTCAGGTCTATATCCCGATGTTCGAGGCCAGAGACGACCGCGATGCCTCCACCAGTCCCCTGTATGACTGGCGCGAGATGAGCACCTACATCCGTCGTCCGCCGTACTGGGAAGGCGGCCTGGCCAGCGCGCCGACGCTCACCGGCATGCGGGCACTGGCGGTGCTGGGGGACAACATCACCACCGATCACCTGTCGCCCTCCAATGCCATCATGGCCAGCAGTGCGGCGGGCGAGTATCTGGCCGCGATGGGCCTGCCGGAGGAGGACTTCAATTCCTACGCCACCCACCGTGGGGACCACCTCACTGCACAGCGGGCCACTTTCGCCAATCCCAAGCTGATCAATGAGATGGCGGTGGTGGAAGGGGCGGACGGCAAGCGCGAGGTCAAGCAGGGCTCGCTCACGCGTCTGGAGCCGGAAGGCAAGGTAGTGCGCATGTGGGAGGCCATCGAGACCTACATGCAGCGCAAGCAGCCCTTGATCATCATCGCGGGTGCGGATTACGGCCAGGGCTCGTCGCGTGACTGGGCGGCCAAGGGCGTGCGGCTGGCGGGGGTCGAGGCCATCGTCGCGGAAGGCTTCGAGCGTATCCACCGCACCAATCTGGTCGGCATGGGCGTGATGCCGTTGCAGTTCGCCGCCGGTACCACACGCAAGACGCTGGCGCTGGATGGCAGCGAGATCTACGCCGTCGAGGGCGAACCGGCCCCGGGGGCAGCGCTCACGCTGGTGATCGAGCGCACCGCCGGCGACAAGGCAGGCCAGGTCGAACGCGTGCCGGTCACCTGTCGCCTCGATACCCGTGAGGAGGTCTCCATCTACTCCGCGGGCGGTGTGCTGCAGCGCTTCGCTGAAGACTTCCTCAGCTCACAGGCACCGGGCGAGACGGCGGCGGAGGTATCGGCATGAGCCAGCAGGCACAGCTCAGGATTCCCGCCACCTATCTGCGTGGCGGCACCAGCAAGGGCGTGTTCTTCCTGCGCGATGAACTGCCGGAAGCGGCGCAGGTGCCGGGTCCGATGCGTGACGCCCTGTTGCTGCGCGTGATCGGCAGCCCCGACCCCTACGCCAAGCAGATCGACGGCATGGGGGGCGCGACCTCCAGCACCAGCAAGACGGTGATCATCAGTCGCAGCGAACAGCCGGATCACGACGTCGACTACCTGTTCGGCCAGGTCTCCATCGACTCGCCCTTCGTCGACTGGAGCGGCAACTGCGGCAACCTCTCGGCGGCGGTCGGGCCCTTCGCCATCGAGAAGGGCCTGGTGCCGGCCGAGCGCCTGCCGCGTGACGGCATCGCCGAGGTGCGCATCTGGCAGGCCAACATCGCCAAGACCATCATCGCGCGGGTGCCGATGTGCGAAGGGCGCGTCCAGGAAACCGGCGACTTCGCCCTGGATGGCGTGACCTTCCCGGCCGCCGAAGTGGCGGTCGCCTTCCGCGATCCCGCCGCGGGTGAGGGCAGCATGTTCCCCACCGGCAATGTGGTCGATGCGCTGGAGGTGCCGGAATCGGTGGCCGCTGGCGGGCAGATCCAGGCGACCCTGATCAACGCCGGCATCCCGACCATCTTCGTCAATGCACGCGACCTCGGCTATCAGGGCACCGAGCTGCAGGAGGCGATCAACTCGGACGCCGAGGCGCTTGCGCGCCTCGAGACATTGCGCGCCCACGGCGCACTGCGCATGGGACTGATCAATGATCTCGCTGAGGCGGCCACGCGGCAACACACCCCCAAGGTCGCCTTCGTGGCGCCGCCGGTGGATCACGTCGTCTCCAGCGGCCGGGAGATCAAGGCAGGCGAGATCGATGTGCTGATTCGCGCCGTGTCGATGGGCAAGCTGCACCACGCCATGATGGGCACCGCGGCTGTCGCCATTGCCGCGGCTGCTGCGGTACCCGGCACGCTGGTCAATCTTGCCGCCGCTGGCGGAGCCGAGGCTGAGTCTGGGGCCGGGCAGACTGGCGCGGCGCGTGACTCGGTGTGCTTCGGACACCCCTCCGGCACGCTCAGGGTCGGCGCGAGTGCCCATCGGCAGACAGAGGCAGGCCAGGTCAGTGATGGCCAGCAAGGCGAGGGCGAGTGGACCGTCAGTGAAGCCGTGATGAGTCGCAGCGCGCGTATCCTGATGGAAGGCTGGGTGCGGGTGCCGGCGGAGACCTTGATGCGCTAGCGCCGGCATTGGCAGGCGATGGTCTACTGTCAATATATCCCTCTTGATATCCCTCCTGCGGCATCTCGATGAAAGCCGGCCTGGCATGCATGTGCAGAGGGCCGGCTTTCGCGTCTCTGTGGTATGTGTGCAGGTAGTGGGGTAAGTACAGGTGTGACGGGAGTCGCATGCGGGCAAAGACGATCCACGACAGGAGGTCATGTATGAGCACGCCATCCTCTGAACAGACGGATGAAAGCCGTCTCAGCGCCACTCAAGCCAGTACAAGTCAGGCCAGCGCCAATCAGCGCCCGGACTATGACCCGGAGCTTCAGCAGATCGCCGACTATGTGCTGGGGTATTGCAACGATCCCCCTGTCGCGAATACGGATGCGGATGTGGATTCGAATGTGGACGGTCTGGCCGGCAAGCACGAGCGCTCAGGTCCCTCGGCAGAGGCGATGGACACCGCTCGTCTGTGTCTGATGGATACTCTCGGCTGCGGCATCCTGGCGCTGCGCTTCCCGGAATGCACCAAGCATCTCGGGCCGCTGGTGGCCGAGACGCTGGTGCCGCATGGCGCGCGCGTGCCCGGCACCTCCTTCAGTCTCGATCCCGTCAAGGCGGCATGGGACATCGGCTGCACCATCCGCTGGCTGGATTACAACGACACCTGGCTGGCGGCGGAGTGGGGGCATCCCTCGGACAATCTCGGCGGCATTCTGGCGGTGGCGGACCATCTCTCGCGCCAGCGTGTTGCGCTGGGCAAGCCGCCCCTGGTGATGCGCGATGTGCTGGAGAGCATGGTGATGGCGCACGAGATCCAGGGTGTGCTGGCGCTGGACAACAGCTTCAACCGCGTCGGTCTCGACCATGTCATGCTGGTCAAGGTGGCGACCACCGCGGTGACGGCGCGCTTGATGGGGGCGAATCGTGAGCAGTTGCTGTCGGCGCTGTCGCACGCCTTCGTCGATGGCCAGAGCCTGCGCACCTATCGGCATGCGCCCAACGCGGGCTCGCGCAAGAGCTGGGCGGCGGGAGACGCCACCTCACGCGGCGTGCGGCTGGCGGACATCGCCCTGCGTGGCGAGATGGGCGTCCCCGGCGCCCTCAGCGCGCCGCAGTGGGGCTTCAATGATGTCTCCTTCAGTCACGGCAACCGCGATCTCGCCCTCAAGCCTGAAGGCGAGCGACGTCTGACGCTGGCGCGCCCTCTGGGCAGCCATGTGATGGAGAACGTGCTCTTCAAGGTCTCCTTCCCGGCCGAATTCCATGCCCAGACCGCCGCAGAGGCCGCCATCCAGCTCCATCCTGAGGTGCGCGGCCGGCTCGAGGAGATCGAGCGCATCGAGATCACCACCCACGAATCGGCGATCCGCATCATCTCCAAGCAGGGCGCGCTCGCCAATGCGGCGGACCGCGATCACTGCCTGCAATACATGGTCGCGGTGCCGCTGATCTTCGGGGAGTTGAACGCGGATCACTATGAAGATGGCTTCCATGCCGCTCACCCGGAGATCGACCGGCTGCGTGACAGGATGGTCGTCAAGGAAGAGGCGCGCTTCACCCGCGAGTATCTGGAAGCCGACAAGCGCTCGATCGCCAATGCCCTGCGGGTGGTCTTTTGCGATGGCAGTGCCACCGAGCAGGTAACGGTGGAATACCCGCTGGGACATCGCCGGCGGCGTGAAGCGTCGCTCGTTCCGCTCGAGGACAAGTGTCGGGCCAATCTGGCCACCTGCTTCCCGCCCTCGCGGTGCGAGACCTTGATGGCGTTGCTGGGCGATCGCGAGCGACTCGACGCACTGCCCGTGCACGAGTTCATGGCGCATTGGGTGCCGTGAGGCTGCCAGCCGCATGATGTCCCGTTGGCAATCAGTCATCCAATTGACTGGTGCCGTCATCCGGTATGGGTAAACTGGAAGCGGATTGCACAGGACGATCGACTGGGGCGCTTGCAAAGACTCGCCGAAGAGCGGGGCAACGCCTGCCGAGTCTTCATTGCAGAGGCTTCATTACAAGGGGACGCATTCATGAAAACATTTCTGCTGCTGGGCGGAATCGCGCTGATCGTCATCTACGTGATCTCGATCTACAACAAGCTGGTCAGTCTGAAGGCGCGCTTCGAGAATGCCTTCGCGCAGATAGAGGTACAGCTCAAACGGCGCTACGACCTGATTCCCAATCTGGTCGAGACGGCCAAGGGCTATCTGAGCCATGAGCGTGGCACCCTGGAAGAAGTGATCAATGCCCGCAACAAGGCAATGGCCGCCTTGAATGTCGCAGCGGCGCACCCCGGCAGCATGGACAAGCTGGCCAGTCTGGCCGGCGCCGAGCAGGGGCTGGCGGCGAGTCTGGGCAAGCTGGATGTGGTGGTCGAGGCCTATCCGGAGCTCAAGGCCGACCAGACCATGAGCGACCTGATGGAAGAGCTGACCGCCACCGAGAACCGCGTCGCCTTCGCGCGTCAGGCCTACAACGATGCCGTCACCGACTACAACGTCTATCGCCAGAGCTTCCCGCAGGTGATGTTCGCACCGACCTTCGGTCATCGCAGTGATGCAGGCCTGTTGGCCTTCGATGACAGCGTGAAGATTCGTCAGGCCCCCGATGTCAGCTTCTCATGAGCCGACCGACGGATGCTTCTCTCGCAGCGGTCTTGAGCTGTGATCCTGACAGGATAGATGGCGAGCGCGAATGAATTTCTATCACGAGCAGGACAGTGCGCGTCGTCGAACGCGGCTATTGCTGCTGGCCTTCACGGCCATGTCGCTGGTGGTGTCTCTTGCCGCCGGCGCCGTGGTGCATGTCGCGATCAGCAGTTTCCTGGGGCGCCCGGCCACCACGACGTTTGAATATGTCTGGCCGGTGGCGAGCATCATCTTCCTGTGCAATGCACTGGTCGCGGCGCGTGAGCTGCGGCGTCTGCAGCAGGGCGGTGCGATGGTGGCCGCACGCCTGGGTGGCAAGCTGGTGGATGTCGAGACGCAGGACTCGAGCGAGCGACGGGCACTGAATGTGGTGGAAGAGATGGCGATTGCCGCCAACCTGCCCACGCCGCAGCTGTTCCTGCTTCCGCATGAGGCGATGATCAATGCCTTCGCGGCGGGCTATCGGCCACAGGATGCGGTGATCGCGCTGAGTCGCGGGGCGTTGGAGCAGCTGGATCGCAACGAGCTGCAGGGCGTGGTCGCTCACGAGTTCGCCCATATCGCCAATGGCGATATCCGCCTCAACCTGCGCCTGGCGAGTGCAGTCCACGGCCTGGTGTTTCTCTCCGAGGCGGGGCGCTTCCTGATGGGGGCAGGGCGCATCGGCTTCGTGTTGGGCAGAGCGCGCTCCTCCGGTTCCGACAGGAAAGGCGGCATGCCACAGCTGATGCTGGTGGGTGTGGCGCTGTGGTTGCTCGGCAGTCTCGGCGGGCTGGGAGGGCGACTATTGCAGCGCGGGGTCGCTCGCTCACGCGAATATCTCGCCGATGCCAGTGCGGTGCGCCTGACCCGCTTCCCGGATGGCATCGCCTCGGCCCTCAAGCGTATCGGTGGCATGGGTTGGCAGGGGCGTATCCAGCATCCGCGCGCCATGACCTACAACCATCTCTTCTTCGTCGAAGCGCGCCCGCCATGGCTGACAGGCTGGTTCGACTCGCATCCTCCGCTGGATGAACGCATCAAGCGCTTGGAACCTCGCTGGGACCGGCAGTATCTGAGTGCGCGCCAGCAGCCGGTGCATACCTTCGAGCAGCAGGACCCCATCGGGGCAGACGTGCTTGGCGGGGTCATGGCGGGTATCGCCGGCGCGGCGGTCATGGGGGAGCTCTCGCGCTCACGAGGAGAACTCGAGAGCCTGACGCTGTCGAGGTTTCTCTGTCCGCAGCTGGTGGTGGCGATGATCGCCCCCTCGGAGCTGACCACACGCGGTGTCTGGCTCACCGAGCTTGAGCGTCAGCATGACTGGCTGGACGGCAAGCGGGCGCGTGAGGCACGGCGCAGGCTCGAGTCCTTGCCGCGGGTCGAGTGGATCCCCTTGCTCAACCGGTTGATACCGCGCTGGCGGGAAGCGGATGAGCGCGCGCATCGCATGCTCAAGGCGCAGACACCTCCGCAGGACATGTTCGTCTGGTGTCTATGGCAACTGCTGCTGGAATCACTGGACCCGCGGATCGATCGCAAGAGCGACTCACTGGCCCTGCAGCAATGCCAGCCGGCCTGTCAGCACTGGCTCGTGCTGATGGTTGGACTCATCGACGATGAAGCACTGCGCAAGGACATCTTCCTGGACGCCAGTGCGGAACTTGGTCTGGCGCTGGAGTATCCGCAGTCGCAGCCGGGTGGGGATAACCCTGCGCTGCGCTGCCGTCATCTCACGCATCTGGCGCACCTGCGTCCCATGGACAAGCAACGCTGGTTCGCGGCGCTTGCTCAGATAGTGCATGCCGATCAGACACTGGCCGATGAAGAGGTGGCCTTGCTGACACTCTTGGCGCGCGTCATGCAGCTGCCGGAAGCACGCCTGGAAGCCGCTCTCGAGACGCAGTCGCAGTCTCGTGGCGGATGGCGGGCGCAGCCGGTATCCCGGCCGGCGGAAGGATGACGCCTTGAGTGGCCACGTCCGTGACAGCGTGATGACAATCTCTTGAAAAAGCCCTTGTGCTCAGCCCGAATCGTGCGTAAAGTACGCATCCGCTGCCGGGGACGCATGGCGTTACCAGCGGTGAAAGAGGTTTGCAGGTGATTGTTTTGTTTGATGTTTTTGAAGTCCGCTTCCAAATCATCAATTGACAATCCCGGGCGATTCGCTAGAATACGCCGCACTCCTTACGGAACAGGTGATCGAGCAACGCTCCTCACCGCTGGATGATGCTTAGAGGCAGTCGACTGACTCATCATCAAGTGCTTGACTTCTCAAGCGTTCCGGATAGAATATGCCTCCTCGCTTAACAGCGACGCTCTTTAAAAATTTGATCAGGTAATTCGTGTGAGCGCTTGCCGATGAGTGGTGACAAGGTCACCAAATATCGGAGCAAGCCTCTCACGAGAAGTTTGACTCTGAACCAAGTTTGGTCTGCTTAACAGACTATCAAGCTTTCAACTGAAGAGTTTGATCATGGCTCAGATTGAACGCTGGCGGCAGGCTTAACACATGCAAGTCGAGCGGAAACGATTCTAGCTTGCTAGAAGGCGTCGAGCGGCGGACGGGTGAGTAATGCATGGGAATCTGCCCGATAGTGGGGGACAACCTGGGGAAACTCAGGCTAATACCGCATACGTCCTACGGGAGAAAGCAGGGGATCTTCGGACCTTGCGCTATCGGATGAGCCCATGTCGGATTAGCTTGTTGGTGAGGTAACGGCTCACCAAGGCGACGATCCGTAGCTGGTCTGAGAGGATGATCAGCCACACTGGGACTGAGACACGGCCCAGACTCCTACGGGAGGCAGCAGTGGGGAATATTGGACAATGGGCGAAAGCCTGATCCAGCCATGCCGCGTGTGTGAAGAAGGCCTTCGGGTTGTAAAGCACTTTCAGCGAGGAAGAACGCTTCGGGATTAATACTCCCGAGGAAAGACATCACTCGCAGAAGAAGCACCGGCTAACTCCGTGCCAGCAGCCGCGGTAATACGGAGGGTGCAAGCGTTAATCGGAATTACTGGGCGTAAAGCGCGCGTAGGTGGCTAAGTCAGCCAGGTGTGAAAGCCCCGGGCTCAACCTGGGAACGGCATCTGGAACTGCTTGGCTAGAGTGCAGGAGAGGAAGGTAGAATTCCCGGTGTAGCGGTGAAATGCGTAGAGATCGGGAGGAATACCAGTGGCGAAGGCGGCCTTCTGGACTGACACTGACACTGAGGTGCGAAAGCGTGGGTAGCAAACAGGATTAGATACCCTGGTAGTCCACGCCGTAAACGATGTCAACTAGCCGTTGGGTCCCTTGAGGACTTAGTGGCGCAGCTAACGCAATAAGTTGACCGCCTGGGGAGTACGGCCGCAAGGTTAAAACTCAAATGAATTGACGGGGGCCCGCACAAGCGGTGGAGCATGTGGTTTAATTCGATGCAACGCGAAGAACCTTACCTACCCTTGACATCCAGAGGACTTTCCAGAGATGGATTGGTGCCTTCGGGAACTCTGAGACAGGTGCTGCATGGCTGTCGTCAGCTCGTGTTGTGAAATGTTGGGTTAAGTCCCGTAACGAGCGCAACCCCTATCCTTATTTGCCAGCGAGTAATGTCGGGAACTCTAAGGAGACTGCCGGTGACAAACCGGAGGAAGGTGGGGACGACGTCAAGTCATCATGGCCCTTACGGGTAGGGCTACACACGTGCTACAATGGCAAGTACAAAGGGTTGCAATACGGCGACGTGGAGCCAATCCCATAAAGCTTGCCTCAGTCCGGATTGGAGTCTGCAACTCGACTCCATGAAGTCGGAATCGCTAGTAATCGTGGATCAGAATGCCACGGTGAATACGTTCCCGGGCCTTGTACACACCGCCCGTCACACCATGGGAGTGGACTGCACCAGAAGTGGTTAGCCTAACCTTCGGGAGGGCGATCACCACGGTGTGGTTCATGACTGGGGTGAAGTCGTAACAAGGTAGCCCTAGGGGAACCTGGGGCTGGATCACCTCCTTATCGACACTGTCTACTGCTCGCGGCAAGTGCTCACAACGAATTACCTGATC
>NZ_BLWK01000002.1:0-676678 GCF_013374075.1 Cobetia sp. 5-25-4-2 | reverse complement strand
AGTGTCTACGGCAGCTTCGAGGTCGCCGCCGACGGCAGCTGGACCTACACCCTCGACAATGACGCCGCCGAGACCCAGGCACTGGCTGCCGGCGAGACCGTCACCGAGACCTATACCGTCACGCTGAGCGATGTCTCGACCACCACGGTCAACATCGTCATCACCGGTACCGACGACCTGCCGGTCATCACGGCCGATTCTGGCGCCGTGGAAGAAGACGGCACCCAGGAAGCCAGCGGTACGCTGACGGCCACGGACGCCGACAACCCGGATCTGGCCTTCGTCGCCGCCACCGATGACAGCAGTGTCTACGGCAGCTTCGAGGTCGCCGCCGANGGCAGCTGGACCTACACCCTCGACAATGACGCCGCCGAAACCCAGGCACTGGCTGCCGGCGAGACCGTCACCGAGACCTATACCGTCACGCTGAGCGATGACTCGACCACCACGGTCGACATCGTCATCACCGGTACCGACGACCTGCCGGTCATCACGGCCGATTCTGGCGCCGTGGAAGAAGACGGCACTCTGGAAGCCACTGGCACGCTGACCGCCACGGATGCCGACAACCCGGATCTGGCCTTCGTCGCCGCCACCGATGACAGCAGTGTCTACGGCAGCTTCGAGGTCGCCGCCGANGGCAGCTGGACCTACACCCTCGACAATGACGCCACCGAGACCCAGGCACTGGCCGCGGGCGAGACCGTCACCGAGACCTACACCGTCACGCTGAGCGATGACTCGACCACCACGGTCGACATCGTCATCACCGGCACCGACGACCTGCCGGTCATCACGGGCGATTCTGGCGCCGTGGAAGAAGACGGCACCCTGGAAGCCAGCGGTACGCTGACGGCCACGGACGCCGACAACCCGGATCTGGCCTTCGTCGCCGCCACCGATGACAGCAGTGTCTACGGCAGCTTCGAGGTCGCCGCCGANGTCACGCTGAGCGATGACTCGACCACCACGGTCGACATCGTCATCACCGGCACCGACGACCTGCCGGTCATCACGGCCGATTCTGGCGCCGTGGAAGAAGACGGCACTCTGGAAGCCACTGGCACGCTGACCGCCACGGATGCCGACAACCCGGATCTGGCCTTCGTCGCCGCCACCGATGACAGCAGTGTCTACGGCAGCTTCGAGGTCGCCGCCGACGGCAGCTGGACCTACACCCTCGACAACGAGTCGGCCGCGGTGCAGAGCCTGACGCCAGATGACACCATCAGCGAGCAGTACACCGTCACGCTGACCGATGGGACGACCACCACGGTCGACATCACCATCACCGGCGCGACCGATGCCGCGCCGACCATCACGCTGGCTGACAAGGAAGTGACCGAGGCCACGGGTGCCACTGTCACTGACACCTTCCAGGTCGAGGCGGATGCCGGCATCGCCAGCGTCACCATCAATGGCACGGATATCACTTCGGCGTCAGTGGATAACCCCATCGTGATTCCGGGCGCGACTGATGACGAAGGGACGCTGACCATCACCGGCTACGATTCAGGCAACGTGTCCTACACCTATGTGGAGGATGGTACGGCTGCGGATCACACGGCTGGCGATGATAGCGTGTTCGACAACTTCGCCGTGGTCGTCACTGACTTGGCAGGACAGAGCACGAGCGACAGCCTTGACGTCAAGATTCTGGATACCGCGCCGGTTGCCAACCCAGATGAACGCACCATCGAGGAAGATGCGACGGATGAACTGACAGGCAACGTGATTGACGGTATCAATGACACCGCCGATACGCTGGGCGCCGATACGCCGTTCATGGTCTGCAAACTGGACGATAAAGGGATTGCCGACGGCGGCAGTGCGACCGTCACCGGCGACTATGGCACGCTGACACTCAATAGTGACGGCAGCTATACCTACGTATTGGATACCACCAAGACGCAGTCGCTGGCTGATGGTGTGCAGGCGGAAGATGTCTTCACTTATGTCCTGGAGGACAGTGATGGTGATACGTCTACCACCACGCTGACCATCAACATCACGGGGTCTGACGATCTGCCGGTACTTACCGCAGACACTGGTGCCGTGAGTGAGGACGACGTACTGAGTGCCACTGGTGCGCTGACGGCTACCGACGTGGACGGCATCGCTCCGACCTTCGTCGCCGCCACCGATGACAGCAGTGTCTACGGCAGCTTCGAGGTCGCCGCCGACGGCAGCTGGACCTACACGCTTGATAACGACAGTGCAGACGTACAAGGCCTGATTGAAGGACAGACCGTCACCGAGCAATACATCGTGAGCCTGTCGGATGGCACCAGCACTACCGTCGATATCATTATTACCGGTGCTGATGATGGTGAGCCGACCATCGACTCGTTGGAAGATAAGTCAGTCATCGAGGGTGAGGGTGCGACCGTCACCGATACCTTCAATGTCCAGGCTGATACTGGCATCGCTACCGTCACCATCAACGGCACCGATATCACCGGCGCGACTGCAGACAATCCGGTCGCGATTCCTAGCACGGATGGTGATGAAGGTACGTTGACCGTCACTGGCTACGATGCCGACACGGGCACCGTCTCTTACCGCTATGTGGAAGATGGTACTGCCGCTGATCACTCTGGCGGCGATGACAGCGTTGTCGATAGCTTCACCGTGGTGGTGACGGATGTTACCGGTGCAACAGCCACCGACAGCCTCGACGTCACGGTTCTGGATACCGCGCCTGTCGCCAATGATGACACCTACACCATTCGTGAGGACGATACTTCCCCTGATGGTGAGCCGGTGATCAGTACCAATGTCATCACGAGTGTTTTGGGTCGTGGTCAGGATGAGCTTGGTGCCGACGCCGTGACCATCACGAAACTGGACGGCATCTTGCTGGCAGACAACGGGGGTAGTGTTACCGTCGATGGCAGCTATGGCAGCCTGACCCTCAATACCGATGGCAGCTTCAGTTATGACCTGGACGATGTACGTGCCCAGGCATTGGGAGCGGGTGATCTGGTCAAGGAGGAGTTCGAGTACACCATTCTTGATGCGGATGGGGATTCGGATACCGCTGTCATCACCATCAATGTCCAGGGCTTGAACGACAAGCCGGTGGCCTATGACGATGGCCCGATTCTGGTCGAGGAAGATACTCCGGTCAGCGGCAACGTCCTGAGCAACGATGTTGATGCCGATGGTGATGAGTTGAGCGTCTTCAGCTTCACTGTTGGCGGCGATACCTACGACCCGGGCGAGACGGCGGATCTTGGCGAAGTCGGCACGCTACTTATCAATGCCGATGGTACCTTCACCTTCACGCCCGGCGAGAACTACAACGGTCCGGTGCCTGATACCACCTATGTGATCACGGATGGTACCGAGTTCGATGAAGCCATTCTCAGCTTCCAGGATGTCACGGCGGTCGATGACCCGGTTGTCATCAGTGCCGATGATGGCGCTGTTGTCGAAGATGATGTGACACAAGCGTCGGGTACGCTGACCGCGACCGATGTCGATAGTGTTGCGCCGACATTCGTGGCCGCGACCGATGACAGCAGTGACTACGGCAGCTTCACTGTCAATGCTGACGGTAGCTGGACCTATACGCTCGACAACGACACAGCTGCTGTTCAGGGGCTGACGTCTGAAGACGAGATTGTCGAGCAGTACACCGTCACGCTCAGCGATGGTTCCACCACGACAGTGGATATCGTGATCACCGGTACTGATGATGCACTGCCGGTCATCAATTCACTGGAAGATCAGTCCGTCACCGAAGCGACAGGAAGTACGGTCACCGATACCTTTACCGTGAAAGCTGCGGCAGGTATTGCGGCAGTGACGATCGCTGGTGTGGATATCACGGATGCCAACACCTCACCGGTAGTGATCTCCAATCCAGATGGCGAAGGGACGCTGACCGTCACTGGCTATGATGCCGACACCGGGGTGGTCTCCTACAGCTATGTGGAAGATGGCACTGCGGCTGATCATTCCGGTGGCGATGACAGTGTCGTTGACGACTTCGCTGTCGTGGTGACGGATCTTGCCGGTCAGAGCACCACATCCAGTCTGGATGTCACCGTTCTGGACACCGCGCCGATAGCCAATGCTGATACCCGCAGCATGAACGAGAATCGTAGTGCTGCCGTTACCGGCAATGTGGTGGACGGCTCATCTGCGACGGCGGACACCCTGGGGGCCGATGCGGTCACCGTCACCGCCGTCACTTCCGGATCAGAAACCGTCGCGGTGGGCGATGGCGCGGCGGCTGTGATCACTGGTGCTCATGGCGAGCTGACGCTTGAAGCGGATGGCTCCTACAGCTACCAGTCAGCACGCGAAGATCTGCAGTTCCTCGCGGCGGGTGAGTCGGTCACGGATGTCTATACCTACGTGATCAGGGATGCTGACGGTGATACCTCCAGTACTACCCTGACGATCACCATCAATGGTCGCAACGACGGCCCGGCGATCAGCGTCAACAGTGGTGATAGCGCCTCCGCCAGCCTGACGGAAACGGACTCCGCGCTGAGCACCAGCGGTACGCTGTCGGTGACGGATGTGGATCTCAGCAATAGCGTGACGCCAAGCGTGACCAGTGTCTCCAGCAATGGTGATACTGGCGCGCTGGACAACGATGATCTGCTTGCTCTGCTGGGTGTGGGTACTGACGCCATCATCGACAGCGACAGTGATGAAGGGGTTCTCAACTGGACATTCGACAGCAGTACGGTCGATGACAGCTTTGACTATCTCTCAGCCGGTGAATCGCTGGTGCTGACCTATACCGTCACCGTGACGGATAGTGAGGGCAGTACGGATGACCAGGAAGTCACCATCACCATCACGGGTACCAACGACGAGCCTGTCGTCACGGATACCGAAGGTCGTGTGAGTGAAGAGGGGCTTGAGGGTGGAATCGCGGATAGCGATGCAGCCGATGGCTTCACGGATACCACCGACTCCACCACCGTCACTGGCACTGTTTCTGTGTCGGATGTCGACAGTGATAGCGTGTCACTGGTGCTGACGGCACCGACGACCGATATCACTTCCGGTGGTAGCGCAGTGACCTGGACTGGCAGCGGTACCCAATCGCTGGTGGCTACCGATGATGACGGCAATGAAGTCGCGACGGTGACCATCGATGACTCTGGTTCGTATACCTTCACCTTGAGCCAGGCGGTCGATCACACCGAAAATGGTGAGGATGTCCTGTCGCTGGACTTTGGTGTGCTTGCCACTGACGGCGAAGGCGCCAGCTCCACGGGGACGCTGACGATCGGTATCGAGGATGATGCGCCTGAGCAGCAGGAAGCGCAGACCTTCTCTTCGACGCTGGTGGATACCAACCTCACCATCATTCTTGATGTGTCAGGTTCCATGAATGCAACTGATGGAGTAGATGGTGAAACACGTCTGGAAAGCGCCATCTCTTCAATCAAGACCTTGATCGAGTCCTATGATGACTTCGGTGATGTGCGTATCAATCTGGTGACATTCTCGACTACGGCCGACTCCTATGGGGCATGGCTGACGGTGGATGAAGTCGAGGATGTGCTGGACAGTCTGACGGCGAGTGGTGTCACCAACTACGATGCAGCGCTCGCAGAAGCGATGGATAACTACACGGAAGATGGTGCACTGGATGACGCACAGAGTATTTCTTACTTCTTCTCTGATGGAGATCCCAATTACGGTGACGGTAACTCTAACTCACTGAATAATAGTGTGAATGCTGGCAGCCGTGGAATACGTGATGGAGGGATTTCTGATAATGAAGAAAGTACGTGGACCGACTTCCTTGTTGATAATGGTATCAAGTCATATTCCATCGGCTTGGGAACGTCTGTAGATTCAGATGAACTTGATCCGATTGCTTATGACGGTGCGTCAGATGAAGACCTGGATAGCACTATCGTATCGAGCTATTCAGATCTTGATGATACGCTGGCAACCACCGTGCAATCGCCCGTCAATGGGCAGTTGATCAGCGGTAGCTCAGTGGATGACAGCTTGTTGGGCGCTGACGGTGACTACCTACAGTCGATCAGTGTCGACGACACGACGTACACCTATGACATTGATAGCAATACCATCACGGCGGACGGCACTGACAACGGTACCTACGATGCAGACAGCTTCGAGTTGACTATCTCGACGGAGCTGGGCGGTATCATGACGTTCAATCTGGAGAGCGGTGAGTTCACTTATTCACCGCCGGACAATATCAGCGAGCGCTCGACTGAGAGCTTCGACTATGTCTCGGTGGATGGTGATGGTGATACCAGTACCGCCACGGTCAGCATTGATGTCGACAAGTTGGCTGTCGTGATCGGGACTTCCGGTAACGATACTTTGACAGGTGACGGTGACGGGCCTTTCTATGCCGATTATCTGATTGGCCAGGGCGGCAATGACATCTTGAGTGGTGGTGTGGGCAGCGATCGTCTGGAAGGTGGCAGCGGCAACGATACGCTGCGAGGCGGTACCGGGAATGACATCCTCTCCGGAGGTGAAGGTAATGATCTTGTCATTGGTGGGACAGGCAATGACATCCTCACCGGTGGTGATGGCGCTGATACCTTCGCCTGGTTGTCTGGCGATGACACCAACAGCGTGGATGGAACAGCGACCGATACCATCATTGACTTCAGTGTGTCAGATGGCGACGTCATCGATCTGTCGGATCTCCTTCAGTCCAATGGGGACGCCGATGCGCTATCGAGCTTCCTGCACTTCGAGTCAGATGGGGACGGCGGTACCACCATCGAGATCAGTGTGGACGGCTCTGCGGGCAGCAATGTCACCCAGGAGATCACTCTGCAGGATGTGGATCTGACGTCGGGCGGTGATTCCGATGCCCAGATCATCCAGTCGCTGCTGGACAGCAATAGCCTCAAGACCAACGTTGACGGTTGATGCAAAAGATAAGGGAGATGGCTTAGGCCATCTCCCTTTTATTGCATTAGACTTCACCGAATGAATGTCTGCGAAGTGCCCCACTAAGGAGGACAGGTTGAGCGATCAACCCACGCCATTGAGACCAGAGCCGGTCGGCGAAAGAGAGGGCGACCCTCTGCTGAATGCGCTGGTGTTCATGGCGCGTTACCACGGCAATCCCCGGTCAGCCGCCGTGCTGACGGACGGGCTGCCGATGGAGGACGGGCGTTTGCCTCTGGCGCTTGTCAGCCGTGCAGCCGCGCGTGCCAATCTGAGCGCCAAACTGGTCAATCAACAGATCACCGCGATCAGCGATCTGTTGATGCCCTGCATTCTGATGTTGAATGAAGGGCGCGCTGTCGTGCTGCTGGAAGTGGATGCCAAGACAGAAAAGGCGCGAATCCATCAACCGGAAGCGGAAGGCGATGCATGGATCGAACTGGAAACGCTGACGGCACGCCATGATGGACGAGTGGTCTACCTGAAGCAGGAGCACCGTTTCGATGAGCGCGCCCCGGAAACGCTGGAACAGAGCGATGGCCACTGGTTCTGGTCGACGCTGAAGCTCTCGACGCCTATCTATCGTGACGTGATTCTGGCCTCTGTCCTGATCAATCTGTTTGCCGTGGCATCGCCACTGTTCGTGATGAATGCCTATGACAAGGTGGTGCCCAATCTGGCGTTCAACACCTTGTGGGTCATGGCGACGGGCATGGCGATCATCATGGTATTCGATTTCGTGATGCGGCAGACGCGTGCCTATTTCATGGATACCGCCGGCAAGAAGTCCGAGGTGCTGCTGACTTCCAAGCTGTTTGCCAAGACCATGAATCTGCGCATGGAGTCGCGCCCCGGCTCCGTGGGCGGCTATGTGAAGCATCTCCAGGAATTCGATTCCATTCGCGAGTTCTTCACGTCAGCGACGTTGACCACGCTCGTCGACCTGCCGTTTGCGCTGCTGTTTCTCGCCATCATCTGGATCGTCGCCGGGCCCCTGGTACTTGTGCCCCTGATAGCTCTTGTCATCCTGCTGATCTACAGCCTGGCGATACAAAGACCGCTGCGCAACAGCATCGAGAAGGGCTCGCGGCTGGCGACCGAGCGCAATGCACGTCTCGTGGAAGCGGTCTCGGGGCTCGAGAGCCTCAAGCTGGCCAATGCTCAGGGAGAGACCCAGCGCCGCTATGAGCGTGCGGTGGGTCAGATCGCTCATTGGGGGGTGAAGAGCCGCAATCTGACGACATCCGTCAGCTCGCTGAGCATGTCATTGACGCAGGCCACCACGGTGGCACTGGTCGTGTTCGGGGTCTATCTGATCGCGGATGCACGACTCTCGGTGGGTGGGTTGATTGCGGCGGTCATGCTTTCCGGGCGCGCGCTTCAGCCCCTGGGGCAACTGGCGCTGCTGATTACCCGTATCGGGCAGACGCGCAGTGCCATGAGTGCGCTTGAGCAGATCATGGCGTTGCCTGAAGAGGCAGAAGATCGTCGGTACGTGCATCGCGAGACACTGCAGATGCGGATCGAGTTCGATCGTGTCGGCTTCGCCTATGCGCCCAACACGCCGCCGGCGGTGACCGATATCTCGTTGACCATCGAGCCAGGCGAGCGAGTGGCCATCATCGGCCGTATCGGTGCCGGCAAGAGCACCCTGCAGCGCCTGATATGTGGACTCTATCGCGCTACCGCCGGCAGCGTGCGAGTCGATGGTCTTGACCTCAACCAGATCCATCCCGCCGATGTCCGGCGTCATATCGGGCATGCCGGTCAGGACAGTGCGCTGTTCTTCGGCTCTATCCGCGACAACATCACCCTGGGGCAGCCGCATGCCAGTGACACCCAGATTGAACTTGCGGCCGATGCTGCCGGCGTGACCGAGTTCACTCGCCATCACCCGGAGGGGCTTGATCGCCAGGTCGGGGAGGGGGGACGGATGCTGTCCAGTGGCCAGCGTCAGACGGTCCTGATGGCTCGGGCGCTTCTGATGCGACCGCCGCTGCTGTTGCTCGATGAACCCGGTTCGCACATGGACAATCGTGCCGAGCTGCGCCTGAGGCGTATGCTCAAGTCATTGCCGCGTACCCAGACCATGGTGCTGGTGACGCACAAGAGCAGCATGCTGGAAGTGGTAGACCGCGTCATCGTGATGGAAGGTGGGCGTATCGTCGCTGACGGTCCCAAGGACAAGGTATTGAATGCCTTGAATGAAGGGCGTGTGTCCGGGCGCAAGCAGGAGGCTCAACGTGGCTAAGGCACCGATTGAACAGCGCGATCTTCACCACCTGGATGACGTCAGCTCAGCCGTTCTGCTGGCGACCCCCTGGAAGTCACGCATCCTGATCTGGATGGTGCTGGCCTTCATCGTGGTGTTCGTCATCTGGGCCAGCCAGGCGAGCCTGGAGGTCGTGACGCGAGGTTCCGGCAAGGTGGTGCCCTCCACCCACCTCCAGGTCGTGCAGAATCTGGAAGGGGGGATCGTGCGCGAGATCTACATCAAGGAGGGACAGATCGTGTCGCCCGGAGAGCCCTTGCTGCGCATTGATGACACCAGCGCCGGTTCCGACCTGCGCGAGCGTGTCTCGACCCTGGATGGCCTGCAGGCCACCATCATCCTGTACGACACCGAGCTGGATTCCATCGCGGTGGACGCCTCTGCCGATGACTGGAAGGACCAGGTCGTCATGACCCGCGTCCCCCTGCCATTCGATGAGGAGTTCAAGACTCGCAGTCCTGCACTTGTTGCGCGTGCGATGACCGCCTATCGCACCCACCTCAACCAGTTGAACAGTGGCTTGAATGGCTCTCGTGAGCAGATTCTGCAGAAGGAGCAGGAGCTGAGAGAGCTGAAGTCACGCATCAATAGCCTGGAGCGCAGCTACCAGCTGTCACGTCGTGAGCTCAACATGACAGCACCGCTGGTACGTGAAGGCGTGGTATCGCAAGTCGATCTGCTCAAGATCCAGCGTGAGGTGAATGATCTGCGGGGGGATCTGGAGTCGGCGCGACTGGCAGTGCCTGGCAAGCAGTCGGAGCTGGATGAGGCCATCTCGAATCGTGTCGGTGTTGCCCAGGAATTTCGTTCGCGTGCAGCAGACGAGCTGGCCAAGACCCAGGCGGATCTCGGGCGATTGCGTGAGGGGCGTACCAGTCTTCAGGACCGTCTTGACCGTACTTTGGTGACGTCTCCCGTTCAGGGGGCCATCAAGACCTTGAATATCAATACCATAGGCGGGGTCATCGAGCCTGGCGAAGATCTGATGGAAATCGTTCCCATCGAAGATCAGCTGCTGGTCCAGGCCCGGGTGGCACCCAAGGACATCGGCTTCCTGCGTATTGGCCAGCCTGCCGTGGTCAAGCTGTCCGCCTACGACTTCACCATCTATGGAGGACTCGAAGGCGAGGTGGAGCAGATCAGTGCCGACACCGTTCAGGATGAAGAAGGCAACAGCTTTTATGAAATCAAGGTGCTCACGGAGCAGAACCACCTTGGAAGTGACTCAGACCCGCTCACGATCATCCCGGGCATGCAGGCCAGCGTGGATGTCATCACCGGTGAGCAGACCATCCTGCAGTACCTGATGAAGCCGATTCTGCGCGCCAGGCAAGGTGCCTTGCGTGAACGTTGATCATGGACATGAAGTATTCAAGGGCAACCCATAATGAAAAAGACACTCTTGGCATTGAGCGTGATGGCGGGGATGAGTTCCAGTCTCTCCGCCTCTGCGCAGTCATTGGAAGAAGCCGTTTCCAAGGCAGTGATGGAAAATCCGCGTACCCGCTTGCAGGTGACCCGTCATATCCAGCGTCTGGAAGAAGCGGAAGTCCAGCGTGGGGCCTATCGCCCGACGGTCGATCTGACCGGACGACTGGGCTATGGCAAGTTCGACTCCGAGGATGATGGGGTCAATGACGAGGATGACTGGCACGATTATCGTCGGTTGGATCTCACCATTCGCCAGCTGCTCTGGGACGGTGACACCACGATCGAGCGCATCCGTCAGGCAGAGACCGAAGCCGACTATCAGCGCCTGCAGACGGCCGCCGAAGCCAATGATGTCGCGTTGGATACGGCCGGGGCCTATCTGGATGTCATGCGTGATGAGCTGATTCTCAAATATGCGCAGGCCAATCTCGATGCGCACCGTCGTATTTCCAGTGATATCGGGCGTCGTGCAGAGTCCGGTCTCGGTGCACGCAGTGACGTGCGTCAGGTGGATGGCCGCCTGGCCAATGCCGAGGCCAGCGTGCTGTCCGCCCGGAACAACCTCGAGGATTCCCGCTCGGCGTATCTGCGTCTGGTCGGTGAGCTGCCCACGGATCTGAACCTCCCCAGCCTCGATACCGATCTGATCAGTGCCGATGTGGAGAGTGCCTATGTCCAGGCCAATCAGCGCAACCCCCTGCTGGCAGCGGCACGGGTGTCCATTGATGCGGCTCGTCATGAGGTGAACGCTGAGAAGGGTGACAACTACCCGGAATTCAGCATCGAAGGCAATCGCACGCTGACGGACGATTATGATCAGGACGAGAGCAGCTCCGATGACTGGAGCGTCGAGCTGGTCATGCGCTACAACCTGTATCGCGGTGGGCGGGATCAGGCCGAGATTCGCGGACGCCAGGCGGCGCTGGAAACCGTCGAGCATGACAATGATCGCGTGATGCGCGATGTGCGTGACGAGATCCGACTGGCCTGGAATGCACGCGAGAACCTCAAGCGTCAGATCGATTATCTGGAAAGCTATGTGCGTGCCGCGACGGATACGCGCGAAAGTTATCGCAAGCAGTTCGATATCGGCCGCAGGACGCTGCTGGATCTGCTGGACAGCGAAAGTGAGCTGTTCACTTCGCAGCAGAATCTGATTCGTGCACGTTTTGACCTGGAAACGGCCAACTATCGCTTGTTGTCCGCGACAGGTGCATTGCTGGATTCAATGAACGTTGCCGTACCGACCCGACAGGGTTGAGTCGCTCACGGCACCACCAGGAAGTGGTGCCGTGGTCATACTGACGGCTGATGAGGAAATCAGATGAGTCTTTCGCGCCGCCTGTTTACCTTGATGTTGTTGGTGCTGTTGGTGTTTTCCTTCGGTATCTTCTTCATTCAGGTCAACAATACCCGTGATTCACTGGCCGAACGACAGCGTGTCGAGCTCTCGAATCTCGCCCAGAGCCTGAGTCTTGCACTGGTGCCGCATGTCGAGCTTGGTGATGCTGCCAGCGCGGAAACCCTGATTCGCGCCACCCTGGATGGTGGATATGTCCGGGATATCCAGCTGGAAAGCGTCGCGCTCCCGGCCCCCATCGCGTTTGACATCACACGAGAAAGCCAGGCACCCGAGTGGTTTCAGCAGATGATTCCCATGCCGGTAGAAACGGTCAGCCGTGAATTGCCGGGTGGGTGGGCCTCTCTGGGGACGATCTCGCTGACGGGAGAGCCGGCCCAGGGTCACGATGACCTCTGGAAGCTCGCCAAACGGCTCGGGCTCTGGTTGCTGTTGGGGGGCTTGTTGACCCTGCTGGTGGCCTCGCTGGTCATGCGTCGCCTGCTGCGCCCTCTGGACCGCCTCTCCGCACGTCTCAACGAGATGGAGACACAGCGTTTCGACGCGCCTCTGGAGGAAACCAGTGTCAAGGAGCTGCGTGGCATCACGTCGGCGGTCAATCGACTCGGGCAGCGTCTGCATACCCAGTTCGAGGCTCAGGCGGCGCAGTTGGCGCGCCTGCAGCGCCAGGCAGAACAGGACGCTGTCTCGGGGCTTGGCAACCGTGGTTACCTCAATCGTGCAGTGGATGAATGGCTGAGTGAGCCTCTGGGAGGCAGCTTCGCACTGTTGCGGGTCGCGCAGCTTGAAGTCGTCTATCAGGAGCAGGGCTACAAGGGACGCGATGCACTGCTGCGCGCCATCGCTCAGCGGCTTGAGCAGCGTGAGCTGGCCGGGGAGCCCATCGTGGCAGGGCGATTGGCCAATCATGACTTCGGCTTGCTGTTGCCAGAAGCCGATGAGTCCGCGCTGCAGGCCTTCTTGAAGGGCATCACCGAAGACATCGATCGACTGCTGGATGCCAATCCCATGGCGAACAGCCGCCCGATCGGTTGTGTCATCGGGGCGGCAAGGCGAGAGCCGGGCATGACCCGCACCCAGTTGTTCACGGTGGCGGACACGACCTTGCTGCAGGCCATCGAGCATGGCAGCAGCGTCGCGCTTGCCGAGGAAGGGGATCAGGCGCGTCCACGCGGCGAATGGCGAGACGTCATCGAGCAGTCGCTGGAGCGCCCTGATGGGCTCGATTTCGTGGCGCAGCCCGTGCTGTTCAATGATGGCAGTGAGCTGCACCGGGAGCTGTTCGCGCGTCTGCGTGAAGGGGATCAGCTGCACCGAGCCGGCGATTTCCTGCCGGTCGTGCGCCATTTCCGTCTGGGAGCACGCTTCGACCTGCATGCGCTGGAGTGGCTGGCTGCCCATGTCGATGGCATCGAGGCTCCACGTCTGGCGCTCAACCTCACCGAGGAGACGCTGGATGATGAGGCGAGCTTCTCGGGACTCATCAGCTGGTTGGGAGTCCATCCGCGTCTCTGCAAGCGTCTGGATATAGAAGTGTCGGAAAGCATCGCGCTTCGCCACCTGGAGCGCGTCAAGCTGCTGTTCCGGCGTGCACGCCGGCTGGGCGCGCGTGGAGGCATTGACCGCTTTGCACGTGAGCTGAAGGAGCTCAGTTATCTGGAGGCGCTGCGTCCGGACTACGTCAAGATCGATCAGGCGTTCTTCAAGCGTGACGATGTGGACACCGAGCTGTTGCAAAGCCTGTGCATGACGGCGCATCAGGTCGAGTCTCTGGTGATCGTGACACGGGTCGAATCCGAACAGGACCAGGCGCGCGTGATGTCCCTTGGCGCCGACGGCTATCAGGGCTATGTGGCACCGGCCGTCGATGTCATGGCGAGGAAGCCCTGATAGACAGCCAGGGGCTGGTCGCCATGTGGCAGAGATGCTGCTTCACCTGGCTGATCGCCTGGGTATTGATGCTGTTCACGGTCGGTTCCGTACTGGCCCGCGATACGCAGGCACAACGTTTCATCGAGGTCTATGGTCAACCGGGGTGGGCGAGAGTCCAGCAATGGGAGCAGCTGCTCGTGGATCTCGACGGGCAGCCGGCCAGGCGTCAGCTCAGTGAGGTCAATGATTTCTTCAACCGGATGCATTTCACCGATGACATGCGCGTCTGGGGGAAGGAGGATTACTGGGCGACCCCGCTTGAGTTCCTGGGGGCCGGCGCAGGGGACTGTGATGATTTCGCCATGGCCAAGTATCTGACATTGCGTCAGCTGGGCGTGCCGGAGAGTTCCTTGCGGCTGCACTATGTCAAGGCATTGAGGCTCAACCAGTTCCACATGGTCGTCACCTATCAGGGCGCGGGCATGTCGATGCCTGATGTGCTGGACAACCTCAACAGCTCCATCCTGCCGGCCAGTGAGCGCACCGATCTCCTGCCGATCTACAGCTTCAATGGCAACGCGTTGTGGATGAGCAAGCGGCTGGAGGGGGGAGAGCGCATCAGCGACAGCCGAGGGCTGTCGAGTCTCACGGACTGGCAACGACGCTACAAGGACGGCGTCCTGAAAGCTCCCCTGCGCAAGCGCCCCTGAGGCGAGGGGCAGTTCAGCGTCGAATCGCGACAGGTATCGAGCAGAATGCCCCGTGGCCAGACCGCCACGGGGCGTTCTGCTTCATGCGGTGTCGGATCGCTTCATTCCGGCGTGTTGCCGCGCAGATGGAGCACTTCGAGCAGGTTGCCGTAACGGTGACGGCTGGGCATGGTCGCCAGGCCGGAGAACAGCAGCCAGAAGAGGCGCTTCCCGCGAGTGAGCTGATGCGTATGCTGCAGCAGGCGCGACAGCAGACGGTTCTCGTCGCGCTCCTTGTAGCTCGGGGCCATGCTGACCTGCTCACGCACCAGCACCGGGGCCATTTCGAGTCGATACAGCGTTTCGAGTTCCCGGAAGCTCAGGCCGTGTGCCTCGACTACTTCGGCCATGTGCTGATACTCCGCCTCGCGGGGGTCACGCTCCTCCCAGAGAGGCGCCAGCGCCAGCCAGACCTCCTGGCGGCGTTCGAGCAGGGCGGCCACATCGGGGGCGAGGTGAGCGTTCTGGTCGTTCATGGAGAGATCCCGAGCGAAGGCTGTCAGACAGACACACCATCAACGGATGGCGCGAAGCAGGACAGCGGTGTGATGGCGGTGCGCTGAATGCGTCACATGATACGGCAGTCGCCATGGAGGGCTCCAGTGACGTGACATCAGCGCGGGTTGGCCCGCCGGGGCGGACAGCGTCGCCGACAGCCGCTAGAATAGCGGCCAGCAGCAGGCACACACGCCTGCATGTCCTGATTCGACAGCCAGACTCACCAGACGTTTTCAGAGCAAGGCACCGGTCGCGCAGCGTGCGCCGTGGTCGTTGCATACTGGAATCGGGCATCAGCATCGGCGGGTACACGCCGGGCCAACAGCAAACGAGGTTCTTACGTGATCATCAAACCCAAGGTTCGCGGCTTCATCTGCACCACGACTCATCCCAAGGGCTGCGAGCAGAATGTTGCCGAGCAGATCGCCATCACCCGCAAGACGGTCGGTGACAAGCGCGACGGTGGCCCGAAGAAGGTGCTGGTGATCGGTGCTTCCAGCGGCTATGGCCTCGCGGCGCGTATCACGGCAGCCTTCGGTTACGGCGCGGACACCCTGGGTGTCTTCTTCGAGAAGCCGGGCACCGAGAAGAAGGCCGGTACCGCAGGCTGGTACAACTCTGCCGCTTTCGACAAGTTCGCCAAGCAGGAAGGGCTCTACAGCCAGGCCATCAATGGCGACGCCTTCTCGCACGAGACGCGCGCCAAGGCCATCGAGCTGATCAAGGCCAACATGGGCGAAGTCGATCTCGTGGTCTACTCGCTGGCCTCTCCGGTGCGCAAGCTGCCGGACAGCGGTGAAGTGAAGCGCTCCGTGCTCAAGCCGATCGGCGAGACCTACCGGGCGACCGCCATCGACACCAACAAGGACACCATCATCGAAGCGGAGGTCGAGCCGGCCACCGAGCAGGAAATCGAAGATACCGTCACCGTGATGGGGGGTCAGGATTGGGAGCTGTGGATGCAGGCGCTGGACGACGCCGGCGTGCTGGCGGATGGCGCCCGCTCCGTGGCCTTCAGCTACATCGGTACCGAGATCACCTGGCCGATCTACTGGCACGGTGCGCTGGGTCGCGCCAAGGAAGATCTGGACCGCGCCGCCGGCAGCATCCACGAGAAGCTGTCCGCCAAGGGTGGTCGTGCCCACGTGGCCGTGCTCAAGTCCGTGGTCACCCAGGCCAGCGCCGCGATTCCGGTCATGCCGCTCTACATCTCCATGGTCTACAAGATCATGAAGGAGAAGGGCCTGCACGAAGGCACCATCGAGCAGCTCAACCGCTTCTACGCCGAGCGCTTCTATGGTGAAGGCGAGATCGTCACCGACGAGTCCGGCCGTCTGCGTCTCGACGACTGGGAGCTCAAGGACGACGTCCAGCAGGCCTGTCAGGAACTGTGGCCGCAGGTCACCAGCGACAACCTGTTCGATATCACCGACTACGCCAGCTACAAGCAGGAATTCCTCAAGCTGTTCGGCTTCACGCGTGATGATGTCGATTACGATGCCGACGTCGCCACCGACGTCGAATTCGATGTCGTGCAGATGTAAGAGCGCTTCAGCAAGCGCAGAGGTCAGGGTAGCGAGCGCTGCCAGCTGACCGCTGCCCGCTGAGCGATGACGACGCCACCCTTCGGGGTGGCGTCGTCGTATGTGGCGGCCTCATCTTGAGCGTCATGCCAGTCCGGGCCAGGCACAAGTGCCAGAGGCATGGCACAATATGGCGGCAGGTTTTCCCCACCCTCACGCGATGGACCTCGACTCACACCCATGCCCGTGGATTCACTGGTTTCCCCCCAGGCCCAGCAACGCCAGATCGGCTTCGTGCTGTTGCCCGGCTTCTCGTTATTGTCCCAGGCCTGTGCGCTGGAGCCCCTGCAGGTGGCCAATCAGCTCGCGGGGCAGACACTCTATCGGGCCGTCACCTTTGCGCTGGACGGGCGCGGTGTGGCGTCCGCTGCGGGCTTGAACCTGTCACCGGACAGCCTGGTCGCGAGTGATTCGCGCCATCTGGACGCCCTGTTCGTGTGCGGTGCTCAGCCGGCGGGCGAGGCGGGCCTGCAGGAGGTGGCCTCGAATCCCGCGCTGCTGGCCTGGCTCAAGCGTCTGGCCGAGCGTGGCGTGATGCTGGGCGGCATCTCCACCGGCACCCGTGAGCTGGCCCGCGCCGGGCTGCTTGATGGCTATCGTGCGACGATCCACTGGCAGCGTGCCGAGTCGTTCCGTCGCGACTTCCCGCAGGTCAACGTCTCCCATCAGCTGTATGAGCTGGATCGTGATCGTGTCACCTGCGGCGGGGGTACCGCGGCGATGGACATGATGATGACGTTGATCGCCCAGCAGCATGGCCGCGCCCTGGCCGAGAAGGTCTCCGAGCACTTCGTCTGCGAGCGTATCCGGCTGGCGGACGAGCCACAGCACGTGCCGCTCAAGAACCGTTTCGCCCATGCGCCCCAGCCGCTGGTGGAGGCCGTGACCCTGATGGAAGCCAATATCGAGGAGCCGCTGTCCACCCACGAGATCGGCGAGCACCTCGGGATCTCGCGGCGTCAGCTGGAGCGGCTGTTCAAGAAGCATCTGCAGGCGGTGCCCAGCCGCTACTATCTGGATCTGCGTCTGGCACGCTCACGTCAGCTCTTGCGCGAGAGTGATCAGCCCATCGGCGAGATCGCGCTGGCCACCGGCTTTTCCAGCGCCGCTCACTTCTCCACGGCGTTCCGCAACCATTTCGGGCGCAGCCCGCGCGACGAACGTCTCATGCTGCAGGCCTGAAATGTCGCATCGGTGACAAAAGTCGCCTCCTGACATAAGTCGTCGTCCTTTCGCTGAAAGTCTTTGTCATCTCGCCTCCCTATACTCGGGAGTCATGACCCGTGGCTCGCCGATCATCGGCCTGCCACGCAACGCCCCGCGATGAGGAAGAGACGATGACCCAGCTGACCCGTGCCGATTTCGACCATGCCATGGTGCCCAACTACGCACCCCAGGCTGCCATTCCGGTACGCGGCGAGGGCAGCCGTCTGTGGGATCAGGAAGGTCGTGAGTACATCGACTTCGCCGGCGGCATCGCCGTCACCTCGCTGGGGCACTGCCACCCGGCACTGGTCAAGGCGCTCAAGGATCAGGCCGACAAGGTCTGGCACCTGTCCAACGTCTACACCAACGAGCCGGCCCTGGCGCTGGCCAAGGCGCTGACCGAGCGCACCTTCGCCGACAAGGTCTACTTCTGCTCCTCCGGTGGTGAGGCCAACGAAGCCGCGCTCAAGCTGGCACGTCGTTTCGCCCACGACACCCATGGCGAGAAGAAGGACAAGATCATCTCCTTCCGTCAGTCCTTCCATGGCCGCACCTTCTTCACCGTCAGCGTCGGTGGTCAGCCCAAGTATTCCCAGGGCTTCGGGCCGATTCCGGGCGGGATCCAGCACGCCGAATTCAACAACCTCGACTCCGTGCGCGAGCTGATGGGCGATGACACCTGCGCGATCATCGTCGAGCCGCTGCAGGGCGAGGGCGGCATCATTCCGGGGGAGCAGGCCTTCCTCGAGGGGCTGCGTGAGCTGTGCGACCAGCACGATGCGCTCTTGATCTTCGATGAAGTCCAGAGCGGTGCCGGGCGTACCGGCCACCTCTACGCCTACCAGCACTTCGGCGTGGTGCCGGACATCCTGACCACCGCCAAGGGCATCGGTGGCGGCTTCCCGCTGGGCGCCATGCTGACCACGGACCGCATCGCGCCGGCCATGGCCATCGGCACTCACGGTTCCACCTACGGCGGCAACCCGCTGGCATGTGCGGTGGGTCTGGCGGCGCTCGAGACCATCGACACGCCGGAAGTGCTCGAGGGCGTCGCGCATCGCCACCAACTGCTGCGCAATGGCCTGGAAGGCATCGCCAAGCGTCACGGTGTCTTCAAGGAAGTGCGTGGCATGGGCCTGTTGATCGGTGCCCAGATGGCGCCGGACTATGCGGGGCGTGCCAAGGACATTCTCAATCTGGCGATGGAAGAAGGTCTGATGGTGCTAGTCGCCGGACCTGACGTGCTGCGTCTGGCGCCGTCGCTGGTGATCAGTGAAACCGAGCTCCAGAGCGGTCTCGACAAGCTCGACCGTGCCGTGGCGAGCTTCGTCGCCGCCTCTGCATCTGCATGAGCAGCGCCATGAGCAGTGCCCCGATGCTGGTGGTGCGGCCTGCCGAAAGCCGCGATCTGCTCGCTCTCGAGCGGCTCGCGGCCTCGGCCACGCCACGCCTGACCAATCTGCCGGCACATCGTGACCGCCTCGAGGAGCGCATCACGCGCTCCCAGCGCAGCCTGCGTGCCGAGATCGATTTTCCCGGTGACGAGATCTACTGCTTCGTGCTGGAGGATCTCGATAGCGGGGAAGTGGTCGGTACCGCCTCGCTGCGCGCCGAGGCTGGCGCGCGGGAGGCCTACTACACCTATCGTCAGGAAACGCTGATCCACGCCTCGCAGCAGCTCAACGTGCGCCATGAAGTGCAGACGCTGTCGCTGTCGCATGAGGTGTCGGATGCCACGCTGCTGTGCGCGCTGTCGCTGGATGCCCGCTACCGCGAGACGGATGCGGACAGTCTGCTGCGTCGTGCACGCCTGATGTTCATCGCCCAGTACCCGGAACGCTTCGCCAATGAACTGGCGGTGGCCTTCCCGGGCTATCTGGAAACACGTGACGAGCGTCAGGTCAGCCCGTTCTGGGACAGCGTCGGCCAGCACTTCTTTGATCGTGATTTCAATGACATCAACCAGATGGCGGGGGTGCGCTCCAAGAGCTTCATCGCCGAGGTGATGCCGCCGTTCCCGCTCTATCTGCCGCTTCTCACGCCCCAGGCGCGTGCCGCCATCGGGCGCGAGAATCCGCGCCACGAGTACGCCATGCAGGAGATGCTCGCCGAAGGCTTCTCGCGCTCGCGCCACGTCGACATCTTCGATGCGGGCCCCTTGCTGCTGGCGGAGTGCGAACGTCTGCACACCTTCAAGCAGTGCGGCTGGCACCCGGTGCGTATCCGCCCGCAGGAAAGCCTGCCGGACGCGGTGCCGGCGATGGTCGCCAACCAGCGGCTCGGCGATTTCCGCTGCGTGCTGGCGCGCTATGCACTGACGCCGACCGGCCAGCTGATGCTGACGCCGCAGCAGGCCGAGGTGCTGGGGGTGGAAGAGGGGCGTGCGGTGCTTGCCGTGCCGATGCCCTTGCCGGCGGTCGATGAGGGAGAGCTGTAATGCGTATTCGTCCTATCGCTCGTCACGATATCGAAGGCCTCAAGGTACTGGCGCGGGAAACCGGCGTCGGCTTCACCTCGCTGCCGGACAATCATGAATTTCTCAGCGCCAAGATCGAGCGCACCCTGGCCGCCTTCGAAGGCCGGGAACCCGGCGATGATCGCCTGTACTTCTTCGTGCTCGAGGATGAGCGCGACGGCAGCATCGCGGGCTGCTGCGCCATCGAGGCCTGTGTGGGCACCGATGCGCCGTTCTATCACTACCGGCTCGGCTCGCTGGCGCATTCCTCGGTGCAGCTCGATCTGCATCGCACCCTGGATACGCTGACGCTGTGCTCCGATCACACCGGCGATGCCGAGGTCTGCTCGCTGTTCCTGCGTGAGGGCTGGCGCAAGGACCGCAACGGCGCGCTGCTTTCCAAGGTGCGCTGGCTGTTCATGGCCCAGTTCCGCGAGGCCTTCCCCGACAAGGTGCTGGCCGAGATGCGCGGTGTCTTCACGCCCGAAGGGCGCAGCCCGTTCTGGGAGTGTCTGGGCAGTCACTTCTTCCCGATGGACTTCAATGAGGCCGACCGCCTCACCGGCATGGGCCAGAAGAGCTTCATCGGCGAGCTGATGCCCAAGTTCCCGATCTACACGCCATTCCTCTCCGAGCAGGCGCGTGCCGCCATCGGTCAGGTGCACGAGCACACCCGCCCGGCGGTGGCGATGCTCAAGAAGGAAGGGCTGCGCTGGGAAGGCTATGTCGACATCTTCGATGGCGGCCCGACGGTCGAGGCCTATATCGATGACGTGCGCGGCGTCCGTGACAGCCAGCTGGCATGTGTCGAGGTGATCGCGTCTGATGCCCCGGCCTGTGAGCGTCCCTCCGTCATGGCCGCCACCACCGGCATGGCGGACTTCCGCGCCAGTTGGATCAGCCACGACGTCACGCGGGACGCCGCCGGCGCCTGCCATGTGCGCCTGCACCGTGATGAGGCCGAACGCCTTGGCGTCACCGGCGGTGACACGCTACGCGTGCTGGCCAGCTGAAGCATTCGCCCCGGGCATCCGCTTCTTTGCGCCATCTCGCAGGCCCATGTCGCCTTGCGTCCTTTTGCCATCAGCGGGGCAGATCGCCAACTGCCCCGTTATCTCCTTGTTCAGCGTCGCTTACGCGGCGCGCCCTTTCGATGAGGCATGCCATGACCACTACGACTCCGACTCCCGCCACACTCAACGTGCGTCAACAGCTCTTCATCGACGGCGCGTGGCAAGCGGGGGAGGCCGAATCCTTCACCAAGACCGACCCCGTCTCCCAGGCACGCCTGTGGCAGGGCGCTTCGGCCACTGCCGAGCAGGTCGAGCAGGCCGTCGCGGCAGCGCGTCAGGCATTCCCGACCTGGGCGCGCCTGGGTTTCGAGGCACGTCTGGCGGTGGTGGAGCGTTTCCGCGATCAGCTGGAGCAGCATCGTGAAGCGCTGGCGATCAGCATCGCCAGTGAAACCGGCAAGCCGCTGTGGGAAGCGCGTACCGAGGTCGGCGCGATGATCGGCAAGATCGCGATCTCGGTGAAGGCCTATCACGAGCGTACCGGCGAGCGCGCCAAGGATGTCGCAGGCACCCAGGCGGTCCTGCGCCACCGTCCGCATGGCGTGATGGCCGTCTTCGGCCCCTACAACTTCCCGGGCCATCTGCCCAACGGCCACATGGTACCGGCGCTGCTGGCAGGCAATGCCTGCGTGTTCAAGCCCTCCGAGCTGACCCCGGCCACCGCCGATCTCACCCTGCAATGCTGGGAGGCCGCGGGCCTGCCGGCCGGCGTGATCAATCTGGTGCAGGGCGCGGCGGACGTTGGTCAGGCGCTGTCCCAGTCCGAGGGCATCGATGGGCTGCTGTTCACCGGCAGTGCCAAGGTCGGCAAGCTGCTTCACCGTCAGTTCGCCGGTCAGGTCGGCAAGCTGCTGGCGCTGGAACTGGGTGGCAACAACCCCCTGGTGGTGCGTGATGTGCAGGATGAAGCCGCCGCAGTGCTGGCGATCATCCAGTCGGCCTTCGCCTCGGGCGGTCAGCGCTGCACCTGTGCGCGTCGCCTGATGGTGCCCCAGGGCGAGGTCGGTGATCGTCTGATCGAGGCGCTGGCCACGGCGTTGCGCGAGTTGCGCGTGGCGGGGCAGTTCGAGCAGGACGCGCCCTTCTATGGCGGCCTGGCCAGTGTCGCGGCGGCCGAGGGCCTGCTCAAGGCGCAGGATGATCTCGAAGCGCTGGGCGGCAATGTCCTCGTGCGCATGCAGCAGCTTGAAGAGGGCACCAGTCTGCTCAGCCCGGCGCTGATCGATGTCACCGGCCTTGCGCTCGAGGACGAGGAATTCTTCGGTCCGCTGCTCAAGATCCATCGCTACACCGACTGGGACGAGGCCATCGCGCTGGCCAATGACACCCGCTACGGTCTCTCGGCCGGGCTGATCGGCGGTGAGCGTGCTGACTGGGACGACTTCCTGCTGCGCATTCGCGCCGGCATCGTCAACTGGAACCGCCAGACCACCGGCGCCTCCGGCGACGCGCCCTTCGGTGGCATCGGCGACAGCGGCAACCACCGTCCCAGCGCCTATTACGCGGCCGACTATGTCAGCTATCCGGTCGCCTCGATGGAAGCCGAGGCGCTGGCGCTGCCCGCGACCCTGCCGGCCGGTATCCGTCTGTAAGGCCGTCCGTTCGGGCACCGCTGCCGCTTACCCATTGTTGACCACGACGCTCGCCGTGCCTGCTCCCTGAGGTGCCAAGGCGTCGTGGCAGGAGACCTTCATGTCCGACACCCCGTATCAAGAGATCAATTTCGATGGCCTGGTAGGCCCGACCCACAACTACGCCGGTCTGGCACATGGTAACGTGGCCTCGATGCGCCACGGCGGCCTGGCCTCCAACCCGCGCGAAGCCGCGTTGCAGGGCCTCGACAAGATGAAGTCGCTGGCGGATCTGGGGTATGCACAGGGGATTCTGCTGCCGCAGCAGCGCCCGGACCTTGGCGCACTGCGTGATCTCGGCTTCACCGGCAGCAATGCCCAGGTGTTGAAGGCGGCCAGCGAGCAGGCACCGCAACTCTTGCGCGCGGTGTGTTCCGCCTCCAGCATGTGGACGGCGAACGCCGCCACCGTCACGCCCTCGCGCGACAGCGGTGATGGCCGCGTGCACTTCACGCCGGCCAACCTGCAATCCAGCTTCCACCGCTACCTGGAGCCCGCGACCACCGGGCGCATCCTCGGCGCCATCTTCGCCGACGATGCCCATTTCGCGCATCATCCTGCGCTGCCCGCGACGCCGGCCTTCTCCGATGAAGGTGCGGCCAACCACACGCGGCTGTGCGATGGCCACGGCGGGCCGGGCGTGCATCTCTACGTCTATGGCCGTCAGGCCTTCGGCGGTGACGGCGTCGAACCGCGCCGCTACCCGGCGCGTCAGACACTGGAAGCCAGTCAAGCCGTCGCACGTCAGCATGGCCTGAGCGAGGATCAGGTGGTGTTCGCCCAGCAGCATCCGGAGGCCATCGATGCCGGCGTCTTCCACAACGATGTCATCGCGGTGGGCAATGGCCCGGTGCTGTTCTACCACGAGCTGGCCTTCCGCGATGAAGAGGCGGTGCTCGATGAGATTCGCGCGAAACTGTCCACACCGCTGATCCCGATCCGCGTGCCGCTGGAGGCCGTCAGCCTCGAGGATGCCGTCTCCTCCTACCTCTTCAACTCGCAGTTGCTCTCCAATGACGATGGCAGCATGACGCTGGTGGTGCCGGGCGAGTGTCAAGAGAACGAGGCGGTATGGAATGCGCTGCAGAATGCGATTCTGGCCGGCCCGAACCCGATCGGGGAAGTGCTGGTCAAGGACGTCAAGCAGAGCATGCGCAATGGCGGCGGCCCGGCCTGCCTGCGTCTGCGCGTGGTACTGAGTGACGCCGAGCGCGCCGCGCTGTCCGGGCGTGTGATGATGACGGATCAGCTGCACGGCGAGCTGGGTGACTGGGTCAAGCGTCACTATCGTGACAGCCTGACGCCGGCGGATCTCGCCGACCCGCAGCTGGCCGAGGAGACACTGGCGGCGCTGGATGAGCTGACGCGGCTGTTGAAGGTCGGCAATGTCTACGCCTTCCAGCGTTGATCGCCTGGCCCGAGCCCATACGACACAGCCCCATACGACACAGCCCCCATCGGGTTCGCCGATGGGGGCTGTGTCGTTGTGGAGGTGTGGTCTGACATTTGAGAATCAGATGCCGTGGCGCGACTCAGGCCAGTTGTGGCTGCACCATGCGCTTGGGCTCACGGCGCACCGGCCAGTGCACGAGCGCGGCCAGCAGGCCGAAGATGCCGCTGGCGATCCACAGCAGGTCGTAGCTGCCGGTCAGCTGATAGACCACACCACCGCCCCAGGCCCCCAGGAAGGCACCGACCTGATGCGCGGCCAGCACCATGCCGAACACGAAGGCCTGACGCTTCTGGCCGAAGTAGAGCGCGACGGCCTGACTGGTCAGTGGCACCGTCGACAGCCACAGCACGCCCATGATCGCGCCGAAGGCGTAGAGCAGCATGCTGCTGGGCGGGATGACCACCATCGCCATCACCAGTGCGGCGCGGCACAGATAGATCAGCATCAACAGCTGCGGCGGGTGACGGCGGCCGCCCCAGGCACCGAACAGGATGGTGCCGGCGATATTGAGCGCGCCGATGATCGCCAGCGTGTTGCCGGCCACGTTCAGGGGCAGGCCGCAGGCGACCACGAAATTGGGCAGGTGGGTGGCGATGAAGGCGACGTGCACGCCGCAGACGAAGAAGCCGCCGGCCAGCGCCAGAAAGCGCCGGTCCTGCAGCAGCGGGCCCTGGCTCGGGACATCCTCTGCCTGTGTTTCACTGCCGGCCGGCGGGCGACGCAGCAAGGGCAGGGCCATGGGAATCAGCAGCAGACAGCTGGCGCCGAGCGCCAGCATGGCGATCTTCCAGTCGATCAGCACCAGCATCGGGGTCGCGACCGAGTAGACAAGCTGCCCGAAGGAGCCGCCGGCCGAGGCGATGCCCAGCCCGATGCCACGATGCTGGAGGGGGACCACGCGAGTGACGGCGGCCAGCACCAGCGGGAAGGTGGTCGCCCCGATGCCGATGCCGGCCAGCACGCCCGCGCCCAGCATCCACACCGTCGGGGTCGGCCAGAGGGCGGTGACGCCCATGCCCACCGCATAGCACAGGCTGCCGACCAGGAAGACGCTGAGCGTGCCGAAGCGGTCCGACAGCTTGCTGGCGATGGGCGCGGCCAGCCCGAAGACCAGATTCTGGATGGCGAGCGCGAACGACAGGCTGCCCATGCCCCAGGCAAGCTCGCTGGCCATCGGTGGCAGCATGAAGCCCATCGCCTGGCGCGCGCCGGTATTGATGGCGAGTATCAGCGCTGCCAACGCGATCGCCGCCTTCCAGTTGAGTTGCATGTCAGATCCTCATGCCGGGAATCGTTATTGTCGTTGTTGTTGCAGTTCTTGCAGTTCTTGCAGTTCTTGCGGTCCCTGCACCCGGTGCTGGCCATGGGCGGAACATCCTCCATGAGGACTCTTGCTACATTTCACTTTATTCTCATAAAAGTACAGATGCCGGATACGCCACTGTCAGGCGCGTCTGCGACACTCTCGTCCGTACCAGGCAATCACATGCCTTCGCGGGAGTCCTCGCTCCGGTGCGCCGCCATCATTCTCGACCGCTACCGGCCCAGTCCCGAGGCGGACCGATGTCATGCAAACATCTGCCGATGACAAGGCGTGAAACGCTATACTGTGTGGCATGCGAGACAGCATCTGCATGGCCATGATGAGCCCAGTGACATCACACTGTTTCCTTTTTGGCACCGTGGTGCCGAATCGTGACCTGTAGAATTCACCGATTCGAATCGTGCCAGGCCTCAAAGCCTGGGGTCGGTCCCTGACGCCGAACCCACGCCACGTCAGTCAGATGACGCCATGGCTGGCCGCGACACCCTGCACGCGTTGTCCGAACCCTGTCCCCCTGCTTCATGCTCCTGAGGAGAAGCCCCTTGGCCAACTTCACTCTGAACGGCAAGGCCGTCAGTCTCGAGGTCGATCCGCAAACCCCGTTGCTTTGGGTGCTGCGTGAACACCTGGGCCTGACCGGCACCAAGTTCGGTTGCGGAATCGCCCAGTGCGGCGCCTGCACCGTGCACCTGAACGGCACCGCGGCGCGCACCTGTGTCCTGCCGGTACTGGCCGCCGAGGGTGGTGACATCGTCACCATCGAGGGGCTGGCCGAGAACGATGACCACCCGCTGCAGCAAGCCTGGGTCGAGGAACAGGTGCCGCAGTGCGGTTACTGCCAGTCGGGCCAGATCATGCAGGCCGCCGACTTCCTCAAGCACACACCGAACCCCACCGATGAGCAGGTCACTGCCGCCATGGCGGGCAACCTGTGTCGTTGCATGGCGTACGTGCGTATCCATCGTGCGGTGAAGCGTGCCGCCGCGATCGCCAGTGAGCGCGACACGGCGCAGGTGATGGGCCAGCAGACCGAGGCCACCGCCGCGACTGCCGGTGTCGGCACATTCGATCCGCGTGCCACGGCAGATGCCGTGAGCCATTCTGCTGCCGAGGAGACATCTCATGGCAAGGTTTGAAGATACGCTGGGCCGGCATCAGCGCGCTCAGGCAGCCACTCGTCACCCCTCGAGCCAGCACGGCATCACGCGGCGTGGTTTTTTGATCGGCAGTGTCGCGGGTTCCGCGATGCTGGCGTTCGGGGTCTCCGGCGCGGCCCTGGCCAGCGGCGCCGATGACGGCCGCTCTGCCAGCGAGACGCTGTCCGCCGGCGCCTTCGAGCCGACCATGTGGTATGCCATCGGCACTGACGGCACCATCACCATCCATATCACCAAGGCCGAGATGGGACAGCACGTCGCCACCAGCCTGGCGCGTCTGGTCATCGAGGAGCTCGAGGCCGATCTGGCCTCCGTCGAGATCGTCTACGTCGACAGCGATCCCAAGTGGGGCTACATGATCACCGGCGGCAGCTGGTCGGTGAATCACAGCTACCAGCCGCTGTCGCAGGCAGGGGCTGCCGGGCGTATTGCGTTGATCGAAGCGGGCGCCAGACAGATGGGCGTGTCCGTCGAGAGCTGCAAGGCGCGTCAGGGTCGAGTCATCAGTGGCGATCAGTCGCTGGGCTATGGCGAGATCGTCGCCGCGGGCCTTGAGCGCAGCTTCACGGAAGATGAGCTTGCGGCCATCGAGCTCAAGCCGGCCTCCGAGCGCCGCGTGCTCGGCACCAAGGGCAATGCGCTGGATGTGCCGCCCAAGACCAATGGTCAGGCGGTCTACGGCATCGATTACACCCTGCCTGCCGAGGTGGAAGCCCGTGTCGGCAAGACGCTGCATGCGCGCCCGGTGCTGCCGCCAAGTCGCTTCGGCTGCAAGGTCACGGCCGTGGATGACAGCGAGGCCAGCAAGGTCATCGGCTACCGCCAGACCATCGAGCTCAAGGATCCGTCCGGCATGTGTCAGGGGTGGTTGGCGGTCATCGCCGACAACTTCTCGGCGGCCATGCGTGCCACCGACCTGCTCAAGGTGGAATGGAGCAAGGGCGACAGCTATCACATCGATGAGGCGGCGATCCAGGCAGAAGGCCAGCGACTGGTCAGCACCCCGAGTCGTGACAATGGCTCGCTGATGGTGGATCAGGGTGACCCTTCCGCGCTGATCGAAGGTGCGGCGACCACGGTGGAGTCCACCTTCACCACCTCAAGCGTGCTGCACTTCACTCTGGAGCCGGCCAATGCACTGGCCTATGAGGAGGAGGGGCAGTGGCATGTCCATTGCGGCAACCAGCAGCAGTCATTGCTGATTCCCCTCGTCGCCAAGGCGTTGGACGTCGAGGATGGCAAGATCACTCACCACCAGCTGTATCTGGGCGGTGGCTTCGGGCGTCGTCTCCACGGTGACTACGCCGTGCCGGCGGCACTGGCGGCCAAGGCCGTGGGGCGTCCGGTCAAGATGATCTTCACGCGCCCGGACGATAGCCGTTTCGATTGCGTGCGCTCGCCCTCGGTGCAGCGTGTGCGTTCCGGTCTGGATGCCGAGGGCCGTGTCGTGGCCTCCGAGCACGCCGCCGCGGCAGGCTGGCCGACTGCCGCGCTGATGCCGAGCTTCCTCGCCGAAGCCGTGGAAGGCGGTGGCAAGCTGGATTCCTTCTCCATCAGTGGCGCGGACCACTGGTACAACGTGGGCACCCAGCGTGTCTGGGCGCAGCAGAACAAGGTCGCTCATGAGGCCTTCGTGCCGGGGTATCTGCGCTCCGTCGCACCGGGCTGGACGCTATGGGCGGTCGAGCAGCACATCGATGAGCTGGCGCAGGCAGCCGAGCAGGATCCGGCCGAATTCCGCCTCTCGCTGCTGGACGCCGAAGGCCGCAATGCCGGCAAGGCGCCGGTCAGCACGGGCGGGGCGGAACGTCTGCGCAACGTGCTCACGCGCGTGATGGAGAAGTCCGGTTGGAGCGAGCGTGACAGCCTGCCGGAAGATACCGGCATGGGCGTGGCGCTGAGCTTCGGTCAGGAACGCAGCATGCCGACCTGGGTGGCCTGTGTGGCACGGGTCAAGGTCGATCGCGCCACTGGCGAGGTCAAGATCGAGAAGCTGACCAGTGTCGTCGATGCCGGTACCCTCGCACACCCGGATGGCGCCATGGCGCAGCTGGAGGGCTCGCTCTTGTGGGGCGTCTCGATGGCGCTGCACGAAGGCACCGAATACCGCGAGGGTGGCCCGGTGGCGCAGAATCTGGGTGCCTACCAGCCGCTGCGCATGCATCAGGTGCCGCAGATGGATCTCGAGTTCGTTGACAGTACCGAGATGCCGGTCGGCCTTGGCGAGCCGGGTACCACGGTGGTCGCACCGGCGGTGGCCAATGCCATCCATCACGCCGTAGGCGTTCGCCTGCGTGATCTGCCGATGCGCCCGGCGGCGCTCAAGGCCGCGCTCAGCGAGGCCTGATCCTCACCGATGAATGCGTCTGATACCCGCCACTCCGGCATGCCCGGGTGGCGGGTTTCGTGTCTTCTGGCTGGGAGCCGGCTTCCGATATGAGAGATTTTTGATGCAACATCTTGATCTTGAAGTGATCTGTCAGGCGATCGACTGGCTGGCGCCGTCAGATGGCACGCGGCCTGACAGCCCGATCTGGCTGTGTACGGTGCTGTCCACCTTCGGCTCCTCACCGCGTGAGCCGGGCGCCTGGCTAGTGGCGCGTGCCGATGGCCAGCATCGTGGCTCGTTGTCCGGTGGCTGTGTCGAGGAGGACTTCCTGGCGCGCCTGGCGGGAGGCGAATTCACCGCGAGCGCCCAGGTGATCCGCTATGGCGAGGGCGGCCATCAGGGCGCGGGGATCGCCTTGCCGTGCGGTGGCTTGCTGGACGTGCTGGTCGAGCGCTTCACGGCCAGCGAGGCGGACATCGCGCATCTCAAGGCACTGCGCGCGGCACTCGAGGGTCAGACGCCGCGTCTGCGTCAGGTCATGCTGGCGGGGGATGGGGCGCGTGCGCTTCAGCAGGACAGCGGGCTGGGGGAGCGGGTCGAGCCACTCAAGGGCCACGATGACCAGACGAGCGGCTATCAGCTCAGGGTCGGGCCGGTGGCGCGTCTGCTCTTGGCGGGACTCTCGCCGGTGGCGGAAGCCTGCGCGGCCTTCGCCGTCAGCCTCGGCTTCGAGGTGATCATCTGCGAGCCGCGTGAGGAAGTGCTGGCGGACTGGGATGCCCGCAAGACGCCGCACACCGGTGTCACCCTGCGTCGTGAGCTGCCCTCGCGCTTCATCGCGGCGGGGGGCTGTCATGCGGCCACTGCCGTGGTGGCGCTGACCCATGATCCACGCATTGATGATCTCGCGATGATCGAGGCGGTACGCCAGCCCGCCTTCTACATTGGCGTGATGGGCTCGCAGCGTACCTCTCAGGCGCGCGCCGAGCGGCTGGCACGCAGCGGCGGGCTCAGCGCCGAGGAGATTGCGCGTATCGTGATGCCGATCGGGCTGAATCTGGGCAGCAAGACACCGGCCGAGATCGCGCTGGCGGTGATGGCCGATATCGTGCGCATCCGGCGTGGGCGCGCTCGGGAAAGTCTGTGAGACCCGACATGAGTGAGACGATCATTCTGGTGATGGCGGCCGGTCAGAGTCGCCGTTTTGGCAGTGACAAGCGTCAGGCTTGTCTGGCGGATGGCCAGACACTGTTGATGGCGACGCTTTGGCAGGTTATGTCCTGTGAGGTGGACTGGCGTCTGCTGCTTCGTGAGGACGATGATCCCGCCGCACTGCTGGGAGATGACTTCTCGCGTGAGCATGCCCGGCGAATCTGGCGTGCGCCGCAGGCGGGCAACGGCCTCGGCGCCAGTCTCGGAGACGCCTTCCGTCAGCTGAGTGAGGACGCCACCCTGGCGCATGTGCAGGTGGCGGCGGTATGGCTGGCGGACATGGCACAGATCACGCCGCAGACCTTCCACGCCTTGCACCGTGAGGCGAGTGCGGAGCATGTGGTGCGGCCGGAGCTGACAGGCGAGAAGGGCAGCCCCGGGCATCCGGTGCTGTTCGGGCGGACGCTATGGCGTGAGCTGGCAGCGCTTGAGGGCGGTGAGGGTGCGCGGGAAGTGATCCTTCGACATCGTGATGCCTTGCGTGAGGTGGTCGTCAGCGATGCCGGCATTCTCGACGATATCGATACACCGGCGATGCTGGCGGAAAGGCGGCGAAGTCTCCCACCCCCAAATGCCTGAGCAAGCGTTGGGTGGCAAGCCATCGCGCCAGACACAAGGACGCCCCGTCACCTGAAGGTGACGGGGCGTCCTTGTGTCTGCTCATCCGCATTCTACAGCGTGCGCACGTCCAGCAGCTTGATGCGCTGGATGCGTGGCTCACCCCAGCTCAGATCCAGCACCCACTCGGCATCGAAATGCGTGTGCAGCACGCTGCCGTCGTGATGTGCGGCGCGGTGCTCGCAGCCCATGCGCAGGGTGGCCGTGTCGAGACTCTCGCGTCGGGCACGTACCCAGCCCAGTGCATGACTGTTGATCAGCAGATCATCACGGCGCTGTTCCCAATTGGTCAGGAATTCGCTGCCAGTGAGCGTCTCATCCAGCAGCTGGATCACGGCATCGTCTCCCAGCAGCTCGGCCAGCTCGAGGGACGGCGCCAGGCGGTTGAGCAGAGAGAACCAGCGATGCGCGAAGTTCTCGAGTTCAGCCTCAAGGGCCAGATCATTGAAGGTATCGGCGTACATGCTACCCGCTCCCGAGTATTGAACAATGTAGGTTCGGCGGTGTGCCGAGACGATGCGGCGAGGCAAGCCAGTGCGGCGAATCATCTCGCGTCGCCGCACTGGCGGTGTGGTCCGTGAAGCCCCTGCTTCTCTAGGTACGCTTCTCGACCATCCTGCGGATGCCGACATAGAACAGTGGCGTCAGCAACAGGCCGAACACGGTGACGCCGATCATGCCGGAGAACACCGCCACGCCCATCGCCTGGCGCATCTCGCTGCCGGCGCCCGTGGCCAGTACCAGCGGTACCACGCCGGCGGTGAAGGCCACCGAGGTCATCAGGATGGGCCGCAGACGCAGGCGACAGGCCGTCAGCACGGCATCCAGGCGACTCTGACCTTCATGCTGCTGCTCACGGGCGAACTCGACCAGCAGGATGGCGTTCTTGCAGGCCAGCGCCACCAGCACGATCAACCCGATCCGCGTGAAGATGTTGTTGTCGCCTCCCGTCAGCCACACGCCAGCCAGCGCCGACAGCAGCGTCATCGGCACGATCAGGATGATCGCCAGCGGCAGCGACCAGCTCTCGTACTGGGCAGCCAGCACCAGGAACACCAGCAGCACCACCAGCGGGAAGATATAGATCATGGTGTTGCCGGCCAGCACCTGCTGGTAGGTCACCTCCGTCCACTCGTAGCCGATGCCCTGGGGTAGATTGGCTGCCAGCACTTCCTCGATGGCGGCCTTGGCCTGATCACTGGAGACACCCGGTGCCGGCGAGCCGTTGATGTCGGCGCTGACATAGGTGTTGTAGTGCATCACGCGGTCCGGCCCGGTGGTCGGCGTCACCTTGACGAAGCTGCCCAGCGGAATCATGCGCCCGTTGTCGCTGCGCACCTTGAGATTGCGGATGTCATCCGGGTCGAGACGCGCCGACTGCTCGGCCTGGGCGCGTACCTGATAGGTACGCCCGAAGCGGTTGAAGTCATTGACGTACAGCGAGCCCATGTAGATCTGCAGGGTCTCGAAGGCGCGTTCCACCGGGACGCCCATGATCATCGCCTGCTCGCGGTCCACATCGATGTCGTACTGCGGCACCTGGATGCGGAAGCTGGAATAGACGCTGCTCAGGCGCGGGTCGGCATTGCCCTTGGCGGTGATGGTCTGCACGGCGGCGAACAGCTGATCGAAGCCCTGGTTGCCGCGGTCCTGCAGCTGCAACTTGAAGCCGCCAGTCGTGCCCAGGCCCAGAATCGGCGGCGGCGGGAAGACGGCGACGAAGGCCTCGTCGATGCCGGCAAACTTGCGGTTGAGCTCGGCGGCGATCGCCTGGCCGGAGAGCTGGGGCGACTGGCGATCCTCGAAGTCATCCAGCGGCGTGAACAGGATGCCGGAATTGGAGGCATTGACGAAGCCGTTCACCGACAGCCCCGGGAAGGCCACGGTATGGGCGACCCCCGGTGTCTCGAGTGCCAGCTTCTGCATCTCGTTGATGACCTCGGTGGTGCGATCAAGGCTTGCCGCGTCCGGCAGCTGAGCCATCGCGACCAGATACTGCTTGTCCTGCCCCGGGATGAAGCCGCCGGGCACGCTGTCGAACAGCTTGCCGGTGGCGCCGAGCAGTGCCAGATAGATCACGCCGACGATGACACCGAAGCGCAGCAGCTTCTTGATCAGGCCGGTGTAGCCGTTGGACATCGCATTGAAGGCCCGGTTGAACGGCGCGAACAGCCAGCGTCCGAACAGGCCATCGATGAGGCGTGTCAGCCAGTCCGGCTTGGCACCGTGCGGCTTGAGCAGCAGGGCCGAGAGCGCCGGCGACAGGGTCAGTGAGTTGAAGGCCGAGATCAGCGTCGAGATGGTGATGGTCAGCGCGAACTGCTTGTAGAACTGGCCGCTCAGGCCACTGATGAAGGCGGTGGGCACGAAGACCGCCGTCAGCACCAGCGCGATGGCGATGATCGGGCCGGTCACCTCGCGCATGGCGATCTGGGTCGCTTCGATGGGGGAGTGGCCCAGCTCGATGTTTCGCTCGACATTCTCCACCACCACGATGGCGTCATCGACCACGATACCGATGGCCAGTACCAGCCCGAACAGCGACAGCGTATTGATCGAGACACCCATCAGCTGCATGACCGCGAAGGTGCCGATCAGCGAGACCGGCACCGCGATCAGCGGGATGATCGAGGCGCGCCAGGTCTGCAGGAACAGGATCACCACGATCACGACCAGCAGGATGGCCTCGAACAGGGTATCGATGACCGCCTCGATGGAGCCGCGCACGAAGACGGTGGGGTCGTAGACGATGTCGTAGCTGACGCCATCGGGGAAGGCATCGGACATCTCGCTCATGCGCTCGCGGACCGCATCCGACAGCGCGATGGCATTCGAGCCGGGGCGCTGGAAGATCGGCATCGCCACCGCATCCTTGCCGTCGAGTTGCGCGCGCAGCGAGTAGCTGTCGGCACCCAGTTCGACACGTGCGACATCCTTCAGGCGCGTCAGGCGGCCATCCTCATCGACACGGATGACGATGTTCTCGAATTCCTGCGTGCTCTCGAGACGTCCGCGCACATTGAGCAGGCGCTGGAACTGGTTGTCATCCGGGGCGGGCTGGGCACCGACGGAACCGGCGGCGACCTGCTGGTTCTGGGCGCGCAGCGCACTGATCACGTCACCGGCAGACAGTCCACGCGCCGCCACGGCGTCCGGGTCCAGCCATACGCGCATGGAATACTCGCCAGCACCGAACAGGCGCACGTCACCGACGCCGTCGAGACGGGCGAGGTTGTCCTTGAGATTCAGGCGCGCGTAGTTGGATAGCCACAGCTGGTCATAGCGGCCATCCGGGGAGGTCAGGTGGACCACCATCGTCAGGTTGGGCGAGGCCTTCTCGGTGGTGATGCCGAGCTGCTGCACTTCCTGTGGCAGTCGCGGCGTGGCGCGTGCCACGCGGTTCTGCACCTGCACCTGGGCCTTGTCCAGATCCGTGCCCAGCGCGAAGGTCGCGGTCAGGGTCAGGTTACCGTCGGAGGTCGCCTGGGAGTCCATGTACAGCATGCCTTCGACGCCGGTGATTTCCTGCTCCAGCGGCGTGGCGACGGTCGAACCGATGACTTCCGGGTTGGCGCCCGGGTAGTTGGCGCGCACCACCACGGTAGGTGGCACGACTTCTGGATACTCGGAGATGGGCAGCTGGAACAGTGACAGCAGCCCCGAGATGACGATCAGGATCGACAGCACCGCGGCGAAGACCGGGCGCTTGATGAAGAAGCTGGAGACGTTCACGTACGGCCTCCTGCTGCCTGGCGGTCGGCCTCGGCCAGCGCCGCGGCATCCTGATCATTGTCGTGCGACGGCTGATCCTTCTGGTGTTGCGTCAGGCGAGCGACACGCTCGGCGAGGGCCTTGAGGGCACCATTGTCGGACATCTCGACCAGCTTGGGCGTGATCGGCATGCCCGGGCCTGCCTTGGCGGGGCCGGCGGCCAGCACGCGATCACCGGCGGCCAGGCCATCGGTGACGGCACGCAGCGGGCCAAAGCGCGGGCCAGTGGTGATGCCACGGTAGGCGAGGGTGTCATCTTCGCCGATCACCAGCACGAACTGACGATCCAGATCGGTGCCGATGGCACGCTCCGGGATCAGCACGGCGTCGCGAATCTCGGGGGAGGCGATGCGCAGGCGCGCGAAGGCGCCCGGCCGCAGGGCAGGGTCCTCTGCGGTGAAGGTGGCGCCAATGCGCAGGGTACCGGTATCGATATCGACGCTGTTGTCGATGAAGTCGAGCTCGCCCTGGAACGGGAAGTCCTGCTGGCCTGCCAGCTGCAGTTCCACCGGCAGATGATCCTCGGCGGAGACGTCGGCAAAGTCCTGATTCCAGGTCAGCTCGCTGATGTCGATATAGGCGTCCAGCTGGCGGGTTTCCACCAGGGTGGTCAACACGCTCTGACCGGCTTGAACGGTATTGCCGCGCGTGATGCGGGCATTGGACAGTCGGCCATCGATCGGGGCACGCACCATGGCGTAGTCGAGATCCAGACGGGCGCGCTCGAGCTGGGCGATGGCGGCCTTGAGCTGGGCGTTGAGACCGGAGACGCTGGTGCTGCGTGAATCGGCTTCCTCGCGGGAGATCAGGTTGCGTTTGACCAGGCTGGCCGCGCGTCCGGATTCACTGCGGGCATTGGCCAGTTCTGCCTTGACGCGAGCCACCTCGGCTTCCAGACGATCAACCTCGGCCTTGAAGGGGCGCTGATCGAGGCGGACCAGCGGGGTGCCGGCGCTCACCTGACTGCCTTCGGTGAACAGGACCTCTTCGATTTCACCGCTCACGCGCGGGCGCAGCTGTACGCTCTGCGGAGATTCCAGGCGGGTGGTGTAAGTGTGCCAGGCCGCGACCGGCTGAGCCTTGGCCGCGACGACTTCCATCGTGGGAGGTGTCGGCTGGGCGCCAGCGGAAGCCTCGTCATCGCCTTCACTGCAGGCGCTGAGCGCAAGGAGACCGCCAAGGGTCAACAGCAGGGAAGAGGCGATACGAGAAAGGCGCGCCGGACGTGAAGGATGTCTCGACATGGGGGAGCTACCGTTGCAGGAGTGGGATGCTGGGCATCCTAGAGAGGCCGGGCAGACGGGATAAGCCCTCTCAGCCACACTGCTTTGGTTCTCAATTTGCACCAATTGTGCAAGGGGACGCGATGACTTGGCATCTGGCTCAGGCGTGGCGGGGGCTTGCTCTCATTCCCCGGCGGCGCTGATGAAGGGGCTGGGTCGGGAATGACCCTGTCTCAACGCAAAAGTCCCGCGGCAGATGCCAGCGGGACGTGTTGTCTTGCGTGTCACTTGCGCCTGTCAGCTCGCGCGCGTCATGACATGGGAGGCGATCTTACTTCTTCTCGCCGAAGTACTTGGTGTGGATGGTGTCGTAGGTACCATCGGCCTTCAGTTCCGCCAGTGCGCCGTTGATCTGCTCGGCCAGGTCCTTGTCACGCTTGCGCATGGCGATACCGAAGCCGTCGCCGAAGTATTTCTTGGGCTCGGTGACCACTTCCCCCACGGCCTTGTAGTTGCCGTTGCCGCCATCGATGAGGGTGGACTTGCCGACCGGGAAGTCGAGGAAGGCGATGTCGAGGCGACCCGCATCCATGTCCAGCACCAGGTCATCGGCGGTGGTGTAGCGCTTGACCTCGGCATTCTTGGCGTAGAGATCCGTGACGTAGTTGTCCTGCAGGGTGCCGCGCTGCACGCCGATGGCCTTGCCCGCCAGGGCCTCGGTGGAGGTGGCGCTCAACGCGCTGTCGGACGGCGCGAACCAGGCAGACGGCGGCGTGATGTAGGTGTCGGAGAACAGCACCTTCTCACGGCGTTCTTCGTTGATGGTCATCGAGGACATGATGGCGTCGTACTTGCGTGCCATCAGGCCGGGGATGATGCCGTCCCATGCCTGGATGACCCACTCGCAGTCGCGGTTGATCTTCGCGCAGATGGCATTGCCCAGCTCGATGTCGAAGCCGGTCAGCTCGCCGTCCGGTGTCTTGTATTCCATCGGCTCATAAGGCACATCGACGCCGATGCGCAGTGTCTCGGCGGCCTGTGCGCCACCGGCCATCAGTGCTGCACCCAGCAGGGAAATTCCCAGAAGCTTCTTCATGTCGTTCCCGTTCCTCGTTGTTGTTGGTCGAGCTGACGTGTCAGCGACACCAGACGCTACCTGAAAAGGTATCAGGCGTCTGCGCCGATGAAGACAGGACTGTCGTCAGCCATTGTTCTCCACACTAGCCCAGTCCTGCGCTGTGGTGAAGGGGGAAAATGGTCGGATTCAAACGTTCGTTAAACGAGATGCATTGCTGGATCAGGAGTGAAAAACGAAAGAAGCGCCCGGCAAGGGGCGCTTCTTTCAGTTCAATTCAATGGTTTCAAGTGTGCCAGCAGACGTTTCTCCAGCTGCCTGAAGATGGCAATGATGGTGAAGGTCAGACACAGATAGATGGCGGCGACGAACAGGAAGGCTTCGAAGGGGGCATAGAAGCGTGCATAGATGTCACGCGCCGCCCCGGTGAGATCCAGTAGCGTCACCACGCTGCAGATGGCGCTGGCATGCAGCATGAAGATGACTTCATTGCCGTAGGCCGGCAGTGCACGTCGGAAGGCACTGGGCAGAATGATGCGACGCATCATCTTGCCCCGCGACATGCCATAGGCGCGTGCAGCTTCCATCTCGCCCTTGGGCGTGGACTGGATGGCACCATGGAAGATCTCGGTGGTATAGGCCGCGGTATTGAGCACGAAGGCCAGCAGCGCCGGGACGAAGGGGTCACGGAAGTACTCCCACAGCCAGGTGTCCTGAATGCTGGGGACATGCACGCTGGTGATTCCCAACGAGATGTCGAAGCCATCGAAGAACACCACTCCGTAGTAGATCAGGTAAAGCTGGATCAGCAGAGGGGTGCCACGGAAGACATAGGTGTACAGGTAGACCGGCATCTTGATCCAGCGGCGGCGCGAGCCGCGCAGGATCGCCAATGGCACGGCCAGCACCAGCCCGATGATCAGCGACAGGAACACCAGCTGCACCGTGGTGACCAGCCCCTCCCAATAGTGCCAGAGAGTGGTGGCGGTGAAGATGTAGTTGTCGCTCAGCACGTCGTCGAGCATCTGGCCAAGCTGGGCGATGACGCCTGTCGGGCCCGCATCGTTCAGTTGTTCCATGCGCTGGCCTCCCCGAATCCGGTGTTGTAGCGCTTCTTGAGGCGCGAAAGCCCCCATTCGGACACGGTGGCGATCAGCAGATAGCCCGCCGCGACCGGCAACAGGAAGGTGAAGGGCTCATGGGTCGCCTTGGCGGCCTCGCTGGCGACACGCACCATGTCGACCAGCCCGATCACCGACACCAGGGCGGTGGTCTTGAGCAGTACCATCCAGTTGTTGCCCAGCCCCGGCAGGGCGTGACGCATCATCAGCGGGAAGCGAATGCGCTTGAAGACCTTCCAGTTGCTCATGCCATAGGCGCGTCCGGCCTCGATCTGGCCGGCATCCACTGCCATGAAGGCACCGCGGAAGGTCTCACCCATGTAGGCGCCGAAGATGAAGCCGATGGTGATGACGCCCGCGGTGAATTCGTCGACGTTGACGAAGACATCGATGTCATAGCGGTCATACAGCCAGTCGGTGACCATGTTGATGCCGATCTGACCACCGAAGAACAGCAGCAGCATCAACACGATATCCGGTACGCCACGGATGATGGTGGTGTAGAGCGTCGCGATCCAGCGCAGTGGCGTGGAACGCGACATCTTGGCGGTCGCTGTCATCAGCCCGAGGGCGATGGCCAGCAGCTGGGCCAGCACGGCCAGCTGCACCGTGACCCAGGCACCCTCCAGCAGACTTGGCCCGTAGCCTTGTAGGTCGATCATGGGAATCCTCCCGTGAAGCGCCGTGCAAACCGCTCAGCGGTTTACTGGCTGTTGGCGGTCGCGGCGCTGGCGAAGTACTTGGCGTTGAGACGCTCGAGCGTGCCGTCGGCCTTCAGCGTGTCCAGTGCCTCGTCGATGGATTTCTTGAGATCACGATCGCGCTGCTTCATGGCGATGCCGAAGCCGTCACCGAAGTACTTCTTCGGTTCGCTGATGGCGCTGCCGGTATTGACGAAATTGCCATCATTGGCCTCGACCAGGGTGTCCTGCCCGACCGGCAGATCAAGGAAGGCGACATCGACGCGACCGCTGTCCATGTCCAGCACCAGGTCATCCAGCTTGGTATAGCGACGCACCTCGGCCACGCTGGCGTAGAGGTCGGTGACGTAGTGATCCTGCAGGTTGCCGCGCTGGACACCGATCACCTTGCCCTTGAGAGCCTCGGCATCGAGGCTGTCCGCGCCGGCCAGCGGGCTGTCCGCCTTGACGAACCAGCCGGACGGCGGCGTGAAGTAGGGCGCGGAGAACAGCACCTGACGTTCACGCTCCGGGTTGATGGTCAGCGCGGACATGATGACGTCGTACTTGCGTGCCATCAGGCCCGGGATGATGCCGTCGAAGTCCTGCTCGACCCACTCGCAGCGAGTGGCGAGCTGCTCGCAGATGGCATTGCCCAGCTCGATCTCGAAGCCGGTCAGCTCACCGCTCGGCAGCTTGTAGCCGAAGGGCGCGTAGGGCACGTCGATGCCGAGGCGCAGCGGGTCCGGCACATCGGCGGCCTGCACGGCGCCTGCCGAGATGGCGAGAGTGGAGAGACCGAGGGTGAGGCCCATCAGGGCGCGTGTCGCGAACTGTTTCATCACTTTCATTCCTGAAATCTCTTGCGCCTCGAGGCCTGCCGATGGCATGGCGCTCGCGGTGCTGAATCATGTGCCGGACACGGGATCACCGTGCCGGGGGAAGCGCCGGCGGAGCGAGCGGTTGATCAGAGCCGTCCGTCAGTCCTGTTCATCAGTCCTGCCTGTCAGTACTTGGGCGCCAGGAACTGCTTGAGTCGCTCTGACTGGGGATTGCCCAGTACCTCAGCCGGATCGCCGGCTTCCTCGACCAGACCCTGATGCAGGTAGACCACCTGACTCGATACGTCGCGCGCGAAGCTCATCTCGTGGGTCACCACCACCATGGTGCGGCCTTCCTCGGCCAGATCGCGCATCACCTTGAGCACGTCACCGACCAGTTCCGGGTCGAGAGCCGAGGTCGGCTCGTCGAACAGCATCACTTCCGGCTCCATCGCCAGGGCGCGCGCGATGGCACCACGCTGCTGCTGGCCCCCCGACATCTGGGCCGGGTAGTAGTCGGCGCGTTCGAGCAGGCCGACGCGATCCAGCAGGCTGCGCGCGTGCGCGATGGCTTCTTTCTTCGGCTTGCCGAGCACGTGGATCGGCGCCTCGATGACGTTTTCCAGCAGGGTCATGTGTGACCACAGGTTGAAGCCCTGGAAGACCATCGACAGGCGTGCGCGCATGCGCTCGACCTGACGCCAGTCCATCGGCTCGCGACCGCGGCGGGTGTCCTTGAAGCCGATCTGCTCGCCGTGGACGAAGATGTCGCCACCGTCCGGCTGTTCCAGCAGGTTCATGCAGCGCAGAAAGGTACTCTTGCCGGAGCCAGAGGCACCGATCAGCGTGATGACGTCGCCCTTGCGTGCCTTGAGCGACAGGCCCTTGAGCACCTGATTGCTGCCGAAGGACTTGGTGATGTCGCGAACCTCGAGGGGCAGCACCTCGCGGTTCGGGGTCTCGATCCCGGGGGATGTCTTGGTCATGCCGTTACTCCGATCCAGACGCAGCGCATCGCTGCCTTGCCAGGCGGCGCGGGCGCGTCCTGAGTCTGCCGCAGGGCGGCACGGACCCGTGGGAACTTGTGCGTTGTCGACACGGCGGCACAGGGTGCATGACGTCGCCAGGCGAGACTGAATCTCGCTGGCGGCTGGCCATGTCGTCGCAGCCGCTCGAGTGGTATCACGGTCGTGATCGTGAAAGGGGGCAGATTCTACCAGCTCAACGCTGGGTTAACTGCTTCCTTGGAGCGTCGCCGGATACGACTTTGGTTGAGCGCGTGTCGGCAAGAGTCGCTGGCTGGCGACAGGAGGGACAGAACGGCAGGAATGCGTCATGAGTGGGGACCTTGTTGTCATTATTGGGGGCGCCCACCCTGCCGATGCGCCGTGCTGCGTGGGGCAGTACGGCGGTGGCTGGCGGGTGGGGCGCATTTCATGATCAGGCTGTCTCGGGGGGAGCACAGCTGGCCAGCAGCAAGGCGGCGCGAGCGCCGATCTCGACACTGGCATTGGGGAATACCACGCTCAGCGGCGTGTCCCCGATGATGCAGGGGCCCGCCAGCGCGTCCCGGGCGATCAGCGTGCCGGGGGCGAAGCGGGTGAAGTTGGCGACGTCCTCGCTGAAGCACAGCGCGAAGTCTGCGGAGTGGCGCATCAGCTCCACTTCCACCTTGAAGTAATCCATGGCACCGGGATCAGACTCATCCGGCGGCATTCCAGTGGCCAGAGCCGCGAGCAGGCGAGACATCGGCGCCAGTGCCGCCATGTCATTGGCGCCGAACGGACGCACCTGGCCCAGCTCCAGCGTGAAGGCATCGGCATCATGGTAGTGGCGCGAGTAGTGCGAGAAGGTCCAGCTGTGCTGATGTTGATGCAGCACGGCCTGGAGGCCGGCAGCGCTCAATATCGACCACTGTGAGGGACTGATGGCCTCTCCCTCGCTGAAGGGCACCACGGCAAAGCGCGGGTAGTGGCTGTCGCGGATCGCGGTATGCATGTCGTAGTGCAGGCGTCGCGTGCCATCGGCCGGCGGGAAGCGGGCGTAGAAGTCATCCACTGCCGCCATCAGCTGGCGGGCGCGTGCCGGCTCATCATCGGCTGGACAGTCATTGGCCTTGCCGGCAACCGCGTTGCCGGTGTCCACCGAGATGGCGGTCGCCGTCTCGGTACGTCGGAACAGCCGATTGAGGTTGGTCGCATGGAAGCGCTCACCGGTGCGGATGGCGGGCAGGTTGCCCAGAATCAGCAGCAGCGGGGCACCGGCGATCAGGTGGCCGCTCTCGAGACCGGCGATCAGCTCACCCAGCAGTTCGATGGGCGCCGTCTCGTTGCCGTGAATTCCCGCCGAGAGCACGCAAGGACGAGCCGCAGGCCCTTGGGTGTCCGGACAGATCTCCAGCACACCGGGGGCGACGATCTCATAGCGCCCACCGGGGATGCGTCCCATGCCACGCGCGCTGGCGTGGCCTTCGAGTGTCAGGTCAAGCCAGTCGGCAATCACGGGGTGGAGTGCTCCCTTGGGCTGTCCTGGCCGGTATCGGAAGATTCGGTCAGGTGGGTGGATTCGAAGATCTTGTCGGCACTGGCGGCCACGAAACCCTGATACAGCTTGCCGTCGGCATCCGGATAGCGACGGGCGAACTCGTAGTAGCAGGTCGCGATCTCGTGCTGCTCGCCGCCGGCGAAGGTGAAGGTCTGGCGGTCGGCGAGGGTGGAGGCCTGCTCAAGCAGGACCTCGGGTGAGCCCTTGATGCGTCCGCCGGCCGGATTGATGCCCAGGCCAAGCGCTTCCACGCGCGTCAGCACCTTGTCGAGCGTGTCATGACGGGTAAGTGCATTGACGCTGATGGTGAAGTGATTGGCGCGCAGGCCGATGATCGACAGCCAGGCGGCATACTCGCTCTCTTCCATCAGGCGCTGATACTGCTCGAAGCTGGGCGCTTTCCACAGGCGGCCCGACCACAGCACGGAGGACTGGGTGGCGGCATCCGGCGAGATCTGGCTGACCAGCCCATCGATGATCGCTTGGGCACGCTCGGACAACTCATGGCATTTCAGCTCGGAGAGGAAGACACGCGGCATGTCGGGTGACGGCGGCAGATAGCCGAAGGCGCGCAGTTTCTTCTCGCGGAAGTCATAGGGGGCGAAGCGGGTGTAGCCGAGCGCCAGCAGATGAGGTTCCAGCGCGCTCAGGGTGATCGGCCCGCGGTCGAAGGTCCGGAAGGCCACGTGGTCGTTGACGATGGTCTCGCCGTCGGCCACGAAGGCATCCTGGATCTGTTGGGCCTGGGGCGTCATGGCGACGTAATCATCCCACAGGGCGCTGAAGAACTGCTGGATATCCATGGCACGAGCTCCCTCTGAACTGAGTTGCCCAGTGCAGCGAGGTGTCACTGACACTGGGCGACGGCATTTAGCGATTGGCAGCAGGGCAGCGCACTCGGCGAGACGCTGCCTCGGCAGATTGTCAGCTCACCATTGGCGAGCCGCTGGCGCGTGGCAAGAGGCAAGGTCGGTTGGATGAAAGCGGCTGTCCGCACCATGTAAACGTCACGTGTCGGTTTAGACCTTGGGTGGAGCCTGCGCCGTGAGCAAGCGCCTGCGTCATCAGCTCTCGCCGTCAGCGACGGGACATGTCTCACCCTGCTCGACCTTGATCAGTGAATCGGTGGCGAAGCCGAGCTCGGCGGCCTGATCGACCAGCGCCTGATAGGTGCCGTCATCCAGCTGCGACTCGCGCGCCAGTATCCACAGGTAGTCGCGATCGGCACCGGCCACCAGCGACCACTGATAGTCATCATCCAGTGCCAGCACGTTGTAGCCACCATAGAAGGGGCCGAAGAAGCTGACCTTGAGGGCCGCGGTCTCGCTGCCCTGCGTGAAGTAGGCTCGCCCTTCGGCCTGACTCCATTCGCCCTTGTCGGCATCAAGGCCGCGATTGATGACGCGCACGCCGCCGTCCTCGCGGGGCGAGTAATCGGCGGTGACGCAGCTCAGTCCCTCCTCGAAGCTGTTGGGCAGGCGGGCGATCTCGTGCCATTGCCCGTAGTAGCGTTCGAGCTGGAAGTCCCCGACGGGCTGGGTGCCGGACGGGACACCGGCACAGCCGCCAAGGAGGCTGAGGCCAGCGAGCGAGAGGGCGAGATGCGGCAGGCGTGTCATTGGCGGGCTCCATGAGACGGGACGCCCCGGCGAATCGTCGTGGGGCGTCGTTACGTGATGAAAGGCTGCACAGGCATCCTTCTCTCATTGGGGCGTCTGCGGTTGTCTCAAGAGGGGGGGCATCATTCGTGGTGGAGGCTCACAGCACCAGGCGCAGCGGGTTGGCCGCGACCACTCGCCCGCGGCCACGTTGCTTGGCTTCATACATGGCACCATCCGCACGCGCGATGATGGTTTCCGGCGTGGCACCGGAGAAGGGGAACAGACAGACGCCCACGCTGGCGCTGACACCGATGATCAGCGGCTCGCCGTCGACCTCGAGGTGGATGGGCCTGCTGATCGCATCCACCAGACGATTGGCCAGTGTTTCCGGGCCCTGGCGGCTATCGCCTTCACGACTGATCAGCACGAGAAATTCATCGCCTCCCAGGCGGCCGACGATATCGTTGCCACGCAGGGTGTCTCCGAGTCGTTCGCCGATGATGCTCAGGACCTGGTCGCCGATATGGTGACCATGGCGGTCATTGATGGGCTTGAAGCCATCCAGGTCGATGAACAGCGCAGCCTGTATGACGCCGGGTGCCTGGATGTCGAGCACCTGATCGAGATGCTCCATCAGGGCGCGTCGATTGAGCAGTCCGGTGAGCGAGTCGCGGGTCGCGTGGTCACGCAGATTGTCTCGCTCGTCGGTGACGTGACATTCGCGCAGGAACAGCAGGCGGCTCTGTCGCTCTCGCGAGTAGGCGCTCATGCCGGCCAGCAGGTTGGCGGACATCATGAAGAAGGCTTCGTTGGCTTCCACCAGCACGCCGGTACCACTGTGCAGGATCGCGCAGCTGGCGGTGCAGCCCATCCAGATCAGCAATCCGCAGGCCAGTGCATAGATGAACTGCAGCCCCAGCAGGGTGTAGGTCCAGAACACCAGCAATAGCAGACTGACGAAATAGGCCGGGAATTCACCCTCATGCATCTCATGGTGATCCACTGCGTGGTCATTGCCGAGATGGAACATGGCCAGCGTGCCCAGCGCCGCGCTCAGGGAGGCCAGGCACAGCAGGCCATTGACCCGGTGTCTGTATCGCGCATGGCGTGACAGCAGGAACAGGCTCAGGACACTGGCGAGAATGCCGGCGCGCAGCAGCAGCAGGCTCTCGAAATGGTGGGTAAGACTTATCTCGATCAGCGCATAGGACGCGAACATCACACAGCTCAGCGGGATGGTGAACCGGCTGAGCTTGTGTGAGGTCTCGATCTGTTGTCGACGATAGCGTCGTTCCAGGGTGTCATCCGCAAAGCAGAGCGTCATGGGATTCATGGGCGGTACCTGAGTAGCCAGAGTCTCAGGATGCCATCGCCTTGCGTGGTCTGCTGCCGGGACTGGACGAATTGAATCACTGAGCTTCAACGCTCGCGGGCCGTCGTCAGTTCAGCTGGCGCGCTGTGACGCGCAATGCCGATTCCACCATGTCGTAATCGACGTAGCAGCCTTGCAGGTGCCGGCGCCCGGTGGTCGGGTCGAAGGACCGGCGCCCATGCATCACGCGGCGGTTGTCGAAGGCCACCATCTGACCGGCCTCGAGCTTGAGGTGCAGGCGGAAGTCCGGTTCGCGCAGGATGCTCCAGTAGTGGCGGTAGGCGTCGTACCAGGCCTGCATCCGTTCCAGCGGCAGGCGCAGGCTATCGCGGATCCAGTTGTTGAAACGCACCTCGATGACCTTGCCGCTGGCATCCAGATGGATGACCGGTTCGCGCACCACGAGGTCGGTCTGCTCATCCGCGAAGCGAAAGTCCACCGGCGTCTCGGCCAGCAGGCGGAAGGCGGCAGGGTCACGCCGGCGCAGTTCCTCGGCGACGGCCATGCCGTCACCGAAGATCGACTCACCGCCCTCGGCGTCATTGACCAGGCAATAGAGCATCTGGATGTCCGGCGGCTGGCGCCAGTTGGGCAGATCCGTGTGCAGTTCCAGCGCGATGGGCGTGTAGGCGGCATTGTTGGGCGCCTGCTTGGAGAAGACCTCGAAGCGCCCGCCGAAGTTGGTGGCACGGATGGGGCCGATGGTGGCCGCGATGGCATCGATCTCACCGCCTTCACAGGTGCCGCCGTCCAGAATCGCGAAGCCGTCGCGGCACAGCGCTTCCAGCCAGCCAAGTCGTGCCTGTCCACCGGCCATGTAGTCGGCAAAGGCGGTAGCGTGAGGCTGATGGCCCTGCTGCCAGGCGCGGCTTGAGGGGACCGGCGTGGCTGGCGGCGCATCACTCGGGCGACGTTGCAGCAACCAACCGGCATCGAAACGACTGGTGTGGCCGTCCTGCCAGATGACGACGAGATTGCCTTGCTCGACACGCAACTGATGCACCGTCAGGGCCGCATCATCCATGAGCATGAAGGTGCGCTCGAAGGTCTGCGGATGACGGCAGGCGTCGCAGGCGCAGTGATCACGCAGCCAGATCAGCGGAAAGCGTGCCTGATCCCCATCGGCCCAGCTCAGAGTCGCCAGTGCCTCGTCATGGGTCGCCTGAATCAGGGGAGTGCCGCGATGATGGGGCTGATATTCCTTCATGTCCCACTGATGACGCGTGCCGGCATCCGTCGCTGCCGTGTCGGCGGCGTCGGTAGTGTCGATAGTGTCGTTCGTATCGATAGTGTCGTTCGTCACGCTAGTGTCGCCAATACCATCAGTGTCGCTGGTACCGAAAGTGTCGGAATCAGATGCGGTGAGAGTCTCCATTGGCGCCTTCCTTGTCTCTGTCGGTGTCGGTGAGTCTTGTGCTGAGAGTGAGTCTATTGTCTTGCGTGTCATGAAGGCTGACCAACGCGAAATATGACGCCCATGGCTTAGCTGAGCTAATGTGTGGTCATGTTCCGTCATTGTCCGCCACGAGATTGCCATGCACGACTCACCTTCCTTGCCGCCGAGTGTCTTGCCTGTTTCCTTGTCCAGCCCGTTGCCACCCCTGGCCTGGCTGCAGGCCTTCGAGGCGGCGGCACGCCTGATGAGTTTCACGAGGGCGGCCGAGGAGCTGAGCGTCACCCAGTCCGCCATCAGTCAGCGTATCCGCCAGCTGGAGGATCGGCTCGGCCAGCCGCTGTTCGTGCGCCATGCTCGCAGTCTGAATCTGACACCGGCCGGGCAGGCCTGGCTGCCGGCGCTGCAGGATGGCTTCCAGCGTCTGCAGGAGGGCACGCTGGAAGTCTTCGGACCCTCGCGCGCCGCGCCGGTGAGTCTGCGTGCGACGCCGATGAGCCAGCAGGCCTGGTTGTTGCCGCGTCTGGCCAGCTTTCATCGAGATCAACCCGAGATCGCCCTGCGGCTGGTGAGTGCCTTCTGGGCGCGTGATTTCGATGGCGAGGAAGTGGATATCGAACTGCGCTATGGCCAGGGGGACTGGCCGCAGGTCGAGGCGATCAAGGTGGGAGCGGAGCAGGAGCGGATGATCGTCGTGGCAAGCTCGGCACTGAGCGCCCGGTTGAGCACGGCGGCGGATCTGACCGGAATGACGCTGCTGCATGCGGCGGGATTCGCGGTGGGCTGGCGTCGCTGGCTGGTCGCGGCCGGTCAGCTGGGACTGGAGAAGACGACGTCCACCATCAGTTGTGACACCCAGGTCATGACACTGGAAATGGCGCGTCTCGGCATGGGCGTGGCGCTGGTGCATGAAGGCCATTTTCAGCAATGGATGGCCTCCGGCAATGGCGGACTGGAGCAGGCCTTCCCGCTGGCGATTCCTGCCGAGCAGCATTTCTGGCTGGTACGTTCCTCCCAACGTCCCATGCGACCCACGGCCCAGCGTGTCTGGGATTACCTGGTGGAAAAGTCAGAAGTGACCGACTCATGTACTGCTCTTGATGCATCGGGGAATCGCAATGGCGGGCCCGCCGCGGCACACTCTGATTGATATACCGTTAGCTTGAGCCGGTGGTTGAGGGGGTGAGCGATCGCTACTCATTATCCGGATCTTCTTGTCTGCCCGTCTGCCCGTCTGCCTGTCAGGCGCTCAGTCATGGGCCGTCGGGCAGCGTGGCAATGGCGATTGGTGGAAGAAGCGTTCCAGCAGGGCATACAGCTCGGGATAGGCGACTTCGAGGGTGTCCGGTGCGGTAAAGAAATACTCGCAGCACACGGCGAAGCATTCGGCGGGGTGACTGGCGGCGTAGTCATCGATCGGCGTGGGAATGCCGTGTGCCAGGCGCTCGCTCAGGTCATCCCAGACGGCGGTGAAGGTGGCGTGCCATTCCTGAGCGCTGATGTGGCCAGGCAGAGGCGGAAAGCCATCGGCATCGGTGGCGTTGGCCATGTCGAGCTTGTGGGCGAATTCGTGGATGACCACATTGAAGCCGCTCCAGTCACCGCTGGCGGCCAGGTCCTGCTGCGTGACCACCACCGGCCCCTGGTACCAGGTCTCACCGGCCCGGGTGTCCTGGAAGACATGCACCACGCCTGCCTCATCCATCTCTTCCACTTCACGGCGGATGGCCTCGAGCGGCAGCATGATCTCATGGACGCGAGCGCCGGCATCCTGCCAGCGCTCGGCATGCGCCCAACCATTGAGCAACAGCATCGCCTGAGCCGCCAATGCCAGCGCCTCGACCTCCTCGAGAGGCTCGGCGCTGGTCAGCTTCCAGTCATGCAGTTGCCGCCGGGCGCGGCGCTCGAGACGCGTGAGCGCCTCGGCGTCGAGTCCCTCGAGGATCGGCAGACGCTCGCGGACGGATTGCCACAGGGTGTCCCCCTCCTGGGTCTGGGAGGAGAAGGGGGCTGAGGCGTCGGCATCATGGCCGTGGCGCTCGGATCGCTGCCACAGTCGTTGCCACCAGGGGGGCATCGAGTCAGTCCTGACGACTGCCGGACTTCCAGGACCAGTCGCGCAGGCGCAGGTCGAAGAGGTCCTTGCGACGGTCCTTGAGGTTGGTCACCGAGCCTTCGCTGCGCACGACCTTGAGACGTTCCAGATCGAGATCCGAGAACATGATCATCTCGGTGTTCGGGGTCGTCTCGGCCATCACCGCATCATGCGGGAAGGAGAAGTCAGAGGGCGAGAATACCGCTGACTGGGCGTACTGGATGTCCAGACTCTCGATGGACGGCAGATTGCCGACACTGCCGCAGACCACCACATAGCACTCGTTCTCGATGGCGCGCGCCTGGGCGCAGTGGCGGACGCGCAGGTAGCTGTTCTTGGTGTCGGTCCAGAACGGCACCATCAGGATGTCCATGTCCTGGTCGGCCAGCAGGCGTGACAGCTCCGGGAATTCCACGTCGTAGCAGATCAGCATGCCGATGCGACCGGCATCGGTCTCGAATACGGCCAGCTCGTCGCCGCCCTTGATGATCCAGTCACGGCGCTCCTGAGGCGTGATGTGCAGCTTGGCCTGACGGTCGATCTCGCCATCGCGGTGACAGAGATAGGTGACGTTGTAGAGCTCGTTGTCATCACCGACCTCCACCATGGATCCGGCCACGATGTTGATGTTGTAGGCCACCGCCATGCGCGAGATTTCCTGCTTGAAGCGCTCGGTGAAGCCGGCGAGGAAGCGGATGCAGCGCACCGGGTCACTCTGGTCTTCCAGCAGGCCGATCAGCGGCGTATTGAACAGCTCCGGGAAGACGGCGAAGTCGCTCTGATAGTCCGAGAGGGCATCGACGTAATATTCCACCTGCTGCAGCACGGATTCGACACAATCGAACTTGCGCATCTGCCACTGGACGGCGCCGACGCGAATCATCGTCTTGCGGCTTTCCAGCACACGCTCGACCGGCTCGAAGAGGATGTTGTTCCACTCGAGCAAGGTGGCATAGCCCTGTGAGCTTTCGTCTTCCGGCAGATACTGGCGCATCAGGCGCTTGACCAGAAATCCATTGGCCAGCTGGAAGGACAGGATGGGGTCGTAGATCTCGCGTCGCTCGACCTTGTCGATGTAGTCGGTCGCGGACAGCTCCGCGGCATACTCGTGATACTGGGGAATGCGCCCACCGGCCAGAATCGAGCGCAGATTCATGGAGCGACACAGTTCCTTGCGCGCTTCATACAGGCGGCGGCCGAGACGATAGCCCCGGTAGTTGGGGTCGATCAGGACATCCAGGCCATAGAGCGCATCTCCCTCGGGGTTGTTGAGGATGACTTCGCGCTGGCCGATCAGATCATCGTACTTGTGCGGGTTCGAGAAGGCGTCGTAATCCACCAGCGCCGTCAGCGCGACCCCGACCAGCATCTCGCCGTCCTCGATCACGATCTGACCATCGGGGAATTCCGCGACCAGGCGATTGATGGTGTGTTCCGGCCAGGCGCCGCCGATGTCGTCGTAGATGCCGTCCATCAGGCGTTTCAGCTGGGGGTAGTCGGATTCCTGCAGGTTGCGCAGGTTAAGGTGCAGGTCTTCGACGGACATCGAGACTCCTTGGGAAATGAGTGATGAGAGCAGGGCGAGACGCGGCGGGTGCGACAGCTTGGATCCATTATTCGCGCTGTCGAGGCCGAGTGTCATCAATATCCTTTGGTCAATGACCGGCGCGTGTCGCGAATCCCTCCTCAATGGGTCCAACCTCGCGCCACTGCAAGGGTGAGCGGGTGGAAGTACGGCGAGCGGCGTATCAGCGGGATATTGAACGAATGCTCATTTTGCTTGCATTTGCGCGGCACAACGTCCAAAACATTGCCATGGGCAAGACGCCCACGGCGACGTCATGCCGAACATCTTGAGCTTGAATGACACCGGAGGATACCTGCATGACCCCAGTACTCTATGAATTGCGAGGCCGTGATGACCGTCTGCGTTTCTCGCCGTTCTGCTGGCGCGCGCGGCTGGCCCTGGCCCACAAGGGCATCGAGGCGGAACTCGTTCCCATGCTGTTCACCGACAAGAGCCCGATCGACTTCTGCGATTCCACCACGGTGCCGGTACTCAAGGATGATTTCGGCGTGTCGATGGACAGCTACGACATCTTCCAGCACCTGGACGAGCATTATCCGGATGCAGGCCATGGCCCGCTGATCGGCGATGCACTGGCAAGGGCGCGCCTGAATTTCGTCAAGGTCTATGCCGAGCAGGTCATGGCCGTCGGTTTCTTCCGCCTGGTGGCGCTGGATCTGGTGCAGGCCATTCACCCGGATGACCGTGAATACTTCCAGAGCGCCCGAGAAGCCCGCTTCGGCATGTCGTTCGAGGAGTTCCACGATGTCGAGATCGCCCGTGGCATTCTCGACAGCGCCTTCAAGCCGTTGCGTGGCCTGCTGGGCAATCAGCCCTTCATGGATGGCGAGTCACCGGCGGCGGCGGATTACCTGATCTTCGGCTTCTTCATCTGGGCCCACATCGTCTCCGACACCTCGCCCTTCGGCGAGACGGAAGACCCCGCTGATCCGCTGGTGCAGTGGCGCGAGCGCATGATGGATCTCCATGACGGCATGGCACGCAAGTCGCCGCGTGCCAGCGAGATCCCGCAGTAATCCCTCGATCGCGTCAGCGATGCGCTTCCTGATGGCTCGAACGCTTCCAGGCGTTCGGGCCATGTCGTCTTGCCCTCGAAAAGGTGCTCACGATGATTGACCTGTATTACTGGACCACGCCCAACGGCCACAAGATCACGATCTTTCTGGAAGAGGCCGGCCTCGAGTACCGACTCATTCCGGTCAACATCAGCAAGGGCGAGCAGTTCGCGCCAGCGTTTCTGGCCATCTCGCCCAACAATCGCATGCCGGCGATCGTCGATCATGCGCCGGCCGATGGTGGCGAGCCGATTTCCGTGTTCGAATCCGGCGCGATTCTGGAATATCTGGCCGACAAGACCGGCCAGTTCCTGCCGCGCGAGACGCGCCCACGCAATGATGTGCTGCAGTGGCTGCATTGGCAGATGGGCGGCCTGGGGCCGATGCTCGGTCAGGTACACCACTTCAAGCACTACGCGCCAGAACCGGTGGAGTACGCCATCGAGCGCTATCACAAGGAAGGCGAGCGGCTGTACGGTGTGCTGGAGCGCCAGCTCGAAGGGCGGGAGTTCGTGGCCGGTGACGAGTTGAGCATCGCCGACATGGCCATCTGGCCGTGGCTGAAGGCCGAGAAGCAGGAGATCGATCTGGCCCGCTTCCCGGCGGTGGCTGCCTACCGCACTCGCATGGCCGAGCGTGATGGTGTCAGGCGGGCGATGGCGCGCATCGACGACATCAATCCGGCGGCCAATGTGGCGATGGATGAAGAGGCGCGTCGCCACCTGTTTGGCCAGGGCCGCTGAGTCGCGCTGGAACGTGGAGCCTGAGGGGCTAGGGCTGCCCCCAGTCCTTGGGCACATGGCGCCGGATACGATCCAGCAGCGCGCCCAGCTTGCGCGGCGGGTGCCCGAAGGGATAGTGCAGGCTGACCGGAATCGAGGGTCCTTGCCACTCGGGCAGACAGGCCTCGAACTGGCCGGGATGTGCCACGGAGCGGGTGCGCACGTGATGGTCCGGCAGCAGGCCGATACCGGCGCCATGCGCGATGTGGTCGGCATGTACCACGACATTGTCGACCGTGAAGCGTGAGGGCGGCAGGCTCACTCGGTACTCGCCCTGTTCCGGATGGTGGAGCACCAGATCGGGATGATGGCGGTCGATCAGGTTGACCCAGTCGTGGGAGGCAAGCTCGCCGGGATGCTGCGGATGGCCATGCTGACGCAGATAGTCCGGGTGGGCATACAGATGCTGACGCTGGTGGCCCAGCACCTCGTCACGCAGGCCGCTGTCACGGGTCGGACCTTCCCACAGCCACAGCATGACCTGATCATCCTCACGTGTCGGAGGCTGCAGGTTCGAGGTCAGCGTCAGGCGAATGCCCGGATACTCCTCGATGAACTCGGTAAGCAGACGATTGAACCAGCCACGCAGGAAATGCGGGTGGACGCTGATGCTGAGATCACCGCTCACCTCCTCGCGCAGCTCGTCCAGTGCCATCTGCGAGCGCTCGCCCAGCGACAGCATCTGCTGGCAATACTGATGGAACAGCGTGCCGGCCTCGGTGGGAATCAGGCGGTTGGCCTGGCGATGCAGCAGCGGCTGACCAAGCTGATACTCGAGATGACTGATCCGACGGCTGAGCGTGGACTTGGAGATACCGAGGTGTTCGGCGCCAGCGCCCAGGTTGCCATGGCGCATGATGGCATCGAAGGCACTGAGGCCCTGAAATTCGTCAAGTACGGGAGGCATGGATTGGTGGCACCTGAGACTGTCTGCCACTCGGGCAGCCGATGGCATGAAAGAGAGCGTGGAGGCAGAGTGCGCCGCGGATCTGACGCAAGGGCCAGTGGCGAGTTGCCGATTTGGCCAGCATTGTAGCCGATTTGGCGGGGGGAGTGGCATGCATGAAAGTGATTCGCGTTCTCTGCTGGCGGGCGCGTTCAGATAATGGGGCTCACGATTCCAGCTCGTTGACGCCCATCCGCGCCCGAGCGGGATGCATGTGGCGGGTGGGCGCGGCATCATGGCATGCAGCAGCGGCACGCGCTGTCACTGCGTTTCACTCTTCCAAGGCCCTTTCGCGGCCTGACAAAGGACCTCGTGATGTCACTCGCCACGCGCTTGCGCGCTCACTTTCGCTCATGCCAGGAATCCGCCTGCCTGAGACGCACCTCTCTGACGGCCCGCTCGACACTGCTGATGACGCTGGTGGCGCTGCTGGCGGCACCGGTGCAGGCCGACGAACCCACCCGGATTCGCGTCATGGCCGCCGCCTCGCTGCATGATGCGATGGATGCCATCGAGGCCCGCTACGAGCGCCTCGCCAACGTGGATATCCTGCCGGTCTACGCCTCGTCCTCGACCCTGGCGCGTCAGCTGGCCAATGGTGCTCCAGCCCAGCTGTATCTGTCGGCCAACGAGCGCTGGATGGACTGGCTCGAGCAGCAGCCCGGCGTGGTGGTGACAGGGCGTCATGATCTGCTGGGCAATCGTCTGGCGCTGGTAGCCGCCGGGGCAAGTTCGCTGGATGCCGGCGTCAGCAATGCCCGGGACGTGACGGACGTGGCCAAGCGACTGGCCGCGACGGGCGACGCCTCCCGGCTGGCGGTGGGGGACCCGGATCACGTGCCGGCGGGCATCTATGCACGTCAATCGCTGGAATCGCTGGGTCAGTGGCAGGCACTGCGCTCGCATCTGGCCAGTGCCGAGGATGTGCGTGCGGCGCTGGCGCTGGTCGAGCACGGTGAAGCCCCACTGGGCATCGTCTACTCGACGGATGCCTCCGTCAGTCATCGCGTCCATCAGATCGGCCTGCTGCCCGAGAGCAGCCACGACCCCATCCACTATCCTGCCGCCTTGATCACGCGGGGCGGGGATGCGCCCGACGAGGCAGCGGAAACCTTCGCCCACTGGCTGTCCAGCAATGAGGCAGGGGCCATCTTCCATCGCTTCGGGTTCACCACCCTTGGGACCCAGGCTGCACCCGCCACCGCTGACAGCCAGTGAGAGCGCCCCGGCGGCCGGCATGTCCCGGAGGCACGCGGGCCGCTACACTGGAGGTTTTCCGTGGCATCATTGCGGCAATGACGTGGCTGGCAGAGCGAATCATCGAGCGGGCCATGGCGATGCCATGGGCGCGAGTCGTCTCGTGATCGCGCTGCCCTGCGCCACCTGATCTTGTTCGAGGAGAGTGCATGCTGAGCGCACTGGAATGGGAAGCCCTGAGCCTGAGTCTCAAGGTCGCCTGCGTGGCCGTCGGCTTCAGTCTGATTCCCGGCTTCGCCGCGGCCTGGTGGCTGGCGCGACGCGAGTTTCGTGGCAAGGCGCTGGTGGATGGCCTGTTGCATCTGCCACTGGTGCTGCCACCGGTGGTGGTCGGCTATCTGCTGCTGGTCACCTTCGGACGCAACGGCGTCATCGGTCAGTGGCTGGCGAAGATCGATATCGTGCTGCCCTTCACCTGGCAGGGCGCCGCCGTCGCGGCAGCGGTCATGGCCTTCCCGCTGATGGTGCGTGCCATGCGCCTGTCGCTGGAGGCCATTGACCCGGGGCTGGAGGCCGCGGCTCGTACCCTGGGGGCCAATCCGCTGCGGGTGCTGTTCACGGTGACGATGCCGCTGGCGCTGCCCGGTATTCTGACCGGCGGCATGCTGGCCTTCGCGCGCGCGCTGTCGGAATTCGGCGCGACCATCACCTTTGCGGCCAACATTCCCGGCGAGACCCGTACCTTGCCCCTGGCGCTCTATACCCTGATCCAGACGCCGGGCGAGGAGGGCGCGGCCGCGCGTCTGTGTCTGATCGCGGTGGTGATCGCGATGCTCTCGCTGTTGTCTTCCGAATGGCTGGCGCGCCGGGCCCGACTCCGGATGGAGGGGCGTGATGCTTGATTTCCACCTTTGCCGCACGCTGGGCGCCTTCCATCTCGATGCCGAACTCGAGGTGCCGGCACGCGGGGTCACGGCGCTGTTCGGACGTTCCGGCAGCGGCAAGACCAGCATCCTGCGCATGATCGCAGGGCTCGACCGCCCGGATCATGGCCATCTGCGTCTCACGGGCGAGTGTCTGATCGGCGGAGAGCATGATCACTGGGTGCCTGCCCATCGGCGCAATCTGGGCGTGGTCTTCCAGGAGCCTCGTCTGTTTCCGCACTACAGCGTGCGCGGCAATCTCTGCTACGGCATGCCGCTGGCACTGACGCGTGCTCAACGCCAGCGCAACCGTGACCACCTGCACGAGATCGTCGCGCTGCTGGGCATCGAGGACCTGCTGACGCGCATGCCGGGTCAGCTGTCGGGTGGCGAGGCGCGGCGTGTCGCCATCGGGCGCGCCCTGCTGTCACGCCCACGCATGTTGTTGCTGGATGAGCCGTTGACCGGCCTTGATGGCGCCCGCAAGCAGGAACTCCTGCACTACATCAGCCGTCTGGCTCGCGAGATCGAGATTCCGATCCTGTTCGTCAGTCACGATACCCGGGAGCTGTTCGCCGTCGCGGACCGCCTCGCGCTGGTCGACAACGGGCGCATCACCGCCAGCGGCGAGATCGGCGATATGCTGTCACGTCTTGATCTGGCCCCGCAGACCGGGCGTTTCGAAGCCGGCTCACTGCTCAGTGCCGAGGTGCTCTCGCACGATGAAACGCATCAGCTGACCCGTCTGGGGCTCGGGGCGGGATTGAGTCTCAAGCTGGCGCGTCTGGCGATGCCGGTCGGGCGTCGGGTACGCCTGCGACTGCGTGCCCGTGATGTCAGCATCGCGCTGGAAACCCCGCTGAATACCAGCCTGCGCAATACGCTGCCCGCCGTGATTCACGAGATCGAGAGCGAGCGCGGCCACGCCAGTGCGGAACTGGTGCTGGGCATCGCCGGCCAGCGGCTCAGAGCGCGCGTGGACCGGCTGGCCTGCGAGGAGCTGGGGCTCAAGGTCGGCCTTGGCGTCAAGGCATTGATCTCGAGCGTCGCGCTCTCCGGCCCGGACGTGATCAGTCTCGATGTCGGAGACGAGGCCGCGCAGCAGGATGAGGCGGCCGGCACCAGCGAGACGACGTCTCCCTGAGTCTCCCGCTATCCCGCTCCCCTGAGCCCCCTTGGGCCTGGCATTCTGGTAATGTGCCTCGCTCGGTATCCATCGACAAGGAAGACCCTGATGCAGCTGACCCACCTGTGGCGCTACCCCTTGAAGTCAGGCGCCGCCGAGGCACTTGAGAGCACGACTGTCGGCGAGGAAGGCCTGACGCAGGACCGCCGTTTCGTGGTGGTCGCGGCACGCGGCAAGTTCGTCACCGCACGCACGCATCCGCAGATGCAGCGTCTGGCACTGCGCGAGCAGTCGCCGGGCCACTGGCGGCTGTGGCAGCTGGACCGCCCGGCCTGCGGTGAGGTGAGCTTCGCGACCCGTGATGAGGCCGAGCGTCTCGACATCCAGGTGTGGGCAGACCAGTTCAGTGCCCTGAGCGTCAGTGACGAGGCGGATGCCTGGTTGAGCGAGCAGCTCGGCATGCCGGTGCGGCTGTGCTGGCTGGGCGAGCGCTCCGAGCGCTATCGCGAGATCATCCGACAGCGCGTGAGTGCCGCGGACGGCTTCCCGCTGCTGCTGGCCAACCAGGCCTCGCTGGAAGCGCTCAATCGCGAGACGCCGACGGCGGATCACGGCATGAACCAGTTCCGGCCGAATCTCGTGATCAGCGGTGCCGAGGCCTGGGCCGAGGATGGTTGGCAGGAGGTGATGATCGGCGAGGTACGTTTCCGCCTGGTGTCATCCTGCACGCGCTGCGCGATGGTCAATGTCGACCCGGCCACCGGCGAGAAGCGTGGTGACAGGGAGCCGCTGACGACACTGGCGCGGGTGCGCCGTTTCGAGGATGGCCAGGTGCACTTCGGCTACAACCTGGTGGCGGTGGATCCGACGCGCCACCAGCCGCTGCGGGTCGGTGATCCTGTCGAGGTCACGGCCTTCAAGTGACGCCTCGCGGCTGAACGCAGACGCCCGCCACCTTCGATGGCGGGCGTCTGCGTTCAGGGGGCGGTTGGCAAGGCTCAGTCCGGCGGCCCGAACAGGGCAGGCTGACCATGTGCCTCACGCCAGACATCCAGCGCTGCCCGGTGCAGCTGACTGTGTCGCCACGCCAGCGCCTCGATATCACGGTCATAGCCGCCGCCGATCACGCAGGCCACGGCCGCGCCCGCCGCGCGACAGCGCTCGATCACGTGGCGCTCGCGCCGGTAGAGGCCGCGGTCGCTCAGTTCGAGATGGCCGAGCCTGTCGGCGGCGTGCGGGTCGACCCCGGCATCGAAGATCACGAGTTCCGGCTGCACCCGCGTCAGCACCGTCTCCAGCGTGCGCTCCAGCACCGCCAGATAGTCCTCATCGCCCATGCCTTTCTGCAGGGGCACGTCCAGATCACTCTTCTGCTTGCGGGCCGGGAAGTTGCTCTCGGCATGCAGCGAGAGCGTGAAGACCCGTGGCTCGTCAGCGAAGATCAACGCGGTGCCATCGCCCTGATGGACGTCGAGATCGACGATCAGCACCCGCGTCACGCCATCTTCCAGTGCCTGATGCGCCGCCACGCCGATGTCGTTGAGCAGACAATATCCGCTGGCCGCCTCGGGATGGGCGTGATGGGTACCCCCGGCGGTATTGCAGGCCAGGCCGCGCGTGAGGGCTTCGCGCACGGTGGTCAGCGTGCCGCCCACCGCCAGCACGCTGCGCTCGCGCAGGGCCTCGCTCCACACGAAACCGCTGCGACGCTGGGCCTGATGACTCAAGGTGCCACTGAGAAATTCATGCACGTAGCGGCGGGTGTGCACGCTGAGCAGGTCTTCCTCCTCGGCGGGCTGGGGCATCACCCACTCGACGGCCCAGGCGCAGTCGGCCAACTGGCGGTCCAGCAGCCGTTTGAGCACGCTGAACTTGTCCATCGGGAACGGATGCTTCTCGGGCAGCGCGATGCGATAGCCGGGGTGATGGATCAGCGCCAGTGGCGGGCAGGCAGCCTCAGCGACGTGGGACAAAGTGCACCTCCCGGCCCTCGGTGGTCAGCTGACGAATGGCGATGGGGCGGCCCTTTGCATCGAGATCCACCAGTCCGATACCGCAGGCATTCAGCAGGCGTTCGCCGTGACTTGCGGCATCGTGACGACGTGGCGTGATGCGCATGTTGCGACGCCGTGTCAGCAGGTTGAGCGGTGAGCGTGGGGCGTACAGCCAGCGATTGAGGCGATCCAGCACGTCAAGCAATCCCACCGGGAAGCGGTTGCGGATGCCGCTGCTGGTGATCTGCCAGATGTGCGGGCTGGAGCGGCGGTGCCTGAGGCGCACATCGTAGGCGAAGGAGTAGTGCACATCGCCGGACAGAATCACGAAATGCTGCGGCGTGCGCGAATGGCGGAAGATGTTGAGCATCACGCTGGCGGCGCCCTGGTGGGCCATCCAGTTCTCGGCGTCCACCATCAGCGGCTTGCCGGCGAAGGTGAAGAGCTTCTGGATCGTCTCGATCAGCTTGACCCCGAACACGGGAGCCGGAGACACCAGTACCACCGCGCGCTGCTCCACCAGACGTTGCTGGAGTTCACACAGCGCCTCCCAGTCCATCAGACCCGAAGGGTGCGACAGCTTGCGCTCACTGCGCCAGCGGCGAGTGCGGGTGTCCGCCACGATCAGGGCCGGCGTGGTCTCGAGCTGATAGTCCCAGCGCTCGCAGCGCTCGAGCCGGGCGATCAACGCCTCCTGACGCTCGACGTCGAAATGGCCCTCCGGCGCGGTCTCGGTGTCGGCATGCGCATCGGTGAACAGCTCGCTGGCCTGCTCCAGCAGCTCACCGAGCGCCCGAGGTGCGTTGCCCGCGCCCTGACACAGCAGGTAGCCGGTCAGCGCATTGCCGATGATGCGCCGCGAGAAGGGATTGCCGTAGGCGGCTTTTTCCCAGGCGGCACTCAGATTCCAGTCATCGGTGACGTCGTGGTCATCGAAGATCATCAGGCTGGAGACGTTGGCCAGCAGGCGGCGCACCTGACCGAGCCCGGCGCGGAAACGTGCCAGATGGCGTGCCTCGCGGGCATGGCGCTCGCGGGTGGCCTCGTCGTGGCCTTCGAGCGCTGACGGGTCTTCCAGTTCGACCCCGAGGGCCGCCCACGGCACGTCGGACCACACCAGCAGGTACATGGCGACGACTTCCGACAGGCCGATCAGGTGATTGTCAGCCCCGGTGGAGGTGAAGATGGGCTTGCGCTTGGCGCCGAAGAAACTGGCGGCCAGTCCCTCGTTGGCTGGCATGTCCGGCAGCAGCTGCGGGCGATGATAGAGGTGCGACGAGTGCTGGCGCAGTTCGCGGCTGTCGGAGACCTCGGCGCCCAGCAAGGTCTCTTCCGGCAGCCCCAGGCGCTCGATCACCTGATCGATGGCCCCCAGCATGGGGCCGGCGACGTCATCGGCGTAGATCTGATCGCCCGTGAACAGCATCACTTCCGGCCATTCCAGCGGTGTGGTGCGCCGCTCACTCAGCCAGTGATCCAGTGCGACCAGACCATCGCCGGCCGGGCCTTCAGGAGCGCTGTCACTGGCGTTGGCACAGACGCGTTCGGCCTCCTTGTCACTCAGGCCGTGATGCGGCTTGCGACAGCTGCCATGCGCGATGCGGGTCAGCTTCGCCGGCAGACGGAAACGTGGCAGAGGCTCGCCGGGGTAGCAGATCTCTGGGCCCCACTCGGCGATGCCATGCCAGTCGCCGTCCTGCGGCGCGGCGCTACTGTCAGCGGTGTCCTCGCGCTCGCTCAGTGCCAGCTCGTAGGCGATGGCGCAATCGGCGGGCAGGGGAGACTCGGCATGGGCCTCCAGCAGCATCAGCCAGGCATGGGTGCCCAGAGGGATGGCCAGATGCTCCGTCAGTCGGGCAGGTGGCGTATCTGGGAGCCCCGCGAGCGGTGGGCGGCTCTCGTCTTCCGGCAGTAGCCACACGCGGGCCTGTTGAGGGCGCGAGGTCACCAGCCACAGTACGATGCTGTCTGGCGTGACGCGCCTGAGCATCGGACCCGCGAGGACGCGTGGCAGGAGAGGGGAAGGCTCGGGGGACGCTGGGCAATCAGTCATGAACGAAACGGACTCGACGGGTGAAAATGGGCAGCGCTGCAGCTCGCGGCCGGCAGCATGGTGTGGGTCCCCGGTCAGGCGACACGACGCGGCGCCGAGCGTTCAGAGCGGGGCCGGATGCAGGCCTTCAAAGGCAGCCGAGTCGTCAGGCACGCCTTGTCGCAGGCTCGCAAAGCACAGGGTGGCTGACGTAGAGTTGTGGCTCTCTGCGGACGTGGCGTTGGCAGGATAGCATGGGACAGCAGGATGAAAGAGTGCATGGCAGGCCGCTTCAAGGCCATCTGGACAGAGGCAGAAAGCACTCTGGTGGCGCCTGACAAGACCGGGAAGACAGCCGTGGCGATTCGCGCATGGCGTGGGGCGCGGCGGGTCTCCTCGCTGTGCCTCGCTCTGTTGGCGGCAGGCCTTGCCCCGTCAGCCTTGGCGGCGCACGCGTCAGTGCCCCCTGCAAGGGAGTCTCACCCGCTCAAGGCCAACGAATGCCTGCCGGCGCCCAAGGGCAAGGTCGTGCTGACCATCAGCGGCGTGGTGACGTGTGGCAATGCCGGCAGTGAGACGTCGCCATTGGCTCGCTTTGACATGCCGATGCTGGAGGCGCTGCCCTCGCGCGTGAATGCCACCCACACGCCATGGACCCAGGGAGTCGTCCGCTTCAGCGGGCCCTTGCTGCGCGAGCTGATCCAGCGGGTGGCGCAGGATGTCTCGACGGTGAGCGTGAAGGCCATCAATGACTTTTCCGCCGATATCCCGATGTCGGATATCACGCGATACGAGGTGTTGCTGGCGACGCGCCGCGATGGCGAGCCGATGCCGGTACGGGATTTCGGTCCCTTGTTCATCCTCTATCCCTTCGATGCCCATCCGGAACTGATGACGGAAGAGATTCGCTTCCGTAGCGTCTGGCAGGTCAACGGACTGGTGCTGCGATGACCAAGGCTGCGATGACCAAGGCTGCGATGACGGATGTCGTCAAGTCGCCTCCGGGCGCCGTCGTCCCGGGCACTCTCGTCCCGGGCCCCCCCTTCCTCAGGTACCCTCTGGCTCGCGCTTGAATCGGATCTTCTCGTCTCCCTCGTCCACGCCCGGCCATCCACATGATGGTGAGCCGTCTTCCCCCTCGTCGGTGGCGGGCTCCCCTGCATCACGGGATGAGGTGCCGGGCGGCGAGGCAGACTCGCACGCCATGCATGCTCTGGCCCAGGCGCCACGGACACGCTGGCCGCTGTGGGTCGGCATGGCCATCATCATCGCCTTGCTGCTGGCGGCCGTGGGAGTGGGCGGTGTCATCCTCCACAACCAGGTAAAGCTCGAGAACCGCACTCGCGATGATGCCGTCTGGACGGTCTATCAGCTGGACCGCGAGGCCATCACCCTCACCAACTCCCTCGCGCGCTATGCCCAGGCGCAGGGCGTGAAGCGTGGTGCGGCCTGGCAGGAGGTGCTGGAGGATTTCGAGCTGCTCTACAGCCGGACCTTCATCTTCCGGCGCGGCGACTTCCGTCATCATCTGATGAGCCTGGCCTCGGTGCCCATGCTGGCCGATGAGGTGATGAGCCAGATCGACTACCTCGACATCCGACTGGGTGTATGGCGCGAAGAGGGGGAGTGGCGGAAGGCGGCAAAGTGGCGTGAGGGCAGAGAGTTGCCGGACGCCGCCTCTGTCGCGAGGCTGCAGACGCTGAGCGACGAGATCAGTGACGTCACCCAGACGTTGCTGCTGCGGGTGAGAGCCCAGCTTGCCGAGGAGTCCACCCAGGAACGCCAGCAGCGCGATCGACTCGTGCATTGGATGCTGTTGCTGCTCGGGCTGATGGTACTGACGACCCTGCTGGTCAGTCGCCAGGTCTGGCTGCAGGCCCGTGCGCGGGAGCAGGCCCGCCAGCAGCTGCTGAGCCTGTCCACGGCCCTCAAGCATGAAGCCGAACGCGCCGAGCAGGCCAGCCGTGCCAAGTCCGAATTCCTCGCCACCATGAGTCATGAGATTCGCACGCCGCTCAACGGTGTCATCGGTATGAGCGAGCTGCTGCTGGCCGAGCCGCTGGACAACAGCGCGCACCGGTATGCCACCAGCCTGCGTGACAGCGGGGAGGTGTTGATGGGGCTGGTGGATGACGTGCTGGACTTCTCGAAGATCGAGGCCGGCAAGTTGACCGTCGAGCGGCGACCCTTCGATCTCCAGCAGGCCGTCGATGGCGTCATCGATCTGTTGCTGCCACAACTGGACAGTACCCGTGTGGCCTTCGTCGATCATCGCTCGGCCCAGCTGCCACGCTGGGTCATGGGAGACTCCGTTCGCCTGCGTCAGGTGCTGCTCAACCTGTTGTCGAACGCCTTCAAGTTCACCCGGCACGGCAGGATCACCCTGATGGTGCATCCGCTGCCGGCGGGGCGAGTCCGTTTCGAGGTCAATGACACCGGTATCGGCATCAGCGAGATGCAGGCCAAGCGCCTGTTCGAGCCCTTCACCCAGGGGGATGCCTCGATCGCGCGGCGCTTCGGCGGCACCGGACTGGGATTGGCCATCGCACGCCGACTGGTGGAGCTGATGGGGGGGCGTCTGGGCATGAACTCCCGCGAGGGCGAAGGTGCCTGTTTCTGGTGCGAGTTGCCGCTGCCGCTCGCCCCCATGAGCCAGCCGCAGACCGACTCCCACGCGCCTCTGCCGCTCAGCCGTGGAGAGAAGGTGCTGGTGGTGGATGACAACCACATCAATCGTGAAGTGGCGCGCGCCATGCTGTGCAGTCTCGGCTATGCGGTGACGGTGGTCGAGAGCGGTCAGGCGGCGCTGGACTGGTGTACGGAAAACGACGATATCGTGCTGGTGTTGCTGGATCTGCGCATGCCGCGGATGGATGGCTTCGCCGTGGCGCGAGGCTTGAGGGCTCTGGAGCGGCGCGACGGACGCACCGCCAGCTTGATCGTGGCGATGACCGCCAATGTGGAGGCCGGTGAACGGGCGCGCTGTCTCGCGGCCGGCATGAATGACTTCCTCTCCAAGCCGATGCGCCGTCACCAGGTCGCCACCATGCTGGCGCGCTGGCAGCTGCGGGACGGAGGCCTGGCTGGCTGGCATCAGAGTGAGGCGGAACCGGACTGGAGGGGCGAGCTGGGGCCTGGCCTTCGCGGCGACGCCGGGGGTGAGGCTCAGCGTGATGCTCAAGGGAGAGCATCGCCGGGAGCATGCGCCGAGACGCCAGGCCGCCCAGGGCCGGCACCACAAGCCCGTCATCTGGCGAGCCCATCCCCCTCCAGCTTGCGCGATGAGCTGGACATCGCCAGCATCGCCGAGCTCGAGAAGGCCTTCGATGCTCAGCTGACGGAGCAGCATCAACGTCTGACCCGTGCGCTGGCGCAAGGGGATCTGGCGCAGCTCACCCATGAGGCGCATCTGCTCAAGGGCAGTGCCGCAGCGCTGGAGCATGACCTGCTGAGCGACGCCGCGGAGCTGCTTGAACAGCACCTCGCCCGGCAGGCACCTCAGGGACGTATCGAGGCCGCCGTGGATGCGCTGCTGGCGGAAATACGTGAGCATCGTGCCACGGCAGGCGGGCAGGATAGCTGAGCTGGTCGCGGGGCCGGGCCCGACGGCGCGTGAGGCGTCTAGCGGCGACGCAACTCGCGTTCCACCAGGGTCAGGCCCGGCGTGATATCGCTCTGGATGGCGGCGAGCGCCAGGGTAAGGGTGGTATCCGCGATGCGCTGGTGGCACTGGGGCAGCGAGTGGATCGGCAACGGCAGGAAGTCGAGCAGGCGATCATCGCCGAAGCTGGCCATCGCCCTGGGGGCGTTGACAGGTGGGCCCTTCGAGAACAGCACGTCCAGCACGCCATCCATCAAGGTGTAGGAGGCGGTCACGATCGCCTCCGGCATGGGCGAGTGCGCGAGGTATCCGCGCAGTGCCTCGGCACCGGCGGCGCGCTCATAGCGGGCGGCGTGCAGTGTCGTCGCCTCAAGCGGCGTCTGGCTCTGATGGGTCTCGAGCGCCGAGCGCATGCCCTGGGCACGTTCCCGCGATATCTCGAGTTCCGGCAGGGCATCCAGCCACAGCAGGTCTCGTGGTGAATGCTCAAGCACCGCACGGGTCAGCTGGCTGGCGGCATCGGCATTGTTGCTGACCACGCTGGCGAAGTGGCGCGTGTCCAGTGCGCGGTCCACCCCGATCACCGGGAAGCCATCCAGCGTCAGTTCGCGGTAGAAGGGATCATCCGGTGCCAGACAGCTGGCGGTGATCAAGGCATCGACCCTGCGAGCCTTGAGCATGCGGGCCAGTTCGCGCTCCGTGTCGGGGATGTCGTCGGAGCAGACGATGAACAGCTGATAGTCGCGCTCGCGGGCACCGCGTTCCAGCAGCTTGGCGAGGCGTGCGTAACTGGCATTCTCCAGATCGGGCAGCATGAACCCCAGTGTCCGGCTTTCCCCGCGGCGCAGGGCGGCTGCCTGGGCATCGATCCGGTAGTGATGGCGTTGTACCACCGCCATCACGCGCTCGACCGTCTGTGGGCTGATACGTCGTGCCTGTGCCTGCCCATTGACCACATAACTGGCGGTGGTACGTGAAACGCCTGCAAGACGCGCGATTTCTGCCAGGGTCATGCCACTGTCCTTGCTGGAAGAGGGAGAACGGGACCTGCGAGCTCCATGTGCGAGGAATGATGCTCACTTGTGGCCTGAGGTGCAAATCCTCACTGATGACGGTATCCCTCGACCGACCCCTCGCAACCCCGCACCACAGGCGGCTCTACGCCCAATGTCTAGTCACGAAAACCGCTCATCTGCATGGCATTCACTTGATCACGCGCAAGAAAACGGCCAGCATGAATCCATTGAGGTGACACGATTCAGCAGCATTCGTCATCACGCCACGCCGCCGCTACCCTTGTGGTACTCGCCCCATGAAGTGCCGGTGCGTCAGATGTCACGCCCGCGCCGCACGTCACATATCCAGGCCTCTTGCCAGAGAGGGGCCTCAAGGAGCCCGCCATGCTCAGCCTTGCTCATGAGGATGTCCTCCTCGCCGCCCACGCCAATGACTGGCGCGACGCCCTGAATCAGGCCGCTGATGCCCTGGTTGCCGGTGGGCGCGCCACGCCGGCCTATCGTGAAGGTCTGCTGGCTCGCGAAGCGCAGTCTTCCACCTACCTGGGGCAGGGCATCGCGATTCCCCACGGGACACCCGACAGTCGTGAGGCCGTGCTGGCCACCGGCGTGCGTGTCCTGCAATTCCCGCAGGGGGTGGAGTGGCACGATGGCAACCGTGTCTTTCTGGTGGTGACCATCGCGGCGCAGTCCGATGAGCACCTCGATATCCTGCGTTCCCTGACGCGCGTGCTGGACCGCGAAGGCGTCAGTGAGCGCCTGGCATCCGCGACGACCGCAGAGCAGATTCTCGCCGAGCTTGGTCGCGAGGTGATTCCGCCACGTCTGGATGCCGATACCGTGCTGTGTGGCTTCCCGGCACGCGACCGCGATGAGCTGGTGCTGGCAGGCGCGGCGCGATTGCGTCAGGCCGGTTGCGTCGGGGACGGCTTTCTCACCGCGATGCTCCAGACCGAGCCGAACGCTCTGGGCCAGGGCATCTGGCTGGTGCAGTCCCGACAGGACGTGAGCCAGCCGGCGCTGTCCGTGGTCACGCCCGAGAAGGCGCTGGATACCCGTCACGGGCGCATCAACGCCGTGGCCTGTCTGGCACTGGACGCTGATGGCGGGCAGCACCGCGTGTTGCTGGAGCGTCTGCTGACGCTGCTGGAAGATGGCGCGGGCGAGCGCCTGCCGGGGCTGTCCACCTCCGCTCTGCTGGCGCGGCTGCTGGGGGAGTCCTCCACGGCACAGCTGGCGAGCGTGACGCTGCTCAATGCACATGGCCTGCATGCCCGTCCCGCCAAGCAGCTGGTACAGGCCGCGCGGGACGCCGGCGAGAGTTTCGGCATCATTCCCTCGCTGCGCCTCGAGCAGGGGGAAGGCGGTATCGTCAGTGCCGCCAGCCTCACCAAAGTGCTGGGGCTGGGAGCACGTCGTGGCCAGACGCTGGTCTTCAGTGCCAACGGCGAGGATGCCCGGGCCAATCAGGCCGCGCTGGATGCCATGGTCGCGGCGGTCAAGGCAGGACTTGGCGAGTCCGTGGAGCCGCTGATGGACCAGCGTCCCGAGGCCAGTGCGCCGGATGCCCAGCCGGCTTCCGACAAGGTGGCAGCCCCCGAGGCCGACAGTGTCGTGCCGGCGGTGGCGGCCTCGCCGGGCATGGCCATCGCGCCCTGCTGGGTGATGTATCAGCCGCGCTTTCTCTATGAGGCGCGCAGCGATGCGGGCGCCGAGCACGAGGCCCAGCGGCTGGCGAGCGGCATCCAGACGGCGCGTGAGCAGCTGCAGGAGCTGGTCAATCGGGCCGAAGGCGCCGAGATGGCCGAGATTCTCTCCATGCACGAAGAGATGCTCGGCGACCCGGAGCTGTTTGCCGCGGCGCGCGAGAGTCTCGAGGAAGGCCACAGCGCCGAGGCTGCCTGGTGGTCCGCCATCGACAGCGCCGCGCGTGCCCAGGAAAACCTCGCGGACCGTCTGCTGGCCGAGCGCGCCGCTGACCTGCGCGACGTCGGGCGCCGTGTGCTTGGCGTGCTCACCGACACGCCGCTGCCCAGCGCCCCCGAGACGCCGCATGTGCTGGTGACCGAGGATATCGGCCCGTCGGATGTGGCGCGTCTGGATACCTCCCGGGTGCGTGGACTGGTCACGGCCCTGGGCGGGGCCACCTCGCACAGCGCGATTCTGGCGCGTTCACTGGGCATTCCGGCGGTGGTCGGGGCTGGTCCGAGCGTGCTGGCGATCGCCGATGGCAGCGAGTTGATCGTCGATGGTGAGCGCGGGCGTGTCAGCGTGATGCCTTCCGCCAGTCGCCGCGCCCGGGCCGAAGAGGCGATCGCCGGCCATGAACAGCGTCAGGCTGCGGCCTGGGAAACCCGCATGGCGCCAGCCATCACCCGGGATGGCCATCAGGTCGAGGTGGTGGCCAACCTGGGCAATACCGCGCATGCCGGCGACGCCGTCGAGCGCGGTGCCGAAGGGGTCGGCCTGCTGCGGACCGAATTCGTGTTCATGGCCCATCCGCAGGCACCGGATCTCGCCACCCAGACCGCCCAGTACGGTGAAGCACTCGATGCGCTGGATGGCCGCCCGCTGGTGGCACGCACCCTGGATGTCGGCGGTGACAAGCCGCTGCCGTACTGGCCGCTGCCGCGAGAGGACAATCCCTTCCTCGGGCTGCGTGGCATCCGTCTGGCGCTGACGCGTCCGGAAGTGCTCGAGACCCAGGTCAGGGCACTGCTGATGGCGGCAGGCTCCCGCCCGATCCGCCTGATGTTCCCGATGGTCAAGGACCTTGCCGAACTGCGCGCTGCACGTGCCATCGTCGAGCGCGTACGCAGCGAGCTGGACGCCGCCCATGAAGCCGAGCACGGCCAGCCGCTGGTGCGTGACGTGCAGGTCGGCGTGATGATCGAGATTCCCTCTGCGGCGCTGACGGCCGCCAGCATCGCCCCCGAAGTCGATTTCTTCTCGGTAGGCACCAACGATCTCACCCAGTACACCCTGGCCATCGACCGCGGCCATGCCACGCTCTCCGCACAGGCCGATGGGCTGCATCCGGCAGTGCTGCGTCTGATCGAGATGACGGTGGCGGCCGCGCATGCCCATGGTGCCTGGGTCGGCGTCTGCGGTGAGCTGGCCAGTGATGATCAGGCCGTGGGTGTGCTGGTCGGCCTTGGGGTGGATGAACTGTCCGTCTCCAGTCGCCAGATTCCGCTGGTCAAGGCGCGGGTGCGTGAGCTGGATCTGACCATGGCGCGCGAACAGGCACGCGTCGCCCTGGCGCAGCCGACGTCGGAAGACGTGCGCAGTGCGCTGGACAGCCTGATCGAACAGAACGCCCAACCCCATCCCCGGCAGGAGGAGCAGGTGTGATGACAGCTTCCCATCACTCGCCATTACACCCGGCTGCTGACTGTCCCGTGCTGTGCGTGACGCTCAATCCTGCGCTGGATCTGAGCATCGGGCTGGACAGTCTGACGCTGGGAACGGTCAACCGTGCACGCAGTCATCATCTGGAAGCTGCGGGCAAGGGCATCAACGTGGCGCGCGTGCTGGCGACGCTGGGCCACCCGGTGACCTTGAGCGGCTTTCTGGGGGCCGACAATCAGGCCGATTTCACCGTGGCCTTTGCCGACTGGGGGCTGGTGGACGCCTTCGAGCGCGTGGCCGGTGCGACGCGCATCAACGTCAAGCTTGGCGAGGCCAGTGGCCGGGTCACCGACGTGAACGGTACCGGCATGCGGGTGGACGAGGACGCCCTGGCACGCCTGGAAGCGCGCATCGATGACTGGATCGACCGCCAGCAGGCCGAGGGCAATCTGCCACGTTGTGCGGTGGTGATCGCCGGCAGTCTGCCGCCGGGGATCAGCCATGCCCAGCTGGCAGCACTGGTCAGTCGCGTGCGCGAACGCCATGTCGCCTGCTGGCTCGATACCAGCGGCGCCGCGCTGGAAGCGGGGCTGGCGGTGCCGCCCACGGCGGTGAAGCCCAATGAACAGGAGCTGGCGCTGTGGGCCGGGGAGCCGCTGGACAGTGATGCGGCCCGCGAGCGTGCGCTCAGGCGTCTGATCGATCACGGCATCGAGCAGGCGCTGATCTCCGCCGGGCCGGAAGGCGTGCTGTGGGCCAGCCCCGGCGCCGCCATGCTGCGCGCTCGGCCGCCGCGCATGCAGGTCGTCAGTACCGTCTGCGCCGGCGATACCCTGCTGGCCGCCATGCTGCATGGCGTGCTCTGTCAGCCCGATGCCTCACCCGAAGACCGCAAGCGGATTCTGCGCCATGCCACCGCACTCTCCGCCGAGGCCGTGACCCATCCCGGTCCCGGCAATCCGCTTGCCACCACACTCAAGACCCTCCAACAACACACCAGCATCGAGACATTGGCGTCTGCCGATGTCGAGACAGCCGGAGAGCCACGCCAATGAACGTCATCATCGTCACCGCCTGCCCGAGTGGCATGGCGACCACCTTCCTGGCGGCGCGCCGCCTGGAGCAGGCCGCGCGTCGTCGTGGCTGGAATCCGATCATCGACATGCGCTCGCGCATCGAACCCGAGATCACCCTCAGCGAGGCGCAGCTGGCCGAGGCGGAGCTGGTGCTGATCGCCGCATCGCCGCTGGCCAGCGTGGCGCTGGACGACTTTCTCGGCAAGCGGGTGCATCTGGCCCCCATCGAGGATGCGCTGCCGGACCCGCAGGCCTTTCTGGAGCTGGCCGACTCGCGTGCCCGGGTGTTGGAGCGCAAGGACATCGCGGCCCTCACGGACTCGGCCGCACCCGCGTCTGCTGCCGGTGGGACACCCGTCACGTCGTCCCGGGGGCCGTCCATCGTGGCGGTCACGGCCTGTCCCACCGGTGTGGCGCATACCTTCATGGCCGCCGAGGCACTGAGCGAGGCCGGGCGGACGCTGGGCTATCCGACCCGTGTCGAGACCCAGGGCTCGGTCGGTGCCCAGGATGCGCTGACCGAACAGGAGATCGCCGAGGCCGAGGTGGTGATTCTGGCCTGTGACATCGAGGTCGACCCGACCCGCTTCGCCGGCAAGCGCGTCTGGCGCACCTCCACCGGCACCGCGCTCAAGAAGCCGCGCGACACCATCGAGCAGGCGCTGGAAGGTGCCGAGGTGGAATCCGCCACGGCCTCTGGCGGTCAGGGTGGCCAGCAGAAGGGCGAGAAGCGCGGCCCCTACAAGCACCTGCTGACCGGGGTGTCCTTCATGTTGCCGATGGTGGTGGCAGGCGGCCTGATGATCGCGCTGTCCTTCGTGTTCGGCATCAAGGCCTTCGAGGAGGAGGGCACGCTGGCGGCGGCGCTGATGCAGATCGGTGGTGGCTCGGCCTTCAAGCTGATGATTCCGGTACTGGCGGGCTACATCGCCTACTCGATCGCGGACCGTCCGGGGATCACGCCAGGCATGATCGGGGGCTGGCTGGCCGCGACACTGGACGCCGGGTTCCTGGGTGGCATCATCGCCGGCTTCCTCGCGGGGTACACGGCCTCTGGGCTCAGCCGCTACGTGAAGCTGCCGCAGTCCATCGAGTCGCTCAAGCCGATCCTGATCATCCCGCTGGTGGCGAGCATGGTCACCGGGCTGGTGATGATCTATGTGGTCGGCACGCCGGTGGCGGGGCTGATGACGGCGCTGACCGAGTTCCTCGAGTCCATGGGCTCGGCCAACGCGGTCCTGCTGGGCATTCTGCTCGGCGCGATGATGTGCTTTGACCTGGGTGGGCCGGTCAACAAGGCCGCCTATGCCTTCGGGGTCGGTCTGCTGGCCAGCGAGACCTACGCGCCGATGGCCGCGATCATGGCCGCGGGCATGGTGCCGGCGCTGGGCATGGGGCTGGCAAGCTTCATCGCACGTTCCAAGTTCGCCGAGCCGGAGCGTGAGGCCGGCAAGGCCAGCTTCATTCTCGGGCTGTGCTTCATCTCCGAGGGCGCGATTCCCTTTGCCGCCAAGGACCCGCTGCGCGTGATTCCCACCTGCATGGTCGGTGGCGCCGTGACCGGTGCCCTGTCGATGCTGGTGGGTGCCAAGCTGCTGGCGCCGCACGGTGGCCTGTTCGTGCTGCTGATCCCCAATGCCATCAACGTGCCGCTGATGTATCTGGGCGCCATCGTCGCCGGCACCCTGGTGACCGCGATCAGCTATGCGATGATCAAGAAGGGCGCACAGCAGGTCGAGACCGTCGCCGCGACCTGAGATGTCCGGTGCCTCGGGCACCCGTGACGTGATGGCGCAGACATAAAAAAGCCCCCGCCGGGAGACCGGCGGGGGCTTTTGTGTTGCAGGCCGAGCGTAGGCTCGGCACCGGGTGACGACTCAGTCGATGTCGGTCTGCTTGCCGATCACGCCTGGCATCACCGGGGCTTCATTGACCGTATCGTTGCGCACGAAGGCCAGATGCTGCTGATAGGCGGTGACCACTTCATCGAGCACCTGAGCACGCGACAGGCCGTTGAGCTCCTGACCGCTGCCACCCTCGGAGAGGTGGACGGCCAGACGCAGGTAGTAGTCATCGTTGGCATCGATGAAGCTTGGCGTCTGGTGACGCACCGAACGCACCTGGTAGACGAAGTTGGAGGCATCCTCGAACTCGACTTCCAGTGTCACGCGCGGCAGCGGCTCGCCCTCTGCCGTCTCTTCACTGACGGAGGAGACCTGGCCGCGGCGGTTGAGCTCTTCGGCCAGCTGGTTGAGCGCCGGACGAATGGAGCGCTTCAGCGTTGCCTCGGCACTGCCGCTCTTGGCGAAGTCGAGCACGTGATCCAGACGCTCGTGCCAGTCGACCCCTTCATAGACGCAGCTGTTGTCCTGACGCACGTTCTCCTTGCGGTCCTCGATCATCAGCGCCTTGTACATGCCGATCATCATGAAGATCAGCACGATGGAGAAGGGCACGGCGGTGATCACCACGGCGCTCTGCAGCGCGCTCAGCCCCCCGACCATCAGCAGAGCCAGCGTCAGCAGGCCGATGATGGCGGACCAGAAGATGCGCAGCCAGATCGGCGCATCGTGGTTGACGTCCTTGAGGATGGACGTGAAGTTGGCCAGTACCAGCGCGCCGGAGTCGGCGGAGGTCACGAAGAACACGATCCCCAGAATCGCCACCACGGCGGTGGTGATGGTGGAGTACGGCAGCTGCTCCAGGAAGGTATAGATGGTGTTCTGCGGTGCGTTCAGGGCTTCGGTGGCCAGTGCGCTGACGCCCTGGTTGGCGACCATGTCGATGGCCGAGTTACCGAAGACGCTCATCCATACCATCATGAAGCTCAACGGGATCAGCAGCGCACCGAACACGAACTGACGGATGGTGCGGCCACGTGAGATGCGCGCCAGGAACAGGCCCACGAACGGGGTCCAGGCGATCCACCAGCCCCAGAAGAACAGGGTCCAGCCGCTCATCCATTCATCGGTCCCCGGCGTGTAGGCATAGGTATCGAAGCTCTTGGCGGTGAACTGGGTCAGGTAGTCACCGATGTTGAGCACCAGCGCGTTGAGCAGCTGGGAGGTGTCGCTGACGGCCAGCACGAAGATCAGCAGGGCGGTGGCCAGCAGCATGTTGAATTCGGACAGCAGGCGGATGCCCTTCTCGACACCGGTGATGACGGAAATCGTCGCCAGAATCATCACGCCGATGATCAGTGCCGCTTGCACGGCGAGGTTCTCGGGCACGCCCAGCATGAACTTGAGACCGTAGTTCAGCTGGATGACGCCGATGCCCAGTGAGGTGGCGATGCCGAACACGGTGGAGATGATGGCGAAGATATCCACGGCGTTGCCGATCGGGCCATTGATGCGGTTGCCCAGCAGCGGATAGAAGGCCGAGCGGATGGCCAGCGGCAGGCGGTGGCGATAGCTGAAGTACGCAAGCGACATGCCGGCGAGCACATAGATGCCCCAGCCGGAGAGCCCCCAGTGGAAGAAGGTTTCCACCATGGCGTTGCGGATCGCCGCCTGGGTCTCGGGGTCCCCCGTGACCGGTGCCACATAGTGGGACAGCGGCTCGGCGATGCAGTAGAACAGGATGTCGATGCCGATACCGGCGGCGAACAGCATCGCGGCCCAGGACATCAGCGAGAATTCAGGACGCGAGTCGTCCGGTCCCAGGCGGATGCGCCCGAAGCGTGAGCAGGCGATCAGCACACCGAAGACCAGATAGGCCACGATGGCCAGCATGTAGAACCAGCCGAAGGTATCGATGGTCCAGCTCAGGGCATTGCCGATCCACTGGTCAGCCAGTTCGGTGAACAGCATCGCGAAGGCGAGGAACGCCACGATACCGATGATCGATCCGTAGAAGACCGTCGGATTGATGCGACTCGAGGTCGGCGCAGCGCTCTCGGAGGAAGCGGGTTTCTGCATGAGGAACTCCTGTCATGGGGAAGTTTCACTCGTGCGTAGTGCTTTGCTGACAGCCTGCGGCTGTGGGGGCAACGGCAGGGTGTCAGCAAAGACGGACACGAACGGCACGGGCCTCGCTCAGCACCCGTCATGGGTAGCGCTGAAGCGGTGGCAGTGTCGACTGGCAGGCGGAGGTATGGCAGGTCCATCCGCAGGCAGCAGGCGAGAACGGCCTCAAGGCGATTCACGAAGGTCGGTCGGCGGGCGCCTCGGCAACGGCATGCCTGGCGACTGTCTCGCGACCTTCATCATGGTGAACGTTCACAGGGCGCTGCTGGACGTCAGAGACTGTCTTGCCAAGATCTCTGACTCCGACATCTGCGCGGCGCGAATTCCTTCGCGGCCAGTGCCGGGTCCGCTTTCCGCTGACGGTTGCAGGCATCCCCCTGCGGTGGCTTCTGTCATGGACACCGTTGCTCAATGCCCTGTCGTTCGAGAGAACCCTCGGACGGGGGAGCTCAGCAGTCAGGAAAGCACGACTCTCATCATCACGCCATGTAATGCTCAAGGCCTCGCAAAATTATTTTAATTGATTGTTCAATAAAAATATAACCCCCATTACCCAAAAAGACAGGGGGACTGTCGCTTTCTCTTATGAACCTGTCGCGATCCGTCGGGCGCGAGCCCTCATGCCAGAGCCTCCCGTCAGGAATGTCGCGGAGAGAGACATTTCTGTCGCCAATGGACGAAAACGACACCGCCCCGACCACCAGAAGGCGGCCGGGGCGGCATCGTTTTCGCGTTTTCTTCCCCACAAGACCGATCAGGGTCACTTCATGGGGCGTGTCTGGCTGGCACCTGAAAAGGGGAGTCGCCTCTCAGGTGCCGCGCATCAGGCCTGCGGAGCCGGCTCGCCCGGTCCCTCCTGCGGACCACCGTGCGGGCCGCCATGACGCATGCCATTGGCCATGAAGGCCTCCAGCGCGTCCAGCTGTTCGGCGGACAGGACATCAGCCAGTTTCTCGCGGCCTTCCTGACGCAGTTCCAGGCGCTGCTCCTTCATCTCCTTGCGCATTTCCTGACGGGCCGCGACACGCTCCTGTCTGGTGTCGGCGTCCTTCATGGCATCCCGCATGTCGTCGTGCATCTCTTTCATGCTGTCATGCATCTCGTCACGCATTTCCTTGCGGACTTCCTTGAGCGCCTGCATCTGATCATCGCTCAGATTCCAGCTTGCCAGCAGGGCCTTCATGCCTTCGCGCTGCTGGCGCTCCGCCATCTTCGGGCCGCGCTTGTCGCGCTGGTGCATCATGTCCAGCACCTTGATCTGGTCATCGTTGAGCACCTTGGCGAGGCGCTCGTGCTGCGTCTCGCGCAGTTCCTTGAAGGCGGCCTTGCGCGCTTCACGCGAGTCGAAGTCGGTTTCCTTGAGCGACTTCATGTCGCCGCGCATGGCATCGAAGGAATCCTTGAGGGACGCACGCTGGTCCTCATCCAGGTTCCAGCTGTCGAACAGGGCGCCCATCAGTGCCATGCGCTGATCGCCATCGCGTCCCATGTGCTTGCCGCCGGCCGGCTTGTCCTTCATGGCCATCGGCTTGTCGCCATGCTTGTCGGCCCCATCAGGGCGCTTGGCATCATGCTTGCCGTGCATCGGCTTGCCTGCGGCCCAGTAGGCTTCAAGCACCTTGACCTGGTTGTCGTCGAGAATCTCGGCGAGGGCCGCCTTGTGCTGGTCACGCTGGGCCTTGATGGCATCACGACGTGCTTCGCGAGAGTCGAAGGTCTGTTCCTTGAGCTGCTTGCGGCTTTCCATCTGCTGCTGCTTCAGCGTTTCGAGCTTCTGTTTCTGAGCATCGCTGAGGTGCCAGCTGGCGAGAATCTTGTCCAGGCCTGCCTGGCGGCCGGCGGCACCGTCGTGCTGTTCCTGTTGCTTGACGCCGCTGGCGGCCATGGCGGTCATCGGCAGTGCCAGGGCGGTCAGCAGACCGGAAACGATGAGCTTGCGAGAAATGCGGTTCATGGCGTACTCCGTATGTCGAGATAAAGAACAGCGTTCATGCGATATAGCGAGTATCGGCGGCGAATGTGCCGGGATTGTGCAAGTACTCGCGGGTAAGTGTGCAATGTGTCATGTCAGGATCTGCAACGCTGTCGCGGCAGCCTGCCACGAGGCCGTCAGTGCTGGGCTTGCTTGCCCGTGCTGGCCTTGTCGGGGTAGTGGCGATCGAAGTGCTGATGAAAACGGCTTGTCTGCTCGGCGTTCAGGATTCTGTCGACCTTGGCCAGATAGTCCTGACGGGCCTTGGCCAGCGCCTTTGCATCGTGGTGGCTCTCGGCCGCCTGACGCTGCTGGCGGTAGTGACGATATTGCGTGTCGAGGGTGTCGCGCTGACTGACGTTCAGGCTGATGCCATCCAGCAATACGCTCAGGGAGACATCGGCGGCGCTGGCGCTGCTCACGGTCAGCGGTGACACCATCAGCATGACGCTCAGCATGCCGGCACTGATCAGACGAGTGCGAGGACGCGCACGCTTGGCAGGACGGTGGGACATGGCGAATACCTCACTTGTGGCGTGAGCCCGAGCTCATGCGGCAGTCGATGTCGCGTACTCAGGCAGTGATGACAGTATCCGTCGCAGTTGGACAGCAAGTTAGCACCGCGGGTGCAACAAAAACGCAACCGCCGTCTGTGGTCACAGACGGCGGTTGTCATGTTGCTGAAAGGTTCGCGGGCCCGGGGAGAGGCGGGGAGTCAGTCCAGCACGTCAGGCTCGAACTTGTAGCCGACGCCGTAGATGGAGCGGATCACGTCGCGCTCCGGCCAGGCACTGGCGATCTTGCGGCGCAGCTTCTTGACGTGGGAATCCACGGTGCGCTCCGAGACGATGCGGTGATCCCGGTACATGTGGTCCATCAGCTGATCACGGGAGAAGATGCGCCCCGGTGATTGCATCATCACCTTGAGCAGCTGGAACTCGACGGCGGTCAGCCCCAGGTCATGGCCATCCGCCAGGGCCTGCCAGCCTTCTTCATTGAGCGTCAGCTGGCCCTTGGCGGAGCTTTGCGAGAGCGTCTGGTCGAGTGCCTGACTGCGACGCAGCACGGCCTTGATGCGGGCGACCACCTCGCGCGGGCTGAAGGGTTTGCAGATGTAGTCATCGGCGCCCAGCTCCAGCCCCAGCAGGCGATCCACTTCCTCGACGCGCGCGGTCAGCATCACGATGGGCAGCAGGGCGTCTTCAGCGCGCAGCTGACGGCACAGGGTGAGGCCATCGGTGCCCGGCAGCATCAGGTCGAGCAGGACCAGTGCCGGTCTCTCGTCATTGACCGCGGCGATGACGGCATTGCCATCATCCACGTGGCGGGTGCGATAACCGCTGCCATTCAGATAATCGCACAGCAGGCTGGCGATCTTGGGCTCATCCTCGACCACCAGAATCAGTGGCTTGCGAGATTGTGCCTGGTCATCGGAGTGGTCGGCGTGAATGTCGCTCATGGTCAAGAGTCCTTGCGGATGAAAAAGAGTCAGTCTCAAGTAGACAACAGCGGCAGGCGAATGTCCCATCGCAGCCCGCCCAGTGTGGAGTGCCCCGGCACCAGCTCGCCTTCATGGGCACTCACCAGCGCGCTGGCGATGGCCAGCCCCAGCCCGCTGCCACCGCTTGAGCGATTGCGCGAGTTCTCGACGCGATACAGTCGCTCGGTGAGATGGGCAAGCTCGGCGTCCGGCACGCCGGGGCTGGAATCCTCCCAGCGCACGATCGCCCAGCCGGGGTGGCCGGCTCCCTGGGCGGGGCTGGCGGCTTCGTGCAGCAGACTGACCTTGAGTCTGCCCGGTGCATCGGTATAGGCACGGGTGTTGCTGGCCAGGTTGCTCCACAGCTGATGCAGGCGTTGCGTGTCGCCCAGCACCCGCAGCGGCAGCGGGATGTCGGTCTCCAGTGCGATCCCGGCATCCGCCAGCCAGCCGCGCAGGTCGTCCAGGCTGTCACGGAGCTGGGTATCCAGCGCCAGCGGCTCGCGCCAGGCTTCCAGCGTACCGGCATCGCTCTGTGCCAGCAGGCGCAGGTCCGCCACCAGGCGATTGAGGGCGTCCACCTCCTGGGCCAGCGAGCCGAGGCTTGAATGGCTCATCGGGCGGAAGCCATCCTGCATGGCTTCAATCTCGCCCTTGAGCACCGCCAGGGGAGTCCGCAGCTCGTGGGAGATGTCGCTGACCCAGCGCTGGCGGGAATCGCGATTGCTCTCCAGTGTCGCCGCCAGGGCATTGAAGTCCTCGGCCAGCCGCGACAGCTCATCCTGCCCGCGGACCGGCAGACGGGTGGCATAGTCGCCACTCGACAGGCGATTGGCACCAGAGGCCAGGTCACGGACACGGTGCCCCAGCCACCAGGCGATCCCGGCGGCCGCCAGCAGCGAGGCGAAGGCGGATGAGAGCATGATGATGGCCAGATCGCGCGACTGACGTTCCAGATACTGGTCCTTGCCGCGCTTCAGCATCTCGCTCACCGGCAGATAGCCGAGTTCTCCGATCTTGCTGCCATCAAGCATCAGGTCCTTGAACTGCATGCCGGGAATGGGGCGCGGTGCCCCATTGAGACGCTGGCCATCGGCATCACGCAGCATGTAATCCTGCGGGCGCGTCATGTTGGGCCCCAGCAGCATGGCCTGCTCTCCGACCGGCGGGCGCGACATGCCGGGGCCGGGCATCATGCTGTCCTCCCGGCCTGGCGGCGGTGACATGCCGGGCCCGGGCATCATGCCGTCCTCTTCGCTCGGCGGGCGGGAGTGCACGATACGCCCCCAGTTGCGCCGACTCTTGAGCCATTGCCAACTGCCCTCGGCGGCATAGGCGCTGATCAGGTCCGTCGAGATCATCTCGACGCGTTCCTGCTGGGTCTGCTGCAGGTACTCGGCGAAGCCCTTGTCCATGCTCTTGGAAATGAACAGGTAGATGCTGCCGCCGATCACGACATTGGTCAGCAGCAGGATCACGAACAGGCGGACCGAAAGTCTCGAACGCAGGGCGGTCACGGGTTGGATCATGACGCACGTTCCTCCTGAGGCGGGGTGCGGGGCGGCAGTCCCAGCAGGCGACGCAGGCTGTGCTGCAGGTCTTCCAGCAGCAGATAGAGCGACGGCACCAGGATCAGCAGGATGACCGTCGCGAACAGGATGCCGAAGCCGATGGAAACGGCCATCGGGATCATGAAGCGAGCCTGGCGCGAGGTCTCGAAGATCATCGGCGCGAGACCGAAGAAGGTGGTCAGCGTGGTCAACAGGATCGGACGCAGACGTCGCGTGGCCGCCATGATGATCGCCTCACGCGCACTGGCTCCGGCCAGCCGCTGGCGGTTGGCATAGTCGATGAGGACCAGCGCATCGTTGATGACGATGCCCGACAGCGCCAGCATGCCCATCAGGCTGATCACCGACAGCCCGTAGCCCATCAGCTGATGGCCGATCACCGCGCCGATCAGGCCGAAGGGGATCGCCGTCATCACCAGCAGCGGCTGCAGATAGCTTCTGAAGGGCAGGGCCAGCAGCAGATAGAGCGCCGCCAGGGTCAGCAGCAACGAGACCTGCAGGGACCCCAGGTTGTCGGCGGTCTCCTCCTGACGTCCGCCATAGCCGATGCTCAGAGTTGGATACTGACTCTTCAGCTCGGGATAGACATCGCTTTCCAGACTGGTGATCACCTGACTGACCGCATCGGACGGCGTGACGTTGGCGGTGACCTCGATCACGCGGCGACCATCGATGCGCAGGATGCTGGAGGCGGCGCGTCCCTGCTGGATGTCGGCCACCAGTCCCAGCGGCACGCTGACGCCGTCGGCCGTCTGCACGCCGAAATTCTCCAGCTGGGCCAGACTCGCGCGCTGGGCTTCGGGCAACAGCACCTTGACCTCGACCTCATTGCGACCCTGCTGCTGCTTGAGTGCCGTGGCGCCGGACAGCGGTCCGCGCAGCTGGTTGGCCAGCGTCGCGCCGTCCAGTCCCAGCGAGCGTCCATAGGCATTGAGCTGCAGATAGAGCTCGCGCTTGCCGTCATCCAGGCCGCTGTCGATATCCGACAGCGAGCTGTAATCCTCAAGCGAGGTCGCCAGGGTCGCGGCGGCCGCCATCAGCGCGGCACTGTCGGAGGATGACAGTCGAATGGTGAGGCCCGCGCCGCGTCCCGGCCCGCCGATATCGGATTCGAACAGCAGCGATTCGGTATTGGCGATGGTGCCCGCTTCCTCGCGCCAGGCCTTGATCAGCTGCGAGGGCGACCAGTTGTTCTCCACCGTGGTGTCCAGATTGGCGATGATGCTCAGCGAGTTGCCTTCTATCTCGGCGCTGGTGGAAAAGACCGCCAGGTCGGCTTCGCGCTCGCGCACGCGGTCCAGCGCCGCCAGCAGCAGGGTGCGCACTTCGCGGTCCTGGCTGATCGGGCTGCCCACCGGCAGATTGGCGGTGACGCCGGCACGGTTGGATTCCACGCGTGGCATCAGCGAGAAGCCGAGACGGCCACTGGCCATCCAGGCCATCGCCAGCACCAGCAGCGCCAGGCCACAGATGGCGGTCAGGCCACGGTAGTTCAGACATCCCTCGAGGAAGGGCTGGAAGCGCTGACGCGTGAAGCGCTCAAGTCCGTGCTGGACGCCGTGACGCACGCGGTCCAGCGGTGCCAGCCAGCGAATCGGCTTTTCGCTGGTGTGTCCCAGGTGCGCGGGCAGGATGAAGATCGCCTCGATCCAGCTCAGCGCGAAGATGCTGATCACCACCAGCGGGATGATGCCGAATACCAGCCCGAGGAAGCCGGGCAGGAACAGCAGCGGAATGAAGGCCACGATGTTGGACAGGATCGAGAACGCCAGTGGCACCGCGATCTCGCGCGCGCCGAGGATGGCGGCTTCGCGCATGCTGGCGCCGCGCTCGCGATGCGAGTGGATGTTCTCGCCGACGATGATGGCGTCATCCACCACGATGCCCAGCGCGATGATGAAGGCGAACATCGAGATCATGTTGATGGACACGCCGACCAGCGGCAGGAACAGCATCGCGCCCAGGAAGGCCGTGGGGATGCCCAGGGTGACCCAGAAGGCGAGGCGCGCTTCCAGGAACAGGCCCAGCAGCACCAGCACCAGCACCAGCCCCATCCAGGCGTTCTTGAGCAACAGTTCCAGACGGTCCTGATAGACCAGCGAATCATCGTCCTCGACACTCAGCGTCAGGCCGCGCGGCAGGCTGGCGGACAGCTCCGGCAGCATCGCCATGGTCGCGGCGGACAGCTCGTTGGGTGTCTGGGAGCCGACCTGATAGATGTCCAGGCCGATCGCCGGTTCACCGTCATAGAGCACTTCCTTGTCACTGTCGGCGAAGCCGTCGGTGACGGTGGCGATATCGCCCAGGCGGATGACATTGCCTTCCTGACTGGAGATCACCGGCAGCTGCGCGAACTCGGCGGCACCGTCGCGTCGCGCCTCGTAGCGCACCAGGTACTCGCCCTGCTGGGTGTCCAGACTGCCGCCGGCCAGGTTGAGCGCCTGATTGCCGATCAGGCTGGCCACATCCTGATGCGAGAGGCCGTAACGGCGCAGCGCCCCTTCCTCCAGTGACACGTGCACTTCCCGGTCACGGATGCCGGTCAGCTCCACCTTGGTGATGTCGTTGCTGTCCAGCAGGCTCAGGCGCAGACGCTCGGCGACGTTGCGCAGGGTCTGGTCATCCGTCTGGCCGTGCAGCTTGAGTTCCATCACGCTGCGCGAGCGACCTGCCAGCGAGTAGACGGGCGGATCGGACTCATCGGGCAGGGTGGTGATGCTGTCGATGGCCTGCTGGATGTCCTGGTAGGCGCGCATGGTCTCGACGCCATCCTGAAGCTCGATGGACAGTGAGCCGAGGCCTTCCTCGGCCGTGGCGGTGATCTCCTCGATCCCCTCCACGTCCTGCACTGCGGATTCCATGGCCTGCAACAGACTCTCGGACACTTCATCGGGGGTCGCGCCGGAATAGCTGACGCTGACGTTGATGATCTCGAGCTCGAAGGAGGGGAAGACCTCCTTCTTGATCTGGCTGGACATCAGCAGACCGCCGAGAATCAGACACAACATCAGCAGGTTGGCGGCGACACCATGATCATGCATCCAGCGGATGGGGCCCTTGAGGCGCGACGGTGCCGTCATGAGTCACTTCCGGTGGTCGTGGCGCGCTTGTCGGCAACCGTGGCGTTCTTGTCACCAGTCGCGGTGTCCTGCTCAACTGTCGCGGTGCTCTTGTCGCCAGCCGTCGTCTTGTCGTCAGCCGCCTTGTTATCAGGGGTCCTGGTGGTCGGCGTCGGCGCATCACCGCGGGCACGCAGCGCCATGCCGGCCTCGACATTGCTCAAGGCACTCACGATGACCCGCTCGCCATCGCTCAAGCCTCCGGCGATCAGCAGGGTGTCGTTGCCCAGATGGCGCACGCCCACCGCACGTTTCTCCAGATAGCCATCCTCCGTCAGCACCCAGACCTGCTGGCCACTGCGCAGGGCGCTGACCGGCAGCTCGATCAGCGATGCGGTGCGCTGAGGTGTCAGAGTCGCTTCCACCACATCGCCCAGACGCAGGGCCGGCGTGCTGGCGCGCGCCTCCTCGGAGACGTCGAGCGCCAATGGGTCTTCCACTGCCACCATCACCTGAGTCAGCAGGCCGTTGTCCTCCAGGGACGGCAGGACGCTCCACACTTCGCCGCGCCGATGCTGGCCCTCCGGCCATGCCTTGCTGGACAGCAGGACCGGCGTGCCCTGTCCGTCACGGGCATGGGTCGAGAGCCATTCCATGTCGGCCTGCGGGAGATTGAGACGCACCCAGAAGCGGTCGGTGGCCACCAGCGTCAGCAGGTCGGTGAAGGCGTTGAGGTCACTGCCTTCGCCGACCAGACGCTCGCTGATCAGGCCGTCATAGGGCGCGCGGATCTCGGTACGTTCCAGATTGAGTCTGGCCTGGTCGCGGCTGGCGCGGGCACTGTCCACCGCAGCCTGAGCCGACTTGAGCTGAGGCTCGCGCAGCACCAGCGCTTTCTGCGCCGCCGGCAGGTTGCGACCGAAGGTCTTGTATTCCGAGGCCGCGCGGATCTGCTCGCCCTTTTCCGAGGCGAGGCTGGCTTCTGCCGTGGCGAGATCCGCCTCGGCCTGACGCAGCGCCAGCTGGTAATCCAGCTGGTCGAGACTCGCCAGCAGCTGGTTCGCGCGGACTTCACGGCCCGCCTCGATGCCCTCGGGGAAGGGGGCCAGTTGACCGCTGACCCGGGTGGATACGGTCGTCTGACGATCGGCGATCACGCGGCCGTAGCCTTCCAGTGTCGGTGCACTGGCCGTATGGCTGACCGTCACCACTTCCACGCTGGGAACCGGGGCGTCACTGGGCACGCGCTTGGGGGCGCCGGGGCGGTGGGTCATCCACCAGGCCGCCAGCGCTATCGCCAGCGCGAGAATGATCAGCGCCAGCAGGCGCATCCAGATCAGACGGCGGGAGGAGGGTGGCTTGCTGCCAGTGGCGGAGGGTGGCGATGCCGGGGTTGGCGACTCAGGGCTGTTGTCCATGCGGACTCCGGACGAAAGATGTCAGGCCCTGATGCGCAACGGCCTCTGACCAGTCGCGAGAGCGCCGGGCAGAGACGAAGGATCATGGGCCAGAATGGCGGACGAAAGGGTGGATGATCGCATGATGTCATGTAGGCGCAATGCAAAAGTGGGAAATAGCGTGCAAGACGGCGCGATAGGGAATTCTGGCATTTGCCAGGCACAAAAAAAGCTGCCACATGACGTGGCAGCTTTTCGTCAGCGCTCCGGGTCGCGGGTGTCTAGAGGAACAGCCCGATCAGCAGCGCCATGCTGACGCCGATCACGCCGATCAACGTCTCCATCACCGTCCAGCTTTTCAGGGTGTCCTTCTCGGTCAGGCCGAAGTAGCGGCTGACCAGCCAGAAGCCGGAGTCATTGACGTGGCTGAGCACGGTGGCGCCACTGGCGATGGCGATCACCACCAGCCCCAGCACCGGGCCGGACAGCGCCAGCGTATCGATGACCGGCGCCATCAGACCGGCGGCGGTGATCATCGCCACGGTAGCCGAGCCCTGGATGACACGCACCGCGGTGGCGATCAGGAAGGCGAGCAGGATCGGTGGCAGATTGCTGTCGGCCATCAGGGTGCCGAGCACGTCACCGACGCCGGAGTCGATCAGCATCTGCTTGAAGACACCGCCAGCCCCGGTGACCAGAATGATGATGCCGGCCGGCTCGAGTGCCTTGGTGGCGACTTCCATCACCTGTTCACGCGTCATGCCGCGACGCGTGCCCAGCAGTGTGAAGGCCATCAGCGTGGCCAGACTCAGCGCCACGAAGGGATGGCCGAGAAAGCCCAGCCAGCCGACCAGCGGACTGTCGTCACCGAACAGGAAGCCGGAGACGGTGTTGAGCACGATCAGCGCCAGCGGCAGCAGCACGATGGACAGGATCAACCCGAAGCCCGGGGCGCGCTGATTGACCTCTTCATCGCTCATCACGCTGCCAGCATTTTCCATGTACTCCGGGATCTTGGCATCGATACGCTTGGCGATGAAGCGACCGAAGATCGGCCCCGCGACGATCATCGCCGGCAGACCGCACAGCGCCCCGAACAGGATCACGTAGCCGAGGTCGGCACCGATCAGCTTGGCGACCGCGATCGGCCCCGGCGTCGGCGGAATAAAGGAGTGGGTGACGGCCAGACCGGCCAGCAGCGGAATGCCGTAATAGAGCAGCGAGCGGCCGCTGCGGCGTGCCAGTGCATAGACCAGCGGCACCAGGATGATGAAGGCCACATCCAGGAATACCGGAATCGCGACCAGGAAGCCGGTCAGCGCCAGCGCCCACTGGGAACGTGAGGTCCCGAAGCGCCCCAGCAGGGTATTGGCCATGCGGTCGACGCCGCCGGACACTTCCAGCATCTTGCCGAACATCGCGCCGAGCCCGACCACGGTGGCCACGAAGCCCAGGGTGTTGCCCATGCCGTTGGTGACGGAATCGATGATGGCGTCGGGCTGCATGCCGGTGGCCAGCCCGACCCCCAGACTCACCACCAGCAGGGCGACGAAGGCGTGCAGGCGCAGACGCATGACGAGGTACAGCAGCAGCAGGATACCGCCGAGGGCGGCAAGGACGAGGGTGCTATCTGGGGACATGATGGCGAACTCTTGCGGCTGGCGGTGGCGGGGCGATCTGCCACGGCCTTGGGCGTATGGTGTGAGGCGTGTCGTGTGAGGCCTGTGGTGCAGGGCCGGTTTTGCCAGACCTGTTGTGCAGACCTGTTGTGCAGACCTGTTGTGCAAGACCTGTTGCTTCGTGCAGGATGAAAGTTACCGGTAACATAAGCGTCTGTGCAATGATCCGAAAGGTGCATGTCGCCGGGTCGCCACGACATGGATGATGCTGCGCGGGGTATCCTGCGCAGCGCCGCCGCTCATGGGCTCGCCACGCAGGGTTCGCCGTGGCCGGCCCGGGTGGCAAGGTGGGACGACAGACAACACGGATATTCTTCAAGGGGAAGGGGTGTCATGCAGCAGCAGGCAGAAGGGGTGTCATCCACGGCGTCCGCTCAGGGCAGCGTCGCGCTGGACGATGAGAGCGTCACCTTGCCCGAGGGTGGGGTGCGACTGGTGGTGATGGGCGTGTCCGGGTGCGGGAAGTCGCATGTCGGCCAGGCGTTGGCGGCATGTCTGGGGGCGCAGTTCATCGACGGTGATGACTATCATGGCGAGGCCAACGTGGCCAAGATGGCGCGCGGCATCCCGCTCAATGATGAAGACCGCCATGGCTGGCTGGCCCGTCTGGCCGAGCTGATCGATGAGGCGCGTCGCGAGGGACGCAGTCTGGTGCTGGCCTGCTCCTCGCTGAAGCGACGCTATCGCGATCAGCTGCGTGGCGGGGATGCGGCGCTGGGCTTCGTGTTCCTGGAAGGCACGCGCGAGCTGTTGCTGGAGCGCCTGGAGGCGCGCACCGATCACTTCTTCAAGGGCGCCGCCATGCTCGATGACCAGCTGGCGACCCTGGAGGTGCCTGAGCGTGAGACGGAGCGCGTCTATACCCTCGACATCAGTGCCACACCGCAGGCGTTGGTCGAACAGGTATGTCAGCAGCTGACGGCGCAGCACGCATCCTCGAAAGCGCTCACGCCCGGGGCAGACTCCCGCCTCTCTGCAGGCTGAAGCCCAGGTCTTCCCACAGGCCACGCGGCGTGGAGGCGTGATCGCCGCTCAGGCGTGCCAGCAGCAGGGCGGCGGTGCGTTCGCCGATCTCTCGGCGCGGCGTGACCACGCTGGCAAGCGCAGGCCAGGTGCCACGGGTCATCTCCAGACCATTGAAGCCGGCCAGCGCCAGCCGTGCCGGCACTTCCAGGCCGCGACGCTGACACTCGAACAGTGCACCGGCGGCCAGGTCGTCGTTGCAGCAGAAGACGGCGTCGAGATTCGGCCACCGAGTCAGCATCTCGTCCAGCAATTCGCCGCCCAGCTTGACGCTTGAGGGTGCCGGAGTGGTCATCAGGTACTCCTGTGACAGGCCGGCGGCCTCGACGGCGGCGCGCCAGCCCGCCAGACGCTGCTCGACGCGGCGGTCCATGCGCGCGGCCAGAAAGCCGATGTGCCGGCGGCCACTCTCGATCATCGCCTCCGCCATGGCGCGGCCGGCGGCGTGCTGATCCAGCCCCACCGCCATGTCCAGTGGCGCCTCACGCTTTTCCATGCACTCCACCACGGCACAGCCGGAGCGCGCGATCATCTCGGTGACGCGTTCGCTGTGGCGGCTGCCGCACAGCACCAGACCGTCCACGCCGAACGAGAGCCAGGTCTCGATCAGGCGCTCCTCTTCTTCCATCGAATAGCCGGTATGGCCGATCAGCAGCTGATAGCCGGCGGCGGCCAGCGGTGCCTCAAGCCCTCGATGCAGTTCCGAGAACACGGCATTGGACAGTGACGGGATCAGCAGCGCGATCAGCCGGGAGCGACCACTGGCGAGGCTGCCGGCCTGACGGTTGGGCATGTAACCCAGTTCGCGGGCGCACTCCCGTACCCGCTCGCGCATGGCGGCGGAGACCTTTTCGGGCTGGTTGAGCGCGCGCGAGACCGTGACCTTGGTCACGCCCAGGCGAGCGGCGATGTCGGCGAGCGTCACGCGTCTGGGGCGCGGTGGAGTGTGATGCAGAGGCGGCATGGCAATGTCAGGCGCTGGAAAGAGAGAGGCCGAGTGTCACCGTTCCGGGGTGTCATCGGCAAGGACCACGACGTCAGACGTGGCTGAGCGAGAGCAGGAACAGGATCATCGGCGGCGAGGCCAGCGAGAGCAGAAAGCCGGATACGACGGCCACGGGCACGCAGGCAACACCGCCGGTCTGCTGGATGACCGGCAGAGTGAAGTCCATCGAGGTCGCGCCGCCGAAGCCGATGGCCAGCGGCGTGAAGCGTTGGATGGTCAGCGGGATCAACAGGAAGGCGAGCAGTTCACGGCTCAGGTCATTGAAGAAGGCTGCGCCACCCAGAATCGGCCCGAGCTGATCACCGATCAGGATGCCTGACAGCGAATACCAGCCGAAACCGGCCGACATCGCCATGCCCTGATTCCAGTCGAGTGCCAGAAGCGGTGCCGCCAGCAGTCCGCCCAGCAGCGAGCTCGCCATCACCGTCAGCGCGATGAACAGGCCATGGCGGTTGAGCAGGATCTGGCGCAGGCTCATGCCGGAGCTTCTCAGCTGGCAGCCGATCAGCGCCAGCAGGGCATAGAGTGCCCACTCGGCCAGGGTGTCGGTGTCGAGCGAGATCTCCATCAGTCCCAGCACGACGCCCGCCGCGACGCCCAGCGCGACCGCCGCCGCCAGTGTCAGGGAGCCGGACAGCGCTTCCCAGCGGGTCATCGGCGCTCCTTCCACCACGCGTGAGGCATCCGCACGCAGTGCACTGCGACGTGACAGCGCCCACAGTGCCAGCAGATTCAATGGCGTGATGATGGCGAACAGAATCACCGCCTGCCCGCTCATGGCGGCCATGCCGGCGCCGAGTTGCTCCAGCCCGGCAAGCCCCATACCCATCAGGAACAGGATGACGTAGATCGAGGCATTCACCAGCTGATTGACGACCGCCAGACGTGCGGGCTGCTCGATACGCACCAGATAGCCGAGAATCAGCGGCAGCAGGATGAAGATGAGACCCGAGAGCATGACCTTTCCTTGTCATTGGCCGTCGACAGGACCAGAGCGACGTAAGCGATTGATTGTCAGTGAGTATCACTGGGAAGGGTTACTGTAACGATTGCCGGGGACAGAGGGTATCCCCGGGAGTGGATCCTGCGCGATAACTGCTGATGGGGGATCAGCGCGGCTTATGCCGCGGCCTGGACACTGAGTTCTGGACTCAGAGCACCGGACACCGAGCCTCACGACGGGTCACGGACTGGCCTGGCGCCGCGAGCTGCTGAGCCGGTCGAGGGTCAGATGTGCGGAGCGCTTAGGGACTTCACCTGCGGGGCTGTCCTCGTAGTCGAGGTAGTCGAGAGCCACCATCAGGCCCGGCCAGCGGGGGGCCAGCCACAGGCGGTAGTGCTTCTGATCACGATGCTTGCGCCAGGTGTCCAGCCGCAGGGTGCGGAAGGTCTGACCGGCGGCCACGCGGGATTCCTGTGCCTGGATCTCATACATCAGTGTCCGGGTGCGCCCCTTGTGATCCAGATATTCCAGCGCACAGGGGGCTCCCGTCAGGCAACTTCCCGCGGCCCACTGGGCATCGGCCTGCTGGCTCAGCAGTACCAGCAGGGTCTGGCGGTCGGGGAGGAGCGTCTCGTCAGGCTCGGGTGCCTCGCGGCTGTAGTCCTTGCCGATACCCGCCAGACGATAACCGGAACGATACCCGGCCGGCTGCAGCTGGCCCTCCTTGAGGAGGAAGCGTCCCTGCTCGTAGCCGCTGGCCACCTTGATGGAGGCCTCCATGCTGGCGATGTAAAGCTCCCCGCTCTGGCTGATGCGCTGCGTGATGGGCACATCCGGCCAGCCGTCCAGCACCAGGGTGTATTGAGCGGTGAAGGGCACGGGAGACTCCGCGCTGCTCACGTCAGCGCTCGCCTGTTGCGCCGTGCTCAACAGGGCTGATCCCAGCAGCATCGCGCCAAGCCAGCCGTTCAGGCGGCGAGGCGAGGGTATCCGTCGCAGGCGTGTCCAGTGGATTCGTCGTGGTACAAGGGCAAGCATGGTGACTCCTGTCGAAGCTTTCTGTCCGCAAATGGGGCCGCCCTTGGGGAGTGGTGTCGTTCGGGGCGAGAGCATGATGATTGGGCAGCGTGGCCGCATGCAAGGTTCCCTCGCGCTGGCGCACCTCTCCTGCAAGTCGTGGATGACGCATGAGGGCCCGCTGGCGATGGCCCCGATGACAGGCGCATCAGGCACAGGACGCTATTTCAGCGCTTGCTCATGCGCGCCGGACAGGTACTCTGGGAACGCCTTGTGCGTGAGCTGCAGGCTTCCCGACATGTCAGGCAGAGGTGATGTCAGGCGAGCGCGATGCAGTGATGCCAACCCCGTTTGTTCAATCAGGAGATCATCATGGCCAGCATTGTCATCATTGCCGGAGATTTTGTGGAAGACTATGAGCTGATGGTGCCGTTCCAGGCGCTACAGGCGATGGGTCATCGGGTCGATGTGGTATGCCCGGACAAGCGTGAAGGCGATATCGTCAAGACGGCGATCCACGACTTCGAAGGCGATCAGACCTATACCGAGAAGCCGGGTCACAACTTCGCGCTCAACGCGAGCTTCGCCGACCTCAAGGCGGAAGACTACGATGCGCTGCTGATCCCCGGTGGTCGCGCCCCCGAGTACCTGCGTCTGGACGAGCGCGTGCTGAACCTGGTGCGTCACTTCGTCGAGGCCGACAAGCCCATCGCCGCCGTCTGCCATGGCCCGCAGCTGCTGGCGGCTGCCATGTCGCTGGAAGGCCATCGCGTCAGCGCCTATCCGGCCTGCGCGCCGGAGGTCAAGCTGGCAGGTGGCGAATTCGTGTCACTGGAAGTCACCGATGCCGTGACCTCCGGCAAGCTGGTGACCGCGCCGGCCTGGCCGGCCCACCCGGAGTGGCTGCGTCAGTTCAATGCCCTGCTGGCATGAGGCGTGACTGACCTCCATTGCGGCTGACATGCATTGCGACTGACATGAGCCGTGGCACGAGCTGCCATCGCGCCTCGTGATGCTCGACGACGACACCCCGCCTTGGCGGGGTGTCGTCGTTTCAGGCGGTGAGTCTCTCGATCCAGGCGCGATGCGGGGCGAGGCGTGACTGGTGTTCCGCCCGCCAGACGGGGTCGCCCAGGGTGCTGGCGTAGCGGCTGGCATGATCACAGGCCAGCAGCAGCCAGCTACCCGTCAGCGCCTCGCCGCGGGCGTGCTTGAGCTCGAGGGTTTCCAGCAGGCCCGCGAAGGCGGTGCCGGTGGAGGGCCCGACGGCAAGCCCGGCATGCTCTGCCAGCCATAGTGCCGCCGCCTGGCTGCGGGCATCCGCGATGCGTCGATAATCATCGAAGTGCACGGGGTCGAACGCCTCCAGTACACAGGGGCGGCCAATGCCCTCGATGGGGTTGGGTGCCTGAGGCGCGGGCAGTGAGGTCATGCGGGTGCCATGGGTGTGATGGTGCTGCCAGCAGGCATGATAGACGGAGTGTTCGGGGTCCACACCGATCACGCGAGCGCCATGGCCCCTGTGGTGTAGAGGCCCCGAGTGGTGAAAAGGCCCCGTGTGGTGTAGAGGCCCCGTGTGGTGTAGAGGCCCCGAGTGGCGAAGAAGACCCTTGTGACGCAGATGGCGCGCGAAGGTGGCGGCGCTGCCGCCGGTGCCAGCGCCGAGAAAGACCGCTTCAAGCTCCGGCAGCTCGCGTTCGGCGATCTGTGCCAGACACTCGCCCGGCAGGCTTGTCTCGCTCTGCCAGTCGCTGGCCGTGGCGGCATGCTGGAACTGGTTGAGGAAGTGGCCGCCGCTGTCCTCGGCCAGCGCCTGGGCGGACTGGCAGAGGTGGACGGCATTCTCGATCTCCACGACACGCCCGCCCTCGTCACGAATCGCCCTCAATTTGTTACATGCGGTGCCCTTGGGCACCACGGCGATGAATTCCAGCCCCAGGCGGCGTGCCAGCCACGCTTCAGAGACCGCCGTGGAGCCTGACGAGGCGTCGATGACCGGGCGTCCGGGACTGAGCCAGCCTTGCTTCAAGGCCTGCTCGAACAACGCCATGGCCAGTCGATGCTTGAGTGAACCACTGGCGTGGGCGCGCTCGTCCTTGATCAGCACGCGCGCCTCGCCAAGCCCGCAAAGCGCAAGCTCCCTGAGCGGAGTGACGGGCGTGGCTGCCTTCAAGGCGGCCAGCTGTGCCAGGCACTCCTGTCGCCATGCTTCCAGAGGCGTCCTGTGCAGCAAGCCCTCCGAGGGAGTGGCGAGTGAAGAGGGCGCACACGGCGAGCGAGGGGGAAAGGCAGTGGTCGGCATGGCAGCGGTTCCTGTCGCGGGGAGGAGCCTTCATGGTACGACCGGCTGTCAGGCAAAACTTGCCAGTTGTCATGGCGTAGGCCATGTTCTGTAGCAAGATTTTGTCGTGAGGAGGGAGTATGGAGAAAATTGTGCTCGATGCCACGGACCGCGCGCTGCTGCGGCTGTTGCAGCGTGATGCCAGCCTGTCATTGGCGGCACTGGCGGAGTCGGTGCATCTGACCACCTCACCCTGCTGGAAACGCCTCAAGCGGCTGGAGGAATGCGGGGTGATCACCGCGCGGGTGGCGCTGCTGGATGCCGAGCGGGTCGGGCTGGGGCTGACCGCCTTCGTGCAACTCAAGACCCGCGATCATTCGCGGGCCTGGTTCGAACGGTTCGTGGCGGTGATCGAGGAGATCGAGGAGGTCACCGAGTTCTATCGCATGGCGGGCGACTATGACTACCTGCTCAAGGTTCAGGTCGCGGACATGAATGCCTACGACCGCGTCTACAAGCAGCTGGTCAATACCCTCGATGACCTCACCGATGTCTCGGCACGCTTCGCGATGGAGTGTCTCAAGTCGACCACTGCGCTTCCGGTGTGAAACGCACGTCTCAGTAGCCGTGTTCCAGACTGATGCCCGTCAGGGGCTCACCGCGCTGCACGCGGCGGATGTTCTCCGCCAGCTGGTCGGCGGCCTCGGAGACCGGGGTCGGGGCGGCGGCGTGCGGGGTGATGATCACCTTCGGGTGCTGCCACAGCGGGCTGTCGCCGGCGAGCGGCTCATGCTGGAAGACATCCAGCAGTGCGCCGCGCAACTGATCCTTCTCCAGCGCCGCGAGCAGATCCTCCTCGACCACGCTGCTGCCGCGGCCGGGATTGATCAGCACGGCGTCATCGGGCAGGGCCGCGAAGACCTCTGCATTCAGCACGTCGCGAGTGGCGGTGGTGTTGGGCAGCAGGTTGATCACCGCCTTGAGGCCAAGCGTTTCATCTCCCAGCACTGCCTTGAGCGAGCGACCGCCTTCCCCCTGTTCATGGTGGCAGGTCACGCCCTCCAGGGTGTGGGCGCTGCGGCTGAAGCCATGCACGGGGTAGCCGTCTGCCGCCAGCGCCTCGGCGATCTGCCGGCCGATGGCACCCAGGCCGAGCACCGCGACCGGATAATGCCTGGCGCGCACCACGCGATGTGGCGCCCAGTGACGCTCTGACTGCTGGACAGCGTAGCGATCGAAGTCACGTCGGAAGTGCAGCAGGCCGTAGCGTACGTAATCGAGCATGTGGCTGGCCATGCCGGCATCGCGCAGCTTGAGCACCGGCACCTCTCGAGGCAGGGCGGGATTGGCCAGCAGGCTGTCCACGCCGGCACCCAGATTGAGAATCGCCTTCACGTCGTGATCGCGATGCCGCTCGAACAGTGCCGCCGGGGGTGCCCACACCACCAGGATGTCGCCCAGGGTCTCGCCGTCATCGGCGAGGATCTCGATGTCGCTGCTGTCCAGACGCTCACGCAGTGCCTCGCACCAGCGTTCTGCCCGCTCGTGATGTACCAGAATTCGCATGTGGCTCATCTGAAAGAGTCTCCTGAAAGGTCCTGGAGTATTTCCCGGTGATGTCGTGATGATGGCGCGGCCCTTGCAAGGGCCGAAGGGAAGGGCGACAGTGCCAGAGTCGCCTTTGACCCGCTGTCGGCAGAGTGACAGACTCGAATCAAGAGGGGAATTCGGATGTTCGCATATACGTTGACGGCTCTGGGCACCAGAGGCGCGCGTAAGGCTCCGCCCCGACGTGCTGCTTGCCTCAAGGCCTGATTGAACAGGAGCGCTGCATGAGCCAATTCCCGTCGCATCCGCCTATTGCCCAGCCTCCATTCGCGGGGCTCAACAACTTGCCGAATGGCGAAGCGCAGGCGATGCCCGACAACTGGGTACCGCGGCCACTGTCGGCCGGACGCCAGGCCTTCACCATCGGGGAATATCACGCCCGTATCCAGCGTGTCCGGGAAGCGATGGCGCGTGCCGGCATCGATGTGATGGTGATTTCCGACCCCTCCAACATGGCCTGGTTGACCGGTTATGACGGCTGGTCCTTCTATGTGCACCAATGTGTACTGCTGGGTCTGAGCGGTGAGCCAGTCTGGTACGGACGCCGTCAGGACGGCAACGGCGCGCTGCGTACCTGCTGGATGGGCGAGGACAACATCCTGTGGTATCCGGATTACTACGTGCAGAATCCGGACATGCATCCGATGGAGTTTCTCGCCCAGTCGATCCTGCCGCAGCGCGGCTGGCACGACGGCGTGGTGGGGGTCGAACTCGACAACTACTACTACTCGGCGCGTGCCCATCTGGCGCTGGTCAAGGAGTTGCCCCACGCTCGACTGGTGGACGCCAACTCGCTGGTCAACTGGTGTCGGGCGATCAAGTCCGAGCAGGAGATCGCCTACATGCGCGTGGCGGGGCGCATCGTCGAGCGCATGCACTCGCGCATCCTCGAGATGATCGAGCCGGGCCTGCCCAAGAGCGCACTGGTCGCCGAGATCTATCGTGTCGGGGTCGAGGGTGTTGTCGGGCCAAATGGCGAGATTCTCGGCGGCGACTATCCGGCCATCGTGCCATTGCTGCCGACCGGCAGTGATGCCGCTGCCCCTCACCTGACCTGGGATGACACGCCGTTTCGCGAGGGCGAGGGCACCTTCTTCGAGATCGCCGGCTGCTACAAGCGCTATCACGCGCCGCTCTCGCGCACCGTGTTTCTCGGTCGGCCGCCGCGCGATTTCGTGCGCGGCGAGTCCGCCCTGCTGGAAGGCATCGAAAGTGGCCTGGCCATCGCCAGGCCGGGCAATCGCTGCTGCGACATCGCGCTGGCGCTGGGCGCGGCGATGGACAAGTACGGCTTCGACCGGGGGGGCGCACGTTGCGGCTATCCCATCGGCATCAGCTATCCGCCGGATTGGGGCGAGCGCACCATGAGTCTGCGCCCCAGTGACGAGACGGTGCTGGAACCGGGCATGACCTTCCACTTCATGCCCGGCATGTGGATGGATGACTGGGGGCTCGAGATCACCGAGTCGATCCTGATCACCGAGAATGGTGCCGAGCCATTGTGTGACGTGCCCCGCCAGCTGTTCGTCAAGTGACGGGCTGGCCGTTCGTCAGTGATGCGATGCCATACGCCTTTGTTGTTGTGAGTTCGTCCGGCCAAGGAGGCCTGTCATGCGTGAATCTCCCGTCAGCCTGACCATTGACCTGAACGCCGATGGCCTTCAGCACGGCTTCTTCAAGCTGCCGATTTCCACCGATGAGTCTGCCTGGGGTGCCGTGATGACCCCGATCAGCGTGATCGCCAACGGTGAAGGCCCCACGGTGCTGCTCACCGGCGGCAATCACGGTGACGAGTACGAGGGCATCACCGCGCTCTACAAGCTGGCGGCCCGCCTCACGCCCGAGGACGTGCAGGGGCGTGTCATCATCGTGCCGACCATGAATGCGCTGGCGGCCAAGGCCGGCCGGCGCTGCTCGCCACTTGATGGCGGCAATCTCAATCGCAGCTTCCCCGGCGATCCCGAGGGGGGACCTACCGAGCAGATCGCCGACTATTTCACCCGGGTGCTGGTACCGCAGTGTGACTACGCGCTGGACCTGCATTCCGGTGGCCGCACCCTGGATATCCTGCCGTTCGCGGCCGCGCACCGCCTGGACTATCTCGAGGCGTCGCTGGGCGTGGAGCAGTGCCGTCATCAGGAAGCCGAGAGTCTGGCCGGCGCGCTGGCCTTCGGTGCGCCTTCGGCGATGATGATGTTCGAGCTGGATGCCGAGGCGCTCTACGACACTGCCGTGGAACGCCAGGGCAAGGTCTTCGTGACCACGGAGCTGGGGGGCGGCGGTTCCACCACGCCTGAGCGCCAGGCGATCGCCGACCGTGGCGTCGACAACTTCCTCGCCTTCAGTGGCGTGCTGCGCGAACGCAGTCGTGCCGACCTGGAGGGCGATGTCGAGCGACGCCATGCCGACCAGGCGGCCAGGCCGCTGCTGATCGACATGCCGGACGCCAGCTGCTACGTGCAGAGTGAGCATGAAGGCCTGCTGGAACTGTGCGTGGCGCTGGGTGAGCAGGTCAGCGCGGGGCAGTGCGTGGCTCGGGTCTACCCGCTGGGGCGGGCCGGTCAGCCGGCGGTGGAATATCGTGCCGAGCGCGACGGCGTGCTGGTGGCACGGCGCTTCCCGGCGCAGGTCAGTCTCGGCGATACGCTGGCGGTGATCGCTGAGGTGGTGGACGATCTGGCGCGAGATGCCTCATGAGTTCAGGCGCTGCGCGCGCGATGCCCGCGCCCAGGCTTGATGCCTTCGATCTGAAGATTCTGGCGATCCTCGAGCGCGATGGTCGCATCACCAAGTCGCGGCTGGCCGAGGAGATCAATCTGTCGGTCAGCCCGTGCTGGGAGCGGGTCAAGCGCCTTGAGCAGGCCGGCATCATCGAGGGCTATTCGGCGCGCATCAATCAGGCGCTGCTCGAGGCTCAGCGCGGCGGCGCCGTGGTGGCAGCCCCGCGCACGCCGGTATGGGTGGAGATACACCTCAAGCATCACGATGCCGAGAGCTTCCAGCGCTTCGAGCGCGCCATGCGCGAGGCGGACGAGGTGATCGAGTGCGTGGCGGTCGGCGGCGGCGTGGATTATCTGCTGCGTCTCGAGACGGCGAGCATCGATGCCTACCAGCGATTGATCGACCGCTGGCTGGTCTCCGAGCTGGGGATCGATCGTTACTTCACCTACATCGTCACCAAGCAGGTAAAATAGCGCGCCATTGCAGCCGACCTTCCTCTTTCGCAGCGCGAGATATCATCATCATGGCGCCTTCCACCGCCCCTTCAGGCTCCGTTGTCAGCCAGTCCCATGTCCTATCTGACGCGCCTGACGCGCCGGTGCTGATCTTCGATTCGGGGGTCGGAGGACTCTCGGTGGCGGCGGAGATTCGCCGCCAATGGCCGACGTTGCCGCTGGCCTATGTGTGTGACAACGCCGCGCTCCCCTACGGCACCAAGGCCGATGACTGGCTGGTGACGCGCATCGCGCAGGTGTGTGCGGCGGCGGTCGAGGCAAGTGGAGCGCGTGCCCTGGTGGTGGCGTGCAATACCGCCAGCACGCTGGCGCTTCAGGCATTGCGCGAGACGTTGTCGATTCCGGTGATCGGTACCGTGCCGGCGATCAAGCCTGCCGCGCTGCTGGCGCGCAGCCGTCAGAGCGCGGTGCGCCGCGCACAGGGCGAGCCGCCAGTGTTCGGCTTGCTGGCCACCTCCGCCACGGTGAGGCGTGCCTATACCGAGCAGTTGATCCATGATTTCGCGGCGGACTGCCAGGTGATTCGCGTCGCGGCGGACCCGCTGGTCGCCGAGGCCGAGCGCCGTCTGCGTGGCGAGGCGGCTCGCCCCGAGGTGGTCGCGGCGAGTCTGGCGGATCTCGCGGCGGTACCGGGGCTGGAGGTGGTGATTCTCGGCTGTACCCACTTCCCGCTGCTCAGCGCGGATATCGCCAGCGCCCTGGGCAGGAATGCGCCGGGTGAACCACCGCTGGCGCTGGTGGATTCCGGCGCGGCGATCGCACGGCGCGTGGCCCAGGTGCTGGAGTTGCCAGCCCGCACGGCGCAGGCCACGCTGGCGCAAGACGAGGTGTCTGACGCAGGCATCGCCCTGGCGACGGATGCCTGTCAGCCCGGCCTTGCCACTGCACTTGAAAGCCAGGGGTTTGCCGCCCCTCGAGGACTCGCGCTCGGCCCCTGACGGCCCCAGTCGCTGCATGAGTCACCAACCCGTGCTTGAGCTTCGCGCTGCCGGTGGTAGGCTAGCGCGCCCAACCTTTGAATGGACGTGATCGGCATGGCTTGCCATGACCCCATCCGCGTCCCTTTGCTCATCGTTTCAGTGCTGCGGTATGCCCGCAGGCAGGAGTCAGTGTGGCTATCGCCGTCGTCGATCCCAGTCAGTATGAACAGCAGCTTGCCGAGAAGGCCGAGCAGACCCGCGCCCGTTTCGCCGCCTTCGATGCGCCGGAGCTCGAGGTGTTTCCCTCGCCGCCCAGTCATTACCGCATGCGCTGCGAATTTCGTATCTGGCATGAGGATGACGACCTCTACTATGCGATGTTCGAGGTGGAATTCGACGACGAGGGCAACAAGAAGAAGACGGTCGTGCGGATGGACGACTTCCCGGTGGCCAGCCAGCGCATCAATACGCTGATGCCGCTGCTGCGTGAGCGGCTCAAGGCCAGTCCGGTGCTGCGTGAGCGTCTGTTCCAGTGTGAATTCCTCACCACCCTGAGTGGCGAGGCACTGGTCACGCTGATCTATCACCGCAAGCTGGAAGAGGACTGGGGAGCCGAGGCGCGCGCGCTGGAGCAGGAACTCGACATCATGATCATCGGGCGTTCACGCAAGCAGCACCTCGTGCTGACGCGCGATCACGTCTTCGAGCGTCTCGAGGTCGATGGACGTGAATATGTCTATCAGCAGGTCGAGAACAGCTTCACCCAGCCCAACGCCGAGATCTGCCGCTCCATGCTCAGCTGGGCGCGCGACGTGACCCATCCGGACAAGGCGCGAGCGGAAGGCCGGGAGCAGGGCGATCTGGTCGAGCTCTATTGTGGCAACGGCAATTTCACCATCGCGCTGGCCGAGAACTTCCGTCGCGTGCTGGCCACCGAGATCTCGCGGACGTCGGTGGCCTCGGCGCAGGTCAATCTGGCGGCCAATGGCATCGACAATGCCCAGGTGGCGCGCATGTCCGCCGAGGACTTCTCGCTGGCACTGGCCGGCGAGAAGGAGGGGCGTCGCGTGGCGGAGATGGACCTCGAGAATCATGACTTCCGCACCGTGCTGGTGGACCCGCCGCGCGCCGGTCTCGATGCCGACAGCTGCGAGCAGACCGCGCGCTACGAACGCATCGTCTATATCTCCTGCAACCCGCAGACGCTGAGCGAGAATCTCGAGGTGCTGTGCCGCACGCATCGCATCGAGCGTTTCGCGCTGTTCGACCAGTTCCCCTATACCGACCACCTGGAGTGTGGGGTCTATCTCGTCAGGAAGTGAGTGAAAGCAGGCGTGTCAGCAAGTGAGAGACGGCGGAGCGTTTTCCGCCTCGACGCTTGAAAAGCCGAGGCCCCGTTGCCAACTAGACTCCAGATCCGGCTCCATGAGCCATCGGGAGTGATAGTGGCGGCGGGGCCTCGTCGTGTCTGTCTCGATGAACGCCTTGTTAGACTTTCGTTTCATGACGCGAGGCGCAAGTCAATACCCGATGCACAGATGTCATGCAGCATGACCAATATGGAACAGGCATGGGGCCGAGGCACAGACTGCGCTAGTCTGTGATGCACTGCATGAGCCTGCGCCTTGGCATCCTGTCACGGGTGCGAGCGCGGGCTCTCTATGACTATTCTTCCTGATACTTCCATCAGGTCAGTCGAGGTGATTGATGCTACACGTGGCGACGGACGGCAAGCAGGAATTCCTTGCGCAGCTCCAAGAGCAGCTGGACAAGCGACTTCCCAAGGACAAGGTGCAGGAAATCGCGGCCTTTGCGCGCGATTATCATGCGACGGCTTCCTTCGAGGACATGGCCGAGCGCAAGCTGGATGACCTCTACGGCTCCACTCTGGCCGTATGGCACTTCCTGCAGAGTCACGCTGCCCCCAAGGTGCGCGCCTACAACCCTGACTTCGAGAAGCATGGTTGGCAGTCCACCCATACCATCATCGAAGTGCTGCACCCGGACATGCCCTTCCTGGTGGACTCGGTGCGCATCGAGCTCAATCGTCGCGGTATCACCGTGCATGCCATCCACAATGCCGTGCTGGCCGTGGCGCGCGATGCCTCCGGTCAGCTGGAGCGCGTGACCGCGCCGCGCGCCGAGAACGCTCCCGAGACGCGCGAGTCACTGATCTATATCGAGATCGATCGTCACAACGATGGCGAGATGCTCGAAGATCTGGAAAACAGCCTGAGTGAAGTGCTGGCTGAAGTGCGGGTCGCCGTGGCGGATTTCGAGGCCATGCGCTCCCAGGGGGCTCAGGCGCTCAGAGAGCTGCGTGACAACCGTCCTGCCACCGTGTCCGAGGCGGATCACCAGGAAGCCTGCGAGTTCATGGAGTGGATGGGCAACGATCACTTCACCTTCCTCGGCTATGACGAATACACCGTCGAAGAGCAGGACGACGGCACTCGCGTGCTGAGCAAGGTCGAGGGTTCCGAGCTTGGCGTCCTGAAGCTGGACCTCGAGCGCTATCACGAGCAGTCCCGCCATCAGCAGAGCGTCAACAGCGATCAGTACGTGTTGATCCCGGAGCTGCTGTCCTTCGCCAAGAGCGCCTTCCACGCCCGCGTGCACCGTCCGGCCTATCCGGACTACATCACTGTCGAGCGCTTCGATGCCGAAGGCCGCGTGATCGGCGAGCGTCGTTTCCTGGGGCTCTACACCTCCACGGTCTACAACCAGAGTCCGCGCAACGTGCCGATTCTGCGTCGCAAGGTGCAGGACGTCATGGAGGCCGCCGGGGTCAACCCGAAGGGCCACAACGGCAAGCACCTGCTGCAGATTCTGGAAGTCTATCCGCGTGATGACCTCTTCCAGATCTCCACGGATGAGCTGACCCGCACCGCCACCAGCATCCTCAATATCCGTGAGCGTCGTCGCGTGCGACTGATCGTGCGTGAAGACCGCTTCGGCAAGTTCTTCTCCGTGCTGGTGTTCGTGCCGCGCGATGTCTACTCCACCGACCTGCGCGTGCGCATCCAGAATCTGCTCTGCGAAGAGCTGGATGCCACCTTCGGTGATTTCACGCCGTATCTGTCCGAATCCGTGCTGACACGCATCCAGTTCATCCTGCGCTTCAAGGGCGACGAGCCTGGCCAGTACGACATGCGCGCGCTGGAGAACAAGATCGCCCAGCTGGCACGCAGCTGGCGTGACGAGCTGCACGCCGCGATGGTGGAAGGCTTCGGTGAAGAGCAGGCCAATGAACTGATGAGCCGTTATCGCGATGCCTTCCCGGGCAGCTACCGTGATGACTTCTCGCCGCGCACTGCCGTCTACGACGTGGGCCATCTGCGTGCGCTGGATGAAGGCGATGTCGTGGCCTTGAGCACCTATCGTCTGGTCGAGGATGACAACTCGGGTGTCAACCTGAAGCTGTTCCACAAGCATCAGCCGATTCCGCTGTCCGACGTGCTGCCGGTTCTCGAGAACCTGGGGCTGCGCGTCATCGGCGAGCGTCCTTACGAGATCGAGCGCAGCGATGCCACCTGCTGGATCCACGATTTCGATCTGGAGCATCACGGCAAGGGCGCAGTCGAGCTGTCCGAAGTGCGCGAGAGCTTCATCGAAGCCTTCAAGAAGATCTGGTCCGGTGAAGCCGAATCCGACGCCTTCAACCGCCTGATCATCGGTTCCGGCCTTGATTGGCGTGAAGTGGCGATGCTGCGTGCCTACGCGCGTTACCTGAAGCAGATCCGCTTCGGCCTCTCCCAGGCCTACATCGCCAATGCCCTGGGCAGCCATCCGGATATCACCCGCGAGCTGGTGCAGCTGTTCAACCTGCGCTTCGACCCGCAGGGTCAGGGCGATGAGGATGACGTCAGCGCCTGCCGCGAGCGCATCAACGGTCTGCTCGATCAGGTCTCCAGCCTCAACGACGACCGTCTGCTGCGTCGCTACGTGGATCTGATGATGGCCACGCTGCGCACCAACTTCTTCCAGCCGGCGGAAGATGGTCAGGCCAAGGACTACATCAGCTTCAAGCTCGATACCCGTCAGATTCCGGACGTGCCCAAGCCGCGTCCGATGTTCGAGATCTTCGTCTACTCGCCGCGCGTCGAGGGCGTGCACCTGCGCGGTGGCAAGGTCGCGCGCGGTGGTCTGCGCTGGTCCGACCGTCACGAGGACTTCCGCACCGAAGTGCTGGGGCTGGTCAAGGCGCAGCAGGTCAAGAACGCGGTCATCGTGCCGGTGGGTGCCAAGGGCGGCTTCGTCTGCAAGCGCATGCCGGAAAGCAACGACCGTGACGTGATCCAGAAGGAAGGTATCGCCTGCTACCAGATCTTCATCCGCGCACTGCTCGACATCACCGACAACCTGTCCGGTGGTGACGTGGTACCGCCGAACGCCGTCGTGCGCTATGACGAAGACGACCCCTACATGGTGGTCGCGGCGGACAAGGGCACCGCGACCTTCTCCGACATCGCCAATGCCATCTCCAACGAGTACGGCTTCTGGCTGGGCGATGCCTTCGCCTCTGGTGGCGCCAACGGCTATGACCACAAGGGCATGGGCATCACCGCCAAGGGCGCCTGGGTCAGTGTGCAGCGTCACTTCCGCGAGATGGGCATCAACATCCAGGAAGACGAGTTCAGCGTGGTCGGTATCGGTGACATGGCCGGTGACGTCTTCGGCAACGGCATGCTGCTGTCCGAGAAGATCCGTCTGGTCGGTGCCTTCAACCACCGCAACATCTTCGTCGACCCGAACCCGGACACCGCGAAGAGCTTCGCCGAGCGCGAGCGTCTGTTCCGTCTGCCGCGTTCCAGCTGGGACGACTACGACAAGAGTCTGATCAGCGAAGGTGGCGGTCTGTTCTCGCGTGATGCCAAGACCATCACCATCACGCCGCAGATGAAGGAAGTCTTCGACATCCGCGAAGACCGCCTGGCGCCCAACGAGCTGATCAACGCGATGCTCAAGGCGCAGGTCGATCTGATCTGGAACGGCGGTATCGGCACCTACGTCAAGGCCTCCACCGAGACTCACGCCGATGTCGGTGACAAGGCCAACGACGGTCTGCGCATCAATGGCAACGAGCTGCGCTGCAAGGTGGTCGGAGAGGGCGGCAACCTGGGGCTGACCCAGCGTGGCCGCATGGAAGCCGCAGCCAAGCGTGGCGTGCGCGTCAACACCGATTTCATCGACAACGCCGGTGGCGTGAACTGCTCGGATCACGAGGTCAACATCAAGATCCTGCTGGACGACATCGTCGCCCGCGGTGACCTGACCGACAAGCAGCGCAACCAGCAGCTGGCCGAGATGACCGACGAGGTCGGCGAGCTGGTGATCAAGGACAACTATCGCCAGACCCAGGCACTGTCGCTCTCCGAGCTGCAGTCCAAGGAAGGCATGGGCGTCTTCCGTCGCTTCATCAATGAACTCGAAGCGGCCGGTACCCTGGATCGCGAGCTCGAGTTCCTGCCCTCCGATGAGGCGCTGATCGAGCGTTCCAATGCCGGTGAAGCCCTGACCCTGCCGGAACTGTCCGTGCTGGTGTCCTACGCCAAGAGCGATCTCAAGACCAGCCTGATCGCCTCTGACGTGCCGGATGACAGCTACGTGCAGCAGCATCTGGAGCGCGCCTTCCCGCGCGTGCTGATGGAGCGCTTCCCGGAGGAGATGTATCAGCACCGTCTGAAGCGTGAGATCGCCGCCACCCAGATCGCCAATGACCTGGTGGATCACATGGGCATCGCCTTCGTGCGTCGCCTGGAAGACACCACCGGTGCCGGCAAGGCCGAGATTGCGCGTGCCTACATCGTGGCGCGTGACAGCTTCAACCTGGAAGCGCTGTGGACCCAGATCGAGGCGCTGGATCACCAGGTGCCGGCCGACATGCAGTACCGCATGATGAGCGATCTGATGCGCCTGATGCGTCGCGCCACCCGCTGGTTCCTGCGTCAGCGCAGCAGCATGGGCGTCAAGGAGAGCATCTCGCACTTCGCGCCGCGTCTGGCTCAGCTGTCCGAGAGCATCGGCGAGCGCCTCAAGGGCGAAGCCCGCGAGCACTGGGAGGCTCGTCGCGACCACTACGTCGAGGCAGGCGTTCCGGAAGCGCTGGCCAGCACCATCGCGGCGACCTCAAGCCTGTATGCCGGTCTCGGCATCATCGAGGCCGCCAAGGTGACCGGCGAGAAGATCAACCGTGTGGCGGAAGCCTTCTACGGCATCGGCCATCGTCTCGAGCTGCCGTGGGTCGGCGACAAGATCAACGGCCTCGAGGTGCAGGACAGCTGGCAGGCCCAGGCGCGCGAGAGCTTCCGTGATGACCTGGATCGCCAGCAGCTGGCCCTGACCGTCAGCGTGCTCAAGCAGGACAATGCCCCGCGCGAGATCGATGAGCGTGTCGACAACTGGATGGCAAGCCATGAAGGACTGGTCAGCCGCTGGTGCTCACTGCTCGGCGAGATGAAGAGTGGTGCCCAGTTGAGCTTCCCGCTGTTCGCCGTCGCACTGCGTGAACTGGTCGATCTGGCCGAGTCCCGTCGCGAGGCGTGAGCCGGGCAGGAACTCTGCTGACCCGCGATACGCACATCTGTAAGCGTCATCGCTGAACGAAACCCCCGCCAATGGCGGGGGTTTTTTCGTGCAATCAAGAAAATCGCGATTGCCAAGGCTGGGGTAAGGTAACTGTCGTCGAGGGTCTGGTATGCTGAGGGCAGCGAGTGCAACCCCTGTTTCCTGAGCCGCATGGTTGCCGCGATGGCAGCGGTCGGCTTACGTTATCAAGAACTTCAGTACAACAAGGCAGAGACACCATGTCACAACGTGCGTTACCCCTTGCCTGCGCCATTGCGCTCGGCCTCTCCAGTCTCGCATCCCAGGCCGTGCTGGCAGATGGCAGCCCTGCACAGCAGCGCGCCGAAGCCGCTGCGGGCAAGCTGGATATCTCCAAGTTTCTCAAGCCGCGCAGCGATGCCCACAGCCAGAACTTCCAGTTCGGTGGTACCAGTGTCCATCAGTTCACCATCAAGGAAGCCGGACGTTATGAGATCGACGGCAACGCCAACTTCGATGTGAGTGATCCCTACACCCTGGATGCCAGCCTGGAAGACGAGCAGGGTGCGATCATCGCCACGGGCACGGGTGACAGGGCATCGGATGGCCTGAACATGAATGTCGAGCTGGAGCCCGGGGTCTACAAGCTGCGCGTACGCGCCGACAAGCTGGGCGCCGGCAAGTCGGGTGGCAATACCTATGAAGTGAACGTGGCGGGCCTCAGCGAGAGCGGTGAGAAGCTCTCCGCCGAAGAAAGCGGCATCGAGACCGGTGACGGTCTGGTGTTCCTGGACACCGATGGTGATGGCCGTCGCACTGCCTTCGTCGATGCAGACGATGAAGTGGCGACCATCAAGCCGGCCACCGTGGCCGCGGCTGAGCAGGCGGCGCGCGAGCAGAAGGCCGCCGAGACCGGCAACGCTGCCGCGGAAGGTAGCGCTACTGCCGGTGAAGCCGTCGCCAGCACGGCGACTGGCACGGCCGAAGCTGCCTCTTCTGCGTCTGCCACTACGGCGTCTGCCACTACGGCGGCGGCGACCGGCAGCGCTGCCGTCACCGAGAGTGAAGCGGAGCCGGACCGTCGTTTCGATGAGATCGTCACCGATGTGCGCATTCGCGAGAAGGGCGAGGTCATGACCTTCGATGTCTCCGATCGCGGCACCGTGACCATCGACAGCGAGACCTTCCCGGGCAGCGAAGGTACCTACAAGCTGCAGATGCGCCTGCTGGATGAGAACGGCAATACCGTGGCCAGCGACAAGGGCGAAGGTTTCGAGGGCGACTTCCACCTCGAGACCGTGCTGGAACCGGGGCGCTACACCGTGTGGGTCAGCGGTCAGAAGTTCGGCACTGCCATGGAAGGGGTCAACAACTACACCGTGCGAGTGCGTCAGCTGGACGTCAAATAAGCCCAGCGCTCAGACCCTGACAGTGACAAGGAAGGCGGCCCTCGGGGCCGCCTTCTTTCGTGTGTCGCTTCCTTGTCGCCTTCCTCTGTGCCTCATCTTCGTCACTTCTCTTCGTTCTCCCTCGTCATTCTCGCCTGAGGCAATCGCGTCCGGCGGAGTGTCTGTCGCGAAGGGCTTCGGGTATACTTCGCGCCCAGTTCCGCTGTCGTCATGCCCCCTGTCGCTGCTGCCTGGAGATCACCATGTACTCGTTTGCTCGCTCGCTTCTGTTCAAGCTCGATCCGGAAACGGCTCATGGTGTGACGCTCAACGCCCTGGACATGGCCCATCGGCTTGGCATGGCGCGTGGATTGGGCGGTGAGGCACCACGTGACCCGGTGACGCTGATGGGGCTCGAATTCCCCAACCGTGTCGGGCTGGCTGCCGGTCTCGACAAGAATGCCGATCACCTCGATGCGCTCGCCGCCCTGGGATTCGGTTTCGTCGAGGTCGGCACGGTGACGCCGAAAGGGCAGGCTGGCAATCCGAAGCCGCGCCTGTTCCGCCTGCCGGAGCACCAGGCGATCATCAACCGCATGGGCTTCAACAATGCCGGGGTTGAGCATCTGGTCGCGAAGGTCAAGGTGAGTCAGGCGCGTGGTGCCTCCGGTGTCGTGTTGGGGATCAACATCGGCAAGAACCTGACCACGGCGGTGGATGATGCGCTGAACGACTATCTGGTCTGCCTCGAGGCCGTGCATGCTCACGCCGACTACATCACCGCCAACATCTCGTCGCCCAACACGCCGGGATTGCGCAATCTGCAGTTCGGGGACCACCTCAATCAGTTGCTGGCGGGGCTGCGCGAGCGTTGTGATCAACTCGATGCCGAGCGTGGCAAGAAGGTCCCGCTGGTGATCAAGATCGCCCCTGACATGGACAGTGAAGAGATTCTGTTCGTGGCGCGTGCGCTGGCTGACAATGGCATCGATGGTGTCATCGCGACCAATACCACCGTCGAGCGCTCCGCGGTCGCGGGGAGTTCGCACGCAGAAGAGGCCGGTGGCCTGTCCGGTGCGCCGGTGCGGGAATCCTCCACCCGCGTGATTCGCGGGCTGCGCGAAGCCCTGCCGAACATGCCGATCATCGGTGTCGGTGGTATCACGGATGGTGAGAGTGCGCGCGAGAAGGTCGCGGCGGGCGCGGACCTGGTTCAGCTGTACTCCGGACTGATCTATCGCGGCCCGGCGCTGATCGGAGAGTGCGCGCGTGCATTGGAGAAGGCGGATACGCTCATCAAGCTGTGATCAGACAGCCAGACAACGAAAGAGCCGCCTCCTGACATCAGAAGGCGGCCTCGGTACCGGCGTGAATGATGATGTGGCAGTGTCAGCGATATGTCTCGTGAACTGACATTGCCGTGTTGGCTGCCATGTCCAGCCAGCGTGCACGATGCGAAGCGCTTTTGCCGTCAGGGACGGCGGTCGGGTATTGGCCCATCGAGCTCATCGGGTCCGTGGATGGTGATAGCAGGCCTGCAAGAAGCCTGCTGATGCAGTCAAGGTGAACGTTTGCCCGTGTCGTGCTCCGCGCTGAACCGTCGTTCATGCAGGCCGTCGCCTGCCGCGCATTCTCTGGAGCCATGTCGCGAGGGAATCGACACGAGCGCCAACATCTCGGCCTTTCAAGCGGAGAAGCGAGTCGGCCCCATTGCCTACTGCTTCACGCGCCTGACAGTGCCGTGCGTCTTCAAGATAGAAATAAGGCGTTACCTCCCTGGTGGCTTGTCATGTCGCTAAGCGACGTCCTTGGGATTTTCCGGGTGACATCAGTATCGACTGAGTCACCGTGAACACCTCGAGTCCTCTCTGTACGTGCCTTCCGGCGCCATTGATCAGGCGATCCGGTAGACTGATGCCGGAGAATCCGCTTGCGCAGCGCATCAGGCTGCGTGGGCGGGGTGAAAGGCGCCAGGCGCCATCTTCAGGTGTCACTCCTTGACGTCATGCATCCTGAAAGTCATCGGGACGGGAATCAACATCCCGGTGGGAGTATCCTGGTTTGTCTATTGCCGGAGCCCGCTGGGGCTCAGGACAGCACCATGGGGTTCTTGTGGATGCCGGACACGCCGGTCATGCCAGACCATTGGTCGCCACGTCCTTCGCGCCAGCCACTCATCCAGAATTCACGTAGATTGACATCGATACTGGGACAATCATCACGGGAACGACCGGTAACGCCGGCCTTGTAGCCGTGAACATAGGCACGCTGAAAGCGATCACGTTTCTGTCTCTTCATGGATGACCTCTATGTGAGAACCCATCGGCATTGGAGTCACTGTTGTGGTGTCTCTCGAGGAGACATCGTCCGGTGGCAGCGACTCGATACAGCATGGCTTGCCGAGTGAGAGAGTAGGCCGATGACCCGAAGGTCACTGCCGGCCTCGTGCTTCATCACCTCAGTGGCCACTGACCAGCCGTGTCGGGAAAGGCCGTGGATGTGAGATGATGGAGGGTCTTGCCAGTACATGCTCGAGCGTGATGGTGGATAGGTCACTGCAGGCCCGGATCTCTGCTCTGAAGGTTGTGTCATCAGAATCCTGTTTCATCGGTGGCAATGGTCACCGAGATGCAGTCGGGCATGCTGCCTGAATGAGGGTTTCGCTCCGTGAACCTCCTTTTCGCTTGGCGTGTCACCTTTCCGAATTGCAGCTACACCTATAGTTTTTAGAACACTGCCTCTGGCTTGTCGACAGCCGTATAGGAATATCGCTAGTGCCAGAAGCCAACTCACAGGAATAAGTCCGGCCTTTGCCGGTGAGAGATTCATGACTGACACGACTTCTGCGACTTCGCCGCGCGCCCCCAGCAACCCGCTCTCCACCTGGTTTGCGACCTGTCCGCGTGGCCTCGAGACCTTGCTGGCTGACGAGCTGACGTCGCTGGGTGCCGAGGTGACCGGCACTACCGTGGCCGGCGTCCACTTCAATGGAAGTCAGGAGACGGCTTACCGCACCATCCTGTGGTCACGCCTGGCCAATCGCATCATTCGCCTGCTGACCCGCGTGGGTGGCGTCGACACCGGCGAGCAGCTGCGCAAGGCGAGCGCCGGCGTCGACTGGGCAATGGAATTGCCGGATCGTGCCTCCATCGCCGTCGATTTCCATGGAACATGGAAGGATATCCGGCATACCTTCTTCGGCGCTCAGACCGTCAAGGATGGCATCGTCGAGGCGATGTTCGAGGAAGGTCGCCACAAGCCGACCGTCGATGGCAAGAATGCAGATCTGCGCATCTATGCGCATCTGCACAATGGCTTCATCACCCTGGGCATCGACCTGGTGGGTCGCAGCCTGCATCAGCGTGGCTACCGCCCCGACCTCGCCCATGCGCCACTCAAGGAGAATCTGGCCGCGGCACTGCTGATGCGTGCCGATTGGCCGGCCCGTGCGGCGCGGGGTGAGAGCCTGGTCGACCCGATGTGCGGTTCCGGCACGCTGCTGATCGAGGCGGCCTTGATGGCGGCGGATATCGCCCCGCAGTCGCTGAATGAAGACTTCGCCTGCCGCCACTGGGGGCGTCATGACGAGCGTATCTGGAAAGGTCTGCGCGAGGAGATGGAGCAGCGTGCCATCGCCGGGCGCCGCAAGGTCACCGCGCGTCTGTTCGGGCGTGATCATAGCCCGCAGGCGATCTCTGCCGCGCGCTCCAACGCCATGCGTGCCGGGATTCCGGCGCTGATCGAGCTGGAAGGCGCCTCCGTCGCCGAGCTGACCTGTCCTGAGGGCGCCACCACCGGTCTAGTGATGACCAACCCGCCCTACGGCGAGCGTCTGGGTGAGTTGCCGGCATTGGTGCCGCTCTATGCAAGCCTCGGTGAGCGCATGAAGCGTCACTTCGGCGGCTGGACGCTGGGCATGTTCACCGGCAACCCGGACCTCGGTCACCGTCTGGGCCTGCGTGCGCATCGTCAGTACGCCTTCCGCAACGGTCAGCTGGATTGCAAGCTGCTGATGATCGACGTGGCAGCGCGTGAGCGAGCGGTCGACGAGGACAGCGTGGCGGAAGATGCCCGCAGTCAGCCGGCACTCAGCGAGGGCGGCCAGATGTTCGCCAATCGCCTGAAGAAGAACCAGAAGTCGCTGTCCCGCTGGCTCAAGCAGAGCGGCACCACCTGTTATCGCCTCTATGATGCCGACATGCCGGAATACGCGCTGGCCATCGATATCTACGGGCGTCATGTGCACGTGCAGGAATACACGCCGCCCAAGTCCGTGGATGCCAGTCAGGCGCAGCGTCGTCTGATGGATGCGCTGGCGGCGATTCCGCAGGTACTGGGCTGCTCGCCCAACGATATCCATATCAAGCAGCGCACGCGTCAGGCGGGCAAGGCGCAGTACACCCGTCAGGACAGCTCCGGTCAGCGTATCGAGGTGCAGGAAGGCGACGCCAGACTGTGGGTGAACCTCAAGGACTACCTGGATACCGGCCTGTTCCTGGATCACCGTCCGGTGCGCAAGCTGCTGGGCAAGGAAGCGGACGGCAAGCGGGTGCTCAACCTGTTCTGCTATACCGCGACGGCCACCGTGCACGCGGTTTTGGGCGGTGCCAGCGAGAGTGTCAGCGTCGACATGTCCAATACCTACCTGGACTGGGGGCGCGAGAACTTCAAGCTCAATGGCATCAGCGAGAAGCGTCACCAGCTGGTGCGTGCCGACTGCCTGAAGTGGCTGGAGCGTTCCCGCGAGGAGTTCGACCTGATCTTCCTGGATCCGCCGACCTTCTCCAATTCCAAGAAGATGGAAGGCACCCTGGATATCCAGCGCGATCACGCGCGCCTGATCGATCTGGCGATGGCCAGCCTGGCCCCGGGCGGCACGCTGATCTTCTCCAACAACCATCGTCGCTTCGTGATGGATGACAGCGTCAGCCAGCATCATGTGGTGGAAGACCTGTCGCGCAAGCTGCTGGACCCGGACTTCAAGCGTCGTCCGGATATCCACCACGTCTTCCGCATCCGTCGCGCCAGCGACGTGAAGGGCTGAGCGATGGCCAGTGTCCCGCTGTGGCTCTACACCACGGCGGGCTGTCATCTGTGTGCTCGGCTGGAAGCCTCGCTGCAGGCGCTGGGGGCCGATGTCACGCTCACGCGGGTCGAGATCGCCTTCGACGCGCAACTGAGCGAGCGCTACGCGACACGCATTCCTGTGCTGGCGAGCGCATCGGGTGCAGAGTACTCGCTGGCCGATGGCGAAGAGGCCTTGCCGGGCTGGTTGCGCGCGCAGGGTGTCAAAAAGAGCGTCGAGCAGGGCGTCGATCGGACGCCCCCTGCCGGGCGTGACTCCGGCGTCGAGCCGCAGGGGCATGTCATGCGCCATGGACGTCGCTTTCTGCGCTGATTCGCATCATGCCCGGGCCTGAACGAAAGACCGCCGCTACCTTAAGGTAGCGGCGGTCTTCTTGTCTGCGGGTCCCGGCGGCGGCCTAGCCTTCCAGCAGTGACATCTGGCGCATGGCATCTTCGGCCTCGGGGCTGTCAGCCGTAGCCTCCAGCACCTTGGTGAAGCCACGTGAGGCCTGGATGTGAGCGAGGTCACTGACCCAGGTCATGGCCTGCTCGTAGCTTTCGGCCAGATCGTGCTTCAGTCCGCCGAACTGGGTGCCGATCTGGCCCCAGGAGCGACTGACGATCCAGTCGCCGAACATGTCCTGATGTACATGGACCAGGACGTAATCATGATGGCTTTCCCAGCGGATGATCACGCGTGACTCCCGAGGTGAAACAGAGGTGGCATGTGGATGGCTCGCAAGGCGCTGCAGGCTTGTGGCGCATGCTGCGTACGCCTAAGATGGCACGGCGGCGAACGCTGAATCATACCATTGTAATCTTCGCATGCCTTGCAGCAAGTCATGAAGCTTTGCAAGACGCCATGCACGCGGCAACGGCCGCAACGCTACCCACCGGCACAGCAAGGAACAAGGCAACAGATGCACATCATCGTGGATGATAACGTCCTTCTGGCAGAAGAGTTCTTCTCTGAATTCGGGGAAGTGATCTGTCTGCCGACCAGCGAGATCACCAATGCCGTCCTCAAGGAAGCCGACATGCTGATCTGCCGCTCCACGCTCAGGGTGGATGAGGCATTGCTGAAGGGCACTCGGGTGCGCTTCGTCGGCTCGCCGATCATCGGCACGGATCATGTCGATCTCGACTGGCTCGAGTCGGCAGGGATTCACTTCACCAATGCGCCGGGCTGCAATGCCGATTCGGTGGTGGATTACGTGCTGTCCTCGCTGTGGCATCTGGCGGAGCAGGAAGGCTTCGATCTGCAGCTCAATCGTCGTTTCGGCGTGGTCGGTGCAGGTCAGGTCGGCTCGAGGCTGATCAAGCGTCTCGAGTCGCTGGGCGCCGAGGTGCTGGTCTGTGATCCTCCGCGCGCGCTGGCGCAGGAGTCGGGAGAGGAGGCGGCAGAAGCGCTGAATTTCGTCGATATCGATCATCTCGTGGCCGAGTGTGATGTCATCTGCGTGCATACCCCGATGGTGACAGGCGGTGAGTATCCGACCCATCACCTGATCAATGCCGAGCGCATCCGTGCCATGAAGCCCGGCAGCGTATTGCTGAGCGCAGGACGCGGTGGTTGCGTGGATACTGCCGCGCTCAAGCAGCGTCTGCTGGAACAGGCTGATCTGCTGACCGTGCTGGATGTGTGGGAGAACGAGCCGGACATCGATGCGGAGCTGGCCTCGCTGGTGGATATCGCCACGCCGCACATCGCCGGACACAGTCTGGATGGCAAGATGCAGGGAGCCGAGATCATCTATCAGCAGGCCTGCCGGCATTTCGGCCTGCCGGCACGACGCAAGCTGGGCCAGCTGAAGCCGGACCCGTGGCTTCGCAAGCTGGTGCTGACGGGGTGGGCGCCGCCGGAAGAGGCCCTCGGTCTCTGCGTTCGGGCCTGTTACGACGTGCGCCGCGATGCCTTGGGTCTGCGTCGCTATCAGCGCCGCTTCGGCAACGCCGAGGGCTTCCTGCGTTATCGGCGTGAATATCCGTTGCGTCGCGAGTTCTCCACGCTGCGCGTCGAACTCAAGAAGAACGCCCGTGAGCTGCGTGAAGTGCTGGAAGGCTTCGGCTTCTCGCGTGTGAAGCTGGCCAGCAAATGATGTGACATGTCATCTCTCCTGCGATATCCACCTGCAGGAGGTGTCGAGGCCGAGTGACGGATCTCGATCGTCAGGCAGTCAGAACGCCCCTATCAGCTTCGCTGGCAGGGGCGTTCTCGTCTCAGGTACGGATGTGGGGCGGATGACCCGGTAGATGAAACCGGTTCTCGGACGTTTCGGACTGCGACCTTGGTCGATATAATGTCGCCCAAAATTACGCTGACGACAGATGTCAGGGCGCGCCCCGGGCGACTTGTCCGAGGGTGGTGTGGCCCGCTGGCTCCCCGCGTACTCCCCGTTTCTTGTGCCTTCTGCCATGCCCGTCACGACGGCGCGTGTCGGCGTCCTCATTTCCTGAAGATGGTGTCCTGAATGCAACAATCTCCTGATAGACCAGCCGAGGGCGGTGGCTTTCGTCCCCCCTCCCTGCTGGATGCCCTGATCCCCATCGTGCTGGTCATCGCCATGCTGGTGCTGGCGGTCGTGCTGTTCGGCGCCGATGCTTCCTGGGGGCCGAATCAGGTGGCATTGCTGTCTGGCGCGATGATCGCGGGAGTCATCGGCCTCAAGAACGGTTATCGCTGGAGCGATATCGAAGAGGGGATCAACAAGGGGATCCAGATCTCGTTGGGCGCGATCCTGATCCTGCTGGCGGTAGGCGCGATGATCGGTACCTGGATTCTCGGTGGCACCGTGCCGGCGATGATCTACTACGGGCTGGATGTGATCGCGCCTCAGTATTTCTATGCCTCGGCATGTCTGCTGTGCGCGCTGGTGGCGCTGTCGGTGGGGAGCTCCTGGACGGTGGCCGGCACCATCGGTATTGGCCTGATCGGCATTGCCGATGGGCTGGGGCTTTCCGAGGCGATCACGGCAGGTGCGGTGATTTCCGGGGCCTACTTCGGTGACAAGCTCTCGCCACTGTCGGATACCACCAATCTGGCGCCGGCGGCGGCGGGGACCACGCTGTTCGCGCACATTCGTCACATGCTGTGGACGACGGTTCCCAGCATCCTGCTCGCGCTGGCAGGCTTTCTGTGGCTGGGCCACGACTCCGTCTCCAGCCTGCAGACGCCGGAGCAGGTCGCCAACCTGCGTGCCCAGCTGGGTGAGCAGTTCAACATCGGCCTGCACCTGCTGATTCCGCTGCTGGTGCTGCTGGTGATGGCCGTGCGTCAGATGCCCGCCTTCCCGGCGATCTTCATCGGTGCGGTGCTCGGGGGTGTCTTCGCGGTCATCTTCCAGCCACAGGCCGTGGCGGGACTGGCGAATGTCCCTGACATGTCCACCGCCATGGCGCTGCTCAAGGGCGTATGGATGTCGATGTTCGATGGCTATGTCTCCCACAGCGGCGATGAGGTGATCGACTCGCTGCTCTCCAAGGGCGGCATGAGCAGCATGCTCAACACCGTGTGGTTGATCCTCTCGGCGATGACCTTCGGCGGCGTGATCGAACGACTCGGTCTGCTGGAGCGTCTGGTGCAGAGCCTGCTGGGCGCGACGCGCAATGCCGGTTCGCTGGTCATCACCACGCTGGGTACCTGCCTGGCGTCCAATGTGGTGACCGGGGATCAATACATCTCGGTCATCCTGCCGGGGCGCATGTATCGCGCTGAATTCCGCCGCCGTCGCCTGGCGCCGGTCAACCTGTCGCGGGCACTGGAAGATTCCGGCACCATCACCTCGCCACTGATTCCCTGGAACAGCTGCGGCGCCTACATGGCGGCAACGCTGGGGGTCGCGACTCTCAGTTATCTGCCGTTTGCGCTGTTCAATCTGGTCAATCTGGTGCTGGCGGTGGCCTATGCCATGGTCGGCTTCAAGCTGGAGCGTCTGGCCGAAGGTGACGAGGCGGATGGCGGAGAGCCGACTCCGCTGGCCGAATCTCTGGTGCTGGATACCCCTCATGAGACGGCAGAGTCTCGCTGATTGACGTACTGGGTGACAGAGACAGGCAAGCCCGCCGCGTGGTGAACGCGGCGGGCTTTTTCATGGGCACTCGAGGGGGGCGTCCAGCGTTCAGTCAGTGCACTGATGACGTGTGAGGCGTATCAGGAACTCGCGATAGCGCTCCAGTTCGGCGATGTCGATGTACTCATCCGCCTTGTGGGCCTGCGTGATGGAGCCTGGCCCGCAGACGACAGTCGAGAAACCGCGATCCTGGAACCAGCCCGCTTCCGAGCAGAAGCCGACACCGCAGCGTTCACGCTGACCCGTCAGCGCAAAGGCCAGCGTCTCTGCCTTGCCGTCGGGCTCCGGCGTGAGCGCCGGTACCGAGGCGTAGTCCTCCAGTGTCTGGATGGCGCACTCCGGTGAGTGCTCCTGCATCTCGAGGGCCAGTCGGGCGGTGAAGTCATCGACTCGCGCGCGTACCGCGTCAGGGGTATCACCGGGCAGGTTGCGCAGCTCCCAATGCAGGCGAGCATCCTTGGCAATGATGTTGGTCGCATTGCCGCCCTGGATGGTGCTGACGTGCAGCGTGGAGTACGGGGGCTCGAACAGTTCGCCCCGTGAGGCCTGGGTGCGCAGGTCGTTTGCCGTGCGTTCCAGCTCCGAGATGATGCGCGCGGCGTAGAACGTGGCCGAGACACCCAGGTCCGGTCGGCTCGAATGCGCCGGCACGCCGGTCACTTCCGTGCGCCAGGCATGCACCCCCTTGTGCGCCGAGACCACGCGTCCCTCCGTCGGTTCGCCGATGATGACGGCGGCGACGTCGGGCAGCGTGTCGCGCATGTGGTCGATCAGTGGCAGACAGCCCAGACAGGTGCTTTCCTCATCGTAGGAGAAGGCAAGGTGGAGTGGCCGCTTGAGGGGAGCGTCAAGAAAATCCGGCACCATCGCCAGGCACAGGCCGATGAAGCCTTTCATGTCCACCGAGCCACGACCATAAAGACGACCCTCCTTCAGCGTGGCCTGATAAGGGTCATGGGACCAGTTCTGGCCGCTTACGGGCACGGTATCGGTATGGCCGGAGAGCACGACACCACCGGCCACCGCGGGCCCTATCGTGGCGAGCAGCGAGGCCTTGTCGCCTTCGGCATTCGAAAGCACGCTCGCCTGGATGCCATGCTCGGCCAGCAGATCGCGAACGAAGTGGATCAATGCCAGATTGGAGCGATCCGAGGTGGTATCGAAGGCGATCAGGCGAGTGATGATGTCGAGGGTGCGTTGCATGTCGGGCCTCATGAGGCATGGCGCCGTTCGGGGAGGGGCCGGATGTGAAAGCCCGAGGGGATCACATTGGCGCTGAACGGACGCAGGAGTCTGCTTTATGCAGTTGCCTGCATGCCAAGTCAATCGTGGCCGCAACCCCCTGTGGCACTTCGTGGCTGATCACGATGTGCCGCGAGGCATGCTTGGGAGTCTGCGGGGTCAGCCCTGACGCAAGAAGCCCGCCACGTGACTCACGTGGCGGGCTTCTGCATTGCTCAAGAGTGCGGTGCTGCTCGAGGCTTATTTGTAGGCAGCGGCCTTGAGCGCGGCGATACGGTCATCCAGCGGCGGGTGGCTGGCGAACAGCTGCTCCATCAGCTTGCGGCTCTTGCCGGTGGTGATGGCGAAGGCGGTCATGGTGTCAGGCATCTGGTCCGGCAGCTCATGTTCCTGCTTGAGGCGTGCCAGCGCGTTGATCATCGAACCGCTGCCCGCGAGACTCGCGCCTGCGGCATCCGCACGATATTCGCGCCAGCGCGAGAACCAGGCGACGATCATCGAGGCCACCAGGCCCAGCACCAGCTCAAGGACGAAGACCACGGCCATGTAGCCGAAGAAGCCCAGGCCGCCGCTGTTGTCATCTCGCTTCAGGAAGGCGTCGATGGCATGTGCGGCAATGCGCGCGAAGAACATCACGAAGGTGTTCACCACGCCCTGGATCAGCGTCAGCGTCACCATGTCGCCGTTGGCCACGTGACCGATCTCGTGCGCCAGTACCGCACGCACTTCCTCGGGACGCATGCGATTGAGCAGGCCGGCCGAGACGGCGACCAGCGCATCGTTGCGGTTCCAGCCGGTGGCGAAGGCATTGGATTGCTGCGCCGGGAAGATGCCGACTTCCGGCATCTTGATGCCGGCGTCGCGAGACAGTTCCTCGACGGTTGTCAGCAGCCAGCGTTCGGTATCGTTCTGTGGCTGTTCGATGATCACGGTGCCCGTCGAGGACTTGGCCATCATCTTGGACAGGAACAGGGAAATCACCGAGCCGGCCATGCCGATGATGAAGCAGAAGATCAACAGGGCGGTGTAATTGATGCCGTTGGCTTCCATGTAGCCATCGAAGCCCAGCAGGCGCAGCGTGACACTGGCCAGCAGCACCACCGCCAGGTTGGTGATCAGAAAGAGGGCTATCCGCATCATGGGGTCAGGTCTCCAATGCCAATCTATCGGTAAGGCGCAATTATCTGCCCGCCATGCTGACAGTGAGATGAATCACTGCGACATGGCGGACAGGCGGCGCGTAACAGGAAGGTATCACCACCGTGCCGGTGTGCGTAGACCTTTCGTGAGGCAGGTATCGACACCGTGGCGTCAGGCCGTCTCGAGGCTCAGTGCTGCGGGAGCTTGCCGCAGGAAAGAGGTGTCTCAGCTCTTGCGGCGGCGCGCCAGGAAACGACCGAGACGCTCGATGGCCTCTTCCAGCTGATCGGCGTAGGGCAGGGTGACGATGCGCAGGTGATCCGGATTCGGCCAGTTGAAGGCGGTGCCCTGCACCAGCAGCATCTTCTCTTCCAGCAACAGCTCCAGCACCATCTGCTGGTCGTCCTCGAAGGGATACATCTCCGGGTCGAGACGCGGGAACATGTAGAGCGCGCCCTTGGGCTTCACGCAGCTGACGCCGGGGATCTCGTTGAGCTTCTTCCAGGCCGCATCACGCTGGGCCAGCAGACGGCCACCCGGCAGCACCAGGTCGTTGATGGACTGATAGCCGCCGAGTGCCGTCTGGATGGCGTGCTGCGCCGGGACGTTGGCGCACAGGCGCATGCTGGCCAGCATGTCGAGACCGGAGATGAAGTCGGCCGCCGGGCGCTTGTCGCCGGAGAGAATCATCCAGCCGGAGCGGAAGCCCGCGCAGCGATAGCTCTTGGACAGGCCATTCATGGTCACGACCAGCAGATCATCGGCCAACGCACCGGTGGAGACGTGCTCGGTATCGTCATAGAGGATCTTGTCGTAGATCTCATCCGAGAACACCACCAGGCCGTATTCCCGCGCAACCTGCAGGATGTCCTTCACGACGGCTGGCGGGTAGACCGCGCCGGTCGGGTTGTTCGGGTTGATCAGCACGATGCCCTTGGTGTGGCTGGTCACCTTGGCGCGGATGTCCTCGATGGAGGGAGCCCAGTCCTGCGTCTCGTCACACAGATAGTGCACGGCACGACCACCGGCCAGATTGGCGGCAGCGGTCCACAGGGGATAATCCGGTGCTGGTACCAGCAGCTCGTCACCATCGTCGAGCAGGGCCTGCATGGCCAGCACGATCAGCTCCGAGACACCGTTGCCGATGTAGATGTCCTCGATGCCGACACCCTGGATGTCCTTGCGCTGACACTCCTGCATGATCGCCTTGCGCGCCGAGTAAAGCCCCTTGGAGTCACAGTAGCCCTGCGCGGTCGGCAGATTGCGCATCACGTCCTGCAGGATCTCTTCCGGTGCCTCGAAGCCGAAGGGCGCCGGGTTGCCGATATTGAGCTTGAGAATGCGATGACCTTCGTCCTCGAGACGCTTGGCGTGTTCGAGAACCGGCCCGCGAATGTCGTAGCAGACGTTGTCCAGCTTGTGTGACTTGCGAATTTCGCGGGGCTTTCTTTGCTCGGTATCCATGGTGCTTTCCGTAGATCTCCGTCACGTAAGGTGTAGGGGCGAGTGTCCAGCATATCGCGCCGCCTGCCTGCCGCGCCACGGCCAAGGGCCAATAGCGTGGTTAAATTTGCGGTTTGAAATGTTCAGGCAGAAAAAAATCCCGCCAGAGGTTATCTGGCAGGATTTTCAACTGGCTTGCAGGCATGGTCCGCGAATGAGATCTGAATTCGACCGTCGTTATCTCACTGTTCTGGTAGCGTTATTCGCTCGCAGACTCAGGCGGTTCGCTCATCCGTGCGCCATCTTGCGTCTCGCCACTGGCTTCCGGCACCGGCTCGGCGGGAATGTCCGCCGGCGTTTCCAGCGTCAGACGTCCGAGCTTGCCATCGCGCAATTCGTGCAGCAGCACCTCTGCACCGCGATGCAGATCGATGATGCCACCGGCGCGCAGGCCGCCACGCTTGCTGGCGATCTCTTCCAGAATCGCGACCCCGTTGAAGCCCGAGAGCGCCATCAGATCAACCTTGCGCGGGCCATCACTCTCGACTCGCTCTGCATCAGGGTTGGCACTGTAGGCCGGCAGTGACTTGAGCTTGTAGCGAGCGATCAGCTCATCGGGATAGCGCCTGGCCAGCTCCGCCGCCACGACCACCGCCACATCGGTGTAGTCGATGGCGGTATCCCGAATCGCGCCGCTGCCGGCCAGACGGTAGGCGCTGGCCTGATCCTCGATCTTCGGCCACATCACCCCGGGGGTGTCGATCAGTGCGATGCCGCCATCGATGCGAATCTTCTGCTGACGCTTGGTGACGGCGGGCTCGTTGCCGGTCTTGGCGATCTTGCGACCCGCCAGACCATTGATCAGCGTCGACTTTCCGACGTTGGGGATGCCCATCACCATCACGCGCGCATCACGATCGACACGGATATGACCGGCCATCTCGCGACACAGCCGCGGGATCTGCTTGAGGTCACGCGCCTCAAGCGTGGTGATCGCCAGTGCACGGGTATCGGGCAGGGCATCGAAATACTCGACCCATTCACGCGTGCGTGCCGGGTCCGCCAGGTCTGCACGTGACAGCAGCTTGAGGACCGGCTTGTGGCGGGTCAGCTCGGACAGCACCGGATTGGTGCTGGAGTAGGGGAGGCGGGCATCGAGGACTTCGATGACCACGTCGATCTCGGGCAGCGCGTCCTTTATCTGACGACGCGCCTTGTGCATGTGTCCCGGGTACCAGCCCAGCATGTTGCTTCTCCTGCCGTCAGGGGTATGACGGTTGTCCTGTCACCTCTTGTCCTGCCTCCTCGCCCGCCTGTCAGGAGTCGCTCACCAATGGAGGTGGCGATAGATGACAGGCAGCAAGGAGAGGGGACGCGTATGGCGGCGCATTCTACCAGAGGCGGCTCGGCCATGGAGAAACGCTGGCTTCGTCTTCTCGCGCTCTGGCGTCTCAGCTGCGCACCGGCTTGAAGCGCAGGGACACCGAGTTGATGCAATAGCGCTGCCCTGTCTCGGTGGGGCCGTCGGGAAAGACGTGTCCCAGATGGGATTCGCAACGACGACAGCGCACTTCGACACGTCGCATGCCATGGCTGGTGTCGAAATGCTCTTCGACGGCGGCATCCGCATAGGGCCGATCAAAGCTCGGCCAGCCACAGCCGGCGTCGAACTTGGTGTCGTTGTCGAACAGCTTCGCGTCGCAGGCGATGCAGTGATAGGTGCCCGGTGTCGGGCTGACCTCGTGATCGCCACTGAAGGGGCGTTCGGTACCGGCTTCACGTGCGACGCGATACTGCTCCGGCGTCAGGCGCTTGCGCCATTCCTCTTCACTGCGGATCAACTTGTCCTGGGCCGGCTTGTCTAGCTCGCTCATGGTCTCTTCTCTCTATGCGTTTCTCGAATCGATGCCCGCGCGAACCTGCAAGCAAGTCCCCGTGAGCGGCAATCCGAAACAATGGCTACCGGTCTTCACTCGACACCCGGTACATACCCCAAGAATGCGGGCGTCAGGGCGTGACCACAAGCACGTGGTGGATGCACTTGGCCAACGCCGGAAAAATCCTGTTGAAGCAGGGGGTTGACGAAGGGGAGGGGGCTTTGTAATATACGCGCCACCTCGACGAGGCAAGAACGTTACGTCCCATTCGTCTAGTGGTCCAGGACACCGCCCTTTCACGGCGGTAACAGGGGTTCGAACCCCCTATGGGACGCCACTTCTTGCAGCGTAGAGACCGGAGTGCGGGAATAGCTCAGTGGTAGAGCACAACCTTGCCAAGGTTGGGGTCGCGAGTTCGAATCTCGTTTCCCGCTCCAGTGTGTCCCATTCGTCTAGTGGTCCAGGACACCGCCCTTTCACGGCGGTAACAGGGGTTCGAACCCCCTATGGGACGCCATCTTCGGTCTTGTGTGGTCGCATGATCTGCTTGTGTTGCGGGAATAGCTCAGTGGTAGAGCACAACCTTGCCAAGGTTGGGGTCGCGAGTTCGAATCTCGTTTCCCGCTCCAAAGGAAAAGGCAATGCGACAAGGTCGCGAGCTGGTTCGCCAGTCCGATCGAATCTCGTTTCCCGCTCCAGTACGTCCCATTCGTCTAGTGGTCCAGGACACCGCCCTTTCACGGCGGTAACAGGGGTTCGAACCCCCTATGGGACGCCATGCAGAGCATGATGGTAGCAGTAAGACAGATGTCGTGAGCACAGCTTCATGACACCCGGTGCGGGAATAGCTCAGTGGTAGAGCACAACCTTGCCAAGGTTGGGGTCGCGAGTTCGAATCTCGTTTCCCGCTCCAGTACGTCCCATTCGTCTAGTGGTCCAGGACACCGCCCTTTCACGGCGGTAACAGGGGTTCGAACCCCCTATGGGACGCCATTCTGTTTGACGGCGCAGTTTTTGGTTTCGACAGGCGGGAATAGCTCAGTGGTAGAGCACAACCTTGCCAAGGTTGGGGTCGCGAGTTCGAATCTCGTTTCCCGCTCCAGTCGAAAAGTGGAAAGTCATTGGGTCGCGATCTGGAGCGCCAGTCCGCTGGAAAGCCAGTCCTATCGAATCTCGTTTCCCGCTCCAGTCGAACACGATGTAATTGATGAAATAGCAGTACGCCATCGCCTGACAGACACGATCATCGTGCCACGTCACCGGCGATTTTTTTGTGCCTGAAATTCCTCCTCAGCTCGTTCTGCACCGGTCCTTGGTGTTGTCCTCCCAGTTGATTTTTCCCTCCTGCTTGTTTCCCGTATCGCACTAATGCCTTTCCTGCAGCGTGCCTGATGTGGCAGCGCTGAATGCGTTACCATGCGCATCCAATGTCTTGTGTCTGATTTTCATGTTCGAGTGCTGCTCAGCGGTGTCGCTACTGTTGCGCAATTGTTCTCAGATGCGTCTTTTCTGCTGTGCTGGCTGACAGCGCCAATTTGATTACAGGTGTCCGATGTCACGACTCGCCTTGTCCATTCGTGGCCTGACCAAGGTCTACGGTAACGGTTTCGAGGCGCTCAAGGGGATTGATCTCGATGTCCCTGAGGGCGATTTCTTTGCACTGCTGGGGCCCAACGGGGCCGGCAAGTCCACGACCCTGGGGGTGGTGAGTTCGCTGGTGCAGAAAACCGCCGGCAAGGTCGAGATCTCGGGCATCGATATCGACAAGGATTTCTCGAAGGCCAAATACCATCTCGGTGTGGTCCCTCAGGAGTTCAACTTCAATCAGTTCGAGAAGGTGCAGGATATCGTGATGACCCAGGCAGGGTATTACGGTATGCCCATGAAGGAAGCGCGCCCGCGTGCCGAGCGCCTGCTCAAGGATCTCGGGCTGTGGGACAAGCGCGATACCCCGTCACGCATGCTGTCCGGTGGCATGAAGCGCCGTCTGATGATTGCCCGCGCGCTGATTCACAAGCCGCGTCTGCTGATTCTCGATGAGCCGACTGCCGGGGTGGATATCGAGCTGCGTCGCTCGATGTGGGAGTTCATGCGCCGCATCAACCGTGAGGAGGGCACTACCATCATCCTCACCACGCATTATCTGGAAGAGGCCGAGAGTCTGTGCCGCAATATCGCCATCATCAATCACGGCGAGATCGTGCATAACACCAGCATGCGCGAGCTGCTCAAGGAGCTGGACGCCGAAACCTTCCTGCTCGATCTACGTGAGCCGCTTGCCAGCGCACCGGTCATCGAGGGATTCGAGGTCTCTCTGAGCGATCCCCAGCAGCTGTCGCTGTCCGTACGCAAGGGCCAGTCGATCAACACCGCCTTCGCGGCGCTGGATCGCGCCGGGATCACCGTGGTGTCGATGCGCAATCGCGCCAATCGTCTCGAGGAGCTGTTCGTCGACCTGGTCGAGCGCTCCAATGCCGAAAGCGGTATCGCCTCCAATGTCGCCAAGGAGATCACGCAGTGAACCCCCGTCAGCTATGGGTGGCTCTGGTCACCATCGTCGTCAAGGAAGTCCGTCGTTTCACGCGTATCTGGCCGCAGACGCTGCTGCCGCCGTCCATCACCATGACGCTGTACTTCGTCATCTTCGGCAATCTCATCGGCTCGCGCATCGGTACCATGGATGGCATCAGCTACATGGATTACATCGTGCCGGGGCTGATCATGATGTCGGTGATCACCAACTCCTATTCCAACGTGGCCTCGTCGTTCTTCTCCAACAAGTTCCAGCGCAGCATCGAGGAGCTGATGGTCTCGCCGCTGCCGTCCTGGATCATCCTGCTCGGCTATATCATCGGTGGCGCCGTGCGCGGGCTCGGTGTCGGCATCATCGTCACCGCCGTGGCCTTCCTGTTCACGGATCTCGATATCCATCACCCGATCCTGACCATCATGGTCGTGGTGCTGACGGCGCTGCTGTTCTCCATCGGTGGCTTCATCAATGCGCTGTTCGCACGCAAGTTCGACGATATCTCGATCATTCCGACCTTCGTGCTGACCCCGCTGACCTATCTCGGTGGCGTCTTCTATTCCATCCACATGCTGCCGGACTTCTGGCAGACGGTGTCACTGGCCAACCCGATTCTCTACATGGTCAACACCTTCCGCTACGGCATTCTGGGGGTCTCGGACATCAGTGTCGGTCCGGCGATGGCGGCCATCGTGGCCTTCATCATCGGCCTGTTCGCCTTCGCGCTGTGGCTGCTGGAGCGTGGCAAGGGCATCCGCAGCTGAAGATGTCGCCCAGAGGATGATGGTAAGATGCGCGCTATCGCGCCAGTGCACGAAACGCCGGCTTCTGCCGGCGTTCTGCTGTCTGCGCCCCTGATATCGATACGTTATTGGCCTATTTCACAGGAGTGCTGTCATGGCTCACCCCACTGCCGTCAACGTGCCCGACGAGGCGCGCCCCGAGACTCTCAAGGATGCCCCGCTCGGGCGAGAGTCCGCTTACCCCGAGCACTACGATGCCAGCCTGCTGTTCCCCATCGCGCGGGCGGCCAATCGTGGTCCCATCGGTATCGATGATGCGGCGTTGCCGTTCGTCGGTGAGGATGAATGGCACGCCTTTGAGGTCTCCTGGCTGGATGAATCCGGCAAGCCATGGGTGCGTGTGGCCCGTTTCCGCCTGCCGGCGGCTTCCCCGAATCTGATCGAGTCCAAATCCTGGAAGCTCTATCTCAACAGCCTCAATCAGAGCCGCTTCGCCGATCAGGCGGCCGTGCAGACGACGTTGGAGCGGGATCTTGCCGCCGCGGCGGGTGCGCCGGTCGAGGTGCGTCTGCTGGGACTGGATGATGACGAGCTGGACGTCGGGCGCCTGCCGGGAGAATGCCTCGATGACTTGCCGATCACCGTCGAGCACTACACGCCGTCGCCGGAGCTGCTCAGCGCCGATGACGCCGATATCGTCAGCGAAGACCTGCACAGCCATCTGCTCAAGTCCAACTGCCCGGTTACCGGTCAGCCGGACTGGGGCAGCGTCTGGATCCGCTATCGCGGCCCGCGTATCGATCGCGAGCGCCTGCTGGCCTATCTGATCAGCTATCGCCAGCACCAGGATTTCCATGAGCACTGCGTCGAGCATCTGTTCGTCGACCTGATGGCGCGCGTGAAGCCTGAGTCCCTGCTGGTGATGGCGCGCTATGTGCGCCGTGGCGGCCTGGATATCAGCCCGTGGCGTGCCACGCCAGATCTCGAGGCCGAGGCCCGTGCCAGCCTGCCGCTGCGTCTCTCGCGTCAGTAGTCCTCTCTATGGTCATGTCGTCTGATCGGCTTGCCAATCAGGCAGATAGCATCGAGTGATGAGACGGCGTGCTGGTGAGATGCTAGTGTGAGAATCATTCTTATCTTAAGTCTGTGACAGGAGAGACGATGGACGCGCTGACGTTACTGCATGAACGCAATTCCATGGGCAAGCTGATGGCGCCAGCCCCGAGCGATGCGCAGATGGAGGCCATCTACCAGGCCGCCCTGCGTGCGCCGGACCACGCCGAGCTGACGCCCTGGCGCTTCATCGAATTCACGGGCAGCGGGCTGGAGCGCCTCGGCGAGCTGTTTGCCGAGGCGGAGCGCAACACGTCGCCGGCAGGTGACGAGGCAGCCCAGGCCGCGGCCAGCAAGAAGCCGCTACGGGCGCCGATGGTCGTCGCGGTGATCGCCAAGGTCACGCCGGACCACCCCAAGGTGCCGCGTGTCGAGCAGGTGGTGAGTGCCGGTTGTGCCGCTCACGCCATGCTGTTTGCCGCTCAGGCACAGGGACTCGGTGGCATGTGGCGCACGGGCGGCTACGCGTTCGACCCAACCGTGCACGCCGGACTGGGCATGAGTGAGCAGGATGAGCTGGTCGGCTTCCTCTACCTCGGCACCCCGGGCGGACGTCTCAAGCCCTTGCCGAGCCGCGAGAGTGCCGACTTCGTCGAACGCTGGCAGTGAGGCGCTGAATGAACGAGCAGTTGCGCTCGAGTGGTGAAGCCTGGCCACCGCTGCCTTTGCCGCGTGACGGGCAGGGGCGGTCGGGCACTCTCGCGGCGCCGGTCGGTGAAGATCTGTCACGGTTCCGTGATTGGCTGAGTCAGGCGATTCCGCTGGCTGCCCACATGGGGCTTGTCGAGATGCAGTGGTCAGAGCCCGAGCGCTCGACGGGGCAGCTGAGCTGGCGCCTGCATCTGCCGCCCAATCTCAACGACAAGGGCACGGCCTTCGGCGGGGCCATGAGTCTCGAGGCCACCTTGTGTGGCTGGAGCTGGGTGACGCTGTGGCTGCGTGCTCGCGGTATCCAGCGCGATCTCGTGGTGTCGCGAGCCAGTCAGCAGTTTCTGGCCCCGGTCAGTGGCGATTACCACATCTGCTGTGCGCCGGATGACATGGCCGCGCTGATCGACGTCGGCGAGCGTCTGGCGGCAGGGCGGCGAGCGCGATTGTCGCTGACTCAGCAGTTGTGGTGTCAGGTCGATGGGCAGTCTTCCCCGAGACTGTGTTTCGAGGCCCAGGGCGATTACGTGGTGCTCGGGCCGTGATGCCGAGCACGGTCTCGGCCCGACCTCGGCCCGAGTGCGGTGGGTGAGGGCGCTGACGCTATCTATCTGAAAGATTTTGGAAAAAAGGCTTGCGTCCCTCAAGGGTTATCGATAATATACGCCGCGTTCTCAAGGGAAACACGACGCAGTCGGGTGACCAATGAGAGCACTGATCTGGAGGGGTGTCCGAGTGGTCGAAGGAGCACGCCTGGAAAGTGTGTAAGTCGAAAGGCTTCGAGGGTTCGAATCCCTCCTCCTCCACCAGATTCAGAAAAGCCCGCATCTCACGATGCGGGCTTTTCGCGTTTCTGAGGTGGGGGCCTGGTCGAATTGCCTGCTCTCCTCGTGATTCCCTGCGTCTACTGGTGCCTCAGTCTCCTGTCATTCCCCCTCATTCCCCTCTCATTCCTCCCTCATCGCGCGCGCCAGCATATCCACGACAGGCTTGCCGACATAACTGGCGAAGCTGCGCTCACCGGTACGGATCATCACTTCGGCAGGCATGCCGGAAAGCAATCGCATGCTCTCGGTCATGTTGCTCTGGCCGGTCCGGGTGACGCGAATCCGCGCCTTGTAATACCGGGCACGCGTCGCTTCATCCTCAAAGCTGTTGGCGCTCACGTGCGTGACCTCGCCATCGATGATGTTGGACAGGCGCTGATTGAATGCGCTGAAGCGAATCTCTGCGGGCTGGCCGAGGTAGAGGTGGTCAATATCATGGTCCGGGACCCTGGCCTCGACGATGAAGCCGTCGCCGGCGGGCACGATATCGAGCAGGGGGTCGCCACTGCGAATCACCGCGCCCAGCGTATGGACCTTCAGGCCGACCACGGTGCCGGCCACCGGTGCGATGACCTTGGTACGCCTGAGGTTGTCATTGAGCGCGACCAGTCGTTCTTCCGCATCGGTGACCTCTGCCTGAACCTGGCGTAGAGACTCGCCGATCTGTTGCTGGAATTCCTGCAGGCGAATCTGTTTCTGCAGCTCGTTTTCGCTGATCTGGGAACGCAGCCGTGCGACCTCGGCAAATTGGCCGGCATTGTCGCTCTGGTATTCGAGACTCTCACGCTCCATCTCACGCAATCGCTGGTTATTGATCAGACCATTTCGGAACAGCTTGCGATGGTTGGCAACGTCACCATTGAGAGAGTTGATGCGTCGTCTTGTGATGGCCTGGGTATTCTCGAGACCTGCAATCTGCTCGTTCATCTGCACGACCTGCTCATCCAGGGCTGCCATGGCACCGTTCAGCGATTGACGACGTACGTCAAAGAGCCGCTGCTGTACTTCAAGGACCTCCCGCACACGAGGATTGGTCGACTGCCTCAAGGCTTCCGGGAAGGTCAGGGTCTCGGCGTTGCTGTACTCGGCAAGCAAGCGTATCTCACTGGCTCTGGCAATCAGGTATTCAGCCTCGACGATCTTCTGCTGAGAGCGTGCCTGGGTGTCATCGAAGACGATGAGCACGTCGCCGGCCTCGACATGATCGCCATCCTCCACGCGAATCGACTCCACGATACCTCCCTCGAGGTGCTGGATGGTCTTCGTGAAGCTCTCTACCGATACCGAGCCCGGTGCCACCACGGAAATTGCCAGGTTCGCCATGACTGACCAGCTGCCGAATCCGCCGACCGCGATGAGCAGTACGGCCAGGCCGAGGCGTCGATAATTGTGGTCGCGTAGCGGAAGCTCACTGTCAAAGCCGCCATTCATGGAGTGGGAGGTGGTCATCTCGGGCTCTCCTCACCGCCTTCATGGCGGCCTCTGGCACTGGGTTTCAGCTCGGTGACACGCTGTGCGTTCCTGGACGGAGTCGAGTGCCCTTTCCCTGCCACGGCCCGTGCAACGGGTCGTCCTCGCGTCGGCGGGGACAGTGAAGCCACCTGGCCATCCTTGAGGACGAGGATGCGGTCGACCTGCTGCAGAAGACGTTGACGATGGGTGATGATGATGGCGGTGGTGCCTGCCTGGCGCAGTTGCATCAGACACTTGGCCAACGCCTGCTCGCCACTTTCATCCAGGTTGGCGTCCGGTTCGTCGAGCACTACCAGCACCGGTTTTCCATAGAGTGCCCGCGCCAGGCCGATACGCTGTCGCTGACCCGCGGAGAGGGCGGCTCCCCCGTGGGACAGCCAGGTGTCATAGCCTTGCGGCAGGCGAAGGATCATGTCGTGGACACCGGCGCTCTGGGCGGCTTGCACCACGAGTGACGCATCGACCTCCTGAAAGCGCGCGATATTCTCGGCGATGGAGCCATCGAACAGCTCGATATCCTGCGGCAGGTAGCCAAGATGAGGCCCGAGCGCGGTCCGCTTCCACTGACTGACGTCCACGCCATCGAGTCGTACACACCCCAGCTGCACTGGCCATAGGCCGAGTATCACTCGTGCCAGGGTGGATTTGCCGGCGGCGCTGGGGCCTACCACGGCGATGTGCTCACCCTTGGCAAGTGTCAGAGTGATGTCCTTGAGGGTCGGTAGACGCTCGCCTGGCGGCGCGGCGTTGACTGCCTCCAGTGTCAGTCGGCCCTTGGGGGACGGCAGAGGCATCGAGGGCGCCTCGGCCGGCACGGCCTCGAGCAGCTCCTCGAGGCGGGCTCGTGAGGTGCGTGCACCGCTGAAGCCTTTCCAGCCGGTGATCATCTGATCGATCGGCGCCAGCGCCCGCCCCATCAGGATCGAGCCGGCAATCATCATGCCGGGCGTCAGGTCGCCGGTCAGCACCAGATAGGCGCCAAGACCGAGGATCAATGACTGGAACATCAAGCGCAGTACCTTGGAGGTGTTGGTCAAGAGACCTGCGCGGTCGCTTGCCTTGGACTGCAGCACCAGATACTCACGGTGGCGCGCCTCCCATCGATTCTGGATGCCCGGCAGCATGCCCATGGCGTGGAGCACTTCGGCGTTGCGCAGATTGCTGTTGGCAAGGTCCTGGGACAGGACATGTTGGCCGTTGGCATCGCTCAGCAGCTTCCTGGTGGTCTTCTCGTTGATCAGCGCAATGACGGTCAGAACAAGGCCCGCGCCCAAGGCGAACAGACCAAACCATGGATGAAACAGTGCCAGCACGCCGATGTATATCGGCACCCAGGGCGCGTCAAAGAAGGCGAACAGGCCGTTGCCGGAAAGGAATTGGCGAAGGGTGGTGAGGTCGTTCAGCGGCTGTGCGGAGGGCTTGCCCGGTGTCATCAGGGAGTGCTTGAACATGGCACTGTAAAGTCTCGGGCTGATCAGTACGTCCAGTCGATTCCCGACTCGGACCAGGATTCTCGAGCGAATCAGTTCAAGGGCCCCCATCACCATGAAGAGGAACACGACCACCAGGGTCAGCATCAGCAGCGTTTCCTGGCTACGTGTCGTGATGACTCGATCATAGACCTGCAGCATGTAGAGCGGCGGCACCAGCATCAGCAGATTGATGAACAAGCTGAAGAGGCCGACGTAGACAAAGCTGTGCCGACAGTGGTCCAGGATCTTTTGCAGGTCATTACCTTCCCGGGAGATGGCCATGGTGTCGTTCCCTAGCGTCGTTGGTGTTCTTTTTATCCACGTCACCGTCGTTGACGGCTACCTGAGCTCGGATATTTCACGTTGTCTTGAGGAGACGCCATGGTTATGTGGTCAATATTGATCATCTATTTATTAGGCTATTCTTTTTTATTCCTCTGACTGCCTGTAGAAATATTGCTGCTGAATGATCGGCGAGCAAGTGAATATTTCGATGATCAATAAAAAACTTTCCGGGTTTTATTTTGCTGGTTTTTGCTGTTTATTTTGCTCATGTCTGATGGTGAAGATCCATATGGTTTACGTTTTTCAAAAAGTATGAAGGTTCTGGCTTTCGACAAGATTATTTTCTCTGGTATTCAGCATTGTTTTTCTCCTCACGCAAGTCGTATCGAGGGTTTATAGGGGTGGTGTTTTATTATTTCAAAGCATTCACTGTATTGTTTTCATTGAATTTATTTTGATGTGGGAATCTGATGCATATTGCCATTTCGAGGGTGAGTGGAAATACCTCTTGTCTTGCGATAGGCCGCGTCTAGACTCGTTTTTGACGGGTTTACGAGCCTTTGCCGGTCATGTTCGAACTCTTTGGGAAAGCGTTGGAGAGTGGAACGTCATCGGGGATTCATTGCCGGTGAGGGACGTCGTGTCGTGAGGTCTCAAGATGGCGTAGAAATCGCCACTAAAAATTATTCGAGGGGTAGGGAAAATGTATTCCATGTCATTCGTATCGAGTCGTCTTGAGTCCATGGCATCACGTATCAGGAGTGGTGATCGTCTTGAGGGAAAGACGTTCCAGGATCACGAGATAATGGTTACGCCATTTCCCTCAGCGTGGGGGGATTCCATCAAGTCAATACGAATGACATTCGAGGATGCGCAGGATCGACTGTCGGTATTTGAGCGCTTTGAGCGTCCCTTTGTCTTTGATCATCTGCCTACCCCTCTATCAGGCAAGCTCAAGATGATGATCGAAGCGTTGGACGAAAGAGGCGAGGTACTGCCCGGGTCTGGTGAGCAGTTCGGCTTCGAGGTCGAGTCACCGGATGTCGTCGCCGAGGAGGTGAGTGACCAGGAGGTGAGTGACCAGGAGGACACGCCGCAAGCCGCCCAGGCGCTACTGACCAGTAGTGATGAACCTGCTGCTGGCACAGGACCTGCCTTGCTGGCCGAACCTGCCCCTCTGGCCACGGCGGCGCTCATCGCACCGGAAAGCTTCACTACCCTTCGTATCGAGGCCGAAGACCTCAGCGATGACGACGGAGATGGCAATGCATCCTCCATCGGTGGGGCCGGTATCGAGGTGGTGACAGGGGGGGATAATCCGTCCAATACCGCCAATGCATCAGGCACTGCCTACGTGGATTTCGGCGGCGCGACCGGCGAGACGCTGACCTTCACCTTCAGCGTCACCGAGGCCGGTGAATATGAACTCGCGCTGGGGTATGCGCTCAGCCAGAATGGCGATGGGTCTGATCGCAACCGCCCATTGCGCCTGGACGTCAATGGCGAACTTCAGGATCGAATGTTTGATCTGCCGAGCACGACCCTGACCGGCGACGCCACTGATTTCAGTGAGTTCGGCGAGCGTACCATTCGCGTTCAGCTGCAGGCGGGCGAGAACACGGTGTCCTTCACCTCCAATGGGGCCAGTGGCCCCAACGTCGACTATCTGGAAGTGCGTGCACCGGACCCGGACGTCTTCGTCATTCAGGGTGAGGATCTCGATATCGGCCCGACGTCTGATGTCGCCGACGCTGGCACCAATCGTGTGGTGACTCTCGACAATATCGCCAGCTTCACCAATGGCAGGGAAACCTTCCGGGTCGGCGCCGAAGGCGCCAGCTATCTCGACTGGGCATCGGGCAATGCCGAGGCCTACGGTGACTTCACTTTCGAAGTGGCTACCGCCGGCACGTACAGTGTCACCGTGACCTATGCCAGCAACTCGGCGCGTCCCATTGATCTCTTTTTGGTCGATGACGACACGCAAAGTCAGGTCGGTACCTTCCAGTTCGCAGCGGTGACTGCGCCGAATTACTACCCCGATGATATCGATGATGTGCCCGCGGACAACCAGCCAGGCAATGGCGGGCCTTCCGCGTGGGAGGGCTGGTCGACCGAGACGCTGGAGATCACGCTGGCCGCCGGCAGCAATACCCTGCGCCTGGGCGGCGCGACCAACGGGCCGAACATCGACAAGATCGAGGTGGCGCTTCTGGAGGCCGATGCGGTGGAGCCTGTCGATCCGGTGATTGCGCCAGTCGTGATGCAAGCCGAGGATGCCGTGCTGGGCGCCGACAACGGGGCCGCCACCGTGGTGCGTGACGCCGCGAATCCCGAGGCCGGTGGCTTTGTAGGACTGCGTCCGGACTTTTCCGGCACCGGTTACGTGGATTTCGGCAGCGCGCCGGGAGATAGCCTGACCTTCACCGTCAATGTGGCCGAGGCGGGCGACTACGACCTCAACTTCCGCTATGCCAGCAATGGCGCGCGTCCGTTGGCTCTCTCGATCAATGACGGCGAGTCCTCCGAGCTCGCCTTTGTCGGGACTGACCCCAACGCTGGCAACGTCGACCCTGAGGGCTTCGATGTCTGGAGCTACCACACCCTGACGACGAGTCTGGAGGTCGGTGACAACACCGTCACGCTGACGATCCCTGATGGGCGCAGCAATGGGCCCAATATCGATCGCCTGGAGGTCACCACGGCGGGCACGGGCCCGGTAGGGGATGTCGTGGCGGATGCCGATGCCTCTGTGCTGACCTTTACCGCCGTAGACCCCCTGCTCAATGGCGCGACCGTCGGTGAAGCGGGCTTCAGCGTCAGCGGACTGGATGCCGACATCACCTTCGTCGGCGTGACCTTCGATGAGGGAATCACGGTCCAGGAGGTGGTGCCGAACCCGGATGGCAGCTTCACGCTGGATCTGTCGGGATTCGCTGATGGCGATCTGTCGGTCACGCTGATCGCCATGGATGCCTTCGGCAACCGTGCCGAACAGAGCCTGGCGCTGACGCTGGATACCACCGCCGATGAGGGGGGCGACCTGGCACTCGAAGGCCCGCAAGATGCCATCGAGGCGGATGACAGCGCCAGCGTGGTATTCGGTGTCGCGGGGATCGATGACGGCTCGACTCTCGAGATCAGCTTCGACGGCGGCGTGACCCGTCAGTCCGTTGTCAGCGATGGCGACACCTTGACGGTCGATCTCTCCACACAGGCCCCGGGCGATGTGATCGTGACCCTGATCGTGACCGATGCCGCCGGTAATGAGGCGAGTGTCGCGGAGCCAGTCACGCTGGCCGTCGTCGGCAGCGTGACGCTGGATGTCACCTTCGATGACGCTACGATCAGCGCCTACAACGCGACCCAGGACAATCCCTCCGTTGGCACGGGGGCGGTGGTGGAAGACGACGGTAGCACTCTGACGTTGAACGACAATGTCTGGAAGCGGGCAGCCCTGCCGGAGGACTACACGATCACCAGTGGCAGCATCCTGACCCTGGATGTGGCCATATCCGATTCGCCGGTCCCCGAGATCGTTGCCATCGGCTTCGATGCCGATTCCAATCCGTTCAATGGCGGAAACAGTGTCTATCAGCTGGGCGGCAGCCAGACGCAGGGTGGCTTTGTCGATCTGCGTGGGCAGGGCATCGACAATGGCGATGGCACCTTGCGCTTCACCATCGATCTCTCGGCGCATGCGGGCATCACCCTCGATTCGCTGGTCTTCGTCAACGACGATGATGTGGGCGCCAAGGGCAGTGCGAGCTTCAGTGGCGTAAGCCTGTCAGAAGCCGATGTCGATGACACCAACAGCGCACCGCGCGTGGTGGGGGGTGGCATCGCTGATCTGAGTCTCGACGAAGGCGCGAATCTCGAGGTTGACCTGCCCTTCGTCGATGACGATGGCGATGACCTCGCCTTCAGCTTCCGGGTCACCGATGGCGATGGCCTGCCGGTCACCGTGGACGGGCTGAGTGTCAGCGACACTGTGCTGTCCGGGAGCCTCGCTGGTCTGGTGCCGGGCGATTACACCATCACGGTGACCGCCGATGATGGCACCGCCAGTACCGATACCGACTTCGCCTTGAGCATCGAGAACGTCAACGACGCCCCGGTGGCGGAGCCTGCCGCTCTCGAGCCCTACTTTGGAGAGGTGGGCGAGAGCTTCCTCCAGATCCCGCTGGCGGACTTCGCCTCGCTGTTCTCCGATGCCGATGGCGACAGCCTGACATTGACGGCCGAGGATCTGCCTGCCGGACTCGAGGTGATCGACGGTGTCATTCAAGGCACGCCAAGTGAAGGAGGCACCTTCGATGTTGTCGTGCGCGCCACCGACCCGAGTGGTCTGTCAGCGACCCAGTCGCTGAGCTTCATCATCGAAGGCACCCAGGTTGGCGATAGCATCACGATCGAGGCGGAAGATTTCACGGATCTCGACGCCGGTAACCTGATCGTCACCGGCAGTGCGTCGGCGTCCAACGAGCAGCTGATTCGTCTGACCAACAATGCGCCGGCGACGATCGGCACTGATCTCTCGGCGGGCGGTGTGGAGCCGGGCTGGTACATCGCACGCCTCTATGTGTTCGATGAAACCGACGGTGAAGGCACCTTGACCCTGACCATCGGTGACACCGTGCTTGAAGCGCGCAACACGACAACCGATAGCCTGAGCGCCGACGTGGTATTGAACGACGACTTCGGCACCTTCGTCGGCAGTGGCGCGCGCGGAAATGCAGGCCAGAGCGGCAACCGCAAGGAAATCGTCTTCGAGACGCCCGTCGAGGTCACCGCCGGTGATCTGGCAAGCCTCGAACTGCGTGGTGCCGGTGGCGAGCTGATGCGTATCGACTCGCTTGAATTCGAGCGTATCGATGAGCCGGTCAATACTGCCCCGACCCTGGCGGGACTCGGTGCCGCGATCAGTGTCGACGAGAACAGTGCTGGCGTGGCAAGTCTGGTGCTTGAGGATGCCGATGGCGACAGCCTGACGGTGACGCTGTCCGGTGCCGATGCCGCGCTCTTCACCTATGACGTGGCGAGTGGAGGAATCGCCTTCCTCAATCCACCGGACGCGGAGCTGGCCGCCGACAGCGATGAAGATGGTGTCTACGAGCTGACCGTGACGGTGACCGATGGCGAGGACAGCGTGTCACAGGACACCCTGATCACCGTGGCAGATCTCAATGAGAGCATCGCCATCGACCAGACTGCGTTTGCAGTGGATGAGAACCTGACCGAGATTGGCGCGATCCCGCTCGTCGATGAAGACGGGGGGACTCTCGGCCTCAACGCGCCGGTATTCGCCATCACTGGCGGGGCCGATTCTCCGCTGTTCACCATTGACGCCACCACCGGCGTGCTGAGCTTCACCAGTGCTCGCGATTTCGAGCTGGCGGTCGATGATGACGAAGATGGCGTCTATGACGTCGAGGTCAGCGTCAGTGACGGCGACCTCTCCACCACCGCGCAGCTCTCGGTCACCGTGAATGATGTCGATGAAGCGCCGTTCTCGCCCCTGCGTCTGCAGGCCGAAGACGGCACGGTGACGAGCTTCGATGACGGCGCCAACGCGACGGATACCGTAGTGCGCGATGCCGACAATCCCGAAGACAATGCGAATCTGGAGAACGGTCTGCGGCCGGGCTTCTCCGGTACCGGCTATCTGGACTTCGGCGACACGGCTGGCGATAACGTCGCCTGGCAGATCGAGGTGGCCCAGGCCGGTCAGTACGACATCAGTGTGCGTTACGCCACCAATACCGATCGTCCGCTGGATCTGGTGATCAATGGCGGCGATCCGCTGATGCTGGCCATGGCCAGCACGGACCCGGACGGCAGCGGCGGGGAAGAAGGCTTCGACCACTGGGTCTTCGAGACCTTCACCGTCAGCCTGGAGGCGGGCAGCAACGCCATCGTGCTGGCGATCCCCGCTGGCGCCACCACCGGTCCCAACATCGATCGCATCGAAGTGACCGACGCCGGCAGCGGCCCGATCCCGGAGGATGTGAGTGCCGATGAGGACGGCGATCTCGCCATCGTCGCGGCTGACGACACTCTCGATGCCAGTCAGCTGGCGGCGGCAGTCTTCAACGTCTCCGGCATCGATGATGACGTGATCAGCGTTGCCGTGTCCTTCGACGGCGGCGCGACCCGTGAGGCAGTGACGCCGGACGCCGATGGCAACATCACGCTGGATCTGAGCGGCCAGCTCGATGATCAGAGCGGCGATCTCGCCGTCTCGCTGTTCGTCACCGATGCCACCGGCAACGAGGCCAGCGCCAGCGAGGTGGTCAGCTTCGCGGAGGGCGACGGCACGCCTGCATTCAACTTCGCCATCGAGGGCGAGGCGCTGACCATCATCGATACCGACGGTGATACCCAGGTGCGCGATGCCGACAATCCGGAAACCAATGTCGCCTCCGGGCCAGATGGGCTGTGGGATGACTTTACCGGCACCGGTTATCTGGACATGGGAGCCGACGCCGGTGACGCCGCCGAGTTCCAGGTGGCGGTCGATGAGGCCGGTACCTACACCCTGGAGGTTCGCTATACCAATGCCGGTTCCAACGGCGCGAATCGCCCCATGGACATCCTGGTGGACGGGCTGAGTCAGGGGAATCTGGCCTTTGCCTCCACGGGGACCGACGCCGCCGGCTGGGAGAACTGGACCACCACGACGCTCGAGGTGGTGCTCGAAGCCGGCGACAACACCATTCGCCTTGCCAACCTGGGCAACGCCGGCCCCAACATCGACAGCCTGACGGTGAGCCGTGATGGCGTGGTGCCGGAGCGTCCGGTGGAGCCGGGCGAGCGCTTCTCGGTCAAGATCAACTTCCAGCCCGAAGGCACCGCGGTGCCGGATGGCTACATCGCCGACAACGGCAAGGCCTTCGGCACCCAATCGGTGACCGTGGACGGCCAGACCCATCAGTACGGCTGGATCACCGAGGCGTCGATCTACGACGGCGAGCCCGGCACCGAGCCGCTGGACATCAGCGCGCTGACCAGCGTGGCGGTGAATGATCGCACCGATGACATCGCCGGGCTCGACCCGCGCCAGGGCACCTACGCCCACTTCGACCAGCCGGGAAGCGCCTATGTGCGCGCCGGCTGGGAGATCGAGCTGGACGATGGCTACTACGAGGTCACCGTCTCCATCGGGGATACCTCCGGGCCCTACGACAGTCGCAACGTGCTCAATGCCGAGGGTGAGCTGTTCAATGATCCCTTCACCCCGTTCCGGCCCGATGATTTCCCGGCGGACGGCAATCCGTCAGATGATACCGATGGCTTCCGCTCGGATCTGGTCACCCGCATCGTGCAGGTCAGTGATGGGCGATTGACACTGGATTCCCTGGGGCTCGACAACGAGAACACCGAGATCCAGTACCTCGAGATCCAGGCACTGCCGGACCTGACGCCGGAAGATGATCGCATCGCCGCCGAGGATTACGCCTTCTTCACTGATGCGCGCGCCATCGCTGGGGTCGGTGACAACGAGGTGGAAGTCGATCTGGATCCCGACGACGGCGGCCTGCCGAGCGGGGTCGACCCGACGTCCGACATCTTCGTCGGCATCTCGGTGGTGGACGGCCGCGGCGGGGCGCTGCTCGAGAGCCTGGCTGACGGTTCGATCCGTCTGATCGAGACGCTGACCGGAGAGGAGGTCAGCTTCAACGCCAACACCACCGGTGGCTTCGATTCCCTGACCATCTCTCCGAGCCAGACGCTCAAGGAGTTCACCAGCTATACGCTGATCATCGACGGCTTCCAGGATCGTGGCGCCAACGACGACCTGGACGCGCCGACCCGTGAGTTCCAGAAATACACCAACACCTTCATCACCGGCGAAGCCCCGGAGATCGTCGCTCGCGATGTGGCCTTCAATGACGTGGTGGAACTCGACGGTGCCTCTGACAACGCCTTCGGTTTCACCTCGCTGGAGATCACCGCCGATGGCTCGACGATGTACATCGCGACCATTGGTGGGCAGATCCTGCGCTACGACATCGACCCCGTCGATGGCTCCCTCGGCAACCGCCAGGAGCTTTCGCTGCCGAGCGATTACTTCCATCAGGACGGGGCCGATGCCAGCAATGATCGCCGCGGGATCATCGGGCTGGTGATCGACCCCACCGACCCCGACGTGCTGTGGATCACCGACAACTATCCGATCCCGCTGTCTGGCCGTGACAACGGCGTGCCTGACTTCAGTGGCCGGATCACCAAGATCACCCTGGAGGGCGGTAGCGAGTTCTCGGGCACCGCCGAGCCCTACATCACTGGCCTGCCACGCTCCAATGGCGATCATGTGACCAACAGCCTGGAGTTCCGCGCGAATCCGGATTACGACGCCGAGACCAATCCCGATGTCCCGAGTCATCTGCTGTATCTGATCCAGGGCTCCAACTCTGCCATGGGCGAGCCGGACAGCGCCTGGGGCAATCGTCCGGAGCGTCTGTTGAATGCCGCGGTGATGGAGATCGACCCGACCCGTGATGCGCCTCCCGGTGGCTTCGATGTCACTACCGAGCCGCTTCCCGACAACGGCCAGAATACTCGCTTCGATGACCCGGATGGCCATCCCAAGGACGACCCGATCCCGATGGGCAATGGCGAGTTCCTGGTGTTCGATGAGCGTGGTGTCGCCACGGTGCAGGACGAGTCCGGCAACGTGCTCGAGTCCTACTACGACCCCTACGCCAGCGACGCGGTGCTGACGATCTTTGCCACCGGGGCGCGCAACGCCTACGACCTGGTGTGGCATTCCAATGGCTTCCTGTACGTGCCGACCAACGGTTCGGCGGCAGGCGGCAACGTGCCGGATGACCCGTCGACGCCGGAGGACGAGCGCTACACCAGTGTCGAGAAGCAGGATGACTATCTGTTCAAGATCGTCGAGGGAGGCTATTACGGGCATCCCAACCCGCTGCGCGACGAGTACATCCTGAACGGCGGCAATCCGACCAGTGCCACCGACCCCAATCAGGTCGACAAGTATCCGACAGGCACCAACCCCGAGGGCACCTACGATATCTCGGGTGTCTATTCGCTCGGCGAGAATCGCTCGCCCAACGGCGCAGTGGAATACACCAGTGATGTCTTCGGCGGCAATCTGCAGGGCAACGTGCTGTTCACCGAGTACTCCGGCGGTGATGACGTGCGCTCGATCACGCTGGATGCCAACGGCAACGTGATTGGCGATGACGTACTGCGTGATCCTGAGGGCAACGTCATCAGTTACGTCGACCCACTGGACATCATCGAGAGTCCGGTCACCGGCCAGCTTTATCTGCTGACCCTGAATCGCGGCAATGGCCAGAGCCAGATCATTCGCCTCGACCCGGCACCGGGCGGGGTGGTGGACCCGGTCGACCCCGTGGACCCTGTCGACCCGACGGATGAGCTGGTCTCGCTGTTGGTCATTCAGGCCGAGGACAGGACGCCTGACGACGGCACCGCCGTGACGCTCGCGACGGGGACGGACGCCGAGATCCAGATTCGCGACATCGACAACCCCGAGACCAACCAGCCGGACCTGCCCAATGGCCTGCGCCCCGGTGCCTTCGGGCTCGATGGCAATACCGACGACACCGACGGCACGCCAGGCGGCTATGCGGACTTCGGGTCTACCAATGCCGACTTCCTCACCTTCACGTTCGAGCTGGATGCCGAGCAGGCTGGCGACTCGGTGCTGCATCTGCGCTATGCCAACGGCGGCAATGCCGACCGCCCGCTGGAAGTGTTCGTCAACAATGTCAGTGTCGGGGTGTTTGACTTCAGTCCGCCCGACGGCCTGACGGGGGATGCAGCCTGGGCCGAGTGGTTGACCGAGGCCGTGGCAGCGACGCTGGTCAGTGGTCAGAACACGGTGCGCCTGCAGGCCACCGCCGACACCGGCCCCAATATCGACCAGCTGGAGATCCTGCAGGAAGCGCCGGATACCACGCCTGGCGTTGATGAGTACGAGGCCGAGGGGGCAGTGCTCGATGGCGCCGTGGTGGTACTGACAAGCGATGATGATCGCAACGCGTCCGGTGATGGGTACGTCGACTTCGCGGGAACGGGTGATCAGACCATTACCTGGACACTCGATGTCGCCGAGACGGGAAGCTATGACATCGCCTTCCGCTACGCGCTTGCCGCGACCAAGGATGACCGTCCCCTGGGGCTTGCGATCAATGGTGTCGACCTCGGGATGTTGAACTTCGAAGGCCAGAGCAACGCTGACGAGAGCGACTGGTTCTTCCAGAACACGCTGGTCGCTCTGCAGCAGGGCAGCAATACCATCACCCTGACCGCGCCGGGTGCCGTGGGGCCGAACATCGATCTGCTGCAGGTGCCGAATGCACCGTCCGACAGCTTCATCCCGGTCTATGCCGATGTCTCGAACGGGGCGCGCATCGAGCTCGAGAGCGGTGACAGCGCACGCACCCTCAACGAGCTGACCGCCGACTTCTACTTCAGCGTGGACAGCAGCGGACTCTATCGTCTGGATCTGGCCGCGAATGCGGGCGCCGATGATGGCCAGGGCCTGGCCCTGACGCTCAACGGGCAGTCGGTGAAACTGCTGGCCTATCCGGGAGTGGGTGACGCTGGTGAAGAGGGCACCTATGTCGAGCTCGAGGCCGGGGTGGAGTACAACCTGCGTGCGGTGTCCACCGCCGATGGTGCCGATGATCTCGACTATCTCGATGTGATGCCGGTGGTCGGCAGCGACAACGCCGATATCGTGGTAGAGAGCGGTGATGCCGCCTACTACTCCGATCGCCTGCACTTCAGTTATCTGGACAACAACAGCGGTTCGAATCCCGATCGTGACTTCAAGGAAAGTGCCACGGTCACCATTTCCAACACCGGCAGCGATGTGCTGGAAGTGCTCGATGCCGACATCGACGGCCCCTTCACGCTGGCGGACCCCGGGGTGTTTGATGGCCTGACGCTGGCCGCGGGGCAATCCCTCGAGGTCACGGTGCTGTTCGACCGGGACAGCTACACCGCGCCGTCCAACAATGCCGGTGATGGGGTCTTCGAGGGCCGTATCCGTCTCACCACCAACGATGCCGACTCACCGATCGCCGAGATCCACATGGCAGGCTTCTGGCAGGCGCGTGACGAGGGTGGCTGGGAGCCCAACGTCAACGAGGTGTGGGAGGTGTTCGGCTTCGGTAACCGTATCGAAGGCTTGTCGACCGTCGGTGGCGGAGAGAATTCGGTACTCAACGACTTCGATCTGTATCGCCCGGTCAATGATGACGAGGTGCTATCGCGCTACTGGTCTCTGGCCGAGGGGGCTGGCGAGGCCAGGATCACCCAGCTGGCGGCCTATCATGGCGGTGGCGGGGCGACGCTGGGTATCCACAACCCCGGCGACAAGGGGCAGGACGTGATCTTCTCCAATCACGCGGGCGACAATAACCAGTCGATCCTGCCGGTATTGAGCAACGGCAACTTCGCCACCGCGACCTTCGGGCTCGATGATATCCCGGCCGGGTGGGCCGGAAGTGGCGTGTTCGGTATCGAAGTGGCCAATCTGTCCACGGACCCGTCACTCAACCCGACCGGAGGCGGCACCCCGCCGGCCGATGCCGAGGGTATCGAGCGCGGCTATACCGTGCGCATGTTCCGGGCTCTCGATGCCGAGGGCAACGTGATCCCCGACACCTACCTGGGGATCATGGATTACACCGGGATCAACTATGACTACAACGACAACATGTTCCTCATCGAGGGCGTGACACCGGTGTCTGGTGGTGAGCTGACGGTCATCAACAATGACGGCGTGCCTTCCAACGATCGCCTGGTGATGTCGCGCATCGAGAATCCGGCCAATGCCGCGCAGGAGGTGCATGACGAGGTGACCGTCACGCTGAGAAACGATGGCTTCGAGAGTCTCGACATCAGTCGTGTCGAGGTCAGTGATGCGACGCTGTTCGAGCTGACGGAGGCCTTCGCTGCGGTGACGCTGGAGCCGGGTGAGTCAGTCGATGTGATCGTGCGCTTCATCGCCGATGACCCCAACGATGGCAGCCTCTACGAGTCCAGCCTGATCATCACCTCAAGTGATGCGGATGAGGGAGAGAAGGTCATCGAGCTTGCCGGCCTGGCCCAGAATCGCTCAGAAAGCGGCCAGGAACCGGGAGTGCAGGAGATCATCGATGCCTTCGGCTACTCGACCAATGTTGCCGAAGGGCAGATGAACCAGGGAGGGCTGGTGGAAGCCAACGGCGATGAGATCCTGTCTCCATACTTCCAGCGCGCCGATGGAGGCTCGCCGATCAAGATCACTCAGCTGGCGGCTTACCACACCCAGGGCGACGTGGCACGACTGTTCATCCACGACGTCGACAGCCGTGATATCGACGAGGTGCTGGCCCACGACGAGGCCGATGGACAGACGTTGCTGCCACGCACGCTCAATGAGGGAGATCTGCTGACCACCACCACCCTGGATCGCGATGCGCCCTTTGGTTTCTTCGCTGAGATATCGGGCCGCCAGGGCTATATTTCCTGGTCCGATCCCGACGCCAACCTCCATGAGGACACCGTCGATGCCATCGGCACTCCCGGCAACAATCTCAACTGGAACGAGAATGATGGCCATCTGATCCGTGTGTATGTGGCCAGGGACGCCGCCGGCAACGAAATCCCGGATACCTATATCGTGATCCAGGATTACGCGGGGGTGAACTACGACTACAACGACAACATCTTCCTGGTGGAGAACGTCACTACCTACGATCCCGCAGGGGCGGAAGATGCTGACGGCAATGGACGAGTGGATCTGTACGACGACGATGACAACGACGGTGTGCCGAACTTCCTCGACAATCCCGAGCCGGTGGGACAGAGCGCCTTCAATGCCGGCGAGACTGCCTGGGCGGTGGGAAGCGATGGCCTGACACTGGAGGCGCGCCTGTTCGACAACGGTGGCCAGGGCGTCGCCTACAACGACACCACGCAGGCCCACCAGGGCGATGGCTTCCGTTCCGACGAAGCGGTGGATATCTCCAATGGCAGTCTGGCCATCGGCTATGTGGCCGACGGTGAGTGGCTCGAGTACACCCTGAATGTCGAGACGGCGGGCACCTATGAGCTGAACTTCTCCGCCTCGGCGACTTCCGACGGCAAGTCGATCACCGCCGCCTTCGAGCAGGACGGCAGCTTCTATACCGAGGGCCAGGCGGTGGCGGTACCGGACACCGACGGTTTCACCAACTTCACCGATGTGGGTCCCTTGACCTTCACGCTGGAGGAAGGTGAGCAGGTGCTCAGGTTGACCTTCAACGGCGGACAGCTGGATCTGGCCTCGCTGAATCTGACGCTGGTGGCGCCGGTGGACGATGGCCAGCAGGCGCACACCGACGATGGTCAGCCCTGGCAGGTAGGCAGTGACTTCAGCCTTGAGGCGGTGAATTACGATGAAGGCGGACAGGATGTCGCCTACAACGATTCCAGCGAGGTGCAGGAGGGGACCGATGTTCGCGGTGAGGGCGTGGACATGGCCAGCGGCGGCAGCGCCATCGGCTGGATCGAGGATGGCGAATGGGTGGAGTACACCTTGAACGTCGAACAGGCCGGTACCTACGACATGGCCTTCCTGGCTTCCCTGGGAGTCACGGGGGGAGGGCAGCGCAGCATTACCGCAACCTTTGCCAAGGAGGCCGACGCCCCGTACGCCAGCGCCACACCGGTAGGGGTATCACCGACCGGTAGCTGGACCAGTTTCGTGGGTACCGAGACCGCCCAGGTGACCCTGGAGGCTGGAGAGCAGGTGCTGCGACTGACCTTCAATGGCGGTTCCATGGACCTGCAGGGATTCTCGCTCTCCCTTGATGGTCAGCAGGCCTTCAATGCGGGAGGCATCCCCTGGCAGGTGCAGGCGGATGAGGGACTCAGCCTCGATGCCGTCAACTTTGATGAAGGCGGGCAAGGGGAGGCCTACAACGAGCTCTCCAGCGCTCAGTTCGGCTCGAACTATCGCGATACACCGGTGGATATCGTCGGTGAGGGGGAAGCGATAGGCTGGGTAGAGGATGGTGAATGGCTTGAGTACACCATCGATGTCGAGCAGGCCGGCGCTCACACGCTGTCATTCGTCACCTCCGCTCCTGACAATGGGCGCAGCATCACGGCCTCGGTGGAGAAGAATGGCGAGTTCTATGACGAGGCCAGTGGCACGCTGCCCAATTCCGGCGCCTGGGGAGTCTATGTCGATGGCCCCTCGTTGACGCTGGACCTGGAGGAGGGGGTGCAGGTGTTGCGTATCACCTTCAATGGCGGTTCACAGGATCTGGCGTCCTTCCAGATCACGCGTGATCCGGATGTGGCTCCGGCTGGCTCACCGAATGCACTCGCGATGATGAGCATGCTCGAGGACGGCGACGCGATTCCGGTCTCCAATGATGAGGAGGCGCCGATGAGCGACGATGTCGGCCTTCAGGGCATACAGGATGATGTCCAGGCCGGCCTGCTCTAGAAAGACGGCGCAAGATGACGGGGAAGGCGTGAGCAAGTGGCCGGGAACATGGCATGGGCTGGAACCTTGCCTTTCCCGGCCCGCGTAGATGCCTGGCAGGACATGCGTGAGTCTCTGACGCGCATGTCCTGTCAGGCATCTGCGTGTCGCCAGTTCCCCCCCTCCTTCTTTCGGTGTGACGCTCCGAGATCTCCCGGCAACACCTGATGGCGCGAGACGGGTCTCGATCTCCGCGCCTGCGTCTGGCGTTACCGGAGGCTCGCCTGTCAGAAGCGGCTGCGAACACGCACTGCAGCGTCTGTCTTCCTGAGCTGTTATCATGCCCGCCTTCAGATTCACCTTGTTGGCTGTTGTCTCCCTCATCTTTCGTCTGGCCTCCCGCCATGTCCCTCGTCATGCGCCTGTTGTCGCAGGTCGTCGCTGACAGGACGGCACCTCGGAGGGACAGAACGCGAACCGGGAGAAGACAGGCACGCATTCGCTTGCAAGAGGATATGAGATGGCTCGTATTGCCATGGCACGCCACATTCTGGTGAAGACCGAGGCCGAGGCGCAGCGTCTCAAGCAGTCACTGGAGCGCGGCCAGCCGTTCGAGAAGCTGGCGAAGAAGCACTCCACCTGTCCTTCCGGCAAGCGGGGCGGTGACCTGGGCGAAGTGCGCCCCGGCCAGATGGTCGGCGGCATTGATCGCGCCATCTTCAAGGGCCCGCTCAATACCCTGCAGGGGCCGCTGAAGAGCAAGTTCGGCTATCACCTGCTGGAAGTCTTCTTCCGTGGCTGATGCCTGACGGACCGCGATTCCAGACCCCGTATCATCCGGCGCCAGCGTGACGCTTCGTCACCGCCCACCTTTTCATTCCAAACGGATATTCCCTCGTGATCTCTACCGCCAATCTCACCATGCAGTTCGGTGCCAAGCCGCTGTTTGAAGACGTCTCCGCCAAATTCGGTCGTGGCAATCGCTATGGCCTGATCGGCGCCAACGGCTGCGGCAAGTCGACCATGATGAAGATTCTCGGCGGCGATCTTGAGCCGTCCGGTGGCCACGTCATGCTCGAGCCCAACACCCGTCTGGGCAAGCTGCGTCAGGACCAGTTCGCCTATGAGGAATACACGGTGCTCGACACCGTCATCATGGGTCACGAGCGCCTGGCGGTGGTCAAGGCTGAGCGTGACCGCATCTACTCGCTGCCGGAGATGAGCGAGGAAGATGGCATGAAGGTCGCCGACCTCGAGGTCGAATTCGCCGAGCTGGACGGCTATACCGCCGAAGCGCGTGCCGGTGAGCTGTTGATGGGCCTCGACATCCCCATCGAGCAGCACCTCGGGCCGATGAGTGAAGTCGCGCCGGGCTGGAAACTGCGCGTGCTGCTGGCACAGGCGCTGTTCTCCGATCCTGACGTCCTGCTGCTCGATGAGCCGACCAACCACCTGGACATCAACACCATCCGCTGGTTGGAAGGCGTGCTGACCGCGCGCTCCAGCACCATGATCATCATCTCGCACGACCGTCACTTCCTGAACAGTGTCTGCACCCACATGGCGGACCTGGATTACGGTGAGCTGCGTCTGTTCCCGGGCAACTATGACGAGTACATGACCGCCGCCACCCAGGCGCGTGAACAGCTGCAGGCCGACAACGCCAAGAAGAAGGCGCAGATTGCCGAGCTGCAGTCCTTCGTCAGCCGCTTCTCCGCCAACGCCTCCAAGGCCAAGCAGGCGACCTCGCGTGCCAAGCAGATCGACAAGATCCAGCTCAACGAGATCAAGCCGTCCTCACGCGTCAGCCCGTTCATTCGCTTCGAGCAGACCAAAAAGGTCCACAACAACGCGGTGATGATCGACAAGCTCGCCAAGGGCTTCGATGGCAACACCCTGTTCGAGAACTTCAGCTTCACGGTCGCCGCCGGTGAGCGTGTCGCCATCATCGGCCCGAACGGTATCGGCAAGACCACGCTGCTGCGCACCCTGGTCGGCGAGATGCACCCGGATGCCGGTGAAGTGAAGTGGACCGACGCCGCGGAAGTCGGCTACTACGCGCAGGACCACGCCCATGACTTCGCCAACGACATGAGCCTCTACGACTGGATGTCGCAGTGGACCGGTGGGGGCGAACAGGTCGTGCGTGGCACCCTGGGCCGCATGCTGTTCTCCAATGACGACATCCAGAAGTCGGTCAAGGTGCTTTCCGGTGGTGAGCAGGGCCGCATGTTGTTCGGCAAGTTGATCCTCAAGCAGCCCAACGTGCTGGTGATGGATGAGCCGACCAACCACCTGGACATGGAGTCCATCGAGGCACTCAACCTCGCGCTGGAAAACTATCCGGGCACGCTGATCTTCGTCAGCCACGACCGTGAATTCGTCGGCTCGCTGGCCACGCGCATCATTGAGCTGAATGCCGAGGGTGTGGTCGACTTCTCCGGCACCTACGATGACTACCTGCGCAGCCAGGGCGTCATCGTCTGAGCGAGCACGTCTGCTCCCTGGCGTGAAATCGCCGCTCTGATCGCCCCCGTTGCCCCTGGCAGCGGGGGCGATCTGCCATCTGGCGTCGACGATCCGCGCCATTCGATTGCGCGATGTGACTGCATGTGAGAATCATTCGCCGATGAGGTGTATTTGTCTTATCATCTGCGCCTCTTGATCGCACCCGCGCGAAGGCGTGTGCATCCACCTTGTCGTCGCTCACCCCAGGAACAGAGTCATCATGTCAGATGTCGCACCCGGTGCCCCCGCTCAACGGCCCGCCTCGCGCGCCACTTCCATGCGTCAGGACACCCCCCGTCAGCGAGGGCGGCGCAAGACCCTGGCGCAGCGACTCAATCCCTGGATCCGCTCTCTGCATCTGTATTGCGGCGTCGCGCTGGTGCCCTTCGTGCTGTTGTATGGCGTGAGCGCCTTCCTGATGAACCATCCCGGTCTGTATCGCGACATCCAGCAGACACCCTTGTCGTCCGAGGCATTGCAACGCGCCGCGTTGGGCCCGGTGGATGCCCAGGCTCTGGCCGTGGCCACCGTGGCGGAAATGAACCGAGTCTCCTCGGGGCGTCACGAATTCACGCTGGTTGATCCGCAGGCGCTCGAAGGGGCGCCGTTGTCTCTGCTGCTGGATTCCCGGGGAGCGGACATGCGTCAGCGCTACATGGTGGATCTTTCCCACGGTGAGGGGCGGCGCATCGCCATGCAGGAAAACGCCGCGGGAAATGCGTCGGCTCGTCCTGCTCGCATGCCGCTGGCCGGCCAGACCCTGACGCTTCCTGACACCTCGCCACTGGCGGTGCCACTGGTCAGTCAGCAGGCCCGTCTTCGCGAGGCGATCGGCGCCAGTGAACGTCAGCCGCTCAATGGCAAGGGGACGCTCGACTTCACACTGGAGGACGGCAGCGGCCAGCGCTTCACTGCCCAGCTGGACCTGTATTCAGGCAAGCTGAAGGGCCAGCCCGTCGGGCAGGTCCAGCCCGGCGCGGGGCTTGGCGAAACCCTGACGCATCTGCACAAGCAGCATGGCTACAAGAGCAGCGTGCTGGAGTGGCTGTGGGCCGTGGTCGTGGATGTCATGGCCTGCGTGATGGTGCTGTGGGGGCTGACTGGCCTGTGGATGTGGTGGCAGATGAAACGTCGGCGCCCCCTGGGCGGCCTGCTCATGGCGGCCGGTATCGGTCTGTCGGCGGCTCTCGGACTGGGGCTGCATGCCGGAATGTGACAGGTGAGGTGAGCAGGCTCTTGGCTTGACGTCATGTCCAGCGAGACACGACAGAACCTGACGAGATGGCCAATCCGCGCTCCGCATGTTGTCAGGGGACGGCGGGAGCCCGAAACCGGGCGTGGCTTCTGGTAAACTGCGCGGCCGGTGTCTGGCACAGTCGGGCCACCACGGTGCCTCTACTCGAGCACTCGGCGTTTCAGCACCGTCTTTCTCTTCTTGTTGCACGAGGTTTCCAGCATGGCCACATACGACGTCATCATCATCGGCGCAGGCGCGGCAGGCCTGATGTGTGCCGCCACGGCGGGCTATCAGGGCAAGCGCGTGCTGGTGCTGGACCACGCCAACAAGGCCGGCAAGAAGATCCTGATGTCAGGTGGCGGGCGCTGCAATTTCACCAACCTGGATGCCGGGCCGTCCAACTTCTTCTCGCGCAATCCGCACTTCTGCATCTCGGCACTCAAGCGCTACACGCCGCATCACTTTCTCGAGCTGGTGGAGCGTCACGGGCTGGAGCATGTCGAGAAGAAGCCGGGGCAGCTGTTCTGCGCGGATTCCGCCAAGGATCTGCTGGCGATCCTGATGACGGAGTGCGAGTGGGCCGGGGCGGAGATTCGTCTCAACACGCGCATCACTTCGCTTGAGCGTGCGGGTGAGGGCATGCGGGTCGAGACCAGCAACGGCACGCATACGGCAGGGCGGGTGGTAGTGGCGACCGGTGGCATGTCGATCCCGACGCTGGGCGCGACAGGCTTTGGCTATGATATCGCGCGCCAGTTCGGGCTCGAGGTCACCGAGACCTATGCCGCGCTGGTGCCGTTCACGCTGACCTCGCAGTGGAAGGAGCGCCTGTCGCCGCTGTCCGGGCTTGCCTGTGACGTCCGCGTCACCGCCGGCAAGGGCCAGTATCGCGAACCGATGCTGATCACCCACCGTGGGCTTTCCGGCCCGGCGATGCTGCAGGCCTCCAGCTGGTGGACGCCCGGTCAGCCACTGGACATCGACCTGCTGCCGGGGGTGGACGCCTACGCCGAGCTGCTGGCCCTGCGTGAGCAGCATCCCAAGCGCCAGATCGGTCCCTGGCTTGGCGAGCGCCTGCCCAAGCGTCTCGCCCAGTCGCTGGTCGAGTGGCAGGACGCCGATGCCGGCCGCATCAGCGAGCGCAGTCTCGCCGAGCTCTCCAATGCGCGTCTCGAGCAGCTGGCCAAGGCGCTCAACCACTGGCAGCTCAAGCCGGCGGGCACCGAAGGCTGGCGCACCGCCGAGGTCACCATGGGCGGCGTGGTCACCGATGCCATCTCGCAGAAGGACTTCAGCGTGCGCGATCTCCCGCAGCTGGCCTTCATCGGTGAGGTGCTGGATGTCACCGGCGAACTTGGCGGCTACAACTTCCAGTGGGCGTGGTCCTCGGCGGTGGCCTGCGGGCTGAACTGCTGACCAGCACGTTCTCACCACTGGCCGCGTCTCATGCCATCTGCTGGCGGATGGCGGGCAGGCGCTGCTCGACCAGCGCGACGAAGGCCTCGGTCACCGGTCGGCCCGGTGTGGTCGGATAGTGAAGCTCCAATGGTATCGCCCCGAGCGCCGGACGCAGGGGAATGAACTGACAGCCATCGCACTGCAGACGGCGGATGCAGCCGGGCGCGATGGCGACTCCCAGTCCGGCCGCGACCTCACTGAGCAGCGTCTGCATCATGGCCGGCTGGCGCTGGAGGCGCGGCGAGAAGCCGGCATCGCCGCAGGCGCTGATGATCTGATCAAATAGCCCCGTCGCCTGCGTGCGCTGAAACAGCACGAAGTCCTGCTGCGCAAGCTCGCTCAGGGTGAGCCGCTTGCGGTGCGCCAGACGATGGCCCTGGGGTATCACCGCCATCAGCCTATCCTCGTAGACCGGCAGAGCCGTCAGGGTATCGCGCTGCTCGATGGGCAGCGGACGCGACAGGCCGAGGTCGATCTCGTCACGCGCGAAGGCATCCAGCTGCTGCTGGGCGCTCATCTCATGCAAGGTGAGGCTGACCTCGGGGTGGCTGGCGGCGAAGTCGCGCATCAGGCCGGGAACGAAGCTTGCGCAGGCCGAGCTCATGTAGCCGATGCGCAACGTGCCGGTCTGGCCGCTGGCGGCCATCGCCACGCGCTTGCGTGCCTGTGCCTCCAGCGCCAGCATGCGCTGCGCTTCTTCCAGCAACGCCTCGCCGGGTGCCGTCACTCGCACTTCCCGCGTATTGCGCCACAACAGACTCACGCCAAGTTCGGCTTCAAGATCGGCGATCTGGCGACTGATGGCAGGCTGAACGGTGTGCAGCTCGCGGGCGGCGGCCGAGAAGCTCCGGTGCGTCGCCACGGAAACGAAGGTTCTCAGTGTGCGCAGTTCCATGGCAGCTCTCGTCAGTTGATTGATGTCCAGAAAGTATAAGTCATATCAAGTATCGTCATTTCTATTATCAATGCTCGCTCATTAGTCTGGGGACCTGCCAAGCCTCCCTCCGTCAGCTTTCTTCCTCTCGCGCCCTCCCGGCTTTCGTGTCTCACAAGCCAGGAGGGCGCGGCGAGGCAGTGGCTGGCAAGAGGGCCCTGTTTCCGAGTGGAGCCGATATGACGACATCAACTTCCCGAGGTATCGCGCAGGATACGCGCGATACCTCTCGATCACTTTCTGGCGGCGGGCGTTTCACGCTGCTGGCGGTCGCCTGCCTGACCATCATGGTGGGTACCGTGGTGGCACCGGGGCTTCTGAATATCGCGGCCGCCTTGCAGGTGGAGAGCCATGCCAGCTGGCTGATCACCCTGCCGTCGCTGGGTGCGGTGCTGTTTGCGCCTATCGCCGGACGCATGATCGACCGCCTCGGGGCCTATCGCGCGCTGACTGGCGGGCTGTTCCTGTATGGTCTGCTGGGGGCGGGCGGGGCACTGCTGGAAGGCACCGTCGCCGTGTTCGCCGATCGTATCCTGCTGGGGGGCGTCACTGCGGTCGTGATGGCGGGCGGCACCACGCTGATCTCCGAGTGGTATCACGGCCATGCGCGACTCAAGATGATTGCCCAGCAGGGCATGTCCATCGAACTTGGCGGTGTGATCTTCCTGTTCGTCAGTGGCGTGCTGGCGGGCATCGCCTGGCAGCTGCCTTTCCTGCTCTACCTGCTGGCCTGGTTGCTGCTGGCCATGCTGTGGATGATGGTGCCCAGGCAGTCACCTGCATCCCCTGATGAAACGGTTGGCAAGTCGGGCCAGCAGGCGCTGTCCGCTTCGCTCACCAGTGTCTATCTGGCGGCGGCCATGGCCATGACGCTGTTCTTCACCGCCATCGTCATGCTGCCCAAGCGCCTGAACCTGCTGGGGCTGAACGAGGCCTCGACCGGCATCTTCCTGGCGGCGATCTCGATGGTCGCGGTGGTGGCGGCGATGTGGATGCCGAAGGTCTCACGTGCCTTGCGCGAGATGCCGACGCTGGCACTGGCCTTCGTGCTGTATGCCGCCAGCCTGTTCGTCTTCCAGCAGGCCGAGAACATGGGGGTGATGAGCGCGGGTGCCGTGCTGGCCGGGATGGGCTTCGGCTTCTCGATTCCGCTGCTCAACCACATGACGGTGGAGCGCAGCCACGCACTGGTGCGTGGACGCAATCTCTCCTATCTGACGATGGCGATCTTCCTGGGCCAGTTCCTGACCTCCTTCCTGGAGTTCCTGCCCGGCGATGGCCGCCATGTCTTCGGTTTTGGCGCCGTGCTGGGCCTGATCTTCGCGGCTCTCTATCTGGGCATCCATCTGCTCAAGCGCGACAGTCGCGGCGCCTGAGTCATCCCGGGCAACGCCTGCCCGCTGCATATCGAGACGTGCGACGAAAAAAGCCCCGCGACCTGAGTGCCAGGTGGCGGGGCTTTCGGTATGTATCGTGATCACTTGTCGAACAGTATTCTCAGGCGGCGAATCATCACCCAGCCCATCAGGCCACGCTTGATCAGGCTCAGGCCCTTCTTTGGCCGGAAACCTCCCCGCGCGGCAATCAGGCCGCCCACCAGAACCAATGGGCCACGGTATTGCTGCACCTTGGCCCAGCCACGGTCGATGGGGGCGGTTGCCTCCTTGAGGTCACGCATCGCATGACTGACGTCGAGGCGCTGCTGGCTGATGCGTGCTTCGAGTTCCGCACGCCTGGCATCGCGCGAATGCGCTTGCCGGCGACCGTTCCCCCCTGAGGGGGGCAGTGCCGGCTCACGCTGCGCGAGGGACTGTCTGGAAGAACTCATCTCGCCTCCTTTACAGGGGCTGGCAGGCGGGGGGCATCAGAGGTTTTCGCGTTGGCGCTGGCGTTCCAGTGCGTCGGCGCGGACGTCCTTGAGGCTGTCGCTGTCGCGGCTCAGATTGCTGAGCGTCGAGCGCAGCAGGCTGCGCTGGGAAGCGATCACCTTGACCCGCCAGGCGATCAATCCGCCCAGTGCCAGCAGGATACCGCCGCTCAAGGCGATGGCCAGCAGGCGATGGGTATCCCAGAAGGCCACGACCACCAGCAGGATCGCCAGGCCGATACCGAAGCAGATCAGCATCAGGGCGATACCTGACAGCAGCAGCATCACGAACAAGCGTTCGCGTTCCTCCTCGAGCTCCAGCACGGCGAGACGCAGACGCGTCTCGCCACTCTCCACCAGGCTCGCGGTCAGACGACGGATGGCGCCAAGTACGCGTTCAACCGGCCCTTGCTCCTGCATCAGCGACGGCCAAGCAGCATGCCGATGACGACACCGGCGGCAGCGCCGATACCGACACTGGTCCACGGGTTGTCGTGCACGTAGCGGTCAGCGCAGTCCGCGGATTCACGCGCGCTGGCGGCCAGACGGTCACCCTGGGCACTCAGTCGGGCACGAGTGGCTTCCAGGCGGGACTGGGCGCGGGCACGCGCTTCCTTCATGCTCTCGCGGGAGTCCTCGGCCGAGGCGTGCAGCAGTTCCTCGACGGTCTGGGAGAGATGACGCAGGTCTTCCTTCAGCTGCTCGGTGTTGGCACCGGTGGCTGAATTGGCTGTGGTCGTATGATCACCGATTTTCTGCATGGCCATGTTGTGTCTCCTTCCCGTGTGTCGAATCAGATTTCGTGAATTGTGAGCGCCAGAGGGCGCGCATGACTCTCGAACTCAGTCTTCCCTGGGGCGCCGCTGGCGGCAGGGCATGACCTTTTCAGGTCGCAGCGATTCCTGCCTGCGTCTTGTCTGGTCATGAACAAATCCTTGGGGCCACCGGGAACAAACACAAGGGCTGGCAATGCCTGGATGATGATATCGGGGGGAGCCGAGGCGCATTCGTTGATCTGGATCAGGGAGGATGAATCCTGTCTGCACGGCCTGAAACGACGCAACGGGCAGCCTGGGCTGCCCGTTGCGTGGCGAGGGGATCATGGCTCGGCGGCCCGTGAGAGGCGCGCTGGCCGAAGATCAGGTCTCTGGCAGGCCGGCGAAGAAGGTGTTGATCGAGAAGCCCAGCCCCAGGCGGTTCACGCTGTGGTCGTAGTCGATGAGGCTCTCGCCATAGCCGTGGTAGTACTGCACGTAACCGCGCACCTTGCCGAACAGCGGGAAGGAGTAATCCAGCTGGTTGCCGAAATTGCCCTTGGAGGGGTTGCCGCGCACCATCCAGGTGAACTCGTGCTGATCCGCGGTATAGCCCACGGTGATGTCGCCGTAGCCGATGTAGTTGTAGAGGTCCGGATTGTCGTCCTCATCGGACTCCTCCGGCACGCGCCAATGCGGCGTGATCGCCACGGCCCAGTCGCCATTCTGGAACATCATGTCGGCATAGACCCGGTTCCAGCTGCGCGACAGCGGGTCGGAACGCCCGTTGGACTGATGGGCGAAACCGATGCGATTGCGCGTGTTGGTCCAGCCCAGCAGTTCATAGCGATTGTCGAACTGAAGGAAGGCTTCCGGCTCGTAGTTGGTCTCGCGGAACGGCGCCGAGGCATCGGAATTGTAGGCCTGCCACCAGCTGCGCTGGGTATAGGCGAAGTACAGGTCGCCATTGTCATCGAAGATGTCATTCACCAGCCCGACCTTGAGACTGAGCTGGTACTTCACCTCGGTGTTGTCCACCTCGCCTTCACGGGTCACCTGGGCGAAGCTGCTCTCATTCGGGGTCGAGTTGTAGGCCCAGGGCAGCAGATAGTTGCGCTTGTAGGCGGTGATGGCCAGGGGATTGCTCTCGGCATCGTCCTCGAGCACCACCCGCTCCTCGGCACGTTTCTGAGCCAGGCTGTCCTGCCCCTGACTCTCCTGACCTTCCACGGTGGCAGGGGCGTCATCACTCGCCGCCAGCTCTGCGCCGCCACGTGCGGGCTGCGTATAGATAGGCGTGCGACGTGGATCGCTCTTGCGTGCCCCTGCACGCGCCTGGGCCGGAGTCATCCCCAGTTCTCGGGGCGTGAAGCGCTGGCCATTGGCCAGTACCACGCGGCCCTGGCTGTCCATGGTGTAGGGCACGTCTGCGCTGGCCAGTGGGGCGCAGGTCAGCAGCGCTGACGCCAGCATTCCGGACAGGCATGCCGCGACTGGCCGAGAGCCGGTGGAGGTAGGGCAGAGAAGCATGGAAATATCCTGTCTGTAACACCGCAAGAGACGAGCAGCGCATTATGGGGCAACGATCATGACAAGTCTGCCATTCTACTGGCTGGCAGGCGTGGGGTGCCAGCTGGCAACCGACGACACCTCTGTCGCCTGCCGCTCACATCCCCATGGTGCGCTTGGCGGGGAGGTGTCGGAGCGATTGCGCCTGACTGAGGCTCAGTTGACAATGCAGGCATCGTGGACCCCGAGAGGTCTGCCTCTGGTAACGATGCGGGTGAGGAGATGGATGTGTCAGGCATGAATTCCTTGAGAGCGACGACGCGATGGATCGTGATGATGCTTGTCGTGCTGCTGTGCGCCTTGCCCGGCATGGCACAGGCCGTCGTGGAGCGCAGCGATGTGCAGGGCCAGCTGGAGGACCTGCAGAGCGTCGAGAAGCCTGACGCGGAGACACGCCAGCGGATCGCGGATCTCAAGGAAACCCTGACGGTACTCGATGATCTCGGTGAGGCCAACAGCAACCTCAAGGACATCAAGGCCGAGGTGAAGACGGCGCCGGGTGATCTGGCCGAGGCCCAGGCAGCGCTGGCGAGCCTGCCTCGCGACAGCACCAGTCAGCTCGACGAAGCGAGTCTCGCCGAGGAATCGGTGGAGGCATTGGATGCGCGCATGACGCGTATCCTGGACGAGCTCCAGAGCCTGCAGGACAAGCTCGCGAGTACCAATCGGCGCCTCATCAATGCCCAGAGTCTGCCGGAGCGCTCTCGTTCGACCCTGGCGGATGCCCAGCAGCAGGTGCAGCGCCTGCAGACCCAGCTCTCCGGCAGCGACAGCCAGGCACTGACCGGCACGGGCCGAGACCTGCTGGAGGCGCGTCTGGCCCTGGCCGAGGCACGTGGCGAGCTCAGCCACACCGAGCTCAACTCTAGTTCGCAGCTGCGAGAGCTGGCGCAGGTACGCAAGACGCTCTACAGCCGGCGTATCGAGACTCTCGAGCAGGACCTCAAGGTGGTGCAGAGCCTGGTCAACGCCAAGCGACGAGACCAGTCCGAGCAGACCATCGCGGAGGCCACCAGCGGCGAGAATGCCGAGCTTGCCAGCAACCCCATCTTCCAGCAGGTCTTGAGTCGCAACCGTGAACTCAGCAGCCAGCTGCTGGCGATCACGGATCGCGTCAACGCCGTGATCCGCGATGGTCTCGAGGTGCGCACCCAGCTGGATCGCGTCACCCAGGTCGAGCGCACCATGAGCGAGCAGATCGAGGCCATCAAGGGCAGCGTGCTGCTGGCCCGTATCCTGCGTGAGCAACAGAGTCATCTGCCCAAGGTCGACGTGCGTCAGGACCTGAAGGAAGAGATCGCCGATCTGCGCCTCAAGCAGTTCGAACTCAACAAGGTGCGCGAACAGCTCGCGGACATTCCGCACTATCTGCAAAGCGAAGTGCTGAGCGAAAGCGCCGCGCTGGAGCGCCCCGGCGGCAACGCCGATGCCCAGACGGTCAGCTCCGAGCTGCGTCAGGCGCTGACTCGCCAGCTGGAGGCCCGCAAGGAGCTGGTCGACAAGCTCGACAAGGAATATGACAGCCTGCTGGCGCGCGCCATTGATCTGCAGCTCAACCAGCAGCAGTTGCTCGAAGTCTCCGGACGTCTGCGTCAGACCATCGAGGAGCAGCTCTTCTGGGTCGCCAACGGCAAGCCTCTGGACCTGGACTGGCTGTCGCGTACTCCACAAATGCTGGCGGACGAGCTCAAGCCCACCGTATGGCGCGGCGTGGTGGCGGGGCTGTCCAAGGGCTTCCAGCTCAATGATCTGTGGGTGGCGCTGCCGGGGCTGCTGTTGCTGATCTTCATCACCTGGAAGCGCTCGCACATCCGATCGCGCCTGGCGGACCTGCATGCCCAGATAGGCCGCCTCAAGCAGGACACCCAGCTGCACACTCCGCGGGCGATCCTGCTCAACGTGATGCTGGCGATCCCCGGTGCACTCGCGCTGGCACTGATCGGCAGCGTGCTGTCGCTGGGGGAGGGCGTCATGCTGTGGGCGCTGGGCCAGGCACTGCTCAAGCTGGCGCTGGCATGGGGGATCTTCGCCATCTTCCGGCGCCTGCTGGTCAAGGACGGCGTCGCCGAGCGTCATTTCCAGTGGCCCGCCAACTACGTGGCCGAGCTGCGCCGCCATCTGTGGTGGCTGGGCTGCGCGCTGCTGCCGGTCATCCTGACCACCAACATCATCAGCGAGGCGGATCTCAATCTGCTGGAGCGCCCGCTGGGTCTGCTGATCCTGTTCTCGGGGCTATGCGCGATGAGCTTCTGTCTCTCGCGGTTGATCCTGGCGCATGTGCCGTTCTTCGGTCTCAAGCTGTTCCGCCTGATTCTGGGGCTGGCCATGGCCATGGTGCCGGTGGCGCTGGGCGTGCTGATCTGCCTGGGGTATGAGTACACGGCACTGCGCCTCAGTGGCCGCTTCATCACCACGCTGTTCCTGTTCGGTGCCTGGATTCTGGTCGAGGCCACCGTGGTGCGCGGGCTGGCAGTCGCGGCGCGCCGTCTGGCGTATCGACGTGCCGTGGCGCGTCGGCGAGCCCAGGTGCAGGAAGGCGCGGAGGGCGGCGTCGAGGTGGTCGAGGAGCCGCCGCTGGACATGGAGCAGGTCAATTCCCAGTCGCTGCGCCTGTCGAAGCTGATTCTGGTCATCAGCTTCATGTTCATCTTCTATCTGGTCTGGGCGGATCTGCTCAATGTGCTCAGCTACCTGGACAGCGTCGTGGTCTGGGAGATCGCCGCCTCGGCCGAGGGAGATTCCGCGACCCCCATCTCGCTGGCGGATCTGATCGCGGCGCTGGTCACTCTCGGGGTCGCGGTGATGATGGCGCGCAACCTGCCGGGCCTGCTGGAGGTCTCGATCCTGTCGCGGCTCGAACTCAAGCAGGGGTCGAGCTATGCGATCACCTCGCTGCTGTCCTACGTGATCATGGCGACGGGCTTCGTGATGACACTGGGCAGCATGGGCGTCAGCTGGGACAAGCTGCAGTGGCTGGTGGCGGCGTTGAGTGTCGGCCTGGGCTTCGGTCTGCAGGAGATCTTCGCCAACTTCATCTCGGGTCTGATCATCCTGTTCGAGCGCCCGGTACGCATCGGCGACACCATCACCATCGGCAATCTGCACGGGACGGTCAGTCGTATCCGTATCCGTGCCACCACGGTGACGGATTTCGACCGCAAGGAGATCATCATTCCCAACAAGGTGTTCGTGACCGACCAGCTGATCAACTGGTCACTCTCGGACAACGTGACGCGGGTGGTGCTCAACTTCGGCGTCGCCCATGGCAGTGATCTGGATCTGGCGCACCGCCTGCTGATGCAGGCCGCCCAGGAGAACAGGCGGGTGCTCAAGGACCCGGAGCCTCTGGTGTTCTGTCTGAGCTACAACAAGGACAACTTCGGCTTCGAGCTGCGCATCTACGTCAACGACCTTACTGACCGTCTGTATGCGACAGACGAGATCAATCGCTGGGTCGATGCACGCTTCCGCGAGAACGGTCTCAAGGTGGCCTTCCAGCAGATGGATGTCTGGCTGCATCGTCAGGATGGCACCGAGCGTCTCATCGAGCAGCGAGCGGCCACGGGCGAGCCGCTCAGAGCGGCCAGCGGCTCGCCGGAAAGCGTTGGAGCCGAGACGGGAGACGCACCGTCAAGCAGCGAACATCGTGAGGGCGGCGCCTTGATCGCTCGTCGCAAGCCGACCACCGGCGTGGGCGGCCGTGAAGATGCCGGGTTGCGCGAATCCGCGCCCGACGCGACGGACGGCGACGGGGGGGATGGCGGCGGCCGCTAGTCGTCGAGCGTTGCCGGTGAGGCCGGTGTTGCTTGAGTCTCAGGCGCAGGCCTGGTTTCAGACTCAGAGTCAGGCTCAGAGCCAGACCTGGGCCCGGGCGCCGGGGCCCGAAACTCCAGCGCCCAGCGGCTCAGGAAGCTGGCCTGCTTGAGCCTGTCGAGGGTGGCGAGCAGGCCGGGGCCAATCTCGATGGGGCGCAGCGCGTTGCCGAGACGTTCACGCAGATCACGCGCGCTGCCGTCACCACTCACCTCGGGATGCAATGCGCCCAGATCGCTGTCACTGGCCACCGCCTGTTGGCCCTCAAGACTCAACCACCAGTCCAGAAATGCCTCGCCGGCATCACCATGCGGCGCCTGGCGCGGCACGAACGCCAGTCGGCGCTGAATCAGCACGTAGTCTTCCGGCACGATCACCAGTAGCTCAGGGTGCGCGCGGGCAAAGGAGATGGCATAGGGCCCGACCAGGTTGTAGGCGATATCCACCTCGCCGTTGGCCAGTGCCTCGAGCATGGCGCCGGTGGTGGTCACCAGCCGTGCATCGGCCTGACCCATGGCGCGCACCAGTGTCCAGTAGCGAGGCGACTGACGGGCATCGGAGACGGCATAGGTGAAGCCGGAGCCGCTGCGACGCGGGTCGTAGGTGATCACGCGACCGCGCAGCAGCTCCCGGCGTGTCTCCAGCAGATGCCAGAGATCCCGATGACTGCGCAGGGCATCGCGAGGGTCGCGCAGTCCTTCGCTGTCGGCCAGACGTTTCAGCGCATCGCGGCGCGCCACCATCACGATGGGCTCGAAGCTCATGGCGAACAGCTCATTGCGCCAGCGTGAGCTCTCGGGCCAGCCTGTCAGGTTCGCGGCTTGCAGCGGGCGTGCATGGCCGCCATTGGCCAGACGGTACTGCAGGCCCATGGCCGAGGAGATCATCAGGTCGGCCCGAGGTGTCAGGGGGGCGGCCAGATAGCGGGCTTCCAGCGCCAGCGCGGAGCGATTGACGTAATGCAGCAGCATCCCGGGGTGTTCGCGGCTGTAACGTTGCAGCAGCGGACGAATCTCGGGCAGATCCAGCGCCGCATGGATCACCAGATCCGCCTCTTCCCCGGACTGGACGGCCTGCGCGGCCACGGGCTCTCCTGCCTTGAGCCAGAGTGCCTGATGCTCATCGAGTTGCGGGTCGAAGCTCGCGGTGTCCTGTGCCGAGCACAACGACGCGACGGCCAGCCCGACGACGGTGAGCACGGCGGCCCAGCAGCGGTGCGTTCTCAACATGCATCCCCCTTGGGGCCGGTCGATGCCTCGCGTGAGGCTGGTGCAGTGGCGGTCACGGGAGGCGGGCAGGGCAGCAGGTGAAAGCTCACGCGCAGTCCCGGCCGAGCGCCATCAGCGGGGGCAGGGTCGGAGGCCTCCAATGACAGCCGGGCATCGTGGTGGCGGGCAATGCCATCGACGATGGCAAGCCCGAGCCCTGCGCCACTCTGCTCGGGTGTCTGGCCGCCTGAGGCATCGGACATCGGCTGGGCGGCCGGGTGCTGGTCTGCCCGGGCATGGCGATGAAAGGGGCGCAGCACCAGCAGACGCCGCTCCGGCGTGATGCCCGGGCCATCATCCTCGACGCTCAGGAGCAGACGGCCTGGCGTGGCCGATTCACGTGCCGCGTCTTCTCCGCTGGCGGGTATCGCGTGCTCGCGGCTCAGCGTCACGGTCACTACCCGCGCGCCATGCTTGCAGGCGTTGTCGATCAGGTTGGCCAGCGCCTCCTGCAGTTGCCAGTCCACACCCGGCGTCCAGGCGGCATGGTCGATGTCCGGCGCGATCTCGAGGCCGAGATCCACACCGGCGCGATCACAGCGCAGGAAATGACGGCTGACCGTGTCGCGCACCAGGCTCGAGAGCTCCAGCGGCACCCGAGGAGGTTGCACTTCCGGATTGTTGAGACGTGTCAGCGACAGCAGCTGATTGGCCAGGTGGGCGGTGTGGCTGGCGGTGGCCTGCATCTGTTCCAGTGCCGCGTGCCAGGCGCTCGGGTCCTGCTGGCGCAGTGCCAGCTCGGCATGCGCGGAGAGACCGGCCAGGGGCGTGCGCAACTGATGGGAGGCATCGCCGATGAAGCGCTCCTGATTGGCACGGACCCGGCGCATGCGGGACAGCAGCTCATTGAGGGCATGTTTGAGTTCCTCAAGCTCGCGCGGCAGCGTCAGCTGCAAGGCCGCCAGGCTGCGCGGGTCGCGTTCGCGGATGGCTCGCCGCAGCCGCGTGAGGGGCGCAAGCGCCATGCGCACGCCCACCAGCACCACCATCAGGGCCAGAATGGCCATGCCTGCCAGGCGCACCAGCGAGCCACGATACAGCTCCTGGGTCAGCGCATCGCGCCCTTCGCGGGTATGGGCGACACGAATGCTGAAGCGTTGGCCATGACGCGGGTCATCACCCCAGCCACCGAGGCGGGTATCTAGCGTGCCCAGGCGCAGTGCCTGCCCCTGCCAGGCGATGTCGCGAAAGGCCAGTTCGCCACTGCGTCCCGCCATCTCGTCCCGCGTGCCATGTGTGCCGGCCTCGCTTCGTGCATCGGGCAGCCGCGTGTTGCCCGTGACCTGCTCGCCATCGGCGTCCACCAGGCTGTAGAAGACCCGCTCCTGGGCATCGGTGGCCAGCATTTCCAGGGCTGCCGGCGGCAGGTCGAGCCATAGCTGACCATCCTGCCATTTGACCTGCTCGGCGATGGTCACCAGCGAGGCTTCCAGCAGACGATCATAGGCGCGGTCCGCGGCTTCACGCGCGGACAGGAAGGCCTGCACCAGCAACAGGGTACCCAGGGCCAGCAGCGGGATCAGCAGCCAGCTCAGCAGACGACGATAGAGACTGACGGGCTGTTGGGCATCGCGTGGTGGCTGTGGGGATGCCGTGGCCTGGTGAGAGTCGAGCGCGCTCAAGGAGTCCGGCTCTCCGCCGGGGCCTGTTCCAGCAGATAGCCGAGGCCGCGAATGGTGCGCAGACTGACGTCGCTGCCGTCCAGGCGCTTGCGCAGGCGGTGGACATAGACCTCGATGGCATTGTCGCCGACCGCCTCCTGCTCGCCGAAGGCCTCGTGGGTCAGGCGGGCCTTGTCCACCGGCTCACCGGCGTGCTGGATCAGGCAGCCAAGCAGACGCTGCTCGCGCGGGGGCAGTGACAGCGGTGCCTCGGCCAGCAGGAAGCGACCATTCAGCGGCTCGAAGGCCAGACTGCCCACCACCAGTCGCTGTTCGAGCGCCCGGCCCTGATGCGTGGCCTGGCTGGCCTGATGATTGGCATGACGACGCAGCAGAGCACGCACGCGGGCTTCCAGTTCATCGAGCACGAAGGGTTTGGCGAGGTAGTCGTCGGCACCGAGATCCAGTCCGCGTACGCGATCCTCGATGGCACCGCGGGCGGTGAGAATCAGGACCGGGGTATGGCGATCGTGCTCACGCAGGGCGGCCAGTATCTCGAGCCCCGAGGCGCCGGGCAGGTTGAGATCCAGCACGACCAGCGCGAAGCCGTGCGGTTGTCCTGGCGAGAGTCGCGCCAGCGCCGCGCTGCCATCGGCCAGTTGCGTGACGTCGAGCCCCTCGCTGATGAAGACACTGTGCAGGGTACTGGAGAGCAGCGCGTCGTCCTCCACCAGCAGCAGTGACGGCGTCTGTCGGGAAGGGGTGGAAGGTGTCGATTGCGTGGGGGTCATCCGGGCTCCGGGAGATGCACGGTATTCCCGTTCAGGTGGCTGCCGAAGGCACCACGATTCACGGTAGGATCATCAGGGCAACAAGCCATGTGGCTAGCGTACCATCACAGGCTCCCCTCGTGCCGCTGACAAGGATGTCGGAATGTCACTCATCTCGTTCGTGCGCGCTGTCAGACAGCGCTTCAGGACTCCATCCGTGGATAACGATCAGTGGAAATCGCTGGCGGTCTCGCTGGCGCTGGGCGTGGCGGGAGGCAGCCTCTTCCAGCTGACCGGCATGCCGCTGGCGTGGATGCTGGGGCCGCTGGTCGCCAATCTGCTCGGTGCCATGGCCGGGCTGACACTCGCCGTGCCGGAGCGATTGCGCAGCCTGTTTCTCGGGGTGCTGGGTCTGACGTTGGGAGCGCGAGTGTCGCCGGAGCTGGTCTCGCACCTTGCCAGCTGGTGGCTGTCGGGGACATTGCTGTTGCTCGGCGTGCTGGCCTCGACACTGGCCTGTGCCGCCTGGTATCGACGCTGCGGCTTCGATGCCACCAGTGCCTGGTTTGCCTCGGTGCCCGGGGTGCTGACGGCGATGGTGATCATCGGGGAGCGCAGTGGCGGCGATGCCCAGCGTATCGCGGTGGCCCAGTCGCTGCGCGTGCTGCTGGTGATACTCATCCTGCCGCCGCTCTACTGGCTGCTGGAGGGTGGCGGTGGAGCGGACGGGGCAGGCGACCCGCCGGTGAGCGGGCTGTGGCTGGTACTGACGCTGCCATTGCTGTTGCCTCTGGGCAGGCGCCTGCGCTTGCCGAATGCCGCGTTGCTGGGGCCATTGCTGGTGGCGATGGCGTTGTCATTGGCCGAGGTGGTGCGCTTTGCGCCCCCGATATGGGGGACGGACGTGATGCAGCTGGTGCTGGGCTGCGCCATCGGGGCACGTTTCAAGGGGCTCTCACCCGCCAGACTGGCGGGGTTGATGGGGCAATCGGGCATCGCGACACTGATCGCGCTTGCGGTACTGGGTGGCTTCGCCGAAGTGATCCATCAGGCAATGGGCGTGCCGCGCGATGTGGCCTTTCTGGCACTGGCACCGGGCGGGATCGGCGAGATGGCATTGCTGGCGGTGGCGCTGGATCTCGATCCCGTCTTCGTCGCCTTTCATCACCTTCTGCGCATGATCGTACTGATGCTGGCGCTACCGCTGATGGTGCGCCATTTCCGGAGGCGTGCGCCGGTACCTGACGGCGAGGCGTGCGATGAGAGGAAGGGGGATTGAGGCGCTGCGACATCCCCTCTTGTGAGGGCGGCAACACGCTGTTATAGTGTGCGCCTTGATCACGCCAAGTGCTTGAAGTTCAAGCGATTGGCTCGGTAGTTCACCGATTGATCATGTCTGTGGTGGCCCTGTTGGTCCTCCCGCAATGCTAGGCTGCAAACCCCGCCAGGCCCGGAAGGGAGCAACGGTAGTGGCTGACGCGTGTGCCGGGATGTGGCTGATGGGGCCGCCTCCATTTCAGGGCAGCAAAGATCCGCATGCCTGAAATGCCACGTCTACGTGTTCCCCCGCAAGTCCCCTGATCGACTCCTTTGTACGTTGCCATGCCCTGTCGGGCGTCTTGTCGTGTCCGTCTTGTGCCTTTGGCTTCCCTGTTCGGCGCTTATGTTCGACATCTGCGTCCAGCACCCGCGTTCGGCGCTTATGTTCAACACCCGCGTTCGGCGCTTATGACCAACACCCGTGTGCGATCCTCATGCTTGATCGTCATGTTCGACTGTCATGTTCCGCCGTCGGGCCCGTCATGCGGGCCTGGAGACAGCAATCCCGTTGCACAAGTGGTTACGTGCTTTGAAGCCACTCGGCAAGTCGCTAGAATGAGCGCATTCTCAGCGAGGCCGCGTCATCGGTCTCCGTCTGTCGACTGTCGGTGGTGACGCTTATCCGGGTCGTGCAGGCTTTCCGCTCATGTTTCAGATCACCCAAGGAATGCCTCGCTCAATGAGCTATCAGGTATTGGCGCGCAAGTGGCGCCCGCGCAATTTTCACGAACTGATCGGTCAGGAGCATGTCAGCCGTGCGCTGGTCAATGCCCTCGATCAGGGGCGCCTGCACCATGCCTATCTGTTCACCGGGACTCGCGGTGTCGGCAAGACGACGCTGGCGCGCATTCTCGCCAAGTGTCTGAACTGCGAGGAGGGTGTCAGCTCCAGACCCTGCGGCGTGTGTGGCACCTGTCGCGAGATCGACGAGGGGCGCTTCGTCGACCTGATCGAAGTCGACGCCGCCTCGCGGACCAAGGTCGAGGACACGCGTGAGCTTTTGGACAACGTCCAGTACGCCCCGACCCAGGGACGCTACAAGGTGTACCTCATCGATGAGGTGCACATGCTGTCGACCCACAGTTTCAATGCGCTGCTCAAGACGCTGGAAGAGCCGCCGCCCCACGTGAAATTCCTGCTCGCGACCACCGACCCGCAGAAGCTGCCGGTCACCATCCTGTCGCGCTGTCTGCAGTTCACGCTCAAGAACATGCCGCCGGTCCGCGTGGTCGAGCACCTCACCGACATTCTCGGGCGTGAGGAAGTCAGCTTCGAGGAAGACGCGCTGTGGTTGCTCGGCAAGGCCGCCGATGGCTCGATGCGTGACGCCATGAGTCTGACGGACCAGGCGATCGCCTTCGGCCATGGTCAAGTGCGGCGCGAAGATGTCGCCGCCATGCTGGGCACCCTGGATCACCGTCATGTGCTGGCGCTGCTGGAATGTCTGGCGGAATTGAACGCCGCGAGTCTGCTGGCGGAGGTCGCGACGCTGGCCGAGCAGGGCCCGGATTATGGCGGTGTGCTGGATGACATGGCCTCCGTCTTCCATCGCCTGGCGATCGCCCAGATGGTGCCGAGCGCGCTGGACAACGGCCATGGTGACCGTGATGCACTGCTGGCGCTGGCCAGCCGCTTCACTGGCGAAGACGTGCAGCTCTATTACCAGATCGCCCTGCAGGGGCGCGCCGACATGGCCAATGCGCCGGATGCCCGCACCGCGCTGGAGATGACGTTGCTGCGCATGCTGGCCTTCCGCCCGCAGGGCGTGCCGCGTCCGGCGCAGACGCCGCTGCCGATGACCGGCCAGCCGGAGGGCGCCGCTCAAGCCCCGGCACCACAGGCGTCCGCGCCGCAGGCTCCGGCTCAACAGGCTCCTGTTCAACAAGCTCCGGTTCAGCAGGCTCCTGTTCAAGAAGCACCGGTTCAGCAAGCCCCGGCTCCCGCCGCGGCGCAGTCTGCCGCACCGGTGACTGAAGCACGGCCGCCGATGGCCGATGAGCCGCCCCCCTGGGCGACGGAGGACGTTCCCCATGACGCCCGGGATGCCGGCTTTCGCGACCTGACACAAGATGAGCCCCAGACATCGGCCGCGACAGGGTCAGCGCCGGCTGCCGAGCCAGCCCCGGCGATGTCTGCCACGGGTGCGCAAGCGCCGCAGCCGTCGGAGCCGGTGGCTGCGCCCGCACAGGCAGCCGCTGCGCCCAGCTCGGCGATGTCACGCCTGAGCGCCGCCTTTGGTTCGGCGCAACCGGAGCCGGAACCGGAGCCGAAACCGGAGCCGAAACCGGAACCGGAACCCGCTGAAGCATCAGTACCGGAGTCTGCTGAAACAGCAGCGCCGACGTCTGCTGAATTGTCAGCGCCATCACAACCAGAGCCTGCTGCGCCGGTCGTGTCTGAGCCGGCCATGTCTGAGCCGGTCATGCCCAAGCCTGTCGAGGCAGCGGCTCCCGCGCCGGTTCAGGCATCAGCGCCTGCGCCATCCGATGCGCCGAGTGGTGATGGCCGCTTGAATCACGCGGCGTGGCTGGAGCTGTTCCCGGCGCTGGGGCTTGGCGGCATCACACGCAACATCGGGGCGCACTGTCTGGTCGAGCACGACGATGGCACGCACCTCAAGCTGAGGCTGGACCCTGCCCAGTCCGCGATGATGGCGGATGTCCACCGGGAGCGCATTCACAAGGCGCTGGCAGGACAGGGCGTGGTGCGGGAACTCGAGATCAATGTCGGCCCGCTGCCGGAGGGTCTCGAGACACCTCACAGCCGACGCATTCGACTGCTGGGCGAGCGTCAGCTGCGGGCGGTTGAAGCCTTGCGTGCTGACCCGCATATCCAGTCATTGGAGCAGCAATTGGGCGCGCGCTTGATCGAGGAAAGCGTCAACTCCTTCGAGCCGGACAATTTCTGATCGAGCGTCATCGGTCACCGCGACCGGTGACGCTCCCGGATTCCGGGGGGACGTGCTTGCGGGCATGTGCCCCCACGCCAGCCATGCCAGATGGCGCGGCTGGCAGACAGCATTTATCGTTAGTTCATGTACAACACGTCATTGATGAGGTGAGCCATGTTTGGTGGAAAAGGCGGTATGGGCAACATCATGAAGCAGGCGCAGGAAATGCAGGAGCGCATGCAGAAGGTCCAGGAAGAAGCGGCCAAGGCCGAAGTCCAGGGCGAAGCCGGTGCCGGCATGGTCAAGATCACCATGAACGGACGCCATGACGTCTCGCGCGTCGAGGTCGACCCGAGCCTGATGGAAGAGGACAAGGAACTGCTGGAAGACCTGCTGGCCGCTGCCGTCAACGACGCGGTGCGCAAGGTCGAGGTCAATTCCAAGAAGCAGATGGAAGAGGCGACTGCGGGTCTCAACCTTCCGGCCGGCTTCAAGATGCCGTTCTGATGGGATTCTCGCCGCTGGTCGATCAGCTGCTGGATGCCCTGCGCGTGCTGCCGGGCGTCGGTCCGCGTACCGCACAGCGCATGGCGCTGCATCTGCTGGAGCGTGATCGCATGGGGGCCGACCGGCTGGTCGGTGTACTCGGCGAGGCGCTGGAGCGTGTCGGCTATTGCGCGCGCTGCCGGACGCTGACGGAAGAAGAGATCTGTCAGCTGTGCCTGAGTCCTCGGCGTGATGAGCGAGTGCTGTGCGTGGTGGAGTCCCCCGCGGACCAGCTTGCCATCGAAGGGGCGGGTGGCTACGTGGGACGTTACTTCGTGCTGCATGGCCACCTGTCACCGCTGGACGGCATCGGGCCTGAGGACATCGGTCTGGATGCGCTGGAAACCCGTGTGCGCGAGAGTCAGATCGAAGAGCTGGTGCTGGCCACCAACCCGACGGTCGAGGGTGAAGCCACCGCGCACTACATCGCCGAGCAGCTTCGCGATGTGGCGCATGGCGGGCAGCCCCTCAAGCTGACACGGCTGGCCTATGGCGTGCCGATGGGTGGCGAGCTGGAATATGTCGATGGTGGTACGCTGAGTCGTGCCTTCAGCGGCCGATTGCCCTTTACCCTCGGCGAGATCTGAACGTGTCGGGTTCGCCCGATCGCGTTTCGCCAGCGGCATGTCCTTGACGCAAAGCGTCCGAAAGGCAACAACAGCAGCACGTCTGCGGGCGTGGTGGTCAGGAACCACCACGCCCGCCGTCGTTTCCGCCCGGTGTCTGGCGAGTGCCCGTCACCCTTCATTTATCGCTTGCCCGGGCAAGCCAGTCACCATGAGATATTCTTGCAGATGAGTGATCAATCCGCCGCCACCGCACTGCTGTCAGAGCTAGACTTCGACGCCATCTGGGTCGAGACCCCCGAAGCGCTGGCCGCTGCCTGTGCCGAACTTGAGGGCGCCGACTGGTTGGCGCTGGACACCGAGTTCATCCGTGAGTCCACCTTCTTCCCGATTCCGGCACTGGTGCAGCTGATGGCGGCCCGCGATGGTGAGCTGCCCGGTGCGGATGGCAAGACGCCGCGCATCTTCCTGATCGACCCCACGGTGGTGCCGGTCAGTGACGCGCTCAAGCGTCTGCTGGGTCCTGAGGGGCCGCTCAAGCTGCTGCATGCCTGCGGCGAGGACATGGAAGTCTTCCTGCGCTGGGCGGGCGTGGCGCCGGCACCGCTGATCGATACCCAGATCGCCGAAGGGCTCACGGGTGGCGAAGCCTCCATGGGTTATCAGCGTCTGGTCGAACGTGTGGCCGGCATCACGGTGCCCAAGGAAGAGACGCGCTCCAACTGGCTCAAGCGTCCGCTGAGTCAGGCGCAGTGTGACTATGCCGCTCTGGACGTGCTGTTCCTGCCGCAGGTCTGGGCACAGCAGCGTGAGGCCCTGAATCAGCTGGGTCGCATGGCCTGGCTGGAAGAGGACTGCAGTGCCCCGGGCAGCAGCGGGGGTGCCACGCCGGACCCGGAGTACTGGAAGCGCCATCGCAGCCTGTGGAAGCTCACGCCGCGTGGGCTGGCCGCCTGGCAGTCCCTGTGCGAGTGGCGTGAGGCCCAGATTCGTCTGCGTGACGTGCCGCGCTCGCGCCTGCTGGCGGATGCCCAGCTGTTCGCCATCTGCGAGCGTCTGCCGGTCAATCGTTTCGAGCTGGCCAAGGTCGAGGGGCTCCACCCGCCCCAGATCAAGCGCATCGGCGACAGCGTGCTGGAAATTCTCAAGGACGTGGCGATGATCGATGACAGCCAGTTGCCGCGCGTGCCGCCGTCGCCGTTGGCGCCGGAATGGAAGGCGCGCATGAAGCGCCTCAAGCGTGAGGTCAACGCGGTCGCCGAGGCCCAGGACCTCAAGCCGGAGATTCTCGGCAAGCGTCGCGACATGGAAGCGCTGGTGATCGCCGACTACGAAGGTGAGCCGCTGCCGTTGCCGGGTGGCTGGCGCGGCGCGCTGCTGGCCGAGCGCCTCGCCAAGGCGTTCCAGCCGGAATGAGTCAAGGATTGCCTCCGGCATGGCCGGGGGCGATCACGTAACCAATGTGAGACGTCGTGCGCTCGTGTCCCGTGCGCACGCTGATGCGCGCATGCGCTGCAAGATGACGTGATGGGTGGTCCCGATGACTGATGACAAGATGATCTGCGAGATCTACAAGAGCGCCCGCAAGGACGAGATGTATCTGTACGTCGAGAAGACGCGAGGTCTCAAGGATGTGCCGGAGTCCCTGCTGGAGATCTTCGGCAGGCCTGCGCCGTTGATGACGCTGTTGATCCGTGCCGACAAGCCGCTGGCGCGTGTGGCCAGTACCACGGTGCTGGAGAAGATCCGGGAGCAGGGCTTCTACCTGCAGATGCCGCCGGTCAAGGAAAATCTCCTCAAGGAGATTGGCGTGACGCCGCCGGAAACGCACTACTGACGACTGCCCGTCGTCAGACGAGACCGACTGGACCGACCCTGCTGCCCGGCAGGGCGAGGAGAGCAAGATGAGTGATGTTCCGCAACCTGACGGCGGAAAACGTGAGCGTTTCTGGGAGCGGCATGCGCTTTCGGAGCTGAACACGGCCGAGTGGGAGGCACTGTGTGATGGCTGTGGCCAATGCTGCCTGCTGAAATTCGAGGATGAAGACAGTGGCGACATCGCGGTACTGGATGTCGCCTGTCGCCTGCTGGATGTGCGCAAGGTCAGCTGCCGTGATTACCCCAATCGCGCCACACGCGTGCCGGGCTGCATCCCGCTGGATGTCGAGACGGTAGGCAAGCTGCGCTGGCTGCCGGAAACCTGTGGTTATCGCCGCCTGAATGAAGGCCGTGAGCTGCCAGAATGGCATCCGCTGCTGACCGGGGATGCCAGAAGCGTCAAGCGTGCCGGTGTCGCGGTGTCACGCTTCGCCGTTTCCGAGGCCTCGGTGCGCCAGCAGGATCTGGAAGACCATATCATCGCGATCATCGACCCGGAGAGCTGAGGCGCTGACGTTTTCGCGTCTCCCTGTCTGCCCGTCTTGATCGTGCAAGCGCAGCTCCTTGAGCTGCGCTTTTTCTTTGCCTGTTTTTCTTTGCCTGTTTTTCTTTGCCTGTTTTTCCTTGTCCGTTTTTCCTTGCCTGGTCTGAGGCAGGTGGGGCCTGGTGGTGTCTGCATCAGAGCCGCCGTCTGCATGGCAAGGCGGGGGCCGGCTGGCGCAATGGCTGGTTGTAAATAAATGAACGTTCATTTATTTTGTGTGGATTCTCATCCTGAGCAGATCCAGAGGCAGACAGGCCATGCGCCATCGTGATGAACACAAGCAGCAGGCGCTGCTGGAAGCCACTCTGCATGAGGTGGCCGAGCATGGTTTTGCCGTGACCTCCGTGGCACGCATCGCGCGTGCTGCCGGCATGTCCCCCGGAACGCTCTATCTTTACTATCGCGACAAGGACGACTTGCTGGAGGCCACCTTCAGCGAGGTCAGCCGCCGCATCATCGAGGTGGCGCTTGATGCCTTCGAGGCCGAGCCGGACGCGCAGGTATCACGGGTCACATCGCCCGCGATGTCCCCCGCGGCCTGGCAGCTCAAGTCAGCGCTGTGTCGGGTGTGGCACGCCCTGGTGATGCTGGGGCGCCGCCAGCCCGCCTTGTTCCGGTTTCATGATCAGTTTCTTCACTCCTCGCATATGCGGGACGCCCTGAAGGTGGCCAACCAGGAGCGGGCCGCGCCCTTGCTGGAAGCCTTCGCGCAGGGCCAGCGGACCGGCATTCTGAAACAGATCGACATCGCTCTCATCGAGGTGTTCATGTTTCGTTCGATCTACAGCCTGCTGCAGGGCTCGGGCTGTCAGGTGCCGGCCATCAGTGATGCATGCTTCGACCAGGCCTTCGAGATGGCCTGGGACGCGATAGCGCTTCGTCATCCAGCACCGTGAGCCACGGCCGTACGCATTGCCGGACAGATGACAGATCTTCGTTTTGTGCTTTTCCATTCCAATGACTCAAGGGCCTGCTGATGAAACTTCGACCTGGTGCCAAGCCACACCTGCGTACTCCCGCCGCCTGGCGCGGAGGCCTTGCTCTGCAGCTGTTTGCCGGTCTGCTGCTGGCCCTCGGGCTTTCGGCCTGCAGCGAGGCCGAGGCGCCGCTGAAGAAGCAGAAGGTGCATCCGGTCAAGTTGCTGTCATTGTCGGATGAGGGGGGCGGTGTCATACAGCGCTATCCCGGCGTGGTCGAGGCCTCCGAGCGTTCCAATCTCTCGTTCCGGATCGGCGGTGAGCTGCGTGAGCTCAACGTGCAGGCCGGCCAGGAGGTCACGCAGGGTGAGCTGATCGCGCAGCTGGATGATCGTGATGCCCGCAGTCAGCTCAACAACGCCCGTTCCAGCTTCAATCTCGCCCAGGCGACCTACAAGCGCATGAAGTACTCGGTGGAGAAGGGCGCCATCAGCCGTGCCCGCTTCGATGAGGCGCAGGCGGAATTCCAGTCGGCACAGGCCCAGTACTCCCAGGCGCAGGACCAGCTCAGCTATACCGAGTTGAAAGCCCCCTATGACGGGGTGATCGCCCGAGTGCCGGTGGACAACTATCAGGTGGTCACGGCGCAGGAAACCATCGCGGTGCTCCAGCAGCCCGGTCAGATCGACGTGACCTTCAATCTGCCGGAACGCCAGGTGCGCGCCATCGACCGTGAGCGTGCCATGGCCGGGCGTCAGGAGGATGCAGCGCTGGCCTGGGTACGCTTCGGGCGCGGTGAACAGCGCTATCCGGCGCGCTACAAGGAGCATGACACCAGCGCCAGTGAGGGCTCGCTGAGCTATCAGGTCACCCTGACCCTGCCGGAGCCTCAGGACATCACCGTGCTGTCCGGCATGAGCGCGACGGTCGAGCTGGACATGCAGCAGCTGACGGGGGCCACCGGGGGGCAATGGCGTGTCCCGGTGGAAGCGGTGGTGATGCGCGATGCCGACCCGCAGCAGGCCGTGGTGTGGCGTTATGTGGAAGACGGCTCTGCTGCCGCCGAGACGTCTCCGGACGTCGAGGACAAGGACAAGGACAAGGACAAGGCAGGGCAGGGGACGGTGGAAGCCGTGCCCGTCGAGGTGCTTCAGGCCACGGGGGAGGGGCTGGTGATCACGGGGGAGTTGAATGCCGGTGATCGTCTGGTGACCGCGGGTGCCAGCCGCATGCAAGCCGGGGAGCCTGTGCGCCCCTGGGTCAAGGAAGCGGGGCTCTGATCCATGGTCGATTACTTCCTGAGACACAAGGTCATCAGCTGGATGGTCACGCTGTTGCTGTCGGTGGGCGGCGTGGTGTCATTCTTCAATCTTGGCCAGCTGGAGTTTCCCGAGTTCACCATCCGCAATGCGGTGGTGATCACCCAATATCCGGGCGCCACCCCCAAACAGGTGGAGGAGGAGGTCACGCTGCCGCTGGAGAAGGCCATCCAGCAGATTCCCAATCTCAAGCGTGTCAGTTCGGTCAACAGTTCAGGCCTTTCGCAGATCACGCTGGAACTCGAGAGCAGCGTGCGCGCAGGCGAGATGCAGCAGTACTGGGATCTGTTGCGGCGCAAGATCAATGATGCTCAGTCGAGTCTGCCACCCGGCAGCTCCTCCTCGGTGGTCAATGATGACTTCGGGGACGTGTTCGGCCTGCTCTACAACCTGAGTGGCGAGGGCTACTCGGCGCATGATCTCGAGGATCAGGCCGATTTCCTGCAACGCGAACTGACGCTGGTGGAGGGCGTGAAGAAGGTCTCCATCGTCGGCGCGCGCAGCGAGCAGGTGATCGTGGCGCTGGACCGTGATCGCATGCAGGCGCTGAACATCTCGCCGGACCAGCTCTCCAATCTGCTCAATGCCCAGAACGTGGTCGGCAATGCCGGTCGTATCCGTCAGAACGGCCTGTCGCTGGAATTGCAGCCGGGCGGGGAGTTCCAGAGCGTGCAGGACCTGGAGCGCCTCGTGGTCGGTCGCCCCGGCAATGGCGGCCTGATCCGTCTCGGGGATATCGCCTCCGTCAGCCGCGAGTACACCGAATCGCCGTCACGTCTCTATCACACCGATGGCGAGACCGCTCTGTCGCTGGGGATCTCGTTTGCCTCCGGCGTCAATGTGGTGGAGGTCGGCGAGCGAGTCGACCAGCGTCTGGGGGAGCTTGAATCGCGCATGCCGTTGGGCATGGAGCTGACCACCGTCTATCACCAGCCGCAGGTGGTGGATGAGGCGGTCTCCGGCTTCCTGCTCAATCTGGCCGAGGCCGTCGGTATCGTGATCCTGGTGCTGCTGCTGTTCATGGGCGTCAAGAGCGGGGTGCTGATGGGGCTGGTGCTACTGATCACCATCCTCGGCACCTTCGTGATGATGTCGATCCATGGCATCGAGCTGCAGAAGATCTCGCTGGGCGCGCTGATCATCGCGCTGGGCATGCTGGTGGACAACGCCATCGTGGTCACGGAAGGCATGCTGATCGGCCTCAAGCGTGGCAAGACCAAGCGTCAGGCTGCCTTCGAGGTGGTCAACCAGAATCGCCTGCCGCTGCTGGGGGCCACGGTGATCGCGATCACCGCCTTCGCGCCCATCGGTCTGTCGCCGGATGCGACCGGGGAATTCGTCGGCTCGCTGTTCTGGGTGCTGTGTTACTCGTTGCTGTTGAGCTGGATCACCGCCCTGACGCTGACCCCGTTCTTCTTCGACATGTTCTTCCGCGAAGCGCGTGAGACATCGGGCAACGACAAGGACGGCGCCGAGCATGAAGACCCTTACCGGGGCGTGATCTTCCGTGGCTTCCGTACCCTGCTGGGCTGGGCGATCCGTCTGCGCTGGCTGACCCTGGGCGGGGCGCTGGCACTGCTGGTCGTGGCCGTGATGAGCTTTGGCCAGATCAAGAATGCCTTCTTCCCGGATGCCTCGACACCGCTGTTCTTCGTCGATGTCTGGTTGCCGGAAGGCACCGATGTGCTGGAGACCGAACGGCATGTCTCGCGTCTGGAGCAGCAGGTGCTGAAGATGGAGCGCGTCAACCATGTCACCAGCGTGACCGGGGGCGGTGCCCAGCGCTTCACCCTGACCTACTCGCCGGAAGACAGCTACGCGAGCTTCGGTCAGCTGATCGTCGAGACCGAGGACCGCGACAGCCGCGAAGCGCGCATGGAGGAGGTGATACGCCTGTTGCGCGCCGAATATCCGCAGGTGGAATACAAGGTGCAGGCCTTGCAGGTCGGCCCGTCCGCCAAGGCCAGTCTCGAGGCGCGCCTCTACGGCGAGGACCCGGCGGTACTGCGCCAGCTGGCCGCCGAAGTGCGTGACGTCTTCGAGCAGGAGCCGCTGGCAGACAGCATTCGCCTGTCGTGGCGCAATCGCGTCAATCGCATCGAACCCGAGTTCCTGGATGATCAGGCGCGGCGTGTCGGCGTGACGCGGGATGCATTGCATGAGGCATTGCTGATCAACAGTGATGGCGAGAGCGTCGGCGTCTATCGCGAGGGCTCCGAACTGATCCCGATCCTGCTGCGCGGTGAGGAGCGCCAGCGCTTTGATCTCGACACCCTGGCCAGTCTCAACGTCTGGAGCGACGAACAGGAAACCTATGTGCCGGCGGGAGCGGTGATGGGCCCGCTCAAGGCCGAGCTGCGCGATCCCCTGATCAAGCGGCGCAATCGCGAGCGCATGCTGGCGGTCTATGCGGAGCCGATGCCACTGTCCGGCGAGACGGCCGCCAGTGTATTGAGTCGCATACGACCCAAGGTCGAGGCCATCGAGCTGCCGGAGGGATATCATCTGGAGTGGGGCGGTGAATACGAGACGTCCACCGATGCGCAGAAGGCGCTGTTCTCCTCGCTGCCGATGGGGCTGTTGGGGATGTTCGTGATCACGGTGCTGCTGTTCTCCAACCTGCGCCAGGCGCTGGCCATCTGGTCCATCGTGCCGCTGACGCTGATCGGTATCGTCAGCGGGTTGATCGTGTTCGGGGCGCCGTTCACCTTCATGGCACTGCTGGGCACCCTGAGCCTGGTCGGCATGGTGCTCAAGAACGCCATCGTGCTGGTGGAGGAGATCAACGTGCAGCTGACCGAACAGGAGGACCGCTTCCAGGCGGTGATGCTGGCGGCGGTCAGCCGCGTGCGGCCGGTCTCGATGGCGGCGATCACGACCATGCTGGGCATGATTCCGCTGTTCTCGGATGCCTTCTTCTCGAGCATGGCGGTGGCGATCGTCTTCGGTCTGGGCGTCGCGACGCTGCTGACGCTGGTCGTGCTGCCGGTGGCCTACTGTGCACTGTTCCGTATTCCGGCAGGCAAGCACGAGGCGGCGTAGTCACGTCCCCCATGGCCATCCTCCCGGGAGGGCGCCATGCCGTGATGCCAAGCACTGATGGCAAGCACTGAGGCATGCCGTGCGCCCGATGACAGCGCCTGTCGTCGGGCGCACTGCCGTTGGCGAGTCAGCGGTGTTCTCACGCGTCATCGCGATGCAGTCGATCCCGCATGGGGGCATCGCCAACAGCGCCTTTCCGTTACACTATGCGCCGCCAGTGGTGTGTTTAGGGTCCGCTGCTGGCCCGTCGTCATCAAAACCTGTCGAGTCGTGAGGTGTGCCTTGGTCGAACCCCTGAGTGCCTGGTGGGGGCAGCAGCTGGTGTTGTGCGGTTGGCGTTTCAGTGCGACACCCGAAGCGGTGTGGACATCCGAGGAGGCGCGTGCGCGCCTCAAGGCGCTGGAAGTGCCGGATGCCGGCGAGCTGGGCTGGCGCTTGCTGGAAGCGTTCCCCAGTGACATGCCCGACTCGCTGCGTCAGCTGGAAGCGCTGGAGCTGCTGGCGTTGGCGCGGACGGCTGGCTGGCTGTCCGAGGCGCGCACGCGTGCCTGGCTGGTGCGACTGCTCATGGCCATCGCATCACGTTTCACCTCGCTGGATGACTGGCTCAAGGCGCTGGCGCATTCGCGCAGCGATGCTGGCTGGACACGCGGCGATGACGGCTTCTTCGAGGCCAGTCTCGCGCTGTCCCGGCTGGAGCAGGAAGAGGCGGGTGTCACCTGGCCGCGTCTGCTGGAGGCGCTGGAAGGCCGTCAGCCGGTACCCGCCACCGAGCTGTGGCCGCAGGGTGAGCGTGACCGGGTGTGGATGGCGCGCGCCATCTTTGCGCCCTGGGTCGGCGGGACGACACTGACGTCGACGGATGACGGCCTCTGCGAGGCGAGTGACAGCGGTTTCGATGCGCAGGGTCACTGGCCCGACGTGCAACGCTGGCTGCGTGATACCTGGGCGATCCGCACTCGTGACGAATTGATCCGTCTGCTGTTGTGGCTGGCCTCGCAAGGGCATCGCTATGGCTGGGACATCGACAGCGCGCGCATGCTGTCGGCCAGTCAGGATGAGCGTGACAAGTGGCTCGACGAGCTGGAGTCTGACGCCGCCTCCGAGGAGGCCGAGCGCAAGGCTCAGGGGCTCGCCGGCACCCCGGCACATGCGGCGGCCAGTGCGGAGCTGGCGGCCGCTGCGGGTCTCGAGCAGGGCCCGTCGCCCGTGGCCTACGGGGAGCTGCTGCTCCAGTATCTGGATCGTGGTGAGCCACTGGAATTTGCCGCCTGGGACTGGCTGCGGCTGGTGGATCTGGCCTTTGCCGGTCTGTGTGCCGGCTGGTTGAGTCGTGAGGAGGGCGAGGACTTCGCCGCGCATGGTATCGACCTGCTGGTGCGTCGCTACGCGGATTGGCAGGGTGTGGCGCGCGCCTATCAACGCGGACGCAGCCTGTTCGAGGGGGCGGATCTCACCGGCTCCACCGACAGTGACTGGCGGCCATTGATGGCCTCACCGGTGACGCCGCTGCGCTGCGAGCTGCACGCGTTGCTGCCGGAGGCCATCCGGGATCGCTCACGCACCGCCATGCGTCAATGGCGCAGTGACAGCCGCCACTGGGTGCTGGCCATTGCCAGCATTCGAGAGCCGGACCTGCTCTATCGTCAGGGGCTGCCTGCGGATGTGGCGGACGCGCGGCGTGAAGAGGCGCGTCAGTACCTCAACGAGACGCTGGCCCTGGATACCCGCGATGGCGTGGCCGGCATGGCGCGTTTCTGGCTGCCGGCGCAGGCCCATCACCTCAATCAGCTGGCGGCCGATGCCGCACGGGGTGGGCTGCCTGATCCTCAGACGCCCTTCGGTCGCGCCGATACCGCCGAGCTGGAACGGCGACAGCGGCTGGCAGTCTGTCATCGTCATCCTGCCAGCATCGTGATGGCGGAGAAGTACGCGTTCTATCTGCTGATGGTGCAGGACAGCCGCGATTTCGATGCCGGTGAGCTGGCGCAGTGTGCCGAGCGCCTGCGCAGCGCACTGTGCCGCTTCTATCCGGACGCCGTCCGGCTGCTGGAGGCCTGGGCGGTATGGGAATCCGCGGTCCCGGAACTTGAGGACCACCCGCTGGTCAACGAGATCCGCTGGCATCTCGAGGACCCCGGCAGCCTGTTCCACTGGCTCGACTGGCGCGCCAGTGACTGGCAGGAGCCCGGCGAGCGCCCCAGTCTGGATCGTTTCACGGCGCTGGCACTCAGTGGCCCGCTCAATTCGCCGTGCTGGGGCGAGCCGATGGTCGAGCATGGTCGGGGAGTCGAGGAACTGACCGGCTGGCTGGAAGGTCATTATGGTCTGGCCAACGCCGAGATGCTGATCGGCTTCCTCGATTTCCTGCGTGATGCCGGGGATCGGGACGAATATCAGATCAATTACGGCCCCTATACCCTCAATCGTGCGCGTCTGGACAACGAGATCGATGTGCTCGAGAGCGGTGAACGCGGCGAGGATGAGCAGGTGCACCTCGATCGCCTGCGCCGTGTGCGTGACAACGAGGCCCGCTGCAATGAGCTGGACATGGCAGCCTGGGACATCGCGCAGCTGGTGGATCTGGCGATTGCCGGCCGTCAGCTGGGATGGCTGGATGCGGCCACCTTCACGGCCTATCTGGACAGCGCCCATGCGATGGCGCGAGCACACTACGGCAGCTGGAAGGAATATGCGCGCGGGCTGTTCGCCGGCTATGCCTTCTTCATGGGCGATACCGATCAGCGTGACAGCTTCCTGCGCGGCTTCCGTGATGTATTGATCCAGTGGCTGACGGCGGCGCCGCCATTGGCCGGACCCTGGGCCAGTCTGGATTTCCCGGGCGCGCGTCCGGGGCATTGGCCGGCGCTGCATCTGGATACCCTGAGCGGCGATGCTCGTCTGCTGCATTGAGTATTTTCTGATGCTTTAGTCTATCTTGTGAGGCGATGGCATACGGATTGCGGCAATATGCACTACCCTGCTGCGAACGGCATTCAATTGCGTCACAGGTCTCAGGGCATGCCGTTGATCCTGTTGATTCACGTTTCAGGCATGCAGGCATCTCGTGATGACGGGATTCCTGCCGGCTTTCTGTCTTGTCATGCATCACCTGTTATCGCCGTCCGCAAGTGCTGATCACGTTTTGTCTCATGGCACCGGGCCCACGACGAGGAATGTTGGATGCGTCACACGTTATTGTGTTGTCTTTTACTGTTGCCGCTAGGTGTGGCGGGGTGTGCCAGCCATTCACAGCCTCCGAGTGACATGGCCTATTACGATGTCGATCTGCCGGAATTGCCCAAGCTCAAGCGTTACCGTCAGCAGGCCGGCCAACCGCAGGGCCCGGCAGAGCCGCAGCTGGCATCGGGTCCCAGTATCCGGGAAGTGTTGCTGGAAGAGCATGATCGCTGGGCGGGAACGCCCTATCGCCTGGGCGGCACCAACTCACGGGGCATCGATTGTTCTGCGCTGATGCAGCATGTGTTCAGTGACGGTTTCGGGATCGAACTGCCACGTACCACCCGTGATCAGGTCAAGCGGGGCAAGCGTATCGACAAGTCGCAGTTGAAGCCGGGTGACCTGGTGTTCTTCCGCCCCTCACGTCGTTACAACCATGTGGGCGTGTATGTGGGCAACGGCTATTTCCTGCATGCCTCCACGTCACGTGGCGTGAAGCTGTCGCGGCTGGACAATGTCTACTGGTCGCAGCACTACTGGCAGTCGCGGCGGCCCATGCCCCACGAGGCCATGCAGATGAAACTGGCCATGCGCAGTCAATGACGACACTCGCATGATGGACAACACCCGGCCCTGGCCGGGTGTTGTCGTTTTCGGCCCGCGAATTCTCAAGCCCCGCCATGTCCGGCAGTCCGCGTCATGGACTTTCGCGTACCACGGAATGTTCGATCACGAAGTCGACGAAGGCCTGTTCGGCCCGCGACAGTCCACGCTCACGTCGCCAGGCCAGCGACAGGTCCAGCCAGGCGGGTTCACTGAAGGAAATGGCGGTGAGGTTGTTTTCCTCACGGTCATCCTCCACCACGCGCTTGAGGAAGGTGGTGATACCGAAGCCGCGTGACACGATCGCCTTGTTGAGCGCGATCAGGTTGGATTCGAAGGCGATACTGGGAATCAGACCGTGCTGGCTTGCCAGACGTTCGATGAAATCGCGATGGAAATAACCGCGCTTGAAGACGACCAGCTCTTCAGCGAAGAATGCTTCGAGGCTGATGTGCTCCCGTGTCGCCAGCGGGTGGTCGTTGGGCAGGCAGACCACCATCTCTTCGCGCAGGAAGTGCTGGCTGACCAGCCCGCTGGTGGCGCTGCCGGGGTGTTCCTCGACGATGACGCCCAGATCCAGCTCGCCATTGTCGATCATCTTGCGAAGACTCAGGGTGCCGCCCTCGATCACGCTCAAGGTGATATCAGGGTGGCGCGCCTTGAAGGCCATCAACAGGGGCGGGAAATAGTAGGACCCCAGCATCGAGGACACGCCGATGCGTACCTCACCTTTGACCAGGCCATCCAGTTCGGCCATGGCCAGGGCCGCTCGCTGCGCCTGTTGCAGCAGAGAGCGTGCATGCACGAGCAATGTCTCACCGGCGGGTGTCAGACTCACGCCCTTGGTGCCACGTATCAGCAGCGGCTGGCCCAGCCGGGACTCCAGATTGGCGATCGACTGACTGACGGCCGACTGGGCCAGTTGCAGCGCCATGGCGGCGGCGGTGAAGCTGCCGCGCTCCGTGACACTCACGAAGATCTCCAGTGCCCGCAGATCGAAGGGCAGTTTCATGTCGCGCTCTTCATGTCTGACGTCATCCTCATCCGTCTCCCTTGTCCCCGACCCTGACCGGCGTCCCTTGCGGCCATCACGCCGTCCAGTCCCCCGGACGTCATTCACCATGCGCAGGCGGTCTGACGGCGTGAGGCCTGCAGGCCAGTGGGTCAGGCTCATGGGTATCACTTTTGCTGATGGCTGGCATCATGTCGAGCTATTTTACTGATGGTGTTCGAGGGCGCAGACTCACGCCATCCCCATGATTGACTGCAGGTACCTGATGGCTTCATCGCTGAGTGCGTCTTCCACCGCCCCATCCGACTCGGGGCATCACGACACTGCCGGGCAGCCAGTACTGCCGTCTCCTCTCAAGGCGCACGGCCGTGATTGGCGACGCATGACCCAGGCGTTGTGTCTGGGCTCCTTCGTCGTCTTCATCAATCTCTATGTGGTGCAGCCGATGCTACCGCTGCTGGCGACCGACCTTGGCCTGAGCTCGCTGCAGGCGAGTCTGTCGTTGTCGGTGACCACCCTCACGCTGGCACTGGCGTTGCTGGTCTTCGGCCCGCTATCGGATGCGCTGGGACGGCGACGTCTGCTGCTCTGGACATTGGCCGGGGGGGTGGCCTGCTCGGGACTTGCCTTGCTGGCTGAAGGTTTCTGGTCGCTGTTGGCAGTACGTGCGTTGCAGGGCTTTCTGCTCGGGGGCTTGCCGGCGGTCGCGGTCGCCTACATGAGCGATGAGATGGAACAGCCGGCGTTGATGGCTGCGGTGGGGCTCTATATCAGTGCCAATTCGCTCGGCGGCATCAGTGGGCGGGTCGCTGGAGGTGTCGTGGCCGAGCACTGGGGCTGGCAGATGAGTTTCGCGGTGATTGGCGGTATCAGCCTGTTGCTGCTGGCGGCGCTGTGGCAGTTGCTGCCGCGTCAGCGACGCTTCGTGGCACAGCCCTTCCATCCGGCCAGCATGCTGGCAGGGCTGGGGCGCCATCTGCGCAATCCACGGCTGTGGCCGGTGTTTCTGCTCGGTGGACTCAACTTCTTCATCTTCGTGAATCTCTACAGCTACATGACCTTTCGCCTGAGCGCGGCCCCCTGGTCACTGGGGAGTCAGTGGTTGGGATTGCTGTTTCTGACCTATCTGGCAGGCACCTTCGGTGCCTCGCAGTCCGGCCGGCTGGCACAGCGTCTGGCCGCCGGGCGGGGGCAGTCACTCGCGCAGGGAGCGCAGCGACAGGAGGAGCAGGATGGTGCGCAACGCTGCGGCCAGGCACTGACCATGATGCTGGGCACCGCGCTCTTGATTCTCGGCACTCTGGTCACGCTGAGCCATTCGTTGATCGGCATGCTGGCCGGCCTGAGCCTGAATGCCTTCGGCTTCTTCCTGGCGCATGCCACCGCGTCGGCCTGGGTCGGGCGCAATGCCGAAGGGGCGCGGGCCAGCGCCAGCGCGCTCTACCTGACGGCTTACTATCTCGGGGCGAGCCTGGGCGGCTTCTGGCTGGAGCCCTTCTGGCAGCAGGCAGGGTGGCCAGGGGTGGTGGTGGGTGGCGTCAGCGTTCTGCTTGTCACCCTGGGGTTGGCGATGCTGTGCTGGCGACGGGCTATGCCGCAGCATTGATATCCACCGTGAGATTCTTGCCTGACACGCAAACGGCTCGCCATCTGGCGAGCCGTTTGCGTGTCAGTGGCAGGTGAGCCGGTCCGAGGGTGAGACTCAGTGCGCCGGGGCGTCATCTCCCCAGATTTCCTCGAGACGGTCATCACGGCCACAGCCCGCGCGATAGAAGCGATAGCGCACCGGGTTCTTCTGGTAGAAGTCCTGGTGATATTGCTCGGCGGCATACCAGGGGCCCGCTGCCTCGATCTCGGTGGCGATGCCTTCGGGGAATCTGTCCTTCAAGTCGTCGAGGCTCGCCTGGGCGGCGTCTTGCTGCGCTTCATCCACCGGATAGATGCCACTGCGGTATTGGGTGCCGGCATCGCAGAACTGACGATCCACCGCGACCGGGTCGATGTTGTGCCAGAAGACCTCCAGCAGGGTGTCATAGCTGACCTTTTCAGGGTCATAGACCACCTTGACCGCCTCCGTATGGCCCGTCCTGCCGGCCGAGACCTGCTTATAGGTGGGATTGTCCGTCTCGCCTGCCGTGTAGCCGGACGTCGTCGAGATCACGCCGTCAAGCTTGTCGAAGGGGCCTTCCATGCACCAGAAGCAGCCACCGGCGAAGATGGCGACCTCCTGGCCTTGAGTGACACCCTCGGCGACGCCTCTGGGCGCCTGTTCCGGGTCAAAGGCATTGGCGTGGCCGACAATCAGCAGACCGCCAAGTAGGCTGGCAAGCGGTGTGAGACGTTTGAGCGCAGTGGAGGGGAATCGCGTGTATCGGGTCATGGTGTCTCCGGGAAAGGCGTCGTTCCTTCGAAGTGAGAACACGGAAATCTCCATGTCTCGATGGGCCGCGAGGTGGCTTGCCTTGCCATTCCCTCACTGCCTGTATCAGGGTTCTACGCGAATCAACGCGGGATGGATGCGAAGATGTCGTATGAAACGATACTGTTACCGTGATCATGATGAGGTCGTTCGCGTCATCATGATCTGATGAGTGCATCCAGTCAGCGTCATGCCTCGTAAGGACACGGTACATCCCAATGACATGCCCATGACGGCAGGAATCGAAAAGGAAATCGCCAGTGAATAAACGCAAGTTACTGCTTCTGGGCGCCATCGTCGCTGCCATCGTGGTCTTCTTTGCCAGTGGGGCACAGGACTACTTCACTCTGCAGAGCCTCAAGGCCAGTCAGTCGGAATTTCAGGCACTCTTCGAGGAATCGCCGTTCAAGGTCGCGGGTACCTTCTTCGTCGTCTACGTGGCAATGGCGGCACTCTCGCTGCCGGGTGCGGCATTGCTCACCCTGCTGGGCGGCGCCCTGTTCGGGTTTGGCTGGGGTCTGTTGTTGATCTCCTTCGCCAGTACCATCGGTGCCACCCTGGCCTTCCTCATCTCCCGCACGCTGTTGCGCGAAAGCATCGAGAAGCGCTTCCGTCGTCAGCTGGAATCCCTGAATCGCGGGGTCGAGCGTGAAGGCGGCTTCTATCTGTTCACGCTGCGTCTGGTGCCGGTCTTCCCGTTCTTCATCGTCAATCTGGTGATGGGCCTGACCCGCATGCGTGTGGTCACCTTCTATGTGGCAAGCCAGCTGGGCATGCTCGCCGGTACCGCCATCTACGTGAATGCCGGTCGCGAGCTGGGCCAGCTGGAGTCGCTGTCCGGCATCCTCTCGCCGGGGCTGATCGCCTCCTTCATCGCGCTGGGCCTGTTCCCGCTGATCGCCAAGAAGATCGTCGGCGTGCTGCGCAAGCGCAAGCAGCAGGCGGCCTTCGACAAGCCGAAGACCTTTGACTACGACATGGTCGTCATCGGTGCCGGTTCCGCAGGGCTGGTGACCAGCTATATCGCCTCCGCCGTCAATGCGCGTGTCGCGCTGATCGAGCGCCACAAGATGGGCGGTGACTGCCTCAACACCGGCTGTGTCCCCTCCAAGGCGCTGATTCGTGCCGGGCGTGCGGCTCATGAGATTCGTCAGTCCCAGCGCTTCGGGATCACCGCCAATGAGCCGGAAATCGACTTCGCCAAGGTGATGGGGCATGTGCAGGACGTGGTCGAGAGTGTCGAACCGCATGACAGCATCGAGCGTTACGAGAGTCTGGGCGTGGAAGTCCACACCGGCAACGCCAGACTCAGGACGCCCTGGGAAGTGGAAGTCGATGGTCGCGTGCTGACCACGCGCAACGTGGTGATCGCCACCGGTGCCCGCCCGCGTGTTCCTGCGATCCCCGGTATCGAGCTGATCACGCCGCTGACCTCTGACAATCTGTGGGATCTCAGGGTGCAGCCCAAGCGTCTGGTGGTGCTGGGCTCCGGCCCGATCGGCATGGAACTGGGGCAAAGCTTCGCGCGCCTGGGCAGTCACGTCACCATCATCGAGGGTGCCCCGCGGGTGATGCCGCGTGAAGACGAGGAAGTCAGCGCGCTGATGCACGAGCAGCTGGCCGGTGAGGGCGTCGACCTGCGCATCAATTCCACCGCCACGCGCATCGAGGTGCTCAAGGACAAGGACAGTCAGCCGATGCGCCATCTGGTCGTGAGTTCTCCCGACGGCGAGGAGAGCTGGATCGAGTTCGACGAGCTGCTGGTGGCCATCGGACGCGAAGCCAACGTCGAAGGCTTCGGTCTGGAAGAGCTGGGCATCGCAGTCTCCGAGCGCGGCACCATCGATGTCTCCGAGTCGCTGCAGACGCTGCAGCCGAACATCTGGGCGTGTGGCGATGTCGCTGGCCCCTATCAGTTCACCCATGCGGCAGGTCATCAGGCATGGCACGCCGCGGTCAATGCACTGTTCGGCGGCCTGAAGACCTTCAAGGTCGATTACCGCATCATGCCGATGGTCACCTACACTGAGCCGGAAGTGGCGCGGGTCGGCCTCAACGAGACCGAAGCCAAGGCGCAGGGCTATGACTATGAAGTGACCCATTACGAGATGGGCGAGAGTGACCGTGCCCTGGCCGAGCGTGCGACGGAAGGCTTCGTCAAGGTGCTCACCGAGAAGGGACGCGATCGTATCCTGGGCGTGACACTGGTCGGTGCCTATGCGGGGGAATGGCTGGCGGAGTTCACCATGGCGATGAAGCATGGCATCGGTCTCAACAAGATCCTGTCCACCATCCATCCGTATCCGACACTGTCCGAGGCCAACAAGGCGGCAGCAGGCATGTGGAAGAACGCCCACAAGCCGGAAGGCGTGCTCAAGGTGCTGGATCGTTACTTCACCTGGCGCCGCAATGGACGCTTCGAGCCGACCAAGACACGCCAGGCGGATGACGCCACCCCTCCCGTGACGGTCGACAAGCACTGATCCTTTCCCATGCCGTGAACCTGCTCGTTCAGGGTCGCGGCATCTTGCTATCAGGAGAAACCTCCATGGCTACGACATGTCTGCCGGGGAGACGTCGCGCACTGGCATTGATGGGTGGGTCACTGGTGTTGATGGCCGGCATGAGTGCCATGCCCTGGGCCACGTCACTGGCGTACGCCGCCGATGCCGCCAAGGGGCGGGCAGTGCCGATGCTGGCTGCACTGGAGTGGAACGTGATCGCCGACAAGGCACGCGGTCAGCGCATCGACTTCCACGCCTGGGGCGGGAGTGAAGCCACCAACGCCTATCTGCGCGCCCAGGCAGAGATCGCGGCACGTGAGCACGGTATCGAGGTGCGTCACGTCAAGATTGCCGATACCGCCGAGAGCGTCTCGACCTTGCTGGCCGAGAAGGCGGCGGGGCGCAGTGATGGCAGTATCGATGTCATCTGGATCAACGGCGAGAACTTCCGCGCGCTCAAGCAGGCCGAGCTGGTGTGGGGACCCTTCGTCGAACGCCTGCCCAACAGCGAGTATCTGCTCGAGGAGATCGGTGCGCGTGACTTCGGGCTCGCCACCGAGGGAATGGAGGCACCATGGGGGCGTGCCCAGCTGATCTTCATGTACGACAGTGCCTTGCTGGAATCGCCGCCACGCTCGATGCGGGCGCTGTTGGACGTGGCGAAGGCCAACCCCGGGCGCGTGACCTATCCGCAGCCACCGAGCTTTCATGGCACCACCTTTCTCAAGCAGGCGTTGCTTGAGTTGATGCCGGGTGAGCAGCGTGAGCTGCTGGCTGCGCCGGTGGCGAGTGATGCTCTGTTCGCTGAGGTGACCGCACCGCTGTGGGACTATCTCGATGCCCTTCATCCGCTGATGTGGGCGCAGGGCGAGCGACAGCCAGCCGGCGCCGAGGAGCAGATGAAGCTGCTGGCTCAGCGCAGTGTCTGGATCGCGCTGACCTTCGTGCCCCAGGAAGTGGCCAATGCCCGTCAGGAAGGGCGGCTGCCACCGACCATTGAGCCGTATATCCATGACGGCGGCACTCTCGGCAATGTGCACTATCTGGCGATTCCGGCCAGTGCGCCTCACAAGGCGGCCGCATTGGTGTGGGTCAACCAGCTGATGTCCGCCGAGGCACAGGCCGCCAAGGCGGACCCCTCACGCTGGGGTGACGAGACGGTGCTGGACGTGACGCGCCTGCCGGCGGCAAAGCGCGCTGCCTTCGACGCCTTGCCGGAGCTTGCGGGTGGCATGTCGTCCGAAGCGCTGGGCACGCCGCTGAGCGAGCCGCATCCCAGCTGGACCGATGCACTGGAGGCCGAGTGGGCGCGACGCTATCGCAACTGACGCAATGGCTTGCCGAGCGCTGGCGCGCTGAGCGCCCGGCGGGGCGCCTGGCATTGACACCGGCTCGCCTGCTGCGTTGGGCGGTACTGCTGTTGTTGCTCGGCCCCACGGCGCTGGGACTGGCAGGACTGGTCGCACCGGCATTCGGGCTGTGGCCGGCGCTTGGCTTCGAGGAGGTCTCGGCGATCGCCTGGCAGCGCTGGTGGGCCTTGCCGGGACTGGCCGACGGACTGCGTCTGACCCTGGTCAGCGGCATCGGCGGCACGCTGCTGGCGGTACTGCTGACCATGGGCTGGCTGGCCGCGGCCGCCGGTACCCGTTTCGGCGAGCGCCTCGAACGTCTGCTGGCACCGGTGCTGGCGATGCCGCATCTGGCGCTGGCTCTGGGGCTCTTGTGGCTGGCCGCCCCCAGCGGCGTGCTGATGCGACTGCTGCTGGCACCCTTCGAGGTGCTGGTCCCCCCGCAATACCCTCTGCCGGACGCGCATGGCATCACGCTGGCGCTGGGACTGGCACTCAAGGAAGCGCCGTTTCTGATGCTGATGGCCCAGACGGCGCTCTCGCGTCTGCCGGTCACCGCGCAACTGCAGGCGGGCCAGGCGCTCGGCTACAGCATCCCCCAGCTGCGCTGGCGAATTCTGATGCCGCAGGTGATGCGGGCCATCGCCCTGCCCATCGGTGCCGTGCTGGCCTATTCGCTGGCGGTGGTGGATGTCGCTCAGGTACTGGGGCCGACACGTACGCCGACCCTGGCGGTGCGTCTGGTCGAACTGTGGCGTGACAGTGACCCGAGCTCACGTCTACCGGCCAGTGTCGGGGCACTCCTGCTGGCACTGCTGGTCATCGTGGTGATGGCGCTGGGTGCCGCTGTGGGACGTTATCTGTTGAATCGCCATCGTGACTGGGTGCTCGACAATCCTGCACCTCGGGCAGCAGCACGCCCGGGACGCCCGGGACGCCCGGGACGCCCGGGGCGCAAGGGGCAGCGCGGGCGCGTGATCCGCGTCCTGCTCGGCACGGTGACGGCAGTCTCGCTGCTGGCCTTTGCCGTGATCGCCGTTCAATCGCTGGCCAGAAGCTGGTTCTTCCCGTCACTGCTGCCGGCTCGCTGGGGGCTGGAAAGCTGGCAACAGGCGCTTTCAGGACTGGGTGGGGCCTTCAGCAACAGTCTGTGGCTCGCCGTGCTGGTCGCCACCCTGGCGGTGATGCTCAGTGTGGCGGTCTTCGAGCGTGAGCGTGAGGTGGGTCGCCTGCGAGGCTTCGTGGTGTGTCTCTACCTGCCGTTGCTGCTGCCTCAGGCAAGCTTCCTGTTCGGTTTCCAGGTCGGCTGGCTGAGCCTCGGCGCGGATCCGGGCTGGGTGGGGGTGGTGATCGGCCATCTGCTGTTCGCCTTGCCCTATGCCTGGCTGACGCTGGCCGGCCCCTGGGCCCGCTTCGACGTGCGCCTCGAGCAGGCAGCACGACTGCTGGGGCGCTCGCGGCTTGAGGTGCTGATCGGCATCCGGCTGCGCTTGATGCTCAGGCCTCTGGCCATCAGCTGGGCAGTGGCCTTCGCGGTCAGCATCGCGCAGTACGTGCCGACGGTGGTGCTGGGCGGTGGACGCGTCCCCACCCTGACCACCGAGACGCTGGCGCTGGCCACGGGGGCGGATCCTCGCCTGACGGCGGTCGCGGCCTGTCTGCAGGCCTGTCTGCCGTTGCTGATCTTCCTGCTGGCGAGAGCCGTGCCTGCCGGGCGCGCGCTGGCACCGATACGTGGCTGACGCCTGACACCTTCCCCATTCAATCATTCTGGAGTCGATGAAGCATGCTGGACAAGTGGACCTCACGCTGGGTACAGCCACCCCTGAAGCGCCTGGCACGTAGCGCAGCGGAACGCGGTCTGCATCCTGACCAACTGACGCTGGCTGGCTTCGTCATTGGCATGCTGGCATTGCCGCTGCTGGCCTATGGGCAATTCGGGCTGGCACTGATCGCGATCCTGATCAATCGGGTGGTGGATGGGCTGGATGGTGCCCTGGCGCGTCATGCGGGCTTGAGCTCGGACGCCGGCGGCTTTCTGGATATCTGTCTTGATTTCCTGTTCTACGCCGCCGTCGTGGTGGGCTTTGCACTGGCAGACCCGGCCACCAATGCCATGCCGGCCGTGGCGTTGCTGTTCGCCTTCGTGGGCACGGGATCCAGCTTTCTGGCCTTTGCCATCATGGCGGCCAAGCACCAGCTGGAGCGACCCAATTTCACCCGCAAGGCCTTCTATTATCTGGATGGCCTGACAGAAGGCACCGAGACGATCGGCTTCTTCGTGCTGGCCTGTCTGATGCCGCAACATTTCGCATGGCTGGCGTGGATCTTCGCGGCGGCATGCATCCTGACCACGCTGACGCGCGTATGGGGAGGGTATGTCACCTTGCGGGCCCAGGACCGCAGCGAGCAGCACGGCACCGACCCGGACTGATACGTGCCAAGCGCGGTACCTGGCCCTGCAGGTGACTCGTCCCGTCATCTTTTTTCATCGCGTTGTTCAAGCGCTCCGGAGTCTTGCCAATGAAAACCACTTCCCGTCAGTTGTCTTGCTTCCTCCCCATGCTCGCGGCAGTCGCCTCCAGTGGCCTGCTGGCGGCGGCGATGCCCTCCGCGGCGCTGGCGGCTGACCAGACCTTCACGCCGGCCGAGATTCTCGCCTGGGGCGAGAAGACCTTCGAAGGCCAGACCGCGTATCGCGTGGTGGAGCGCGAAGGCCGGCCCGCTCTCGAGGCGCGTGCTCAGGGCCAGGCGTCCGCGCGCTATCTGGAGCAGGATATCTCGCTCGAGGAGACGCCCTATCTGAAATGGTGCTGGCAGGTGGACAGCATCTATCCGGGCGTGAACGAGAAGACCAAGGGAGGGGATGACTACCCGGCGCGCCTCTATGTGGTCAACAAGACCGGCATCCTGCCGTGGCAGGTAGAGGCCATCAATTACGTCTGGTCCAGCAATGAGGCGAAGGACAGTCATTGGGACAATGCCTTCACTGACCGCGCCGTGCTGCTGGCGGTGGAGTCCGGTGATAAGAAGGTGGGGCAGTGGGTCGCCGAGGTACGCGACCTGCGTGCCGACTACTCGGCGCTGTTCGGTAGCACGCCAGACGAGATAGCCGGGCTTGCGTTGATGGCTGACGGTGACAATGCCGGAGGCGACGCCACGGCGCTGTTCCGTGGGCTGAGCCTTTCCAGTGATGCCACGCCGCCCAGCTGCGGCGCCTGATCTGCAGAGCGAATCTCCGGGAAGCCTCATCACAGACAGCATCATCAGAACCGGGCCTCAGAACTGGGCCTGAGAACCAGGTTTCAGACATGAAAAAGCCCCGCGACCGAGAATTCGGTGGCGGGGCTTCAGGTTCAGGCGTCACACATTCTCGTGTGAAGCACTCATCGGGCGACAGGGCCACCCGATGAGGGAAGGGGCGGAGCTTAGTGCTCCACGCCACCTTCACCGTGAACGTGGCCGTGTTCCAGCTCTTCGGCGGACGCTTCGCGCACGTTGGTGATCTCGACGTCGAAGTTCAGGGTCTCACCGGCCAGCGGGTGATTGCCATCGACAGTGACGGTGTCGCCTTCGACCTTGGTGACGGTGACCATCAGCGGGCCACCCTGGGTCTGTGCCTGGAACTGCATGCCGGCTTCGATCTCTTCGACGCCCTGGAAGGCTTCACGCGGCACTTCCTGCACCAGCGCTTCCTGGACATCACCGTAACCTTCTTCCGGAGAGACAGCGACTTTCAGCTTGTCGCCGGAAGTCTTGCCATCGAGTTCCTTCTCGAGGCCCGGAACGATGTTGCCGGCACCGTGGATGTAGGCCAGCGGCTCACGGCCTTCGGAGCTATCCAGCACTTCACCTTCGTTGTTGGTGAGGGTGTAGTGGAAGGATACGACGGCATTCTGGGCGATTTGCATGTTGAGGGCCTTTCGATAGGTATATGAACGGTCAATGGTAACGTGACCCTGAGGTGGCTGTCAGGGGGCTACGAGGAAAAATCCCGCGTATCGCGTGGCTTGCAGCTTGTTGAACAGCCATCCTGCAGGGCATGTCATCCACGTCACCGTGTCTTGAAATACTAGGTGACGCCCTGAAGGAGGCTTTTCAACCCGGTCCCTGAATTTTTTCTTGCCTGTTGCCCCGGGTGAGACTACACGCCTGCGCGAGCTTCCAGGGCGGGAAGGCGACGGGCATGGAGGAGAGAGGGGCTTGAGGGAAGATTGAGGGAAGAAGGAAAGGGGAGGGACAGGAGAGAAGAAAGAGGAGAACAGGAGAGAAGAAAGGGGAGCTGGCCGCGCTTCGCTCTACGAGGCAGGGCAACTTCAGGCGCCAATCACGGTCTCATGACCAATGACCGACAATGGTTGGTGCTGTCCGCTTGCGAGGGCATCGGGGGGCCGTTACTCTGCCTGTTCAGACTGCGAATTCTGACGCGGGCCTTTCGTTACCGGCTCCGCTCGCAAGGTCTGCCCCGTGGCCGCTGGCGGGAAACGACAATCACATGTTCCATGCGACCCTATCTTTCAGGAGAGAATTTCGATGACCGTGACACTGATCTGGCTGGTGAGCTTCGCCGCGCTCTTCATGCTGTGCTTGAACCGTTGGGAGGGCTCGCTGGGTGCCACCGTCAAGCGCATCCTGCCGGATGCCCTGAGCATCGACAGCGGTGATCGCTATGTCTGGGGCGCAGCGCTTGCCGTGCTGGGCGCTACTTTCATCGTCAACCCCATTTCCATGCTGATGGCGCTGATCATGCTGGCACTGATCGCCTTCATCGGCGGCAAGCTGATCTGCTGGGGCATGAGCAAGGTCAAGATGCACTGATCTGCCTTTATCATCCCGGGAGGCTTCAGTCCGCGTGTGACGCGCTGATCCGTTGCCTCCCACGGACACACGAAGGCCGGGCATCTGCCCGGCCTTCGTGTGTCTGGCACGCCTGTTCTCACCGGCGGTCTCTGGTCTTCACAGCCAGGTGGAGAGCGTGATGGAGCCGAACTGATCGCTTTCCTGTTGGGTCTCGAATTCGTGCGTGCGCCAGACGTTGACGAAGGCGAGCTGCCAGCGCTGCCAGCTCAGGGCAAAGCCGAGCTGGACATCTCCTACCAGCGGGCGACGGTCCACCGAGTCACTGTCCTCAAAGCTGTTGCCGTCCAGCAGCATGTTGCGCGCCACGGCACGGCCTTCCAGATTGGCGAACAGATACCAGGCGAATTCACCATCCGGCTCGAAATACTGACGCCCACTCTGGGAGGGAGCGACGGTCGGGATGCCGTAGCTGCGTGACAGTCCCTGGCCGATGCGCACACCGCCCCCCACGCCAGCGTAGGTATACAGGTTGCCCAGCGCCATCGAGGCAGAGGGGCCGTACTCCATTTCTAGGCCCCCCAGGCTTGCCGGCAGCCACAGCTGGCTCTGCCAGCCGGCATTGACCACGGCTTCATTGTGAAGCTGATGGTCCCAGCCCTGCGGGTCATCACTGCCGGTGATCTCGTGGACTCCCTTCTGCGCCTTCTCGGCACCTGAGGCGGGACCGACGATGCCGAGATCCAGATTGAAGGTATCGACCCGTCGCCAACCCTCTCCCTCTTCACCGGCGAACAGCGAAAGGCCACCGAACAGATAGCCCGCATAGGGGCGATCATCCTCGTTTGGTTGCTCGCGAGTGATGTCGTTGGGGGTATAGATCTGCTGTCCGAAGCGATAGGCCGTGGCATCCAGACGTGCAGCGCTGAAACCGGGCACCCAGTCGGCGAAGGCGCGAGACCAATGCTGATCCGGTGTCGCGAAGGTATAGCTCAGCGCAAACCCATTGGTGTAGTGGCCGTCATCGCCGGAGGCGAGAAGGTCATTCTCGACCTTGAGAGACAGCACGCCACCCTCGTCCTCGTCGGCTTCCACGATGGGGGCCAGCGCCACCGCGCCGAGCATGATCAGCGCCAGCCCCAGCCGTCGCGTGGAGAAGGCGGGAGCCATCTGCGGGACATGGCGGGTGACGATAGCCGTACACGGACGCTCATCACCAGAACAGCGGTGTCCGTGGGAGGAACAGGTCAAGGATGACGCGCTGCAAGGCGTCTGGCGGGCGCTCTGAGGAGAATCTGTAGGACGGGCAGTGACGGGACGCATCGCAACTCCTGGGACGAAAAGTTGTACACAGAGTCTAGTTAAGCTGCATGTGTATAACTTTGCACAAAAAATCACGATTTCATAGCCTGTTAATCAATAGATGACCAATGGATCACTCCGTACGGCGCGCCGCTCATGCGTGAGGAAGAGAAAGAGAGAGCAAGGGCAAGAGAAAGAGAAAGAGAAAGAGAAAGAGAAAGAAAGAGGAAAATATCGATACGCCAGCGTCAGGCGCGTGCGAGGGGCCAGGCAAGCGCATGAATACCGGGAAGGCGAGGGCAGCAAGCAAAGCCGCAAAATGGCAGGAGCCTCTTGAGTGCAGAGAGGCCTGCAACAGAAGTCGTTCAGGGAGGGGAGACACTGAATGGCTGGCACCCGGCAAGGGCACCAGCCATCAAGAGGATCAATACGGGGCGACGCTCAGGTTGGCACCGTAGCCGACCAGGCGGACACGCTGGCCAACCGAGAAGGCGGTATCGGCCTTCTGGACGACGATGAGGCTGTCGCCAGCATCGCGGCGCACCTCGATCTCATAGGCATCGATCTGGTCGACGTTGTCGGCGATCGACTTGCCCGCGACGCTACCGCCGATGGCACCGGCGGCGGTCGCGATCGCGCGGCCGGAACCGCCACCGATCTGGCTGCCGAGCAGGCCGCCGACGACGGCGCCACCCAGGCCGCCAAGCACGCCGCTGCCTTCATCCTGTGCCTGGATCTGCACCGGGCGCAGCGAGGTGATGGTGCCGTAGCTGACGGACTGTGCGCGCTTGGCCTGATCGCCGGTATAGACGTTGCCGGAATAGATATCGCTGTTCGCGCAGCCACCCAGTGTCAGCAGGCCAATGGCGATCACTGGCAACCAGCGTGCCGAGCGTTTCGCGTCAGGACGTCGTTGTGAGTGGGTCGGGAAGCTCATGATGTATTTCCTCGCAGGAAGCGGTGCAACATTCGGTTGTGATGAGGTCATGGGGTGTGGAGGCCGATGACGACGGATGAGAGAAGCTGGCTGGCACGTCCGTTGGCCGCCACCGTGTCGTTGCGCTGTCGAGGGCCGAGGCAATGCCCCCGTGACAGTGCAAGAACACTGTTTCCTAACAGTATAGACCACGTCGCCATTCTCGGGTTCCCCTGCACGCCATCCCGGACGGGAGCACCCGTGCCACTGTTGCGTCGCGCCCCATGCACCGAATTCTGGAACGACGAAGACACGCAAGCCCGCGTGAACGGGCTTGCGTGTCTTCGGATGGTGACCCTCGGTCAAGTCTCTGTCTCGCCGAGGGTTGTCTGCTGTCTGCAGGGAAGTGCTGAGATCAGAACTGGTCTTCCTCGGTAGAGCCGGTGAGGGCGGTGACGGAGGAGTTGCCACCCTGGATGACATTGGTCATGTCATCGAAGTAGCCGGTGCCGACTTCCTGCTGGTGTGCCACGAAGGTGTAGCCCTTCTCGGCGGCGGCAAATTCGGCTTCCTGTACCTTCTCGACGTAGTGCTTCATGCCTTCGCCCTGGGCGTAGTCGTAGGCGAGATCGAACATGTTGAACCACATGTTGTGGATGCCGGCCAGGGTGATGAACTGGTACTTGTAGCCCATGTCCGAGAGTTCCTGCTGGAACTTGGCGATGGTGGCGTCGTCGAGGTTCTTCTTCCAGTTGAAGGAAGGCGAGCAGTTGTAGGCCAGCAGCTGATCCGGGTATTCCTTCTTGATCGCTTCCGCGAAGCGGCGTGCTTCCTCGAGGTCCGGCTTGGCCGTCTCGCACCAGATCAGGTCGGCGTAGGGCGCGTAGGCCAGACCGCGTGCGATGGCCTGATCCAGGCCGGCATTGACGCGATAGAAGCCTTCGTCGGAGCGCTCGCCGGTCAGGAACGGCTTGTCGTAGTCGTCGACGTCAGAGGTGATCAGGTCAGCGGCGTTGGCATCGGTACGCGCGATGACCAGCGTCGGCACGCCGGCCACGTCAGCGGCCAGACGCGCGGCGACCAGCTTCTGCACCGCTTCCTGGGTCGGCACCAGCACCTTGCCCCCCATGTGACCACATTTCTTGACTGACGCCAGCTGGTCCTCGAAGTGCACGCCGGAGGCGCCCGCGCGGATCATGGCGGTCATCAGCTCATAGCCGTTGAGTACGCCACCGAAGCCGGCCTCGGCATCCGCCACGATGGGCGCGAAGTAGTCGACGAAGCCGGCATCGCCCGGATTGGCCCCTTTCTGCCATTGGATCTGGTCGGCGCGACGGAAGGTGTTGTTGATGCGCTTGACCACGGTCGGCACGGAATCCACCGGGTAAAGGGATTGATCCGGGTACATGGCCTCGCTGGTATTGTTGTCAGCGGCGACCTGCCAGCCGGACAGGTAGATGGCTTCGATACCGGCCTTCACCTGTTGCATGGCCTGGCCACCGGTCAGGGCGCCAAGACAGTTGACGTAGCCCTTCTTGGCATCACCATTGACCAGTTTCCAGAGCTTTTCGGCACCACGCGTCGCCAGGGTGTTGGCTTCCTGGACGGAGCCGCGCAGGCGCACCACATCCTCTGCGGAATACGGGCGTGTCACGCCTTCCCAACGTGCATTTTCGGCCCAGTCCTTTTCCAGCGCTGCAATCTGTTCGGCACGTGATTGAGTCATGGTGCATCTCCTGATGGCTTCGTCGCAGGGCCTCGAGGGCGCCTGGCATGTCGTGGTGTCTTGTGTCTGTTGCCGTGTCATCTAGTGAATCAGGGCGGGACCTGGTCAGAAACTGGCGTGCGGAAATGTCGTGAGACCCTCCGGGCTGCCTGCCGCTCATCGCCGCCAAGCGCTATCCATCATTTGTCATTATCATCGTGGGATAGCGAGATCATCGTTTGTTGTTGTGGGTCTTGAAGTCGTGTCGGTCAGGCGAGTTCTCTCGAGCAGTACCTGATGGCAGCCCTCGCGCATCTCAGGATGAGGCTGCAGAGTCAGACGCTCGAGCCAGGGCTGCAGGAAGTAGAGGCTGGCCTCCAGGACTGGCACCGTGCAGTTCGCAAGTCTTGCCGTGACGCGGGGAGGGCGGCCATCCGGCGCTCTGAGGCGCGCGATGAGCTCCCCCCAGCAGAGCGCCTCTCGCACACTGCCGATGTGAGCGATATCGAGCCCGGCATGGCGTTCGCCGCGATGCCGCGCGGCGGCCAGCGTCCAGAAGGCCAGCGGGAGGGGGCGTCCGGCGATCATGAGCCCCTTCACGGCTTGCTCAAGCCCGGGTAGCGCGAGGCGTGAATCAGCCGCCAGTCCGTCACCCTGACGTGCCACCTGCCAGGTATCGTCGCGCAATCCCGGCTCCGGTCCCGTCGACGCCGGCTGCGAGGTCCCATCGAATCGTTGCCATTGCCAGTCGTTGCCTGCGAGGTGCCAGCGCTTGTCACGGCTCAGATGACAGATCGTCTGTGCCTGTGCAGCGGTCGGTTCTGGTGGAACGCTGGGCAGGAGGTCGATCATCGGGCGAGCCAGTCTGGCGAGGCGTGCCTGCATCTCTCGGGAGTGCCACAGCTCACTCTGGGCTTCCTCCAGTGGCTTCCCCGTGATGCCACTGGTGGCGCTGCGTCCCGGCACATGGCTGCTGACGTTGGCCATGGCGCTCCCGCTGGATGTGGCAAGCGTTGCAGAGGGTATGCCATGCATGGGGAGGCCTCCTGATTGGCGATGCCGCAATGCAGCGTGATGGGGATGACTCCTAGCATCGCTGTGAATCATCGCGTTGTCTTTCATTCCTTGGTCGTATTAAAACGACCGTTTCATACCGTTTCAACGCTGAGGATAATTCGCATGACAAACGAGTGTTTTAATATTTTCAATATCATCATCATGTCAGGTTTCATGGGCCTTGGGGAATGATGACTTGGTCACGTTTCACGTTGTAGCCAGACTACAAGATATTTGAAGGCATAAAAAAACCGGCCCCCACAGGGTGCCGGTTTCTGGTGACAAAACGTCGCTTTTCAGTTGAGAATCAAGCGCATGCTGCGGTGCGGTATCCCGGCATCGATGAATTCCTCACCGAAGGCCGTGAAGCCCAGGCGTTGATAGAATTCTAGAGCGTGGATCTGGGCATCGAGCAGTACCTCTGCGTGACCCGCCTGGCGAGCGGCATGAATGGCCGCCTCCATCAGGCGCAGACCAAGCCCCAGCCCCCGTGCCTGGGAGAGCACGGCGACGCGACCGACATGGCCATCCGGCAACAGGCGAGCGGTCCCGACGGCACGCCCTTCAAGGCGTGCCAGGAAATGGACGCACTGCTCGTCGCGGCCGTCCCATTCCTCGTCCTGCGGGACCTGCTGCTCTTCGATGAAGACCACGCGACGGATCTCGCTGGCCTCATCGGCGAGGGTCTGCCAGTCACCGCGTTCCAGACTGATCATGGCGTCACTCATGCGTCATCTTCCTCCTCGTCCTCTTCGTCCTGCAGGTCGCATTCCAGAATCAGACTGCCGCGATTGACCAGCGCCGTGAGCAGGCTGACCACGGCCTTGCGATCAAGGTCGGCCGTCGTGTAGTCAAGCAACACCGCCGTCAGGCGTTCGCTGGAGGCCAGCGCTTCCGCGAGCGCCGGGGTCGCGGGGACGCCATCGCCATCGACGAACAGGGTGCTGGTGTCATTCTCACCGTGACGGAAGGCGAAGCGCGAGCCCAGCGAGCGCACCAGTACGCCTTCATCTTCCAGATACTCGACCAGTTCATGCGTCTTGAGCGCCGGCTCACGGGCGGCGAGCTGCTCCAGATACTTGGGCTGGGTCATGTAGCGACCGAACCACTGGGCCAGTTGGGTCGGGTTGTCCAACGTGCTGAGCAACAGTTCGCGTACGCGCTCGAGCGAGGCGTCGTCCAGCTCGCCGGCATTGGCGACCGGTGCCATGCCCTGGTCACGGTAGCGCAGCGATTCCGGCAGGCTGGCGCCCAGGTAATCGGCATAGGAGGTGACGACTTCATCGGCGGAAGGGGCACGGAAGCCGACCGAGATGGTCATGCAGTCATCGGACTGGCTGACCCCGTGGTGGGCCAGACGCGGCGGCACGTAGAGCATGTCGCCCGGCTCCAGCACCCAATCCTCGCCCGGCGTGACCTCGAAGTGCTTGAGGATGCGCAGGTCGATGCCATCGATGATCTCGGCGTCATCACCGTGCATGCCGCCCAGCTGCCAGTGGCGCTGGCCTTGCGCCTGCAGCAGGAAGACATCGTAGTTGTCCAGGTGCGGACCGACGCTGCCGCCGGTGGGCGCGTAGCTGATCATGATGTCATCGAGGCGCCAGCGCGGCAGGAAGGTGAAGGGCTCGAAGAGGGCAGCGACGTCCGGGACATAGTGGTCCACTGCCTGCACCAGCAGGCTCCACTGGCTGTCGTCCTTGGCGTCGAGACGCGCGAAGGTCGCTTCATCGAAGGGGCCGTGGCTGACCTGCCAGGCCTTGTCTGGGCCGTTTTCCTCGACCAGACGGGCTTCGATGCCATCTTCACAGGCCAGACCGGCCAGTTCATCGGCTTCCAGCGGCGTCTCGAAGTCTGCGAAGGCGCCGCGAATCAGCAGCGGCTTCTGCTGCCAGTAATCGCGCAGGAATTCGCGGATGCTCAGGCCGCCCAACAGTGCCAGTGGCGTGTCGGTGTCGTGGGGGGCGGGGGATGTGCTCATGCAGAACCTCTCGAACGTGAGCCGCAGCCCTTGGTGGGCCTGCGTGTCTCGCGATGACGTCGGTGAAGCCGCTTCCGGTTGGCTGGCGGCAATGCGATCCATGCCGGCCCGCGTGGGGCGTGACATGTCGTGCGCACTGACGTGGATACGTCAGTGGTCGTGAATCCAGTGTGTCGTTCAATGTGCAGCGTGCTGCATGCTGTCTAATACGCAATGCATGACGCCGGAGCAGAGGCCCCGGCGTCTTAAGACTTGCAGTGACCTGCGCCGCTTAGAGCGCCTTGGCCTGTGCAATGGCGTTGCCGATGTAGCTGGCCGGGCTCAGAGCCTTCAGCTCGGTCTTGACGTCTTCCGGCAGTTCCAGCGTCTCGATGAAGGCGGCGAAACCGGCCTGGTCGATGCGCTTGCCACGGGTCAGCTCCTTGAGCTTCTCGTAGGGCTTCTCGATGCCGTAACGACGCATGACGGTCTGGATCGGCTCGGCCAGCACTTCCCAGCTGTTGTCCAGATCCGCGTTCAGGCGTTCCGGGTTGGCTTCCAGCTTGCTGATGCCCTTCAGGGTCGCCTGGTAGGCGATCAGGCCCTGTGCCAGACCGGTACCGAGATTGCGCAGCACGGTGGAGTCGGTCAGGTCACGCTGCCAGCGGGAGATCGGCAGCTTCTGCGCCAGATGGCCCAGCACGGCGTTGGCGATGCCCAGATTGCCTTCGGAGTTCTCGAAGTCGATCGGGTTGACCTTGTGCGGCATGGTGGAAGAGCCGATCTCGCCGGCCACGGTGCGCTGCTTGAAGTAGCCCAGCGAGATGTAGCCCCAGACATCACGATCGAAGTCGATCAGGATGGTGTTGAAGCGGCAGACGGCATCGAACAGCTCGGCGATGTAGTCGTGCGGCTCGATCTGGGTGGTGTACGGATTGAAGGTCAGGCCGAGGCTCTCGACGAAGGTTTCGGCATTGGCCGCCCAGTCGATGGCCGGGTAGGTGGTCAGGTGGGCGTTGTAGTTGCCCACGGCACCGTTGATCTTGCCGAGCATCTCGATGCGTTCGATCTGGGCCAGCTGACGACGCAGACGCGCGGCGACGTTGGCCATTTCCTTGCCCAGGGTGGTCGGGCTGGCAGTCTGGCCGTGGGTACGCGACAGCATCGGCTGTTCGGCGTGCTGGTGGGCCAGTGCGACGATGGCCTCGGTCACTTCACGCATCTGCGGCAGCAGCACGTTGTCCAGACCGCCACGCAGCATCAGGGCGTGAGACAGGTTGTTGATGTCTTCACTGGTGCAGGCGAAGTGGATGAATTCGGTGACGGCGTTGAGCTCAGCGTTGCCCTCGACCTTCTCCTTCAGGAAGTACTCGACCGCCTTCACGTCGTGATTGGTGGTGCGTTCGATGTCCTTAATGCGCTGGGCATCCTCGACACTGAAGTCGCTGACGATGGCGTCCAGCACGGCGTTGGCTTCCTTCGAGAAAGCCGGCACTTCAGCGATCTCGGCGTGGGCGGCCAGGCGCTGCAGCCAGCGCACCTCGACGGTGACACGGGCACGGATCAGGCCGAATTCACTGAAGTGCTCGCGCAGGGCCTCGGTCTTGGCGCCATAACGGCCATCGACAGGAGACAGAGCGGTGAGGGCGGACAGCTGCATGATGAGAATCTTCCGATGGTGGCAGGACAGGACGTGCTGCCAGTTCAAGTGTCTCGGAACCCGCTTGACGGGTTCCAGCGTTGTTGAAGCGAATTCGGGGTGTGCGCGGTGTTGCCTGGCGGGCGTGCTGCCGGCCAGGCGAGCCGGCATCAGTCCAGCTGGCGCAGGGATTTCTTGAGCGCGGAGCGCTGGAAGATCAGCTTCCAGCGACGGCCGCCCTGCTGGTCCCACAGCAGCGCGAAGCGTACGCCGGCCAGCAGGGCGCAACGGATGCGCTCTGGCATCATGCGTTGCTGCAGCAGACCGGGATCGCCCTGCACCACGATCCGGTAACGGAAAGTGGAGAGGGTCTGCTGGTAGAGCTCGCCGAGGCTTGCGATCACGTTCTCGTGGGTCGGCCCGAAGTGCTCGGCCTGGCCCTGGATACGCGTCAGGCCTGCCCCCAGCTTGTCCAGCATGTCCGGGTCCTGCTTGAGCTTGCTCATCAGCATCACCAGCGAGAAGCCATAGCGCATCACCACAGGGGAGACCTGACGCCGATCCATCACCGCACTCACGGTGTCGATGCCCAGGCGCAGGCGGTTGTGATGCCCGCCGTAGATGGCCTCGAAGCTTTCCGGGTTGGTGTCCAGAGTGGCGTTGACCAGGGTTTCCCAGGCGCGCTCATCGCACTGGCCATGACGGGCGAGCTCATCGACCAGCGCGGCCGCCTGGAAGACGCCCGCCAGCGAAAGCGCCTGGCGGGTGGTGGTATCAGTGACGGGACGGATCGGCACGCTGGTCATTGCGCGGCAGACTCCTCGGGGCCAGAGAGCGGGGCGGCGGCCATGCTGCTGGCCGCTGCCGGAAGTTTCCAGGCGGCATCGATCACGCCGCCACCCAGACAGATGTCGCCGAGATAGAAGACGGCTGACTGACCGGGCGTGACGGCACGTTGTGGCTCATCGAAGCGTACCTCGACACGCTGGCCGTCATTGACGATCAAGGTCGCGGCCTGATCTTCCTGACGGTAGCGATTCTTGCAGCGGATACGCAGTTCGCCGTTGGCATCGGCCGCGGGCGGCTCGCCCGCCACCCAGTCGACGGACTCGGTGCTCAGGACCTGGGTGTAGAGCAGCTCGTGGTGCTTGCCCTGCACGGCGATCAGCACATTGCGCTCCAGATCCTTGGCACAGACGAACCAGGGAGCGTCCGGATGGTTGCGCAGTCCGCCGATGCCCAGGCCCTGGCGCTGGCCGAGGGTGTAGTACATCAGACCCATGTGCTCGCCGATGACCTCGCCGTCAGGCGTCTCGATCTTGCCCGGCTGGGCCGGCAGGTACTGCTTGAGGAAGTCGGCGAAGCGTCGCTCACCGATGAAGCAGATACCGGTGGAGTCCTTCTTGCGCGCGGTGACAAGCTCATGCCTCTCGGCGATGGCCCGCACTTCGTGCTTCTCCAGTTCTCCCACCGGGAACAGGGTGCGCGCGATGGCGGACTCCGGCACGGCGTGCAGGAAGTAGCTCTGGTCCTTGTTGGTGTCCAGGCCCTTGAGCAGGCGCGCACGACCGTCACGCACGCCGCCACGCACGTAGTGGCCGGTGGCGATCAGCTCGGCACCCAGCATCTCGGCATACTCGAGGAAGACCTTGAACTTGATCTCCCGATTGCAAAGGATGTCGGGATTCGGCGTGCGACCGGCCTTGTACTCGGCCAGGAAGTGCTCGAAGACATTGTCCCAGTACTCCGCAGCGAAGTTGGCGGTATGCAGCTTGATGCCGAGCTTGTCGCACACGGCCTGGGCATCGGCCAGGTCTTCGATGGCGGTGCAGTATTCGCTGCCGTCATCTTCGTCCCAGTTCTTCATGAACAGGCCTTCGACCTGGTAGCCCTGCTCCATCAACAACAGGGCAGAGACAGAGGAGTCGACACCGCCGGACATGCCGACGATGACCTTGGTTCCGGTACCGGTTTCAGCGGTCATCAGTTCTCTCGTCACCCGCGTGGCCGCGAGTCGTCACAAACAGGGGAGGCGGCGGATACGTCATTCTGGCACCGCTTGATTGACCGCGATTATACCTGAAGGCGTGGGTGGGATTCACCCCGCCTGCAGCCTCTGACGCACGGCAGGCGCCTGAGCGGTCACGATGGCGCGTGTCAATCGTGGATGACGTCGAGCGGGAAGCGCTTGCCACGCAGGCTGTCGCGGATACGGCGGGTCACCAGCGGGCTGCGCAGACGCCCCATGGCCTCCAGCTGCTCGATTTCCTCGAGAGTCAGCCAGTGGGTCCTGACGATGTCAGGGTCGAGTGGCGTATTCAGGTGCTCCAGCGCCGCTGCCTCGAAGCCATGCGAGTGGAAATGGGTGCCATCCTCGGCAACGTGCACGTACAGGCCAAGATAGCCTGTCAGCAGGATACGCCAGGCCGTTTCCTCACGTACCTCGCGCTGCACGCCATCAATGATGCGCTCGTGGGGCTCGAGGTGGCCGGCCGGCTGGTTGAACAGCGTCGCGGGGCCGCCCTTGTCCTCTTCGACGATCAGGTAGCGCCCGGCGCGTTCCACGACACAGGCAACGGTGGCATTTGGGGTCCAGCGTGCAGCCATCAGGATTTTCTTCCTTTCTTGTGGGAGGGGGGGCGTGAGGAGGAGGGGCGCGAAGATCCACCGCTGCGTTTGCCTGCGGCTGCCTTGCCCGACGCTGGCTTGCCGTCGGCATGGTGGCCGGCCTGCCTGTCGGACTGTCGAGGCTTGCGCTTGTCGGCACCCCTGGTGCGCTGCTTCGGCCCCGAGCCGTTCTTGCGCTCCCCGGAGCCGCCGCCAGCGTTCCTGCCGCGAGCGGGCGGGCGCGCCTTGCGTGGCGGCACGGGCATCTCGATCTCCTCGCTGCGCCACTCGCCGGGTGCCAGGCCATCGAGCTTCCAGGGGCCGATGGCGGCTCGGACAAGGCGCAGTGTCGGCAGACCGACATGTGCGGTCATCCGGCGTACCTGTCGATTGCGACCCTCGCTGATGATGATCTCGAGCCAGTGGGTGGGAATGCTGGCACGAAAGCGCACGGGAGGTTGCCTTTCTGGCAACGCCGGTGGGTCGATGAGCCTGACCTTGGCCGGTCGGGTCATGCCATCCTTGAGCTCCACGCCGGCTCTCAGCGCGGCGATGGCCTGCTCATCAGGGGCACCTTCCACCTGCACCCAGTAAGTCTTGGGTTGCTTCTTCTTCGGATGTGCGATCTGGTGGGAGAGCGCGCCATCACTGGTGAGCAGCAGCAATCCTTCCGAATCGTAATCGAGGCGTCCGGCGGCATAGACATCCGGCACGTCGATGAAGTCCGCGAGGGTCTGACGGCCCTGATCGCGGTCGGTGAACTGCGTCAGAACGCGGTAGGGCTTGTGTAGCAGATATATGAGAGACATGGTTTAGACTTTTGTCGCGGCTGCCGTATAAGCCTACTGTGAGAAGCGGCACGGGTGCTATACTCGCGCCTCCACTGAATCCATGACAGGGGAGTTATCAATGGGGTTCCAGAAGATTGTCGTCCCGGAAGGCGGTGCCAAGATCACCGCAAATTCCGACAATACCCTCAACGTTCCGAATAATCCGATCATCCCGTTCATCGAAGGCGATGGTATCGGCGTGGACGTGACTCCGGCCATGAAGATTGCCATCGACGCTGCTGTCGAAAAGGCCTATGGCGGTGAGCGCAAGATTCACTGGATGGAAGTCTACGCCGGTGAAAAAGCCACTCACGTCTATGACGCTGACACCTGGCTGCCGGAAGAGACTCTCGAGGCTGTCAAGGATTACGTCGTTTCCATCAAGGGTCCGCTGACCACTCCGGTGGGCGGTGGTATTCGCTCCCTGAACGTTGCGCTGCGTCAGAAGCTTGACCTGTACACCTGCCTGCGCCCGGTGCGCTGGTTCACGGGTGTGCCGAGTCCGGTCAAGAAGCCGGCCGACGTCGACATGGTCATCTTCCGCGAAAACTCCGAAGACATCTACGCAGGTGTCGAATGGAAAGCGGGAACGCCGGAAGCCGACAAGGTCATCAAGTTCCTGCGCGAAGAGATGGGTGTCACCAACATCCGCTTCCCGCAGAACTGCGGTATCGGCGTCAAGCCGGTGTCCGAAGAAGGTACCAAGCGTCTGGTCCGTCAGGCTGTCCAGTACACCATCGACAACGACCGTGAGTCGCTGACCCTGGTGCACAAGGGCAACATCATGAAGTTCACCGAAGGTGCCTTCAAGGACTGGGGCTACGAAATCGTCAAGGACGAGTTCGGCGGCGAGCTGCTGGATGGCGGCCCGTGGATGACCTTCAAGAACCCGAACAACGGCAAGGACATCGTGGTCAAGGACGTCATCGCTGACGCCATGCTCCAGCAGATCCTGCTGCGTCCGGCGGAATACGATGTCATCGCTACCCTGAACCTGAACGGTGACTACCTGTCCGACGCTCTGGCGGCGGAAGTGGGTGGTATCGGTATCGCGCCGGGTGCCAACCTGTCCGACACCGTCGCCATGTTCGAAGCGACTCACGGTACTGCACCGAAGTACGCTGGTCAGGACAAGGTCAACCCGGGCTCCGTCATCCTCTCCGCCGAGATGATGCTGCGTCACATGGGTTGGGTCGAAGCCGCGGATCTCGTGCTGAAAGGCGTCGAGAAGGCCATCGCCAAGGGCGAAGTCACCTATGACTTCCATCGCCTGATGGACGATGCCAAGCTGCTCAAGTGCTCCGAGTTCGGTCAGGCTGTCGCTGACAACATGGATGCCTGAGATCCGACACTTGTCTGACCGGGACTGACGTTCCGTTTCAGGCAGTGCAGGGTTCTCAGAAGAAGGCCCCCGGACGTGTCCGGGGGCCTTCTTGCGTCTTGAGATGTCGTTTCGTCTTCCAGGAGACGACATTCCGGCGCGCTTTGCGCCCGCTCGTGAGCACACTTGAGCGCAGGGCGCTTGCATCATGCGCGACATGCCCTCATCTTTTCCTTATCCCATCAACGTCAATGCCCGGCGATGGAAGTGGCCTTCTGTCGTGGCGCGTTGAGGCAATCAGCTTCGCCACTGCTTGTGTTCACCGGATCAGCCCCTTATGTTCAAGACAGACACATCGTGCAGCAGCTTCTCTTTCTCGCAGCTGTTGCGGATCAGGAATCAGGCTCCCTCGGCACAGGAGCCGTCGCACCAGGAGGATCAGGATGGCGATCTGGCGTTCGCTACCGCTGAGCCCGAACTGGCGCCACCGCCCATGTACAAGGTCGTTCTGCACAATGATGACTTCACGCCGATGGATTTCGTCGTGGAGGTGCTGACCACCTTCTTCAACAAGGATCAGGAGCAGGCAGTACAGATCATGCTCGCTGTCCATCATCAGGGAAAAGGAACCTGTGGCATCTTCAGCCGCGACATCGCGGAAACGAAATGCCACCAAGTGAATCAATATGCTCGAGAGTGCCAGCATCCGCTGCTGTGCGACATCGACCGGGCGGAGTGATCCGTCCAAGACGCGGCCTAGAGGGGACTTGCCATGTTGAGCAAAGAACTTGAACTGACCCTGAACACGGCCTTCACCGTGGCACGTTCCAAGCGCCACGAATTCATGACCGTGGAACACCTCCTGCTGGCACTGCTCGACAATGCCTCCGCTTCGGACGTCTTGCGCGCCTGCGGCGCCAATCTGGACAAGTTGCGAGTCGACCTTCAGGACTTCATCAACTCCACCACCCCGCTGATCCCGGAAGAGCAGGAAGACCGCGAGACGCAGCCGACGCTGGGCTTCCAGCGCGTGCTTCAGCGTGCTGTCTTCCATGTCCAATCCTCCGGCAAGAGTGAAGTGACCGGCGCCAACGTGCTGGTGGCCATCTTCTCCGAGCAGGAAAGCCAGGCGGTCTACTTCCTCAAGCAGCAGAATGTCGCGCGGGTCGATGCGGTCAACTACATCGCCCACGGCATTTCCAAGGTGGCGGGTCACACCCAGGCGCCTCAGGCGTCGGTCGAGAGCGAGGAAGGCGAGGAGAGCAGCAGCGAGAGCGGCAACAGCCCGCTGACCAACTACGCCACCAACCTCAACGACCAGGCACGTCTGGGCAAGATCGATCCGCTGATCGGCCGTGATGAAGAACTCGAACGCGTGGTGCAGATTCTGGTGCGCCGTCGCAAGAACAACCCGCTGCTGGTCGGCGAGGCCGGTGTCGGCAAGACCGCCATCGCGGAAGGTCTCGCCAAGCGAATCGTCGAGGAAGACGTCCCGGAAGTCATCAAGGAAGCCGTCGTCTACTCGCTGGATCTCGGCGCGCTGCTGGCGGGTACCAAGTACCGCGGTGATTTCGAGAAGCGCCTCAAGGCTCTGCTGGCGGAGCTGCGCAAGGAACCGAACTCGATCCTGTTCATCGACGAGATCCACACCGTCATCGGGGCGGGAGCGGCGTCCGGTGGCGTGATGGATGCCTCCAATCTGCTCAAGCCGCTGCTGTCTTCCGGTGAGCTGCGCTGCATCGGTTCCACCACCTTCCAGGAATTCCGCGGCATCTTCGAGAAGGACCGTGCGCTGGCACGTCGCTTCCAGAAGGTCGATGTCATGGAGCCGTCGGTGGACGACACCATTCGCATCCTCAAGGGGCTGCGAGGTCGCTTCGAGGAACACCATGCCCTCAAGTACACCGATGCGGCGCTCGAGACGGCAGTGCGACTGGCGGATCGCTACATCAACGATCGTCAGCTGCCTGACAAGGCCATCGACGTGATCGATGAAGCCGGTGCACACCAGCGTCTGCTGCCCGAGAGCATCCGTGTCGATACCATCGATACCGAGCAGGTCGAGGCGATCGTGGCGTCCATCGCGCGCATTCCGCCGAAGACGGTCTCCAGCTCCGACAAGAAGCTGCTGTCCAATCTCGAGCGTGATCTCAAGATGCTGGTGTTCGGTCAGGACGATGCCATCACCGGTCTTTCGGCAGCCATCAAGCTGTCGCGTGCCGGGCTCAAGGCGCCGGACAAGCCAGTGGGCAGCTTCCTGTTCGCGGGGCCGACAGGTGTCGGCAAGACCGAGGTCGCGCGTCAGCTGGCAGCGTTGATGGGGATCGAGCTGGTGCGCTTCGACATGTCCGAGTACATGGAGCGTCACACTGTCTCGCGCCTGATCGGGGCACCGCCGGGCTATGTCGGTTATGACCAGGGCGGGCTTCTGACCGAAGCCATCACCAAGCAGCCGCATTGTGTGCTGTTGCTGGATGAGATCGAGAAGGCACACCCGGAAGTCTTCAACCTGCTGCTGCAGGTGATGGACCACGGCCGCCTGACCGACAACAACGGTCGCGAAGCGGACTTCCGCAACGTCATCCTGGTGATGACCTCCAATGCAGGGGCCGAGCAGGTGGCGCGTCGCTCCATCGGCTTCAAGCATCAGGATCACTCCACCGATGCGATGGAAGTCATCCGCAAGACCTTCTCGCCGGAGTTCCGCAACCGTCTGGATGGCATCATCCAGTTCGGCGCGCTGGATCTCGCCGTGGTGCGCAATGTGGTCGACAAGTTCCTGGTCGAACTGCAGGCACAGCTTGATGAGAAACGCGTGCAGCTGGACGTGGCGGATGAAGCGCGAGACCTGCTGGCGACTCTGGGCTATGACCCGGCAATGGGGGCTCGTCCGATGGCGCGCGTCATTCAGGAGAAGCTCAAGAAGCCGTTGGCCGAGATGATCCTGTTCGGTGATCTGTCGGAGTCCGGTGGTATCGTGCATGTCACGGTCGATAACGGCGAACTGCACCTGGAGACCGAAGCTGAAATGGCCTGAGGGTCGCCCTGTCTCGTGATGTATTGATGCCCCGCAGCATCATCACAATGAACGGTCAGTGCTCAGGCACTGGCCGTTTTCTTTTGCCTGAAAAGCGAGCCAGCGCAGTGATTCCGCTCCGCCGAGGGTCAAATGCCGACAGCAGGGTCCATGGCGGAAAGGACGGCCGATGGTGCAGTCGAGAGAAGCAAGAGGGCAGGGAAGAAGAGGGAGTGGGGACGGATTACGCAGAAGGGGAAAGGTGAAAGGCGCCCACGCCAAGGCCTCTGCCGCAAGGGCAGCGTGTCATGGCAGGGGGCGGGGGCATGGATGAGCCGCTTGTCCTCATGGGATGGGAGCGAAGGCCAGACGGGCGTTCGGGCTCAGGACGCATCCACGGGGCAAAGCGGCATCATCGGAATACTCTGGCGCGCACCATCGAGACGCGCCTTCAATGTCACGAGGAGTCGTGTCACGAAGGGCTGGTGGTGCGCTGTTCCGGGTCCGAGCGGGGGGATCAGGCAGGAAAGGGCTTCCATGTCTGAAATGCCAGGACGGCCGGTTCAGCCAGCCGGTGTCACAGGGAGCATTGGCGAGTGGGGTGAGGGCAGATCTTGATTTGCCATGCCCCCGCAGCCTGATGCTCGATGTCGAGTGACCGGCAAGGCAGTCAGACCGTGCTCAGCGCGAACGGTAGACGATACGGCCCTTGGACAGGTCGTAGGGAGTCAGCTCAACCTTGACCTTGTCACCGGTCAGGATGCGGATGTAGTTCTTGCGCATCTTGCCGGAGATGTGTGCGGTCACGATGTGGCCGTTTTCCAGTTCTACACGGAAAGTGGTGTTCGGAAGGGTGTCGACGATGACGCCTTCCATTTCAATATGATCTTCACGCGCCATATAGGCTGATCCTCATCTGATACAGGGAGTAATGCGGTGGGTTCCGAGCCATCCGCGCACAGAAAAGTGCCGGATTCGGGACTTCGATAGGCGATATTGTGCCGCAAGGGCGGCAGCAAGGCAAAGTCGAAGCGAGATTGTACGCTCCTTGAGCGCTCGTGGGCAGGCCGCAGGAGCGATAAAATCGTATCCAGTGCCACCGACAGGTTCCGCTGGTGGCAGAGGCTGCCCTTGTCCACTCTCGAGCTTCCCTTTCGAACCCTCTCTCGAGAACCCGCTGCACCGAGGTTGGGCAGCGGCACTGCCATGAGGTTCCCCATCCTTTCAGGAGCGGGAAGGCGAAGGCGGGCCCTAGGCGTCGCGCTGCAGGCTGTCACCAGTCTTGATGAGGCTCAGGGGGAGGTGAGTATCATGGAAGCTGAAGGGGATCCGGCGACGCCAATGGCTGCCATCCAGGTATTCCAACGGTTGGAAATGCTGCTTGTAGTTCATCTTGCGGCAATCCCGTATCCAGTAGCCCAGATAAAGATGCGCCAGAGCCTCCCGGCGCGCCTGCTCTATCTGCCACAGTACGGCGTAGGTACCGAGGGAGCGCGACTGGAAGGCTTCATCGGGGTCGTAGAAGGTGTAGATGGCGGACAGCCCATGGCTCATGCGATCCATGGCCGCGACCGCCACCAGCCTGCCATCGAGCCGGAAGCTGATCAGGCGTGCATATTCATCGCGTGACGTCAGAAAGGTACGGTATTGCTCGTGGCTTGGCGGGAACATGTCGCCATCGGCGTGACGGCTACGGATATAGTGCGCATACAGACGATAGTGTTCGGGATCGAACAGTGCCGGGCCTTCCTCGATGGTGAGGTCGGCATTGCGCTTGAGCAATTTCTTCTGGGTACGGTTGGGCGTGAAGTCGGCGATGGGGACTCGTACCGAGATGCAGGCGCGGCAATCGCCGCAGTGCGGTCGATAGAGGTGTGAGCCACTGCGACGAAAGCCGAGCAGAGCCAGAGCATCATAGACGCCGGAGTTGGGCGCTTCCTGTGGGTCGAGGAACAGCGTGGTCGCCTGGCGTCCTTCCAGGTAGCTGCAGGCATGGGGCACGGTCAGGAAGAAGCGCAGATCGCGTTGCGGTTGTTTGGGGGTATTGCTGCTCACCTTCGCTTCATCTCCCTCACTGCATCAGTGTGGACGCTGGCAGCCCATCGTCGGTGATGACCTGCGCCAGGATGGCGGTATCGTTCCAAGGACCTGATGACCTTCACCTTGCGTTATGGCTCACAGGTCTTGATTGCCGTGTTTCAAGGGCTCGGTTGTCAGTGACCACTTGCCCTCATGCCCTTCGCCAGTGGCATACTGGTCAAGATAGCTGATGAATTCGCTGCGAGCGATGCTGCAAGCCCCAAGGCTCTCCAGGTGCGGGGTGTGCATCTGGCAATCGATCAGCGGAAAGCCGCGTGCTTCAAGTTCACGGCACAACACGACCAGTGCCATCTTCGAGGCATCCGTGGTGCGAGAGAACATGGACTCACCGAAGAAGACCCGGCCACAGGCCACGCCATACAGGCCGCCTACCAGGCTGTCACCCTGCCAGACCTCGACGCTGTGGGCGTGACCCATGGCATGCAGAGCGATGTAGGCCTGCTGCATTTCTGGCAATATCCATGTGCCGGCCTGCCCCTCACGGGAAATGCTGGCACAGGCATCGATGACGCCGGTAAAGTCGCGGTCGATGCTGAAGTGGAACCCGCCATTGCGCAGGCGTTTGGCCAGACTGCGACGTACGCGCACCTCCTCGGGTCTCAGCACCATGCGCGGGTCTGGCGACCACCATAGTATCGGGTCACCCGGGCTGAACCAGGGAAAGATCCCGCGAGGGTAGGCCGCCAGCAACCACTCGGGGCTGAGGTCGCCGCCCGCGCACAGCAGGCCATCGGGGTCGCTCAGCGCTTCGCTGGCATGCGGGAAGCGTACGGGGGCAGGAGGAAGCCAGGGCAGCATGGGCAGTCTCTTGTTGGATCGTGAACAGCTCAGTGCAATGCGCTCGTGACACCTGGATGTCATGGGCAGACGTGAATCGGCAATTGTGACGTCACTGCCATCGGATGGTTATGATAACCGGCTGAAGGTACATGGAAAATCGCCCACAAGGTGCAAGGGGGATGGCGACTTGACTGCCAAGAGTGCCAGAAAGACAAGTCGGGATCAGGCGAAGCCGGAGACCCGCAGCCGCCGCGCGGCAGCAACACCGAGAAAGCGTGCCCGCCAGAAGGCGGATGCGCCAGGCTTCTTCGCTCGTCTGCGGGGCGCTTCAGCGGCCAGCAAGCCCGCGCCCCGCAAGACGCCCAGAGTCTCGGGCAAGCCCGCGAAGAAGGACACGAGCAGGAATGAACCGCGCGAGATGAGCGCGGCGGCCCTGCGCCGTGAAGAGCGCCAGGCTGAACGCGAGGAGCGCAAGGCCATCCGTGCCGAACGACGCGCGGAAGCCCAGGCTCGCCCGCCTTCACGACTGACGACCACCTTGCAGGGTGTCAGCCGTGAAGGCGTGGTCATCCTCATGCTCAGCCTGTGCGTCTTCATGCTGCTGGCGTTGTTCAGCTACGCGCCGACGGACCCCGGCTGGTCCTACAGCGGGCCTGAGTCGACGACGAGCAACTGGATGGGCAGCATCGGTGCCTGGTTGTCCGACGTCCTGTATTCCCTGTTCGGTGGCAGCGCCCTGTGGTGGCCTGCCATGCTCGGTTTCGGTGCCTGGCGTCTGATGCGTCAACCCAGCACCGAGCTGGTGTGGGACCCGACCACCATCGCGGTGCGTGCCGGCGGGCTCTTCCTGTTGATCATGGCGACTTGCGTGATCGGCGATATCCAGTTCTACAGCCCTGACAGCCAGCTGACCAACGGTGCCGGCGGTATCCTCGGCAAGGGCATCGCAGGAGCGCTCACGCCCTTGATCGGCATGGGCGGCACCGTGCTGGCGTCGCTTGCCAGCTTCCTGTGTGGTTTCACGCTGTTTACCGGCATGTCGTGGTTGACGGTCATGGACGAGCTGGGCAATGGCTGCATGCGCCTTGGCGTCTGGCTGAAGGAGCGACTCAACAGTCGTCGTGATGATGAATACGATGACGAGGCGACCTATGCCGAGGGAGCGCTGACTCACGACGAGAACGATGCCGACAACGAGCCGGAGCGTGATGACGAGCGACTGAGCTGGTGGCAGCGTCTGTTGCCGCGCCGTCGAGACGAGCGTGTCGAGTGGGAAGAAGACAGTGACGAGATACTGCTTGGCGCAGCGCAGGCCGACGACACTCTGGCGGCTGAGCCACGTGGCAAGCGTCGGGTGGAACCCTCGCTTGGCGGTGACGACGATTTCGCCAATGATCGCAGCACGGATATCCCCTGGCAGACAGCCGAGACCACGCCTTCCGCCAAGGTACCGGGGGCTGCCTACACCGAACGCATGACGGTGCAGAGTGCCACGGTCAACATCGAGGGCGTCGAGCTTGCCAGCGCCGTGCAGGCGGCCGTGGCGTCCCAGGCTGCCGCGGCCCCCAGAACGGCAGCCTCGCCCGAGAGCGCCGCAGACTCACGCGCCGATGTGACCCGCTCGCGCCTGCCGGATGCCTCTGCCATCGAAGCCGAGCGTCAGCGTCACGCCTCGGCGTCCCGTGACGCCGAGGCGTCGACGTCCGGCAGCACGCCGCCAGTCGATAGCTCGGTGAGCGAAACCCCACCGGTGACAGATTCCCGGCCAGCGAAGGAGTGGGACGCTGCGTCTGCCTTCGCACCTGCAGCGCGTCAGGACACTCGCCAGGCAGAGTCGACCTCCCGCGAAGCTGACAAGGCGTCGCAGAGCCAGGCAGACCGTGAGACTGAGGCGGCCCGCGAAGCAGAAGCGGCACGCGAGACTGAGGCGGCCCGCGAAGCAGAAGCGGCACGTGAGGCCGAGGCAGCGCGTGAAGCAGAAGCGGCACGTGAAGCCAAGGCAGTCCGTGAAGCAGAAGCGGCACGTCAGGCCCAGCATGAGGCCGAGACCTCCCGTCAGGCCGCCGCGCAGGAAGCCGAACGCGCTCACAAGGCAGCCAATCCGGCGCTTCAGCCGCCTGAGCCGCGTGATGAAGAGGATGCACCGCTACCGAGAGAGTCCTCCCTGGCAGGCGCTGCGGTCGGTGCCGGCGTGATGGCTGCCGGTGTGGCAGCAGCGGCCTCGCGCAAGGCCGTCGTCTCCTGGGATGATGCCTTCGAGGCCCCCACCGGCAAATCCACCGATGCCACACCCACCGCATCGGGTTCGGCAACTGCTGGTGCGAGCGGTGCTGGTGGCGTCCCGACGTCAACTTCGGCTCCGACACCGACACCGACACCGACACCGGCGGAACCGACGGAGCCGGCGCCACGTGCGCCAGAGCCTGAGCAGGCTTCTCGAGAGCCAGCTTCTCGAGAGCTGGCCGCTCGTGAGTCGGCCGCCCCGTTGCAGCCGGCAGAGCCGCAGGTGCCGGAAGACGAGATCAAGCCGCAGCAGGCCCCCGCCAACGCGACGCCTGAGCGTCCGAGCTGGGCCTATGACGGCGATGAGTCCGGCATGGTGCCGGGTGCCGGGCGACTGGCGACGGCGGAAGATGCGCAGGAAGCGGTACGGGATCCCTCCGGACCGACTCTCTGGACCGTGGAGCACCTGCAGAGTCAGCGTCACGAGGGCTCGGATCACGAAGAGGCACCGGAGGGCGATCTGCCACAGCTCAGCCTGCTGACACCACCGGATGAGCAGAAGCCCAACTACAGCGAAGAAGAACTCGACCAGATGGCCGAGCTGCTGGTGGTGCGTCTGCGCGAGTACGGAGTGAAGGCCGAGGTGGCGGATGTGTGGCCGGGGCCGGTCATCACGCGCTTCGAGATCCAGCCGGCGCCGGGGGTCAAGGCCTCCAAGATCTCCAACCTGTCGACCGACCTGGCGCGTTCACTGCTGGTCAAGAGCGTGCGGGTGGTCGAGGTGATTCCGGGGCGTCCCACGGTCGGCATCGAGATCCCCAACCCCAACCGCGCCATGATCCGTCTGCGCGAAGTCTTCGACTCGGATGCCTATCAGCTGGCGGATTCGCCGGTCACGCTGGCGCTGGGTCAGGACATCGGGGGCGCACCGGTGGTGGCCAATCTGGGCAAGATGCCTCATCTGCTGGTGGCCGGTACCACCGGTTCGGGCAAGTCGGTCGGCATCAACTCGATGCTGATCTCGATGCTGCTCAAGGCCACGCCAGATGAAGTGCGCATGATCATGGTCGACCCCAAGATGCTGGAGCTGTCGGTCTATGACGGCATCCCGCACCTGCTGGCACCGGTGGTGACGGACATGAAGGAGGCCGCCAATGCCCTGCGCTGGTGTGTCGCCGAGATGGAGCGTCGCTACAAGCTGATGGCCGCCATGGGGGTGCGTAACCTGGCCGGCTTCAATGCCAAGATCGATGAAGCCGAGGCGCATGGTGCCCAGATCGCTGACCCGCTGTGGGAGCCACAGCCCTGGGAGATGCACCAGCATCCGCCGGTGCTCGCCAAACTGCCCTACATCGTGGTGGTGATCGACGAGTTCGCCGACATGTTCATGATCGTCGGCAAGAAGGTCGAGGAGCTGATCGCACGTCTGGCCCAGAAGGCGCGTGCCGCGGGGATTCACTTGATTCTGGCCACTCAGCGCCCGTCAGTGGACGTGGTGACCGGCTTGATCAAGGCCAACATCCCGACGCGCATGGCCTTCCAGGTCTCTTCCAAGATCGACTCGCGCACCATTCTCGACCAGGGCGGTGCGGAAGATCTGCTGGGCCATGGTGACATGCTCTATCTGCCGGCCGGTGCCGGCATGCCGACGCGTGTCCATGGCGCCTTCGTCGATGATGACGAGGTGCACCGCGTGGTGGATGACTGGAAGCGTCGCGGCACGCCGGAGTATATCGAGGAGATCCTCACCGGCGGCGTGCAGGCGGATGCGCTGGCCGGGCTTGAGGCCGAAGGCGAGGACGGCGATGCCGAGCAGGATGCGCTCTACGATGAAGCGGTCGCCTATGTGGTCGAGTCGCGTCGTGCTTCCATTTCCGCCGTGCAGCGGCGCTTCAAGATCGGCTACAACCGCGCCGCGCGGCTGGTCGAGGCGATGGAAATGGCCGGTGTCGTTTCCGCGATGGGCACCAACGGCTCGCGGGAAGTGCTTGCCCCCAACCATAGCGGCTAGGGCAGCCAAGCGTTTGAGTTGAAACATGAAAGACACGAAGGGGAGCTTTTGGCTCCCCTTCGTGTCAAAGACGTCAGATCACCTGTCAGACTCGCGGCGAGACTGGCAGGCCACAACCCGAATCGCTGACATGAGGCGGATATCGCGCGTCGAGGCCTCAGGCCGCAGCCATGTCCGTCTCATTGCAAGGAGTGTCATGAATACACCGTCACGTTCTTTCGTTTCATCATTGACCACCCGTCTGGCCAAGGGGCTGGGCGCCGCCTTGATGCTGGGCATGGCCAGTCTGCCGGCCCACGCCGATGACGCCGCCGGAGAGCGTCTTTCTCGCCTGCTGGAGCCCCTCAAGACCTATACCGCCGACTTCGATCAGCAGATTCTCGATGCCTCGGGCCAGCGTCTGCAGGAAGCCCACGGCAAGATGTGGCTGTCACGTCCGGGCAAGTTCCGCTGGAGCGTCGACGCGCCATACCGCCAGGAGGTGGTCTCCGACGGCAAGGAAGTCTATCTGCATGACCCGGATCTGGAGCAGGTCACCGTGCAGCCGCTGGATGAGCGCGTGACCCACACGCCGGCACTGCTGCTGTCCGGGCGTTCCAGCGAATTGACCGCCAACTACGATGTCGAGCGCCAGCAGCAGGGGGCCCGCGAGACCTTCACGCTGACGCCCAAGCAGGCCGACACCCTGTTTGAAAGCCTCAAGCTGACCTTCGACGGCGAGCAGCTCGATATGCTGCAGATGGCCGATTCCACCGGCCAGCGTACGGCCATCGATTTCCATGATGTCCAGTACAACCCGAGTCTGGAGGCCAGTCGCTTCGTGTTCCAGATTCCTGAAGGTGCGGATGTCATTCGCGAGCAGTGATCCGCGAGCAGTGACATGATGATCAGACGACAACGCCCGGGCCAGCTGGCCCGGGCGTTGTCGTTTCTGGCGCTCACGACTGGGCGTCAGGCGTGTGCCGGTCGGCGTGGTCATCCAGCTCGCGGCGCCAGCGCTCTATCTCGGCAAAGCGCTTCTCGCCGCCATACTGGGTCGGGCGATAGAACTGCTGTACCGGCAGTTCCTCGGGCCAGGCGTTGTGCGCCGTGCCGGCGGGATAGCCGTTGGGCTCGTTGTGGGCATAGCGATAGCCTTCGCCCATGCCCAGCTCCTTCATCAGGGTCGTCGGCGCATTGCGCAGATAGACCGGCACCCCGAAATGCGGCTGCTGGCGCACGAAGGCTCTGGCCTCCTTCCACGCCGTGTCGATGGCGTTGCTCTTGGGGGCGATGGCCAAGTGGATCGCCGCATGCGCGATGGCACGCTGGCCCTCGTAGTCGCCCAGACGCAGATAGGCGTCCCAGGCCGCGATGGTCAGCGGCAGGGCGCGCGGGTCGGCGTTGCCCACATCCTCGGAGGCAATCGCCGCCAGCCGACGCACCACATCCAGCGGATCCCCGCCGCCATCCATGAAGCGCGCCATGTACAGAAGCGCCGCGTCGGGACGCGAGGAGCGTACCGACTTGTGGATCGCCGACAGCAGGTCGTAATAGTCATCGCCCTGCTTGTCGAAGCTTGAGGCCTGATGGCCCAGCACGGCCTCCAGCGAGCTGTCCTCGAGTATCTCGCGCGTTCCCCCCTGGGCATCTGGCTCACGGCGCACGAAGTCGCAGGCGGTTTCCAGAAGGCCCAGGGCACGACGCGCATCTCCCGAGGCTGCCCGCGCAATCCGGGTCAGCGTCTCGCGGCTGGCGTCGATCTGACGCCAGCCGAGGCCATTGACCTCATCGCGCAAGGCACGGGTCAGCACCTCGATCAGATCCTCCTCGTCCAGTGCCTTGAGCACATAGACCCGCGCCCGCGACAGCAGTGCCGAGTTGACCTCGAAGGACGGGTTCTCGGTGGTCGCGCCGATCAGCGTCAGCAGACCCGACTCCACATGCGGCAGCAGGGCGTCCTGCTGACTCTTGTTGAGGCGGTGGATCTCATCGAGAAACATCACCGTCTGGCGCTCGCTGGCCTGATGGTGGCGCGCTCGCTCCACCACCTCGCGGATGTCCTTCACGCCCGCCATCACCGCCGACAGCTGTTCAAGGTGTGCATCACAGCCGTGGGCCAGTATCTCGGCCAGCGTCGTCTTGCCGACGCCCGGCGGCCCCCACAGGATCATCGAGCGCACCACGCCGGATTCCACCATCTGGCGCAGCGGCATGTCAGGCCCGACCAGCGCCGCCTGGCCGATGTAATCTTCCAGCGAGCGCGGTCGCATGCGGTAGGCCAATGGCGCATGGGAATTCGAGGCGGTATCGGCAAAGAGATCCATCGGCGAGTCAGGCTCCAGCAGGCGTGGGAGGGGAATGCGCTCATCATGGCCGATCACGCAAGCCTGTACAAATCAGCAGGGCTGGCGCGGCCTGCCAACGGCATCAGGCCATCCGTGACTTCTTCACGGACTGTCATGTTTTCCTGACAGCATGCCTCGCGCATTCAGGCAATCCCGCCCAACGTCTAACGGGCGCTCATGGGATGTGTCCTACACTTCAGGATGACGACATTGCTACATTCGGTAGCAATGCCCGAGGCGGCAGCGCTGTCTGCCAGCATCGGCCACCTGTTCCGTCAGGAGGAGGAAGTCATGCCCAATGTGACTCAGCTGCGCCAGGACCACGCCAACATGGCGCGTCTATTGCACGTGCTCTCGCATCGCCACAGGACACTGGTCAGTGGCGAACGCCCGGACTTTCGCATGATGCGGGAAGTGGTGGATTACATTCTCGATTACATGCAGGGCTTCATCATTCCGCTGGAACGTCAATGCACGCAGATGCTGTGCGAGCGCTCCGAGGACGCCTCACCCCTGTGTCAGCGGCTCATCCAGCAGTATCACACTCTGCACGGCCGTCTCTCCAAGCTGTCCGACAATCTCGACAGCATCCTGATGGATCAGATCATACCGATGGATCAGTTCATCCATGATCTGCGCGACTATGTCGAAGCGCATCGTGACTACCTGCGTGCCGAGCGTACCGAGCTGTTTCCGCTGATGCGGGACAATCTCAGTGATGAGGAATGGCAGCAGCTGACCGACGCCATCCCGCATGCCCGTGCAGAGCTTGAGCGTCTGCAGGAAGCCTATCCGGAACTCTACGCCGAGCTGACCGAAAGTGAGGTCGTGACCGCCTGATCCCCTGTACATGAAGGCCCTGTCGTCTCGTGAAGGTGAGATCGCGCTCCAGAGCACTGCGCCGGAGCGCGCCCCCCGTCTGACAGAAAAAAACCGTCATTTCGCCCGCCACAACAGAAAGAACGCCAAGCCTCTGGCGGGCATTCCCGAAAGTCTCCTCCCGTCACATCCCCCACACTGAAGTCACTGAAACGCGTCCTTCGCAGGCTTCGGGCTGCGCGAAGGACACTGCCCATGCAGTGCTCAGTGATGTGCATCCTTGCCGATATCCACAAGGGGCAGATCGTCTGAGTGTCCAGATGACGGCCCTTCGGCCGGGGAGAGCGCCATGAGTGTCCAGACCCTTACCCGTCAGTGGGCCAGCGCCAGCGATGGCATGGCACTGGAAGACCCGCGACTGTTTCGTCAGCTTGCCTACGTGAACGGCTGCTGGGTGCATGGTGAGGCAGGCCGTGAGGAAGCGGTCTTCGACCCCGCCACCGGCGAGCGCCTCGGTCAGGTGCCGTGGCTCGAGTCCACGCAGATTGATGCTGCCATTGCCGCGGCCGATGAGGCCCAGCGGGAATGGCGCAAGCTGCGGGCGGACCAGCGCGGCGAGCTGCTGGATGCCTGGTATGACCTCATCCGCGCCCACAAGCAGGATCTCGCCATGCTGATGACCCGTGAGCAGGGCAAGTCACTGGACGATGCCCGTGGCGAGGTGGAATACGGCGCAAGCTTCGTTCACTGGTTCGCCGAGGAGGGCAGCCGTGCCTTCGGCGAGACCATCCCCAGTCATATCCCGAATGCCGCGCTGGGCACCGTGCGTGAACCCATCGGCGTGGCCGCGCTGATCACGCCGTGGAACTTCCCGCTGGCGATGATCACCCGCAAGGCCGCGGCTGCATTGGCCGCTGGCTGCACCGTGCTGGTCAAGCCCGCCGGCGAGACCCCGTTCTCGGCGCTGGCGCTGGCGGAGCTTGCCGAGCGTGCCGGGATTCCCGCCGGTGTCTTCAGTGTCATCACCGGCGAGGCCGCGGAAGTCTCGAAGCAGCTGTGTGATGACCCGCGTGTCGCCGGGCTCTCGTTCACCGGTTCCACCCGGGTGGGGCGTCTGCTGCTTTCCCAGTGCGCCGACAGCGTCAAGCGCGTCTCGCTGGAGCTGGGCGGCAATGCGCCCTTCATCGTCGGGCCGGACATGGACCCCGAGGAGGCGGCGCGTGCCGCCGTCGATGCCAAGTTCCAGACCTCCGGTCAGGACTGTCTCGCCGCCAATCGCATCCTGGTGCACGACAGCCTGTATGAGGATTTCCTGAGCCACTTCGTGCGCCTCATGAAGCAGCTCAAGGTCGGCAATGGGCTGGTCTCGGGTATCGACATGGGGCCGCTGATCCACCGTGACGCCGTGGCCAAGGCGCAGACCATCGTCGATGACGCCGTCGAGCAGGGCGCGCGGCTGATCCACGGCGATCAGAGCATGGCCCCCGGCCCCAACTTCTTCATGCCGGTGCTGCTGGCGGATGTCACGCCGAACATGCGCGCCTGGCGCGAGGAGACCTTCTCGCCGGTGGCCGGCGTGACGGCCTGGCACGATGAGGAAGAGGTGATCGCGATGGCCAACGACACCGAATACGGCCTGGCCGCCTATGTCTACACCCACGACATTCGCCGCGTCTGGCAGCTGATGCGCGGCCTGCGCTTCGGCATGGTCTCGGTCAACTCGGTGAAGATGACCGGTGCGCCGATTCCCTTCGGCGGCGTCAAGCAATCCGGTCTCGGGCGCGAAGGGGGTCGCCAGGGGCTGGAGGAATATCTGGATATCAAGTACTACTGCCTGGGTGGGATGGAAAGCGCCTCCGGGAGTTGAGACGGACATCATTCATTGTCACGGGCGGTCAGGGCCACGGCGCGATCGCCCCTTGTGGACCATTCGGAGAGTCACATGAGCACCGATAACACCCAACGTCAGTCTGTCGGCTTCGATGACAGCATCAGCACCGACGAGCTGATTCGCCGTGACCGCAAGGTCACCTTCCATGCCTCCACCCACCTGCGTGATTTCGCCCAGGGCGATCTGCCGGGCCGCGTGATCACCGGCGGCGAAGGCATCCGCATCCGTGAGCGCGACGGGCGTGAGCTGATCGACGGCTTCGCCGGACTCTACTGCGTCAACATCGGTTACGGGCGCACGGAAGTCGCCGATGCCATTCACGAGCAGGCCCTCAAGCTCAGCTATTACCACACCTATGTCGGCCACTCGAACGAGCCGCAGATCGCGCTGTCCGAGAAGATTCTCGAACTGGCCGGGCCTGACATGTCCAAGGTCTACTACGGCATGTCCGGCAGCGATGCCAACGAGACCCAGCTCAAGCTGGTGCGTTACTACCACAACGTGATCGGCAAGCCGGAGAAGAAGAAGGTCATCTCGCGCTGGCGCGGCTATCACGGCTCCGGCATCGCCTCAGGCTCGCTGACCGGCCTGGCGGCCTTCCATGATCACTTCGATCTGCCGATCGCCGGCATCCTGCATACCGAAGCGCCGGACTACTACCGTCGTCCCGCGGAATGCGCCGAGATGAGCGAGCGTGAATTCTCCGCCTGGTGTGCCGACAAGCTCGAGGCGATGATCCAGGCCGAAGAGCCGGAGACCGTCGGCGCCTTCATCGGCGAGCCGGTGCTGGGCACCGGTGGCATCGTGCCGCCGCCGGAGGGCTACTGGGACGCCATCCAGGCCGTGCTCAAGCGTCACGACATCCTGTTGATCTGTGACGAGGTGGTGTGCGGCTTCGGGCGCATCGGCAGCCAGTTCGGCTACCAGCACTTCGGCATCAAGCCGGACCTGGTCACCATCGCCAAGGGCCTGACCAGCGCCTACCAGCCGCTGTCCGGTGTCATCGTCGGCGACCGCGTGTGGAAGGTGCTGGAGCAGGGCACCGGGGAATTCGGCCCCATCGGCCACGGCTGGACCTACTCCGGCCACGCGCTGGGCGCAGCGGCAGGTGTCGCCAACCTGGAGATCATTCGTCGTGAGGGGCTGGTGGACAACGCCCGCGATACCGGCGCCTATCTGCAGAAGGCCATGAAGGAAGCCTTCGCCGATCATCCCATCGTCGGCGACGTGCGTGGCATCGGCCTGCTGGCGGCGCTGGAGTTCTCACCGCAGCCGTCAGAGCGCAAGGCGTTCGATTCCGCACTCAAGGTCGGCCCGCGCATTTCGGCGGCGGCACTCGAGGAAGGGCTGATCGCCCGTGGCATGCCCCAGGGCGACATTCTCGGCTTCGCACCGCCGCTGGTGATCACCCCCGAGGAGATCGATGACATCATCGCCTGCGCGCGTCGCGCCGTGGACAAGGTGCATCAGGAGCTTCTCGACAACGGTGATCTGGCCTCTGGTGACCCCGCTTCTGGTGACCCCGCTTCTGGTGACAAGTAGGCCATGGCATTGACCCTGCCCCCGCTCAAGCATCCACGGGAAACGCCGCTGGCGCTGGCTGATATCCATGCCGCGCGCCAGCGGCTGTTTCATTCATCGACTGACACGGGTGTCGAGCGTACGGCGCTGGTGCCATCCCCGGCACTGTCACGACGCTTCGATGCCGAGATCCTGCTCAAGCTGGAAACCCGTCAGCCCACCGGCGCCTTCAAGCTGCGTGGTGCCAGCCACCTGCTGGCGGCCGTGGCCGAGCAGTCGTCGGGGGATGCCGTGACGCGCCTGGCGCGCGGCGTGACCACTGCCTCCACCGGCAATCACGGTCGGGCGCTGGCCTATGCCGCGATGCGCCGTGGCTTGAAGGCCATCATCTGTCTCTCCGAGCAGGTACCCGCCAACAAGGTACGGGCCATCGAGGCGCTGGGCGAACTGGGCGGCGCCTCCGGCGGCAGTGTCGAGGTACGCCGTGTCGGCCGCAGTCAGGACGAGGCCTTCCGGGAAGTCCATCGGCTGGTCGAGGAGGAGGGCATGCTGGCGGTGCCCCCCTTCGATGACCCGCTGATCGCGGCCGGTCAGGGCACCATCGGGCTGGAGCTGCTGGAGGATTGCCCGTCGCTCGACCACGTGCTGATCGGGCTCTCCGGCGGTGGACTGCTCGGGGGTATCGGGGCGGCGCTCAAGGCGATTCGCCCCGAGACCCAGGTGCATGGCGTCAGCCTCACCGAGGGCGCCGCCATGTGGCACAGCCTGCAGGCGGGCGCTCCGGTGGAGGTGGAGGAGGTCGCAAGCCTCGCCGATTCACTGGGCGGCGGCATTGGCCTGGACAACCACACCACGCTGCCGCTGGTGCATCGCGTGATGGATCACCACCATCAGGTCAGCGAGCGCGCCATTGCCCGCGCCATGCTGATGCTGCTGGAGGAAGAGAAGCTTCTGGTGGAGGGCGCTGCGGTGGTCGGGCTTGCCGCGCTCGAGGCCTCGCGGCGAGGCGAGACCGACCCCGCGCTGGCCGAGTCGATCCGTGGCCAGCGCGTCGCGCTGATCATCAGCGGCAACGGCGTCAGCCTGGAAACGCTCGATCAGGCCAGAGCGCTGCTGGCAGACGCTCAGGGGCAAGGCCAGAACGCCTGAAGCCAACAGAGTGCCTGAAGACATCAGCGCGCTCGATGACACCCGAACCCCCGGAGGAGGACGCATGACGGAACCGACTCAGGACAGCATGCAGAGTTATTCACGCGAACAGATCGCCGAGGTCGTGGGGCTGGATACCACGGCACTCAAGGCCATTCGTGATGCCTTCATCGCGCTGGGGCAGGGCAAGGTGGTGCAGCCGCCGATCCTGTCGATGGCCATCGAGGAGGCCAACGGCGAAGTGGACGTCAAGACGGCCCACATCCAGGGGCTCAAGCACTTCGCGATCAAGATCAGTCCCGGCTTCTTCAACAATCCCGCCCGCGGCCTGCCGAGTCTCAATGGCCTGATGGTGGTGTTCTCCGCCGAGACGGGCCTTGCCGAGGCGCTGCTCAATGATGGCGGCTACCTGACGGCGGTGAGAACCGCGCTGGCCGGCGCCGTGGCCGCCGACGCCCTGTCTCGCCCGGACAGCAAGCGGGTCGCGCTGATCGGGGCCGGTGAGCAGGCCGGCCTGCAGCTGGAGGCCTTGCGGCTGGTGCGCGACATCGAGAGTGTCGATGTCTGGGCACGGGACAAGCAGCGTGCCGAGACCTTCGCGCGGGAGACGGAGGAGCGCCTGGGGCTGACGGTGCGCAGTCATGACAGCCTGCATGCGGTCTGCCAGAACGCCGATATCATCGTCACCGCCACCCCCTCGCGAACGCCGCTGCTGGACTACTCGATGCTGCCGGAGGGCGTGCATGTCACCGCGATGGGCTCCGACAGCCCCGAGAAGCGTGAGCTGGAAGCCGATGTGCTCCTCGAGTGCGATCATTTCGTGTGTGATACCCGCGCCCAGTCCGAGACCAACGGTGAGCTGAAAGGGCTGGAGGCCGAGCAGGCCAGATCGCGTGACGTGCATGAGCTGGGCCGTCTGCTGGCCGAGGGGCGTGATCTGCGTTCAGGCGGGTCGGCCCCGGATACCTGCATCACGGTGGCGGATCTCACCGGTACCGGCGTGCAGGATACGGCCATCGCCAGCCTGGCGCTCTCGCGGCTCGTCCGGCGTTAGTACGGGAAGTGTCGGTACGGAAAACGTCGGTGCTGGCAGCGTCAGCGCTGGAGCGCCTGAATGGTGCGGCGGACTTGCCCGCAGCGTCGCCGCATGCGAGGGTCACGCAGGTGACGGCAGGAAGCCGTTGACGCCCCTTGCCACTCGGAGCCTGTCGTGACTCGTACCTCGTCCTCATCTGCCGCCCGGCCGCGTGCCCTGAGCGCTGCGCCCGATGTCGAGATCTGCCGCACACCGCTGGCGGATCTCTGCGCCGACTGTGACGCCGTGACCCTGCTGCCGCCGCTCTCGCCGCCGGAGGAGGGCCATGTGCGCCACCACTGTGCGCTGGATGCCCCGCTGGCGGTGTTCGATCTCGACGATACGCTGCTCGACGGCGACTGCACCGGCATGTGGATGCGCTGGATGGTCGCCTGTGGCTGGATCAAGGATGTCGATGCCTTCATGGCCATCGGTGAGCGTCATCAGGTGCAATACCATGCCGGCACTCTGGATATCCACGAGCACACCGGCCATCTGCTCAGCCCGCTCGTCGGGCGGCATCGTGATGAGGTGCGTCGCGAAGTCGATGATTTCGTGGAAGAAATGGTCATGCCGCGACTGCTGGAAGGCGGCATCGCGCGGCTGGCCGAGCACGGTGAGGCCGGCCATCGCACCCTGATCATCTCCGCCTCCATGCATCATCTGGTCGGGCCCATCGCCAGTCGTCTGACCGCCGATGGGGCGCTGGCCACCCATCCGGCCTATGATGAGCAGGGCTGCTTCACCGGAGCCATCAGCGGTATCGTCACCTTCCGCGAAGGCAAGCTGGCGGCGCTGGATGACTGGCTTGCGGGTGCCGAGCGCATCCATCGCACGCCGCAATCCCTGTGGGGCTATTCCGATTCCCACAATGACCTGCCCCTGCTGGAGCGGGTCGATTTCCCCCACGCCACCCAACCGGACGCACCGCTGCGCCAGCTGGCCGAAGCGCGCGGCTGGCCAGTGGTCGACTGGCGCCTGTCGCGCCTGTCGGACTGACGTCATGAACCCGCTGGCTGGGCGAGGGGCCGCCGCCCGCGCCTCGCGGCAGGCGCGGGGCGTCGCGCTGACGGCGCTGGGCGTACTGCTGATCTCACCGGACGCGCTGCTGCTGCGACTCGCCGATGTCGCCGATGGCCCGCTGGTGTTCTGGCGCGGTCTGCTGACGGCCATCGGCTTTGCACTGCTCCTGCTGGCCCTCCAGCGCGGCACTCCCGCACAGCGCATCGCCAGCGCCCTGGCGCGCATGCGTGGCTGCGGGCGTACTGGCGTATGGGTCGCGCTGCTGTTCACCGGCTCCACCCTGGGTTTCGTGCTCGCCAACCAATACACCCGCGCCGGTAACGTGCTGATCATCCTCGCCGCCAGTCCGCTGTTCGCGGCGCTGATGTCGCGCCTGTGGCTGGGCGAGCGTCAGCCACGGCATGTGTGGGGCGCGATTCTGGCCTCGCTGGCGGGCATCACGCTGCTGGTGCTCGATGAGGCCGGCAGCGGCACGCTCACCGGCAACCTGCTGGCGCTGGGCTGCAGCCTGTCGCTGGCCGGCAACTTCACGCTGTGTCGCACGCGCCCGGGGCATGACATGAGCCCGATGCTGACACTGTCCGGGCTGGTCACCGCGCTGTGCGGCCTGCTGGCGTGCCTGTGGAGCATGACGCAGGGCGGCGGTGACGTGCTGACGCAGCTGTGGCCTTCGCACGGTGCCGATTTCGCCCAGCGCGCCGGCTGGCTGGTGCTGCTGTGCCTGGTGCTTTCGCCGCTGGGCTTCACGCTGATCCAGCGTGGCCCGATCTATCTGCCCTCCGCGGAAGTGGCGCTGCTGATGTTGCTGGAAAGCGTGTTCGGCATCCTGTGGGTGTGGTGGGTGCTGGAAGAATCGCTTACCCCGCGTGGCTGGGCGGGCGGTGCACTGGTGCTGGGCGCGATGCTCATCAAGAGTCTGATCGACCGTCGTCACCGTCAATCGGTGACGGCGAGCGCGCGTTCTGCGGATGCGTCCACCGGTCGCAGCTGATACAATCCCGCCCATCCCCGAGTTTATTCACTGTCAAATGACAGCCCTCTGGACGCCTCACGGCGACCGGAGCGAATAGCTCATGGCGCGAAGAAAGCCACAGGGCGACCGGAAACGACAGCGGCATCACGACGCAAGCCAGGCGCGAGCGGCACTGCCCCTGACGGCAGCGATGAAGATTGCCACAACCGGACGCCAGACTGACTCGACAGCGCCAGGATTCAGCACGCACACCACCTTCCCCAACCTGTTGCGGACGACTCGATGACAAGCAGCCTCAAACAGCAGTGGCTTTCCAACCTCCGGCCCGACATCCTGTCCGGCCTGGTGGTGGCATTGGCCCTGATCCCCGAAGCCATCGCCTTCTCCATCATTGCCGGTGTCGACCCCAAGGTCGGCCTGTATGCCTCCTTCTCCATCGCCGTGGTGACCGCCATCGCCGGTGGCCGTCCGGGCATGATTTCCGCCGCCACCGGTGCCATGGCACTGCTGATGGTCGACCTGGTCAAGGACCACGGCCTGGAGTACCTGCTGGCCGCCACCGTGATGACCGGCGTGATCCAGGTCATCTTCGGCTACTTCAAGCTCGGCTCCCTGATGCGCTTCGTCTCGCGCTCGGTGGTCACCGGCTTCGTCAATGCACTGGCGATCCTGATCTTCATGGCCCAGCTGCCGGAGCTGACCAACGTCACCTGGCACGTCTATGCCATGACGGCCGCGGGCCTGGGCATCATCTATCTGCTGCCGCTGGTGCCGAAGATCGGCAAGCTGCTGCCGTCGCCGCTGGTCTGCATCATCGTGCTGACCATCTTCGCGATGGTCGTCGGTCTGGATATCCGCACCGTCGGCGACATGGGCGAGCTGCCGGACAGCCTGCCGGTGTTCCTGATTCCGGACATCCCCTTCAATCTGGAAACCCTGTGGATCATCCTGCCGTACTCGCTGCCGCTGGCGGTCGTGGGTCTGCTGGAATCCCTGATGACGGCCACCCTGGTCGATGATCTGACCGACACGCCGTCCGACAAGAACCGTGAGTGCAAGGGCCAGGGCGCGGCCAACGTCGTCACCGGCTTCCTCGGCGGCATGGCGGGTTGCGCGATGATCGGCCAGACGATGATCAACGTGAAATCCGGTGGACGTACGCGTCTCTCCACCATGGTGGCGGGTGTCGTGCTGCTGATCCTGGTCGTGTTCCTCGGCCCGTGGGTCTCGCAGATTCCCATGGCCGCACTGGTCGCGGTGATGATCATGGTCTCCATCGGCACCTTCTCCTGGCAGTCGATCCGTGACCTCAAGAGCCACCCGATGTCCACCAACATCGTCATGCTGGGCACCGTGGCCGTGGTGGTCGCGACCCACAACCTGGCGATCGGCGTGCTGGTCGGCGTGCTGCTCTCGGCGCTGTTCTTCGCCAACAAGATCGGCCAGGTGCTGCATATCGGCAGCGACATGAATGCCGATGGTCGTACCCGCGAATACCGCGTGGTCGGTCAGGTGTTCTTCGCCTCCAGCGAGCAGTTCCAGGCCGGTTTCGACCTCAAGGAAACCGTCGAGCGTGTCGTGATCGACGTCAGTCGTGCGCACTTCTGGGACATCACCGCCATCGGCGCGCTGGACACCGTGGTGGTCAAGTTCCGTCGTGAGGGGACCGAGGTCGAGGTAAGTGGCCTCAATGAAGCCAGCGCCACGCTGGTGGATCGCTTCGCGGTGCATGACAAGCCGGACGCGGTCGAGAAACTGATGGGCCACTGATCATGCACGCATGACCCTGCGCGATCGAGGCACTTCGCTTGATCGCGCCGCGTGACAAGGTCAGACGGCGGGCAGTCCTTCACGGGCTGCCCGCCGTTTGCGTTCATGGGGCCGGAAAGTGGTAATCTCGAAACAGGCCGTGCCGGCATCGCGGGGGGAATGTCAGTCCTCCTTCTGCGTCGCCCCGGTCGGCACGCCATCTCCGTTGTCAGTACTTTTTGTTGTCAGCACAAGGAAGCCCGCCATGAGCCAATCCTCTGCCAGTGCCGCGACAGGCCATGACAAGGTCACCGCCTGCATTGACGGCTCCGCCTTCGCCGCCCCCGTGTGTGACGCCGCCGTCTGGGCCAGCCAGCGCCTGTCGGCACCTCTCAGCATCCTGCATGTGATCGACCGCAATGAAAGCGCCGAACCCGCCAATGGCGATCTCTCCGGCAGCATCGGTCTCGGTGCCCGGGAGCACCTGCTGGAGGAGCTCGCCACCCTCGATGAGCAGCGCGGGCGCATCGCCCAGGAGCAGGGCCGCCTGATGCTGGAAGCCGCCTGTGAGCGCGCCACCCAGGCCGGCATCACCGAACCACGCCCGCGCCAGCGCAATGGTGAGCTGGTCGAGACACTGGCCGAGCTTGAGGACGAGATTCGCCTGCTGGTGATCGGCAAGCGCGGGGAAGGGGCGGAGCAGGCCAGTGAGCATCTCGGCTCCAATCTGGAGCGCGTGATCCGCAGCCTGCATCGTCCCGTGCTGGTAGTGCCGGGCGAGTTTCAGACGCCGACACGCGTGTTGATCGCCTTCGATGGCAGCGCCACCATCAAGCGTGCCATCGAGGTGCTGGCGGCCAGCCCCTTGCTGCAGGGCGCCGAGCTGCATCTGGTGATGGTCGGCGCGGACTCGGTGGAGCATCAGGCTCCGCTTGAGACCGCGCGTGACACCCTCCAGTCAGCGGGCTTCAACGTGCAGGCCAGCCTCAAGGCCGGTGAAGTGGAAGCCTGTCTGCGCGAATACGCCAAGGAGCACGCCATCGACATGCTGGTGATGGGCGCCTACGGCCACTCGCGCATCCGTCAGTTGCTGGTCGGCAGTACCACCACCGAGATGATCCGCAATGCCACGGTGCCGCTGCTGATCCTGCGCTAGCACGTTCAGCACACGCCCTGCCGGGCAATGAGAACGCCGCGCCTTCCCGTGTCATGTCGGGATGGCGCGGCGTCGTCATTTCCGCCCCTTGGGCAGTGGCTACAGGTACGCAAGGCAGAAACCCTCACGACGACTGGAAAATACCCCGCAGGTCGCGTTGCGCCGCTCGCCGGAATCTGGAACGCTGATGGCCGCTTATCCTCATTGCGCGCCATGCCGCTGGGGGGCTTTCCCTAACGCAGGCGCGTCTTTCACCACTCCAAGAAGAACGGCACAAGGACACTCTCCATGAGCGATATCCAACGTCACGATACCAAGGCACGCATGAGCCGCGCCGTCATCCACAACAACACCATCTATCTGTGTGGCCAGGTCGCCGGGCCGGAACAACGCTTCAGTGATATCACGGACCAGGCCAACAGCATGCTCGCGCGCGTCGATGCGCTGCTGGAAGAAGTCGGTACCGACCGCGAGCACCTGCTCTCCGCCACCGTCTATCTCAAGACAATGGATGACTTCAAGACCTTCAATGACATCTGGGACACCTGGGTACCGGAAGGTCACGCCCCCGCCCGCGCCTGTGTACAAGCCGCCATGGCCAGCCCGGAACTGCTGTGTGAAATTACCGTGGTCGCTGCGGTCAAGTAACACGTAGTATGGTTTTTCTAAGCTCGTCAGAGATTTCTCTGGCGGGTTTTTTTATTTTTCCTCGTTTGGGGTATAAGTGTTAAGAAATGTTATCTTTGCATGATGGGCTTATAGGTGGCTTTGGATGAACAGTGGCGATAATCAAGGTTGGAAGCAGCACTACCCGACGTTTAAGTTTGATAATAATGAAATGATTCTTGAAGAATATAGATCGGCTTCAAAAACTTTAGAAACGGAAGAGAAGGTCTTCTTGAGTGCGGCTAATATCGCGATTGTAATAGGCGCAGCATTTGGTTCACTGACTTTAGGAAAATTAGAAAGTATTACAGGTGATAAAGATTTTTTGATGCCTGTTGAGTCTATGCTTTTCGCCATTCTCATTATTACTATTCTATTCACATTTCTATTTTTGTTTCATTTTGCTGCAAGACAAAAATCAATAGTCTATGCGGCTAGAAAAGTAGTCGTTTTGAGAACTGTGCTCGGTGTTAAATATGGTGAATTTCAGCTCGTTCTTCCTAACTGGCGGATTGAAGGAGCTAATGAGCCATTTGCAATACGTATGTTTCCAGGCTGGAAAACTTACGTTGCATATCCATGCTATGCCATATCAGGAATCTCGGCTTTTGTAATATACTTTATTCTGACTTTTTTGTTAGATGTGGGTGGACTGTCAATAGTTTCTACTTTGAATGCTGATCTAGTTATCTCTGTTCCAGCATCGTTCCTTGCTTTTTTTGCCTTTTGTTACTTATATAGATACGCTTTGCTAGATAAACACGAGAGTATGCTTCTTGTTTTTACTCAGTATGTATCTAAGCTATTATGTTTAAATGTCGAGGAGCGAATAGAGCATATTGTTTATCATGCAAAGTTGTCGGTATACGAAGCCCAGAGATTAAACGTTGACTTAAAGGTCCTCAAGCAAATTGCAGTAGAAATAGAGGATAAAGAGTTTTACCGTCACAGCGGTGTGAGTTGGAAGGGGCTTGCAAGAATTTTATTATCCTCGTTGAAATTGCACCCAAGGTCTGGTGGCTCGACCATTACACAGCAGTTAGTTCGCACATTGTTTATAAAAGATTTTAGTAAAACAAAAAGAAGAAAGATTGTAGAGATACTTTTAGCCAAGTGGTTTACTAAAGTTATAGATAAAGAAGAGCAGTTAGATATGTACTTGTCTTCCGTAAGGTATGAATTCAGGGTTATGGGGGTAATTCAAGCATCAAAATATTTCTTTGGGGGTATCGAACGTAGCCTCTCTATTGCACAGTCGTTTTTCTTGGTAGAGCGTTTATCAAATGTCAGATCAAAAATATATGGCAAGAGGATTAGACAGATGTTACAAGCTTTACTCGATGATGATAAAATTTCTATGGATGATGCCGTGAAAGTTGTTGAAATATATGGTGAAATGGTTGGGAAGGGGTTGGTTGAAAATAATGCTATTGAAGGGGTTGAATATTTAAGAAGTAAGTTTTGTAACCACTAACACTTCTAGCAGGGGAATGAGCTGATGGCTGGAGAGCAACGGATTGCACTGTTGATAGATTGCGATAATGTTAGCCATAATTCAATTGAAGGGGTTCTAGAAGAGCTTGCAAAATATGGTGTGGTCAATGTTAGACATGCCCATGGTGATTGGAACAGTCCTTTGCTATCGGGATGGATTGATAAGCTTCATCCAAATGCTATAAGGCCCATGCAGCAGTTTGCCTTTACCAAAGGTAAGAATGCTACTGACTCTGCAATGATTATAGATGCTATGGATCTTCTCTATAGCGGTAATATTGATCTTTTTGCACTCATGACTAGTGATAGCGACTTTACGCCATTAGTCTTGAGGTTACTGGAAGGTGGCTTCCCTGTCTATGGATTTGGGGAACACAAGACTCCTAAGCCTTTTGTAGATGCTTGCTCGACGTTTATTTACACAGAAAAATTATATTGTGAAGAGCCAGTTACAGATATACCAGATGATAATAGCCAAGTTCCAAGATGTAGGAATGAGCTTAGAAGTGATACAGCATTAGTCAATTTGCTAAGAAATGCAGCGGAGCAGTCTTCAGAAGACGATGGGTGGTCATTGTTAGGTCGAGTAGGACATTATATGTCTAATAAGAGTTCTTTCTCTTCTATCAATTATGGGTATAAAAAGCTTGGAGATTTAGTTCGAGCATCAGAGCTTTTTTCCATAGAAATGCGTGGCAATGGGACTGCCATGTATATCAGGGATGCTAGAAAATCCTGAACTTAAGACACATTATTTATTTGTCTTGAACGCAGCCTCATACATCGTCCATTCCTGATAAAACCCGTCCAATCGTTCTGTCTCGCTGAGGTGTGAAACTTCGGCGAGGCGTTCGCGTGCGTCTGTAGGCAGCATGGCGATACGGGCGTCGAGGTCGTGGGCGTGGCGGGGGTTGCGGTATTCGATATCCAGCCCGAGCGGGGCGGTGGCGAGGCCGACGAGGACATGCCCGTGGCGGTGGGCGATGGAGACGTGAAAGCCTGGCGGTAGTGCAGGGTGATGGGGTGCCTGGCCACGCGGTGACCAGTCCGCCATCGCAAGCTGGATACCCTGGGCGGCGGCGAGTTCACCAAGCAGCACGCGGGCGAGGTGGGATTCGGCTTCACGTTGCTGGCGACGGCGGGTCTTGGCGGAGGACACGGGGGTGTTCGCGTTATCCACATCCGCATGTCGAGCGCGCAGCGAGCGACGGCGGGAAGCCTCAGTCGAGGAGTTGATAGAGGGGGCAGCCGAATCAGCACAGGATGCTGGCAGCACACAGGCCTCGGCCAGCCACAGGCGGGCTGGCCGAGAGGTGGCGTCAGAGCTGTCATTCGGCAAGTCGCGCACAGCGCTGCCAGTCGCGGACGCCAGGGCGGCGGCGAGGGCATGGGGATCATGCGAGATCAGCGGTTCGCCGTTGGACAAGTCGGCGCTCGGCGAACCTGTGCTCAGCGAACCCGTGCTCAGCGAACCTGTGCTCAGTGAAGCGGAGCCATGCGATACCGCATGCCCCAGCACCACGCAGCGATAGGCAGGGTGATCGGTCGGGCGCGCCGCAGGAGTATCCGCCGCGCGCGCCGAGCTGCCTTCGACCGGCTCGCCTGCCTCACTCACATCCTTGCCTTCCCTGGCCGTCATGATGGCGAATCAGTTCTTGGGATGCAGGATCACCAGATCCCCGCGCAACGCGACGCCCGCGACGACATTGCCCGCGTGGCACTCGTACTTCTCGCTGCTGGAGTAGGGCACGTTGTCATAGTCGCTGCGAATGTTGATGACGGCATTGGCCCCGTATTCCCGCGCCTTTTCCTGCAGCTCGCGCAGCGCTGACAGGAACACCCAGCGGCAGGCCGCGGCATCGCTCTTGTTGGTCGCGTTGGTCTTCGGGTTCACGCGTGCCCAGCCACGCTTCTCGATGCGCTCGTAGGGCTGCTTGTCACCGAAGAAGAAGGCCACGTCCTTGCCCAGTCGCTGACTGGCCGCAGTGCTGGCCATCACCGGCATGATGGGCAGGAAGTGCTGCGTATCCCGCGCCTGTGCCGGCGCGGAGGCCAGCAGCCCGGCCGCGCCGAGCACCAGGGCGGACACCAGCACGCGTCCCCGCGACAGGCGGCCGGCCGGCGCCGTGCTGGCGTGGGCCATGGTGTGTGACGAGGAAACGAACGACTGAGCAACGGATGACGCCATTTGACACCTCTCCTGACAGGGTTTGACTGGCTCGACGCCAGGGAATATCGCCTTCATCCAGCCAACGGCGTGAGCCAATCACACCATAGACCATGCAGCGGGCGCGTATCTTGCGCCAGTTGTGACCCGCTGCAAAGTCGTCTGGTGGCGACAGTCACACGCCCGATGACCCCGAGGGCCGTGCGGGCGTCGTCAGCCCTGCCAGCGCCGCAGGATCAGCGAGGTATTGATGCCGCCGAAGGCGAAGTTGTTGCTCATCACCGTATCCGTCTCGATCTCGCGGCCGCCGTCACGCAGGTAGTCCAACGCCGCGCAGCGCGGGTCGATGTCCTTGAGGTTGGCGGTGCCGTGGAACCAGCCTTCGCGCATCATCTCGATGGCGATCCAGGCTTCCAGCGCGCCGCAGGCCCCCAGGGTATGGCCGGTGTAGCTCTTGAAGGCACTGATGGGCGTGCGTTCCCCGAACACGGCATGAGTGGCGTGACTCTCGGCGATGTCGCCGCGCTCGGTGGCGGTGCCATGCGCGCTGACATAGCCGATCTCGCTGGCCGAGAGGCCGGCATCGTCAAGGGCCATGCGCATCGCGGCCTCCATCATGTCGGCGTCCGGCTGGGTGACGTGGCGGCCATCGGAGTTGGTGCCGAAGCCGAGAATCTCGGCGTGGATGGTCGCGCCACGCGCCAGGGCGTGGTCCAGCTCCTCGAGGATCAGCGTGCCGGCACCTTCGCCGATCACCAGGCCATCGCGCTCGGCGTCGAAGGGCCGCGGCGAGCGGTCCGGGCGATCATTGCAGGTGCTGGTGGCGAACAGGGTGTCGAACACCGCGGCATCGGCGGCGGACAGCTCCTCGCAGCCCCCGGCGACCATCGCTATCTGGCGGCCGAAGCGAATCGCCTCATAGGCATAGCCGATGCCCTGGCTGCCGGAGGTGCAGGCGCTGGAGGTGGTGTGAATCCGCCCCTTGATGCCGAGAAAGACCCCGATGTTCACCGGCGCGGTATGCGCCATCATGCGGATGTAGGAGTTGGCGTTGAGGCCATCGGTGGAGTGGTTGATCAGCATGTTGCCGAAGTCCGCCACCGCGTCCGGCTCACCGGCGGACGCGCCGTAGGCGATGCCCATCTGGCCGCTCTCCTTGAGCGGGCTGTCACTCAGTCCCGCCGCTTCCAGCGCCAGCTCGCTGGAGCGGGTCGCCAGCTGGGCCACGCGCCCCATGCTGCGCAGCGCGCGGCGGTTGTAGTGCTTGGGCAGCGCGAAATCGCTGACCGGCGCGCCGAGACGCGTGTTGAGACCCTCGTACTTGTCCCAATCCTCGATATAGCGGATGCCGGTGCGGCCCGCGGCCAGATTGGCGCGCAGGGTCGGCCAGTCATTGCCGATGGGCGAGAAACCATGCATGCCGGTGACGACGACGCGATGGCCGCGCAGCGGGGAAGAGGGAGCTGTCATCAGAACATCCCTCCGTTCACCGCGATGGTCTGGCGGGTGATGTAGCCGGCATCCTTCGAGCACAGGAAGGCCACGGTGGCGGCGACTTCCTCGGCCTCGCCCGCGCGGCGCATGGGAATCATTTTCAGCGCCTCGTCCATCTCGACCCCTTCGGTCATCTCGGTGGCGATGACCCCCGGCGCGACGGCATTCACGGTGATGCGGCGCTTGGCCAGTTCCACCGCCAGCGCCTTGACCGCGCCGATCAGCCCCGCCTTGGCGGCGGAATAGTTGACCTGACCGCGATTGCCCATCATGCCTGACACCGAGGACATCACGATGATGCGCCCCGGCTTGCGGCGACGCACCATCGGCATCGCCAGCGGCTTGACCACGTTGTAGAAGCCATCGAGGTTGGTGCGGATCACGCTGTCCCAGTCCTCATCGGTGAGCGCCGGGAAGGCGTTGTCGGCGTGGATGCCGGCATTGCAGATGACGCCGTAGTAGCAGCCGTGGGCCTCGACATCGGCCTCCAGTGCGCTGCGTGCGGCCTCGCGGTCGGCGACATCGAAGCTCAGGATGCGCGATTCACCGCCCAGGGCGCTGATCTCACGCGCGACCTCCTCGGCGGCGTCACGGCGCGAGCGGCAGTGCAGCACCAGATTGTAGCCTTCGCGGGCCAGACGCAGCGCGATGGCGCGGCCGATGCCACGGCTGGAGCCGGTGACCAGAATCCACTCGCGCGTCTCATTGGCAGCGGCGGCACCCTGGTTGTCAGCAGGGGTAGTTCGAGTAGCGGGGGGGGTGACAGACATCAGACATTACCTTGCGGTGCGGCACCGGTAGCATCCTGCTGACCGGGTGAGTGTTCTTGTGAGTGTTCTTGTGAGTGTTCTGGTGAGTGTTCTGGTGAGTGTTCTGGTGAGTGTTCTGGTGAGCGCCCCTGTGGGCCTGCTTCAGGGCTTCCTTCCTTCGACACGGCAGACGCCACGGCCTGGGCGGGCGGCTCGAAGACATTCACGCCGGCACGGGCGACCTGCGCGCCGTGCTCGTCGCTGAGGGTGGCCTTGAAGGCGCCCAGACCGTTGTCGGCGCGATAGTCGAGCTGCACGTCTATCTGCCAGCGTTGCCCGCAGGCGAAGGCGGGCAGTTCGCTCTCATAGCGGCGGCTGCCGAGCAGAAACCCGACGCGGGGTGACTGGCCTGTGCGCGCGGCCTGCAGGCCGGACCAGGCGGCGATGGCCTGGGCCATCCACTCGAGCCCGACCCAGGCGGGAATCACGGCCTGGCCAGCGCCGTCCAGCTCCGCGAACAGATCCTCGGGCGAGGGGCGCACGCTCGCGCTGAGCGAGTGCTCGTCACAGGCCAGCACCTCATCCAGCAGGCACATGCCTGCTTCGTGTGGCACATAGGGGCCGATGGCGCAGGGCATGACGGGATAGCCCCCGTCACGGGAAGACGTGCCGTCGGGTAGCGGCGTGGCGGGGGTAGCGGTCGGGGTCAGCATGCAGAGGACTCCGGGTCGGTGGCGTGACGCTCCAGTATCAGCGAGATGTTGTTGCCGCCGAAGGCGAAGGCATTGCTCATCACTCTGAGCGGCGGGGTCTCGGGGCGGTCACGATAGACGATGTTGAGCGCGGGCAATGACGGGTCCAGTGCCTCACGCGGGGTGGCGTGCGGCGGCAGGCGACCATGTTCCAGCGTCAGCCAGCAGAAGGCGGCTTCCAGCGCCCCGCAGGCCCCCAGCGTATGGCCGGTGAGGGCCTTGGTGGAACTGACGGCGGGCGGACGGCTTGCGGCCTCGTCGCCATCGGGACCGAACAGGCGGCTGATGGCGAGGCTTTCCATGGCGTCATTGAGCGGCGTGGCCGTGCCGTGCAGGTTGATGTAGTCGATCTCGCCGGGGGCGCGGCCGGCGCTGGCGAGCGCGCCACGCATCGCGGCCTCGGCGCCGCTGCCATCCGGGCAGGGCGCGGAGATGTGATGGGCATCGCTGGATTCGCCGACGCCGGTCAGCTGCACGCCACCGTGCTCCGGCGTGACCACGAACAGCACCGCGGCCTCGCCCAGATTGATGCCGTCGCGCGCGGCGCCCAGCGGCTGGCTTTGCTGGCGGCTGACGGCCTCCAGACTCATGAAGCCCTTCACCGTCATGTGGCACAGGCTGTCGGCCCCACCGGCGATCACCGCATCACACTGCCCGGAGGCCAGTAGACGCCGTGCGCTGGCCAGGGCCTTGGCGCTGGAGGTGCAGGCGGTGGACAGGGTGTAGACCGGCCCGCGCGCGCCGCTCAACCAGGCCACGCACTCGGCGGGCGCGCCCAGTTCCTGACGGCGGTATTCAAAGCTCGCCGGCCAGCTGTCGGCGCTCGGCGTGCCCTGGGCGACGGCGGCGCGCTGGGCGTCCATCGCAGCTTCCGTCTCACCGATACCGGAGGTACTGGTGCCCAGCACCACGCCGATGCGCTCCGGCGCGATGCCCTGGCGCTTGAGGGCCTCAAGCTCCGGTGTCAGCTGCTCAAGCGCGGTGGCCAGCAAGCGGTTGTTGCGTGAGCTCAGCGGGGCCGGCCAGTCGCTGTCATCCACCAGCCGCGCGGTGACACGGCCCAGTGACAGCGGCGTGCCGGGACTGAAGTCATCACTGACGCGCAGGCCACGACTGGCGCTGAACAGCGCACTGCTGATCAGCCCGTGGTCGGCGCCCAGCGGACAGACGATACCGGGCCGAGACAGACGGCATGGGCTGCGAGGGGTGAGGCCATGGCGGGTATCAGGTGCCTCGGGTGTGACGGGTTCAGTCATGCGGGGAAGCTTCCGGTGAGTCGTCAGGGGCTGGGGGAAGACAGGGGATCTAGCGTCATCTGCATCTCGGTGGCCGGGTCCCGCAGGATCACGCGGCCTTCGGCGTCGCGGGTCAGCTCGGCCATGCGCTCGCCATCGCGCAGGATAAGGCGCTGCGCGGCCTGGTGAGGCGTGTTCCACTCGCCGTGCTGCACCAGTTGCCAGGCGCTGCCGGCAAAGGCGTCATCGATCGCGGCCTGTGGCCAGTGGACCCAGGCGATGCGACGGGCCAGCCAGTCGGCGGTGAAGGGCAGATTGTCGAGCACCTCGGGGCGGGCCTTCTCGAAGCGGCTGCCATCGGCGTCATGCACCAGTGTCAGCAGTCGCTGGCCCTGCACGCTGAGCAGCACCAGCCGCATGGTCTCGGGCGATTGGCGCAGCACGCCGATGAGGGGCGGCAGGTCGCGAGCCTCGTCCTCAGCGGCGTCTGCTGCCGCGCGATTCTCGCTGGCCTCACTCTTGTTACGCTCAACGCGCAGAATCAGACGTTGGGTGCTGCTCTCCTGCAGGCTCGCCAGGGCCGGCATCGGGCTCTCGGCGCTGAGCGGACCGGGCGCGAGCAGGCTGCAGCCGCTCAACAGCAGGCTGGTCGCCAGCAGCAGGCCGACAGATCGCCGCCCGACTGTACGCAGTCCGACAGAACACTTTCTGAAAGAGCGCAGTCCGACGGATCGCCGCCCGACTGAGCGCAGCCCGACTGAGATGGCATGAGGCGAGAGACGCATGGATATCATGACGATACTTTACCTTTTCTGGCGTCATTCTGCCGCGTGCCGGCCGTTGAGAGAGCGCTTGCGGCGGGCTCGCAGGTTTCCGCTTGCGTCGCCTGCGCTGCCGAGAGCGTGGCCAGTGCGGTCAGGCGACGACGACTGGCGCTGACGAAGGGATTGGCCTCGTCCCAGGCGTAGCCGGCGAGGACCGAACTGATCATCTGGCGAATGCGGTCCGGCGAGCGAGGATGATAGATGATGTCGGTCAGGCGGCTGTCGTACCAGGCGGTGACGAACTCGCGGAACACCTCGATGCCACGTCGCAATGGCAGCTCGTATTCGCTGGCCCAGTCCGGGCGCTGCTCATCGCGGGTCGCGGTCAGTTCGCGCGCGACCAGCGGCGCGGCGCGCAGGGCGGATTCCAGCGCGATGGTCACGCCGGAGGAGAACACCGGGTCCAGAAACTCGCCGGCATTGCCGAGCAGTGCATAGCCCGGGCCATGCAGGCGGCTGACATCGGCGCTGTAACCGCCCAGCGACTGCACGGCATTGGCGGGCGTGGCATCGCGCAGCAGCTCCGCCAGGCGCGGTTCTTCCATCACCCACTGCCACAGGCGTGTCTGTGCATCGTCCTCGGCGGCAGGCTCGATCAGCTCCCGCGGGCCGACCACGCCCAGCGAGGCGCGGCCATTGGCGAAGGGAATCAGCCAGTACCAGACATCCGGATGCCCCGGGTGCGAGGCGATCAGGATAGTGTCGCGACGATAGCCCTCGGCGGGCGGCGCGAGGTCGGCGATGCCATCGTGGACATGGCCGAACAGCGCCATGCGCGGCTCCAGACGCGGATCACGCTCAAGCGATTCGAGCCGCGCCAGCACGCGCCCATAGCCGCTGGCATCCAGCACGAAGGCGGCCTGAAGCTCGCGGCCATCGGCCAACGTGAGACGCGGCCCCTGAGCCTGAGCATGGCCAGCGGGGTCACTCTGCGTGGGGCGAGCGGGAGTGAAACCCGTGACGGTGACGCCGAATTCGACATCGGCCCCCGCCGCCCGTGCGCCCTCGATCAGACGCTGGTCAAAGTCGGCGCGCTCCACCTGCCAGGTGGTGCCGGGGCCGTCGCTGAACTTGTCGCGGAAGTCGATCACGCGATGCTCGCCGCGGCGGGTGAAGGCCGCACCGGTCTTGCGCTGATAGCCTCCGGCGGCGGCGGCCTCCATCAGGCCACAGGCCTCCAGATGCTGCATGCAGCGCGGCAGCAGGCTCTCGCCGATGGAGAAGCGCGGGAAGTGGCTGCGCTCCAGCACGCGCACGGCGTGGCCGGCGCGCGCCAGCCAGGCCGCCGCCGCCGCCCCGGCAGGTCCGGCGCCGATGATGATGACTTCCTTGCGTGGTGGGTTGTTGCTGCGATCTGCCGATTCCATGGCATCGTCCCCTGTCGTTGTCGTTATGTGTTCATGACGGCATTCGTGTTCACGCCTCCGTCTGGCCCGCGTGACGAGATCGCCTCAACTGCGGGCGAAGGGCACCAGGCACCAGGTGGCCGTCAGCCCCAGCAGGCAGGCCAGCCCCAGTGCGGCCAATGCCGGTGTCTGACTGAAACTCAACAATCCGAAGGCTAGCAGGCTGGAGGCACATGACAGCGAGATCGCCAGCAGACTGGCCTGCGAGGCGCGGCTGGCGGTGGCCTCTGCGTTGCCTTGTTCGGTTTTGTCATTCGCTCTTCGCGCGGGATTACCTTTCTCTGCGCTGCGCGCAGGATGCTCGGCACAGAAGATGCCCGCATCCAGGCCAATCCCCAGTACCAGCAGCAGGCCCAGCAGGTGGAACAGGTTGAGGCCGACGCCCGCCAGCTTCAGGGCGGCGAGCGTCAGTACCAGTCCGCCCAGCGGCGGCAACAGGGCGCGCCAAGTGCTGCGGCGATAGCGCAGCGCCAGCAGCAGGCTGATCACCACCACCGCAGCGCTGACCAGCCAGGCCATTTCGCTGCGAATGCTGCCGAGCGTCGTCGAAAGCCTGGCGACCTGATCGACGTACTCGAGGCGGTCATCGCCTGCCGCGAGGCGTGCCAGGGCGGCGCTGCCCTCGGCCGTGACGTCACCAAAGCGCACGATGCCGATGGCGGCAGTGCGTGAGTCGAGCCACAGTCGCTGGCCCATCTCGCCGGCGGGCAGCGTGACCCAGTCGGCCGGGCGCAACGGATGGGCGCTTTCGATGGCCTGCTCGGCCCGCGTGAGCAGCGCGGCGGGCAGGCCTGCAGTGCTCAGCACCTGGGGCAGCAGGGTGCGGGTGCGCTCACGCATGGCGTCGAGGTTGGCCTGCTGCTGGGCAAACGTCGGCAGTTGCTGGGCGAGGCTCGCCCAGTGCCCCAGTTGCTGCTGGGCATTCAGCTGCTGGAAGGTGTCTTCCAGTGCCTGCAGGCGCGAGAGCAGCGCGGCGTCATTCTCGGCCTGCACGATCAGGTAGCGCAGGCCGTCCGGTTCGGCGAGCAGGCGCTGCACCTCGCGTTGCTCATCGATCAGCGATGCAGGCGAGGGGTTGAGCTGAGTGAGACGGTCATCGCTGCGCAGTCCGAAGAGGCTTGCCAGCGCGGCCAGCAGCAGCAGACCCAGCGCCTGCCAGCTGCGCCTGCCGGGAAGTACGCGTGCCAGCCATCCTGCAGCGCGGGCGGCGGGGGAATCCTTGCGGGTGGCATCCGCCGGCAGTGGCAGTTGCGGCAGCCACAGGCGCACGCTCAGCCAGGCGCCGAGCAAGCCGAGGGCGGCGAACATGCCCATCTGGCGCAGGCCGGGCATCGGCGTCAGGGTGATGGCCAGATAGGCGGCGAGGCTGGAGCACAGGCCCAATGTCAGGCCCGGCCACAGCGCGGCGAGTCCGCCGCGACCGTCTGTCGTCGCCAGGCGGCGCATGCATTCCAGATGCAGCACGTAATCGATGGAGATGCCGATCAGGCTGGCGCCGAAGGCCAGTGTCAGCACGTGCAGGCTGCCGAAGGCCCACCAGGTCAGCGGCAGCGCGAACAGCACGCCCGTGGCCACCGGTACCAGCAGCAACGGCAGCCGTCGCGGAGTGCGGAACACCGCCCACAGCAACAGCAGCACGCCGATCAGCGAGCCGAGCCCGATGGTCGACATCTCCTGTCTGGCCTGCTGCGCTCCGGCACTGGCATGGAAGACCAGTCCGGAGCGCAGCAGCCTGACGTCGGGGTAGTCGGCCTTCACGCCATCCACGGCCTGTTCCAGCGCCTGCTGATCCCCCATCGCGTAGGCGCTGCCGGTGAGGGTGGCGCTGATCAGCCGATAGCCGCTGCCAGGCTGCTCACCGCTTGACGTCGGCGCGCGCAGCAACAGCTGGCCGCCGGACAGCGACAGGTTGGCGGGTGTCAGCCAGTCCTGCCAGGCGCCGGCGAGACCGAAGGGGTCATGGATCAGGTCGCGCTGGCCGCCGGGCTGGAACAGCTGCCTGAGGGCGCGCGCCTGCCACTGCTCGTCACTCAGTTCGGCAAGTCGCGGGGCGATCAGGGCCGGCTGGACCTCGGCCGGCAGGCGCAGGCTGGCGAGGCTCTTGCCGTCATCCAGCGTCGCGAGGGGGGCGAGCGCCTGACGCAGCGCCTGGGCGGCGGCGTCACGCTGCTTGAGTGACGCGGCGCTGGCATCGCGTGCGCCGACCAGCATCACCAGCCGATTGGCGGTGTCCTCCAGCGATTCGGCGCGCGCCGCCAACGGGCTGCGTTCCTGCGCTGGCAGCATGGCGGTGATGCGGGTGTCGATGGCGCCTCGCCATGGGCTCTGCGGGGCGAGCTTCCCGGCCACCAGCACCGCGCACAGCAGCAGCACGCCAGCCCACAGCCAGAGCCAGGCGGCGCGATCCAGCCCCGTGTCATGCGAGTCGCCGCGCCCTGTCATTCGGGGCACTGATCGCGCGGTGTCAGGGTCAGGGCGAGACGGTCACCGTCGCCGCTGGTGAGGGTCAGGTGGTCAAGCCAGCTGCCACCCTCGATCTCGAGGTGCTCGATGGCCTCGGCCAGACGGGCATCACGCGGTGTCAGGCTGGCCTGCCAGTCATCCGCGCTGCCGGTGAGCGTCAGGGTGAAGTGCTCCTCGAGCGCCTGCCAGTCGCCGTGGAAGAAGTTGACCAACAGCTCCGCCATCGCCTGCTGGTCGGCGGGCAGCGGCTCGCCATCCGGGCCTTCGCTGGCATTCGGGCGCATCTCGAGACGGTCCTCGATGGGGGAGGTGGTGTCCCACACCAGGCCTTCGGGCGCGTTCGGATCCCCGATCAGATGGAACTGGCCACGACTCTTGAGCTGTGCGCCGACATCCTCGAGCCAGCGGGTCTGCTGGAAATCACCGCAGACAGGGGCGGTGCGCGCCAGCTGTTGCGTCAGGGCGCGGGCGTCGAATTCGGCGGCGCTGGCCCCGAAGGCACTGGCAGTCAGCAGCAGGGTAGTGGCGGCAATGGCAAGGCGTGACGTCATCACGGCGTTCCTCGTGTCGGGGGCGGGGTGGCAGGCACGTCCTTGTCGGCTGTCTGTGACGGGCTGGTCTGTGACTGGCTGGCCTGCCAGGCGGCCAGCCGCTCGCTGAGCGCAGGCGGCGAGGCCAGCAGCATCTCACCATCCGCGAGTCCGACGGCGACCTGCACGCTATGGCCACGGGTCAGGCGCTTGCCGCTCTCGACATCGCGGATCACGTAATCGAGCTTGAGGCGGTTTTCCCACTCGCGCAGGCGCGCGGTGACGGCGATGCGCTGGCCGAAGCGCGCCGGGCCCGCGTAGCGCAGGCGCAGGTCGATCACCGGCCAGGCATAGCCTGACTCGCGCATCTGCGGGTAGTTGTAGTCGAGCATGTCGAGCAGCTTGCAGCGGGCGATCTCGAGATAGCGCACGTAATGGCCGTGCCAGGCGACTTCCATCATGTCGACGTCGTGGAAGGGCACTTCCATTTCCACCGTGGCGCTGGGCATCGGCGTTTCGGCGGGCTGGTTCATGGCGTTTTTCTCGCTCAAGGCTGTTTTCTCGCTCAGGGCTGTCCGCTCGCTCATGCGTTGGCCTCGTCTGTGCTCAGGGCCCAGTGGCGCTCACGGATGCGCGCACACAGCAGGCGCAGATCGGCCTCCAGACCGCGATCTTCCTCGAGCGGGGCGATGTCCTCGCGCAGCTCGCTGACGAAGGCCGCCAGGCTCGGCGGCGTGGCGCTGTGGCCGGCGATGGCGGCGCGTTGCTCACAGCCCTGCGCGGCGGCGTGCAGGGTGGCGGCGGCGACCTGCTCGACCAGCGCCAGCACGCGCAGGGCATCCCGCGCGGCGATGGTGCCCATGCTGACCTTGTCCTGATTGTGGCATTCGGTGGAGCGCGAGAAGACGCTGGCCGGCATGGTCAGCTTGAGGGCTTCCGCCGTCCAGGCCGAGGCACCGATCTGCACCGCCTTGTAGCCATGGTTGAGCGGCGCGCGCTCCGGCGTGGCACCGCTGAGGTTGCTGGGCAGGCCACGGTTGTAGCGGCTGTCAACCAGCAGGGCCAGCTGGCGGTCGAGCAGGTCGGCCAGGTTGGCGACCGCCGTCTTGAGGCTGTCCATCACCATCGCCACATGGCCGCCGTAGAAGTGGCCGCCGTGGAGGATCTTGCCGGCCTCGACATCGATCAGCGGGTTGTCGTTGGCGCTGTTGAGCTCGGTCTCGAGAAAGCGGCGCCACCAGTCGAGACTGTCCTCGACCACGCCGATGACGTGGGGCGCGCAGCGCGTCGAGTAGCGGTCCTGCAGGCGCGGTGAGTTGATCGGTGTGGCATCGACCTCCGGCGCCGCCGGGTGGGCGAGATCATCGCGCAGCCACTGCGCCACGCGGGCCTGACCGGGATGCGGCTTGGCGGCGAACAGGTCGGCATCGAAGTGGTAGGGATTGCCTTCCAGCGCCTGCACGCTGAGCGCAGTGATGCGCGCACTCAGACGGCTGAGGTAGCAGGTGCGACCGAAGGCCAGTGCAGCGAGGGCCGTCATCACGGCGGTGCCGTTCATCAGCGCCAGGCCTTCCTTGGGGCGCAGCACATAGGGTGTCAGGCCGTGCTGGGCGAAGACGTCAGCGGTCGGGCGCAGTTCATGTGGCTGACCTGCGCCGGGGCGCACCCACACCTCGCGCTCGCCACACAGCACGGCGGCGAGATAGGACAGCGGAGTGAGATCGCCACTGGCGCCCACCGAGCCTTCCTCGGGGATGCGCGGCAGGATGTCGTGGTCGAGCAGCCAGACAAGGCGTTCCAGCAGCGCCAGGCTGACCCCGGAGACACCACGGCACAGCGAGACGAGGCGCACCATCACCACCGCGCGGCTGCTGACCACATCGAGGTCCGCGCCCATGCCACAGCCGTGGAAGGTATAGAGGTGGCGTGGCAGGGCCTCGAGGTCGTCGGCACCTTGCACGGCGCGGGTCACGGAATCGCCGTAGCCGGTGGTGACGCCGTAGACCACGCCTTCCTCCTCCAGCAGGCGTTCCAGCAGGGCGGGGCCTGCCTCGATGCGTGCTCGGAAGGCCGGCGCATCACTCAGACGTACGCCACACCGGCCCTCGGCGACGTCGATCAGCTGCTCGAGGGTGATATCACTGCCGTCGAGCGTCAGCGCCGGGGCAGTGGTTGAGACGGGATATGACATGACGAGGTACCTGAAAGCCGAGAGCCTGAAAGACGGAATGCCGGACAACTGAATCTGAAACTGAATCTGAGCTTGAACCTGAACCTGAATCTGAAACTGAAACTGAGAAAGACGGGGTGACGCGCCAGCCGTCAGGTCACTCGCTCGGACTCCGAGGCACCTTCGCTAGAGGTCGGGACGTCGGGCGCCTGGTGCCAGAAGTCGAAGAAGTTGAACCATTGCAGCGGGTGGCGTCTGACACGCGCCTCGAGATGACCGGCATGGCGCTGCATGGCCTGCTCAATCCATGCCTCGCGGGTGCTGCGCTTGACGGCGCGGCTGTCATCGAAGGGCGCGAAATCGACCCGGAAGCGGGGATTGGCACCACCCTGCTCGCGCACGCAGCTCAGGGTGTAGACGTGACAGCGCAGCAGCGCCGCCAGCATGAAGGGGCCCACGGGGAAGGGCGCAGGTTGATCGATGAAGTCGCAGTGCTGGACACGGGCGCGGGTGACGGCGCTCTGTTCCACGCTCTCCCGCTCGCTTCCCCTCGCGTTTTCCCGTTCTGCCGCCACGCTTTCGGGGGGGATCGGCACGCGGTCCGCGGCGATGACCACGAAGCCACCGCGATTGACGCGGTCACCCAGCGCCATGGCGGTGGCGGGGGTGATCTCGCTGACCTCGATCATCTGCGGCGGCTTGCGCCCGGTGGCCTGTTCCAGCAACTGGTTGAACTTCTCGGCGTGACGCGTGTGCACCAGCGCGCACAGGTCGATGTCGTGGCGCTCGCCGATGGCATTGATCACATCCAGATTGCCGTGGTGGGCGACGAGGATGATGCCGCCCTCGCCACGCAGCGCGGCGTCGCGCAGGTCTTCCGGGCCGGTGCCGGTCAGCGAGGAGAGCGGAATCTCGCCGCTCCAGGCCGAGACCTTGTCCATGATCGCCTCACCGAACTGCATGAAGTGGGCGAAGCTTCTGGCCCACAGGCGCACGCCACCAAGTCCGGGCTCCAGGCGTCTGAGGTAATCGAAGGAGGCACGTCGCGCCACGCCGCGCAGCAGGAAGTACCACATCAGCACCGGGAACAGCGCGATGCGAAACGGCCAGGCCCCGAGCCGACGGCGGATCGTCACCATCAGCCGCATGCCGCTCAATGAGCCGGTTTCGGACAGGCGGGCCCAGTGATTGGGCGCGACGCTGTCGTCGGCGGTCTGTGCTGCACGGTCTTCGCCATCTGTCAGTGCGTCATCTTGAGCGTGGGCGGTTTGCCGCTTGCCGCCTCGGCGGCTCAGCGTGCGCCAGGCCAGTGTCGGCGAGCGCAGCAGCATGCCGCAGAACAGGCGGGTATGCATGGCGCTGATCAACAGGTTGTCGTGGCCGGGGCGGAAGTGGCTGACGCCTCCGGTGGGATAGCTGACACGCACCGGCAGGTTGGCCACCTCCCCCCCGGCCCAGTACCAGCGCACCAGTACCTCGGTGTCGAAGGACATGCGATCGCCACAGTCATTGCGCGCCAACAGGCGATTGGTGGCGGCCAGCGGGTAGAGGCGCACGCCGCACATGGTGTCGCGGATGGCCAGTGACAGGGTGTTGATCCATACCCAGACATGTGAGGCGTAGCGACCGTAGAAGCGGATGCGCGGCACGCTGGCATCGTATTCGGGATAGCCGATCTGCAGGCAGTCGGGGTTTTCCTGCATGCCCTTCAGGAAGGCGGGCAGGTCACTGACATCGTGCTGGCCATCGGCGTCCACCTGCAGGGCATGGGTGAAGCCGAGCTGCTCGGCAGCCTGCAGGCCACTGCGCACCGCCGCTCCCTTGCCGCCGTTGTGCGTGCGACGCACCAGGTGATGGCCCTCGGCCGCCAGCTGATCGAGTACCTCGGCGCAGGGGGCACTGCAGCCATCATCCACCAGCACGATGGGCAGGCCGAGCGGTGCCAGGCCCGCACACACGCCGGCGATGGTGGCGGGGTGATCGTAGACCGGGATCACCACGCAGGCGCGCAGGGAGTTGCTCTGTTCAGGGGCGCTCTGGCGAGAGAGATGCTGCTCAGAATCGTGCTGCGAGTCGCTCACAGGCGCAGGGGATTGGCTCATGACGCCTCCGAGGTGGAATGGGGGGATGGGGTGGCCGCGGGCCCGTCATCGCGGGTGACGTCCGGAGCATGCGGCTGACCATGACGCAGCCGTCCACTGGCATGCAGGCCTGCGCGGGATTCCAGCCGGAAGTCGAGGCGCAGGCCCTGGGCGTCTTCCAGCAGGTGAGTGCTCAGCGTGAAGCGCATGCCGGGCTGCAGCAGGTTGGAGAACTTGAGGCGTTCCAGGCGCAGAAAGGGCGCATCGTCCATGCCTACGCCGTTCACGCGCAGTGTCCTGCCTTGCTCGCGTGCCCACTTGAGCATCACCACGCCCGGCACCAGCGGTTGGGTGGCGAAGTGGCCGTCGAGATAGACCAGACCATCAGGCACCTCGGCTTCCAGGGTGCTCTGCTGTGGCCCGCTGGAGGTCTCTCCCAGCCAGCGTGGCAGGAGCGGATCATCGAGATCGGCGAACAGCCGTGCGATAGAGTCCGCAGTGAACTTGCCCTGGGCATTGAGCGGCAGGCGCGTGACGAAGCGCCAGTAGCGCGGCAGGGCGATGCGCTCGAAGCCCGGCATCAGCGCGCGGCGCAGGCGGGCGATCAGATCGCGGCGGCTGGCGTGATCCTGCGGCAGCGCGCACTCATCCATCACCACCACTGCGCCCAGGCGATGCTCACGCGTGGGCATCGGCAGGCAACGCACTTCAAGCACCTCCGCTTGCTCGCTCAGGCAGCGCTCCACCGCGCTCAACGAGACCCGCTTGCCGGCCAGCTTGACCAGCCGATCACTGCGCCCCAGCAGCTGAAAGCGTGGCGCCACGTTCCGTGCGTCGTCACCCTCTGCCGCGTCCTCCACCAGCGCCGCCTTGTCGGCCTGTTGCCACCACTGATCAGGCGCTTCCAGAAATGGCGAGCGCACCGCGAATTCCGGCGAGAAGGTGATCTCCACTGCCGGCAGCGGCGTCCAGTGGGCTGTCTCTTGCTGGCGGCGACGGGCGATGCCGCCCGTCTCGGTACTGCCGTAGAGCTCGATCACCGGCGCCTTAAGGCTGGCTTCGGCATGACGGGCAGCCTCGGCCGGCAGCGGCGCGCCCGAAGAAAAGACCCGCAATACCTGACCGAGTTCCGCCAGAGGGGCGGCGGATGGCGTCTGTTCATCAGTCTGTGGCAGACGCGCCAGCTGGGCCGGCGAGCTGACCAGCTGGCAGCGATGACCAAGCCCGGAAAGCTGAGCGATGGCGGCGGCCAGCTGCTCCGGGTAGTGGCAGGCTTCGCTCAGGAACGGCACGCCTTCGCTGAGCGGACGCAGCAGCGAGACCAGCAGGCCGTAGATGTGCTGATGGCTGACCTGACTGAGGCTGACGGTGTCCGGCGTGGACGCCAGGGCAGTGTCAGGGCCTGACGCCAGCGGCCATAGCGCGCGATGCACGGCCAGTTCGGCCTCGAGCTGGTCGAAGCGTTTGGCGATGCGCAGTGGCTCGCCGGTGGAGCCGGAGGTGCAAAGCTCCAGTGCGATGCGTGCGGCATCGGGCGTGGTGTCCGGTCGTACAGGGGCAGGGGCAGAAGCCGTCGCGGCAGTACCTGCAGGGTCGGGCTGTCCCGGTGGCCAGCCATCGGTGGTGGTCTCGGGGAGCTGGCCGGCGCTGTCGCCCGCCAGACGTGCCAGGGTCTCGGGGCGGTCATCTCCCGGCAGGATCGCCCGCATGCCGCGTTCCCACAGCGCCAGCAGCTGCACGCAGGCGCCCAGCGTGGTGGGCTGGAACAGCACCCAGCGTGCGCCGGGCTGGCGGGCGTCGTGATCACCGGGCAGGCAGTCCAGCCAGTGATGCCAGGCGTCCACGCGCGCCATCAGTTCGGCACGCGTCAATGCGCGCAGTGGGTGACCGGGGATGGCCAGCCAGCAGGCCGGCGCCTCGGGTGACTGTTCGGCGAGTTGACGCCAGACATGCTGCGTCAACAGCGACGTGACCGGCGTATCCGGGCTGACGGGAGATGAGTCAGGCATCAGGTGTGTGAACTCCGCAGGCGACGGCGAACCAGCCATTCACCGCCGAACAGGAGGCCCATCAGCACATAGCTGATCAGGCCGTTGTAGAGCGTCCAGGTCGCCAGGTCGGCATGCAGGGCCGTCCAGCCGGCGATGCTGGCATTGAAGAGGAAGAAGGCACACCACACCCGGGTGACCTGGCGGGTGTAGCGCACGCCGGCAGGGGGCAGGTCGGGTTCCTTGAGGCGTGCGAGGCGCTCGATCACCGGCATGCCGCGCCACAGGCTGGTGGCGAAGACGCTGAGCATGGCCAGATTGACCAGTACCGGATAGGCCCGCAGCCCGAGTTCGGCCTCGCTCGCCACGCTGATGCCCACCAGCAGGGTGGCCAGACCCAGGCGCAGTGCCGGATGCAGCGGCAGGCGCTGGATCAGCAGGGCGCCGAACAGGATCAAGGCCCACACCCAGGGCGACGAGTGTCCACTGACCGCGCCGCTGTCTGCGGTGAGGCGCGACAGCAGGGCGTAGACCAGCAGTGGCCAGCCAAGAGTGGCCACGATGCCCAGCACACCGAGCAGCACCCTGTTCAGTGCGGGGCGCGTGCGGCTGTCAGGGGACGACGGCGTCATGCCTGGCGCTGTGTCAGCTGTTCGACGGCGGTGACCACATCGTTGAGCGTGCGCACGCTCTTGAAGTCGTTGGCGTCGATGCGTCGGCCGGTGAACTTCTTGAGCTCGACCACCAGGTCCACGGCATCGATGCTGTCGATGTCGAGATCCTCGTAGAGGCGCGCCTCGGGGTGGATGTCAGCGGCCTCGATCTCGAACAGCTCGATCAGGGTGCTGCGGACATGGGCGTAGATCTCCTCGCGGGAGGGGGTCGGTTGATCAGCGCTCACGACGGGCCTCCACCATCTCGCGCAGCGCGTTGAGGCTGGCGAAGTGGGCCCGGGTGTCCTCGGACTCGGCATCCAGGGTGATGCCGTAGCGCTTCTGCAGCGCGAGGCCCAGCTCCAGGGCGTCAATCGAATCCAGTCCCAGGCCGTCCACGAACAGCGGCTCATCGGCGACGATGTCGTCCGGGGTGATGTCTTCAAGCTCCAGCGTATCGATGATCAGCTGCTTGAGTTCCAGTTCCAGCGAGGTGGTATCACTCATGGGAAATCCTCTCTCTAGCGCGTCAGGGTCGTTGATCCATGGATCAGCGATGATGTCGGGGGTCAGTCATTCAATAACGGCAGATATGCCATCTGGATGAATCTGCGGCATGCCTTCGTGACATGTCTGCCACTCATTCCTGGCCTGCCTGCACAGACTTTCATGCCTGATGGGGGCTGTCAGGCTCCGCGATGGCCTGCTGGAAACGCTCGAGCTGCGTGGCGAAGGTGCCCGCCAGCTGGCGGGTCAGTTCGCGGGCATCCCGGGACAGCGGCGCCTCCGGCTCATCCTGCTCCTGTGTACGGGAGACCTCGGGGGCCATGTCCGGCAGTACCTTGAGATTGAGCATCACGCGCTGCGCGGGGATGTGGTACCAGGGCTCGCCCTTGGTCAGCGTGCTGGGCTGGCAGTCGATCAGCACCGGGGTGATGTCACAGGGCGTGCGCAGGGCGATGTTGGCGGCGCCGCGACGGAACTTCAGGGCGCGGCCCGGCACGCTGCGCGTCCCCTCGGGGAACAGGATCAGGGCGTTGCCCTTGGCCAGGCTCTCGCGGGCGGCATCCAGCACGCCCTGTGGCTCGTTGTTGGTGATATAGCCGGCGGCGCGGATCGGGCCGCGAGTGAACGGGTTGCGGGCCAGACGCCCCTTGACCACGCAGTCGGCGTGGGGGATCAGCGCGATCAGGAAGACCACGTCGATCAGTGTGGGGTGATTGGCCAGCACCAGCAGCCCCGGGCGCTGCAGACGCTGACAGTCGTGCAGACGGTAGTCGAGCACACCCAGGCCGCGCATCAGCTGGAGGAAGCCGCGCATGGCGTGATGGATGATGCGGCGCGCCAGGCGCTGGCGGCGTTCGCCATCGCGCATGCTCACTGTCAGCAGGGGCAGCAGCCCCCCCAGCAGCAGGCCCCCCAGCCCGAAGACGCTGAAGCTGATGGCGGTGGCGATGCCACGCCACAGGCGCCCGAGGGGGGAGGATAGCCAGAAGGCATGACGAGGCGTCATCACTGCGGCGCGGCGTCAGTGGCGGGAGGAGGGTTCAGTTGCCAGGCCTGCCGGCGACAGACGAGCGGTGTCTGTCCGGCGGCTTCCAGCCACTCGATCACCTCGATGGGGGTCGGGGCGTGGCGGGCCGGCTCCTCGGCGTCGACTGGCAAGGCGGCGAGCCGCGGGGCCTCAGGCGAGGTGCGGCTCAAACGCATGGCGACGGCACTGGCATGCTCGGGATAGTCGCCGTGGTGCTGGAAGGCCTCTGGCGCGGCGATATCGGAGAACAGCACGATGACTTCCTCCCGCTCCCCCAGATAGCCGAGCGCTTCGCTCATCAGTGCATCGAATTCGTCACCGCAGGCGGCGAGCGCCTCGAGCGGCTGATGAGACTGGCGAGTGATCGAGTACATGCCAAGGATGGCGTTGTGCACCGAGAGCGAGAAGCGTGCGGGTGACAAGGCTTCCTGCGGCTGGGTGGCCGAGTCGAGCAGGGCAAGTATCTTGCTGGTGTCGCCATGTCGGGAGGCGTGGATGATCGGCAGATCGCCCTCAGGGTCGAGGGTGAACAGCAGCTTGCAGCATGCCTGCCCGACCGGACTCAGTCGGCGGCGCAGCATCGCCGGTACCTGTTCGGCACGCGGGGAGGGGGTGATGTCGGTGCGACCGTCGTGGGTCGTGCGTGTCGCACTCGCCTGCCAGGCTCGCCAATCAGTCAGACGCATGAGGTTCCTGTCCGTGAACGCATCGTTGCCATATTGGAGCCTCAGTGTACCGCAGGGGAAACGGCCAGCCCAAGCCAGCGGCCCATCAGGCCGACCGTTGGTGCTCTGGTGGACAAATGCCCGGTGCCGCCCGAGTGAGACGTCGCGGACCCGGCGGCTCGCGCCACCGCGCGCTGGGCGCCTTGCGGGCATGAGCACTGGACTGCCCGCGATGACGGTGTAAGGTGTCGCTTCAGCGAGCCAGAGGCCGAGGGCCTGAGGGCGATGGGAGCGCCGGCAGCGGGGGCGTGTGCGCCTGCCGGGCGGTCCTGTCATGCCTTCTGGTGGTCATAACGAAGGGTGAGGATGGGGAATGAAGCCGATCATGCGTGAGGCAACGTCATGAGCACGCCGAGGGAGGCGAGAGCGGGGGGCCACGGTGCCGCCTTGATGCGCCGTCTGCAGGTGACGGAGTGGCTGCCGGTGGTCCGGGTGCTCGGCCTGCTGCTGTGCGTGGTGGCGGTGATGATGCTGGTGCCGCTGCTGCTGCTGCTGGAAGAGGGCGATGCGGATGCATGGGCCTTCGCGATATCGCTGGGCATCACGCTGGGGTCGGCTCTGGTGATGCTGCTGGTCTCGCACCAGGTGGAGCTGCAGCTCAAGCCCCGCGCGATGTTCGTGCTGACGACCCTGAGCTGGGTGCTGGTATCAGCCTACTCGAGTCTGCCCTTGATCTTCGGCGCGACCCACCTGGGCGTCACCGATGCCGTCTTCGAGTCGGTCTCGGCGATCACCACCACCGGCTCGACCGTGCTGACCCACATCGAAGGGCTGTCGGATGGCCTGAAGCTGTGGCGGGGCCTGATGCAGTGGGTGGGGGGGATCGGCATCATCGTGATGGCCATCGCGATCCTGCCGTTCCTGAAGGTGGGTGGCATGCGCCTGTTCCAGACCGAATCCTCGGACTGGTCCGACAAGGTGCTGCCACGTGCCGGGGGGGTCGCCAAGGCGATCGGGCTGGTCTATGTGGGGCTGACGCTGCTGGCGATCCTGAGCTACTGGCTGGGGGGCATGCTGCCGCTGGATGCCGTGGTGCATGGTATGACCTCGCTGGCCACGGGCGGGTTCGCCAACTACGACAGCTCGATGGGCATCTATTCCGATCGCCCGCATCTGCTGTGGATGGCTTCCGCCTTCATGCTGCTGGGGGCGCTGCCCTTCGTGCTGTTCATCCGCGCCTGGCAGGACAGTGCCGGGGTGATGTGGTGCGACGCCCAGGTGCGCGGCTTCCTGCGTTTGCTGGGCTGGGTGATCGCGGCGCTGACGCTCTATCGCGTCGTGCTGGGGGAGGACCTCTTCACGGCGCTGACCCAGGTGACCTTCAACGTCATGTCGGTGGTGACCACCACGGGCTATGCCAGCGATGACTACAGTGCCTGGGGGCCCTTCGCGGTGGTGGCCTTCTTCTATCTGACCTTCGTCGGGGGCTGCAGCGGCTCCACCAGCGGGGGCATGAAGATCTTCCGCCTGCAGATCGGCCTGATCATGCTCGGCAATCACTTGCGCTCGCTGATCCATGCCAACGGGGTCTTCTCCCAGCGCTACAACGGGCGCGCCTTGCCGGATGAAGTGGTGCGCGCGGTCATCGCCTTCTCGTTCTTCTTCTTCATCACCATCGGCGGGCTGGCACTGGCGCTGTCATTGATCGGGCTGGATCTGGTGACCGCCGTGACCGGTGCCGTGACCGCCGTCACCAACGTTGGCCCCGGGCTTGGGGACATCATCGGCCCGGCCGGCAACTTCGCACCGCTGCCTGACAGTGCCAAATGGCTGCTGTGCATCGGCATGCTGATGGGGCGCCTCGAGATCCTGACCGTGCTGGTGCTGTTCTCGCCCAGCTTCTGGCGCAAGTAGGCGCTCGCCGGCAGCAGGCTGCATGAAGCGGCCAGACACGACAACGCCACCGTCGCAGGACGGTGGCGTTGTCGTGTCCAGGGAGATATCCCGTGAGCGTGATCAGTCGGTGGCGGTGGCCTCGGCGGCGTCCAGCTTCTCGTCGAGATCGATGGACAGGCCTTCACGATTGAGGATCGGGTTGGCGTACTGCACCAGCCACCAGTCCCTGAGCTCACTCGGCACGCCGGCGAGACGATTCTCGAACACGGCGCGCTCGGCACCACTGATGGCGGAGACATCCAGCGCGGCGGCCAGGCGTGGCTCGTCACGCAGCTGCGGACGGCTGGCGGCCAGCTTCTCGAGTGCCAGCTGGTGGCTCGGGTAGAGGGTGTAGTGCTGGAGTACCTGGCGGTCGACTTCGGCGACCACGTCGTCCGGAGTGGCGAAGTCACCCTTGAGCGGCTCGCCGAACACCAGCTTGACGCGCCCCTTGTGACCGCTGATGCCGGCGGCGATCGACTGGATGTCCTCGTACTGCACCTTCTCGTAGCGCCCTTCATTGGCGATGGCCGCCAGCTCGCGCGCCTTCTGCAGATCGCAGGGGTCGAATTCGTAGCTGATGGACACCGGCACGATGTTGAGCTCGCTGACGCTCTCGCTGAAGGGGCGTGTCTTGTCGGCGGTGCGGGCCGCCATGGTCAGCATCTTGATGATGGCGCTTTCGGTGCCGTCACGGCCATCCTTGGCACGCCCTTCCCGCTGGGCCAGCCAGATGGAGTGCCGATCGTGGATCAAGGAGTGACGAATATAGCCCGACAGTGACTGGTAGGCCGCCAGCATCGCGCGCTTGCCCTTGGCGGAGCGCGGCACGATGAAGCTCTTGTTGAGGCGCATCAGGTCGGTGACGAAGGGCTTCTGCAGCAGGTTGTCGCCGATGGCGATGCGCACCGTGTCGCGGCCGTGACGATAGAGCGCGTAGTTGACGAAGGCCGGGTCCAGCGAGATGTCGCGGTGATTGGACAGGAACAGATACGGCGTGTCTTCCGACAGCCGCTCGAGTCCCACCGTCTCGAAACTGGTGGTGGTGGTATGGATCATGCGCGCCATGTAGCTGGCGATGCGGGTCTGGAAACTGGCCACGTCCTTCACGCCCATCATCTCGCGCTTGATGGCCAGGCGAGCGATCTGGCGCGCCAGCCACGGGAAGCGCTGGGTCAGTCCCGGCAGGCGGAAGCGAGTCAGGGTGTCGAGCAGTTCGCGGTCCTGCTCGAGGCGCACCAGTACCTCACTTACCTCGTGATCGTGGTAGGGGCGAATCCTGGCGAACGGGTCCTGTTCGTCAGGCGTGGCAGGCTTGGGCGTTGCTGTGTCAGTCATCGACGCACGTCATCCGGATTGTCATTCTTGAGAAGAGAAGAAAGGGGGGGCGCTCAGCTTCCCGGCTGAGCTTCGCCGCCCAGCCAGGCGGTCATCTGCTCGATCACGCCGGAGAGCACCTGGGCCATCAGCGCGAAGTCGGTCTCCAGTCGCAGGATGGGGTCTTCACCATCCTCCTGGGCATTGGCTTCATCGATGACGGCATCGGCGAACTTGAGGCTCTTGAGCGCCATGTCCTCGCCGAGGATCAACGCCACGCGGCCCTCGACTTCCAGTGCCAGCTTGCTGACCACGCGGCCCAGAGTGAGCGCCGTCTGGATTTCCTCGCCGTCGAGGTCGAACTGACGGGCACGCAGCACGCCATCCTCGCCGCCCGGCGCCTTGAGCTCGACCTGATCACCGACGATGAGGTCATCCGGACGCGAGGCCACGTCCTTCAGCCAGGTGGTCATCACCTGGGAGGGCGGCTGGGCGACGGCCAGCGGCGTGACCTTGAGCGAGCCCAGCGTCTGGCGCAGCAGGTCGAGGACTTCCTCGGCACGCTTGGCGTTCGAGGCGTTGACGGCGATCAGCCCGCGGCGGCTGTCCCACCACAGGTCAGTGCGCGAGGAGCGCGTGAAGGCGCGTGGCAGCAGCTCCTCGTAGATCTGCTCCTTGAGGGTCAGCTTCTCGCGGCGACGCAGCGGACGACCTTCCGCCGTCTCGCGCTCGGCGACTCGCTCCTCGAGTTCTTCCTTGACCACGGCAGTGGGCAGGACACGTTCCTGACGCAGTGCGCTGATCAGATAATGGCCCTGGATCTCGTGGACCAGCATGTCGCTGTTGCGACCGCCCGGTGCCACCCAGCCGATGCGCTTGGCCTCCACCCCGCTGACGGGGCGGAACAGGTATTCGGGCAGGGCGTCGGCGAGACGACCCTCTTCCAGCGGTGCGCTATCGTGCAGGCGATACAGTTGCAGGTTCTTGAACCACATGCGACCAGTCCTTGAGTCCGGTGAACGGGGGCTGCCCGTCTGAATGGCGCATATTATGGCGAAACTCATGCGGCGGGTCATCCGCCGTGGACGTGACCCTGCGTCACACTGCGGTTGCCGGCCATCGCGCGCGAGCGCAAAGACATACTGTGTGCACGCTGTGGCGCTAGTCTGAGATCGACCTGGCGGTTTGCGGTCTGGCGGTTTGCGGTATCGCCCGATAGATATCGACCCGCAGGCATCGACCATGAGATTTGAGACGCGGAGGGCGGCAGAGTGATCGACGACGGTGTTATGAAGACTGCTGTGGGGACTGCTGAGGAGACGGTTGTGGCGGCTTTTGTGAAGAGCAGAGCGTCGGGCGCGAGCGCGCTGAAACGGGCACGGCCGCTGACGCTGGCGGCGCTGACCCTGCTGCTGTTCGGCTGCAGCGGGGAGGATGACGCGCACGACAGGGCGGCCAGCACGGCGGCGGCCAGTGCAACGGTCACGAAAGAGACAGTCGTTGCAGAGGAAGCCACTGACGGCGAACCTGCCCCGGCGTCGGTTGGACTGGATCCTGAGATGTTTGCCGCGGGCGCGATCGTCGGTGAGGTCGAGACCGTCGACTGTACCTTGAGCGGCGGCACGCAGACGACCTGCTATCAGTTCCGTGTGGCCGGTGCGCCCGCGGACCCGGAAACCTCGCCGGTGGGGCCATTCTGCCCGCCCAATATCCACTCCGGTGAGGAGGAAGGCGGCACCTGGATGGATGGCGAGGGCACCCTCTATCAGGTGGACGGTGAGTTCATCAAGAATCTTGCCACTCTCTATCAGGACAAGGAGTGGCAGATGTACGACGTCAACACGGGCGAGATCACCGTGATCGATGGCGCGCGTGGTTGTGAGGTGGCGGGGGACCCGAACCCCATCGAAGGCTTCGACAACTTCTGTCTCGAGTGTCCGCTGGAGGAACTGGGCGGCGGCATCGAGAAGACTGTCGTGATCCCCAGGGTGCCGGTACCGGCCGCCGAGCCGACCTCGCTGGCCGGCCGCGCCAATACCGGCGTGGCGCTCAATGGCGTGCTGTTCGGCCCGCCGGCACCGCTGGAGCTGATCCTGAGCTCTCACACCCTGGGGGTGCTCGATGATTGTGGCGCGCATGCCAATCCGCATGAGGGCTATCACTATCACACCGCCACCGGCTGCTCCGAGATCGGCATTCAGGAGGATGGCCATTCGCCGATGATCGGCTATGCGCTGGATGGCTATGCCATCTATGCCAGAGAAGACAAGGACGGCAAGGTTCCCGCTGAGCTGGATGACTGTGGCGGCGAGACGGACCCGGTGCGTGGCTATCACTATCACGCCTCCGCGCCGGGGGTTAACCAGATCTTCGGCTGTTTCATGGGCGAGAAGGGGCACTTCCTCGACGAGGAGGAAGGCGAGAGGCCGCCGCAGGGCCCGCCCGGCGAGTAGCCGTCCTGCAGGTCTGGACGTGGAGGGCATCGTCCGTGGCAGAACCCGCCGCCTTGTCAGGATGGCGAGCAGGGCAGGCGCCATCATTCAACCAAGCGTTTGTTTTTCTGCTCGTGCCCGGCCTAAGATCTGATGACGAGGGCCGAACAGGCTCATCCGTTTCCCGCACAGGAGGCAAGGATGCAACAGGACAGCCGTCAACAGGACGCCGCCGATGAGACCGCCGGCACTTTCAGTCGCACGACACTGACGGTGCGAGGTTATCACCTGGATGGCTATGGGCACGTCAACAACGCCCGGTATCTGGAGTTCTACGAAGAAGGGCGCTGGGAGTTCATGCTCGCGCATCTGGACCTGGCGGACCTCAAGCGCGAGGGCATCGCGATGGTGGCGGTCAATGTCAATCTGGACTGGCATTATCCGGCCACCGTGCATGATGAGCTGGTGATCACCACGCGACTCGCTCGGGTCGGGCGGCGCAAGATGATCATGCATCAGGAGATCCATCTGGGCGAGACGCGAATGGGCGAGGTGCATCCGCGCTCCGGCGCACTGGTCTCCCGCGCGGATTTCACCTTCGTGCTGATGAATACCCAGACCGGACGGGCCATGCCGCTGGAGGGAGAAATCGGCACGCTGCTGGTATCATTGCTGTCGCCCGAGCCGCAATGAGCGCTGTCAGCGACAGGGGCGCGGCAGTGGGCCGCGTGCCCTTGAGGCCGTACTACCGTACTGACATCCGTTTGCGGGCTCGTGTGAGCTGCTAGGTGAGCGCGCAAGTGATATAATCCCGCCACTTCGGTGCCGCGGAGCTGGCACCCCGTGTCCGCTTCACGCCACTGCCGCGCTGCAGTAGCGACCGAAACCTGATGCTGCCCGAAATACGGTTGCTGCCCCGAAACATTGTCGCTGCCGCAGTGGCGCCAACAGTTGAGTTCAAGGATTTGACGAATCATGGGTGAGATCGCCAGAGAGATACTGCCAGTCAACATCGAGGACGAGCTCAAACAGTCGTATCTCGATTACGCGATGAGCGTCATCATCGGGCGTGCCTTGCCGGATGTCCGCGATGGCCTCAAACCGGTTCACCGTCGCGTGCTGTTCGCGATGCACGAACTGAACAATGACTGGAACAAGGCCTACAAGAAATCCGCCCGTGTCGTCGGCGATGTGATCGGTAAATACCACCCGCACGGTGACAGTGCGGTCTATGACACCATCGTCCGCATGGCCCAGCACTTCTCCATGCGTTATGTGCTGGTGGATGGTCAGGGCAACTTCGGTTCCATCGATGGCGACAGCGCCGCGGCGATGCGTTACACCGAGGTGCGCATGGCGCGCCTGGCGCACGAGCTGCTGGCTGACCTCGAGAAGGACACCGTCGACTGGGTCGACAACTATGACGGCACCGAGCGCATTCCTGCCGTGCTGCCGACCAAGACCCCGAATCTGCTGGTCAACGGCTCCTCCGGTATCGCCGTGGGCATGGCCACCAACATCCCGCCGCACAACATGGGCGAGGTCATCGATGGCTGTCTGGCGCTGATCGACAACGGCGACCTGACCATCGATGAGCTGATGGAATACATCCCGGGGCCGGACTTCCCGACCGCGGGCATCATCAACGGCCGTGCCGGCATCCTCGATGCCTATCGCACCGGCCGTGGTCGCATCTATGTGCGTGCCGTGCACACCATTGAGCACCACGACAAGAGCGGTCGTGACCACATCATCATCACCGAGCTTCCCTACCAGGTGAACAAGGCGCGTCTGATCGAGAAGATCGCCGAACTGGTCAAGGACAAGAAGATCGAGGGCATCGCCGAGCTGCGTGACGAGTCCGACAAGGACGGTCTGCGCGTGGTCATCGAGACCAAGCGTGGCGAATCCGGTGAAGTGGTCGTCAACAACCTCTTCTCCCAGACCCAGCTCGAGACCGTGTTCGGCATCAACATGGTCGCGCTGCACGAAGGTCAACCGAAGATCCTGAATCTCAAGCAGATTCTGGAATCCTTCGTGCGTCACCGTCGTGAAGTCGTCACCCGTCGTACGCTGTTCGAACTCAAGAAGGCGCGCGAACGCGGCCACATTCTTGAAGGTCTGGCGGTGGCGATCTCGAACATCGATGAGGTGATCGAGCTGATCAAGGGCTCGCCGAGCGCGGCGGAAGCCAAGGAAAAGCTGATCGATCGTGAATGGCAGCCGGGTCAGGTGGTCGAGATGCTCGAGCGCGCCGGTGCCACTTCCTGCCGTCCGGAAGACCTGCCGGAAGGTCTGGGGCTGTCTGAAGATGCCAGGCATTATCGTCTGTCGCCGGCCCAGGCCCAGGCCATCCTCGAGCTGCGCCTGCATCGCCTGACCGGTCTCGAGACCGAGAAGCTGCTGGCCGAGTACTCCTCCATCCTCGAGCGCATCGCCGAGCTGATGGAGATTCTGTCCTCTGCCGATCGCCTGATGGAAGTCATCCGCGAAGAGCTGCGTGAAGTGCGCGCCCAGTACGCCGATGAGCGTCGCACCGAGATCATGACCAGCCGTCGCGATCTGACCATCGAAGACCTCATCAACGAGGAAGACATGGTGGTGACGGTCTCGCGCAGTGGCTATGCCAAGACGCAGCCGCTGTCTGACTACCAGGCCCAGAAGCGCGGTGGCCGTGGCAAGTCGGCGACCGCGATGAAGGACGAGGATGTCATCGAGCACCTGCTGGTCGCCTCGACCCATGACACCGTGCTGCTGTTCTCCAACAAGGGCAAGGTGTACTGGCTCAAGGTCTACGAGATGCCGCAGGCCTCGCGTGGTTCGCGTGGCAAGCCGCTGGTCAACCTGATTCCGCTGGCGGAAGGTGAGTGGGTGACCACCATCCTGCCGGTGCGTGATTACGCCGCCGACAGCTACATCTTCTTCGCCACGGCCAACGGCACGGTCAAGCGTACGGCGCTGAGCCAGTTCTCGCGTCCGCGCAGCGTCGGTCTGATCGCGCTGGACATCGAGGAAGGCGACCGTCTGATCGGCGCCGATATCACTTCCGGCTCCGACCACGTCATGCTGCTGTCGTCCAACGGCAAGGCGATCCGCTTCGAGGAGCAGAACGTGCGTGTCATGGGCCGTACCGCTCGCGGTGTGCGCGGCATGCGTCTGATCGGCGATGCTCAGGTCATCAGTCTGATCATCCCGCGCACCACGGCCATCGATGACAACGAGGCTGACCTCGATGATTCGCTGGATGTGACGGCGGATGGCGTCGAGAGCGCTGATGTGGCAGCCACTGATGTCGCGACGGAAGAAGGCGTTGCGACCGGTGAGGTGCCGCAGTGCTACATCCTGACGGCCTCGGCCAATGGCTACGGCAAGCGTACGCGCCTGGAAGAGTTCCCGCTGCGTGGCCGCGGTGGCCAGGGCGTGATCGCGATGCAGACCAGCGAGCGCAACGGCGATCTGGTCAGCGCGGTTCAGGTCAGCGACAACGATGAACTGATGTTGATCACCGACCGCGGCACCCTGGTGCGGACCCGTGTGGCCGAGGTGTCCATCACCTCGCGCAACACTCAGGGCGTGACCCTGATCCGCACGGCGGAAGAGGAGCGACTGGTGACCACGGTGCGTGTCGACGAGCCGGAAGATGTCGTGGTGATCGACGAAGACGGTACGGTCGCTCACGACGTCGAGGGTCAGGAAGAAGGCAAGAAGGACGCGCTGAGCACCGATGAACAGGTGCAGGCGGGAGACGCTGCCGAGTCGACGGATACCCCGCCGACAGACGTGGAATAAGACGCTGGATTGCGACCGCCTTCGGGGCGGTCGCTTCACTTTCGGGAATTAAGACGACATGACACGCAAGTTCAATTTCTGCGCCGGTCCTGCTGCACTGCCGACCGCTGTCCTGGAACGCGCACGCGCCGAGATGCTGGATTATCAGGGCCGCGGACTGTCCGTCATGGAGATGAGTCATCGCTCCGACGACTTCGTGGCCATCGCCGAGAAGGCCGAGGCGGATCTGCGCGAACTGCTCGACATTCCGTCCCACTATCGCGTGCTGTTCATGCAGGGCGGCGCTTCCACCCAGTTCGCGGGGGTGCCTCTGAACCTGCTGGGCGAGGGCGGCAGCGCCAACTATCTGTATACCGGTATCTGGGGCAAGAAGGCGATCAAGGAAGCCGAGCATCTGGCCGTGGGCAGCCATGTGGCCGCCTCCAGCGAGAGCAATGGCCTGATTGCCGTGCCGCGTCAGAATGCGATCCAGCTCTCGGGTGATGTGGGCTATCTGCATTACACCGCCAACGAGACCATCGGCGGCCTCGAGTTCGACTACATTCCCGAGGTGGCAGCGGATGGCGTGCCGCTGGTGTGTGACATGTCGTCTTCCATCCTGTCGGGGCCGCTGGATGTCAGCCGTTTCGGTGTCATCTATGCCGGTGCCCAGAAGAACATCGGTCCGGCGGGTCTGACGCTGGTCATCGTGCGTGAAGATCTGCTCGAGCGTGCGCGCAAGGACTGCCCGACCATGCTGAACTGGAAGACGGCCGCCGAGGCGGGCTCCATGTTCAACACCCCGCCGACCTATGCCTGGTATCTCTCAGGCCTGGTGTTCGAGTGGCTGAAGGATGAGGTCGGGGGTCTCGATGCCATGAATGCGATCAATGATCGCAAGGCGCAGGCACTTTATGCGGCCATCGACGGTAACGACTTCTACTCCAATCCGATCGTCACCGAGAACCGTTCACGCATGAACGTGCCGTTCGTGCTGGCCGATGATCGTCTCGACAAGACCTTCCTTGCCGAGTCCGAGGCGGCGGGTCTGCTCAATCTGGCCGGTCACCGCAGTGTCGGTGGCATGCGTGCCAGTCTCTACAACGCCGTGCCGGAAGCTGCCGTCACTGCGCTGGTGGACTTCATGGGCGACTTCGCGCGTCGTCACGGCTAAGGGAGAGGTGAGATGACGGATTCCAAGCAGAATCCTGCGCCGCAGGTGGCTGCCAAGGCGGTCACGCTGGACGAGCTGCGTCAGCGCATCGATACCATCGACAGCGAGCTGCTGCGTCTGATCAGCGAGCGGGCGGGCTGTGCGCAGCAGGTGGCCGAGGTCAAGATGGCGGCCGGTGACGTGGGCGAGGATGGCCAGGTGCAGTTCTATCGTCCTGAGCGTGAAGCCCAGGTGTTGCGCCGTATCATGGCCGACAACCCCGGCCCGCTGAAGGGCGAGGAGATGGCGCGGCTGTTCCGCGAGATCATGTCCGCCTGTCTGGCGCTGGAGCAGCCGATTCGTCTGGCCTATCTCGGCCCGGAAGGGACCTTTACCCAGCAGGCCGCGCTCAAGCACTTCGGTGACAGCGCCGTGACCAAGCCGATGGCCGCCATTGACGAGGTGTTCCGCGAAGTGGAAGCCGGCGCGGTGCAGTACGGCGTGGTGCCGGTGGAAAACTCCACCGAGGGCGTCATCAATCACACGCTGGATTCGTTCATGGGCTCGCAGCTCAAGATCTCCGGCGAAGTGGTGCTGCGCATTCACCATCACCTGCTGGTGGGCCCGAATACGCGTCGCGAGAAGATCTCGCGCATCTATTCCCACGCCCAGTCGCTGGCCCAGTGCCGCAAGTGGCTGGATGCCCACTTCCCGCACGCCGAGCGCATCGCGGTGTCCTCGAATGCCGAGGCCGCGCGTCAGGTGCGCACCGAGTGGCACAGTGCGGCGATTGCCGGTGACATGGCGGCCAAGCTCTATGAGCTGGAGAAGGTCGAGGAGAAGATCGAGGACAGCCCCGACAACTCCACGCGTTTCCTGATCATCGGCGACAGCTCGGTGCCGGCGTCCGGTGATGACAAGACCTCCATCGTGGTGGCGATGCGCAACCAGCCGGGGGCGCTGCATGACCTGCTGGCACCGTTCCACCGCCACCAGATCGATCTGACCCGTGTCGAGACGCGGCCGTCGCGCTCGGGTGCCTGGAACTATGTCTTCTTCATCGACTTCCGTGGCCACCGTGATGATCCGCTCATCACGGAGACGCTGGAAGAGCTGCGTCAGTGCGCGGCGGACGTCAAGGTGCTCGGGTCCTACCCGGTCGGTGTGCTGTGAGCGAGTCGGAACAGGTAGTGACTGGCGCGGCGGCGGACATGCTGTCCTCGGAGCGGCTGGCCGGCGAGCGGCGTATCCTGCTGGTCGGGCTGGGGTTGATCGGTGGCTCGCTTGCCGCCGCATTGCGTGCGGCGGGTCATCGCGGCGAGATTCTCGCCTGTGATCGGGATTCCAACGAGATCTGCCTCGGTCAGCGCATGAAGCTGATCGATGGCGGCAGTACTCAGCTGGCTGGGCTGGTGCCCGGCGCCTCGCTGGTGGTGCTGTGCGTGCCGGTGATGGCGATGCAGGGCGTGATGGCGGAGATCGCACCGCTGCTGGACGATGATGCGGTGGTCACCGATGTCGGCAGCACCAAGGGGGCGATCCGCGACGCGGCGATCGGCGTGTTCGGTCACATGCCGCCGAATCTGGTGCTCGGGCATCCGATCGCCGGTTCCGAGAAGAGCGGGGTGGCGGCGTCCAATCCCGAGCTCTATCGCGATCACAAGGTGATTCTGACGCCGGAACCGGACAGTGACCCCGAGGCCGTGGCACGCGTGGCCGCCATGTGGTCGGTGTGTGGTGCTCAGCTGCTGGACATGAGCGTGGCACGCCACGACGAGGTTTTGGCACGCACCAGCCATCTGCCGCATCTGCTGGCGTTCTCGCTGGTGGACAGCCTGGCGCGTCAGGATGAGCGCCTGGAGATCTTCCGCTACGCGGCGGGCGGTTTCCGTGATTTTACGCGCATCGCGGGCAGTGACCCGGTGATGTGGCGTGACGTCTATCTGGCCAACCGCGATGCGGTGCTGGAGGCGCTGGATGAATTCGAGGCCGGGGTAGCGCGAGTGCGTGCTGCCGTGACCGCGGGCGATGGCGAGGCGATGCTGGGGATATTCACCCGCGCCAGCCACGCTCGACACTACTTCAATACCCTATTGAAACAGACGAGTTATCAGACAATGGAACAGCAGAACGTGCGGTACCGTGCACTGCCGGGTGGGCAGGTTCAGGGGCGCATTCGTGTGCCGGGTGACAAGTCCATGTCACATCGCTCCATCATGCTGGGCGCGCTGGCGAACGGCGTGACCGAGGTCGAGGGCTTCCTCGAGGGTGAAGACAGCCTGGCCACGCTGCAGGCCTTCCGCGACATGGGCGTGGTCATCGAAGGCCCGCATCAGGGTCGTGTGACCATTCATGGCGTGGGCCTCAACGGCCTGAAGCAGCCGCCGGGCCCGCTGTATGTCGGCAACTCCGGCACCGCGATGCGTCTGTTTGCCGGCCTGCTGGCCGGTCAGGCCTTCGATACCGAGCTGACCGGTGATGCCTCGCTGACCAAGCGCCCGATGGACCGCGTCGCCAACCCGCTGCGCGAGATGGGCGCGGTGATCGATACCGCCGAGAATGGCCGTCCGCCGCTGCGTATCCACGGTGGTCAGCCGCTCAAGGGGATCCGCTACGAGATGCCGATGGCGTCCGCTCAGGTCAAGTCCTGCCTGCTGCTGGCCGGTCTCTACGCCGAAGGCGAGACCCGCGCCATCGAGCCGGCACCGACGCGTGATCACACCGAGCGCATGCTCAACGGCTTCGGCTACAAGGTCGAGCGTCAGGGCGCCGAGGCATGGCTGACCGGTGGTGGCAGCCTCGAGGCCTGCCCGATCGACGTGCCGGCCGACATCTCCTCCGCGACCTTCTTCCTGGTCGCCGCGGCCATCACGCCGGGTGCCGATCTGGTGCTGGAGCACGTCGGCATCAACCCGACGCGCATCGGCGTGATCAACATCCTCAAGGCGATGGGTGCCGATCTGAGCATCTCCAACGAGCGTGAAGTCGGCGGTGAGCCGGTGGCGGACCTGCACATCCGCTATGCGCCGCTCAAGGGGATCGACATCCCGGAAGATCAGGTCCCGCTGGCCATCGACGAGTTCCCGGCGCTGTTCATCGCGGCGGCCAATGCCGAGGGCATGACCCGCCTGCGTGGCGCCGAGGAGCTGCGCGTCAAGGAATCAGACCGCATCCAGGTGATGGCGGACGGTCTGGCGCAGATCGGTGTCGAGCACGAAGTCGTCGCCGACGGTATCGACATCCGTGGCGGTGCCTACGGTGGCGGTCTGGTCGACAGTCACGGTGACCACCGTATCGCGATGGCCTTCAGCGTGGCGGCGCTGCGTGCGCAGGGCGAAATCCTGATCGATGATTGTGCCAATGTCGCGACCTCCTTCCCGAACTTCGTGGCGCTGGCCAGTGAAGTCGGCATGCAGGTCGAGAACCTCGGTGCCGTGGCACCCGGACAGGAGGCGTCATGAGTGGTGAAGCGACTCCGCATCACAGCCAGGTGAGCGATGAGCCGGTGCTGACCCTCGATGGCCCCGGCGGGGCCGGCAAGGGCACCATCAGCCGTCTGGTCGCGGCGAGCCTGGGCTGGCACCTGCTGGACTCCGGTGCGCTGTATCGCCTGACGGCTCTGGCCGCCGAGCGTCACGGTGTGGCCTTAGAGGACGAGTCCGCGGTGGCCACCATCGCCGAGCACCTCGATGTCCAGTTCGATGCCGAGGGGGATGCCACTCGCGTGATTCTCGAGGGTGAAGACGTCACGCGTGACATCCGTCTCGAGACGGTCGGCAACAACGCCTCCATCATCGCGGCCCAGCCGCGCGTGCGCACCGCACTGCTGGCACGTCAGCGTGCCTTCGCGCGTGCGCCGGGCCTGGTGGCCGACGGTCGCGACATGGGCACGGTGGTCTTCACCGAGGCGCCGCTCAAGATCTTCCTCACCGCCTCGGCCGAGGAACGTGCGCGCAGACGTCATGCCCAGTTGCAGGAAGCGGGTGTGGATGCTAATATTTCGAGCCTTTTGACAGAAATACAGGCGCGCGATGCACGCGACATGGGCCGGGCAGTCGCCCCGCTCAAGCCGGCAGATGATGGCGTGATCCTCGATACGACGGATCTCGACATCGAGCAGGTGGTCGAGCGCATCCAGCAGCTGCTGGTCGAGTATGGCCTGGTGGCGGAACGCTGAAACGGCATGTCCGTGGCCTTCATCGGCAAGCGTACCTGTTGTGTCAGGACAATCGATTGATAGCCTGCTGCTGCATCAAGGCCTTCGGGCCGGGCAGTGGCAGGCTTCGCTCGCTCTGCGAGCGGAGACGCAGGACAAGGCACGACCCAGATGACACTGCGGTGTCATCAACCCCCCGGCCAGGTGTCATGGGGTGCATCGGCGGCAAGCGGAAAGCCGGTGTATCTCGAACCAGCGTCAACGCCCCCGGGGATATGTAGATATGGCCCGTGCTTGCTGGTGGTACGGAGACTGCGGTGCAAGCCGCCCCAAACGTTGATCATGTAGGAATACCATGAGCGAGAGCTTTGCTGATTTATTTGAACAGTCACTCCAGGACATCAACATGGAGCCGGGCGCAATCGTGTCCGCTACCATCGTCGATATCGATGGCGACTGGATCACTGTCAATGCCGGTCTGAAATCTGAAGGTCAGATTCCGTCTGAACAGTTCCGTGACGAAAGTGGCCAGCTGTCCATCAGCATCGGCGACGAAGTCATGGTCGCGCTGGAAGCCGTCGAAGATGGCTTCGGTGAGACCCGCCTGTCCCGCGAGAAGGCCAAGCGTGCCGAAGCGTGGAAAGAGCTGGAAGCCGCCTTCGAGAAGGACGAGATCGTCAAGGGCGTGATCAACGGCAAGGTCAAAGGTGGCTTTACCGTCGACATCAACACCATCCGTGCCTTCCTGCCGGGTTCTCTGGTCGATGTCCGCCCTGTGCGCGACACCGCCCACCTCGAGAACAAGGAACTGGACTTCAAGGTCATCAAGCTCGACGCCAAGCGCAACAACGTTGTCGTGTCTCGTCGTGCCGTCCTCGAAGCCGAGAACAGCGCTGAGCGTGAAGCCCTCCTGGCCACTCTGCAGGAAGGTCAGCAGATTCAGGGTATCGTCAAGAACCTGACCGACTACGGCGCCTTCGTCGACCTCGGCGGCGTTGACGGCCTGCTGCACATCACCGACATGGCCTGGAAGCGCATCAAGCATCCGTCCGAGATCGTTGCTGTCGGCGACGAGATCAACGTCAAGGTGCTGAAGTTCGACCGCGAGCGCAACCGTGTGTCTCTGGGTCTCAAGCAGCTGGGTGAAGATCCGTGGGTCAACATCAAGGCTCGCTACCCGGAAGGCGCCAAGATCAACGCACGCGTCACCAACCTCACCGACTACGGCTGCTTCGCCGAGCTGGAAGAGGGCGTCGAAGGTCTGGTCCACGTGTCCGAAATGGATTGGACCAACAAGAACATCCACCCGTCCAAGGTCGTCAATGTCGGCGATGACGTGGAAGTGATGATTCTGGACATCGACGAAGAGCGTCGTCGTATCTCCCTGGGTATCAAGCAGTGCACCACCAACCCGTGGGAAGACTTCAGCGGCAAGCACAACAAGGGCGACCGTGTCTCCGGTACCATCAAGTCAATCACTGACTTCGGTATCTTCATCGGTCTGGAAGGCGGCATCGACGGCCTGGTTCACCTGTCTGACATCTCCTGGAACGAAGCTGGCGAAGAAGCCGTGCGTCGTTACAAGAAGGGTGAAGAAGCTGAAGCGGTCATCCTGTCCATCGATCCGGAACGTGAGCGCATCTCTCTGGGCATCAAGCAGCTCGAGAGCGATCCGGTCTCTGAATACCTGGCCGTCAACGACAAGGGCGCCATCGTGTCCGGTCGTGTTGTCGACATCGACGCCAAGGAAGTTCAGGTCGAGCTGGCCACTGACGTCATCGCCATCCTGAAGGCGTCTGAAATCAGCGCTGATCGTGTCGAAGACGCACGCAACGTCCTGAGCGTCGGCGATGCTGTCGAAGCCAAGATCGTCGGTGTGGATCGCAAGAGCCGCCTGATCAACCTGTCCGTCAAGTCCAAGGACCAGGTGGAAGCACCGCGTCGCGATGCTGCCAAGCCGCGTACCCAGGAAGTCGAGAGCAACGGCCCGACGACCATCGGTGACCTGATCAAGCAGCAGCTGGGTCAGGAGTGATCCCGAGACATTCCGCCTCCTCGTGAGGCGGGATGTCCGGATCCACGCTGAGGTGACATGCCTCTGGTTGCCACCTCAGCGTCTCCGAATCGGTATCCTGCACACGACGCATGTCATGCGCAGGAACGAAAAAAACCGCCACCCTTCGGGGTGGCGGTTTTTTTGTGTCCAGAGAGCGTGTCCGGGAAGTGCGGAGATCGTGTCTGGAAAGTGCAGAGATCGTGCCTGTGCACCCTGTCCTCGCTGTGCGGACGTTACCGGTTGATTCCGCTGGCGAGAGAATGCCCGGAGTCCACACGCTGACTGTTCTGGGCGAGAAGCTGCATCTGGCGCAGGGAGATGGTGCAGTAGAGGCTGCGGTACTGTGCCGGCTGCTCCGTCGGATCGATCTGATGCAGGCGCTTTTCCAGTTGCTGGATGTCGCGGGCCAGTTGCTGAGGGCTGAGAGAGGCTGTCTGAGTCATGGTGGGCTTCAATGAACATCATTGCAAGGGTCAGGCGTGACGCCTCTCGTGGCGAGCTGTCGCGCGCTCATCGGGAGTCTTTGCCTGAGGTGGCGACAGGGGCGGCGGGGTCTGCGTGACCCTGCCACCTTCCGTCGCGAGTCATCGTCGTGACCACTACAGTCTGAACGATGTTCAAGCGTGCGCCTTGATCCATGTCAGGACGATGACGTCGAGCTGACAGTCTGCCTGTGGAATTGGCGGGGCGGGCCAGCAGACCAAGTACCAGTCGTTGCCGGCCCCATCGTCTCTTGATTGGTCCATCCCCGCCCAGCCCTGCGTGGTCTAGTCGTTCTCGCTCTGATCGGGCTTGGTGGCTTCAGCGGCGGCGGTCTGGCGTTCCAGGTTGGCCAGCATGCCGCGCAGGATGGACAGCTCACGGCGGGTCGGTTCAGCGCGGGCAAACAGTGCACGCAAGCGCTCTTCGGTCTGTGAGTGCGGTTGATTGAGGAAGCCGGAACCGCGCAGGGCACGGCCGAGGTGCTCGTGGAAGTGGCCGAGCTGCTCGCGGGTCGGCAGCTGGTCATCCTCACGACGCGCGACCGGAGCCTCGCTGGTCGGCTCCAGGGTGCGACGCCAGGCGCTGCGACACTCGTGGGCGAGTACCTGTACGGCCTGGGAGACATTGAGGATGCCGTAGTCGGGGTTGGTGGGGATGGACACCTGGTGCGTGCAGCAGCCGATCTCCTCGTTGGTCAGCCCGAAGCGTTCACGGCCGAACACCAGCGCCACCTTGCCATCCTGGGCGGTATCGATGACGCGCGCGGCCATCTCGCTCGGCTCATCGAAGTGAGGCAGCGGCAGACTGCGCAGGCGGGCACTGGCACCGATGACCAGCTGGCAGTCATTGACGGCGTCTTCGAGACGCTCGACCACGCGGGCGTTTTCCAGAAGCTCCGCGGCGCCGCTGGCCATGCGCGTGGCTTCCTCATCGGGGAAGCAGCGCGGGTTGACCAGCACCAGGTCCTTGATGCCCATGGTCAGGATGGCGCGAGCGGTAGCGCCGATATTGCCGGGATGGAAGGTCTGCACCAGCACGACACGCACATTGTCGAGGGTGGCAGGGCTCGAGGCAGAGCTGGAGGTATCAGTCATGAGAAGAAGATCCTGGGCAAGCGAGGCGCGCGGCCTAAGCGGTTGTCGTCATTGATCGTGGGCGTCAATGCGCTGCCAGCCTCGTGCACTGCCAGCGTCATGCACTGTCATCACGAAGAGGCAATGTCTCAGGTCGCCGCAAAAAAGTGGCGCCTAGTGTAGCGTGACGGGCGAGAGGAGTCAGGTAGCGGCCTGCGCCGTGCAAGCGAGGCATGTCACGGCGGGGAGCGTGAATGTCAGGCATGAAAAAACCGCCCCTGCTTGCGCAGGAGCGGTTCGGGTCATGACGGGTGAGTCGTGGGGTGAGGCTGGCTTACATCATGCCGCCCATGCCACCCATTCCGCCCATGCCACCCATGTCGCCGCCGCCGGCAGCTGCCTTGTCTTCCGGGTCTTCGGCGATCATGCATTCGGTGGTGATCATCAGGCCGCCGATGGAGGCTGCGGACTGCAGGGCAGAGCGCGTCACCTTGGCCGGGTCCAGCACGCCCATCTCGAACATGTCGCCGTAGACACCGGTGGAGGCGTTGTAACCGTAGTTGCCTTCACCTGCCTTGACGTTGTTCAGCACGACGGAGGCTTCTTCGCCAGCGTTGGTGACGATCTGACGCAGCGGCGCTTCCATGGCGCGCAGCGCGATGGCGATACCGTGAGTCTGGTCTTCGTTGTCGCCTTTCAGCTCGGTCAGCTGGTTGAGGACGCGAACCAGGGCGGTACCACCGCCAGGCACGACACCTTCCTCGACGGCTGCACGAGTGGAGTGCAGGGCGTCTTCGACGCGAGCCTTCTTCTCTTTCATTTCGACTTCGGTAGCAGCACCGACGCGGATGACGGCAACACCGCCGGCCAGCTTGGCGACACGCTCCTGCAGCTTCTCGCGGTCGTAGTCAGAGGAGGTTTCCTCGATCTGCGCGCGGATCTGGGAGACACGAGCTTCGATGTCGCCTTCGTTGCCGGCGCCATCGATGATGGTGGTGTTTTCCTTGGACATGGTCACGCGCTTGGCGGTGCCCAGGTGGTCCAGGTTAGCCTGCTCGAGGTTGAGGCCGACTTCTTCGGAAATCACGGTGCCGCCGGTCAGGACAGCGATGTCCTGCAGCATGGCCTTGCGACGATCACCGAAGCCCGGCGCCTTGACGGCCGCGACCTTGACGATACCGCGCATGGTGTTGACGACCAGAGTCGCCAGCGCTTCACCTTCGATGTCTTCGGCGACGATCGCCAGCGGCTTGCCGGACTTGGCGACGCCTTCCAGCACCGGCAGCAGTTCGCGGATGTTGGAGATCTTCTTGTCGACCAGCAGGATGTACGGGTCTTCGAGCTCGACCGCCATGGTGTCCTGGTTGGTGACGAAGTACGGAGACAGGTAGCCACGGTCGAACTGCATGCCTTCGACGACTTCCAGCTCGTCTTCGAAGCCACGGCCTTCATCGACGGTGATGACGCCTTCCTTGCCGACTTTCTCCATCGCTTCCGCGATGATCTCGCCGATGCGAGAGTCGCCATTGGCGGAGATGGTACCGACCTGGGCGATGGCCTTGGTGTCGGTGCACGGCACGGACAGCTCACGCACGGCCTTGACGGCTTCGATGACGGCCTTGTCGATGCCGCGCTTCAGGTCCATCGGGTTCATGCCGGCGGTCACGCCCTTCAGGCCTTCATTGACGATGGACTGAGCCAGCACGGTGGCGGTGGTGGTGCCGTCACCCGCGACGTCGGAAGTCTTGGAAGCGACTTCCTTGACCATCTGGGCGCCCATGTTCTCGAAGCGATCCTTCAGCTCGATTTCCTTGGCGACGGACACACCGTCCTTGGTCACGGTCGGTGCGCCGAAGGATTTTTCCAGCACCACGTTGCGGCCTTTCGGGCCGAGGGTAGTCTTGACGGCATCCGCCAGGACATTGACACCACGCGCCATGCGCTTGCGAGCATCATCGGAGAAACGAACGTCTTTTGCAGCCATTGTTATCTCTACCTTTAATCAGTAAGTCGTAGCATTTAAACCGGAAACGCTGGAAATCAGCCTTCCACCACGGCGAGGATGTCGCTCTCGCTCATGATCAGCACTTCTTCGCCGTCGATCTTCTGCTTCTCGACGCCGTAGCCATCCTTGAAGATGACGGTGTCGCCGACTTTCACGTCAAGCGGGCGAACTTCACCGTTCTCGAGGATGCGGCCGTTGCCGGCGGCAAGAATTTCACCGCGCGTCGGCTTTTCCTGAGCGCTGCCGGGCAGAACGATGCCACCTGCAGTTTTCTGTTCTTCTTCCACGCGACGGACCACGACGCGATCGTGCAAGGGACGGATGTTCATTGCTCACGTTCTCCTGATGGTAAATCCCGCCATCTGCCGGTCTTTGCCGGCACGTCTGGCGTTCAATGGGGTTGCCTACCGAGTGTTGGGCCTCGCAGAGGCGAGGCCGTTATCCATTGCACCGCTTTTATGGTGGCGAGAGGACAGCTTTCAAGTAGGCGAACATAAAAAAATTTCAAATCTCGTCATCAACTGCGTCGCCTGAAAGGCACGCACTTGAGGTGCCGACTATCCCGATGCACTACTGTGAGTTGAATCAAGCAGTTGAGTGTATCTGAGCCATACGCCTCTGGCATGTGGACGCCCGACGGTGAATGACGTCCATTGGTACTAGGTGTCAGCGATGAGGCGCGTTGCACAGCACGGCCATGCATGGCAACGAAAAGCCCGGCAGGGGAGATGGGCTCCCGTACCGGGCTTTGATCATCATCATGCAGTGGGGGCTCGTCGGGCTCTTTGCCTGTCGAGACGCGATGCTGGCCTACAGACGGGGCTCATCGCGGCTGATGTAGTCGCCTTCCAGCGGCTGCCCACCCTTGTCACCGCTATTGGCGCGGCCTGATTCGCGCTGTGGCTCCTCCTGCTGGGCAGTGCCGTGATCCGTGGACTGCCAGTTGCCGGAGTGCGTCTGACGTGACTGACTCTGTGCGGAGAAGCGACCCTTGAAGAAGCGTGCGATGACGTTGTTGCCGCTCAGGCCTCGGGTCAGCAGTCCACGCGAGGCCGGCAGCAGGCAGAGCAGCCCCAGGCCATCCGAGAGAAATCCCGGTGCCATGAGCAGCGCGCCACCGAAGATCAGCGCCGCGCCTTCCATCAGTTCACCGGAGGGCATCTCGCCACGTTGCAGGCGCTCCTGAGCACGCATCAATGTCGCGCGACCTTCGCGTCGAATCAGATGCAGGCCCACGGCGCCGGTGATCAGTACCAGTGCCAGCGTCGGCAACAGCCCTATCTGGCTGCCAAGACTGAACAGCACCACGAAATCCAATAACCCGAACAGGGTAATCACTAGCAGTATGGGCATCGTCTCTCCCGAATCCGGTAAATGGCAGCTTGCACCAATGCGTCAAGGGTAAACCAGCAGCAGGATGGGGAACAGTCGAATCGATGTCATGAAAGGCTCATGCCGGCCGACGTGGATGGCTGGCGCTGGTGGTAGAGCGGTGCCATGCTGGATGTTGCAGTGCACAATGACGGCGAGTGATACCGTGTCAGGCGCGACGGATGTCTCAAGTGTCCGAAGGTGGCAACGATACGCCTGACCAGGCGGGCCCCATGGCGGCCGGAAGGGACATGGGCACGCCGCATCAGCACCCGCCTGCAGGCCGCTACGTTGATGACGAGACCGGTTGCGTTGGCCGGTTGGGCCAGCGTTGAGGCAGGACACGTCGCAATCTGTTGCACTGCGTCATGCAGATTCACCGTGAGCCTGCAGCGTTCGTCATCCGTGACAGCTCCAGTCACGGAGGCACACGCGGATGGACGCGGTGCGGGACACTCGACACATTGATCGTGACGCTCGTACGGCATGCGGGCCTCGCACCCGGCAGGCATTTCTCGCTGTCGGCAGACAACCTGGGAGACGGGACATGAAGCTTGACGACAAGGTCATCGCGATTACGGGCGGCGCTCGTGGGCTGGGGCTGGCCATGGCGCGACATCTGGGTGAGAAGGGCGCCGTGCTGGCGCTGCTGGATATCGAACAGGGCGGTCTGGATGACGCTGTCTCGAGCCTGGAAGCGGCGGGCATCAAGGCGCAGGGGTTCGTGACCGACGTCGCGGACGAGGCCTCCGTCACGCAAGCCTTTTCTGCCATCAAGGCGGCGCTGGGTCCGGTGAGTGGTCTGGTCAACAATGCCGGCATTACCCGAGATGGTCTGCTGATCAAGGCGCGTGATGGAGTCGTGGAGAAGACCATGTCGCTGTCCAGCTGGCTGCAGGTCATCGATGTCAATCTGACCGGTGTCTTCCTGTGCACGCGTGAAGCCGCCAGTCAGATGATCGAGGCCGGTCAGCCGGGCGTGATCGTCAACATCTCCAGCATCTCGCGCGCCGGCAACATGGGGCAGAGCAATTACACCGCAGCCAAGGCGGGTGTCGCCGCGATGAGCGTCACCTGGGCCAAGGAGCTGGCGCGCTACAAGATTCGTGTCGGTGCCGTGGCACCGGGCTTCATCGCCACTGAAATGACCGCCGGCATGAAGCCGGAGATGCTCGACAAGATCAAGAGTGGCATCCCGATGCGTGATCTGGGACGTCCGGAAGACATCGCGGGCAGCGTGGCCTTCATCTTCGACAATGATTACTTCACGGGGCGCGTGATCGAATGTGATGGCGGTCTGCGTATCTGAGCCGATGTCTCCTGCCTGACGTCATGCCTCTCTCTGTGAATGCGCAAGCCCCCATGCCGGATCTGCCGATATGGGGGCTTTTTCGTGCATGCGAGAGAGTCGACTTGCGTGCGAGGGCCTAGGTGACATGCATCCAACGAGGCGTGCCGTGCGTAATCCCGATATCGCGGTTCATATCGGATAAAGGAGATTCGTCATGCAACGTCGCCAATTCATGGGGCTTGTATTGGGTGGCGGTGCGATGTTGGCACTGCCGGGACTGGCTGCCGCTCGCCCGGAGCTTGAGCTGGAGCGCTCGCCGGACATTGCCGAGCTCGTGCTGGATGATGACGAGTGGCGCGCACGCCTGAGTGCAGAGCAGTATCGCGTGCTGCGCGAGGAAGGCACCGAGCGCTCAGGCTCCAGCGCGCTCAACAAGGAATCGCGTGACGGTGAGTACCGTTGTGCCGGCTGTGACCTTGCGCTGTTCACCTCGCGTACCAAGTTCGAGTCCGGCACTGGCTGGCCGAGTTTCTTCGATCATATCGAAGGGCATCTGTTGACCAAGACGGACTACGGGCTGGTGTGGCCGCGTACCGAATATCACTGCGCACGCTGCGGAGGGCATCAGGGACACGTGTTCGAGGACGGCCCCAGGCCCACGGGACTGCGCTGGTGCAACAATGGGGTGGCGCTGCGTTTCGTGCCGGCCTGAGGGGGCCTGTGAAGCTAAAGCAATCCACGGGCTTTGTGGTAACGTGACGGCATCGTGATGCAGGCGGCCCGGTCGACTCAGCGACCGGGCCGCCTGCGTCTTGTCACCAGAATCATAGTCGTGAAGGGATCGATGTTTCATGGACGCTACCGCAACTGACGCCACTACCGCTCACCCTGCACCGACGCTGTCGCCTGCTGCTACCGCTCGCCGTATCCAGCAGGCGCTGGCGGCGGAGCTAGACGTGCGTGAAGAACAGATCACCGCGACGGTGGAGCTGCTGGATGGCGGCGCCACCGTGCCCTTCATCTCGCGTTACCGCAAGGAGGCGACCGGCGGGCTGGATGACACTCAGATGCGTCTTCTGGAAGAGCGCCTGCGCTACCTGCGTGAGCTGGAAGAGCGCCGTCAGGTGGTACTCGAATCCATTGCCGAGCAGAGCAAGCTGACCGCGAGTCTCGAGCGCGATGTGCTGGCTGCCGACAGCAAGCAGCGTCTGGAAGACCTCTACCTGCCGTATCGCAAGAAGCGTCGTACCAAGGCCCAGATTGCCCGTGAGGCGGGTCTTGAGCCGTTGGCGGATGCCTTGCTTGGCGACCCGACGCTCGTGCCGGAAGACGAGGCAGCTGGCTTCGTCGATGCCGACAAGGACGTGGCCGACCCCAAGGCGGCACTGGATGGGGCCAAGCAGATTCTGATGGAGCGTTTCGCGGAAGACGCCGCGCTTGTCGGTCGTCTGCGTCAGCGTCTGTGGGATGACGGTATCCTCAGTGCCCGGGTGATGAAGGGCAAGGAACAGGAAGGCGCCAAGTTCTCCGATTACTTCGAGCACGACGAGCCGCTGCACAAGGCACCGTCGCATCGCGCGCTGGCCATGCTGCGGGGTCGCAATGAAGGCGTGCTGAGCCTCGCGCTCAAGCTGGAAGGCGAGGACGAGTTGCCGCGGCACCCGATGGAGGGTGCCATCGCGGCGCATTTCTCCCTCGAGGACCAGGGGCGCGCCGCGGATCGCTGGTTGAAGGAGGTGGTGCGCTGGACCTGGCGGGTCAAGCTCTATACCCATCTGGAAAGCGAGCTGATCGGCCGCCTGCGTGAGCGTGCCGAGCAGGAGGCCATCCAGGTCTTCGCCGACAACCTGAAGGATCTGCTGCTGGCAGCCCCGGCGGGGCCCAAGGCCACCCTGGGGCTGGACCCGGGCCTGCGTACCGGCGTCAAGGTCGCGGTGGTGGACGCCACCGGCAAGTATGTCGATCAGGCCACCCTCTACCCGCATGCGCCTCACAATCGTTGGGATGCCTCGGTGGCGGAGCTGGTCAGGCTGGTCGAGCGTCATGATGTCGAGCTGATCGCCATCGGCAACGGGACCGCATCACGCGAGACCGACAAGCTGGCCGCCGACGTGCTGACCCGCCTGTCCGGTCGTCGCCTGCAGAAGGTGATGGTCAACGAGGCAGGGGCGTCCATCTACTCCGCTTCGGAATATGCCGCGCGTGAGTTCCCTGATCTGGACGTGACCATTCGTGGTGCGGTCTCCATTGCCCGTCGCCTGCAGGACCCGCTCGGCGAGCTGGTCAAGATCGAGCCCAAGTCCATCGGGGTCGGCCAGTATCAGCATGATGTCAGTCAGGTGCAGCTGGGGCGCAGTCTGGAGGCGGTGGTCGAGGACTGCGTCAATGGCGTCGGTGTCGATCTCAACATGGCGTCCAGTGCGCTGCTGTCACGCGTCGCGGGTCTGAATACCACACTTGCCGAGAACATCGTCGCGCATCGTGATGCCAATGGCCGCTTCGCCTCGCGCAAGGAGCTTCTGAAGGTCAGTCGGCTCGGGCCACGTACCTTCGAGCAGTGCGCCGGCTTCCTGCGTATCGCCGAGGGTGAGAACCCGCTGGATGCCAGCGCCGTTCACCCTGAGGCCTACCCGCTGGTCGAGCGTATCGCCAAGGCGCATGGCCGTGAGCTACCCAGCCTGCTGGGCGACAGCAGCTTCCTGCGCAGCGTGAAGCCTGCCGAGTTCACGGATGATCACTTCGGGTTGCCGACAGTCACGGACATCCTGCGGGAGCTGGACAAGCCGGGGCGCGACCCGCGTCCTGAATTCCGCTTCGCCGAGTTCAAGGAAGGGGTCGAGACGCTCAAGGATCTCGAACCGGGCATGAAACTTGAAGGTGTCGTGACCAACGTCACCCATTTCGGGGCCTTCGTGGACATCGGTGTGCATCAGGATGGCCTGGTACACATCTCTGCTCTGTCGCAAAAGTATGTTGCCGACCCGCGTGAGGTGGTGAAGGCCGGTGACATCGTCAGCGTCAAGGTGATGGAGGTCGACATACCGCGTGGACGCATCGCGCTGAGCATGCGCATGAGCGATACTCCCGGTGAAAAAGGCGCGGGAGGCGAGGCGCGACGCGGGGGCGAGGGCAATCGTGGAGGGCGCTCCCAGACCGGCGGTGGCCGTCAGGAACGAGGCGGTCGCGGCAGCGGCTCCAGTGCAGGAGGCGGAGCGGCACCCGCCAACAATGCCATGGCAGCGGCCCTGCTCAATGCACGCAAGTCGAAATCATAAGCCTTGAAAGCATTTTTTACGCGCCCATAATGTGGGCATACTGACTGACGCGAACGGTGGATGCCGTTCGCGTCTTGCATGGCATCCGGTGCAGTCCGCGGGCCATGGTCATCCAACTCGACCGGAGAGGCTGGGCTTCTCCCCATGCGAAAGGGTCAATACCTTGTCCGAGCAACTCGCGTCCGCCATTGCGCGACTCAAGGCCCCCGCCCGTCAGGGACTCTTCGGGCGTCTGCGCCGTGGCATCGAGAAAGAAGGCCTCAGGGTCGACGCCGACGGCCGCATCAGCCAGACCCCGCACCCGCGTGCTCTGGGGTCCAAGCTGACTCACCCGTACATCACCACGGATTATTCCGAGTCGCTGCTCGAGTACATCACGCCGGTCTTCTCGCGTCCCAAGGATTCCCTGGAGTTTCTGGCGGACCTGCATCGTTTCAGCTATCGCAATCTGGGGGATGAGCTGATCTGGCCGGCCAGCATGCCGCCGAGGCTGAACGGCAATGACAGCGTGCCGATCGCGGATTATGGCACCTCCAACACCGGCACCATGAAGCATGTCTATCGCAAGGGGCTGGATGTGCGCTACGGGCGCATCATGCAGTCCATTGCCGGTATCCATTACAACTTCTCGCTGCCGGATGATTTCTGGACGCTGCTTCAGAAGATGGAGAATGCCGAAGGCGAGGATGCGCGTGACTTCCGCTCACGCCGCTACTTCGAGCTGATCCGCAACTTCCGGCGCCATAGCTGGATTCTGCTCTATCTGTTCGGCGCCTCGCCGGGGATCGACGAAAGCTTCCTGGATGGCGGCAATGATGACCGCCTCAAGCGTCAGGCCGACCGCAGTCTGGTCTCGGCCTATGCCACCAGCCTGCGCATGTCGGACCTGGGCTATCAGAACAAGGTCCAGGCACAGCTCAAGATCTGCTTCAACTCGCTGGACAACTTCGTCGGGACGCTGCGTCACGCCATCGTCACGCCGTGGAAGGACTACGAGAAGCTGGGGGTGAAGCAGGCTGATGGCAGCTGGTCGCAGCTCTCCAGCAACATCCTGCAGATCGAGAACGAGTACTACTCCGACATCCGTCCCAAGCGTGTCACCCGGCACAACGAGACGCCCAGTCAGGCGCTGGAAGGCCGGGGCGTCGAATACATCGAGGTGCGCTGTCTGGATCTCAATCCCTTCCTGCCGGTGGGGATCGACGAGACGCAGATCCGCTTCCTCGATACCTTCCTGATCTGGTGTCTGCTGACCGAGAGCCCATGGATCGATGACGAGGAATGCGCCAACCTTGACGACAGCAAGCGACGCGTCGTGGAGGCGGGGCGTGACCCCGAGCTGACCCTGAACGTCAAGGGTGAGGAGCGGCGTCTGCGTGAACTGGCCGCCAACGTGATGGATGAACTTGGCGAAGTGGCAAGCCTGCTGGACGAGAACCACAAGTCAGGCAGCGAGCATCGCGATGCGCTGGCGGCACTCGCGCCGCGCTTTGACGATGCCCAGACCACGCCCTCGGGCCGTCTGCTGACCAGCATGCTCGACAACGGCAGCAACTTCGTCGATGAGGTGCTGGCGCTGGCCAAGGGGCAGGCCGAGCAGTTCAAGACGGAGCCGATGGAGCGTGCACGTGGCTACCTGCTGGATCAACTGGTCGAGACCTCCCTGCAGCAACAGGGCGATATCGAGGCCGGCGACCATCAGGACTTCGATACCTTCATGGCCGAATACTTTGCCTCGGCGCATGCCACGCAACCGGCCTGACTTGTCGATGCAACGCCGATTCATGTTCAGGTCATCCCTGCGCGGCATGATAGGCATCCATCGCTGATCGCGGCGACACCGGCCATCGCGACATCATCGGCGCCTCAGACTTGAGGCGCCGATGATGTCTCTGGCCCATGCGTGCGTTCTGGCCAGGCAATGACGCCGCGCATGCTCTGAGGTGGTCATGGAGAGATGTCTTCGTGATCGCGCCATTTCTCACCAATGACTCCAGTGGAGTCGGACGGCAAGGACAGCAAATGACACACGCGGACAATCAATCAGGACAACAGCCGACACGCCAGGGTGGGGGTCTCGCCTGTCTGGCGCGCTGGAGCGGGCGTCAGTGGTGCCTGCTGGGGGCGCTGGGGTGCGCGTTGCTGCTCGGTGTCGCCTTCGTGCTGCAGTTTGCCTTCGGTCTGGCACCGTGTTCGCTGTGCATCTTCCAGCGCGTGGCGGTGGCCGTGGCAGGCGTCTTCTTCCTGCTGGGTGCCGTGCATGGACCGGGGCGTATCGGTACCCGCGTCTACGCGCTGGGTGCGCTGGCGGGCAGTGTGGGTGCCATCGTGCTGGCCGGTCGTCATGTCTGGCTGCAATCCCTTCCGCCGGATCAGGTGCCGGCCTGTGGCCCGGGCCTCAACTACATGCTGGAAGTACTGCCGGTATGGGACGTGATCACCCAGGTGCTCAATGCCTCCGGTGAATGCGCGCAGATCAGTGCCCAGTGGCTGGGGCTCTCGATCCCTCAGTGGTCGCTGATCGGCTTCTGTGCTCTGGCACTGGTACCGCTGGCCATGCTGTGGAGCAGCTTCCGGCGTTGAGGGCATGACGCCTGCCACCATGGTGGGGGGTTGGCAGCGTCCGTCGCATGGAGGATAGTGGGTTGGCAGCGGGGTGAGCACCTGATGTCAGCCCCACCGTTCGGGTCATGCCAGAGGAGGCGCCCATGCTGGAGGAATGCACCACTGCGGCGGAACGCTTTCGTGGCGTTCATCAGTTGGTTGATCGCTGGCTGGATCAGCGACGCGAGATGCTGGTCTGCTTCATGGATCTGCACGAGGCCTGCGTCAATGATCTCGAGCAGCTCGACATGACGCGCGTCAATCGCTTCATCGAGCTGTTAATGGATTACATCTCGGCGGGCCATTTCGAAGTCTATCCTCAGCTCAAGGAAGAGGGGCGTGTCTTCGAGGACACCCAGGCTCTGGCCGCTGCCGAGAAATTGATGCTGCGTCTGGAGCCCTCGACGGAGCTGGTACTGTCCTTCGATGAGGACTTCTCGAGTCCGACCCGCTGCCAGCACTACCGCACACGCCTGCCCGAGTGGCTGGCCCGTCTTCAGGAGGGGCTGACGGAGCGCTTCGCGCTGGAAGATCAACTGATTCAGCGCCTGCATGCGGTACACGAGCCACTGGCTCACTCGCGGCAACCCGTGGCATGAGTGAATGACTCAGGCAGACATGCTGTCCGCCTGAGTACTGAGTACTGAGTACTGAGTGCCAGCCGCCGTCAGTGGCAACACGAAAAAGCCCCCGTCAGCAGATGCTGGCGGGGGCTTTTCGTTCGGCTCGACTTCCTTCAGTTCACCTGCGCGGTGGTTGGCGCCGCGCGGCGTATCACATCAGGGAAGAGGCTTCCGGGCGTTCGAGTTCGGTCAGCTCGATCTCGCCGGTGAGCAGGTCACGCTCGAAGGCATCCTTGTCGATGTTGAAACCAAGGAATTCCTGAGCGAGATACATGTCCTTCTCGGCGTTGCCCAGACAGCTGGTGCCACCCGGTGACGGCGTCATGTTGAAGACGATGCCGGTGCCCGGATTGATCTTGGCTTCGCCCATCACGAGCTTCTGCTTGCTCTTGTCGATCAGCTGCGGGCGCACGCCGCCGAAGCCCTTGGCGAAGCTGACATCCTTGACGTCCAGGCTCGGGACGATCTTCTTGATGTCGCCGTGGAACAGGCGCTCACGCAGTACCGGCACCTCGAACATGAAGTTCTTGAAGATGTAGTTGCGGATGTCGCGCACCTTCATCAGGTCCCACAGGGCCTTGACGACATTGCGGTCCATGCGCAGTACCTTGAGGAACTCCCAGAAGGTCTTGCCGTTGTAGCGCTCCAGCAGCGGCAGCATCAGAGCGGTCGGCCCGAAGCGGGTCTTGCCTTCCACCAGCACGTCCGGGTCGCCGTGGACGGCGGCGAACGGCAGGTTCTCGTTCTGGATGGTGTAGACCTTGCCGTTGAGCACCTTCGGCGTGAAGTAGAAGGAGCCAGCCATCGGCAGGCAGGACTTGTCCAGTCCGTAGCCCATCTTGTGGGCGAACAGCAGGGAGTGACCACCGGCGCTGACCACGACATAGCGTGCGCTGAGCTCGCCCTTGTCGGTCTTGACCTTGTAGACGTCACCTTCCTTGCGGATGTCTTCCACGGCGGTCGAGAGGCGAACGTCGAAGTTCATGCCTTTCTCGGCCGCTGCCTTCTCGCCTTCGCTGACGAAGGCCTCCGACAGGGTGGTGTAGTTGACGGCGGTGTATTCGTCGGTGGAACCCAGCGCGACGATTTCCTCGTCCGGACGGCGACCTTCCACGACCTTCGGCTCAAGCTCGGCGATGTCATCACGCTCGAGCAGCTTCAGATTCGGGAACAGTGGCTTGAAGGTCTCGAAGCGCTTGCGCAGGAACTGGCATTCCTTGGCGCCGACCGCCAGTACCATCTTCGGGTACTTGTAGACGATGTGATCGCGCTCACTCTCGCTGAGCTTGGTGGCGAAGTTGACCACCATGCCTGCGGTGCGCTTGGTCACGCGCGCCTTCTCGACCGTGTAGTTGGTCTCGATGTCGCCGCAGTGGATGGTCTGGGAGTTGTTGCGACCGTGCGAGTTGACGATCGCGACATGGTCGTATTTTTCCACCAGGCCGACCGACGAGAGGTCGGTGTAGCGGGCGAGTTCATAGAGAAGGGCGGTGCCGGACACGCCGCCACCCACAATCAGGACATCGTATGTCGTTGAGGACATGGCTGCTCACGCTCAGAGTTGGTGAGGGACATCCCCCGGCACCCGACCGGGCTACCGGGGGCCGTCCTGCCGTGACGGGGCATGCCTCGTCAGGCTCGACGGTTCGATGGACACACATTATAGACACATCGGACGCGAAATGATTCAGCAAATAAGGTCGACTTTATGGTGAATGCCTGTAGCCACATGAAAACCTTATAGATGAAGCTGCATTCCCTTATAGGTCGATTATTTGTTTTAAAATCAATGGCTTGTCAGTCGCGCAGTGAGATGATGCGCCATCCGCGCTGCTGGGCGGTCGCCAACAGTTGCTCATCCGGGTCCACTGCAATGGCAGTATCGACACGCTCGAGCAGCGGAAGATCATTGATGGAGTCACTATAGAAGGTGCTGCCATCCAGGGTGTGATCACGCTCGGCAAGCCAGGCTTCGAGGCGAGTGACCTTGCCGCCCTGGAAGCTGGGAACTCCGTCGACGCGGCCGGTGTAGCGCCCGTCGATGATCTCGGGCTCGATGGCGATCAGGTCATCCACGCCAAGGCGCTCGGCGATGGGGGCAGTGATGAAGCGGTTGGTGGCGGTGATGATCAGCAGCGTATCGCCGCGTGCACGGTGACGCGCCAGCAGCTCTTCTGCCCGTGCCAGAATGATGGGCTCGATCTTGGCGGCCATGAACTGCTGGTGCCAGGCGGCGAGTTGTTCCGGACTGTTCTCGGCCAGCGGCTTGAGTGAGAAGGCCAGGTACTCGTGAATGTCCAGTTCGCCACTCTGATAGAGCTGGAAATAGCGCTCGTTGGCTTCACGGTAGGTGTCAGCGTCGACAGCGCCTTGTTCAACCAGGAACTCGCCCCAGGCGTGATCGCTGTCCCCGGCGATCAGGGTATTGTCGAGATCAAAGATGGCCAGACTCACGGAGAACTCCTTGCTCAGCCCAGCCGTTGGCGTGGGCGACGGACGCAGACAGAGGGGCGCGGCAAGGTCGCCGGCCCAGTGTTTGCGCGGGTGTACGGGGGCCAACGGAGGATTTCCGAAGGCGGTGTTGCAGTGCAATACGGTGAAGGGGTCGATTATTGCAGACGTGCCTGGCCTTTCACACCGCCAAACCGCGTATTGAAGCGCTTTCAGCCTTTGTGGAAGAATGGTTTCAATTAACGAATCAAAGGTGACATCCGTGATCGACGCTGACGGCTTTCGCCCCAACGTTGGCATCATCATTGCCAACTGTGAGGGCCAGCTGCTCTGGGCGCGCCGGGTAGGACAGAATGCGTGGCAGTTTCCGCAAGGGGGCATCAAGCCAAACGAGACACCGCAACAGGCGTTGTATCGTGAACTCGAGGAAGAGATCGGCCTCAAGGCCGAGGACGTCGAGATACTGGCCTGTACCCGAGGATGGCTGCGCTACCGGTTGCCCAGACGCATGGTGAGAACGCACTCCCGACCGATCTGCATCGGTCAGAAACAGAAGTGGTTCCTGTTGCAGATCCGCTGTCAGGACAACCGCGTGAGTGTGGATTCCACGCCCAAGCCGGAGTTCGATGGTTGGCGGTGGGTCAGTTACTGGTATCCGCTGGGTCAGGTCGTGGCCTTCAAGCGCGAGGTCTACCGGCGCGCGTTGCGCGAACTGGCACCGCGTCTGCAACGACTGGTGGATTCGCAGGGCAATCTGCCGCTCTCTGCGGTGCAAGGCAACATGCCCTGCAGCGAGGACAAGGCCGCCATCAGGCCGACGGGAAATGATCGCCACATCCCCGATTGAGGTCGGGCTCATCATCTGCAACGTGCGCGTCCGGGCCAGGAACCCTGTTTCCTCGTGAGGCGCGTCATGCTCGAGGTACACCATGCTTGAGGTATTGCGGCGTATCGTTCAGGAGGTCAATGGCGCGCGTTCACTCGACGCGGCGCTGGCGACGATGGTGTTGCGCATTCGCAAGGCCATGAAGACGGATGTCTGTTCCGTCTACCTTCTGGCGCCCGAGACGGACCGATTCGTGCTCAAGGACACCATTGGCCTGCGCTCGTCTTCCGTGGGACAGGTCAGCATGGCGCGCGGTGAAGGGCTGGTGGGCATGGTGGCGCTCAGAGAGGAGCCGCTCAACCTCGAGGATGCCCCGGCGCATCCCCAGTTCCGGTATTTTGAGGAAACCGGCGAGGAGCGCTTCTCCAGCTTCCTGGGCGTCCCCATCATCCATCAGCGCCGCGTGCTCGGCGTACTGGTCATCCAGCAGCACGAGAAGCGTCGTTTCGATGAGGGCGAAGAAGCCTTTCTTGTCACGCTGGGCGCGCAGCTGGCGGGTGTGCTGGCGCATGCGTTGGCGACCGGGGCTCTGGGCAAGCTGGCCGGGACCAGCGGCCAGGCGACCTTCAAGGGAGTCGCCGGGTCTCCCGGCGTCGTCATCGGCAAGGCCTTCGTGCTCTCTCCGCCGGCGGATCTGGACTCGGTGCCGGACCTCATTCCCACCGACATCGACTTCGAGATCGCTCGCCTGAAGGAGGCGATCAACGCCGTGCGCGAGGAAATCCGTGTCGCGGCAGAGCGGCTGGCCAGTCGTATCTCCACTCAGGAGCATGCGCTGTTCGAGGTCTACCAGCAGATGCTGGGCGACGCGGCGCTGGGCCAGGAAGTCGAGAAGCGTATCCGGGAAGGGCAGTGGGCGCCTGCGGCACTGGCCGATATCGTGCGCCGGCATGTGCAGTATCTCGAGCGCGTGGATGATGACTATCTGCGTGAGCGCGCCGCGGATATCCGCGATCTTGGCCGGCGGGTGCTCGCGCATCTGCAGGAGGAGGGCGACAGCGGCCCGATCGAGTACCCCGAGAACACCATCCTGATCGGCCATGAGATCAGCCCGGCGACACTGGGCGAGGTACCGCGGGAGCGGCTCAAGGGGCTGGTGGCGGTCAGCGGATCCAGCACCTCCCACGTCGCCATCCTGGCGCGGGCCATGGGAATTCCGACCGTGCTCGGGATGGTGGACCTGCCGCTGTCACGCCTGGGTGGCGCGCCGGTGATCCTCGATGGCCATCGCGGTCGTCTGGTGGTGCGTCCGGAGCATGAACTCAGCGTGCATTATTCGCGGCTGATCGCCGAGGAGCAGGCGCTGAGCGTGCTGCTGGAGCAGGAGCAGGATCTGCCGAGCGTGACGCCTGATGGCCATGTGATGCCATTGATGGTCAATACCGGCCTGGCGCTGGATGCCGTGGCCTCGCTCAAGACCCGGGTTGGCGGCGTGGGGCTCTACCGCACGGAAGTGCCCTTCATGATGAATGATCGCTTCCCCAGCGAGCAGGAGCAGGCACGACTCTACCGTGAGCAGCTGGCCGGTTTTGCCCCTCTGCCTGTCACCATGCGTACGCTGGATATCGGGGGCGACAAGGATCTTCCCTATTTCCCCATCAAGGAGGCCAACCCCTTCCTTGGCTGGCGCGGCATACGCGTGACACTGGATCACCCGGAAGTCCTGATGGTGCAGTTGCGTGCCATGCTGCGCGCCGCCGAGGGCCTGGACAATCTGCGTATCATGTTGCCGATGGTCTCGGGGATCGAGGAGGTGGATGCCGCGCTGGCGCTGGTCAATCGTGCCTTGATCGAGCTGGCGGAAGACGGTGTCAACGTCTCACGGCCCAGCGTCGGCGTGATGATCGAGGTGCCGGCGGCCCTCTATCAGCTGGAAGCGCTCGCGACCCGGGTCGACTTCTTCTCGGTGGGGTCCAACGACCTCACCCAGTACCTGCTGGCGGTGGACCGCAACAACCCGCGAGTGGCGAGTCTCTATGATGCGTGTCACCCGGCGGTATTGCGCGCGCTGGCGCGCCTGGCGGAAGAATCGAAAGCGCTGGGCATGCCGGTGAGCGTCTGCGGTGAGCTGGCCGGTGACCCTGCCGGCGCCTTGCTGCTGCTGGGAATGGGCTTTGATGGTCTGTCGATGAATGCGCCCAGCCTGCCACGTGTCCGTGCCGCCATTCGCCGCGTGTCGTTGGCGGCAGCCCAGGGGCTGGTCAGCGAGGTCCTGTGTCAGCCGACGGCCAATCAGGTGCATGGCCTGCTGCTGGAGCGCATGCAGGCATGGGAGCTGGCGCATCTGTTGCCACCGCGTGACCACACGCCGGATGCCAGTGCGGTCCAGGCGGCAGTCTCTCGTTAGCGACTTGCAGGCAGGATCGCAGACCTGCGCTCCTGCCTCGGGTGGCGTCCTCTCGCTGGCCTTCCTTCAAGACGTCCCCTGCAGGCAATCGTCAGCTCAGATGCCATCCCCGTGTCGCTTCCTCCTGGAGGTGCGACACGGCCTTGCGATGAGCGACGCACTGGCCTTGTGGTGAAAAGCGGCGCTCATGCAGTGTCAGTGAGGCCCGCTTGTCATCTCGCTGCCAGCGCACCAGGGTGGCAGCGCGGGTGCCGTACTCGGGGCTGGTGATGAAGGGGCTGGACAGCAGGGCTTCCCGCTCAAGCGCCAGGCCGGTGGCCGGCAACTGTGCCGTCGGCGGCCGCCATCCATCCTGCAGGATACCCAGACAGGCATCGTCATCGTGCATGACCGCAGACGCTTTCAGCGCGGCAAGGCGCTGTCTGAGTCGCCGCTGCTTTGGCCATTCATTGTCCGGGTGACCATTGGACAGGCTATGCAGCCCAGGGAGGAGTCGGATCAGTTGGCTGCCGTCGGGCCCATGATGGAGTCGCCAGAGAGTCCGGCCATCGCAGACCAGCAAATTGCACCAGTCAAGTGCGCTCAAGCTCAGGGGTTCGCAGTGCTCGGGAGAGTCCGCCGCGAGCCTTGCCATGACGGTCTCGCCAGCGCTCAGGGCCTCCAGCCAGTCCCCAGGCGACAGGGTGGAGGCATTGGCCACCGCCTGTCGCACGGCGGCCGTGACCAGCTGACCGCGACTGATGGTGGCCGCATGGGAGGGGCGGTCCAGCTGGCGGACATTGGTCAGCGTCGCCAGGGCGCCGGCCCGATGCATGACCAGCCATCCCCCTCCTGCCACCAGATCACGACCACCACACAGGGCGGTATCCGGCCAGCGGCACAGGCCAGTGGTCGCACGGGCATGAAACTCGTCGCGGTTGCCCAGCAGCGTGAGGCAGTGACCTGTCGTGGCATCTGGCTGCCAATCGAATGCCATCAGGCACATGGCGAGACTCCGAAAGAGGGTGGGCGAGGTTCCCGGGGATCAGGATGTGACAGGTGTCGCGCCGGGAACATGACGCCCGTCAGTGGCTTGCGTATGCTGCAGTCTTGTGGCGAACGGGCCGACGATCTGCCGTGACGTCGGGCTACGGGCAGTATGGCTCGATGCGACCCGATCGTACTGCTGCGGCAATGTCACGCCACGTCACGAATCGCTGCACCCATGCCCGATGGTTTTTGCTGTCAGGTCCATCTACAGGATGCTCCCAGACCATGTTCTCGCGCCGTCCTCCCCCTGTCGAGCCAGCGTCACGCTCGCCCGAGGCTGAATCTTCCCAAGCGGAGGCTCCCCCGACGGGAGCGTCCGGCGTCACCGGCGACGCCACTCGTCTCGAGGATGGCGGCAGTGCGGGGAACCGCAGTGAGAGCAGCCCCAGTGGACTGGAATCGGTATGGCGGCGCATGAGTCGCCTGACGGTGGGCCCGCTGCTGCTCGCCGAGCTGGCAGTGGCGCTCAGCTGTCTGGTCGGGGCCTGGGTCACCTGGGACAGCGAGCGGCACAAGCTCGTGGACAGCGCCCTGGGCGAGCTTCGCCAGCAGCATTCGCTGGCCACTGCCTTGGTGAATGAGCGCTTCGAGGCGCAGCAGCGTCGTCTGCAGATTCTGGCGCGCTACACGCGTCGCCATCTCGACCATGCCGGGGACGAGGCGGATTCGTCATTGAATGAGCTGGTGTTGACCGAGGAAGGTCAGCTGTTCCGGCCGATCACGCGTGGCGGCGCTGCCTTGTACGGAGAGTTTCACCGCGCATTGGATGAGCAGGATCACGACGTGGCGCGACGCCTGATCCGGATGCAATGGCTGTTGTCGGATCTGTATTCCACGGACCCATTGATCTCGCGACTGTTCGTCAGTCTCGACAACAGCATGATCATGCTCTACCCCTGGTTCAACGTGCTGGATGCCTTCTCACCGGGCACCAGGCTCCTTCCCTACACCGATGTCACACCTGCCACTCAGCGCCAGCTGGCCAGCAGCTCGGACAACGGCGCGCCGCGGGTCGTCTGGCTGCCGCCACATCCCGGTCCGGCGGGCCTGCCTCAGATCACCGCGCTGGTCGAGGTGGAACTCAACGCGGGACAGAAGGTCCATGTCGGGCTGGATCTCGCGGTCCCCCAGATGGAATCTCGCTTGCTGCTGCCTGGTCAGGGCCGCACGGCCCCCTATTGGCTGATCGGTCAGGACCTGGAAGTGTGGGCGGCCAGCAGCAATACGCGTGACCCTCGGCCGCGACGCCTGCCCGATGACGTGGCCCAGGCGGTGGACGGCGGTCTGCGTGGCGCTACCTTGCTGCCAGGACCTGCGGCGCGTGCCGTCGTCTGGGACACCTTGCCTGTCAATGGCTGGCGACTGGTGGCGCGGCGCGATCTTGACGTGCCGGGCGAGATGCCATTGCTGTCATTGCTGCTGGGCAGCGCCGGTGCCTTGCTGCTGGTCTTCGCGGTGAGCATGCTGATTCTGCAATGGCGCCTGCGTCGCCTTGATCAGCGCCTGGGGCAGCCACTGGAATGGTTGGCACGCCAGAGCGTGCGGCTCGAGCAGGGGCAGGTCATGGAGGAGTATCCCGTCTCGGCCCATCAGGCGTATCCGGCCGACGAGATTCTGCGCCGTCACCGTGCTGCCGTGGCACTGCTGCGCCGTGGTCGTGGCCACGAACTGGATGCCTTGCCACTGCCTGCCTTCGTGATGCGTCATGGCCTGCTGGCGATGGCCAATCCTGCCTTCGAGAAGCTGTTCGGGCTGGTGCTACATGAAGCGCTGGGGCGCTCGGTCGGGAGTCTGCTGATGCTGGAGCCCAACCCGAGCGTACCCAACAGTCGAGAATTGCGCGTCCATGATGCCGAGGGCCGCATGCGGCGCATGCGTCTCGAGCTGTGCCGTTTCAACAACGACCCCGCCCAGGTGCTGGGCGTGATGATTGATGAATCAGAACATGATCAGGCCAGCCAGCAGTTGCTGGTCGCACGCGACAGGGCGCGCGAGGAAGCCCGCCTCAAGAGTGACTATCTGGACATGCTGCACGCCGAGTTGACGCCTCCCTTGCAGGGATTGGTGCGCAAGCTGGGGCAGTTGCGTCGCGAGCGTCATCTAGAGGATGCCGAGCTGAGCCTGCTGCAGGGGCGTCTCGATAGCGTGGCACAGCTGCTGAATGTGCTGACGGAGCGCGACGATGTCGTGCGCACGCCGCTGGAGGAGAATCTGTTCACGCCGGCCGAGGCGCTGGGAGCGCTGCTCAATGACATGCAGCAGCGCTACCACGACGTGGGACTGCCCTTCGAGTGGCAGCTGGGCGCGCTGCCTGCATTGCTGCGTGGCGATGTACGGCGTCTGGCGCAGCTCTTCGAGCATCTGTCGGAAGATGGTTGTCGACGCGCGAGCGCGGGTCGGCATCGCGTGTTCGTCGAGGTGGTGGACGCCGAGGGTGCGTCGTCGCTGGCCGGTGGCCCGACGGGAGCTGGCCTGAGGGACACGGAGACAGGGGGTCAATGCTGGCTGAGGCTTGAGCTTCACGATCACTGTGGTCTCGATGTCGGGCGCAATGCCCCTTCCTCGCTGTTGATGGCTCGTCGTCTGGTGGAGGAGCTCGGCGGCCGCTACCGACAGCATGAGACGCAAGGGGAGGAGGTGCTGGAGATCCTGGTGCCGTTGTCCTGGCCGGACAATCCTGTCGAAACTCGCATTCTGGTCGTCGATGATGGTCCGGTGAACGCCATGCTGGCGCGCACGGTGCTCGGCCGCCAAGGGTTGGTGGTGGATACGGCGAGCAGTGGAGAAGATGCGCTGGCCGCGCGCGAGCGCCATTTCTACGACCTGGTGTTCATGGATATCTTCATGCCCGGCATGGATGGCGTCAGCGTTACCCGGAATTGGCGCGAACAGGAGGCCGGGGCCGGCAGTGACAGGCGTAGCGTGATCATTGCCCTGACGGCCAATGCCAGCGAGGCGGACCGCGAGCGTTTCTTCGCGGCAGGTCTGGATGATTATCTTGGCAAGCCCTATCGTCCTCAGGCGTTGATCGACAAGGTTCGCAAATGGCTGCCTCGGGCCACGATGAAGGCACCGGGAGCAGAAGGTGGCGTGACGGGTGATGGGGTCTGAGTTGGCAAGGGTGAGCGATGAGCCATCGGTTCATGGCCTCAACCCGGCCCTTTGACAGAGGTTCTCGATGAAGACAGGTGCAAGGAGTGGGGCATGTGGTGGTGGTATCCCGTGTTGGGGGCCGTGGCGGGTCTGATCGCCGGCCTGTTCGGTATCGGTGGCGGGCTGGTCATCGTGCCGGTGCTGGCGGCAGCCTTTGCGCTGCAAGGTGTCGCCACTGATGTCTTGATGCATCTGGCGATAGGTACCTCACTGGCGACCATCGTGGTGACCTCGCTGTCATCGGCGCGTGCGCATCATGAGCGTGGCGCCGTGCGTCTGGACTGGCTCAAGCGCCTGCTGCCCGGACTGGTGGTGGGAACCGCGCTGGGGGTGGTGCTGGCGGGCGGACTGAGCAGCGAGATGCTCAAGCTGCTGTTCGGTGGCTTCGTGCTGCTGGTCGCCGTCAAGATGGGACTGGATCTCAAGGTGGGTCAGCTGGCGCAGGCGCCAGGGCGTGCCGGGCAGTTTCTTGGCGGTGGCACCGTCGGGGTGGTATCCGCGCTCTTCGGGATCGGAGGAGGGACGGTGATGGTGCCGATGTTGACCAGCTGGCAGGCGCGCATGACCGAGGCGGTCGGGACGGCGGCCGCGGCCGGGTTTCCCATCGCCTTGGTGGCAGCGCTGACCAATATCGCAGTGGGCTGGCATGCCCCGGGCTTGCCGGAGCATGCCATCGGCTATGTGCATTGGGTTGCCTGGCTCGGCATCGTGCTGGTGTCGGTGCCCTTCGCGCGAGTGGGCGCACGGCTGGCCCATGCGTTGCCGGCGCTGTTGCTCAAGCGGTTGTTCGCGTTGATTCTCGTGATCGTGGGGCTGCGCTTTCTCGTCTCGTGAGACATCTCGGCATGTCCGCTTTGCGGGGAAGGGCTGCTAGGTGGCGTTCATGCGCGAGCTGTTACCCTTCGTCACCTGACCGGTAGCGCATCGGATTGATGGCGAAAGACTTGCGACTGGCGTCAGTCGTGCCGACTTATTCATTCAAGGTTTTCTCATGTTGCAATATCCTCAGATCGACCCCGTGGCGTTGGCATTGGGGCCTTTCAAGATTCACTGGTATGGATTGATGTACGTGATCGGCTTCGCGGCGGCCTGGGGGCTGGCGCGTGCCCGGCGCGGACGGGTCGGCCTGAGTCAGGATGCCGTGGGAGACCTGATCTTCTTCGGTGCGTTGGGCGTGGTGCTGGGTGGGCGCCTGGGGTATGCGCTCTTCTACGGCTTCGACAAGTTGCTGGCGGACCCGGTGTGGATCTTCAAGGTCTGGGATGGGGGCATGAGCTTCCATGGCGGCCTGCTGGGTGTGTTGATCGCCATGCTGGTGTTCGCGCGTCGTCACCAGCTGACCTTCTTCCAGCTGACCGACTTCATCGCGCCGATGGTTCCGATCGGCCTCGGTGCAGGGCGCCTGGGCAACTTCATCAACCAGGAGCTGCCGGGGCGTATTACCGATGTCTCATGGGGCATGGTCTATCCGCTCTACGGGCCGGAGCCACGCCATCCTTCTCAGCTCTATCAATTCGCGCTGGAAGGCGTCGCGTTGTTCGCGATCCTGTGGTTCGCCTCGCGTGAGCCGCGCCAGAAGGGGTTGATCTCCGGTCTGTTCCTGCTCTGCTACGGCAGTTTCCGTTTCATCACCGAGTTCTTCCGCCAACCGGATTCCCAGCTCGGCTTCATCGCCTTCGACTGGTTGACCATGGGTCAGCTGCTGTCGCTGCCGATGGTGCTGTTCGGGTTGCTGCTGATGGCTTGGTCGCGTGGTCAGGACGTGGCGCAGCCGCCGCTGCCTCGCGCATCCTGAGGTGGGAATGCAGGTGTGATTACAGGGGGCAATCGGTGTAAACTGGCCCCCTGCCAGATACGCAAGAACGCGGCCATCGGGCCGCGTTCTTGCGTATCTGGCAGCGTAAAATATCGTCAAGTGAACGATTCGAATTCATGAAGAGGCTGGTGCAGGGCCGATCCCCCGGATCCGCTCGCCGAGCCAGCCTCTGATCCGCCGTACGGACCCGCTGCCCATGCAACCCTATCTCGATCTGATGCGCCACGTGCTGGAAAACGGCACGCAAAAGGGCGACCGCACCGGTACCGGTACCTTGAGTGTCTTCGGTCACCAGATGCGTTTCGATCTGGCCGAAGGCTTTCCGCTGGTCACCACCAAGAAACTGCACCTGCGCTCGATCATCCACGAGCTGCTGTGGTTCTTGAAAGGCGACACCAACATCGCCTACCTCAAGGAAAATGGCGTGCGTATCTGGGATGAGTGGGCCGATGAGAATGGCGATCTCGGGCCGGTCTACGGTTATCAGTGGCGCAGCTGGCCGAATCCGAAAGGCGGCAGTGTGGATCAGATCACGCATCTGATCGAGCAGATCAAGACCAACCCGGACTCGCGCCGTCTGATGGTCTCGGCCTGGAATCCGGCGCTGGTGGATGAGATGGCCCTGCCGCCGTGTCATGCCCTGTTCCAGTTCTATGTCGCCGATGGTCGGCTGTCCTGCCAGCTCTATCAGCGCAGCGCCGACATCTTCCTCGGCGTGCCGTTCAACATCGCCAGCTATGCGCTGTTGACCCAGATGATCGCTCAGGTCTGTGGCCTCAAGCCGGGGGAGTTCATTCATACCCTCGGCGATGCCCACCTCTACAGCAATCATCTGGAGCAGGCGCGTGAGCAGCTGACGCGCGAGCCGCTGGCCCTGCCGACGCTCAAGCTGAATCCGGACGTGACGGATCTGTTCGACTTCACCTTCGATGACATCGCCATCGAAGGCTATGAATCCCATCCGCATATCAAGGCGCAGGTGGCCGTATGAGTGACAAGGAATTTTCTCCGCTGAGTGCCGCCGCCGAGACCGTGGTCCCGGTGGCGATGATCGCCGCCATGTCGGTCAATCGCGTGATCGGTGTCGACAACAATCTGCCCTGGTACCTGCCGGAAGACCTGAAGTTCTTCAAGCATGCGACCCAGGGCAAGCCGGTGATCATGGGGCGCAAGACCTTTGCCTCCATCGGCAAGCCGCTGCCCAATCGACTCAATATCATCGTCACGCGTGACAGCGAGTTCCACCACGATGGCGTACGGGTCTGTCACGATCTTGCGGCGGCGCTCAACATGGCGGATCACCATGCGATGATCGAAGGTGTGGACGAGATCATGGTGATCGGGGGGGGACTGATCTATGCACAGGCACTGCCCGTCGCCACGCGTCTGTACCTGACCGAGGTAGCGGTCGAGATCGAAGGCGATGCGCACTTCCCGGAGCTTGGTGCTGACTGGGAAGAAGCTCAGCGTGTGCCGGGAGAAAGTGGTGAAGGCCTGCCTGCCTATGACTTCGTGCGCTATGAGCGCAGGGACGACTAGCGCTTGCGCCTGCCAGCGGGAACTTTACAGTCAGCAGGTACTGACACAGACTGGTGCCAAACGGAACTGCCCATAGCGTGCAAGGGAGGCTCAGGCCTTGACGATGGATCGCCTCGAAGCGCTGTACTCTGCGCTTGAACATGAAGCCGACACCCAGCGACAGCAGCGTGACGGAGAGCGTCAGGCTCGTCTGGCGCTGGAATCGGAAAATGCCCGGCTACGCGAGACGCTGGCCGCGCTGCGCCAGCAGATGCAGGAGCAGCAGGCGCAGCTGACCGGGCTGAGCGAGGCCTTGATGGCGCGTGATGCCGAGCTGCGCGAGTTGCGCGAACGCAGCGCACAGTCCCCCGCGTCACAGCCGGTGGAGGATGCGCGTCCCAGTGCTGCGCAGGTGGAAGCTGCCGCGGAGCAGCTGGCCTCCGCGAGCGAGTCACCCGGTGTTGCCTCGGGGGAGACCGCTGACGCCGAGTCTGCACCGTCGCCAGCAATGTCTAGCGACGCGCCAGTCGAATCCGCTGGCTCTGACGAGACACCGGACCAGGCAACGCCGCCGTCGCCCCAGGCGCTGCTCAAGCAATGGTACAAGCGCTATCCGGATACCTTCTTCAAGGGCCACACCCGCCCCTTGAAGATCGGCATCCATGTCGAGTTGCTGGAGAACGAGCCCTGGGACGAGAAGCTCGTGCGCCGCGCTCTGGCGGGCTACGTCCACTTGCCTCGATACCTGAAGGCCGTTCGTGCCGGCACGCAGCGGGTCGATCTTGAAGGTCAGTCCGTGGGTGCCGTCACGGAAGACGAGGCATTGCATGCACGTCAGCAACTCGCGGAGCTGACTCGCCAGCAGAAGGAGCGTGAGGAGCAGGCTGCCAGCCAGCGCATCAGCCACAAGCTGAGTGAATTGATGACCAAGCACCGCTAGCGACGTGTCGTGCAGGCAGGCCCCATGGCCAGCCCGCACATGTCACCTCGATCGTCAGTGTTCAGAGCCCCTGTGCGGATTGCCGCACAGGGGCTCTGTCGTTGGTGGGTGGAAATCCGCACATCGGGCCGGCGTTGTCGGCAAGCCCACTCATGTCGCGAAGAAGGGTTTTCGCCACAGGTATCTGAATTCAATAGAAAAAACTGGGAATGTGCTGCTCATGGCGCGGTACTCGCTATACCCAGGTGTCCCTGCTCGCGCTCATGTCTGGCGTTGCGACTCGCGCTCATGCCGAGTGTCGTGATGCAGCACACGCCAGGCGGGATGATCAACAGATGACCAACCCCCAATAACAACCAAGATTCCGAGAGGAACTGCCATGCGCCTTTTCAAGCCTGCCCTGACAGCCCTGAGTGCCGCCATTCTGATGGCCTCGACCGCTGTCATGGCCGACCCCATCACCATCAAGTTCTCTCACGTCGTCGCGGAAAACACCCCCAAGGGGCAGATGGGCAAGAAGTTCCAGGAGCTGGTCGCAGAGCGACTGGGGGATCAGGTGGCCGTTGAGCTCTATCCCAGCTCCCAGCTCTATGGGGATGACAAGGTGCTGGAAGCCATGCTGCTGGGCGATGTCCAGCTGGCGGCTCCGTCACTTTCTAAGTTCCAGAAATACACAGATCAGCTGCAGGTCTTCGATCTGCCGTTCCTGTTCAAGGACATGGAAGCGGTGGAGCGTTTCCAGAGCAGCGAGACAGGCCAATCCTTGCTGACGGCGCTGGAGCCCAAGGGACTGGTCGGACTCGGGTATCTGCACAACGGCATGAAGCAGCTCTCCGCGTCCTCACCGCTCACGGTGCCTGATGATGCGGATGGCAAGAAATTCCGCATCATGACCTCTGACGTGCTCGAGGCGCAGTTCGATGCGCTGGACGCCGTCTCGCTGAAGAAGCCGTTCTCCGAAGTCTTCATCCTGCTGCAGACCAAGGCCATCGACGGCCAGGAAAATACCTACTCCAATATCTATTCCCAGAAGTTCTTTGAAGTGCAGCCTTACATCACCGAATCCAATCACGGCGTGCTGGATTACATGGTGGTGTCCTCGGCACGCTTCTGGAATGGGCTTCCGGAGGAGGTGCGTGGCGAGGTCAAGTCAGCGCTGGATGAAGCCATCGCCTATGGCAATGAGCTGTCCCAGGCCAAGAATCTCGAGGCCAAGCAGGCCATCATCGACTCCGGTCAGAGCGAGATCATCACGCTGGACGATGCGCAGCGCCAGCAGTGGGTGGATGCGATGAAGCCGGTGTGGGGTGAATTCGCCGACGATATCGGTCAGGACATCATCGATGCCGCTCAGGATGCCAATCGCTGAGACGTGCAGGCTGACAATCACTTGCCTCGCCGGGAGACGTGACATGTCCGTCCTCTCGTGCGAGGCAAGTCTCCATGAAGGGCATGAGGACATTGCCATGAAACTTGGATGGCTACACAAGGCAGAAGAGACGCTGTTCTCGCTGCTGCTGGTGGCGATGGTATTGCTGGTCTTCGTCGAGGTGGTGCTGCGTTTCGTCTTCAATACCGGTATCAGCTGGTCCCAGGAAGCCACTCTCTATCTGGCCGGCTGGTTCGTGCTGATCGGCGTGTCGTGGGGCGTCAAGCAGGGCGCGCACATCGGTGTGGATGTCGTGGTGAAGATGCTGCCACTGATCTGGCAGCGGGTGGCTACCCTGGCCGCGCTGGTCATCTGCATGGCGTACTGCGTGATGCTGCTGGTCGGCAGTTACGAATATCTGTCCTTGATGAAGATGATCGGTATCGAACTCGAGGATATCGCGATACCCAAGTGGTATGCCCTGACGATTCTGCCCATCGCGATGCTGCTGCTGATGCTGCGCTTCGCGGTATTGGGCTGGAAGGTGATACGCGGAGATGCCAGCGGTTTCGGCTTTCACGACGAAGGCGAGGACAGCATGCACCTGGTGCAGCCGGCTGACTCGGTCATTGGTGACAGCTCCGATGGTGCCGGTGGTAAACGTGACAGTGATCAGGAACCCAGACGATGACCATAGCCACTCTGTTCGCGCTGCTGTTCGGTGGCATCTTTCTCGGCATGCCGATCGCCTTCGCGCTCGGATTTTCCAGTGTCACGACGATACTGCTGTTTTCGAGTGATTCGCTGGGCTCGGTCGCCATCAAGCTGTTTGAAGCCCTGTCGCATCACTACACCTTGCTGGCGATTCCCTTCTTCATTCTTTCCAGCACCTTCCTTTCGACGGGAGGCGTGGCACGCCGCCTGATCACCTTCGCGACCGATGCCATCGGCCATGTCCGTGGCGGGCTTGCGATGGCCTCGGTACTGGCCTGCATGCTGTTTGCCGCCGTCTCGGGGTCCTCTCCGGCCACGGTCGCGGCGATTGGCTCCATCGTGATCGCGGGCATGGTGCGTCAGGGCTACAGCGAATCCTTCGCGGCCGGGGTGATCACCAATGCCGGTACCCTGGGGATCTTGATTCCTCCCTCCATCGTGATGCTGGTGTACTCCGCGGCCACGGAGGTCTCGGCGGCCAAGATGTTCATGGCGGGCCTGATCCCCGGGCTGTTGATGGGCGGCATCCTGATGGTGGCAATCTATATCGCTGCCCGAATCAAGAAACTGCCTTCACAGCCGTTCCCGGGCCTCAGGACGCTGGCTCGCTCGGGGCTGGTCGCGATGGGCGGGCTGATGTTGATCTTCATCGTGCTGGGCTCGATCTACGGCGGGGTGGCCAGCCCCACCGAGGCGGCGGCGGTCGCGACGGTCTACGCCTGGTTCATCGCAGTGGTGGGCTATCGCGACATGGGGCCCTTGAAGGACGTGCCGTGGCGCAGAGGCAACGAAGCATGGGGCAGGGCCGGGCTGCGTGCTCTCTGGCAGGTGCCGGCAGGCCTGGTGGGCTCATTCTCGGACCAGGAGGTCAAGAAGGTGGTGCTGGATGGTGCGCGCGTCTCGATGATGCTGCTGTTCATCATCGCCAACGCGATGCTGTTCGCCCATGTACTGACCACTGAACGCATTCCTCACACCATCGCCGAGACCATCATCGGCTGGGGGCTGCCAGCCTGGGGATTCCTGATCGTGATGAATCTGCTGCTGCTGGCGGCGGGCAACTTCATGGAGCCCTCGGCCATCCTGCTGATCATGGCCCCGATCCTGTTTCCCATCGCGACGCAGCTGGGCATCGACCCGATCCATCTCGGCATCATCATGGTGGTCAACATGGAGATCGGCATGCTGACGCCACCAGTGGGGCTCAACCTGTTCGTCACCGCGGGCATCACCGGCAAGCCGATGACCTGGGTCATTCGTGCCGCACTCCCGTGGCTGTCGTTGTTGCTGCTGTTCCTGGTATTGATCACCTATGTCCCGTCGATCTCACTCTTCCTGCCCAACTGGCTAAGCCAATGATGGCGCCATGCTCCATCGCGGTTTTGAGGCGACAGGAATGTGGAAACTTCGTGCAGGCGACATGTCGATCCGGCGCTATCCCTCACCAGAGTCGCGACATGAGGTACTGCCGTCGGTGATCCCCTGACCAGCGGCATTCAACCTGATCATGGTCAGGCCACCATGGACTACCCCGGTCACTCCATCGAGTGATCGGGGGTTCATCACGTCAAGGTCATCGGAGGAAAGCGGTGAGTCGTTGAAGAAGACACCGAAAATTGACTGCCATGTCATTTTTCACCGAGGCGCGTCCATGCTCGTTTTCCTTTCGATTCCAGAGATTTGCACGATGGCATGCAAGGGGAATGATGAGCTTCCAATGGCGTGAGATGACAAAGAATTCATCGGCTCAGTGCATGCTACTTTTGTCTTGCATGTCATGGCTGAGGCAAGTGTGTCTTCGCTCTGACTGCCGGGAAATCAGCGAACGTCAAAACCCTCGAGAAAACCCATGGTTGTCATGAATCCTTCATTCTTCCGCTCTAGAGTGTTGGCACGCCAGACAATTGACCGGCGTATTGGTTCAGGACCAGTGATCGAAAACAGTGTTTTTTTCTGTTGCACATCCTGAAAGCCCGGTATATGGTTTCCCTGCGAGCATTGGATAATAACAAGGCCACAGGGTTTTAGAGGCGTCATCAAGCGCCCGGAACCTCGGCCACTGCCACCGGCAGACACGATCGAACAGTTAACGCTAGTTAAGGAACTATCGCGATGAAAAAGACACTTCTGGCTACTGCCATCGCCGGCGCTGCTGCCCTGGCTGCTACCTCCGCTTCCGCTGCAACCGTCTACAATCAAGACGGCACCAAGCTGGACATCTACGGCAACGTTCAGCTGGCATACTCCTATGTCGACCAGCTCGGCGGTGACCCGGAAAGTGAACTGGGCGACAACGGTTCCACCTTCGGTGCCAAGGGTGAGCACAAGATCAACGACGACATCGTCGGTTACTTCAAGGCCGAGTGGGAATACGACGCTGACGAATCCAAGGGCAGCGGCAACGGCCTGAACGATGGCGACCAGTCCTACGTCGGTGCCAAGGGTTCCTTCGGTGACGCGCGTATCGGTTCCTGGGATCAGCTGATGGACGACTGGATCCAGGATCCGATCTCCAACAACGAATACTTCGATCTGACTGACTCCAGCGGTAACATTTCTGGCGACAGCTCAGTTCGTGAAGGCAACAAGCTGCAGTACATGTCTCCGGTCATGGGTGGCATGCAGTTCGCCGTCGGTTCCAACTTCGAAGGCGACGGTGAAGACGAGAACGTCACCGATTCCAACCAGGCATCCTTCTATGCCGGTGGTAAGTACACTGTCGGTGGTTTCTCCATCGCTGCCGTGTATGACGATCTGGGCCAGTTCGACGGCGTAGATGACGGTACTGGTGCAAGCCAGGGTGATATCGGTGAGCAGTATGGTCTGACCGCTCAGTACACCGTTGATGCACTGCGCGTTGCTGTGAAAGCCGAGCGCTTCGCTGCCGATGCTGACAACGCTGATGTCGACTACTACGGTATCGGTGCGCGTTACGGCTACGGCATGGGCGACGTCTACGGCGGCTACCAGTACGTCGATGCAGAAGATGGCTCTGACCTGGCTGCTGACAATGGCGGCGACGACAGCTTCAACGAATTCAACCTGGGTGTGACTTACAACATCTCTTCCGCGATGTACACCTACATTGAATACGCCCAGTACGATCGCTCTGGCGATGACGGTGACGGCGCTGCAGTCGGCATCTACTACGGCTTCTAAGACGCTCTCAAACGTCTAGCAAGCTAACGAAAGCCGGTCCCTCGGGGCCGGCTTTTTTACGTCTGATAGGTGCCGACTTGAGACGGAAATTGCGTGGCTTTCTGCTGCGCTTCGCAGGCATATTTGTTGTTGGTTGGTCTTGGCCAAAAGACGCAGGGCTGTCATGACATCTGGCATGTGTACGTAGAACATGTACTCAAGACATGTACTCAAGACATGTACTCAGAATATGAACCAGGAACTTGAACTCAGAAAACCAAAAGCCCCGCTGATCATCAGATCAGCGGGGCTTTTACGTGCGCATCTCAAGATTGTCGCTGGCTCTGGGGTGGCCAGTGACGTCACTCGGTCCGCTCACTGCATGGCAGTGAGGTCTTCTCGAGTCGGTAGCGCGGCATAGGCACCAGGGCGAGTCACGGCAAAGGCGCCGCAGGCTGCTGCACGCTCAAGCGCAGCCTGAAGATGGCTCTCCTCCTCGCACCAGTCATGCAGCAGGGCTGCATCCACGCCGGCTTCGCTGAGCGCCGAGAGGAAGCCGCCGATGAAGGCATCACCGCCGGCCGTGGTGTCGATGGCCTTGACCACCGGCGGCGTGATGCTGACGGTCCTGGTCTCGCCGCTCTGCTTGCGCACCAGTGCGCGGATGGTGCCCGGGCCGTCGGTCAGCACGATCAGGCGGACGCCGGCCTGCAGGCGTGCCTGCAGCCAATCGGACTCTTGCTGGCCATCAGTGAGTGCCTCGACCTCTTCCTGGGACAGCTTGAGGATATCGGCGTTGTCCAGCAGGCGAGTGACCAGTGACACGTCGACCTGCTGATTCGGCCACAGGTTGTGACGCAGATTGGCATCCACGCTGACCAGGGAGCCAGCAGCACGTGCGCGAGACGCCAGCACGAAGCTGGTGTCCGCGATACCGGCGTCGGTCAGGCTGTTGCTGCACAGATGGAAGATGGCGGGTTGAGCGAACAGCTCCGGGCCTGCATGTTCCGGACGAAACAGCAGGTCAGCTGCCGGTGGACGATAGAAGTCGAAGCGACGCTCGCCATCCTCGTCCCGCGAGACGAAGGCCAGCGCGGTACGCGCCTCGCTGGTGCGCTTGACGTGATCCAGGCGTACGCCATGGGTGGCCAGTTCGTCGTGCAGGAAGTCGCCGAAGCTGTCCTGGCCCAGCATGCCCACGAAGTGGCTGGGCAGCCCGAGGCGTGCGCAGGCCACGGCGACATTGGCGGGCGCACCACCAGCGTAGGGCGTGAAGGTTTCCTGCTCGACGGCCTGACCGCCGAGCTTGTTGGACAGCATGTCGACGAGCGCTTCGCCGAATGCGATTACCGGAGTCATCAGGAGGTTGCTCCCTTGGTGGTGGCCGTCGAGGCCTTCTTGCTTGATTTGGTGCTGGTCACGCCTGTCTCTGGCTGCATGCTGTCTCCTGCGGCCGGGAAGTGCTCGCGTACCAGTGCCAGCAGGCCCTGGGTGGAGGGATCGAAGGCCTGGACGTCAGTATCGATGCGTGCGCTGATCTCGCCTGCGATGCGCTTGCCGAGCTGCACGCCCCACTGGTCGAAGGAGTTGATGTTCCAGATCACGCCCTGCACGAAGACCTTGTGCTCATAGAGAGCGATCAGCGCCCCCAGGTTGCGCGGTGTCAGCTCATCAAGCAGCAGCGTGCTCGAGGGACGGTTGCCCGGGCAATTGTAATGCGGGTCGAGGTTGCTGCCATCCTGGCTGCCTTCCATGAAGGCATTGGCCTGGGCCAGCATGTTGGTGATCAGTGCGAAGTGGTGCTCTTCGGTACCCGGCTCCGGCTTCAGGGAAGCGATGAAGTCGATGGGAACGTAGCGAGTCCCCTGGTGCAGCAGCTGGAAGAAGGCATGCTGACCGTTGGAACCGGTCTCGCCCCACACGATCGGGCCGGTCTTGTAGTCGACAGGACGCCCGAAGATGTCCACCGACTTGCCATTCGATTCCATGTCGAGCTGCTGCAGGAAGGCGGGCAGCTGATGCAAGGCTTGATCGTAGGGCACGATGGCCTGGGTCTCGGCACCCATGAAGTTGATGTACCAGATACCGATGAGGGCCATCAGGACCGGCATGTTCTCGCCTAGCGGCGCTTCGATGAAGTGCTGGTCCATCTCATAGGCGCCTTCCAGCAGTTCCATGAAGCCGTCATAGCCGATGGAGAGGGCGATCGGCAGACCGATGGATGACCACATGGAATAGCGGCCCCCGACCCAGGCCCAGAATTCGAAGACGTTCTCTTCGCGGATGCCGAATTCCTTGGCCGCCTTGCGGTTGGTGGAGGCCGCGACGAAGTGGGCGCCGACGTCGGCATCCTGACCTGCCTGCTCCAGGAACCAGCGACGTGCTGACTTCGCATTGAGCAGGGTTTCCTGCGTGGAGAAGGTCTTGGTGGAGACGATGAACAGGGTTGTGGCCGGATCGAGGCGCTTGAGCACCTTCTGGATGTGGTTGCCATCCACGTTGGAGACGAAGTGGAAGTTCAGCTCCGGATGACGATGCTTGAGCAGGGCGCGGCAGGCCATGTTGGGGCCGAGGTCGGAGCCTCCGATGCCGATGTTGACGACATCGCGGATGCGTTGTCCGTCATAGCCTTTCCATTCGCCACTGCGCACGCTTTCGCAGAAGGCGCGGATCTGCTCGCGAGTGCTGTGGATCTCCGGCATCACGTCCTTGCCGTCGACGATGACCGGCGTATTGGACTGGCTGCGCAGGGCCGTGTGAAGGACGGGGCGATTCTCGGTCACGTTGATGATGTCACCCGAGAACATCTGGGAGCGACGCTGAACGAGGGCAGAGTGGTCTGCCAGCTCGATCAGTGCCTTCATCACCTCGTCGGAAATGTGGTGCTTGGAATAGTCGAGGAACAGGCCGCCGACCCGGAGACTCATCTTCTCGAAGCGCTTGGGGTCCGCGGCAAAGTAGTCGCGAATACGGTCGTTGCGGGTTACCTCGCCTAGCCGGGTCAGCGCCTGCCAGGAAACACTACGGGTCAATTGCAGCATGGAAGTGTCCATCGTATGGGTTGTGGATAGCTTGTGTCGCCAGTCTGCAGTCCGTCGCTGACCAGCGCGCCTTGAGCTGACGAATGACGCTGGCAGGCGTGGCATGACACGATTCAGTGCCATGGGGAAGGCACCTGCCGATGATTGCCTGCTGATCGCCGCTCGGTAGCCACCTGTCAGTGGGAGGCTGACAGGTGGTGTATGGATCGTGAGTGTCACCCTTCCTGTTCGAGAGGGGAGATGTGCTGTACCAGCAGATGTTGCGCGCCCGGCGGCAGCCAGACGGGGTCAAGGCGGGTACAGGCAGTCTCGACACACAGGAAACCACGGGCGTTCTCGACGCTGGTATCGGCCGGCGGTGCATCGCCCGGGTGCCAGACGACCGTGGAGTCGGAGCCTTGCTTTGCAATGCGCAGCCTGCGCTGACCATCCTCGAGCACCTGGACCTGGCTTGACTGGTAGATGCGATCCAGCGGGCCGCGAATGCCCAGCTCGCCTTGCTGATCAAGACGCGAGAAGTCCTGACGCTTGTCCAGATAGCTGGCGCCGGCGAGGCCGGTGACGCGGCACTGGAAGGCATCTTCCACGGCAAAGTAGGTATGCAGGGCGCCGGTCATCTTGACCGGGGTCTCGCCGCGATTTTCCGTGATCAGCTCCACCTTCAGGAAGTGGCGACCCGCGAAGATGACGACGCGAGGCGAGAGTGCCGCGTGCAGGGGAGATTGCGGAGAGGCGTGGATCTCGACGCCTTCCTCCTCGTCTTCCTCTACCGCGTCGATGCGCCACTCGGCCTTGCGCGCCGGGCCATGCAGCTCTGTCTCGCCCTCAGGATACTCGTCAGCGAACCAGGGCCAGCACAGCGGAATGCCGCCACGAATGCTGCCCGGAAGCGCCGCCGGTGTCTCGGTGACCCACAGCCAGGGGCGCTGGGAGGCTGGCTGGTAATGCAGCACCTGGGCGCCCTGGTGGCAGACGACCAGCTCGCCCCAGGCGCGGTTGAGGATCAGGAGCATGCGGCCTTGCCATTCGCAGGTACGTTGGCCGCTCGTGGCATCCACCAGTGCGCGCAGACTTTCAGGAATCATCTCGAGCTTCCTCGACGGTTCAGGAGCGTGGCCGACGGCATCGCGTCAGGCCACCTCTTCATTGTGCAGTGCCTCGGCGGCCCCCAGCAGACCGGTCCACGGCGCGGTCACCACCCAGGTAGGGATCGCGGCATTGTAACGGCTCATGCGGTTCTTGTCGGCGAAGGCGCGGCGAAAATCGCTTTGCCTGAGCAGGTCAAGGTTGCGCGGCAGGACGCCGCCGCAGAGATACACGCCGCCACGTGCGCCGAGTGCCAGGGCAAGATCCCCGGCCACGTCTCCCAGAATCTTCATGAAGCGCAGCACGGCATCGCAAGCCAGGCTGTCCTTGGGTTGCCCGAGCGCATCGCGGGCATGGGCGGCCTGGCTGACGTCCGCGGCACTTTCGAGCGGAGTCGGCAGGCCGCGCAGTTCGCCCAGCGCCCGGTAGATCTCGAGCATTCCCTGGCCACAGAGCAGGCGTTCCACCGAGACTCTGCCGTGCCGGCGCCGGAAGATCTTCAGCAGCGCATCCTCGAGCGCATCGGTAGGGGCAAAACTGACATGCCCACCCTCGGTGGCCAGCGGAATCCAGTTGTGGGTGCCATGTACCAGACCCGCGACACCCAGCCCTGTTCCCGGGCCCATGATCAGACGGGGGGCGGCATCATTGCCCGCTCCTTCCGTGAGTTCCTCACCGATGGGCAGTCGCTCATCGGGCTCGATGTGCGGCACGCCCAGTGCCATGGCGGTGAAGTCATTGAGGCACTTGAAGCGTGTCAGGCCCAAGGATTCGCGCACGTCGCTCTTGGCGAATGACCAATGGTTGTTGGTCATGCTGACCTGCTCCTCATGGACCGGGCAGGCAAAGGCGAGGCAGGCCTCCTTGGGTTGTTCGTCAGGGGCAAGCCCCAGTCTCTGGTAGTAGGCCTGGACGGCCTCCACGAGTCCGGAATGCTCGGCGCAGGCCAGCGTGTGGATGTCATGGAGGGTGTGGCTGCCCGGCTGGACAAGCGCCAGCCGGGCATTGGTACCACCAATGTCGCCTACCAAGGCAAAGCGGCTCGGTGTCTCACGAGTCATCGTGTGGCGTCCTCAGTCGACTTGCGTGGCTGCTCAGTGGGTATTGCGGTCGTGGCCGCTGCCGGGCTGGTCGCCGTAGCCTGCGAAGCTGGAGGCCCCTTCTTCGGCGCCACCGACCAGGGAGCGCATCCCGGAGAATAGCTCACGGCCCAGGCCATGGTGGTAGCTGTCACGGGAGATGCCTTCGGCCTCACGAGCCTGCCATTCGCCTTCCTCGACCAGGGCTTCCAGCGTGCCGGCGTTGGCATCCAGACGAACGACATCGCCTTCGCGCAGTCGTGCCAGCGGGCCACCGTCCAGCGCTTCCGGGGTCATGTGGATGGCGGCCGGCACCTTGCCGGAGGCGCCGGACATGCGGCCATCCGTCACCAGCGCGACCTTGAAACCGCGGTCCTGCAGGATACCGAGATAGGGCGTCAGCTTGTGCAGTTCCGGCATGCCGTTGGCGCGCGGACCCTGATAGCGGACCACGGCCACCATGTCCTGTTCCAGTTCGCCGGCCTCGAAGGCGGCCTTGAGCTCGTCCTGATCGCTGAACAGCTTCACGGGGGCTTCGACGAGGCGGTGCTCTTCCTTGACGGCGGAGACCTTGATCACGCCACGCCCCAGATTGCCTTCGAGCACGGTCAGGCCGCCTGTCGGCGCGAACGGATTGGCGACCGGACGCAGCACGTCCTCATCGAGGCTGTCGGTGGGGCCATCCTTCCAGACCAGCTTGCCGTTCTCGAGGAAGGGCTCACGCACGTAGCCGGCCAGGGTGCCGCCGTCCTGGGTGGTGATGTCGTGCAGCAGTCCCGCCTTGAGCAGCTCGCGAATCAGGAAGCTCATGCCACCGGCTGCCTGGAAGTGGTTGATGTCAGCCTGACCGTTGGGATAGATGCGCGTCAGGCTGGGGACCACGGCGGAAAGCTCGGTGAAGTCATCCCAGGTGATGGTCACGCCTGCCGCACCCGCCATCGCGACCAGATGCAGGGTGTGGTTGGTGGAGCCGCCGGAGGCCAGCAGGCCGACCATGGCGTTGACGATGGCGCGAGCGTCGATCTGGCGATAGAAGGGACGATAGTCGCCGCCGACTTCGCTGTTGCGGATGGTCTGCTCGGCAGCGTGACGGGTCAGGGCGTCGCGCAGCGGGGTGCCCGGATTGACGAAGGAGGCGCCCGGCAGGTGCAGGCCCATCAATTCGATCATCAGCTGGTTGGAGTTGGCGGTGCCATAGAAGGTGCAGGTGCCCGGGCTGTGGTAGGAGGCGGACTCGGCTTCCAGCAGCGCGTCGCGGCCCACCTTGCCTTCGGCGAACAGCTGACGTACCCGCGCCTTCTCGTTGTTGGGCAGGCCGGAGGGCATCGGGCCCGCGGGCACGAACAGGCTCGGCAGGTGACCGAAGCGCGCCGCGGCGATGAACAGGCCCGGCACGATCTTGTCGCAGACACCCAGGAACAGGGCGCCGTCGAACATGTTGTGTGACAGGCCGATGGCGGCGGCCATGGCGATCAGGTCGCGGGAGAACAACGACAGTTCCATGCCCGGCTGTCCCTGGGTCACGCCATCACACATCGCGGGTACGCCGCCGGCGAACTGGGCCGTGGACCCCATCGCCTGCACCGCTTCCTTGATGATGCGCGGGTAATCCTCGAATGGCTGGTGCGCGGACAACATGTCGTTATATGACGAAATAATGCCGAGGTTGGCCGAGTTCATCAGCTTGAGGCGATTCTTGTCGGTCTCACCGCAGGCAGCGAAGCCGTGCGCCAGGTTGCCGCAGGAGAGTTCGGAACGATGGACGCCACGGCGTTGCTGGCTTTCCATCAGTTGCTCATAGGCAGCACGACGTTCGCTGGAGCGATCAATGATGCGCTGAGTCACGCGCTCGACGGTCGGATTGACGGACATGCTCTTACCTCATGGGTCAGGCGGCGCAGGGCGCCGAGGCTGGCGAAGAAATGGGGGCTTCCCGTGCATCGGGCGTGCCTGTCTAGGGCGACGCTAGCCAGTGACGGCGGCACTGTAAAGTCTGGAGTCTCGGTCATCCTGCCGAGAGCAGGCTACAGTAGCGCGTCACGTTGCTCAGGAAACGCATTTGTTCGAAATATTCGGTAAACTTAACAAAAAAACTGCTTGAAGACTGGACGACTTTCGGCCAAATTAACGTAAAAGCGTGTAGGATACTTTCATGAGCCACGTTGGTCTGCCCGGGATGCGCCAAGTCTTCCCGAGCAGTGAAGCCATGTGCCAACCTGCACCTGCCATACGCCACAGGAGTTGAGTCATGACATTACGCGTCGCCATCAACGGTTTTGGTCGCATCGGTCGCAACGTGCTGCGTGCGCTGTATGAAGGCCAATACAATGATCGCATTCAGGTCGTTGCCATCAACGATCTGGGTGATCCGAAGCTCAACGCTCATCTGTTGAGCCGCGACACCGTGCATGGTCGTTTCGCCGAGACGGTCTCTCATGACGAAGAGAACCTGTTCGTCGGTGAAGACAAGATTCGTATCCTGGCGGAACGCGATCCGGCCAAACTGCCGTGGTCCAGCCTGAATGTTGACCTGGTGATGGAATGCACGGGTCTGTTCACCAAGCGTGCCGCTGCCGCCAAGCATATCGAAGCCGGTGCCAAGCGTGTGCTGATCTCCGCGCCGAGCGGTGATGCCGATGCCACCATCGTGTTCGGTGTCAACGAAGACACGCTGAAGGCAGAGCATCAGGTCGTGTCCAACGCGTCCTGCACCACCAACTGCCTGGCACCGGTCGCCAAGGCGCTGAACGACGAAGTCGGCATCGAGAACGGTCTGATGACCACCATCCATGCCTACACCAACGATCAGAACCTGTCGGATGTCTACCACTCCGACCCGTACCGTGCCCGCAGTGCCACGCACTCCATGATTCCGACCAAGACCGGTGCCGCGGCAGCCGTGGGCCTGGTGCTGCCGGAACTCAATGGCAAGCTGGACGGTCTGGCGATTCGCGTGCCGGTGATCAATGTCTCGCTGGTCGATCTGACCTTCACGGCCTCTCGCGATACCTCCATCGAAGAGATCAATGCCATCGTGACCAAGGCTGCCGAAGGCTCCAGCGTGCTGGCCGTCAACGAGCTGCCGCTGGTGTCCATCGACTTCAACCACGATGCGCATTCCTCCACCTTCGACAGCAACCACACTCGCGTCAGCGAAGGGCGTCTGGTCAAGGTCATGGCGTGGTACGACAACGAATGGGGCTTCTCCAATCGCATGCTCGACACCGCACTGGCCATGCAGGCCGCCAAGTAAGATGACTCAAGGCCTCGCCTGAGGTTCCCTGAAGAGGCCATCTCTTCAGGCTGGCACAGGTGAGGTCTCAGAATTCGGAGCCCTGTCAGAGACTCGACAGGCTCCCCCAGGTGAGGACGAGTGGCCCGAGGATTCTCGCGTCGCGCTCAGGCTCCACGGACAAGGCAATGTCACTCGTCCCCTCTCAATCGTATGTCGGTCAGGGTTGGCGCCAAGACCGGCTTCGATGCTGCTCGGAATGACATCGCGTCATCCACTCTTTGAACCTCCCAGTCATGGGAGGTTTTTTTTCGCCTGAATCTCGAGATGAGGGCTTGCCTCGCGATGCTCGTCCTCCAGGCATTCGTGTCTTCGTTTGGCATCATTCGCGTGGGGCATGAGAGACAGAGATTACAAAGATGGCGACACTCTCTGAAGTTGGTCGGCATAACGTGCGGTGAAAAGTGTCGAATGGCAGGCAATGTGCCGCTTTCTTGTGGGTGGTGTCGGTGTGATTAGCGAAACTATGAACATGTGTTACACTTTGCTCTTGACATGCGCCGTGTACGTCGCTCGTGAGCGCGGGTGGCATGTCAGATCATGCAGGCACGCTTTCGTCCTGCGAATGTTCATGTACTGGGGCAATGCAGGGAAGGTATTGCCACACTGCCGCTGTTCTCGGCAGATCTCTTGACTTCCAAAGCAGGCTGTCTCAGATGCACGATGCCATTCGCGAAGCCCACGAACTGATCGGTGCGACGCTGCGCGACCCCGGGACACAACGTCAGGGACGCGTGGTCGGCATGGATCTCGGGCGTGAGCAGCCGGCCATCTATGTTCTCTGGCAGGAGAGTGCCGCCGCAGAGCGCATTGACATGACGCCGGATGACTTTCGTTCATTGCTGGAGCACTCCCGCGCCCGTGGTGGTGAGCGGCAGGAAACTGCCACGCGACGTCACGCTACCGGCGCGGCGCAGAGGCGAGCCAAGGCGCCCTCTGCGTCGAGCCGAGTGCGCAAGGATGTCGCCCGCGATGGTGCCCCGCATGACACGGTCAGCGAGCCGGATACCCTGCAGGCTGATGCCATGGTCGGTGCACGTACCGCACAAGGCTAGCACCTTCCGCTCTGACCCCTTCACGCCCGACCCGGACTCTGTTCCGGGTCGGGCGTTTTCGTGCTGCCCATCGAGATTGTCAGTCCGGAGGCGGCATGGGCCTGCCTGCCCTTGACGGTGACGTGCCCTCCAGCGTTGGCGTGACGCACTGGTCTTGCGCGGGGTGATGACGCACTCTGAGGGGCGACGTCTGACCCAAAGGGGAGTCTCACATTGCTGGAATCGTTCTCAGATGCCCGCCTGCTGCACCATTACCATGCCGTCGCAGGGGATGTCCTGTTCATGTTGAGCGCGGACGGCCAGCGCTTCCTTACCCTGAATCCTGCAGTGGAGCGTCTGCTCGGGTATGGCGAGCGCGACTTCCTCAAGCATCCCGAACTGTGGTTCTCCCTGATCGTGGCGGCAGATCGTCAGCGAGTCAGAGACTTCCGGGCCTCCGGTGCTCCTGCCGGGTCGATGACCTATCGCATCAGGGATCGCAGTGGACACGGCGTGCTGGTGGAGGAAACACTCTGGCGCTCCGGCGTGAATCACCCGGTCTGCGGTCGAGTCGTCGATATCTCCCTACGAGAACAGGCACTTGCCCACGAGCGACAGCAGCTTCAGGCATATCGCATGATGCTGATGCGCAGCAGAGACCCCATGGCCATGCTGGAGGTGAGAGGAACCTCCCTGTACCTGCATGAGGCGAATCCGGCATGGCACCTCTACCATGACGCCGCCATGGCACATGCGGGACAGACCCTGGAGCGGGTGTATCACTCCCACGTCATGCATTGTCTGGAAGGAGCCGGGACCTTGCAGTGTGACGTCAGCCTGAGCTTGCCACGTGGCGATTGTCGTCTTTCCGTCCAGCTGGTGAATCTGGGCCGGACGCAGCAAGGAGACTCGCCTCGAGTCGCCGTGATGGTGCGTGACATCAGCGCGACTCACCACCGGTTGGAGCAGGCGGTCAATCAACGTCAGCGGTTGATGACTCAGCTCAATGACACCCCGGGGGTGCGCTATTGTGCGCGAGGCCCCTGGCCACTGGAGGAGCTGCAATCCATCTCCTCCGGCGTCGAGATGCTGGCGGGCCTGTCGCGGGACCTGCTGCTGGCCAGCCCGCGAATCTGGCAGTCACGCATCTGCGAGGATGACCTGGCGGAATGTCAGGCACGCTTTCAGGAGGCCGTCGACTCGCGCAGTGCCAGCGTCAGCCTGCGTTACTCCTTCCGCCATGTGGATGGCCGCCAATGCTATCTGCAGGATGACATGCACCTCTACTATGCGGCCGGAGGCGCCGTCAGAGAGGTGTTGGGGCAACTGAGTGACATCAGTGAAAGCGAGGCTCACCGACGCCAGCTGGAGTATCTGATACAGCAGATGCCGGGCATGGTGTTTCAATGCCGGCTCAGCCGGGAGGATGAGTTCACCTATACCTATCTATCGCCGGTCGCCCATCAACTGCTGGGAGAGGAAGTTGACGCGACACTTGAGGATGCCTCGCGCTTCCTGTCGCATCTCAATGACCAGGAGCGGCAAAGACTGCTTGAATCGGCACGCGCCAGTGCCGAAACCCAGTCGCCCTGGGAGCCGGATATCTACTATGAGCATCCAGATGGGGAAACCCGGCGGCTGGCCTGCGTGGCCTTGCCCCAACCGATGGACCCCATCGATGGCAGCGTGACATGGAATGGTTACTGTGACGACATCACGGCGCGCCATCACATCGAGCGGGCGCTGCGTCAGAGCGAGGAGCGCTATCGATTCATTCTCGATTCCGTCAGCGACATGGTCAGCATTGAAGGCAGTGACGGGATCTGTCAGTACATCAGTCCATCCGTCGAGAGGCTTTGCGGGTTTGGCGTGAATGACATCGAGGGCAGCGAGATCAAGCTGCTGATTCATCCGGATGACAGAGACCGCGTCGCCAGGAAGGTCCATCGTTCCGCCTGTCTTGGAGAGGTCTTTCGTGTCGACTTCCGAATTCTCCACAAGCAGGGCCATACGCTGTGGTTCGAATCCATCTCCACGCCCTCGATGGACCCCAAGACCGGCCGCTATCTCCGGATTCTGTCGGTCTCGCGCAATATCAATGAACGCAAGCTGATCGAACAGCGGCGCGAGCATGAAGCCATGACGGACGCGATGACCGGTGCCATGACCCGCAGCTGCTTCCTGTCCATGCTGGATACGTTGCTGGTATCCGCCTCGCGGGACCAGATTGCCCTGGTCCTGTTCGATGTGGATCACTTCAAGCGGGTCAATGACAGCTTCGGTCATGCCGCCGGGGACCAGTTGTTGAGTGGGTTGGGCGGCATCTGTCAGCAGCAATTGCGGCGCAATGACTATTTCGGGCGATTGGGGGGCGAGGAATTCGGCATCTTGCTGGCTGATGCCGGGGTCGCCACCGCTGTCGGCATGGCAGAGCGTCTGCGTCAGAAGATTGCCGGCATGACCTTCGCGTTCATGCAGCAGGAGCTGCTGTGTACCGTGAGTCTCGGCGTCGCCACGCCGCTGCCCGGGGAGAGCCGTGACGACTTCCTGCATCGTGCTGACATGGCGCTTTACAGTGCCAAGCGGAGTGGTCGTAACCGGGTGGTAGTGGCATCAAGCTCGGTGAGCGAGGACAATCGGGAGGAAGGGATGTGACCGCGACACGACAGTGGGCACGTTCCATCATTCTGTACTCTGTCAATCTGCACAAGGAGTGGGCGATGCGTATGTTACGTGGCTGGTGCGCCGGAAGTCTGTTGTTTGCACAATCGGTGCTGTCCGCGGGGCAGGCATTGGCGGCCGATGATGGCACCCTCGTCGACCGCCTCGAAGGACCGCAGGTCGTCACCGAGGTCGTGACCTATCGTGCCAATGGTGAGGAGCATGTCGGGCTGATCGCGCGTGATGCCAAGGCCAAGGGACGTCGTCCCGGCATACTGCTGGTCCATGAGTGGTGGGGGCTCAACAGTTATGCTCGCAAGCGCGCGGAGCAGCTGGCGGGGCTCGGCTATGTCGTGATGGCGGTAGACATGTACGGTGAAGGCCGCACGGCGGAGCATCCCGAGGATGCCAAGGCCTTCTCGTCGGCGGTGATGAGTGACTGGCCGAAGGCCGAATCCAGCTTCAATTCGGCGCTGGCGGTGCTGCGTTCTCGCCCCGAGGTGGATGGTGACCGCCTTGCGGCCATCGGCTATTGCTTCGGGGGAGGTGTCGTGTTGAACATGGCGCTTTCCGGCGCTCCGCTCAAGGCTGTCGTCAGCTTCCACGGCAGCCCTGGAATCGCCGTCGAGAATCCCGAGCCCTTCGCCGGACGCGTCGTGATCCAGAATGGCGAGGCGGATTCTCTGGTATCGCAGCAAGGATTGGACACGCTGCTGTCTACCTTTGAATCCCTCGGTACGCGGACGACCCTGATCCAGTATCCGGGGGCGAAGCATGCGTTCACCAATCCGGAGTCGGATGCCAAGGCCGCCAGGTACGACCTCCCGCTCGGCTATGATGCGTCGGCGGATGCTGCCTCCTGGCAGGTCATGCTCAATCTGTTCAATGGCGTGTTCAAGTCACCGAAGACCCAGCCGCAGACATGAGCAGGTTGTCGTGACGCCGAATGCGTGACCTACATGAAGAAGCCCGTTCAGGCATCATCCTGAACGGGCTTCTTCATGTAGGGGTGACGGTGTCAGGGGCGAGCGCGTCAGTCTGCCGTCTGATCCAGCTCCTTGAGCGAGAGCACCTGATGCGCGAGACGGATCATGTCCGGATCACCCGTATGCTTGCTGGACACATCCGACAGCTTGATCACCGGCACCCAATCCTGACCCTCGGGCCGGGCTTCCGTCATCTTGATGACCATGTTCATCGGCTGGGGGCCGACGTCATTGGTGAAGTTGGTGCCGATCCCGAACGACATGCCGATACGACCGGCACAGTAGCGCACGATACGGTCAACCTTGTCGGTATCCAGACCATCCGAGAAGATGATCGTCTTGGTCTTGGGATCAATGCCCAGCGACTCATAGTGGCGAATGGTCGCTTCGGCAAACTCGATGGGATCACCGCTGTCGTGCCGTACCCCATCAAACAGCTTGGCGAACTTCTTGTCGAAGCTTCTGAAGAAGGCACGACTGGTAAAGGTATCTGAAAGCGCGATCCCCAGATCACCCCGGTAGACCTTCACCCAGTTTTCCAGCGCCAGGATGTTGGCCATCTTGAACCCGAAGCGCGCTGCATGAAACATGAACCACTCATGAGCATGCGTCCCGATGGGCTTGGTGCCATGACGCTGGGCCATGTGGACATTGCTGGTACCGATGAAGCAGCCACGGCCCTGTTCCTTGAGGGCGGCCACTACCTGATCATGGACCGCATAGGAATGGCGACGACGCGTCCCGAACTCGGCGACACGTACCCCCAGACGCTTGTAGTGCTCGATCTTGGTCAGCGTACTGTCACGCACGCTCTTGTCGCTGTCACGCTGATCGCCACCAAGGCGGTACCAGAGCTCACTGATCATCGCCATCAGCGGGACTTCCCACAGGATGGTGCGGTACCAGTAGCCCTCGATATGGACCTCAAGCTCCTCACCCGACTGGGTGATGGTGATTTCCGCGGGATCGAAGCGAAAGCCGGCAAGAAAGTCACGATAGGTGGGGTCGAGGAAGGGGCACTGTTGCTCCAGAAACTCCTTTTCCTCAGCACTCAGCGCCAGGCGTGCCATGTCATCCACGGCCGCGCGCAGTGCTTCGCCGAATCCCGGGGGGAAGGCATGCTGGCCCCGGTTGATGAAGGCGTAACGGGTGCGTGCGTAGGGAAACAGTTTCACCACCGCGTTCTGCATGGTGAACTTGTAGAAATCATTATCGAGAATCGAGTGCAGCATCGAGGCTCGCTCAGGTATGAGGCGGCTCACAGGAGCCGGAATCGCTGGCGGGAGCACACCAGGTGCTCAAGGCGGCAGGGTGTCCCGCTGGCATGAAAATCGGGGGCAGGCTGAAGGAGGGTCATCCTGCGTCAGCTGCTGAATGCCATGATACCGAACATGGTGAGCATCATGCCGCCGAACATCAGCAGACCCGCCAATGACAACGCGATGAGCAGGTAGCCCAGTATGAGGCCGGCCAGCGCCCAGCTATCGCCGGCATCACCGCGCTGGCGGATCTGTCGGCGGGCGAGATGACCGCAGACGATGCCACCCAATGCCGCGGGTGCCAGCAGACAGCCCAGCACGCTCAGGGCAAAGGAGGCCAGTGCCATGGCATTGGTCTCGGCGCGGGTTTCCTGCGCAGAGGGAGTGGTGGGACGCTCGGTAGCCGTCGCCGTATCGCGCGTGGGCTCAGGCTTGTCGGCGGGAGGCGATGTATCAGTCATGGCAGTCTCATTGTCTTGCATCATGGCGACACACTAGCATGTCCTGGGGCAGGCGGCATATCGGCCGGGCGGCAGAGTGGGCATCTTCAGAGGAGAGCAGGGTGAGCGAGCACCGGGAAGCAGGGCATCAGGAGAGTGATGCGTCGCGAAGGCAGATCGGGACTGAGGCCACTGACAGACGTGGCGCGAACTGGCAGCTGGACGTGCTCTCGTCGATCAGCGCTGTCACGCCCGCAGAATGGGATGCGCTGGCGGGAAAAGAGTATCCCTTTCTGCAACATGCCTATCTTCGTGCACTGGAAGACAGCGGCGCGGCCTGCGCGTCTACGGGCTGGTACCCGGCGCACTTGCTGGTGCGTGACGAGTCAGGACGGCTTGTCGCCGGCTTGCTGCGCTATCTCAAGCTGCACTCGCGGGGCGAGTATGTCTTTGACCAGCAATGGGCCGAGGCGCTGGAGCAGGCCGGTGGGCGTTATTATCCCAAGCAGCTGTCGGCAGTTCCCTTCACGCCGAGCGCTGGTCCGCGGCTGGTCCTGGCCTCATCGGAGACGGGAGGCCCTTCCCGCCGAGCGCTGCTTGCCTGGTTGTGGCCCAGGCTTCAGGCCGGCGTGGCACCCGCCGTCGACGCAGGCGGGCCCTTGCGACGCTTTGAGCACAGTGGCTTTCATCTGTTGTTCGCGGATCTTGACGAGTGCCGCGACTGGCAAGCCATCAGTCCGCAGCTGATGCTGCGTGGTGGCATGCAGTATCACTGGCAGTCGCGAGGTGAGCGAGACTTCGATGAGTGGCTGGGCAGTCTGCGCTCCAAGCGACGCAAGGAGATCCGCCGCGAGCGCCGCAAGGTGCTCGAGCAGGGCATCACCCTCGCGCGTCTCAGCGGTGAAGCCATCGGTGAGAGCGATCTCGAAGCTTTCCATCGCTGTTACTGCATGACCTATCTGGAGCGCGGACAACGGCCCTACCTGACACTGGCGTTCTTTCAGCGCTTAAGGCGCAGCATGCCCGAACAGCTGCTGCTGGTGCAGGCGCGTGATGAACATGGCGATCCTGTGGCGGCTGCGTTGTGCCTTGTCGGTGCCGATTGCCTCTATGGGCGCTGGTGGGGCAGTGAAGTGCAGGCGGACTGCCTGCATTTCGAGGTCTGCTATTACCAGGGGCTGGAGTTCTGCCTTGAGCGGGGACTGACGCGCTTTGATCCGGGCACACAGGGTGAGCACAAGATCAGCCGCGGCTTCTCGGCCTATGACACCTGGTCATTGCACTGGCTGGTACATCCCGGACTGCAGTCAGCCGTGGCTGACGCGCTTGAGGAGGAAGCGCGCTGGTTGAGCGGGGCGCGACGCCAGGTGGAGGCGATGCTGCCCTATCATCATCAGCCTGATCTATCCTGAAGGTCTGTCCTGAAGCGCTATCCTGAAGATCTGCCCTGAAGCGCTATCCTGAAGATCTGCCCGGTACCCGTTTCTCCCCTGCTTGTTCCCCCTGGCTGGATGCCCTGACAGGTAGCAGGTGGCAGAGATGGCACTGCGATGACTACACTGAAAACATCTTAATGTTCTAAATTTAGAGGCTCCCATGCTGCTCAAGGATTGTGACTCCAGGGAGTATGACGTTCTGGTACTTGAGGTATTGGCGCAGAATGCCACCTTGAGCACCCAGGAGCGCCAGCAGGTTCTGAGGATGCTGCGAGGCGTTCGAGCGCATCAGGAGCGTCGTCGTTCGCTCGCCCGATTCCTGAACACCCTGTTCGAGTCGCGCGATGACTGGGTCGTGCTGCATGACCTGCGCCTGGAAGGGGATGATGGCGTGATCGAGCTGGATCACGTGTTGATCAATCGCCTCATGCAATTCTGGGTACTGGATGCGTCCTGCTTTGATCTCCCGCTGACGATCTCGCCATTTGGCGAGCTGAGCGCGCACCAGGGCCCCTCTGTCGAGCAAGGCGCTTCCGTCGGGCAGGGCTCATTGGAAGATATCGGGGAGGTCGTTCAGAGCGGTGATGAGTTGCGGTTGACGCCATCACCGCTGCTGGCACTCAAGGAACAGCAGCAGTGCTTTCGCCGCTGGCTGGAGAGCTCAGGTCTCCTGCCTTCCAGACTCGGGATGGTGCTGCAGCCACAATTGACGCATCGGTTGGTCATTGCCGCCGAGGAACAGGTCAGCCGGCCTCCCGAAGATATTCTGGACAGTCGAGCGCTGGTGGACCTGCGCGGGTTGTCCGAAGAATGCCTCAATCTGGGGAGCGGGGCGGCCTCCGTCGCCCGCATGCGTGATTTCACCCACCGGATCGACCCGCGTCGTCTGAGGCGTCTCGGTCGTGCCATCCTGGCGCAGCATGGCCCATCACGGGTCGACTGGGCGTCGCGACTCGGCTTGTCAGAACATGCCACCATGGCCATCCATCCCGATGAGCAGACGGCCTACGCCTGGGTACCACCCCAGGACCCATCCGCTTCCCCCTCGGTGGCCCCCGTGCGTGATGACGCCATCCCTTCTTCAAGCGGGGATGACGCTCCTCAGGTCACGCCTCGTGAGGAGGGGCCAACACCTTCCGAGACTCGCCGGGCCACTCCTCCAAAGGCCACCTCATCCTCTTTCCAGACACTGATGTCCGGCATGACGCAGACCATGCCCTCGTCCACGTGCCACGGCTTGCAGGCTCAGGACTGGCAGCCTTCAGTTTCTGACGTGAGGCTGCAGGGCGTGTCCTCCGCTGGCGCGAAAGCCTCTGACGTGTCGCACGGCCATCGTGGCATGGCGTCTGGCCATGATGAGATGCAATACCTGCAGCCACGTTGTGATGAGTGTCGTCGCTGGTTGTCCAAGGCCAGTGTGGCGTTATGTCGTAGCGAGGGTCAGCGCGAATTGCTGGGTGACAGGATGTTGTGCCAGCGATGTCGTGCGAGCGACTGAAATCTTCATGTCATTCAGGGGCTTGACGTCTCTGGGCAAGAGGGCAGTCAGCCTGGAAGCAGACTCGCAGGGCAAGGTGGTTGATCAATATTGCGCTCCTGATGTTGCAGTGCAGCAAGAGGTGGCTTATGCTGCACTGCAGCGAGGATGGAACCTGTCGAGAATGCTGGCTTGCAGTGAGATCTCGACCTCATGGCTCACAAGCTTGGTTCAGTCCTGGTAGCCAACGGAGCAAAGCTCCGCTTCATTTTCCGTGTGATGCCAAACCCTGGAGGGTGCCCCATGTTCAACACCAATCTTGAGAAGACCACTCAGCAGTTCGACGACATGTTCTTCGCTCCGCTGCGTGCTTTCAGCGCCCTGAGCCTCGATTACAGCGAGAAGCTGGTCAGCGCTCAGATGGATCTGACCAAGTCCTACGTTGATACCTCCATGGCGCAGGCGCGTTCCATGCTCGAGATCAAGGACAGCGAAGGCCTGAAGAACTTCGTCAAGGAACAGCAGGAGACGGTCAAGTCTCTGGGCGAGAAGCTTCAGAACGACACCCAGAAGGTGGTCGAGCTGAACCAGGAATACGCCAAGAAAGGTCAGGAACTGGCAGAGAACAATGCCAAGTCCGCCTCCGAGGCCATGCAGAAAGTCGCCAAGTAAGCGACTGCTGCTGACGCTCTCAGGCGAGCGTCTACAACGCCCATCCGGTCTTCCGGGTGGGCGTTCGCGCGTCTGGAGTCTTGAATCTGACGACTCGTTGCGGGAGGAGGAAGCGTTGGCACCATCCCCTTGAGCGTCAAGGCAATGATGGCGGTGAGCGGGTAATATCGCAGTGAGCGCGCTGACGCTATCGGTCGGTCTTATCCGGCAGCGCGATCAGGCAGCGTTACCAGGTCATGTCACCGCAAGTGACGGTCATGGATGATCGAGCAAGGCTCCCCGGCGGCATATGCCGGGAGGCATCAACACAAGGAGTGTGTGATGAATTCTGTCAGTGCGGCATTGGCAGCATTAATGGACGCGGTATCCGGCATGAGTGGGCAATTCGGGGAGGGAGTAGCGTCTCATCTGACGTCGACAGCAGGGCTTCAGCGAGAACATGTCGAGACCCGCTATCAAGGGCAGATGATCGATTTCGATACCTTGCAGTGGCGTGTTCTCAATGATTCCGTGTGTGCCAACCAGCGGCAGAATGCCATGGCACATACCCGCTGCAGCCAGGCGGCCAGTGAGATGTTCGCTTCCACCTGTCAGGAAATGACCGCCAATCCTCCGACCCTGCCCTCCCAGCGTTACCACAGTACGCGGCGCATGGCCTGCCATGCGGCGGTCAGCTATCAGCCCAGCATCGGCAATATCCAGTGGGCTGAATCATCAGGTGCCGATCAACTGGCAGAGGCGGAATGCAATGCTGCCACAGCGGCGCTGCTGGGCAGCAGCGACCTTGATGCCATCCAGTATCAGCGCCGGGTCTGTGGCGGACGCTAGCGGCGAGCGTCGCCTTGGGCCACAATGTGCTGCCACGCCGCCGGTGATTGCCGGCGGCATTTATTCGATCAGTGACAGGTGATAGACATGGCACAGGCCACAGCGCGTCATATTCTCGTTTCCAGCGAAGAACAGTGTGCAGCTCTCAAGACCGAAATCGAGAACGGCCGCGATTTCGCTGATGCCGCTCGCGAGCACTCCTCCTGCCCGTCCGGTCGCAGTGGCGGTGACCTGGGCGCCTTCGGCCCGGGCATGATGGTCAAGGAATTCGACGAAGTCGTGTTCAGCGCACCGATCAACACCGTGCAGGGCCCGGTGAAGACCCAGTTCGGTTATCACCTGCTGGAAGTCACCAGCCGCACGTGATCTCTGGATCACGCTCATGACGTGTCATGAGCGGTTGGCAGCAGGCCATTGAAAACGCCCCGACCAGTGATGGTCGGGGCGTTTTTCGTGCGGCTCAGCACGTCAGCCTTTCGTGCGCCAGTCTCTCTTCCTATACCTCCTGATAGAGCTGGCTGCCTTCGCGCTTGAACTTGTCAGCCTGCTCCTGCATGCCGGCCATCACGCTGTCGGCGTCACCGGTCAGGCCGTGTTCGTTGGCGTAGTCGCGGACTTCCTGGGTGATCTTCATCGAGCAGAACTTCGGCCCGCACATGGAGCAGAAGTGGGCGACCTTGGCCGAATCCTTGGGCAGCGTCTCGTCGTGGAAGCTGCGCGCGGTGTCCGGGTCAAGGCCCAGATTGAACTGGTCTTCCCAGCGGAACTCGAAGCGTGCCTTGGAGAGTGCATTGTCACGACGTTGCGCGCCCGGATGCCCCTTGGCCAGATCCGCGGCATGCGCGGCGATCTTGTAGGTGATGATGCCAGTCTTGACGTCGTCCTTGTTGGGCAGGCCCAGGTGCTCCTTGGGGGTCACGTAGCAGAGCATGGCGCAGCCGAACCAGCCGATCATCGCGGCACCGATACCGGAGGTGATGTGGTCGTAGCCCGGGGCGATGTCGGTGGTCAGCGGGCCGAGGGTGTAGAAGGGCGCCTCGTCGCACTCGCTGAGCTGCTTGTCCATGTTCTCCTTGATCAGGTGCATCGGCACGTGACCCGGACCTTCGATCATGACCTGGACATCGTGTTGCCAGGCGATCTTCGTCAGCTCGCCGAGCGTCTCGAGCTCGCCGAACTGGGCGGCGTCATTGGCATCGGCCACCGAGCCCGGGCGCAGGCCATCGCCCAGTGACAGGCTGATGTCGTAGGCCTTGCAGATCTCGCAGATGTCCTCGAAGTGGCGATAGAGGAAGCTTTCCTCGTGATGCGCCAGACACCACTTGGCCATGATGGAGCCACCGCGCGAGACGATGCCGGTCACGCGGCTGGCGGTCAGCGGCACATAGCGCAGCAGGACGCCGGCGTGGATGGTGAAGTAGTCGACGCCTTGCTCGGCCTGCTCGATCAGCGTGTCGCGGAAGATCTCCCAATCAAGATTCTCGGCCACGCCATCGACCTTCTCCAGCGCCTGATAGATCGGTACCGTGCCGATGGGCACGGGAGAGTTGCGCAGAATCCATTCACGGGTCTCGTGGATGTTGGCGCCGGTCGAGAGATCCATCACGGTGTCGGAGCCCCAGCGGATCGCCCAGGTCATCTTGTCGACCTCTTCCTCGATGGAGGAGGTGACCGCCGAGTTGCCCAGGTTGCCGTTGACCTTCACCAGGAAGTTGCGGCCGATGATCATCGGCTCGCTTTCCGGGTGATTGATGTTGGCGGGAATGATGGCGCGGCCGCGTGCGACTTCCTCACGCACGAATTCGGCGGTGATCTCGTCGGGCAGGTTGGCGCCGAAGCTGTGACCCGGGTGCTGGTGGCCCAGAATGCTCTCGACGGAGTCGCTGCCCTGATATTCCTCACGCAGCGCGATACGACGCTGATTCTCACGAATCGCGATGTACTCCATCTCCGGCGTGATGATGCCCTGGCGCGCATAGTGCAGCTGGGTGACATTCTTGCCCGGCAGGGCACGACGCGGGCGGTGGTCCAGCTCGAAACGCAGGGACGACAGGCGCAGGTCGGCCTGGCGCACGCGACCATATTCGCTGCTCAGCTGATTGAGCTGTTCGGTATTGCCGCGCTCCTCGATCCACTTCTCGCGCAGTGGCGCCAGCCCGCGACGAATGTCGATCTCGACCGCCGGGTCGGTGTAGGGGCCGGAGGTGTCGTAGACGACGATCGGCGGATTCTCTTCCAGACCGCTGGAGGTCTGGGTCGGCGAGCAGCCGATCTCGCGCATGGGCACGCGGATGTCCGGGCGAGAGCCTTCGATGTAGATCTTGCGCGAGCCGCTCAGCGGCGCGATGGCGGCGGCGTCGACGCGGGCTTCGCTGGCGAGATGGCGACTGCCATCCTTGCGACCGGCACGTGCGCGCGCCTTCGGCGCAGCCTCAGGCTGGGGGGCGAGCGACGGTTCGGCGGCGTTGGTGGCTTGCGGATCTTGAGTCGTGGGGGTAGTGCTCATGCAGGTCTCCTCAAAGGGCGACGTCACGGCAGACGTCATCATGGGAAGACCGTGCGCAGGGAGAGGATGGCCATCGCCGACTCCTTGCCAACAGGTGGCCCGGGAGCGAGGCGGCCGCGGGCAGCGGCTGACCATCAGCTTGATTCCTACGCCGGTCCTAACCGGTTCAGGTTCCACGGGACCCCTTGCTGGCAGCCTCGCCCATTTGGCGGCGAGGTGATGCATGCAGGATCTCAGCCGGTTCCACCGGCACCCCGTCAAGCGTGCTCAGAATTCAATGCGGGCATGACCTGTGCTGAGCGTTGTGCTGGCCCAGGTCATCGTGCTCGCATTCAGGCTCTGATGGCCTGTGGTGTGTCTGGATGATTGGCGAGAGGACCACGTCCCCAGGCCGATGAAAATCGGTGTGTCTTCCGTTCGCGCAGGCGCGGCCTGTCACGCAAGGGCCTGCCACGGATCAGTCGCGATCAAGGCCCATCTGCCAGAAGTCGATCTCGAGACGTGTCGCATCGCGGAAGACATCGACCAGTTCGCCCAGCCGGCGCTCCGAGACCTCCGAGAGCCGAGCGTCCAGCCATTCACGTTCGGCGTCCACCGCTTCCTTGAACTCATCGCTGGAGTACATCGCGATCCAGTCCGCGTACGGATTGTCCTCGATCTCGGTGGTGTCCTGGTCCAGCAGCCACTCGGCGATCTCGCCGTAGCCGATCAGGCAAGGCGCGAGCGCCACGTGAAGATCGAGAAGATCGCCGCGCTGGCCGCAATCCAGTACGTAACGGGTATAGGCCAGGGTGGCGCGGGATTCCGGCAGCTCACTCAGGTCATCCTCGCTGATGCCCCACTCGCTGCAGTAGCCGATATGCAGGTCGAGCTCGGTATTGAGAATGGTGTCGAGACTGGCCGTGGCCTGACGCAGCTCCGCGAGGGTGCGGCTCTTGTAGGCGGCAAGCGCCCAGGCGCGCGCGAAGTGGATCAGGAACAGGTAGTCCTGCTGCAGGTAATGGCGGAAGGACTCCTCTGGCAGACGACCTTCCCCGAGCTGGCGAACGAAGTCATGCTCGAGATAGTCGCGCCATTCCTCGGCGCAGGCACTGGTCAGGTCTGAAAAGCTGGGCATCGACGCATCCCTCGGTGAGCGTGCTGCCAATCCGTGATGGAGTGGCAAAGGTCTGGCTCGAGCGTGGTCAGGTCCGGCAATCTGCAGGGAAAAAGCGGGGGAGGTGCGGCGTTCACCTGGAAGAGGTGAAGATGATGTGCGGCAACACTTCGCGCTTGATCCCTACGCCGGTACTAACCGGATCAGGTTCGGCGGGATCGTCATACACGCACCTCGATGCAAGGCCTCGAACAGTGCGAATGACATCTCAGCCGGTCTTACCGGCACCCCGTCAAGCTGTGACTCAGGCGTCACGATATCTCGAGTGTAACAGTCCTGCGGTGCAGGAAAAGCCTCTGCCGCCCTAAAACCCATGCGACTTTGGGAGGCCATCTGCGATGCGGAAAGGGCTTCCTGCGATGCGGGAAGCGTGTCATGTGCTGCAGGAAAGATGTCATGCAGGCTGACAGGAGGAGAGGTTCGCCATCAGGGCTGGGAAGTGTCGCCTCAGGCGCACCAGATCGTGAGGCTCATCGACATCCCAGCTGACAGGCAGGCAACCGACGCTTCTGCCTGCCTGAGCCAGCAGTGCAAGAGTCTCCCGGCTCACGTCGGCATGGCTCCAGTGATCCAGCTGGAAGGCCGCCGAGCAGGCTGCTTTCAGGCCAATCAATCCGTATCCCCCGTCTTCGCTGGGCTGCAGCACCGCATCATGGTCATGCAGGCACCGCGCCGCCTCGCGAAGACGTTGACTGTCCAATGCGGGCAGGTCAGAGCCCATCAGCAGCACGGGGCCTGCGGGCAGGTGGCGCAGCATGGCCTGATGCATGCGCTCCCCAAGCCCACCCTGTGGCTGTGCCTCGAGCGTGATTCGCTTGCCATGTGCCGCCATGCTCTCTGCACGCCACTGATCCTCAAGTTCCGTCAGCAGGGCTGCCAGCTCAGGTTGCTGCCGGGCGTGCTCGGGGGAGGGAGTCAGCATCACGACCACCTTGCCGAGGCGTGAGGCGCAGGCCTGCTGAACGATTCTGCGCAGCATGCGCGAGTAGAGGCGTGCCGCCCCCTCGGGACCGAGGGCAGGGATCAGCCGCGTCTTGCATTGTCCGGCCAGTGGCAGGCGGCCGAAGATGATGAGCGTCGGGCGCATGTCATACGCGGCCGTGTCGGTTTCCCTGCCAGCAAGCGAGGCTTCAGGCATGAGGCAAGCCACGCTGTTCGCAGGCCTGAGCGGCGGCACCATATCCATAGAGGCGCGCCAGACGGACAGGAGATACGCCACCCCAGGCTGCCAGGCGCAGCCCCCACATCTTGAGGATGGTGCGACAGACGCCATGGGTTTCCCAGCGTCTTCCACTGGTGGTGACTCTGGCGGAGAGGTTCAGCGGCGAGGTCAGTCGCTTGAGCCTGACGCTCAGCTGGATGTCCTCCATCAGGGGCACGACGGGAAAGCCCTCGATGGCCTCGAAGGTGGAGCGTCGTACGAACTGGGTCTGATCACCTGTGCTGATGCTGGTCAGGCGCGAGCGCAGATTCATCAGCATGGCGATCACGGGCAGCAGCGGAGAATCTCCTTCGATGTCGACATCGAAGCGACCCCAGTCGCACTCGCGATGCTCGGCGAGGGTCTCTGACAGTACCGAGAGGACATGTGCCGGCAGGCGCGTGTCGGCATGCAGGAACAGCAGCCATTGACCACGAGCCTGAGAGGCACCGGCGTTCATCTGCGTTGCCCGGCCCGGATCACTGCTCAGGCAGCGATCGCACAGCGGCGTTGCCAGCTCGCGGGTAGTATCCGTGGAGCCGCCATCGACCACGATGACCTCGCAATCCCCGCTCGCGCGCATTGGGCTCAAGGCGATCAAGGCCGAGACGATACCGGATGCCTCATTGTGGACTGGCATGATGATGCTCAGCCACGGGGGGCGCGTCAGGGCGCTGCCCGAACGGACAGCCCTGGGGGCAGGGCTGGCAACTGGCGAGAAGATGGAGGGCTTTGTCATGGCGCAGGCTCCGGCGATGGCGTCGTCCTGAGAGCATACGCATGTGATCACCCCATGGATGCAGAGCGTCGAGACGCTCGCTCAACGCTTGGGCGAAGAATCAACGCGTGAGCCGCCGTGTCGAGTCAGAGGCGGCTGGAGGTCATTGAGAGAAGGTGATCCGATAGAGTCCTGAGGCTCCGGTATCGCTGGTCAGGTAGAGGCTGCCATTCTTGCCGAATGCTACATCCAGTGGGCGTATCCAGCGCTCGCCGCTGGCGGCATCCTGCAGGCCGGTCAGTACCGGCACTAGGTGTGCTTCAGTGTCTGGCGTCGCCAGCTTGAGGCCCAGCAGGCGAGGCTCACGACGACTGGCGGGGTCTCCCCACGCTTTGCCGGACGGTGCCGTGCCCCAGCTGCCGTGGACTGCCACCACGACATCCATGTCAGCAGCCAATGGATGCCCAGGCGGCACCACCGCGATACCCATCGGCGCACTGCGAGCGGGGATCTCGGCCAGTGGCGGTGCAATCTCGTCACGTTCGCGCGGTGAATCGCTCGTGATGCAATCATCTGCCTGCCAGCGGCCATCGATCCACTGATACCAGGGCATGCCATGGAAGCTGCCTTCGCGGGCAGCGACCACCAGCTCGCGGGGATGCTCGTAGCCCCAGTGGTCCGGTCCGTTGTTGGTGGCCAGCAGGCGCGTCTCTCCTGTCGCCAGTGCCTGCCAGACCAGGCCGACGGGGTTGCGCAGACCACTCGCCCACGCACGCCACTCGGGAGGCTCGCCACTTTCCTCAAGGCGCATCACTCCCCCACGGAGCTGTTGCTGTGGATAGCGAGGCGAGGTGCCTGCCAGATACTGATCGGAGCAGTTGCCCTGGATCCCCAGCGCCAGATACAGGCCATTGTCAGGGCCCAGGCTCAGCGTACGCGAGTTGTGGCCGCCGCCGCCGGGAATCGCGATCACGCGGTGGAAGTCGCTCGGGGCAAGGGAGATCCCGGGATGGTAGTCCGCGACCAGCAGGGCGTCCGTGGTCGCGACATACAGGCGCGCATCGCGGACGACGGCAGAGTGGGGATAGCCTTCCAGCTCGACCAGCACTTCCATGCGCTTGAGGCTGCCATCATCGGCCAGCTGGCCTCGGTAGAGCTTGCCGGCCCGCGAGCCGATCAACACCTCATCGTGAGCGGTGAGGTGCAGCATGCGAGGTGCCTGAATCGATGCCAGCCGAGTCATGCCGGCCCCTGGTGGCAGCCTCAGGGAGGGGGCGTCCTCGGGAACCGAGCTTGCCGCCTGCAATGCCAGAGCCGGGGCATGAGCAGAGGTCTCGCCATCGAGGGTGTCGCTGCTGCTTGCCTCGCTCCAGGCAAGAGACGACGCGCAGAGACAGCCGATGAGTGCCGTCCCCATCAGCTGTCTGATGCTTGCGCATCCACGGATGTCCTGTTGGCGCTTGCTCATGTGCTCCACTGCCTCCCTGGCCTGTCGCGGCTGCCTCGGCAAGTCGACTGGCATCGCTCGCCGCCGTGCAGGAAAGTCTGGAAGCTTGTGCCGGTTTGCGCCAGTGCTGCCCTGTCCCTGGAGAGTCAGGAGCGCTTCGCGTTGCGGCGGCGGTACTTGAGGTGGCGGCGCCAGCCCTTGAGGGAAAGCCAGGAATCGTCCCGGGGATAGAAGCGCTTCTCACGCCAGCCCGGCTGCTCGTCCAGTTCTTCCGGACTCTTGCGCCAGCGCTTGTATTCCCATTGATACTGCGCGGGCGCCAGGGCGATCGCGGCTTCCACTGAGGCATTCACTCCCCGCGCCGAGATGACCTCGTCTTCGGCGTAGACCGCCTCATCCGCCGCAAGGAAGTGGATGGCGAAGCCATGGCCATCTTCCAGGCGTTGAGCGACACCGGTCACCACGCGGGCGTCGGTTCTCGCCACCAGCTTGGGGAGCAGAGTGGCGGTGTAGGCGAGGCGGCCGTAGAAGTCGGCGAAGACACCGCTGCCGCGTCCCGGTTCCTGATCCGGCAGGATGCCGATCGCCTCGGCGCGCTTGAGCGCCTTCAGCAACGCTGCCACGCCGCGGGAGTTGGTAGGCACCAGTCTCGCCCCCATGCGCTCACGCCCGTTGCGAATGATCGGGTCGAGCTGCTCGAACTTGGGCGGCTCGTACATGGCAGTGAAGGGGAAATGGCTCGAGAGCCAGAAATTGAGCACTTCCCAGTTGCCGAAGTGCGGCGCCAGCACGATCACGCCACGTCCCTCGGCACGGGCTTCGTCGAGCAGATTGCGACCGTGCACCTCGAGAATCGAATCGCGCACCGCGTCTTCATCACCCAGCCATACCTTGCCCAGCTCCAGCATGGTGGCGGTGGAGTGGGCGAGGCTCTCGGTCACGAGGCGTGCGCGTGTCTCACGCGGCTGATGAGGGAAGGCCTGGCCAAGATTTCTGCGCGTGACGCGCCGTTCCCGCGGATTGAGCAGTTGCACGAGACGCGCGAGCGGGCGCGCCATCCACCACAGCTGGCGGGTGGTCAGGCCCGAGAGTCGCTGCCATAGCCAGGCGACGGCATTGGCCTTGAGAGGTAAAAGGCGTTGTTCCATGGCCTTTTCAAAACGCTTGAGAGTCTTTTCCATCGTCACACATGAAGTTCCGGTGGTCTGGCGTGAGATACCGCACTGGTCAGAGGGCGAGTCCTGCGCTGCCCGTCGCGCCCCATTGTGCCAGAGGGGCTTACGTCATGCAGGTTCGAGGCATCGGGGGGCACGCAGTGACCTTCGTCGTGTGTGGCATGGGGCGTGCGGCCCGTTTGCTCTGCCAGTATCATGCTGGCATCGGCACATCCGGGATCACGTCGCTGGCGTGGTCCCGAGGCGCTCTGTCAGACAGTCAGACCACGGCACTGCCCGAGCGGTTCTCGTGTGCCGTGCTTTCCAGTAGTGCTTTCCAGTAGTGCTTTCCAGTAGTGCTTTTCGGTAGTGCTTTTCGGTGATGCTTTCCCTGATGCGCTTTCCCTGATGTGCTCGTCCTGTCATGTCTTGTGCCTGTCGTGTCCCTTGCCCTGTGCGGAGCCCTGATGTCATCTTCCCCCATTGCCCCCGAGTCCCCGGCACAGGCATTGCCTGAATCCGACCATCAATGCCCGTTATGCGCGACCCATGGCAGTCAACCGGTGCTGCATCTGGTGCAACGACGCAAGCCATGTCCGCGGACCGGTCAGCGTCCGCCTGCCGACGAGCGTGATTACCTGCGGTGTGGCGAATGCCATCTGCTGTATCTCGCGCCCTCTCAGCGACTGGATGCCCGCGCAGAGCAGGACATCTACGACCAGCATCAGAATGACCCGGCAGATCCGCGCTATCGCACCTTCCTGTCCAGGCTGTTCACGCCGATGTGCGAGCGGCTGGCGGCCGGTGCCAGCGGGCTCGATTTCGGTTGTGGGCCGGGGCCAGCCCTGGCACGGATGTTCGAGGAAGTCGGCCATCCGATGGCATTGCATGATCTGTATTACCACCCGAACCCGGCAGCGCTCGCCCGTCAGCATGATTTCATCGTCAGTACCGAGGTGATCGAGCATCTCTACGCGCCCGGCGATGTCTTCCGTCAGTGGCTTGGGTGTCTCAAACCCGGTGGCCTGCTGGGGATCATGACGCAACCCGCCGCGGATGATCTGGATGCGCTCAAGCGTTGGCACTATCTGCGTGACCCGACCCATGTCTGCCTGTTCAGCCCGAAGACCTTCGCCTGGCTGGCGCGGACCCATGGGCTGGCCTTTGAGCAGGTTGCGAGCGATAGCGTCATCTTCCGCGTTCCGATGTCCTGAAGGGCTCGCGTGGCGGGTGTGGAGTGGGCGATGCCCGCTACCGAGGCATGATCCAGCCGCCCCACGCGCGTGCGCCTGACCGGGCTGGCCGCGAGATTCGGGGCGAGACAATGAACGATGTCGCGAAATGACGTGAAGCTGACGCAAAAACACTTGGATTTGGCGCAGACTGTCACTATATTGCCCGCGCCTTGCGAGATTCCTGCAGGGCGCTTCCCTCTCCCGTAGCTCTCCGCACCTTGCGGCATTGGCCGAACGCAGTCCTGCGCCTGGCCGAGGAACTGGTCATGCCCCGTCATCTGTTGTTGATGTCTCTCGCGCCCTTGCTGGGCCTTGCCTTGCTGGGGATCGGCAATGCCATGCTGACTTCGCTGGTCCCCCTGCGGCTGTCTGCCGCCGGTGTCTCGAGCGAGGCGATCGGCCTGATCAGCTCCGCCTACTATCTGGGGCTTGGACTGGGAGCGCTGGTCAACGACCGCCTGCTGCTGCGCATCGGACACATCCGAGCCTACGCCGGCTTCGCCTCGCTGGTGGCAGTCGCCGCCCTGGCCATGGGACTGGGAGACCATCCCGTGGTGTGGTTCCTGCTGCGCATGATGATCGGCTGGTCGCTGGTCGGCGTCTATCTGGTCATCGAGAGCTGGTTGCTGAGTGCCGCCGACCCTGCCGTACGCGGGCGTCTGCTGGCGCTCTACATGATCGTGCTTTATGGCGCGGGCGTGCTGGGGCAGCTGCTGCTGGGAGTAACCGCCATGCTGAGTCTCGAGGCGGCCTTCATGCTGGTGGCGATGCTGGCGGCGGCGTCCGTATTGCCGCTGGTGCTGCTGCCGCGCGTATCACCGCTGATCGAGCAATCCGAGCCGTTGAGTCCCTGGCGTCTGATTCGCATCACGCCGACCGGCGTGTTCGGCTGCCTGGCTTCGGGGCTGGTGGTGGCAGTGCTCTACAGCCTGCTGCCCTTGGCATTGGGGGAGGGCGGCGTGCTGGACACCGCGGAGATCGGGCAGCGCATGGCGCTGGTGATTCTCGGCGGCATGCTGCTGCAGTATCCCATCGGGCGCTGGTCTGACAGTCATGATCGTCAGCAGGTATTGATCATCCTGTCGGTGGCCATCATCGGGTTCGCCGCCTTGCTGATGGGTCCGGCACGCGAAGGCATCGCGCAGTTGACGGTGTTGTTCCTGCTCGGCGGCGCGGCCTTCACGCTCTATCCGGTCGCGGTCAGCCATGCGGCAGACCGTGCCCCCGCCGGGGCGCTGGTGCGCATGAGTCAGGGATTGTTGCTGATCAATGCCGTGGGCTCGACCCTGTCACCGCCGGCCGTATCACTGCCGATGGCCGAGATGGGCGCCATGCCCGGCATGGCGCTGAGTCTGGCGGTGATGGGCGGTGGCATGCTGGCCTTCTTCGTCTGGCGACGCGTGATGCGTCCGGCGCCGCAGCCGCTGGCTCCCTTCGAGACCCATGCGCCACAGACGCCCCTGGGAACGGAGCTTGCCGTCGGGCCGGAACTGGTCGAGGCCGCCGAGGAGCACCTGCGGGATGCCGAGGTCAATGACCCGCTGGTCGAGGTGACTCGCGAGCTGGCCGTCGACATGCCGGAGCTGATCACCGAGGCGTCCCTGGATAGTCTCGAAGAGATCGAGACTCATGAGGGCGAAAGCCTGCGCCAGGCGCCCCGCCATGGCGAGGCATCCGACGGGCGCAACGTAGATTGAGGCCTTGTGTGAGCGGCATGCCTCACGTGCGTCGCAAGGAGGGGAGAAGAGATGAGTAGGTCGCACTAGCGGGAGGGGTCGACCAGGTTGCCCTGCGAGGCGTTGCGGCGGAACCAGCCGGTCACGCTGGCGCGCGCCTGTTTCGTCGGCAGTACCTCGTGGGGGATCCGTTCGGAAAGAAAGCACACGAAGGTCCCGGCCTCGGGGGTGACACGCCGGATTTCACGGCTGTCATCTTCGGGGTCGTAGAGCACGATCTCGCCGCCGGCGTCCGCCGGCCAGTCGGCATTGAGATAGAGCACGCTGGAAATCAGGCGATTGCCACGCCCGCGGAAGCTGTCCAGATGCTTGCGATAGAAGCTGCCGACCGGATAGTGGGCAAAATGCGCCTCGTACTCGAACAGCCCCAGATAGAGGGCACGGTTGAGTTCATCCTTGAGGGCATTCATCGCCTCCAGGTAGGCACGCTGGGCACGCGAATCGCGATCCAGCCAGCGAATCGCATCCCCGCGGATGTCCGGGCGAAGGTCATGCTCTCGCCCGCGTCCGATTCCCGCAGCCGTCAGTCGCTGATGGCTCTCCAGCGCCCGCAACTCGTCATTGAGATGGCGGATCAGGTGTGCCGGCAGAAAGTCCGGGCGCACGCTGTAGCCATGCTCGACCAGTTCATCGATCAGCAGGTTGAGCGCGGTGGGGTCCAGCAGTGGGGCGGGTGCAGCGGGCATCGGGCGCTCCGGAAAAAGGGCAGAAGGCATCAAGGCGCAGTGTTATAGAGCAGCACGCGCAGGGGCGCAATGCCTTGAGTGAAGGCCTGGCAATCCTCAGCCCGCGAGACATGCGTCAATCACGCCAGAGGCTCATGCCCGTGGTGCATGGGGGCGAGGTGGTAGGTGGCGCAACGGTGCCCCGGGCGGTGGCGGGGAGGACAGGCTGATGGTGTGTCCGAACCCGATGGCCATCATCTCCACCAGCATCATCGCGGAAAGCCCCCACAGCAGCTGCCCGGCCACCTGATAGCCGGGCACGTACCAGGTGTCATCGCCCACGCGGATGACGTCGGTGTGGGCGCGTTCATCGCGCAGCAGCATGCTCAGTGGCATCTCGAAGATATGCGCTATCTCGCCGGGGTCGGCGCGCAGCGGCAGGTCGGGAGCGATGCGTCCCACGAAAGGCGTCACGGTCATGCCGTGCAGCGAGATCACATCGCTCAGTTGCCCGTATATCTCCACTTCGCCGGAGGGCAGGGCCACTTCCTCCTCGGCCTCACGCAGCGCCGTGGCCAGCAGACTGATATCCTCCGGCTCCGCCTTGCCACCGGGGAAGGCGACCTGGCCGGCATGCTGACTCAGGTGACTGGCGCGTTGCGTGAGCAGCAGCGTCGGTTCCGGGCGGTCGATCAACGCGATGAGTACCGCAGCGCGTGGCTGGTCGTTGCTCACGATACGGGGGTGATGGGATTGCAGGCGCTGGCGCAGAGCTTCTAGCATGTCGGGTCCTCGTTGACCTTCATCTTGTGGCGTGGGATGTGAGGCGGTCAAGATGTGAGGTGACAGCCGGCCGAGTCAGCGGCACCATTTCCAGAAGCCGAGCCCGGGCATCGGCGTTCAAGAGTTTCACGGGAGAGCGAATGAACTACTGCAGCCATTGTGGTGAGACCGTGCGTCTGGCGGTGCCACAAGGAGATGATCGACTGCGCTACCTGTGTGATAGCTGCGGCACCATCCATTATCAGAATCCACGCATCATCGCCGGTACCCTGCCGATACGCGATGGCAAGGTGCTGCTGTGTCGCCGCGCCATCGAACCGCGCCTGGGGTATTGGACACTGCCGGCCGGTTTCATGGAGAACGCGGAGACCACCAGTGAGGCCGCTGCCCGCGAGACGCGTGAGGAAGCGGGGGCCGAGGTCAATCTCCAGGGCCTCTACACCCTGATTGATCTGCCACACATCAATCAGGTCTACATGCTGTTTCGCGCCGAATTGACCAGTGATTTCTCCGCGGGTATCGAGAGTCTCGAGGTGGCGCTGTTCGCCGAAGAGGAGATTCCCTGGCAGTCACTGGCCTTCCCGACCATGGAAGTGACGCTGAGGCGCTATTTCGAGGACCGTCGTGCCCGCCAGGGAGAAGGCGAATTTCCGTTGCATCTGGAACAGATCGATCTCGAGACGCGCGAGCGCTTCTTCAAGACGACACATCTGCCCAAGCACTGAGCGGGCCGTGGTCAGGCTTCACCCCGGGACCTGCCGTCGCTTGACGGCGTGACCGGGGTGGGCATCGCACCTTCAGAAGCTTTCCAGTCGCCAGCAGTCAATCGGCACTTCCTCGTAGGGGTGCGCCTCGCGCAGTGCGGCCACTGCCGTGCGAATCAGCGCGTCCTCACACACCATCTCGACCTTGACCTCCTCGACACGTTCCAGCGTGCCGCGTTCGCCGATATGCGGATTGGCACCGGCCAGCGGACGAAACTGCCCCGTGCCGCGCGTCTCGAAGCAGCAGGCCTCGTACTCGCCCATGCGTCCGGCACCCGTGGCGAAAAGCGCTTCCTTGACACCTTCCAGTGCTTCGTGTGGAACGAAGAATGCCAGTTTGTACATGGTGGGCCTCCTTGAGGGACGTGACGGGCGATGAGCGCCAGGGCGCCAATCGCCCCGGGGAAAGACGTGCGCTGGCGAGGACGCAGTCAAGCGTGGCAGAGCCTGCGCGGCGTCCCCTGATGATGGCATAATGCCCGCTGCAACGGCCAAGGACACTGCCATGCTCAAATGGATCAATATCTCACTGCTGCTACTGCTGGCTCTGCTCCAGTACCGGCTGTGGTGGGGCGAAAATGGCGTCACCGAATTGTTCGACATCCGTGCCCGCGTGCAGCAGCTCTCCAGGGAAGCGGCGCAGCTGGACAACCGCAATCAACGCCTGGGCGCTGAAGTGGTCGACCTCAAGAATGGTCTGGCGGCCATCGAGGAGCGTGCGCGCAACGATCTCGGCATGGTGCGCAAGGATGAGCAGTTCCTGTGGGTGCCCAACGTCGAGGTACCCAAGCGCCAGGTCTCGTCCGCGGATGAAGTGGCGGAAGGGGCGCTGGAAGGCAAGGGACTGGAAGAGGGCCTGCCCAAGGTGCTCAACCCATGACTCGCATGAATGATGCCCCGGCGCCGCGTCTCTGGTATCTGGTACCCGCCGCAGGCGTGGGCAGCCGCATGCAGGCTGACCGTCCCAAGCAGTATCTGGAACTGACGCCCGGCGGCAGTGTCCTGGAGGCGACCCTCACCACCCTCAGGCGCGCATTGCCCGAGGCCGGGTTGTGTCTGGTGCTGGGTGCGGAGGATGCCTATTTCACGCCGACGATGGTGCCATGGCAGGAGTGGCTACGCGCCGATGGCGGCAGCGAGCGTGCCGACAGCGTGCTGGCGGGACTCGAGTGTCTGAGCCGAGTGGCGAGTGATGATGACCTCGTGCTGGTACACGATGTGGCGCGTCCCTGTGTCCGCGAGAGCGACATCCAGGCGCTGGTCAAGGCGGCACGCGAGAGTGATGACGGCGCCATTCTGGCCGCTCCCGCCAGTGACACCATGAAGCGGGCCGCTGCGCTGAGCCATGCCGTGGAACGTACCGAGGGCTCAGCGCAGCGCATCGCGCATACCGAATCCCGGACAGGGCTGTGGCATGCCTTCACGCCCCAGGCATTTCCGCTGGGCCTGTTGCGCACGGCGCTGCGTGCCGCCCTCGCGGAGCAGCCCGAGCGCATCACCGATGAGGCCTCGGCACTCGAGGCCTGTGGACGATCCCCCGTGCTGGTGCCCGCGGCGCGCGACAATCTCAAGATCACCCATCCGGAAGACCTCGCCATGGCGCGCCTGTTGCTGGCGGCCCGCGAGGATCACGCCGACAGACCCCGGACACCTGCCTGACATGATGGATCATCCCGTGACCCCCGACACTTCGAGTTCCACGACCTCCCCCGCGACCTCCGGGCATGTCCCGATGTCACTGCGCATCGGGCATGGCTTCGATGTCCACCGTTTCGGCGACGGCGATCATCTGATGATCGGCGGCGTGAAGATCCCCTACGAACACGGCTTCGTGGCGCATTCCGATGGCGATGTATTGCTGCATGCGTTGTGCGATGCGCTGCTCGGGGCCTGCGGGATGGGCGACATCGGCAAGCATTTCCCGGATACCGACAGCGAGTGGTCCGGGGCGGACAGTCGCGGCCTGCTGCGCCACGTCGTCGGGCTGATCAATGCCGCTGGTTTCGGGGTCGGCAATGTCGATCTCACCGTGATGGCGCAGGCCCCCAAGATGGCGCCGCACATCCAGGCGATGCGTGAGGTGATCGCCGAGGACCTGCGTGTGCCGGTGGCGGTCGTCAACGTCAAGGCCACCACGACCGAGCGTCTCGGTTTCACCGGTCGCAAGGAAGGCATCGCCGCCGAGGCCGTGGCGGTGCTTGGCAGGCTGCCCGCCGCGGGTGGAGCCGAGCATGTCTGAAGTGAATGCCATGTCTGAGCCGCCCGAGTCCGATGCGCTGTCTGTCGCGGCGCGAACGGCACTGGAAGCCGCCGGCAGCGAGCCATGGGTCAAGGAAGCCGAGCTGATGCAGCGCTGGCCGCATGCCCATGGCGGCCCGCTGGGCGCAGGTGACTTCCGACACACGCCGGAAGACTTTCGCGTCACGGAATTGATGGACTTCGTGCCCGAAGGTCATGGGGAGCACCAGTGGCTCTGGATCGAGAAGCGCGGTCTGACCACTGACGAGCTGTGCCGCGAACTGGCAGGTCTTTGTGACGTGGCACCGCGTGACATTGGCGTGGCGGGACTCAAGGACAAGCAGGCGATTACCCAGCAGTGGGTCTCGGTATGGTTGCCGGGGCGTGAAGCCCCTGAGCATCTGAGTGAGGCCTTGGCCGAGAAGGGGGCCCGCGTGCTGGCCAGCGTGCGGCACCCGCGCAAGCTCAAGCGTGGCGTGCATCGCGGCAATCGCTTTGCGCTGCGGGTGAGCGGCGAGGCCGTGGCCCATCCGGATTTCGAGACTCGCTGGCAGACATTGATACGCGATGGGGTGCCCAACTATTTCGGTCCGCAGCGTTTCGGGCACCAGGGGCATAACCTGGGGCGTGCACGCGCCGTACTGATACGTGGCTGGCGCAAGCGTGATGATCGCAGCGGCATGCTGCTGTCCACCGCGCGCAGCTTCCTGTTCAACGAAGTGCTGGCCGCGCGCCTCAAGGCAGGCTGCTGGGCGACGGCGTTGAGCGGTGAGGTGTTCGCGCTCGACGGGACGGGATCGCGCTTCGTCACCGATGGCAGCGAAGCTGTCGAGACGCTGACCCGGCGCCTTGCCGACGGGGATATCCACCCCACGGGCCCGCTGTGGGGCACCGGCCGTGGCGAGTCCCATGCGCAGGTCGCGGCGCTTGAGCAGGTGCTGGCGTCCAGCTGGCCCCAGCTCTGTGACGGCCTCGAGAAGGCTGGCGTGAAGGCCGAGCGTCGGCCACTGCGCCTGATGCCTGCCAATGCCCGCCTGGAGTGGGCCATCACGCCGACCCAGGCCGATGCCGAGGCGACTGCGGCCAGTGCGTGGCTGCATTTCGATCTTCCGCGCGGCAGCTTCGCCACCGGCCTGTTGCGTGAGCTGATTGCCCACCCGCTGCTGTAGCGGCCTACCTAGCGTGCGCCACGACATGACACCGCGATGAACATGAACAGGTGAGACGATGCGCAAGATTCTGCTTTCCAATGATGATGGGGTACATGCCCCCGGGCTCAAGGCCCTGCATGATGCGCTGTGTGATCACGCGCGAATTCGCGTGGTGGCACCGGACCGTGATCGTTCGGGTGCCAGCAACTCCCTGACCCTGAGTCGCCCGCTGATGCTGTCCGCGATGGACAACGGTTTCTACAGTGTCGACGGCACCCCTGCCGATTGCGTCTATCTGGGGGTCAACGGTGTCTGGGACGAGAAACCGGATATCGTGATCTCCGGCATCAACCACGGTGCCAACCTGGGAGACGATGTGCTGTATTCCGGCACTGTGGCAGCGGCGATGGAAGGCCGCTCGCTGGGCATGTCGGCGATCGCGATGTCGCTGTGTGGCAAGACCCATTTCGAGACGGCAGGGCGTGTGGCGGCGAGTCTGGTCGGCGCGGCCGAGACGCTGGCCTTGCCGCCGCGTTCGCTGCTCAACGTCAATGTGCCGGATGTTCCCTGGCACGAGATCCGCGGATTTCGCGTCACGCGCCAGGGGCATCGTGGTCCGGCGGGTGCGCCGATCGCCGTGCAGGACCCTCGCGGGCGCACCCGGTACTGGATTGCGCTGGCCGGGGACGGAGTCGACGATGGTGAGGACACCGATTTCGCGGCCATCGCGGCCGGCTATGTGTCCATCACGCCGTTGATGACCGACCTGACCTCCCATGCGGCGCGTCAGGATGTGGAGCAGTGGCTGGAAGCACTGAGTTGACCTCGCGCGCCACCACCTGGCGGTCAGGGGTGTCGGGGATCGATCAGCAAGCCGGCGCAGGCGCGTCGGTCGACAGGATGTAATTCGATGTCATGAAGGACGTGTATCAGAACGGTTTTCCCGCAGTGCAGTCTGAGAGTGGGCAAGCCATGGCGGATTCGTCGGCCACTCGAACCTCATCGCCACCGGTGCCCATGCGCCTGGAGCGCCCGAATGCCGCGCAGTTGAGCGGTATCGGCATGACCTCTCAACGAACGCGTGATCGCATGGTCACGCGACTGGAAGAGGCCGGCATCCAGGACGAGCGGGTACTGGATCTGATGGCGGCGGAACCGCGCCATCTGTTTCTCGATGAGGCGCTGGCGCATCGCGCCTATGAGGATACCGCCCTGCCGCTGGGGCAGGGGCAGACATTGTCGCAGCCCTACATGCATGCCCGCATGACGGAGCTGGCTCTGGCCTCGGCACCGCGCCCGCGCGAGCAGTGTCGGGTGCTGGAGGTCGGCACCGGTTCGGGCTACCAGACCCTGCTGCTGGCGCGGCTGTTCGGTCAGGTGGCCTCGCTGGAGCGCATCGCCTTGTTGCATCTGCGTGCCCGGCAGCGGCTTGAGTGGTTCGGGCTGGACAATGTCCAGCTGCGTCACGCCGATGGCGGGCACGGCTGGCAGACCACGGCGCGTGAGACGGCCGCACAGGAGTCGGTGACCCTGCCGGGGTTTGATCTGGTGGTGGTGACGGCATGTGCCTCGCACTTGCCACAGGCATTGCTCCAGCAGCTGGCACCGGAGGGAGTGATGATCGTGCCATTGGCGGAAGACGGCAGTGATCGTCAATGGCTGACACGAGTGCGCCACGTCGGCGACACTCAGGATATTCAGCGGCTCGAGGCTGTGCGCTTCGTGCCGTTGCTCGAGGGAGTGATCAGGTGAAACGAGCATTGAGCGTGTTCTTCAAGGGGGCGGGCATGGGCGCTGCCGATGCCGTGCCCGGCGTCTCGGGAGGCACGATAGCCTTCGTGACGGGCATCTATGAAGAATTGATCGAAACCATCAAGCGCTTCGGACCTTCCGCCATCGGTGTCTGGCGTCAACAGGGCGTCAAGGCGTTATGGCAGCACTTGAATCTGGCGTTCTTGCTACCGCTTGCCGCCGGCATTCTCGCCAGCCTGATCAGCGTGGCGCACCTCGTCACCTGGCTGATGGAGGCGCAGCCGCTGCTGCTCAATGCCTTCTTCTTCGGTCTGGTGGTGTGTTCCGGTGTGGTCGTGGCGCGGCGCATTACCGGCTTCAGGGTCGGGTATCTGGTGTGGCTGGTGCTGGGGTTGGTACTGGCCAGTCAGCTGCCCAGCCTTCTGCCAGCGGGCACTGATGCGCCCTGGGTCATCGTCGCCGGGGGGGCCATCGCCATCAGTGCCATGTTGCTGCCGGGCGTTTCCGGCAGCTTCCTGCTGTTGACCATGGGCCTCTATGGCACCGTGATGACAGGTATCAAGAGCTTCGATCTGACGCTGATCCTGTTGTTCGGAAGTGGCTGCGCCATCGGACTGTTCACCTTCTCGCGTGTACTGTCATGGTTGTTTCGTCACCATCACACCGCGACACTGATGCTGCTGGTCGGCTTCATCCTCGGCTCGCTGCCGGTGCTGTGGCCCTGGCGCACGATCACCGATTATCGACTGGGGCCCAAGGGGGAGCAGGTACCGCTAGATTATCAATTCATGATGCCGGAGACCTATACCAGCGTGACAGGTGAGCCTGCCCAGTTGTGGGCGGCGCTTGCCCTGATGCTGGCAGGTATCCTGCTGGTCTGGTTCGCGGGTGAGCGCTCAGGACCGGATGATTCTTCCAGTGATTCCCGCAAGGAGCAGGAACATGCCTGACATGATGGACAAGGGATTCAAGCTGGCGCTGGCGGGTCTGGCGCTGGGCGCTCTGACGGCGTGCAGTACCGCCACGACGCGTCCGCAGATCCAGGATCTCAGTGGTGGTACGACACGCATCACTGCAGACAGCTATACGGTCCAGCGCGGTGACACGCTCTATGGCATCGCCTGGCAGAGTGGCCAGGACTTCCGTGACGTGGCGCGCATGAATGGCCTGCGCCCGCCCTACACCTTGCAGCCCGGGCAGACTCTGCGCCTCGACCCTCAGGCACCGTTGCCCGCGAATGCCGGCAACTCCCGTACGGCCGGCACGGCATCGGGGTCGGCATCAGGCACGGGCGTGGTGGCGACCGGGCTTGGCGGCAGCGATGACGCCATCGCCAGCGGCGGCGAGGTGCCGGACTGGCTGGCTCCGGATGAGTCGGCCATTGCTCAGCAGAAGCAGCGTGCTTCCCAGGCGCAGTCCCTGACCACCGGTAGCGGCGGCGTCGCGGCGGCTGCCACGGGCGCGGCCGCTGCTGCGGGCGTCGGCCCGGGGCCCGTGTATCAGGAAGGCAGTGAAGAGGCGCTGGCGGAGTCTGCGCGTGCACAGGCCGCGGACGAAGCCTCCCGAGCCGGCGAGGCACTGGAGAGTGCCGGCAGCAATGCCCAGGCCAGGGCGAGTGAGGCCGAGGCTGCTACTCGCAAGGCGGCGCAGGAGAAGGCGGCTCGCGAGAAGGCCGAGCAGCTGGCAGCGGCCAAGGCCGAGCGTGACAAGGCGGCGGCAAACGTGAAAAGTGCCTCCGACAAGGTTGAAAAGGGCACCAACGTTGCGGGCGCCACACCCGAGGCGGCACCGGCCAAGAAAACCTATGTGCCGGTAAAAAACGTTGACTGGCAGTGGCCTACGCAAGGCGAGATCATCGGCAAATTCGGTGAGTCCGAGAGTGTGACGGGCGGCATTGATATCGCTGGTCAAAAGGGGCAACCTGTCAAGGCAGCAGGGCCGGGGATTGTGGTCTACGCGGGGAGTGGAGTGCGCGGTTACGGCAACCTCATCATCCTCAAGCACAATGACCGTTATCTGAGTGCCTACGCCCACAACGACAGCCTCCGCGTCTCGGAGAATGATGTTGTCGAGGCCGGACAGGTAATCGCCACTCTGGGAGCCACTGACGCCGAACGTGCGCAGCTGCATTTCGAGATCCGCGAGGATGGGCAGCCGAAGGATCCCTTGAAGTTCCTGCCCAAGCGCTGACGTCCACCGCTGCCACAACAAGAAGTTCCTGGCACCAGACCAGAGACAACGGGGTATCGACATGAGCATGCTGGAAAAGGATATCGATCAGGCCGAGGTGGAGCTGTCCCTCGATGATGTCGAGGAAGACGATACGCTTGAGGCTGAAGCGGAAGAGGCGGCATTCGAACGCGCCCTGAACCGTGAAGAGCGCAAGCACTACCAGAGCCTGGATGCAACGCAGATCTACCTCAACGAGATCGGCTTCTCGCCATTGCTCAAACCGGAAGAGGAAGTCTATTTCGGGCGACTGGCGCAGGCGGGAGACCCTGCCGGCCGGCAGCGCATGATCGAATCCAACCTGCGTCTGGTGGTCAAGATCGCGCGGCGCTATCTGAATCGCGGATTGTCACTGCTCGACCTGATCGAGGAGGGCAATCTGGGCCTGATACGCGCGGTGGAGAAATTCGACCCCGAGCGCGGTTTCCGCTTCTCGACCTACGCCACCTGGTGGATCCGTCAGACCATCGAGCGCGCGTTGATGAATCAGACGCGCACCATCCGGTTGCCGATTCATGTCGTGAAGGAGCTCAACATCTATCTGCGCGCTGCTCGCCAGTTGACGCAGAAGCTTGACCACGAGGCGACGGCCGAGGAAATCGCCGATTTCCTCGACAAGCCGGTGGAGACGGTCAAGAAGATGCTGGGGCTCAATGAGCGAGTGTCCTCGGTGGACTATCCGATGGGCGGCGAGAGTGACAAGCCGTTGATCGAGACGATCGCCGATGAAAATGACACCAGCCCCGAGTCCAGTCTGGTCGATGTCGACGTCAAGGCACATGTCGATGAGTGGCTGGCGGAGCTGACCGACAAGCAGATGGAAGTGGTGGTACGCCGCTTCGGGCTGCGGGGTCACGAAGCCGCCACGCTGGAGGAGGTCGGCGAGGAGATCGGTCTGACGCGTGAGCGAGTGCGTCAGATTCAGGTCGAGGCGCTCAAGAAACTGCGTCGCATGCTCGAGAAACAGGGCCTGTCGCTGGAATCCATCTTCGAATGATTCGCTGACATGTCATCGAAGGGACTGGCAGCTGTCATCGTCTGGCCCGATATCCGTGACATCCTGCTGGATAGTGGACGCAACACGACATGAAAACGGCCCCCCGCTTGCGGGCGGGCCGTTTTCATATTTTCTGAGCATTGGTTTGGCAGGCTATGGGGTTGGCAGAAAGATGACGGTGCATATGATTCGACACTGGGGCCGTGTTGCATTGTTGCTGGGATGGAAACGCTGTAAGGCAAATGAAGTTAGCCAACTAACTGGACGCCTTGCAAGGCGACGATTAGACTGAGTCCTTTTTCCACGACCCGCCCCCGAAGGGGCTGATGCCGTCATCAGCCGGCCCGTGAAACGACCTTATCTCCCCTTGCCTTGGTGCCTTTGGCGCATCATGCAGGTCACGACTGACTGTTACCGATCAGGAATACGCATACATGGCCAACATACGCATACTGCCTCTGGTGCTGGCGATGGGTTTCGCGACCCAGGCCCAGGCTGCCGATCTGCTCGACATTACCCGTGATGCGCTGACCCACAATGCCAGCCTGTCGTCCTCTCGCTCTCTGTATCAGAGCGTCGAGGACAACGAGCGGATCGAGCTTTCGGATCTGCTGCCACAGATCTCGGCCACCGGCACCGTGTCACGCACCGATGTCACGGGCAATTCCCAGAGCGGTGTGGAAGGGGATTACACCGACAGCAACATCGTGCTCAACGTGAATCAGCAGCTGTTCGACGCTGCCGACTGGTATGAGCTGGCGACCAGCAAGGACAGTACCGAGCAGCAGAAACTGCTGCTGGATTCCGATCAGCAGCAGCTGTTGTACGATGTGGCCTCCGCGTACTTCACCATCCTCAACAACCGGGATGTGCTGGATGCGCGCATCGCGCAGGAGAAGGCCTTTTCCCGTCAGCTGGATCAGGCCAATCAGCAGTTCGAGGTCGGGCTGATCGCGATCACCGATGTCCAGGAGGCCAGAGCGTCCTTTGATGACGCACGCGCCCAGCGGATTGCCGCGGAAGCCGACCTGCAGGTCAGCTTCGAGGCACTTCAGCAATTGACCGGCCAGCAATACGATTCCATCGATGGGCTGGAAGAGGATCTCGCCATCGAAGCGCCGGTGCCCGCCAGTCGTGGCAAGTGGGTCGAGATGGCGTTGGTCAACAATCCCTTGATCGGTGCCGCGCAGAAGGGTGTCGATGTCGCCAAGGGTGACGTCAAGACCTCGCGTGCCGGTCATCTGCCGGAAGTCGGTGCCTTCGCGACCTACTCCTATGATGAAACCGACGTCGCATCCTCCGGGGGATATCAGGAATACAACCAGATCGGTATCCAGGCGTCATTGCCGATCTATACCGGTGGTCGCACATCCGCGCAGGTACGCCAGAGCACGCACCTGCTGGAGCAGAGCCAGTACGACCTGCTGGACCAGCAGCGTTCCACCACCCAGAGCGTGCGTTCGCTCTACAGTCAGGTCCGCAGCGACGTCCTGACGGTCAAGGCGCGCAAGCAGGCCATCGTCTCCAGCCGCAGCGCGCTGGAAGCCACGCGCTCGGGGTATGAAGTCGGTACCCGTAACATCGTCGATGTGCTGGATGCCGAGCAGGCGCTTTATCAAGCCCTGGCGGACTATGCCTCCTCGCGTTACACCTACGTGCTGGATCTGCTCAACCTGCGCCAGGCGGCGGGCATCATCGACGTCAACACCGTGCGCGATCTGAACGAGAGCCTCAAGCGCGATCGTCAGGTATCACTGGTTCTGCAGGACGAAGACGACACCGAGCTGGATGGCCCGGCCCAGTGATCTGATACTGGCCTGACCGGCTTCTCCTGACACCCCCATCGGCCATTGCCGGTGGGGGTGTTCGCGTATCGGGGGGCAGAAATCTCGCCGTGAAGCGTGAATGACAACAGCTGTGATGCTTGTCTGGAGGAATATGCCATTGATTTGATGAAAACCAGAGATAACGTCAAGAAGTTGGCTTGATGTTTGGTGGTTTTCACCGTGACCTTGGCGCGATGATGGAAAATAATTGATGGCTGGAGAACGCCTGCTCCGGTTGGCCGCCTCCTTTTCATGGTGCGTGCCTTGCTCGCTCGTTGGCAGGTCCCAACTTGCTGCGTCACCCGTGCGTGATTCGTCGTGTCTGTCCCTCTTTCTCATTGTCTGGAGTTGCCTCATGTCCCGCCCGTTGCGTGCTGATATTGATCTGGATGCCCTGCGCCACAATTATCAGCTGGCCTGTGAGCTGGCGCCGAATTCCCGCTCGCTCGCCGTGATCAAGGCAGACGCCTATGGCCACGGGGCCGTGGCATGTGCCCGTGCGCTGGCAGATCTGGCACCGGCATTTGCCGTCGCGACCATCGAAGAAGCGCTCGCGCTGCGGGAAGGCGGTATCACGCATCCGGTGGTATTGCTCGAAGGTGTCTTCGAGGCATCGGAATACCAGCTGGCGGCGCAGCATGACTTCTGGTGTGCCATCCACAGTGAATGGCAGCTGGCCGCCCTGGAGGCGGCAACGCTCCCCGGGCCGATATCCTGCTGGATCAAGTTCGATTCCGGCATGCATCGTCTCGGCTTCGATGCCGAGCAGGCCAGGGCGGTCAAGGAACGCCTGGTGGCGAGTGGCAAGGCGCAGGACCTTCACCTGATGACGCATTTCGCCACGGCCGACAGCCTGACGCCCGTTTATTTCCAGCATCAGATGGCGGCAGTGGAAGCGCTGGCCGCTGAGCTTGCCCTGCCACTCTGTCTGGCCAACTCCCCGGCGACGCTTGCCTGGCCGCAATCGCATGCCGCCTGGAATCGTCCCGGCATCATGCTGTACGGCGCGGACCCGCTGGAAGGGGCCAATGATGCCAGCCGCCGTCTGAAGCCGGTGATGACCCTGTCTTCCGCCATCATTGCCGTACGCGAGATCGCCATCGGCGAGCCGGTGGGCTATGCCGGACGTTTCGTGGCGACGCGTCCGACACGTATCGGTGTCGTCGCCTGTGGCTATGGGGATGGCTACGATCGCCATGCGGTGGACGGGACCCCCGTACTGGTCGATGGCCAGGAAACCGTGCTGGCCGGCAAGGTGTCGATGGACATGCTGACGGTGGATATCACCGACCTGCCGGAAGCGGGCGTCGGTTCTCGCGTGGTGCTGTGGGGCGAGGGGTTGGAGGTCAATCGCGTGGCCGCCAGTTGTGACACCATCAGCTATACCCTGCTGACAGGGATCCTGCCGCGTGTTCCCAAGCATTATCACGGTGGTCAGGCACGCGAGGCGGACCCGATGGCCTCTCAGGCAGTGGATACGTGCGCCTGACCTGACGGCAGGGCTCGGGCGGTCTACAATGGCCGCCGTTGCCCGTTGAACGAGAGAGTCATGGCCAAGAAGACCTACCCCGAGAGTTTTGCGCATCCCCGTTACTGGCCGGCCTGGCTGGGAATCGGGGCCATGAAGGCCTCGGCCTTCCTGCCCTGGTGCGCCAAGCTGTGGCTGGGGCGCGGCATCGGTGAGCTGGCATGGCGTTTCGGCAAGCGTCGTCGCCATATCACGGACACCAATCTCAAGCTGTGCTTCCCCGAATGGAGCGAAGCGGAGCGTGCGCGTCAGGTACGCAAGACCTTCCATGCCAACGGTATCGGCATCTTCGAGACCGCCACGGGGTGGTGTCGAGACCCGGAGCACATGCGCGACCGCGTGACCTTCAAGGGTCAGGAGCACATGGAGCGCGCCATGGCTCAGGGCAAGGGCGCGCTCATCGTGGGCATCCATTTCTCGACACTGGATCTCGGTGGCGCACTGCACTCGCTGTTCTTCCCGGCCGATGTCGTCTATCGCCCGCATGACAACCCGCTGTTCGAGCGTTTCATGACGCGCGCGCGCAATGGCATCTTCGGCACCGCCATCGACCGTCATGACCTGCGGGGTGTGGTGCGCCGCATCAAGAGCGGGCATGGCGTGTGGTATTCGCCGGATCAGGATTTCGGTCGGGACGTCAGCGTCTTCGCGCCGTTCTTCGGTATCGATGCCGCCTCCATCAAGCTGACGGCCAAGATCGCCCGCATGACAGGGGCGCCGGTGATGCCCTTGATGTTCCACCGCAATCCGGACAATCGTACCTATACGCTGGAGTATCTCCCGGCACTCGACAACTTCCCGAGTGGCGATGATGTCGCGGATGCCACGCGCATCAATGCCTTCATCGAGGGGGCGATCCGTAAGCATCCCGAGCAGTACCTGTGGTTGCATCGCCGTTTCAAGACTCGTCCAGAGAAATCCGATCCGTCCCTGTATTGAGGTGAACCATGAGCAATGACACGTCTTCTCTCGCCACTCTGGCCGATGTCGAAGCACGCCTGGCGGCCGGCGATACCTTCGTCCTCAATCAGATTGCGCAGTGGTGCCCGGACTGCACCGTGCGTCAGCGTCCGGCGCTGCCGGCCTTCGAGGCGGCCCTGGCGCGAGGTGGTCTGCCGCTGGTGAGTCTGTGCGTGCAGGAGACTCGCGGAGTCTATCTGAGTGAGGCACATGCGCAGCTGAGCGAGCGCATCGGTGGGGCGGGCTATCCGCGTACGCTGCTGGTGAAGGAAGGGCGGCCTGCCAGCGTGGACAGTGGCCTGAATCGGGTCGAGGTCATGAGCGAGCCGGAGCTCATCGCCTATGCTGAGGCCATGATCGCGGCGCTGTAAACGTCACTTGAGCCCATGTGTGAGCCGACGAGATCTGCCGTGACGCGACACGCATGGGCATCATCGAAAACGCCCCGCCAGGAACTTCCTGGCGGGGCGTTTTCGATGGAGATCAGGCGGCACCCGACAAGCAGCGCCACTTGTCCGAGCTGCATGCGTGCGGCCAACCGGATGCCGCCTGCCGTGTGCCTGAAAATAGACCTGCGGATGATGAGGGAGGCTTTCAACCGCGCGGGAAAATCTTTTACCGATTCGAGACATGGCCTTGACTTTACTTGTATTGATTACCATCTTCACATGGACAAGGTGATCAAGCGGTCTGTCGTGACTCCGCCCTCTGGCAATCACGTCAGCAGCCACACCTGATGAGCGAAGGGCGAGCGCGTCGAATGAGGCGCCACATGCAGAGGCAGTCGTCGTGCCGCTGCGGTCGTCGCCCACTACCGGTTCTCCATGACATAAGGAATTGCCATGCTCAACTATGCCATCATCTTTCTGATTGTTGCCGTGATTGCCGCCGTACTCGGCTTTGGCGGTATCGCAGGTACTGCGGCCACCATCGCCAAGGTACTGTTCGTCGTCTTCCTGGTGCTGTTCCTGGTGTCGTTCTTCAAGGGGCGTCGCAAGCCCTGATACGGACGGCTTTCATCACGACGCAAACGCCCGCAGACGGTAGCGACCGCTGCGGGCGTTTGCGTGTTCAACAGGCCATCAGGCCTTCAGGTCAGCAAGCCATCAAGTCATCAGGCCAGCAGCAAGTCATCAGGCCAGCACGTCACCACGGGGTACCTGGCAGCGTCAGACGATGATGCCCGGCCTTGAGGCCCTGCTCGATGAAGCGCCTGTCCACCTCGAACTGTGCCTGGGCAAGGATGGCCTCCACCACCTTGTCGGCATGTTGTTGCAGCAATGCCAGTTGCGCGTCATCGCTGCCCAGCAGTGACAGTGTCTTGAGCAGCGAGAGCAGTGCCAGACAGATCGAGAGGTCATCACGACCATAGTGCAGGATGGGGGAGATGCTGCGGTAGAGCAGACTGTCGAAGCTCTCCATCTCCCAGCTGACCCGTATGTGATCTTCCTCATCCACGCAGCAGTTGCACAGGGGCAGCTGCATGCGCTCACTGAGCAGTTCGGTGAGTTGATGCAGGCACAGGCGTGCGGTGCCCGGATCATTGATGCCGGGGGACAGCGCCTTGATGGCGACTTCCATCAGCTGGGTCAGGCCGTGCTCGTGAAGGTCATCGACGGATTCCCCATCCAGATAGCCCAGTGCCGCGCGCAGCTTCTTGATCAGTCCTGCCTGATGATGCTCATCGAGCTCATCACCCGCCGAGACGCCTTCGGGCAGGCCCGCAGGCCATTCGATGCGCATCAGCGGCATGCCACTGACGATGAAGGCCCCGAGCGCGAAGTCCAGGTGCACGATCATGTCGTGGTCGATGGCCAGCTGGCGAAGGGCCGCGAAATCGACCTGCTGCACATAGCCGCGTCGCTTTGCTCTCAGCAGCTGGCAGCGTGACGTGTCGCGAGTGATCTGGCGCTCGCCGAAACCGTCGTGGCGATTGCGCTCTCGCAGTCGTTCAAGCGAGACCCGCGTGCGCCCGGACAGGCGGCGAGCCACGGCATTGATCTGCACGGACTGTGATGCCTGGTGGATGAAGTAGATGAACATCCCCAGGCAATTGACCATCATCAACACGCCCAGATAGACCGCGATGGAGCGCCATAGCGTTGGCGAATCGCCGGTATTGGGTACCATCAGGTTGATGAGCAGGAACAGCAGACTGCCCAGATAATGTCCCAGCACCAGCTGATGGTGACGCTCGGTCACCAGCCCCAGCAGCAGCTTGTGGGAGAACTGTGCGCCCGCCTGGGTCAGCACGCTCATCACCATGGTGAAACTGAAGACCATCAGCGAAATGAGCCCGCCGACCAGTGCCGCCAGCAGAGTGCGCGGCGTGTCGTGCTCCTTGAAGGTCAGGGCATTCAGCATCTCGCTGGCTGGCAGTTCATGTGGCTCGGGGAGGCCGGAAGGCAGCACCGAGATCAAGCCAAGCAGGATATAGAGCGTCGCCAGCAGGCTTGGCAGATAGGCGATGCTGGTGGTGAAGGTGCGTAACCACATCAGCGGCTGTTGCAGCCAGCGATTCATGGGCAATTCCTGATCCTGTGAGTGGCGCGACGGCGTGTGCGACGGACGGCCGTGAGTGACGGCAAGCATTCGCTCCGTTATCTCCCGTGTTCGGCCTGACTGCAAGTGCCAGAGGCGAAGCAGGAGCGCCCTTGTGAGGCTTGCCTCAAACGCAGGACGCCCTTGCGGCGTCAGCGGCAAGGGCGTCCTGGTCAATCCAGCGGTTCAGATCACCGGATCAGGCATCGATACGCTTGTACTTCATGCGCTTGGGCGCATCGTTGCCGACACGCGCATGGTAATCCTCTTCGTACTCGCTGTAGCTGCCCTCGAAGAACACCACGTTGGAGTCCCCTTCGTAGGCGAGGATGTGGGTCGCGATGCGATCCAGGAACCAGCGGTCGTGCGAGATGACCAGTGCACAGCCCGGGAAGGCGAGCAGCGCCTCTTCCAGTGCACGCAGGGTCTCGATGTCCAGATCGTTGGACGGCTCATCCAGCAGCAGCACGTTGGCGGCCTGCTTGAGCGTCTGCGCCAGCTGCAGACGACCACGCTCACCACCGGACAGATCAGACAGACGCTTCTGCTGATCCGTGCCCTTGAAGTTGAAGCGGCCGACATAGGCGCGCGAGGAGACTTCATGGCCATTGATGTTGAGCATGTCCTGGCCACCGGAGACGGCTTCCCAGACAGTTTGATTGTCTTCCAGGCCATCACGCAGCTGCTCGACGTAGGCGATCTTGACGGTCTCGCCCAGCACCACTTCGCCGCTGTCCGGGGTTTCCTTGCCGGTCACCAGCTTGAACAGCGTGGACTTGCCCGCACCGTTGCCGCCGACGATACCGACGATGGCACCCTGGGGAATGGTGAAGGACAGGTCGTCGAACAGCAGCTTGTCCTCGAAACGCTTGGTGACGTTGTGCAGCTCGATGACCTTGTCGCCCAGACGCGGTCCCGGCGGAATGTAGATCTCGTTGGTCTCGTTGCGCTTCTGGAAATCACCGGACTGCATTTCCTCGAAGCGGTTGAGACGCGCCTTGCTCTTGGCCTGACGACCCTTGGGATTCTGGCGAACCCACTCGAGCTCCTGCTGGATGGCCTTGTTGCGTGAGGCTTCCTGCTTGGCTTCCTGCTGCAGGCGAGCGTCCTTCTGCTCCAGCCACGAGGAATAGTTGCCTTCGAAGGGAATGCCCTGGCCACGGTCGAGCTCGAGAATCCAGCCCGCGACATTGTCGAGGAAGTAACGGTCGTGGGTGATGGCGACCACGGTGCCGGCGTAATCGTGCAGGAAGCGCTCCAGCCAGGCGACGGACTCGGCGTCCAGGTGGTTGGTCGGCTCATCCAGCAGCAGCATGTCGGGGCTCGAGAGCAGTAGACGGCAGAGGGCGACACGGCGACGCTCACCACCGGACAGCACGCCGACATTGGCATCCCACGGCGGCAGACGCAGCGCTTCGGCGGCCACTTCCAGCTTGCGCTCGAGGTTGTGGGCGTCTGAGGCCTGGATCAGGTCCTCGAGCTTGGCCTGACGCGCGGCGAGGGCGTCGAAGTCGGCGTCCGGCTCGGCGTAGGCGGCATAGACTTCATCCAGCTCCGCCTGGGCATTCTTGATGTGGGCCAGAGATTCCTCGACGCACTCGCGCACGTTCTTGGAATCATCGAGCTCCGGCTCCTGGGGCAGGTAGCCGACATTGAGGCCCGGCATGGGACGCGCTTCGCCGTTGTAGTCCTGATCCACGCCGGCCATGATGCGCAGCAGCGAGGACTTGCCCGAGCCGTTGAGACCGAGCACACCGATCTTGGCACCCGGGAAGAAGGACAGCGAGATGTCCTTGAGAATCTCGCGCTTCGGGGGGACGACCTTGCCCACCCGGTTCATGGTATAGACGTATTGCGCCATGGAATCCCAATTTGGTTGGAGAATGGAATGACGCGCTGATGATAGTGCCCGTGGTCACGCTTGACCAGTCAGGGCCATCGTTGGCGTGACGGCGGCCATTCCATGGCCGGTTCGCTGACGGGGCTGAACCCCCTGGCCTTCACAGGGAAGCGGTGTAGCGAACCTTCCCTGAAGGGGCATCTCGAGGCCAGCCCCGGCCTCATCGCGAGGCGCTCACTCCTCCTCTCCCCAGTCACTGGCGTCCAGCAGGTCATCATCATCCGCTTCATCGTCCCAGCCTTCACGGATGGAGCGTGCCAGCGCACGTTCTTCCAGCAGGGCTTCGAGGCGCTGGCGCGAGTCGCTGCGCTGGGGCCTGGCGGGGGTGGAGCTGGAAGACAGTTCGAAGTCCACGTCGTTGGTGGCTTCCTCCGCCAGGGCGGTAGCATCGATATCGTCGAGGAATTGTTCGCGGGCCATGGGCGGACCTCCCGATCATGAATCAGTCTGCCAGACGCGAGGCGTCAGACACCGCCTGCGGCGACCTGCCGAAGGCTCCTTCGCTATATAGCGCTGGAGAAGTTCGATGACAAGTCCTGTGTGCGTGGAAGCATGCTCTGGTGGGTCGCGGGGAAGTTTTCGTCTGCGCACGAACGCCAACGCCCACCGGGTGGTGGGCGTTGGCGAGTCGTTCATGGCCGAAAGGAGGGGAGCGTGTCAGTGGTCACTCGACATCGCTCTTGCGGGCTTCCCGCAGGCGCTCCAGCTCCTCATGCGCGGTCATCAGGCTGGTGACATCCTTCTGGACTCCGACGAAGTACTGGAGATTGTCGTGCTCGTCGAAGACCGGTGTCATGGAGAGTTCGTTCCAGAACAGGCTGCCATCCTTGCGATAGTTGCGCAGTATCTCGCGGCACGGGCGCTTGTCGCGCAGCGCGGCACGGATGTTGTCCAGCTGTGGCTGGTCACGGTCGTCATTCTGCAGAAAACGGCAATCGCGGTAGAGAATCTCGTCGGCGCTGTAACCGGTAAGGCGCTCGAAGCCCTGATTCACGTAGATCAGGATGTTCTCGTCACCTTCCTGTTCGGCCACCACGATGCCATCGTCCGAGGCATTCACCACTCTCTCGAGCAGCTCGGGGCTGATCATGTGGGGTCTTTTCATCTGGCACTGATCCTTGCGGCTAAAGAACCCGGCCCTTGTGACCGAGCCCGAGAGTACGGGTATCGGGTGCCTGTCCGTGTGCCCGGACATTCCAGCACCATCATCGGTTTCACTATGGCGGGGAGACGCGGCTTATGCAATCGCAGCCGCTAATGTGTCGGGGGCCAGCGCCTGTCCCGGGCCCCCGTCGCGAGGTTTGGCAGACCGCTCTGTCCGGTATCAGTCGTCTTCCACTTCCGGCAGACGTTGCGCACACAGGGCGGCCGCCGTGGCGACACCGGCCAGAATCAGCAGCAGCCACTCGCTGCCCAGCCATTGGGCCAGACCGCCGATGGCCAGACCCAGCACCAGCATCAGCACGCCGGTGAGGGTGTTGGACAGAGCCACGTAGAGCGCGCGATTGTCAGCGCTGGCGAGATCCACCACGTAGGTCTTGCGTCCCAGACGAATGCCGGAATGTGCGATCACCAGCAACCCGTAGACCACGGCATAACTCCAGACGCTGTCGGAAAGCGCTCCGGGCCACCACACCATGCTGCCGGCCAGCGCGCAGCACACGGCGGCACCGGCGCCGGCGTTGCGCATCACGCGCCGACTCGAGGTATCGGCAAGCTTGCCCCAGATGGGGCTGGCGACCATGCCCGCCAGGCCTGACACGACCACCAGTACCCCGAGTCCGCCGAGGCTTTCGCCACTCTGCTGCTGGCCCAGCAGCGCGATGTAGGGGAGGGCCAGGGCACTTGAGAGCAACAGCGCACGCGCCAGATTGAAATTGCGGAAGGCGGCCTCATGGCGCAGCTGGCTGAACCCCTGGCGCACGGTGTCCCAGGCATTGGCACCGCCGCTGGTGGCGCCGCGATCTTCCTTGATCAGCGCCGCGCAGAAAGCATTCAGACTCCAGCCCAGTGCCGCGATCGCCATCAGGGTGGCAAGCACCTGTTGACCGGGCTGCTCGCCCAGCAGCATCAGAACACCCCCCGCGAGCAACGTCATGGCGCCGGCCAGGCTGCCACTCCATCCCATCAGGCGGCCACGGCGCTGCTTGGCGATCGTCTTGCCCAGCACGTCCTTGGTGGCGATGGAGGCCACGCCACGCCCCAGTGACAGCACGACCAGACACCCCAGCACCAGGCCACCGGCCAGGCTGCCGCCCAGGCCACTGTCACCGTCGCCTCGAGAGAGCAGCGTGATGATCACCAGGCTGAGGGCCATCAGCGCTTGCAGCACGGACCCCGCGACCCAGACCCATTTGCGCCGCGGGAGCGGGCGGATGAAGCCCGCCACCACCAGTTGCGGCAGCAGGGCGCCGGCTTCACGAATCGGCACCAGCAGCCCCACCATCCACACCGGGGCGCCGATCAATCCCAGCAGCCACGGCAGCACCAGGCGTGCACTTGCCAGCTCGTCGGCCAGCTTGGTCCCCAGCGAGGCCAGCAGATGACGCCAGACATTGCCGGGCTGCTGATGGCAGGCATCCTCGGAGATATCCTTGCACATGCGCGAGTCTTCATCGCCGGTCATGCGCTCGAAGAAGCGGCTCTGGGCGCCGCTGGTGGTGTCCTTGACCTGGGCCTGCTCCGGGCGTTGTCCCGTGGCGTGCTCCTTCTGGGGGGCAGGCGTCCCTGTCGTCGTGGCCTCCGTCGAGGCATCTGACGAGGGCCTTGAGGCCGAGCGCGAGGAGGGAGACGATGGGGACGAGGACGATGACGGGTCTGACATGCATGGCTCCGAAGGTCGGCGGCTGAATCCTCATTATTCCGTGCCCGTGCGGGGATGCCCAGTGCCAGTTGTCGACGCTCTCATCCCTGCACGCATTTCGGCATTGACCCGAACGCCTCGCTGCAGTGAAGTGGGAACGGCAACTCATCATTCACGATTGGAACGCTCGCTCTCATGGATCAACCGTCCACGCTCAAGATTCGCATTCACTACTGCACCGGCTGCAACTGGCTGCTGCGCGCGGCCTGGTATGCCCAGGAACTGCTCTCCACCTTCGGGGAAGCGCTGGATGAGGTCGCTCTCGCGCCCAGTCACGGCGGGCACTTCGAGGTGCTCTGCCAGCCTGCGCCTGACGCCGAATGGCAGGTGCTCTGGGAGCGCAAGCGGGATGGCGGCTTCCCGGACAGCCGTGACCTCAAGCAACGCGTGCGTGATGTGCTCGACCCGGAGCGCGATCTCGGTCATATCGACCGCGCCAGCCGCGAACAGGGCACCCCGACACCGTGACGGATGCCCCGATCCGCGTCACCACCATTTCTTGCGCTTGAGCAGCCACATCTGCATCGCGACCACCCCAAGCGTCATGCCGACGAACAGCGTGAAGCCCCATGGGCTCTCGCTGCCGGGAATCCCGCCGACATTGACGCCCAGCAGTCCGGTGAGGAAGCCCAGCGGCAGGAAGACGGCGGTGATGACGGAGAGCAGGTACATGCGCTGGTTGAGCTGCTCGTTGTGCTCACTCATGCGCTGCTCGTGAAGGATCAGGGCGCGTTCCTGCATGGCCTGAAAGTCCTCCACGTAACGCGACAGCTGGTTGGCGATCTCGCGCAGGTCCAATCGCGCCTGCTCATCGATCCACAAGGGCCCCTGAGCCAGCTGGGCCAGGCAGTCGCGCTGAGGCCCCATGAAGCGCCGCAGGGTGATCAACGGGCGGCGTAGCCGCGTGATGTCGTCGGGATCGATCTCCACGTCATTGAGCTGATCCTCCTCGAGGATCGCCAGTTGATCGTCAAGGCGGTGGCTGAGCTCGGCGACGCGATCGACCAGCGCATCGCTGATCATCGCCAGCAGCCAGGAGATGTTTTCGGCTCCCTGGCCGGCTTCCAGCTGCTCGCGTACCTGGGTGATCGACTGGAAGGGGCGTCGGCGCAGGGTGATCAGGCGAGTCGGGCTCATCCACAGGCGCAGTGACAGCAGGTCTTCCGGCGCGGCACCCGGGTTGAGATTGATGCCGCGCAGGGTGGTGACGATGCCGCCGCCGAAACGTGCGACGCGTGGGCGTGTGTCCAGCTCGGTGAGGGCCTCGATGCTGGGATCATCCAGCTGCGCGATGCCGGCGAGATAATCATTGACGTCGCCTCGCGTGTAATCGAGGTGCATCCAGATCAAGGCCTCCGGCTCCTGCCAGGCCTGGCGCAGCTCATCATCGCTCAAGAGGGTCGCGCTGCCCTTGCCGTCGAGACGGTAGGCGCTGACCAGCGCCGTGGAGGGGGGGTCGGGCTGCGGGTTGGCGTGCGGTAGCTGCGAGGAGGGGCTGGTGGTCATCGTAAAGCGTCCTTTGCGTACACGGGCTTGCAGCTGCACGCCACGCGCGCGATGCTCAAGCCTGCGACGCGCATGGCGGGCATGGGCGTCAGGTCGACACCGCCAGGATGGCGGTATCCGAATTGCGAGGAAGCATGCCATGAGTCAGGACAGGGAGGCCATGCTCTATGGTCTGGGAGCGGTCGGGTTGTGGTCGACCGTGGCAACGGCCTTCAAGCTGGCGCTGGCGCAGATGTCGCCGCTGGAGCTGGTGTGGCTGGCAGCGCTAGTCTCCTGGCTGTTGATCGGCGTGCTGATGTGGCGTCAGGGTCGGCTGCGCGAGGCGCTCGCCAGCGGCTGGAAAGGCGGCTGGCGGACAGCGGCCTGGGCCGGACTGATGAACCCGGTCGGCTATTATCTGGTGCTGTTCGGCGCCTATGCACGTCTGCCGGGGCAGGAGGCCATGGCGCTCAACTATACCTGGGCACTGGCGATGGCCTTTCTTGCCGTGCCGATCCTCGCGCAGCGCCTGACGCGCATCGATGTCGCGGCGGGGCTGATCGCCTACGCCGGGGTGTGGACCATCGCCACCCGCGGGCAGGTGTTCGATGTCGCCTTCGCCGACCCCCTCGGCGTCGGGCTGGCGCTGGGCTCGACCCTGCTGTGGGCCCTCTACTGGCTGCTGAACGCGCGGGATGCCCGCGCCCCGCTGGTCGCCCAGTGGCAGAACTTCAGCGTCGCCTTGCCGGTGCTGACGCTGCTGGTGGCCATCGGGCCGGGGTTTGGCAACTTCATCGGGGAAGACGCCAATCCTCAGGCGCTGATGGCCGGGCTCTATGTCGGCCTGTGCGAGATGGGCATCGCCTTCGTGCTCTGGCAGCTGGCGGTCCACAAGGTGTCGCGTACCGCCAAGGTCTCCAATCTGATCTTCCTGTCTCCCCCCGTGTCGTTGACGCTGCTGCACTTCATCGTCGGCGAGCCGATTCTGACCTCGACACTCGCGGGGCTGGTGCTGATTCTGGCAGGCCTGGGCCTGCAGCAGCTGCAGAAGGCGCCGGAGACACTGTCACACACGACATGAGCGTGCTCCACCCGCGTCTGCATCCTCAGGGGCGTACTAGTCCGTGGGCAGGATCAGACGGCCGGCATCCACCACGATCAATGGGTCCGGCGTGCCGATCAGCCGTGTATCCTTGCCGGGGTAGTCGAGCTGGCTGAGCACATGGCGCAGCGCGCCGATGCGAGCACGACGCTTGTCATCGGAGCGAATCAGCGTCCAGGGCGCGTGGCGACTGTGGGTACGCGCGAACATCGCCTCGGCCGCGGTGGTGTAGTCGTCCCACTTCTCCTGGGCCACGGCGTCCATCGGTGACAGTTTCCAGCGCGTCAGCGGGTCGGCGGCGCGCTTGGCGAAACGATTGGACTGCTCTTCCCGGGAGACCGAGAAATAGAGCTTGACCAGATGCAGGCCATCCTCGACCCACAGGCGCTCCTGCTGTGGCACCTGGATGAGAAAACGCTCGACCTCGTCAGGGCTGGCGAAGCCCATCACCGCCTCGACTCCTGCACGGTTGTACCAGCTGCGATCGAACAGCACGACTTCACCACTGGTGGGAAAGCGCGAGACGTAGCGCTGGAAGTACCACTGTCCCTTCTCCGTCTCGTTGGGCTTGTCCAGTGCCACGATGCGCGCGAAACGCGGGTTGAGGTATTCCATGAAGCGCTTGATGGTGCCGCCCTTGCCGGCGGCGTCACGCCCCTCGAACACGATGGCCAGCCGCTCGCCACTGTCACGCAGCCAATGCTGGACCTTGAGCAGCTCGATCTGCAGGGCCCGCTTCTCGGCCTCGTAGACCTTGCGCTTGAGCCGCTTGTCGTAAGGGTAGGCGTCGCTGGAGACCGGCCCGAGCGTCATGTGAGGAGTCTCGGGGGCCGGCGGGGGCTGCCCGGTTGCCGCATGCGCGGGTGTCGCTGTGGGGGCTGACTTGCCGGGGGCTGCCTTGCGGGACTTGCTCATGGTGGAATCCTCAGTGCTCTGAAGGGCGAAGCGCCCCGGGCGGGGCACGATGGACGAGCGTGATGAAAAGCGTGGCGGCAGGGCATGACAAGAGGGCTTGTCGGGAGGACGTATCGAGAGGGCGCATCGAGAGGACACGCCCTTCGGGAAACCACCGTCACCTTTGATTCTGACCGGGATGCCCCATGTCATGTTCAGGCAAGGTAGACACGTGCAGGGTCATTGTGTGGCAGGTAGCGCGAGCGGCTTGAGCGTCGGCCAGATGTTGTCCAGTAACCTCGGCTGGGCCTTGGCCGTCGGGTGGATACGGTCCTGTTGCATCAGTTTCTGGCCGGCCGGCGCCGTGGCGATGCCCTCGAGAATGAAGGGCACCAACGGCACGGAGTATTCGTCGGCCAGGTCTCGATAGACCTGGCGGAAGGCGTCGGTATAGGCCGGGCCATAGTTGGGCGGGATCTCGATCCCCAGCAGCACGGGCTGGGCGCCGGCATCCTCCACGGCATCGATCATGCTGGCCAGATTGGATTGCATGCGCGCAGGCGGCAGGCCGCGCAGGCCATCGTTGCCGCCCAGTTCGATCATCACCAGCGAAGGGTCGTGTCGGTCGAGCAGTGCCGGCAGGCGATTCAGGCCGCCTTCGGTGGTATCGCCGCTGATGCTGGCATTGATGACCTCCGGCGCATCGTTGCCCAGGGTGTCCTCGAGGCGCTCGTCGAGCAACGCGACCCAACCCCGGCTGCTGTCGATGCCGTAGCCGGCCGAGAGGGAGTCGCCGACCACCAGCCAGGGAGCCGGCGCCTCTGCCAGCGCCACCTGAGGCGCCAGCACGGCCACAAGGGTCAGTGCCGTACTGGCAAGCGCATTGCGCAGCCGCGTGAGTCCGGCAGTCTTGCGCGTGACGCGCGGTTCGGCGACTCGGGACAGACGTTGCGTTTCACGGCGATTCACCAGCCATCTCTGCATTCCTCATCTCCATCATCTGCACACGTTTCACATCCGTTTCGGGGACTGGCGTTCATGGCCATCCCGTTCACTACCATAAGCGAGCAGACACGATGTCACATAACGCCTCCATTAACGACGCCCCCTTTGCGTCGGATCATGCGTCAGTCGCGGCACCGTCAGCAGCGAATCCGCAGGCGCCGACGGCAGTCCTCAATGTCACGGGTCTGACCCAGCGTGTCGCCAGCGGTGACGGCCAGTTGACCATTCTTGAAGATCTAGAGCTTGCCGTGGCAGCCGGCGAGAGCGTGGCGATCATCGGGGCCAGTGGTTCCGGAAAATCTACGCTGCTGGGGTTGCTGGCGGGGCTGGACAGTCCGACCCAAGGCGATATTCGCCTGTTCGGCACCTCGCTTGCCGGATTGGATGAAGACGGGCGTGCGGCGCTGCGCGCGGGGCAGGTGGGCTTCGTGTTCCAGAATTTCCAGCTGCTGCCGACCCTGACGGCGCTGGAGAACGTGCTGATGCCGCTGGAGCTGGCGCCCCGGGGCGATATCGAGGCCAGGGCGCGCGACTGGCTGGCGCGAGTGGGGCTGGGAGAGCGTCTTGATCACTTGCCGCGTCATCTGTCCGGTGGTGAGCAGCAGCGGGTGGCGATCGCCCGCGCCTTCGTGGCGGGGCCGGGGCTGGTGTTCGCCGATGAGCCCACCGGCAATCTGGATACCGCTACCGGTGATCGCATCGCGGAGCTGCTGTTCACGCTCAACCGTGAGCGCGGCACCACGCTGATTCTGGTCACCCATGATCTGACCCTGGCCAAGCGCTGTGATCGCTGTCTGACGCTGGAAGCCGGCAAGCTGGTCGAATGGCGGGACGATGCCACGGCACCTGCGGTGGCCAAACCGCAAGGAGGGCAGCATGACTGATGCCAGCATGACATCTGACGCGCGATCGCCGCGCGGGGGCGCCATGCGTCTGCCGCTTGCGTTGCGTGGCCTGCTGCGGGACCTGCGTGCCAGCGATGTGCGGGCGCTGTTTCTGGCGTTGATGCTGGCGGTGGCCGCGACCACCATGATCGGCTTCTTTCTGGATCGTCTGGATCGTGGTCTCACGCGCCAGGCGGGACAGCTGCTGGGGGGAGATCTGGTGCTGGAGTCCAGCAATCCACTGGACCCGCGTTTCCGGCAGGCCTTCGAGGAGGCCGGGCTCGAGCTGTCGCCGCAGCTGGGCATGGTCTCGATGGCCTCGCATGGCGACAGCTTCGTGCTCTCGAGCCTCAAGGCAGTCTCGCCGGGGTATCCGCTGATGGGGCAGGTCGAGCTTGCCTCCGATACGCCCGAGACCCGAATCGCGGGGGCGGACGGCAAGCCTGCCGACGACGGGTCGGCTGATGGCGAGAGAGCCGCCACGCGCCCCGCCATCCCGCCACCCGGGGAGGCCTGGCTGGTGCCACGCCTGGCCACGGCGCTGGGAGTGTCGCCGGGGGATACCCTCACCGTGGGACGCAAGACCCTGACCCTGACCGGTCTGATCACTCGTGAGCCGGACCAGCAGGGTGGTTTCTCCGAATTCAGCCCGCGCCTGATGTTCAACATGGCGGATCTCGAGGCGACCGGTCTGATCCAGCCCGGTTCACGCATGGAATATCGCCTGCTGGCCGCTGGCGATCCGGCGGCGGTGCAGCAGGCGCGCGATGCCATCGCGCCGCTGCTGACGAGTGCCGACAATGCCGAGGTGCGCCTCAAGGACGTGCGCGAGGATCGCCCGCGACTGGGGCGCTCACTGGAGCGTGCCGACAAGTATCTGAGTCTGGCCGGGCTGGTGGCGGTGCTGCTGGCCGGGGTCGCGGTGGCGATGTCGACGCGCCGCTATGTGGAACGCCATCTGGACAGTGCCGCGCTATGGCGTTGCTTCGGGGCTTCCCAGCGTCAGCTGTCACGGTTGTTTGCCGCTCAGCTTGGCTGGCTGGCGCTGCTGGCCAGCACCCTGGGGGCCGTGTTGGGGCTGCTGGGGCAGATGGGGCTGGTGGCACTGCTGGAGCGCTTCCTGCCGCTGGAGCTGCCGGCGCCGGGCCCCTTGCCGCTGGCATTGGGGATTCTGACGGCACTGGCGGTGCTGGCCGGCTTCGCCGGTCCGATGCTGCTGCGCCTGCGTCAGGTCAGTGCGCTCAAGGTGCTGCGGCGTGAACTGGCCCCGCTGCCGGCCTCGGCCTGGGTGGTGGTGGCGATGGCCAGTCTGGTGTTCGGCGCCTTGATGTGGCTCTACTCGGGCGATCTCATGCTGGCGGCCGGGTTGCTGGTCGGTGGCATCATCGGGCTGGGACTGTTGCTGGTGGTGGGGCAGCTGCTGCTGTCACTGATGGTCAAGGTGGTGGCGCGTACGCGGGGACAGGGCGGCTGGAGTCGGCCGGTCCGTCTGGCGGGCGGGTTGCTGGCGCGGCGTCGCGGCGCCAGTCTCGGTCAGCTGGTGGCCTTCGCCGTCACCTTCGCGGCCGTGGCACTGATCGCGCTGGTGCGTGGTGATCTGATCAGCCGCTGGCAGGCGCAGATTCCGGCCAATGCCCCCAACCACTTCGCCATCAACATCCAGCCGGGCCAGCAGCAGGCCTTCGGCGAGGAGCTGTCGGCCATCGTGGAGGCGCAAGGGGCTGAGTCGACCCAAGACGGCCTGAGTGAGCTCTATCCGATGGTGCGGGGGCGCATCACCGCCCTGAAAGGCGAATCCCTGCTGGGTCGCTCACAGCAGCGGGCGCTGGAAAATGCCGCTACCCGTGAACGTCAGCCGGACACGGAGCAGGCGGCCGGTGGCATGCAGGAAGGCACCGGGGAGGCTGAATCCTCACGCGGCGTGCCCCAGCGTGAGCTCAACCTCACCTGGCATCGTGATCTGCCTGATCACAACCGCGTGACGGCAGGTGACTGGGCGCCGCTCGAGGACTTCGCGGATGCCGAACCCTCGCGCCGTCAGGCCATCGCCGAGGCGCAGGGGGTGCCGGTCTCGATGGAGGAAGACCTGGCGCAGCGCATGGGACTGTCCATCGGCGATAGCCTGTCGTTCACCATCGGCAGCGAGACCCTCAAGGCGCAGGTGGTCAATCTGCGCCATGTGGACTGGGACAGCTTCATGCCCAACTTCTATGTCATCTTCCCGCCCGGGGCGCTCGAGAGCTTCGCCCACAGCTACATGACGGCGTTTCATCTCGAGGAGGAGGGAGCGCTGGCACCGCTGGTGCGCGATTACCCCAGCGTGTCCCTGATCAACATCGACGCGATTCTCACGCGGGTGCAGGAGCTGATCGCCCAGGTCTCGCGGGCCGTCGAGCTGATTCTCGGTCTGGTACTGCTGGCCGGTGCCAGCGTGCTCTACGCGGCCCTGGTGGCCAGCCGCCCCGCACGAGAACACGAAGGCGCGCTCTACAAGGTATTCGGTGCCGGGCAGAGCCTGCTGGCCCGTCTGCAGGCTGCCGAGTTCGTGCTGCTGGGGGCATTGAGCGGTCTGCTGGGTGCGATGCTGGCGGAAGGCGCGGCGGTCGGGCTCTATTCCGGCTGGCTGGGCCTACCGGTGGTGCTGCATCCGTGGCTGTGGCTCGGCCTGCCGCTGATCGGCGCTGTGCTGGTCGGCGGGCTGGGCTTCTGGCTGTCGCGGGAAGTGCGCCGCCAGCCGCCCATGGCAGGGCTGCGCGCCCTGCAGTGAGCACGGAAAGGCAGCATCAGCGCAGTGCATGACGCCGCCGCAGGATGGCCTCGGGATCGTCGTGTCGATCGTGAGGCCATCTTGCGTTAACAATGATGCTGATTCATGTGAATCGGACCGCCGGCTGAGGTATCATGCTGGTCCTGATCTTACCCCTAGATGGCGATCCGGCCGCGCCGGAATTCGCTGTCGTCATCACCCTTCAGGCGAGGACACCCGATGTTCACCCGTGACATGCAGATTGCCGGTTTTGATGATGCGCTCCTGAGCGCCATGGACGACGAAGTCGTTCGCCAGGAAGCTCACATCGAGCTGATCGCCTCCGAGAACTACGCCAGCCCCCGCGTCATGCAGGCGCAAGGCTCCCAGCTGACCAACAAGTACGCGGAAGGCTACCCGGGCAAGCGTTACTACGGCGGTTGCGAGTTCGTCGACAAGGTCGAGCAGCTGGCCATCGATCGCGCCTGCGAACTGTTCGGTGCCACCTACGCCAACGTTCAGCCGCACGCCGGTTCCCAGGCCAACAGTGCCGTCTTCCAGGCGCTGGTCTCGCCGGGCGACACCATTCTGGGCATGAGCCTGGACGCGGGTGGTCACCTGACTCACGGTGCACGTCCGAACTTCTCCGGCAAGCACTACAACGCCGTGCAGTACGGTCTGGGCGAGAACGGCCTGATCGACTACGCCGAAGTCGCGCGTCTGGCGCGTGAGCACAAGCCGAAGATGATCATCGCCGGCTTCTCCGCCTACTCCCAGATCATCGACTGGGCCGAGTTCCGCAAGATCGCCGACGAAGTCGGTGCCTACCTGCTGGTCGACATGGCCCACGTGGCCGGTCTGGTCGCCGCCGGTGTCTACCCGAGCCCGCTGCCCCACGCCCACGTCGTCACCACCACCACGCACAAGACCCTGCGCGGTCCGCGTGGCGGCCTGATCCTGTCTGCCGAAGGCAATGCCGACATCGAGAAGAAGCTGAACTCCGCCGTCTTCCCGGGTGGCCAGGGTGGTCCGCTGATGCACGTCATCGCGGCCAAGGCGATCTGCTTCAAGGAAGCGATGGATCCGTCCTTCAAGACCTACCAGCAGCAGGTCGTCAAGAACGCCCAGGCCATGGCGTCCGTGTTCCTGGAGCGTGGCTTCGAAGTCGTCTCCGGCGGCACCGAGGATCACCTGTTCCTGCTGTCACTGGTCAAGCAGGGCCTGACCGGCAAGGACGCTGATGCGGCACTGGGCCGTGCCCACATCACCGTCAACAAGAATGCCGTGCCGGGTGACCCGCAGTCGCCGTTCGTCACCTCCGGTCTGCGTATCGGCACCCCGGCCGTCACCACGCGCGGCTTCAAGGAGCAGGAGTGTCTGGATCTGGCGGGCTGGATCTGCGACATCCTCGAGGCGATGGTCGCTGGCGATTCCGCCGCTGCCGAAGCCGAGGTACAGGCCAAGGTCTCCGAGGTCTGTGCACGTCTGCCGGTCTACGCCTGAGTTCCTGACGGATGGCGCTCGCCGACACATGATGTTCGCATCATGAGGGAGCTGGCCATCGGTTCGGAGTGAGGTGCTCGAGAACGCCTGTCGCGAAAGCGGCAGGCGTTTTTTTGTGCCCGGCTCACGTCCAGATAGGACGACATGTCGTTGATCCGTGGTCCACAAGCGCTCAGAAAGATCAGTCCTGATGCTCGCGGGGACACGCTAGGCTTCTTGATGCGTGATCCATCTCGTGGTGAGGAGACTGTCATGGCCGTGAAGACGCACGACGTTATGCACCATGCCTTCCTGATTCTGGTCGAGCACAGTGGCAATACCTCGCTGAGCAGCCAGGGGAGCGGGGAGATGCGACTCTCCGTCGCGACACTGGGCTCGCTCAAGGCGGCCGAGCGACTGGTCAGTGAGCTTATCGCCCAGGGGGTCAGTCAGATCGAGCTCTCGGCAAGCTTCGGCGCGGCAGGCGAGGCCGCGGTGAGAACGGTGGTGGCCGACAGCGGCGCCGAGCGAACGGTGATGATCGGTCGTGTCCGGTTCGCGACATGAGCGAAGATGGCGCGAAGTCTGGTGAAATTGAATAATCCTTGCGCAACATGGAGTTGCGTAAAGGTGTGACCAAAGTCGGGTCTCACCCTTGGTCTAAGGTGTCTTGTTGGCATGTCTGACATGGGCTATTCCTTGACGGACAAGAGCGCACCGCGACCCATCCTGCGAGGGAGGTGAGCGAGCCACAATTGACGCGCCACGCCATCAAGGAACGTTCGATCATGCCCACGCCACCCAGGAGTGCTGCAGGCGGCCACCCGCGTGCCAGCACGTCATCCCCAACGTCAGCGTCCGCCAGTGAATCGTCGACCACCGCCCGTGTCGATGTGGCGGAATGGCTGGCGCAGGCCATCTTCGAGAATCGTTATCCGCCGGGCAGTCTGATCCCTCGTGAGCTGGATCTCTGCGATCAGCACGCCCAGAGCCGCGCCACCGTACGCACCGCGATCCAGAGTCTGGTCAATGCCGGCATCCTGACCCGCACCACCGGGCAGGGCACGCGCGTTAATCCGCTCAGCGAGTGGCATCTGCTCGACCCACGCGTCACCGGCTGGATGACACGCTATGCGATGCCGCATCCGCAGCTGGCACGGGATATCTACGCCTTCCGCATTTCCATCGAACCCTTCGTTGCCGCACTGGCGGCCACCGAGGCCACCGCCCAGGACCTGTCCGCCATCGAGCAGGCCTACGACGGCATGGCGGCGGCGGTGCATGGCGGCAGCGCCATGGAGGAGTTCGATCGCGCCGATATCGCCTTCCATGACGCCATCTTCGCCGCGACCCACAACGTCATCTGGGCGCAGCTCGGCCATGTGCTCAAGCCCTCGATCAGCCTGCTGGTGGCGACTTCCAATCACAATGCCTCGGAGCTGGGCGACAGTCTCGGTCGCCATCGTGCGGTGATGGAGGCGATTCGTCTGCGCCAGCCGGAGGCGGCCCATGCCGCGACCCTGCATGTGCTGGATCGCACCGGGCGCGATCTCGGGCTCGCCATGCCCGAGGTGGCCGATGGGCCGCACGGTGTCGGGCGCGCCCAGGAGCCGCTGGAGCTGCTACGTCGTTTCGGTCAGCTGCCCAGTCTCTCCGCCCCTCTGTCAAGAGAGTGACCCGCGCCCTGGGCGTCGCCACGCCGGGAAGTGTCTGCACGTCTTCCCTCCGCCAAAGAACGTCATAACACGTCATAACAACACGCCAGGAGTTCCACCATGCCGCATTCCACCACGTCCCAACGTCCGTCCCTCGCCTCCGGGCGTTTCGCGCTCAAGGCGCTTGCCCTTTCCACGGCGCTGGCCGCCAGTGCGATGGCCGCGCCCAGCTGGGCGGCCGAGTACGAATGGACCTTCCAGACCTCGGAAACGGCCGGTGAGCCGCAGTTCGAGGTCAAGAAGGCCTGGGCCGAGAACATCAAGACCATGTCGGATGGACGCATCGCCATCGAGATCCTGCCGGTCAATGCCGTGGTACAGGCCAACCAGACGTTGGACGCCGTCAGCGCCGGCATCCTGCAGGGCCACTTGACGGACCCGTCCTACTTCTCGGGCCAGAATCCGGCCTTCGGCATGCTGGGCAACCTGGTGGGTGCCTGGGGGGATCCGCTGGAATATCTCGAGTACATGCAGCACGGCGGTGGTGAGGCGCTCTACAACGAGCTGGTCGAGCCCTACGGCGTGCATCTGATCGGCGCAGGCGCCACCGGGCTTGAGTCCTTCGTCTCCAAGAAGCCGGTGCGTACCGTCGATGACCTCAAGGGCCTCAAGGTGCGTGCGCCGGAAGGCATGGTCTACAACATCTTCCAGAAGGCCGGTGCAGCCCCCGTCAACCTGCCGGGCTCCGAGGTCTACACCGGTCTCGAGAAGGGCGTGATCGACGCGGCGGATTACACCGTGTTCGCCACCAATGATGACCAGGGCCTGCACAGCTTCGCCAAGTACCCGTCCTATCCGGGCTTCCACTCGCTGCCGATGGTGGCGGTGTCGATGAACAAGGACATCTGGGACGGCCTGCCGGCGGATCTCAAGGCGATCATGGAGACCGCGACTGACTCGATGGCCTACGACATGGTCTTCACTCTCAAGGCGCGTGACCTCAAGGCGGTGAGCGCGGCGCGAGCCAATCCGGATATCGAGGTGATCGACATGGCGCCGGAAGAACGCGCCAAGTTCCGTCGCATCGCCCAGCAGGAATGGAAGGTATGGGCCGAGAAGAACGAGCTGACCGGCAAGGTCTACGAGTCCGTGGTCACCTTCCTCACCGACCGCAACCTGATGTAAGCGTCCACTCGCTGTCATCGGCCGCGTGACAAGAGTCGCCGGGGCGAGACGTCGACAGGATCAAGACGATCAGGAAAGACGCGGGAGATGATGATCGGCGTGCTCACTGGGCGCGCCGATCCTCCTTGAGCAAGCCAGTTAGCAAGGAATTCGATATGGCAGAACATGATGTGGCGTCGCCGGGCCTGCCGGAGGCGTCGGATGACCACGACCCGAATCTGGGCACGCGCACGCCGCTGGACCGACTGGTCGGCAAGGGCACCCGCGCCGCGGCGTGGCTGGTATTGCTGGCGATGGCGATCAGCGTGTTCGAGGTGGTGATGCGCTATGGCCTCGACTCGCCGACCTCCTGGGTCCACGAGACGGTGATCTTTCTGGTCGCGACCAGCTTCGCGCTGGGCGGGCCGGCGGCGCTGGCCAACAACCGCCACATTCGCGTGCGTGTGCTCTACGACCTGGTCGGCACGCGCTTTCGCTACGTGCTGGACTGCTTCAATGACGTGATGACGCTCGTGTTCTGCATGGCGATGAGTTACGCAGGCTGGGTGATGTTCTGGCGCGCCTCGCACAGCCCGCTGGGCGAATGGCAGCTGGAGCGCTCCGGTACCTCGTGGAACCCGCCGTTTCCAGCGCTGACCAAGGGCGTGATCCTGTTCGCGCTGGCGGTGATGACCCTGCAGGCGTTGTGGCATCTCTACCAGACCTTCTTCTCTCCCCGTCCGCCCGAAGGGGAAAGTGACGCCGCTGCCCACCCGGCACAAGAGACGCGTACCACGTCAGACAAGGAGCAGCGCTGATGGATATCGCAACGGCTACCATGCTGCTGGTCGGCGGCATCTTCGCGCTGCTGGTCACCGGCCTGCCGCTGGCCTTCGTCACCGGCCTGGTCGCGCTGGCCTACACCTTCGGCTGGTTCGGCCCGATGGCGCTGCCGCTGGTCACCAGTCGTGTCTATGGCTTCGTCACCGAGTATTCGCTGGTGGCGGTGCCGATGTTCGTGTTGATGGCCTCGCTGCTGGATCGCTCCGGCATCGCCAAGGACCTGTTCAATGCCATGCGCGTGATGGCAGGTCGCCTGCCCGGTGGCGTGGCGATCCAGACCATCGTGGTGGCGTTCTTCCTGGCGGCGATGTCCGGCATCATCGGCGGCGAGATCGTGCTGCTGGGGATTCTGGCGCTGCCGCAGATGCTCCGGCTCGGCTATGACAAGCACATCGCCATCGGCGTGGTGTGTGCCGGGGGCTCGCTGGGCACCATGATGCCGCCCTCCATCGTGCTGATCATCTATGGCTTGATCGCCAACCAGTCGATTGCCGATCTGTTCACCGCGGCGATCACCCCGGCCATCGTGCTGATGGCAAGCTATATCCTCTATGTGCTGATCCGCTGCCTGCGCAATCCCGCGCTGGGGCCGGTGATGCCCGAGGAGGAGCGGCGTGCCAGCTTCCAGAGCAAGCGTGAGCTGCTCAAGGCCGTCGGCGTGCCGGCGATCATCGCGGGACTGGTGCTGGGTTCCATCTATGGTGGGGTGGCCTCGGTGACGGAGGCAGCGGCGATGGGCAGCTTCGGCGTGCTGGTGGCGGTGATGCTGCGGGGGGAATTCTCCATCACCCTGATGCAGCGTGCGCTGTCCCAGACCATGAACACCTGCGGCATGATCATCTGGATCGGTATCGGGGCGGCGGCGCTGGTCGGGGTCTACAACCTGATGGGCGGCAACCGCTTCGTGTCGAGCATGATTCTCGGCCTCGATATCCCGCCGCTGGCGATCATCATGGTGATGATGGCGATCCTGCTGCTGCTGGGGCTGTTCCTCGACTGGATCGGCATCGCGATGCTGACCCTGCCGATCTTCGTGCCGATCATCATCCAACTTGGCTATGACCCGGTATGGTTCGGCGTGCTGTTCGCGGTCAACATGCAGGTGTCCTTCCTGTCGCCTCCCTTCGGGCCTGCCGCCTTCTATCTGAAAGGCGTGGCACCGGAAGGCATCAGTCTCAAGGATATCTTCGTCTCGCTGCTGCCGTTCATCGCCATCCAGCTGTGCGTGCTGGCGATGTTGCTGCTGTGGCCGCAACTGTCACTGTGGCTGGTCTAGTCTCAACAGATGTTGCTGATGGCCGAAGACTCGACGCCCTCGCAGATGCGAGGGCGTCGTCGTTCGTGACGACAGGTTTGCGCTGCAATGTGGCGACGCGACATGCATCAGGGGATTTGTGCTCATTGTTGGTGCAAGCAAGCCGGCGGTGAATCAGAGTTGAGAGTTGAGAGGCCAGACTGTCATTGCGACTGCACCATCTTGGCACATTCCCTGCAATGCTCTTGGCAGGCTTGCCTGGCGCAACGAGACCGCACCGCGGGGATGCCTGGCACGCTGCAGCACTTCATGAGGAGAGTTCACATGTCAGAGACTCAAGCACCGCTGTTGTTGCTGACCGACCTGGATGGCTCGCTGCTGGACCATCACGATTACTCGCCGGGTCCGGCGCGCAGCTGGCTGACCCGCCTGCGTGCTCGCGGCGCCTGGGTCGTGCCCAATACCTCCAAGACCGCGGCTGAACTCACGCCCTTGATGCGCTCGCTGGGGCTGGCGGGTCAGCCCTGGATCGCCGAGAACGGAGGCGTCGTGGCGCTGCCGGCCTCCTGGCTCAGTGCCTATCCACTGGAGGAGGCCAGTGCCCCGGATGCGCACGGCCTGTGCCGTATCGCGGTGGCCATGCCGCGCCGCGCGATTCTCGAGGTGCTGGAGGGACTGAGCGAGGAATTCGCCTTTGAAGGCTTTGCCGCGATGTCGGTGGCAAGAATCAGCGAGCTGACGGGGCTGGGAGAGGCGGATGCGGCGCTGGCGGGGGAGCGTGATGCCAGTGAACCGCTGGTATGGCAGGACGCGCCGGAGCGCCTCGAGGAGTTCCGCACGCGCCTGGCCAGCCATGGCCTCAAGCTGACGCGGGGCGGGCGTTTCCATCATGTGACGGGCGACACTGACAAGGGGGTGGCGGCGCGCTATCTGATCGCGCGCTACCGGCTCTGTGAGCGGGTGCGTCCCTGGACACTGGGCTTCGGTGATGGCGCCAATGATCTGCCATTGCTGGCCGCGGTCGACAACGCTGTCCTGATCCCCAGCGTCGGTGATACCTCACAGCGCGATCGGGAGCTTGCCGAGTATCCGCTACTGGCGGATGAACGCCGCTGTTTTCGCGCCAATCACCCCGGGCCGCAGGGATGGGTCGAGGGATTACGTCACTGGCTGGCCAATGGCCAGCCGGAAGAATGGACATCCAGAGGCCTGCGCGCCTGACGCCTGCCTGATGCGTGTCTTCGGTATGACAAGGAGCTGACATGAGCGATTTTTACCAGAATGGCATCATCACCAACTTCCATAACCTGACCGACCGTCCGGTGGAGGACCTTGAAGCGGATCTGATGCGCTTCTCCCGCAAGCGGCCGATGAGCCTGATTCTGCCCTCGCTGTATTCCGAGCTGGAAGGCCCCGCGCTCAAGCACATCGTCGATGAGCTGGCGCAGGTGCCGTATCTCAGCGAGATCGTGATCGGGCTGGATCGTGCCGACCGCGACCAGTTCGAGCATGCCAAGGAGTTCTTCTCTCACCTGCCACAGCATCACCGTATCCTGTGGAACGACGGGCCGCGCCTGCGTGCACTGGATGAAGAGCTGACCGAGCATGGTCTGGCACCGATGGAGGCCGGCAAGGGGCGCAACGTCTGGTATTGCTCCGGTTACGTGCAGTCATCAGGCATCGCCGAGGCGGTGGCACTGCATGACTGCGATATCGTCACCTATGATCGCGGCCTGCTGGCGCGTCTGATCTACCCGGTCGCCCATCCGCAGTTCAACTACGAATTCTGCAAGGGCTACTATTCGCGCATCGCCCAGGGCAAGCTCAATGGTCGCGTGGCACGTCTGATGGTCACGCCGTTGATCCGTGCGCTCAAGAAGGTCTATGGCCCGCTGCCGTATCTGGATTATCTCGACAGCTATCGTTATCCGCTGTCCGGTGAGTTCTCGATGCGCACCGACGTGCTGGCGGACATTCGCATCCCCAGCGACTGGGGGCTGGAGATCGGCGTGCTGTCCGAGGTGCATCGCAACTATTCCACCAAGCGTCTGTGCCAGGTGGACATCGCCGATGCCTATGATCACAAGCATCAGCCGCTGTCCGAGGAAGATGCGCTGGGCGGCCTCAATCGCATGAGTCTGGATATCGCCAAGGCCATGTATCGCAAGCTGGCGACGCTGGGGGTCGAGATTCATGGCGAGACTTTCCGCACCATCAAGGCGACCTACTATCGCATCGCGCTGGATCTGATCGAGACCTATTACAACGACGCCGTCATGAATGGCCTGACGGTGGATCGTCACAGCGAGGAAGCGGCAGTGGAGCTGTTCGCCGCCAACATCATGGATGCCGGCAGCGCCTTCCTCGACAACCCGCGTGACAAGCCCTTCATTCCGAGCTGGAACCGGGTGCAGTCCGCGGTGCCGGACCTGCTCGAGCGCATGCATGAAGCGGTGGAGCTGGACAACCAGTAACGACACCTTTCACCAACCGCTCACGTGGGTCACGCACGTTGCGGCAGACACGGGAAGGTAAAACGACAACGGGGCTGCTACTGGCAGCCCCGTTGTCGTTGGCGGGCACGTCGTCAGGTCAGACGACCTCGATGGCCGGTGGGCGCACCGACTGCTCCATCAGCCAGGCTGCCTGATAGGGGCGGCGCGCCATGGCGGGGTCGAAGGCCTTGTCATGACACAGGTGGTCGGTCAACGCGAGGCCCTGCCAGCTTTCCGGCAAGGGCAGCACACGCGGCTGGTCGGTGACATTGAGGGCGAACAGCAGGCGGCGTCCCTCGTGGGTGACGCGCTCGAAGACGAAGAAGTCCGGCCCCAGGTCGAACACCTGCTGATGAGCATCGGGGTGGAAGCACGGCTCCTCGCGGCGCAGCGTCATGCGACGCTTCAAGGCATGGAAGACCTCATGGGTCGCGGTGTTGGGACTGGACAGCAGGGCTTCCAGTTCATCGCGCTGCCACTTGCGGCGGTTGATGGCGCGCAGATGCCCGTCGCGTTCGACCCCTTCCTGGTGATTGGGGGTGGCGGTCAGTGAATGAAGATAGAGGCCGGGAATGCCCTGCAGGCTCAGCATCAGGGTCTGACTGGCGATGAAGCGCTCGATCTGCCACGGGTCCCGTCCACGCCGCGTGCCCTTGAGGGCATCGAAATAGCTGATGTTCAGCTCATAGGGGGTGTCGGCGCGTCCCGGGTTGGCGCGCATGCTGACGTAGCCACCGAAGTCGTGCACCAGTCGCACGAGGGTATCGCGCTCATGGTCCGGCAGCAGGCCTTCCAGCGCACGCACGCCGATGCCATCGTGGCTGGCCGTGAAGTTGAAGTAGCTGCATCCCGCCGGCAGAGAGGGCAGGCTGGCGGCCCACTCGGTCAGTGCACTGGCATCCCCGGAGGTCAGGGTATGCAGAGTCAGCGGCGGCAGCGTGAACTGATAGATCATGTGGGCTTCATCGGCCTGGGCGCTGCCCTCGAGGGAGGTCAGGTCCTGCTCGGAAAGGCGGTCGAGGCCGAAATACGACATGTTCTCGGCGTGGGGCACGTTGGTTTCCGTGATCAGCAGGCTGCCGGGGGCCAGATGATCCACGATGGCGCGCAGCAGGCGGACCACGGCATGCGTCTCCGGCAGATGCACGCAGGAGGTGCCCAGACGCTTCCACAGGAAGGCCACGGCATCGAGGCGGATCATGCGCGCGCCCTGCTCGAGGTAATAGAGCAGGATACCGATGAACTCCAGCAGGACGTCGGGATTGGCGAAGTTGAGGTCGATCTGGTCATCCGAGAAGGTTGCCCACAGATGACGCAGGCCACGACGGGTATGCACCGGCGTGAGCAGGGCCGAGGGGCGTGGTCGCACCACGCTGGAGACGTCCGTTTCCGGGTCCATCTCGATGAAGTAATCGCGGCCGGGTTGCACGCCGGCCAGATAATCGGCGAACCACAGCGATTCCCGCGAGCAGTGGTTGATGACGAGGTCCGCCATCAGGTCACGTTGCTCGCTCAGACGCTGGATGTCCTGCCAGTCGCCGAGGGCCGGATTGACCTCACGGTAGTGGATGACGCTGAAGCCGTCGTCGCTGCTCCAGGGGAAGAAGGGCAGGACGTGCACCCCGGAGAGGCAGTCACCCAGACGGCTCGCGAGGAAGTCATTCAGGGTGGCCAGCGGGGCCTCGCCTTCCTGTTGCACGCTGTCGCCGTAGGTGATCAGCCACTGATCGCGTTCGCTCCACAGCGGTTCGCCCTCGGGAACCCGGGGGGCAAGACGCGAACGATGCAGCTCCATCAGTGTCTCGAGACGCCGCAGCACCTCATCCTTGCGCTCGGGATAGATCACCGCCAGCAGCGTCTCGGCGTGGCGGGCGAAGGCATCGTTCGAGAGCGGGTGTGACAGGGAGCGTGGGCCCGGTCGAGCGGCGTGTGAGGAAGAGGTGGAAGGATCGGGAGGTGGCATGTCGGGCATGAGCGGTCCTCGAAGTCATCAGTGCATGTGACTTGACCATGCAAGACGACGGCCAGCCCACTGGTGCAGGCTGGCCGTCGTCGAGTCATGGCGGTTGAAACCGGCGGGGAAAGCCATGTGATCAGCTCCTGTCAGGCTATGGAGCCGATCAGGCCCACCCGCACTGCTAGCGAAGTGCCTGCGAAGTGCCTGCGAAGTGCCTGCGAGCGGGTCGCGGGCTACCTGCGAACGACTCGATACAGGATCAGCAGGATGATGGCACCGAGCACGGCGATGACGAAGCTTGCCAGATTGAAGCCGGTGACATCTCCGAAGCCGAGCTGCGTGCCGATCCATCCCCCTACCACGGCACCCAGGATGCCGATGATGCTGGTGACGATGATGCCACCGGGGTCCTTGCCGGGCATGATGACCTTGGCGATGATGCCGGCGATCAGTCCGAAGATGATCCAGGCGATGATTCCCATGTCGCGTCTCCTTGCGTCATTAGTAAGCACTTGGTCGTGAAGATCATTCACTCATGTGGCGAGCATCCTTGTGGGAGTTTCTCGCCGGCCTCGGTTCTCGGGAGTCTATGCGGATTCCTCTTCCGCTCCTCAAGGCTAACGCAGATAGGATCTGACTGACATAGGCTCCCGTGCACGAGTCTTAACGGTTACAATGGCGCCCATTCCATGTCTTTCGGCTGTGCTGCCGTGGCCCGACGCTGCTCGGCAGTACCGGAGGCCGAAGTACGCAACGCCGCCACCTCGCACTCAAGCAGGCTCCCAACAATGCACTGTCCCTTCTGTGGAACTCATGAAACCAAGGTCACGGATTCCCGGCTGGTGGTCGAGGGTGACCAGGTGCGTCGTCGTCGCCAGTGCGCGGCCTGCGGCGAGCGTTTCACGACCTACGAGACGGCAGAGCTGGTCATGCCGCGAGTGGTCAAGGGTGACGGTTCCCGTGAGAGCTTCGATGAGCACAAGCTGCGGGCAGGCATGTTGCGCGCGCTGGAGAAGCGTCCTGTCTCCTCGGAGCTGATCGAGGCGGCTGTCGAGCGTATCCGTCAGCGTCTGCGCGCCACGGGGGAGCGTGAGATCGAGGCGCGCCGGATCGGCGACGAAGTGATGCAGCAGCTCAAGCGGCTGGATCAGGTCGCCTATATCCGCTTTGCCTCCGTCTATCGCCGGTTTCAGGATCTGGACGAATTCCGTGCCGAGATCGACCGCCTCGCCCAGGAGCCCAGTTTCCTGCCCGGCGAGGAAGACAGCCGCTCCTGATCCGCGCATCGCCCGACCGCCCTGCAGTCCGACTGTCGGGCCGGTCCATGTTGTCGTCACACGCCGATAGGTATTGCATGTCCCTCACCTCTCATGACACCGCAGTCGGCCAGGAGCCTGGTCGCGATATTCGCCACATGGCGCATGCCTTGCGCCTTGCGCGCCTGGGAAGCTACACCACCCATCCCAATCCACGGGTCGGGTGCGTGCTGGTCGACCCCGTCACTGATGAGGTGATCGCCACCGGCTTTCATGTGCGCGCCGGGGAAGGGCATGCCGAGGTCAACGCCTTGGCCGCCGCCGGTGAGCAAGCCCTGGGCTGCGTGGCCTACGTGACGCTGGAGCCCTGCTCGCACACCGGGCGAACCGGACCATGCTCACGCGCCTTGATCGCGGCGGGCATCTCGCGAGTGGTGATCGCCATGCGGGACCCGAATCCGCAGGTGGCCGGGCGTGGCATCGCCATGCTTCAGGGCGCTGGCATCGCCGTGACGGTGGGCGTGCTGGAGCAGGAGGCGCGTGCGCTCAATCCCGGCTTCCTGTCGCGCATGGAGCGCGGGCGCCCCTTCGTGCGTCTCAAGCAGGCCATGAGTCTGGACGGTCGCACCGCGATGGCCTCCGGTGAATCCCAGTGGATCACCGGCCCGGAAGCGCGCAGCGCCGTTCAGCGACTGCGTGCACGCTCCAGCGTGGTGATGAGCGGTATCGAGTCGGTCATCTTCGATGATTCGCGCCTCAACGTGCGCGCCGAGCAGCTGGGGCTGGAGTCGCATCCGCTGGGGCTCGAAGCGCTGGTGGCGCGTCAGCCGTTGCGCGTGGTGGTGGATACGCATCTGCGCCTGCCACTGGCGGCGCGAATCCTTGAACAGGACGGCAGAACCCTGGTGGTCTGTGTCGCGGATGAGACAGCGGCTCAGGCAGAACGGCGCAGACTGTTGGAAGCGGCCGGCGCCGAGGTGCTGGCGCTGCCGGCGGGCCCGGAGGGACGTGTGGATCTCGAGGCGCTGTTGCGCCATCTGGCCGAGCATGAGCAGGCCAATGAGGTCCTGCTGGAGACCGGTGCGGTGCTTGCCGGTGCCATGCTCAGTGCCGGGCTGGTGGATGAGATGCAGCTGTTCATGGCGCCGACGCTGCTGGGCGGGGAGGCGCGTCCGTTGCTGGCCCTGCCCGGACTCGAGCACATGGCGCAGCAGCGGCGGGTCGAGATCCGCGAGATTCGTGCCGTGGGGCGCGACTGGCGCATCACGGCAGTGCCCGACAACGGCGAGCCTGTCGGCTGAACTGACTGAGAGAAATTGCCTGCCAGCGCAAGGACTTGCCGCTGTCTGGCGACAGTGGCGTCGCGGGGCGCTGGCGCAAAACCGGGTGGCGGGGTACCCTGACGCCCGACTTTTTGATAACACGCGTGGGCCGGGCAACCGTCGGCGCGGTCCGAAATGTGGAGCAAGCATGGCGCTATCAGGCATCGCAGCACTCGTCGAGGATATCCGGCAGGGCAAGATGGTCATCCTCATGGATGACGAGGATCGTGAGAACGAAGGCGACATCATCATCGCCGCGGAAGCCGTGACAGCCGAGCACATCAACTTCATGGCGCGTCATGCGCGTGGCTTGATCTGCATGCCGATGTCGCGTGAGCATTGCGAGCAGCTCCAGCTGCCCTTGATGGTGCAGGCCAACGGTTCCGGCTTCGGCACCAAGTTCACGCTCTCCATCGAAGCCACCGAAGGCGTCACCACCGGTATCTCCGCTGCTGATCGCGCACGTACCGTGCAGGCGGCTGCCGCCCGCAACGCCCGTCCGCAGGATATCGTCCAGCCGGGGCATATCTTCCCGCTGATGGCGGAACCGGGTGGCGTGCTGCGTCGTGCCGGCCACACCGAGGCGGCCTGTGATCTGGCCTCCATGGCGGGCTTTGGCGCGACCGGCGTGATCTGTGAGGTCATGAACGACGACGGCAGCATGGCGCGTCGTGAGGAGCTCGAGCGCTTTGCCGCCGAGCATGATCTCAAGGTCGGCACCATCGCGGACCTGATCGAATACCGCATCCACAACGAACAGACCGTGGAAGTGCTGGACAGCGAGCAGGTCGAGACGGCTTTCGGCGAGCTGACGCTGCACTGCTTCAGCGATCGCATCCAGGGCCGTCACCATCTGGCGCTGGTCAAGGGCACGCCGACGCCTGACGCCTTGACCACCGTGCGTGTGCATGTGGAGGACCCGATGCGTGACCTCCTGACCCTGCGTCAGCCGGGCAGCAGCAGCTGGGCGCTCCATGATGCACTGTCACAGGTCGCTGCCGCTGATGCGGGCGTGCTGGTGCTGCTGGACACCGGCAGTGATTCACAGGATTACAAGGAACGTCTCGATGTCTTCCTCGGACGACGTCGTACGCCGCGCACCAACGAATCCGATGGTGCGGGCAACTATCTGACTACCGGTACCGGTGCCCAGATCCTCAGGGATCTCGGCGTCGGCCGGATGCGTCTGCTCAGCTCGCCGTGGAAGTTCTCTGCGCTGTCCGGTTTCGGCCTCGAAGTGGTCGAGCTGATCGGCAGTGATGACGCGGCCAGTGGCACAGACACCGTGGGTGCATAAGGCCCCGGCACTACCCAAATGGCGGGAGCGGGGACCAGTCGCGGTCGTCGCTCCCGGTATGATTGATATCTCCGCCCCGGTTCGCCGGGGCGCTAGCATTGTGGACTGACCATGCAACCGATTGCTCAACTCGAAGGCACCTTCACCAATGTCGATGGCCGTTACGTCATCGTCGTCGGGCGTTTCAACCACCACGTCGTCGATAGCCTGGTGGAAGGCGCGGTCGATTCCCTCGTACGCCACGGCGTCGATGAGGAAAACATCGACCTGATCCACGTGCCGGGCGCCTGGGAAATCCCGCTGGCCGTCAAGGCCGTGCTGGCCAAGGTCAAGCCGCACGCCGTCATCACGCTGGGCGCGGTGATTCGTGGTGGCACGCCGCACTTTGAATATGTCGCCGGTGAATGCAACTCCGCCCTGTCTCGTCTGCAGCTCGAGTTCGACACGCCGGTGGCCAATGGCGTGCTGACGGTCAACTCCATCGAGCAGGCCATCGAGCGTGCGGGCACCAAGGCCGGCAACAAGGGCACTGAAGCCGCGATGGCCGCCATGGAAATGGTCTCGCTGCTCAAGGCCATGGGAGGTGATGCATGAGCGAACGTCAGCAACGTTCCGAGCGTGAGCCGTCCAAGCAGCAGCAGGCACGCCGTGCCGCGCGTGAGCTGGCGGTCCAGGGCATCTACCAGTGGCAGATGACCGGCAAGAGCATGACCACCATCGAAGCCGAGTTTCGCGGTCAGCAGGTCGATGACGATGTCGAGCTGCACGAGAACTGGGTCGAGGTGATGCGCATCGCTGACCAGGCGCTGTTCCATGAGCTGCTGCACAACGTGCCGCGTTTCCAGAAAGAGCTGGATGCCAGCATCAGCCCGCTGCTGGATCGTCGTCTTCAGGATCTCGACGAGATCGAGCTGGCCATCCTGCGTCTGGGCGCCTACGAGCTCTCCAGGCGCATGGAAGTGCCGTACCGTGTCGCCATCAACGAAGGGGTCGAGCTGGCCAAGACCTTCGGTGCCACCGATGGTCACAAGTACGTCAACGGGATCCTCGACAAGCTGGCAGTCAAGCTGCGCAGCGCCGAGGTGACCCAGGCCCGCCTGCGCTGACATGCCGGGCGAATTCGAGTTGATCGCCCGCTACTTCCAGCGCGATCTGTCCGGGGCACCGGGCGTACTGCTGGGGCCGGGTGACGACTGTGCGCTCCTCGCCGCCGGTGATGGCATGCAGCTGGCGATCAGTGTCGATACCTCCGTGGCGGGCGTTCACTTCCCGCCGGATGCTCCGGCGTCCTCGATCGGGCATCGCGCCCTGGCGGTCAATCTTTCCGATCTGGCCGCCATGGGGGCGACGCCGCGCTGGGCGTTGCTGGCCTTGACGCTGCCGGAGGTCGACGAGGACTGGCTGCATGGCTTCGCTGCCGGCTTCCATGCGCTGGCCGAACGTCATGGCATCGCCCTGGTCGGGGGCGATGTCACACGCGGCCCGCTCTCCATCACGATCACCGTGCATGGCGAGCTGCCGCTGGTGCTGGAGGATGCAGTCCATCCGGATAGCGTATCCCGCCCCATCCTGCGACGTGATGGTGCCCGTGAAGGCGACCTGGTGGTCATCACGGGCGCACCGGGAATGGCGCATGCCGGTCTGAAGGCATGGCAGTCCGGCACGCGGGATGTGCTGGACCCGTGTCTGGCCGCCTATCTGCGTCCGGAGCCGCGTGTGGAGGCGGGCCTCGCACTGCGCCAGCTGGCCAGTGCGGGCCTGGATGTCTCCGATGGCGTGATGGGTGACCTGGCACACATCTGTCGTGCCAGTCAGCTGTCGGCGGCGCTGGAGCTTGGCGAACTGCCGCTGGCGCCGGAGCTGATGGCGGCGCTGGGCGAGCAGGGCGCGCGCGAGGCGGTCCTCAATGGCGGTGATGATTACGAGCTGCTGTTGACGATGCCGGAAGAGCATCTCGAGAGCGCCATCAACGCGCTGCGCCCCCTGAATCTGTCCTTGAGCGTCATCGGGCGCATGCAGGCAGTGGAGGGAAGCGAGCCGCGTGTCATCCTCGAGCAGGAAGGGGTCGAGCAGGCCGCCGCGGGACGCAGCTGGCAGCACTTCCCGCCGGCGGATGCCACGGAGGTGAGCTCATGAATCGTGCACCTGCCAGTGTCTGGCGTCGTCCCGTCCATTTCCTGGCCTTCGGGCTCGGCAGTGGCACGGCGCCCTTCGCGCCCGGCACCTTCGGCACCCTGGCCGCCATTCCGTTCTATTGGATGATGGCGGGACTGGGGCTCTGGCCCTACATCGCCATCGTGGTGGCCGCCTCCGTTCTCGGGATCTGGATCTGTGATCGCACCTCGAAGGATCTGGGCGTCCACGATCATTCCGGCATCGTCTGGGATGAATTCGTCGGCTACTGGATCACCATGGTCGCCGTGCCGTTTTCATGGCAGGCTGCCCTCTGGGGGTTCGTGGTCTTCCGGGTCTTCGACATTCTCAAGCCATGGCCGATCCGCTGGGCTGACCGTCGCGTGGCGGGGGGATTCGGCATCATGCTCGATGACATCTTCGCCGGCATCTTCGCCTGGTCGACCATGCATCTATGGCTGTGGCTGCATTGAACAGGAAGCGAGGCACTGCGTGGTGGGTGTGACGCTTCAACAATGATAAACAAGGGATAACAACGATGGGCAAGGGACTCGTAACTGCGGCGGCTGTCGTCGTCATCGGTGCTGCCGGCTATGTCGGTGGCGTGGCGTATTCCAGTCAGCGTTTCGAAGACGAGATGGCGCGAATGGTGGCGGAGCTCGACAGCAGCGCCGACATCAAGGCCAGCCGCGATGACGTGCAGAGCGGCTGGTTCGACTCGAGCGGTCGACTCAAGATGGAGCTTGCCACGGGGGAGCAGCAAGGGCCCGTGCGTGTCGTGCTGCCTTATGAAGCCGGTCATGGCCTGCTCTCCACCAGCATGAAGGGCAACATCAAGCTGCAGTACGGTACACCGGCCCGCGATGTGCTTTCCGAGGTCATCGGGGATGGAAAGGCCATCGCCTTCGATGGCAGCGTCGACAATTTCAGCGGTGCCAGTGATACCACGGTGACACTGCCTGTCTTTGAATGGCAGGACCCGGAAAGCGGCACGCGCTTCGACTTCAAGGGCGGCGAGCTGACGGCGTCACATGATGGCGGTGATACTCCCGAGATCACCGTCGACGGCGAGGTCTCTCCCTTCGAGATCACCAATGGTGACGAGAAGATCAGCGTCGGTACCCTGAGCCTGAACGGTCTTTATCGTGGTGCGGACAACGACTTCCGCCAGGATGACAAGATCGAGCTGGATACGTTGACCATCGACAATGGCATGGGGCAGCCGCCGGTGGTGGCGACCGATATCAGCTATTCCGGCGAGACGCGGCTCGACCCGACCGAGCTTCGCTATCTGATGAAGCTGGCCGTGCAGGACGTGAGTGCCGGTGATCAGCAGATGGCCAGCGGCAGTCTGGCGCTGTCGATCGACCGTCTTCAGGGCGCGGCGGTCTATGATTTCATCACTCAGCTGCAGGGCCTGCTGGAAGAGGCCGGCAAGCCGTTTGAAGAGCTGACGGAAGATCAGCAGGTCGCCATGCTCGAGAAGGTCGAGGCGCCGCTGTTCACCATGCTGAGCACGTCTCCTCGTCTGACGCTGGAGTCCCTCAAGGCGCGCAGCGAAGTCTTCGGTGTCGACATGCAGGGTGAGGGGCAGCTGATTCTCGATGGGGCCGGCATGACCGATCTGAGCATCGCCGAACTGCAGACCATCGAAGGGCAGCGTGCCTTCCTGGATCGCATGAGTGGACGTTTCGAATTCCGCAATGTGCCGCCGATGCTGGCGATGATGGCGGGCATCCCGCCGGACTCCGCTGACAAGAACCTGGTGCTGACCATCGATGGGGATGCGCTGCTCGTCAATGGCAAGCCGATCTATTGAGCCAGCCTGACTGAGCCGGTCAGATTGAGCCGGTCTGACTGAGCCGGTCTGACTGAGCCGGTCTGACTGAGCCGGCCTGTCTTTCACAGGTGGCTGAGCCACCTTCGGATCTGACCGTACCCTTCTGTCTGCCATCGTGCTGGACAGCTGACAAGGCCCGCCTTCTGGCGGGCCTTGTCGTATCCGTCGGCAGGTGGCGAACCGGTGCCGATAGACAGGCATCCCGTCAGACAAGTGCCCGACAGTACTTGATAAAGTGCACGACAGACCACATTGGTGAAGATGATCGCCTCAACCGAGGCCCGGTTTCACGAGGGTTGCATGTCACGTCACGAAGATACCTCCGATCACGACAACGTTCTGTCCGGTTTTGAAGATGCCAGTCAGGAAGAGCCTGAGCATTCCCCGGGGGCTGGTGGGCTGGTACCCAGTGGTGATCAGCTGCCTGAGCGCCTTTACCTGCTGCCGATCCACAATCGTCCCTTCTTTCCGGCTCAGGTCCAGCCGCTGGTCATCAACAAGCAGCGCTGGGCAGAGACCATGGAGCGGGTCGGCAACACGCCACACCATGCAGTGGGGCTGGCCTTCGTCGGTGATGTCGAAGTCGACGAGATGGGGGCTGAGCATTTTCCCGAGATCGGTTCGGCAGTGCGTGTCCACAAGCCCGAAGATGGCCAGGATCAGGTCCAGTTCATCGCGCAAGGGTTGCGCCGCTTCCGGATCACCCGCTGGTTGTCACGCAAGCCGCCCTATCTGGTCGAGGTGACCTACCCGCGCGAGCCGGTGGATGCCGAGAGCGACGAGGCACGTGCCTACGCGATGGCGATGATCAATGGCATCAAGGAGCTGCTGCCGATCAATCCGCTGTACGGCGAAGAGCTCAAGCAGTACCTCAATCGCTTCAGCCCGCATGAACCCGGCCCGCTGACCGACTTTGCCGCTGCCATCACCTCGGCCAAGGGGCCGGAGTTGCAGGAGGTGCTGGAATCGTTGCCGGTGATGGAGCGCATGCAGAAGGTACTGCCGCTGCTGCGCAAGGAGATCGAGGTCGCCCAGCTGCAGACCGAGATCTCTCAGCAGGTCAACGCGCAGATGGAAAAGCATCAGCGTGAATTCTTCCTGCGTGAGCAGCTCAAGGTCATCCAGCGTGAACTGGGCATCTCCAAGGATGATCGCGAGAATGATGTGGATACCTTCCGCGGTCGCCTCGATGAGCTCAAGGTTCCCGAACGGGTGCAATCGCGCATCGACGACGAACTCGACAAGCTCTCGGTGCTGGAGACCGGCTCGCCGGAGTACGGCACCACGCGCAACTATCTGGACTGGCTGACCTCGCTTCCTTGGGGCATCACCTCCACCGACCAGCTGGATCTCGCCCATGCGCGCAAGGTGCTCAATCGCGACCATGACGGGCTGGATGACGTGAAATCACGCATCATCGAGTTCCTGGCCGAAGGCACCTTCAAGGGCGATGTCGGTGGCTCGATCCTGCTGCTGGTGGGCCCGCCCGGTGTGGGCAAGACCTCGATCGGGCGCTCCATCGCTCAGGCACTGGGGCGCGAGTTCTATCGCTTCTCGGTCGGCGGCATGCGCGATGAGTCGGAGATCAAGGGCCATCGCCGTACCTACGTGGGTGCCATGCCCGGCAAGCTGGTGCAGGCACTCAAGGAGGTCAAGGTCGAGAACCCGGTGATCATGCTGGATGAGATCGACAAGCTGGGGCAGTCCTTCCAGGGCGATCCGGCCTCGGCGCTGCTCGAGGTGCTGGACCCGGAGCAGAACGTCGACTTCCTCGATCACTACCTCGACGTGCGCCTCGATCTGTCCAAGGTGCTGTTCGTGTGTACCGCCAACACGCTGGATAGCATCCCGGGGCCGCTGCTGGACCGCATGGAGCAGATACGCCTCTCCGGTTACATCGCCGAAGAGAAGATGGCGATCGCCAAGCATCACCTGTGGCCGAAGCTGCTGACACGCGACAACATTCCCAAGAAGCGTATAAATCTGAGTGACGCCGCGCTGCGTCAGGTGATCGAGGGCTATGCTCGCGAGGCGGGCGTGCGTCAGCTGGAGAAGCAGCTGCACCGCATCGTGCGCAAGGCGGCGGTCAAGCTGCTCGAGGAGGACCTGCCGACGGTCAAGGTCTCGGTCAAGAATCTCGAGGAATTCCTGGGGGCGCCAATCTTCCGTCGCGAGAAGGTCCTGGCCGGCGAAGGCGTGGTGACCGGGCTTGCCTGGACCAGCATGGGCGGCGCGACCCTGCCCATCGAGGCCACACGTGTGCACGGCCTGACGCGTGGCTTGAAGCTGACCGGCAAGCTTGGGGAAGTGATGCAGGAATCGGCCAATATCGCCTATTCCTATACCCTGGCGAATCTTGAGGCCTACGATGCCGAGGCTGACTTCTTCAATGAGTCCTTCATTCACCTGCACGTGCCGGAAGGGGCGACGCCCAAGGATGGCCCGAGCGCTGGCGTGACCATGACCACGGCGTTGATGTCGTTGGCCAGGCATCAGGCGCCGCGCAAGGGACTGGCGATGACCGGTGAGCTGACATTGACCGGGCAGGTGCTGCCGGTGGGCGGTATCCGTGAGAAGGTCATTGCCGCACGCCGCAGTGACATCTTCGAACTGATCCTGCCACAGGCCAACCAGCGGGATTATGATGAGCTGCCGGACTATCTGAAGGAGGGCATGATCGTCCACTTCGCGGCCCGCTACGCGGATGTGGCACGAGTGGTCTTTGACAGCGACAACGCGCAGCGCCACTGACAACGCACGGCGCAGAATGGATGGCGACATCCGACGAAAAGCAGAAGCCCCGCCAACCGGCGGGGCTTCTGCTTTTCCGTGGGGCGTCGTGTGCATGCAGACGTCACGCTCGCGGGCATTCAGGCGGTATCGAGCTGTTCCAGCACGGCGGCTTCCGGTGCATTGCGTCCGACACTGGCAATGCCGTTGTCGCGGCCGGATTCCGACTTGTACATCTGGCTGCGGCCGATCTGCTGGCTGTTGGCGGCCAGCAGCGTGAAATAGAAGCGACCATCCTTGGCGACTTCCTTCGTGAAGCGTTTTTCCTCGGCGGCGTTCTTGCGCACGGATTCCACGCCGTTCAGGCAGCCGCGCTTGTCGGCATAGCCTTGGCTCTGGAGGATCTTTTCACCGTTGCCGGCCTTGAGCGCAAAATAGAACTTGCTGTCCTTGCCGCGGGTGATGACGAATTTTCCGGCCATGGATGACTCCTGTTCCTTGAGGGATGTCTGACACTGCCTGATATGTCGTCTTCTAGTGTAAACAGCGCCTCTCGTGGGAAACCCACGCTAGGAGTTGCGGCATTCAACGTTCGGGAGCCATCGCGGCGTCTTTCACGCTGCCGCCGTGTACATGCGATGCTATCTGGTAGGCAAGCAGGGGCGGGACATGACAGAATTGAGCTCAGGCAGATAGCGGTGGCTCACATGCCCCGCATCTCCACTGGACACTAGGTCTGCGTCTTTTCACAAGAGAAGCGCAGCCTGATCAAAACAGAAGCCACTCCCGTGCGAAGGATCACCCGGACAAGCCCCGCGCTAGGGGATGTTCTCCGTCGATCGTTCTGCACAGGAGAGTGGCCAAGCATCATTGACGAGGACACCATGCCAGAGTATCGCTCCCGTACGACCACCGCAGGTCGTAACATGGCCGGCGCCCGCGCCCTGTGGCGCGCCACCGGCATGAAAGATGGTGACTTCCAGAAGCCGATCATCGCCGTTGCCAACTCCTTCACCCAGTTCGTGCCCGGCCACGTCCACCTCAAGGACATGGGGCAGCTGGTAGCGCGCGAAATCGAGAAGGCCGGCGGTGTCGCCAAGGAATTCAACACCATCGCGGTGGACGATGGCATCGCGATGGGGCACGACGGCATGCTGTATTCGCTGCCGTCGCGTGACCTGATCGCCGACAGCGTCGAATACATGGTCAATGCCCACTGTGCGGATGCGCTGGTGTGCATCTCCAACTGCGACAAGATCACCCCCGGGATGCTGATGGCCGCCATGCGCCTCAACATCCCGGTCATCTTCGTCTCCGGCGGCCCGATGGAAGCCGGCAAGACCAAGCTACTGGACCACGGTCTCGACCTGGTCGATGCGATGGTCATCGCGGCCGATGACAGCGTCGACGACGAGACGGTCGCCGAGATCGAGCGCAGTGCCTGCCCGACCTGTGGCAGCTGCTCGGGCATGTTCACGGCCAACTCCATGAACTGCCTGATGGAAGCGCTGGGTCTGGCGTTGCCGGGCAACGGTACGGTGCTGGCGACTCACTCCGATCGTCGTCGTCTGTTCGAGAACGCCGGGCATCGTATCGTCGAGCTGGCACGCCGTTACTACGAAGGCAACGAAGAGCACCTGTTGCCGCGTGCCATCGGTTCACGGGCGGCGTTTGCCAACGCGATGACGCTGGATATCGCCATGGGGGGCTCGACCAACACCATCCTGCACCTGCTGGCCGCCGCTCAGGAGGCCGGTGTCGACTTCACCATGTCCGACATCGACAAGCTGTCCCACAGCGTGCCGCAGATGTGCAAGGTGGCGCCGAACACCCAGAAGTATCACATCGAGGATGTGCACCGTGCCGGTGGCATCATGGGGATTCTGGGCGAGCTGGACCGCGCCGGCGTGCTGGATACCTCGGTGCCGACCGTCTATGGCGACTCGTTGTCTGCGGCGCTGGAAGAGTGGGACATCATGCGCTCGCCCACCGATGAGGTGATCGAGTTCTATCGTGCCGGTCCGGGCGGGATCCCGACCCAGACCGCCTTCTCCCAGAGCGCGCGCTGGCCAAGCCTGGATGGTGATCGCGCCCAGGGCTGTATCCGCGATTACGACCATTGCTTCTCCACTCAGGGCGGCCTGGCCGTGCTCTACGGCAACATCGCACTGGATGGTTGCGTGGTGAAGACGGCGGGCGTCGATGACTCCATCCTCGTCTTCGAAGGCCGTGCCTATGTCTGCGAATCTCAGGATCAGGCGGTGGAAGACATCCTGGCCGACAAGGTCAAGGAAGGCGATGTCGTGATCATCCGCTACGAAGGGCCGAAGGGCGGTCCGGGCATGCAGGAAATGCTCTACCCGACGTCCTATCTCAAGTCCAAGGGACTTGGCAAGGCGTGCGCGCTGCTCACCGACGGTCGTTTCTCCGGCGGTACCTCTGGCCTGTCCATCGGCCATGCGTCTCCGGAAGCGGCGGCGGGTGGCGCCATCGGCCTGGTCGAGCATGGTGACACTATCCTGATCGACATCCCCAATCGCACCATCAATGTCCAGCTGAGCGATAGCGAGCTACATGCGCGTCGTGAAGCGATGGATGCGCGCGGCAAGGATGCCTGGAAGCCGAGCATCCAGCGCAATCGTCGTGTCTCCGCCGCGCTCAAGGCCTATGCCTTGCTGGCGACCTCGGCTGACAAGGGCGCCGTGCGTGATCTGAGCAAGCTGGATTGATACCGTCCGCCAGTGCCGCCGTGAAGGTGCTGGCGGTCAGTGCCTGTTGAAGACCGGCAGCACTGATCACCAGGCAGGACGCCAATGACATGCAAACGGCCACCCCGAGGGGTGGCCGTTTGCATGTCTGGCATTCGAAGTGGTTGCCGTGCATTTCAGCCTCCTCGGGCCCTGAGTCAGTCAGTACCGGCAGGCTTTGGCGGCAGGTTGGTCAGTGTACCGGCGTCAAGCGGCATGACCGGGTCTGGGTCGAGAAACCGTACCCGGTTGCATCCCTGGCGCTGGGCTTTCTTGAGCGCCTGCTGGGCACGGTCCATCAACTCGAGTCGATTGGCCAGTCTCATGGTATCGGGGGCCGGATGATAGCCGGTCAGGCCGACACTGCAGGTGATCGGCCGATCCAGCCCTGACAGTTCGGCGGCGGCATGGCGGACGCGTTCGGCAAGGATGATCGCGCCGCTGGCATCGGTACTGGTGAGGATCGCCATCAAGGAGTTGTCCTCACGCATGCAAAGGAGATCGCTCTTGCGGCTGGCGTTGCGCAGGATGGATGCCACCTGCTGCAGAGGGCGTTCTCCCGCCACGTGGCCATATTCGCGCGTGTAATCCTCAAGGTCATCCACGCTGAGGATCAGGATGCACAATGGCTGGCCATGGCGTGCACTGCGCGCGATCTCGTTGTCCAGCTGTTGCTCGATCAATTCGAACGGCATCAGCTTGTCGAGTGTCGAGCCGGGGAGCCGGCCAGCGGCAGGCGAGCGAGTTTCCAGTTGGTGGCGCAGCTTGGTCAGGCTCGCTTCATGAGCACGGCGCTCGCTGATGTCTTCATGCTGGGAGAGAATGATCCCGGCGCGACTGTCGATCACCTTCAGCTCCAGCATCACGTCGATCATCTGGCCATGACGCCCGAGATAACGGTGTGGCTGCCGATATTCGCTGATGTCGCCCGTCCGCATGGCGCTCAATGCCTCGCGGCACGTCAGCATGTCCTGTGGGTGCGAGATGTCTTCCAGGGCACTGCATGTCAGTTCCTTTGGCTCCATGCCCAGCAGTCGGGAAAAGGCCGGATTCATGCGGGTCCAGTGGCCATGAAAGTCCATCAGGGCCATGGGCAGGCTGCAATGGGAGAACAGTCCTTCCATTTTCTGGTAGGCGAGACGCAGGTTGTCGAGCTCACTGCGTGTGCGCTCTTTCGCGCGCTGGACATCCAGCAGCTGGCCCAGTGCCGTGGCAAGCGTCTCCACCAGGGCTCGCTCACTGGCGGTGAAGTCCTGTTGGCGCGGTGTTTCATCGCCGAAGCACAGCGTGCCGGTCAGGCGACCTTCAGACCAGAGTGGCGCTGCCACATAGCTTTCAAAGGGCATGCAGGAATAGGCAGCGTGGGCGCGAGTGTCTTCTTCAGCGCTGATGTGGCGATGAGCCACGCAGGCAGCCTGCGCGATGACGCTGGAACACCAGGTCTCTTCCAGTGGGCATTCGCCTCCGACTTCTCGCCCAGCAGGGGGATTGACCGCCGCCATGATCTCATAGCGACTGGATTCTGCATGTCCGAGGATGGCGGTGGTCATGCCAAGCAGACGGCAACCGGCATCCAGATGGGCTTCCACGTGGCGTTCGTGGGAGGGCTCAGGTGTCAGGCTGAGCGCCAGCAGTGCCTGCAGGTGCTCTGGCAGCAGGGAATCATGGGGGTGTCCGGCGTTGCCCGAAGGCAAGGGCACGGCAGAGAATGAGCTTGGCATCATGCGATATCCTTATCTGACATGCTGCAGGAGAGGGAGGCTTTCCATACCACACCTCAATATACGACTTGCCGTGAGACGTGACAGGCGAGGAAATCGATTGTCTCAACCTTTCGCAAACGCAGCGGGCAGTCTTTACAGGCTGACAAGGGCAGAGCCCCTCAGCGAGGGTCTCGATGAGGGGCTCCGAAATGAGGGCTCCTTGCCTTCGCCATGGGTTGGCGTGTCTTCGCAAGGACGTTGATGGCGGTCTGCTGGTACTGCTCACGAGTCGTGGGCGGGAGTCAGGCCGCCTCGGCCAGCGGTGGTGCCGGCTGCTGCTGAGCTTCCAGGTCTTCCAGTGCCAGTTCGATACTGAACCAGTTGCTGTCAAGCCAGTGGTCGATCACTTCTTCGTTCATGCACATCGTGAAGCCTCCCCGAGAGTGTTGGCGAGCCATTGAGTGTATGGGTGTGCTGCCGGTAAGCAGCACTCTCCAGTATGGCTGGTTCCGGGAAGACGCGAGTGAAGATCGTGTGATGCCTTGATGTCAGTCAAAGACAGGCAAACCTGCAGGACATTGACCATGTATGCCTACCCATGCCGAAGCGTGGGCAGCCCTTCGTGGCAGCTGGAAAGGCGAGGCGGTCATCGTCTTGCCCGGTCAGCGCGTCAACGACGTGTGAATGAGCGAAGGAGGCTGCGAATCAGGGAGCGTCCCAGCTGCGACCCCAGCGCGCGCATCACCGATTTCAGCAAGGTTTCCATGACGCCCTGGCGCTTGCGGCCACTGCCGGTGTCCCGAGAGGGCCTGGCGGCAGCGGGCGGCCGGGTGGCTTGCGCCCCTTCAGGCCGGGCGTCTTCAGGATCAACGTCTTCCGATGGACGCTGGCTTGGGTCACGGTCTGCCTCCCCGGGCCTAGTCTTGTCAGGCTCACGGGGGTTCGTGGCATGTGAGGCTTGCGCCTGGGCGGCAAGTCGCGCCTCCAGTCGCTCATGGGCGGACTCACGATCCACGCGCTCGTCGTAGCGCCCGGCCAGGGAGGAGTCGGCCAGCAGCGTGGCACGCTCCGCGTCGCTCAATGGACCGATGCGTCCTCGCGGCGGGGCGATCAGCGTGCGTTCCACCTGCGTCGGTGTGCCGTTGGCATCGAGTACCGAGACCAGAGCTTCGCCTACGCCCAGTTCCGTGATCACCTGCGCCGTATCGAGTTCCGGATTGGGGCGGAAGGTGTCGGCGGCCGTCTTGACGGCCTTCTGGTCACGCGGTGTGAAGGCGCGCAGCGCATGCTGGATGCGATTGCCCAGCTGACCGAGCACCTCATCGGGGATGTCGGCGGGTGACTGGGTCACGAAATAGACACCGACGCCCTTGGAGCGAATCAGGCGGACCGTCTGCTCCAGACGCGTCAGCAGTGCCTTGGGGGCTGAATCGAACAACAGGTGCGCTTCATCGAAGAAGAACACCAGTACTGGCCGGTCGGCATCCCCGCGCTCGGGAAGCTCGCGGAACAGGGTGGACAGGAACCACAGCAGGAAGGTGGTGTAGAGACGAGGGCTCTGCATCAGCTCGCGACCGTCGAGCAGATTGATATAGCCACGGGCCTGCTCTGCATGCCCGCGCGTCGCCAGCATGTCGTGGATATCCAGTGCCGGTTCGGCAAAGAAGCGTTCGCCGCCCTGCGTGGCCAGGACGTGGACCCGACGCAGCATCGCCCCCAGGCTCTGGGGACTGACGCTGCCGTAACGTGCCTCGAAGCTGTCACGCTCGCGCTCGATGTGCTTCAGCAGGCTGATCAGGTCCTTGAGGTCGACCAGCTCCAGACCCTCACGCTCGGCGTGATCGAAGGCCAGATGCATCAGGCCGCCTTGGGTCTCGTTGAGCTCCAGCAGACTAGCCATCAGCTCGGGCCCCATCGATGCCACGCTTGCGCGAACCGCGTGACCGCTCTTGCCATGGAGGTCCCATAGTCTGACGGGGGCGGCGTGCGGCTGCCAATCATCGATCCCCAGGCTGTTCAAGCGCTCATCGATGCGAGGATGGGGAGTGCCGGCGGCAGCGATGCCGGAAAGATCACCCTTGATGTCGGCAGTGAACACCGGCACCCCCATGCGCGAGAATTCCTCGGCCAGTACCTGCAGGGTGACGGTCTTGCCGGTGCCCGTCGCGCCCGCCACCAGCCCATGGCGATTGGCCAATGCTGCGTCCAGCGTGATGTGGCCTGCCGAACCTTGTCCCGCGCGGCCCCCTATCAGCACATCTGGCATGTGATTCTCCTGTCGTGGTCAGCATGTCGGTGGCGGTGCCCGTAGAGAGGATGGTGCTGTGCACTGCGAGTGGCCGCGAGGAAGTGTCCTTGCTTCTCAAACAGAGTTACAAAATGTTTCGTTGAGTAAAATACTGCAAGCGAATCCTGGGCATCCGATCGCACTGGATGGCTGCATCGTCGGGCTGGAGCCTGCTGCCGTGCTGTCCTGGAGCGGGGTGTGCGCTAATTAAACGCGACGCGACAATTCACTCTTGTACAAGTAATTCTCTGGCAGATCATTTTTCTTTCCTTCCTGTGCTTGAAACTCAGCCCAAGTAGTTCCATATCTTTAGGCATCAGACGCTGTGTGATGGAACACGCTCAATTAGATCAATGTCATCACTCGCCAGCTCGTCACGCTTTCACGGTACAACTCTAGTGACGGTTTTCGAGTGATCACGAGCTCTGACGATGTCACGACAGGATGTCTTGGCAACCCTTATCCGCAAGACGCAGGTGAATCGCTCGCCCGTCGTCTTGCCTGGCCCGGATGACAGAGGATCACTTCGATCCCGATGCATGCCGCGGCTCAACGGCAACGGTCGAGTGAATCATCTGCTCGTCTTTTGCATCAGACCGCTACTGGAGGATGGATCATGAACAAGCTGACTGCTGCACTCATCGCAACTGCCTTTGCACTGCCGACCGCCGCTGCCTATGCCGATCACCACGAATCCAGCAACACCGGTTCCGCCAATACCGGTGCTCACTCCACCAAGGTAGAGGGTGGCACTGCCGCTGGCCATGAAGGTGGCATGGTGCAAGACGATGCCGAACGCAATACCGAAAGTGGTTCTGCCAACACCAAGAAGGATTCCATGATGGTGGAAGGTGGGACCGCACAGTCTGAATCCGCCAAGCACGGCAAGGTGATGGACGAAGGCGAGGACCACATGGGTGTGAGCCCGGAGTCCGGCTCGGCCAACACTGCCGATGGCAGCATGAAGACCGAGTGAACGTCTTCTGATCCCGAGGATGACTCGGGTACGGCATGATCTCGTGGTGTGTCCGGGCAGGTCGCCAGCACGATCCGTCCACTGACATCACGGGTGAAACGACAAGCCCCCGCCATTGGCGGGGGCTTGTCGTTGTCTGAAGAACAGCGCGAGAGGGCAGGGCCGACGCCTTACCACCAGTCGGGGCTATGGAGCTCCTCGCCGGCCAGCAGGCGTTCCCTGGCCATGAAGAGGGCGGCGATGGCCCGCGCCTCGTGGAAGTCCTCGCGTGCCAGCAATGCCGGCAGCTCGTCGAGGCGGTGGCGCTCGACGACCAGAGGTTCCGGCTCATCCCCCGGCAGACGCTTCTCGTACAGGTCACGCGCCAGCATGACGTTCATGCGGTGATCCATGTAGTTGGGCGCCAGGCTCAGTTCGGCCAGCGGCTCGATGTCGTGAGCGCCGAAACCGCACTCCTCCATCAGTTCACGGTTGGCGGCGGTCACCGGGTCTTCGCCGGGGTCGATCAGCCCCTTGGGCAGGGTCAGCACGTACTGCTCCGGCCCGGCGGCATATTCACGGATCAGCAGTACGTGATCCGGGTCTGGCATGGCGACGATCATCACCGCACCATGGCCACCACTCTTGAGACGCTCGAAGCTGCGCGTCGCGCCATTCGAGAAGGTCAGTTCCAGCGCCTCGACGGTAAACAGCCGCGAGCGAGCCACCTCGCGTCGCGAGTCGATACGGGGGGGTGTCAGCGCGTCTCCATCGGCGTAGTGCCCGATGGTCGAGTGATCGGGGCGTGGCGCATCATCCATCGGAAGTCCTCAAGGCAGAGATCAAGAAGCGGGCGCCGGGCAGGCGGTCATGCCCGAGCCTCAAGCTGTCGCGCCCATCGTGGCAGGCTGTGCCGGGCAGGGCAATTGTCGTGAGCTTGCCGGCATCGCTGATGTCCCATGTGGGCACATGCGCAGCGCAGGACCATGCTTTACACTATACAACCCCAAATTCCCCGCCGGCTGACAGACTACCGATGATTGACTGGACCACGATCGACACCGTGCTGCTCGACATGGATGGCACCTTGCTGGACCTGCATTTCGACAGCCACTTCTGGCTGGAGCACCTGCCACGCCGCTACTGTGAGCTGCATCGTCTCGATAGCGCGCTGCAGGCGGACCTCAAGGCGCGCATCATCAGCGAATCCGGCACGCTCAACTGGTACAGCCTCGATTACTGGAGCCGCGAGCTGAAGCTGGATGTTGTCGCGCTCAAGCGTGAGGTGCAGCATCTGATCGGGTATCGCCACGAGGCAGAGGACTTTCTCGCCTGGCTACGGGATCAACCGCAGCGCGTGGTACTGGCGACCAACGCGGACCGTCACGGGATCGAGCTCAAGTTCGGTCTGACCGGCATGGGCGATTACTTCGATGCCGTCGTCTCCTCGGCGGATCTCGGACACGCCAAGGAGGAGCAGGCCTTCTGGCATCGGCTCAACGAGATCGAGCCCTTCGAGCCGGCACGTACCCTGTTCATCGATGACAATCCCCAGGTGCTGGAGAGTGCGCGCACCTACGGTATCGCGCATCTGCTGGGCGTGCGTCAGCCGGACTCGAAGCGCGAAGCGCGTGACTTCGAGCACGTGCACGGACTGGACGGCTTTGCCGTGCTGACGGCGGGTGGCGGCCTTCATCTGGAACACGAGGAGCGCAAGGAGTCTTGATGAGTGACCAGGTACGCATCGACAAGTGGCTATGGGCGGCGCGATTCTTCAAGACGCGCGGCATGGCCAAGAAAGCCATTGAAGGTGGCAAGATCCAGTACAACGGCAGCAAGGTAAAGACGTCCAAGACCGTCGAGGTCGGCGCCTTGATCGAAGTGCCGCAAGGTTGGGATCGGCTGGTGGTCGAAGTGCTGGCACTCAGCGACCAGCGCCGTGGCGCCCCCCAGGCGCAGGCACTCTATCAGGAGACGCAGGAGTCGCGTGCGCGCCGCGAACGGGAGGCCGAGGTGCGTCGCCTTGGCAATCAGGGCATGAGCCCGCCCGTGGGACGTCCCGACAAGAAGCAGCGGCGCAGCATCCATCGCTTCCAGCGCCAGGATTCCGAAAGCTGACGACACAGGCTCTCGCCACCCTTGCGGGGGGAAAGCCTGTGGACGTCACGTTGATACTTACCCAATTCATGACGCACGGCCCGGCCTTCGGTGCCGAAGCCGAGGCAGGCCTGCGTCGTCGCCGAGGTTCATCGCGGTCCGTCGCTCGTGGTCCACGAGCTGATGGCCGCGATGGCTCGGTTCGAGGAGCCCCCAATGAGTGATCACGACATGCAAGACCCTGACAAGCAAGCCGGCGACGCCCACGAAGAGACGGCGCCGAATTTCGATCAGATCCAGCGATTCCTGTTCGACGCCACCAATGTGCGCGGCGAGATCGTCACCCTGGACAAGGCCTATGCCGAAGTCCTTGATCGTCATGCCTATCCCCAGGCCATCTCGCGCCAGCTGGGCGAGATGCTGGCAGCGGTGGCGCTGCTGACCGAGACCATCAAGCTGGATGGCACCATGACACTGGAAGTGCGCGGCACGGGGATCGTGCGTCAGCTGATGGCCGAGTCCAATCCCGGCGGTGAGCTGCGTGCCATTGCCCGTCTCAGTGACGAGGACGTGCTGCCGACCGATGAAGCCACGCTGCAGGCCCTGGTGGGGCAGGGGCAGATCGTCATCACGCTGGACCCGCGTGACGGCAAGCGTTACCAGGGGATCGTGGCGATCGATCAGGACAGCCTCGCCGGCTGCCTGGAAAGCTACTTCAGTCAGTCCGAGCAGCTGCCGACGCGTCTGTGGTTGATGGCCGATGCACAGCGTGCCGGTGGCGTGATGCTCCAGCAGCTGCCTGACGACGATGCCAACAAGGACCCCGATGCCTGGGAGCGAGTCGTCCATCTCGCCGACACCCTCAAGGCCGAAGAACTGCTGGTGCTTGATCAGCAGGACGTGCTGCACCGTCTCTATCACGAAGAGACCGTGCGCATCTTCGAACCCAAGGCGCTGCGTTTCGGTTGTACCTGTTCTCGTGAGCGTCTCGGCGCGGCACTGCACAGCATCGCCGCGGACGAATTGCGCCAGATCGTCGCTGAACATGGTGAGCTGGCCACGCAATGCCACTTCTGCCATACCCGGTATTCCTTCAATGCCGCGGAAGTTGAAGCCATCATCGAAGACCCGGCCGCAGGCAGCCCGATCGTCCACTGAGTCCAGCAATCGCGCTGGCGCCAGCGCGGCCTGTTGGCCTGCCTTGCGTCAGCTCGGGCAGTGTTGGCCGGAGTCTCGGGCGGAGACTGTCGATGCGCAGCAGCTGTCGATGGGCAGGTGCTGTCGATGGGCAGGTGCTGTCGACGACGGGCAGGAGGGGCAGGAGTGCAGGAGGGACGCCCATCATGAGGCCAGCGGCAGGGGTGGGCAGCCGAGCGAGGTGAAATTGTCGGACATTTCGCGTCTCGAGTGTCAGTCAATGCGCTGTCGGGCGTTGCAGCAATCAGCGTTTCCGCCCGAGTCCCTTTTTGCCATAATGCCTTGCCAGTACGGGGCTGGACGCTCCGTTGCGGCAACATGGCCTTTAGGCCATGGTCGATTCCGGCAGCATCGTTCGATACCCCAAAATAAGCCTGCGGCATGTACCGCCGGCATCTGGCAAGAGCCATCAAGAGAGAGGGCGGCCCTGAGCCGCGGAGACGCGAATGAGCAAGCATCAAGACAGTGCGGTGACCACTCACACCAATCTCAGCAGCGCAGAGCTGATCGAGCTGGCAGTGGCTCGCGGCGAAGGACGTCTGGCCGACAACGGCGCGCTGGTCGTGGAGACGGGGGCTCGCAGTGGTCGCTCCCCGAACGACCGCTTCATCGTCGATGAGCCGTCCACCTCGGACGCCATTGACTGGGGAAGCGTCAACCGCCCGTTCAGCCCTGAACGTTTCGACGCGCTGTGGGACCGGGTCGAGGACTACCTCGGTGCGCAGACAAGCTTCGTGTCCGAACTGCACGTCGGCGCCGATCTCGAGCATTACCTGCCGATTCGTGTCACCACGGAAACGGCGTGGCACAACCTGTTCGCGCGTACCATGTTCGTGCGTCCGGACAGCTTCAATGCCAAGGACAAGAGCGAGTGGACCATCCTCAACGCGCCGCACTTCGTGTGTGAGCCCGAGCGCGATGGCACCAACTCCGATGGCGTGGTGCTGATCAACTTCGCACGTCGTCGCGTTCTGCTGGCTGGCATGCGCTATGCCGGCGAGATGAAGAAGGCCATGTTCTCGGTGCAGAACTTCCTGCTGCCGGAAAAGGACGTGCTGCCGATGCATTGCTCCGCCAATGTCGGTGATGACGGCGAGACCACGCTGTTCTTCGGTCTTTCCGGCACCGGCAAGACCACTCTGTCCGCCGATCCGGCGCGCCATCTGATCGGCGATGACGAGCACGGCTGGGGCGAAGGCACCGTCTTCAATATCGAAGGGGGCTGCTACGCCAAGTGCATCGACCTCTCCGAGAAGAACGAGCCGGTCATCTGGAATGCCATCAAGTTCGGCGCCGTGCTGGAAAACGTGGTGCTGGACGACCGTCGCGGTGCGGATTACGGCGATGACACTCTCAGCCAGAACTCGCGTGCGGCCTACCCGCTGGAGCACATCGAGAAGCGCGTGCCGGAAAATCGTGCCGGTGAGCCGAATGCCATCGTCTTCCTGACCTGCGACATGTCCGGTGTGCTGCCCCCGGTGTCCGTGCTCAGCAAGCAGGCGGCCGCCTATCACTTCCTGTCCGGCTACACCGCCAAGGTCGGCTCCACCGAGATGGGCTCCACCGCCGGTCTCGAGGCGACCTTCTCCACCTGCTTCGGCGCGCCGTTCTTCCCGCGCCCGGCGCGTGAGTACGCGGATCTGCTGATCAAGCGCATCGAGGCGTTCGGCTCGCGCGTCTATCTGGTCAACACCGGCTGGACCGGTGGTGCCTACGGAGAGGGCGGCTCACGCTTCTCCATCCCGACCACCCGCAGCATCATCAGCGCGATCCAGAACGGCGCACTCGCCGATATCGAGACGCGTCACATCGACGTGCTCAACCTGGATGTGCCGGTGCGTGTGCCGGGCGTCGATTCCAGCCTGCTCGACCCGCGCGAGACCTGGGAAGACCGCGCTGCCTATGACAGCAAGGCGCGTGACCTGTCCGCCAAGTTCGTCGAGAACTTCAAGAAGTTCGCCGGAGTGGATGAGGCGATCATCGCGGCGGGCCCGACGCTGGTCTGATCGACCACCGTTCTCGCGATACGCCAGATGAAAACGCCTCGCTCGGGTGACCGAGCGAGGCGTTTTCATGTCCGGACAGCGATGACACCGCTTTGGGATCACGGCTGCGACATGGCGTGACTCAGGGGCTGCCACCGGCGGCCAGAGAGCGACTGGCAGGCGCATCCAGCGCCTCTTCGTCTGACAGCGGGTTGCCGGTGGTATTGGCGCTCAGGATGGCCTCCGTCGCCAAGGCGTCCTGTGTTGCCATCCTGCGCTCGTCGTGGGTCGTATCAGGAAGCTCGGGCGTGTTCTCTCCGGGCATTTCATTGTCCGGCAGGCGCTCGGCGACGAAGGGAGCGGGGGCCTGATACCACCAGCGGGTGGTCCAGGCGCGCATCACCCGTTCCGGGTACCAGGTCTTGCCGAGGCTGCCATTGTAGCGGGCCAGTGCATCGGTGATGTCGCCCTTCTCACGCTTGAGGTAGTGGGCGAGGATGGTGGCGCCGTAGCGCAGGCTGGTGTCCTGGTCGAGCAGGTTGTCACCCGGCTCGCCGATCTCGCGCTTCCAGAATGGCATCACCTGCATCAGCCCTCGTGCGCCAGCATGGGATACCGCCGTCGGCTTGAAGGCGCTTTCCACCTGGATCACGGCCAGAATCAGCTCCGGTGCCAGCCCCGTGCGGGTGGCTTCGCGGCGGATCTTGCGCAGCAGGTCGATCCGGGCGGCGCGATCGGGCATGTAGCGCTCCAGACGCTGCTGCATGCTCAGTACCCAGTGCAGGGCATCGATGGGGTCGTCGAAGGCTTCAGGCTCTGCCAGCGCTTCTCTCAGGCTTTCACGCAGTGCCGGAGAGAGGCCGTGCTCGGGGATGGCGGCCGCAGCATGGAGGGGCGCGCTCTGCAGCATGGCTACCATGCTGCCCACCACGAGACAGGCTGCTCCCGCCAGGTGGCGGAGCAGGCGTTGGTGGTGTGGAGTACGAGCGCCTTCGGGGCGTGGTGTGGTCATGCGCAGTCCCTGCGTATCGGTCATGCCGGCATTATGCCGTGTTCGCGGCGTTGACGTTAATGCCCCAGTCAATCAGCCGCCTGAAACGACGACAGCCCGCCCCCGAGAGGGGAGCGGGCTGTCGTGCTTCGCGTCAAGGAAGCGCCCTGGGCGGCGCCTGAGGCTTACTTGCTGCTGCGCTCGGCCAGGAAGTCCATCAGGTTGTCGACGGGGACCATGGTCGCGTCCGCGTCCGTGCGGCCCTTGTACTCATACTCGCCGTTGTCGAGGCCGCGATCACCGATCACCAGACGATGCGGAATGCCCAGCAGTTCGCCATCGGCGAACTTGTTGCCCGGACGCAGATCACGATCATCCAGCAGGACATCGTAGCCTGCGGCGGTCAGCGCCTGATAGACACGCTCGGAGGTCTCGCTGACGCGCACGGACTTGTGGGCATTCATCGGCACGATGGCGATCTGGAAGGGCGCGATGGCTTCCGGCAGCACGATGCCGCCCTTGTCGTTGCCCTGTTCGATGGCCGCGGCCACCACGCGGGTCACGCCGATGCCGTAGCAGCCCATCCACAGCGGCTTGGCCTTGCCGTTCTCGTCGAGCACGGTGGCGTTCATGGCATCGGAGTACTTGGTGCCCAGCTGGAAGATATGACCCACCTCGATACCGCGCGCGATGTCGATCACGCCGTGACCGTCCGGTGACGGGTCACCCGCGACGACATTGCGGATATCGGCGACTTCCGGCAGCGGCAGGTCGCGCTCCCAGTTGAGGCCGAAGTGGTGCTTGCCTTCGATGTTGGCACCGGCACCGAAGTCGCTCATCAGAGCGACGCTGCGATCGATGATGATCGGCATCTCGAGTCCCACCGGACCCAGCGAGCCGAAGCCAGCGCCGACGGCGGCACGCACTTCCTCGTCGCTGGCCATGGTCAGCGGCTCGGCGACCTGTGGCAGGTGTTCGGCCTTGATCTCGTTGAGCTCGTGATCACCGCGTACCATCAGCGCGACCAGCCCTCCCTCGACACCTTCGGCTGCCTTGACGATCAGCGTCTTGACGGTTTTCTCGATGGCCAGGCCATGCTGCTCGACGAGGGCGGCGATGGTCTTGGCATTCGGCGTATCGACCAGCTGCATGTCCTGAGTCGGTGCGGCGCGTTGCGGCGTCTCGCCCAGCGGTGCGGGCAGAGCCTCGCACTTCTCGATGTTGGCAGCGAAGTCGGAGCCGGTAGAGAAGGCGATGGCGTCTTCTCCGGAATCGGCCAGCACGTGGAATTCGTGGGAGCCGGTACCACCGATGGAGCCGTTGTCGGCAATGACGGGGCGGAAGTCGAGACCCAGGCGCGTGAAGATGCGCACGTAGGTGTCGTACATCACCTGATAGGTGTCCTTGAGCGAGTCTTCGCTCAGGTGGAAGGAATAGGCATCCTTCATGATGAACTCACGGGAGCGCATCACACCGAAGCGCGGACGAATCTCGTCACGGAACTTGGTCTGGATCTGATAGAAGTTGGCCGGCAGCTGCTTGTAGCTGTTCAGCTCGCGACGCGCGAGGTCGGTGATGACTTCCTCGTGGGTCGGGCCGACGCAGTAGTCGCGCTGATGACGATCAACGACACGCAGCAGCTCCGGGCCGTACTGTTCCCAGCGACCGGATTCCTGCCAGAGCTCGGCAGGTTGCACGGCGGGCATCAGCACTTCCTGGCCACCGGCGCGGTCCATCTCTTCACGGACGATGCGCTCGACCTTGCGCATGGTGCGCAGACCCAGCGGCATCCAGGTGTAGAGCCCGGAGGTCAGGCGACGAATGAAGCCGGCACGCAGCATCAGCTGGTGGCTTATGACTTCAGCATCGGACGGGGTTTCCTTGAGAGTGGAAATCAGCAGTTGACTGGCACGCATGGGCTCAGCGATCCCTCGACTTGTCGCTTTGATCGGTACGCTTCGCAATCGCGAAGCAAGAACAGGCAGGACTTCGGCACGCCAACGGCGGGCGTATCAGCGAAGCAGACTGGGGGCATTGTACTGCCGCGAGGCTTTGTGGGGCAAAGTGCTGCGACAGACTGGAAAAAAGTGCGCCGGCCTGCCGATACTGGTGCAGGGCGCAGGGCGTCCTGTGTCAGAGGCGTGAGGGCACTGCAGGACGAAGACTGCCTCGTCAGGTGACGGGGAGGGTCGCACAAGGAGAGGTGGACATGGCGTCACAGGATCATCACGCAGGATGCGCGCCCGTCAGACGACACCCGCGGTGGCGGACCGCTCTGGTGCTGATGGTGCTGGTGTCATGTCTGGGGCTTTCCCTGTGGCTGGTGAGCCGCCATCTGCCGATTCCCTTCGTCGATGAGGGAGTCCATTTCGCGCAGATCCGCCAGTTTCTGGAGGGCGACTGGCATCAGCATCCCAAGCTGACCACGCTGACGCTCTATCACGCCAGCATGGCGCTGGTACTGATGACGCTTCAGACGCTCGGGGACTGGCTGAATCTGCCGCTGGCGACAGCCACCATGACGGGACGCTGGCCACAGATGCCGTCGGTGGACTGGGTGCGCGGTCTTTCGCTGGTGGGCTTCAGCGTCATGGCGTTCCTCCTCTGGCGGGCATTGCCGCAGGGCTACCGGCGTCTCGCTCCTTCGCTGGAGGCGCACGACGCTCGTCACCAGGCCAGCCGTCAGTGCTGGCAGTGGCTGTGGCTGCCGATCATCTTTCCCTATCTGGCGCTGGTGTATACCGACCCCTGGATCATCGCGCTGGTCGCGTTGCAGCTCGTCGCACTGGTGCGAGAACAGCGTCTGCTGCTGCTGGTATTGATCATGGCGGGATTGGGGTTGCGTCAGGACAGCATCGTGCTGCTGGGGTTGTGGGGCGGCCTGCTGCTGTGTCTGACCCATCACAAGGCCGTGAGCGAGGCGCGGATGGCAGGACTGGCGACTCCCTTGCGCGCGCCGCTCTCTCGGCTCTCCACCTGGTGGGCACTGTTCATCAACTGGTGGTGGGTGCTCGGGCTACCGGTGGTCGCCTTTCTCGGCTTCCTTCTCTGGAATGGCGGCATCGCCATGGGAGACACCACGCGCCATCAGGCCGGTTGGCACACCGGCAATCTCGGCTATTACCTGGCGGTGATCGGCATGGTGTTCCTGCCGCTGTGGCTTTCGGACCTGCCGCGTCAATGGCAGGGGATGAAGCGTGCATGTTCGCGGGAAGGATGGCGGCGAGAAATGCTGTTGCTGCTGCTGGCGGTCGGCCTGTGGCTGGTGCTGGCAATGAGCTTCGAGCTGACCCATGACTACAACTTCCAGCGCTGGACGATTCGCAATGTCTGGCTGATGTGGTGGAACGAGCACCCGGTCGCGCGCTGGATCACCCTGCTGATGTCCACCAGCGTGGCCTTCTGGTGGCTGAGAGCACCGTTGAGACTGGGGCATGGTGGGCTGCTGCTGGTGATGCTCGCGCTGATGATCTGCACGCGGGAATTGATCGAGACGCGCTACATGCTGCCGTTGATCACTGTGTACCAGCTGCTGCGTGTGCCTGAGCGTCCCGCCGTGGAGCGCGCGATGACGCTGTGGGCCATGGCGATGGGAGTGATGCTGCTGGCGGGACTGGTGCTGACCCGCACCTTGCCCTGAAAGCCGCAGGGCGAGGGAGCAAGGTGCGGACTGGAGGCTGTCAGGCCTCGTCGTGCTGATGGCGGGCTTCTGCCGAGGCGTGCGGATCGGTGCTCGGAGTGCTGCCACGGGGTGACTCGGCCACCCAGGCATAGGCGGCTTCTCGCTCGGCAGGCGAGAAGTGGCGGACTTCGATGGAGCGCACCAGATGCTTGCTGAATTCGGTGACGTGACGCAACCACTCGGCCTTACTGATGATGGCCTCGCGTTCGAAGTCGCCAAGATGACGCAGGGCGTAGCCGATATCGTTGAGCAGCGCTGCCGGCGTGATCAGCCCGAAGCGCTCGATTTCCACCAGCAACGAGATGCGCTCATGGCGCGCGAGGCGCTCATCACATTCGCGGATCACGGGAGCGAGCGACGCCTGATCGATGCTGCCTTCCAGCCGCAGGGCGACGACGTGATCAGCGGGACTCTTGAGCAATGTCAGCATGTTGGGCTCCTGCACGTGAGCGTGGTGGGGGAGTGGGTCACACAGCCACTCTGACAGCGATGTGACACATTTCAGTGTAGTCGCATGTAGCCATCGCAGCAGGCGCATCTGCGCGCCAGCATCATGGGGAGAGCGCCATGACGGCGTACCCCGGCCTGTCACTCACACCGTTTCGGACGCAGTCCGTACCACAATGGCAGCGCGACCAGCAGGCTGCCGCCCAGCAGGTTGCCGATGCCTGCCGGCAGGATGTTCCAGCGCATGGCGTCCCACCAGCCGGGGCCTTCTCCCGTCGGCATGATCATCGAGAAATAGGCCATGTTGGCCGGGCTGTGCTGGAAGTTGCCTGCCACGAACAGACTGACGGCCAGCACGATGGGCACGAACTTGTCGATGATGGTCCTGCCCATCACGGCGAGAAATGCCGCCATCCCGACCATCCAGTTGCCCAGCATTCCCGACAGCACCAGCGAGAACCAACCTTCGGCACCTCCTGTCTGCTGATAGTGCATCTTCTTCGCCACCAGTTCGGCCAGCAGCTGATAGTGCTGGGGGGAGTAGACCTGTGCCACCGAGATCACCCAGCCTGTCAGCATCGTGCCGAGCAGATTGCCTATCCAGGCCAGTACCCAGAACTTCAGGCCGCGCCGCAGCATGTCACTGCGGGAGCAGTTGAGCGCACTGACCGGCAGGATGACATTGGCCTCGGTAAAGAGGGCGGCGCCGGTCAGGATGACGAGGAAGAAGCCGACCGAGAACCCGACCCCCTGAAGCAGCAGCTGCAAGCCATGTGTCTCGACCCCGGTCGACAGCAGGATGGAAAACAGCGCCCCCATGGTGATGAAGGCGCCGCCCAGCATGGCCAGTACCAGAATGCGGGGGGCTGACAGGGTATGGATGTGTTCGCAGGCTTCTCGACAGATTTCCTGTGCCACATCACGGGAAGCGATGAACTGGGCGGCAGGGCGGTGGGGCGAATCGTCGGACATGGGGAGTTCCTTCGGCCATTTCATGAGGCGGCAATGAGGTGGGCGGCAATGAGGTGGGGCGGCAATGAGATGATGCACACTCACGTGGGCTCAGAGGAAATAGACCTTGGGGAGCAGAGAAGCCAATTCAATTGCACAGGGCACCTGGCGGTGAGTATCGAGCAGGTAATGGCAGCTCAGCAGGAGGTGGCGTCTGGCGAGGTTTCTGCACGACAGGCATGAAAAAGCGCCGCCCGGACATGATGAACATGACATGGCGACGCTCTTGAATGCTGCTTGAGTCTGTCTTGCTTGGCGTGGTGCTGCCTGAAGCGATGGTACGGCCAGCCGGACTCGAACCGGCACGCCCGAAGGCAGGAGATTTTAAGTCTCCGGTGTCTACCGATTCCACCATGGCCGCGCAGACTGGCGCATAACTTAGCATATTTCAGAACAAGGTCAACTTTAATGCGTGACATACGAGGGTTAACTGATTGTTCTGCAATCCCTTTGCCTCATCACTGAGGGCAGTGGTGCACATGACGCGCGTTCGGGCATCAGAGCGGACAGGCGCAATGAATCCTCTGCACAAGACGTGTGCGACAGGGGTTCAGGCAAGGATGAGGAATGAAAAGACCAGCGGGAAATGATGCAGGTACTGAAGGCGAAAATCAGAGAAGACCGACAGGGAGTGTCAGTGATTCAACAGATGAAACGAGATGGATAAAGTAGAAAAGCAAGACGACCAGGAGGGAAGGTGTCTTGTCCATTTCAGTGCAGGACAGGGGATGTCAGGCGTTCTGAAATGGAGGCTGGAGTCGGAATCGAACCGGCGTACACGGAGTTGCAGTCCGCTGCATGACCACTCTGCCATCCAGCCTCAATGATCGAGATGTCAGTCGAAACTGATGTCTGATCCGAGGTTTCTCTGCGCGTTGCGCAAGAGAATTGAGTCAATGTCGAAGTGCCGTCAAGGCCACCTGTTTCATTGGAGCGGGAAACGAGATTCGAACTCGCGACCCCAACCTTGGCAAGGTTGTGCTCTACCACTGAGCTATTCCCGCTGAACTCGAGGTCGAATTATACGGATAATTCCCATGCTGTCAAACAGTTAATGAAAAAATGTCTCGCAGACCTGGTGGTCGGAAACGACGACGCCCACCTGCCGAAAGGGCGGGTGGGCGTCTCGAGAACTGGCCTCTGCCAGTCGGGCAATTTGCTGGGCCCGTGTCGTGCTGAGCATTCGTCATGCTGAACATGTGCCACGTGTCAGACGGAACGTATCAGTTCCGGCCATGCCGCACGCAGGTAACTGATCATCGACCACAACGTCAGGGCAGCGGAGATATACAGCAGGCCGAGGCCGGCATCGCCCCCGAGACTGCCTGGGGAGAAGTACAGCAGCATGAACAGGGCGAGCATCTGGGCAGCGGTCTTCAGCTTGCCGACCCATGAGACTGCCACGCTGCCGCGCTTGCCGATCTCGGCCATCCATTCGCGCAGTGCGGAGATGACGATCTCGCGACCGATGATGATCAAGCTGGGAATCGTCATCCACAGGCTGTCGTAGCGTTCGATCAACAGCCCCAATGCCACGGCGACCATCAGCTTGTCAGCCACCGGGTCCAGGAAGGCGCCGAAGGGCGTCGTCTGATTCCAGCGTCGCGCGAGATAGCCATCGAACCAGTCGGTCACTGCCGCCAGGGCGAACAGCAGGGCGGTGACGGGCAGGCTCCAGTCATATGGCAGATAGAAGCACACCACCAGCAGCGGAATGAACAGGATGCGGATCAGAGTCAGGATATTGGGAATGCTCATCGTGACGGCACGAGTCCTTGCATGAAGCGTCGGGTGGCTGGGCGAAATCAAGGGCGACGCCCCGAAAGGGCAGATCGCTCCGCTAGCGCCGCACAAGTCGTCTATTCTAGCCTGCCGGTGAGGTATTCAGCCATGCCAAACCGCAGGATATTCAAGCCGACTTCCGTTACCCCTGCCTGTGCGGCAGGCTGAGGGTGACAGAGGTCGGCGTGGGGTGTCGATGTATCCCCTGCTGCATGATCGGTCAGCCGTGCAGTGCCTGATGGATCACCTCGGCAAGGGATTCGCTGATGCCGGGCACCCGCGCCAGTTCCGGCTTGGAGGCCTGCTTGACCCCCTGGAGTCCCCCGAAGAACTTGAGCAGTTCCCGGCGGCGCTTGGGCCCGACCCCCGCGATGCCCTCGAGACTCGAGGTGCGGCGCGCCTTGTCACGTTTGGCGCGGTGGCCGGCAATCGCGAAGCGGTGCGATTCATCACGGATATGCTGGATCAAGTGCAGCGCCGGTGAATGGCTGTCGAGATCCAGGGTGTCATGCACCGTCTCGATGAACAGCGTCTCCAGGCCGGCCTTGCGCGTGGTGCCCTTGGCGACCCCGAGCAGGATGATGTCGGTCACGCCGAGCGACACGAAGACCTCACGCGCCATGTTGAGCTGACCCTTGCCGCCATCGACCAGCAGGATGTCAGGGCGCTTGCCTTCTCCCTCCTGCAGACGCTTGAAACGTCGCGTCAGCGCCTGCTGCATGGCGGCGTAGTCATCACCGGCCGTCACTCCCTCGATGTTGAAGCGTCGATAATCCGACTTGATGGGGCCCTCGTGATCGAACACCACGCAGCTGGCCACGGTCGCCTCACCGTGGCTGTGGGAGATGTCGAAGCACTCCAGGCGTTTGGGCACTTCCGCAAGCCCCAGAGCATCGCGCAATGACAGAAAGCGATTGGAGAGCTGCTGGCGGCTGGCCAGCTGAGTGGCCAGATACTGCTCGGCGTTGGTCTGTGCCAGCGTGAGCCACTGGGCGCGATGGCCGCGTACCTGGTGCGCCACGCGAACGCGGCGACCGGCTTTCTCGCTCAGTGCACCTTCCACCAGCGGCGCATCCTCGAGTGCCAGTGAGGTGAGCACCTCATCGGGCATCTCGCGATCCTGACCCAGGTAGTACTGACTGACGAAGCCGGTCAACAGCTCGCTGCTGGTGAGGTCCAGTCCGTTGCCCGGCGAGAAATGACGCGCTCCGAGCATGCGCCCCTGGCGGACTGACAGCACGCTGATGCACAGTCCGCCCGGGCGCTCGGCGAGTGCCAGAATGTCGGCATTGCCGGTGCCGGTATCGACATATTGCTTCTCCTGCATCCGACGCAGCTGAGCGACCTGATCGCGCAGGCGTGCCGCCTCCTCGAATTCTAGGCGCATGGCGGCATCTTCCATCGCCCGACTCAGCTCATCGGTGACCTGATCGCTCTGGCCGTTCAGGCACATCACCGCGTGTTCCATGTCGCGACGATAATCCTGCTTGCTGATGTAATCGACGCACGGCGCAGTGCAGCGGTTGATCTGATATTGCAGGCACGGACGCTCACGATGCGCGAATACCGAATCCTCGCAATTGCGCAGCCGGAAGATCTTCTGCATCAATGTCAGCGATTCCCGCACTGCCACGCTGCTGGGATAGGGGCCGAAATACCGGCCATCGTTGCGCTTGTGGCGCACGCGCTTGAACTCCAGCGCCGGATAGTCGTGATGCTGACTGATGAAGACGTAAGGGTAGGACTTGTCGTCGCGCAGCAGGATGTTGTACGGCGGGCGCAGCTCCTTGATCAGGGTCTGCTCAAGCAGCAGCGCTTCCGTTTCGCTGCGGGTGATGGTGACCTGGACATCCGCGATGCGCCCGACCAGTGCCTGGGTCTTGGCATTCAGGCCGGTATTGCGGAAATAGCTGGAGAGGCGTGCCTTCAAGCGCTTTGCCTTGCCGACATAGAGCACCTCGCCGGCGGTATCCAGCATGCGATAGATACCGGGCGCATCACTGACATGCTTGAGGAAGTGGCGCGGATCGAAATCATTCGCCTCGGCCGCCGGGGCGGAGGCATCGCTGGTGATCAGACGACTGGACACCCGAGCGGCGTCACTGCGCTCGCGGTTCGCGTTGGACTCGTTGGCGGATTCCGGTGGCGTGGAATCGGGATGCTGCTTGGCCATGGGGTTCCTCGTTCGGAGATGTCGCCAGTCTATCAAACAAGCCGAAGGCCCGATCAAGGGAGCTGCATGTCCATCTTCAGGTGCCGTGGCTGTCTTCAGGGGCAATGCGCATCGGCAGGCAAACAGATCAGATTGGGGCGGGTGTCCCGCGCAGCAAGGGGGCAGGAGACGCGGCGGGGTGGGATGCCCGGTGATGTCGGGCGCCGCCATGCCCATCGAGAGATGCCAGGCGAGCGATGCCCGTGGAGAGATGCCAGTGGAGAGAAGGAAAGGCCAGCAAGACGATCGGAAAAAAGCCCACGGCCCGATGATGCCTCCCCTGAGGGATGGTGTCATCGGGCCGTGGGCTTTCCCGTCAGCGAATCACTTCGCTGTCGCCTGCGTGGCTCAATCCGACAGTGGCCGAGCCTCGAGAGCATAGTCGTCGAGCAATTGATGGCGCATGGCCAGATGCGTCATTTCGACGTCACTGGTCACGCCCAGCTTCTCGAAGATGCGATAGCGATAGGTATTGACGGTCTTGGGGCTCAGGTGAAGGCGGTCGGAGATCTCGTTGACGCGATGACAGTTGACGATCATCAGCGCCACCTGCATCTCGCGGGTCGAGAGTTGCTCGAAGGGATTGCTGCATCCGGTGTCCATGCCCGAGAACACCAGGCGTTGCGCGATCTCCGGGGTCAGGTAGCGTTCGCCACCGGCGACTCGGCGAATGGCGCGAATCATTTCATCGAAGGGCGTGCCCTTGGAGATGAAACCGAAGGCCCCTGCTTCCAGCAGGCGTTTGGCGAAGGATTCCTCGAGATAGGCGGTCAGGACGATCACGCGAACTTCCGGCAGGCTGCGAACGATCTTGCGCGTGGCTTCAAGTCCATCGACGCCGGGCATGCGAATGTCCATCAGCACGATATCCGGACTGTGCTCACGGCAGAGTTTGATCGCGGTTTCGCCATCCGAGGCTTCTGCAATCACCTTGAGCCCATCCTCTAGCTCAATGGTACGGACGATGCTGGTACGCACCAGGTGGTGGTCATCAGCGACAAGAACCTTGATCAAGGCGGCTCCAGTAAAGATGTCATCAGGCGTGTTAGTTAGTATGGCTTTCAATGTACCCATTGGCCATGGGCTTGTCGATGCCACTGTCATCCCGTGCGTCGCATGCAAGATGACCACCCTTCATCAGCGTGCTTCGTGACGGTGAACGCGGGAAATCGCTGCAAAAATAAGGGGTTGACGGCTTGTCATGTGGTCTGTAGTATTCGCTGCATCGTGAGCACGGGGCCTTAGCTCAGCTGGGAGAGCGCAACACTGGCAGTGTTGAGGTCAGCGGTTCGATCCCGCTAGGCTCCACCATGTCACGAGATGCCAGCATACCGGCATGCAGGGTCAACTCTGCGAAGTATGGCGCGCAACTTGAGCGCGCAGTGGGGCCTTAGCTCAGCTGGGAGAGCGCAACACTGGCAGTGTTGAGGTCAGCGGTTCGATCCCGCTAGGCTCCACCAGAATATTGAAAAAGCGGCCATCCTTCGGGGTGGCCGCTTTTTTTTGGTTCATTGCCTCTTGCCCTTCACAGGGCCACCCCCGTCGTCGGCCGCCGTCGGCCGCCTGCGGTAACGCAGGCATCAGCAGCGCTCGCCCGAGCCATTCGCCGTGTCAGTGCCACGGCGAATGGCGGTCAAGCATTCACATTCCCGCGTCGCTGTCTTCCAGTCGTTCGAACAGGATCAGGTGATCGGCCTGAATGCGCAGACTGACGTCTTCCCCCGGGTGATAGTCGTGATGGCTGTTGAAGGCCGCCTCGACCTCACGACCTGACGGCAAGGCCAGGCGATACAGGGTGCTGGTACCGGCGAAGGTCGCGCTGAGCACGCGCGCCTTGAGATCACTGGTTTCCGCCTCTCCTTCAGCCAGCACCAGATCATCCGGACGCAGCAGCACGTCTACCGGTGTCCCGGCTTCATACGGATAGGCACGGTTGCCGCGGATCACCCCGAGTTCGGTGGAGACGCTTTCGTTGTCCGCCAGCGTGCCGGGGATGAAGTAGCCCTGACCGATGAAGTTGGCGACGAAGCGCGTGGCCGGCTCGTGATACAGATTGAACGGCGTATCCCATTGCTGCAGGTGCCCGGCATGGATGACGCCGATCTGGTCCGCCATCGCGAAGGCTTCATTCTGATCATGGGTGACCAGTACCGCGCTGATGCCGAGGTGCTTGAGAATCCGGCGCACCTCCTGGCTCAGCTGACGGCGCAGCTCCACGTCCAGATTCGAGAACGGCTCGTCGAGCAGCAGGATGCGTGGCTCCGGCGCCAGCGCGCGTGCCAGGGCCACGCGCTGCTGCTGTCCGCCCGAGAGTTCATGCGGAAAACGCTCGCCCAGATGCCCCAGACCGACCAGCGTCAGCAGTTCCGCTACCTTGGCATTGCGCTCGGCCTTCGGCATGCGGCGTACGCCAAACCCCACGTTGTCCGCCACGCTCAGGTGCGGAAACAGGGCGTAATCCTGAAAGACCATGCCGACGTGTCGCTCTTCCGGCGCCGTCAGCTGGGTGGCGCTGGAGAGCACTTCTCCCTCGAGGCGAATCTCACCGACCGCCACCGGTTCAAAGCCGGCGATCGCGCGCAGCAGGGTCGTCTTGCCGCAGCCGGACGGGCCGAGCAGGCAGGCGATATCCCCCTTGTTGAGAGAGAAATTGATGTCACGGGTCACCACGGTGGTGTCGTAGCGACATTCCAGAGAATCAATCTGCAGGAGCGGTTGCATGATGGCGGGTCGGTCCAGAAAACGAGAAGGGCAGCGAGTGGAACAGCCGGCGAGGGCATCAGGGGCGGGCGCTGAGCTCACGCGCCCGCCTGTCTGTGCATACGATGTCGCCGCCGGCATGGATGCAGGCGGCGACAGGCAGGACTGATTCAGTCCTGACGACCCAGCATCAGGAATTCGAGCAATGCCTTCTGGGCGTGCAGACGGTTGCCGGCTTCCTGCCAGACGACGGCGCGCGGGTCATCCAGCAGCCCCATGCTGATCTCTTCGCCGCGGTGTGCCGGCAGGCAGTGCAGGAAGATGACGTCATCGGCGGCCTTGTCGAGCATGGCTTCATCGACCTGGTAGCCGGCGAAGTCGGCTTCGCGCTTGAGCTGCTCCTCTTCCTGGCCCATGGAGGCCCAGACATCGGTGGTCACCAGATCCGCGCCCTGGACGGCTTCCTGCGGGTCGCGGTGGATGCTGACGCGCTGACCGGCTGCCGCGACGATCTCGCTGTCCGGCTCGTAGCCTTCCGGGCAGCAGATGCGCAGGATGAAGTCGAACTGGCGTGCGGCGTTGATCCAGGAATGGCACATGTTGTTGCCATCGCCGATCCAGACCGCTGTCTTGCCCTTCACGGAGCCACGGCACTCGGTCCAGGTCATCACGTCAGCCAGCAGCTGGCACGGGTGGTAGTCATCGGTGAGTGCATTGATGACCGGCACGCTGGAGGCATCGGCGAAGGCTTCGATATCGGAGTGCGCGAAGGTGCGGATCATCACGCCATCCACCATCTCGGAGAGCACGCGCGCGGTGTCACCGATCGGCTCGCCACGGCCCAGCTGGGTATCGCGCGGCGACAGGAACAGGGCATGGCCGCCGAACTGGGCCATCGCCGTCTCGAAGGACACACGGGTGCGCGTGGAGGACTTCTCGAAGATCATCGCCAGGGTACGGTTGGCGAACGGCGTGTAGACCGGACCTTCCTTCTTCAAGCCATCCTTGATGGTGATGGCGCGCTGAATCAGGTAATCGAGTTCTTCCGGAGAAAGGTCAAGCAGAGTCAGAAAGTGCCGGGTGGCCATCGAGCGGGCTCCTGTCAGGGTCTCGGGCAGCACCATCGAAAAGGGCGCCATGCGTCGGAGGGAAGGAAGTCGCCGACGATCACGGCGCCCGATTGGCGCTGCCTGTCAAAAGAGCCATCCTAGCCAGCTGAGCGGGCGGGCGCAACGCCGAGGCGTCTCGCGAGGCATCGAGAGCCCTTGCCTCGCCCCGCGCGTGCGCCGGTCAGCCTGCCGACAGCGACATCGCCGGCCTGCCCTGCAGACACCAATCTCGCCCTGGGGCAATATCGGGGGCTGAATTCGTGGCTCACCCTCAGTAGAATGAGGGAATGACACTCACGGGCCTTGCGCCCACCGTCCGAGGATTGCACATGAGCACCACCATCGAATCGATCGAGAAGCAGATTGGCGAGAACCCCATCCTGCTGTACATGAAGGGCACGCCGCAGCTGCCGCAGTGCGGTTTCTCCGCCCAGACCGTCCAGGCCGTGATGGCGTGCGGCGAGCGTTTCGCCTTCGTCAACATCCTGGACAACCCGGACATCCGTGCGGAGCTGCCGAAGTACGCCAACTGGCCGACCTTCCCGCAGCTGTGGATCAACGGCGAGCTGGTCGGCGGCTGCGACATCGTGGTCGAGATGTACCAGAACGGCGAGCTGGAGCCGATGATCAAGCAGGCCGCTCAGGAAGCGGCTGCCGAGTGATCGGTATTCCCGGGTCAGACATGTTCTGATCTGAGCGGAGCCTGTCAGACAAAACGCCCCCGCAGCCTGGCTGCGGGGGCGTTTTCGTGTGGCGATTTCGCAGGGCTGTCATGCACGGCCGGGCCGGGCAAGTCCCTGGCTGTCAGGTGGCAGGCGTCTCGAGCGAGGCGGGCACCTCGTCGTTCATGCCCTGTTCCTTCATCGCCAGATCCCAGCCGCCCAGATCCTTGAAGCGATTGACCATCGCGCAGAACAGCTCCGCGGTGCGCTCGGTGTCATAGCGCGCCGAGTGGGCGGAGGCGTTGTCGAACTCGATGCCGGCGGCGCGGCAGGCGCGGGCCAGTACCGTCTGGCCGTAGACCAGACCCGCAAGTGAGGCGGTATCGAAGCATGAGAACGGGTGGAACGGATTGCGCTTGATACCGCAACGCTCCACCGCCGCGTTCAGGAAGCCCTGATCGAAGGCCGCGTTGTGACCGACCAGCACCGCACGTGTGCAGCCGTGTGCCTTGATGGCCTTGCGTATCGGGCTGAAGATTTCGCCCAGTGCCTGATTCTCGGCCACGGCCACCTGCTTGCGTACCGGGTTGTCCAGATCGATCCCGGTGAAGTCCAGTGCCGACTGCTCGATATTGGCCCCTTCAAAGGGCGCCACGTGAAAGGCGTAGGTGGCATCCGGCACCATGTTGCCGTCGTCATCCATGGTCAGCGTGACGGCAGCGATCTCGAGCAGTGCATCTCCGGCGGCATTGAATCCACCTGTCTCGAGGTCCACCACCACTGGCAGGAAGCCACGGAAGCGTTGTGCCATCAGCGTGCGCTCGCTCGCCTGGGTCATCAAGATCTCCAATCCCGTCATTGCGTCTCGTGCTGCGCCGTGCGTCTCGCCGGCGCTCAAGGAGAGCAATTGTAGCAGGGCGATACGGACACGTCGCGGCGCAGGCGTCAGGGCGGCCCCGGCAGGGGGACGCCAGGTTCCGTTCTGCCCATGACAGCGCCTGTCAGCAGTATCGGTGAGGTGCCAGCCTCGCTATAATCGGCCCCACATCGTGATTCGAGTGGCAACGGGCGGCCACCTGCTGGGCAGGCCTTCCTCGCGACCGTACGATCCATCCCCACCTGCGTCCCCGTCCTCGGGCGGTGGCATCGCGGGAACTACAAGCATCAACTCAGGAGTCAAGCATGTCCGACGTGCAAAAGGTCGTTCTCGCCTACTCCGGCGGCCTGGACACTTCAGTCATCGTCAAGTGGCTGCAGGAAACCTACAACTGTGAAGTCGTGACCTTCACCGCTGACCTCGGTCAGGGCGAGGAAGTCGAGCCGGCGCGTGCCAAGGCGGAAGCCCTCGGCGTGAAGGAGATCTACATCGAGGATCTGCGCGAGACCTTCGTCCGCGATTACGTCTTCCCGATGTTCCGTGCCAACGCCATCTACGAAGGCGAGTACCTGCTGGGCACCTCCATCGCACGTCCGCTGATCGCGCGTCGCCTGGTCGAGATCGCCAACGAGACCGGCGCTGACGCCATCTCCCACGGTGCGACCGGCAAGGGCAACGACCAGGTGCGTTTCGAGCTGGGCGCCTACGCGCTGAAGCCGGGCATCCAGGTCATCGCGCCGTGGCGTGAGTGGGACCTGAACTCCCGCGAGAAGTTGATGGAATACTGCGAGCAGCACGGTATCGAAGTCGACTACGCCAAGAACAAGAAGAAGTCGCCGTACTCCATGGACGCGAACCTTCTGCACATCTCCTATGAAGGTGGCGTGCTGGAAGACCCGTGGACCGAGTGCGAAGAAGAGATGTGGCGCTGGAGCGTCAGCCCGGAGCAGGCGCCGAACGAGGCGACCTACATCGACCTGACCTACACCAAGGGCGACATCACTGCCATCGATGGCAAGGAAATGGCCGCTCACGAAGTGCTCGAGTACCTGAACAAGGTCGGCGGCGCCAACGGCATCGGCCGTCTCGACATCGTCGAGAACCGTTATGTCGGCATGAAGTCCCGTGGCTGCTACGAAACACCGGGCGGCACCATCATGATGCGTGCTCATCGTGCCATCGAATCCATCACCCTGGACCGCGAAGCGGCTCACCTGAAGGACGAGATGATGCCCAAGTACGCTGAGCTTGTGTACAACGGCTACTGGTGGAGCCCGGAGCGTCGCATGCTGCAGGCGGCCATCGATGAGTCCCAGAAGGTCGTCAACGGCGTCGTGCGCCTCAAGCTCTACAAGGGCAACGTCATCGTCGTGGGTCGTCAGTCCGAGGATTCACTGTTCGACGCCTCCATCGCGACCTTCGAGGACGATGCAGGCGCCTACGACCAGAAAGACGCTGCCGGCTTCATCAAGCTGAATTCCCTGCGCCTGCGTATCGCGGCCAGCAAGGGACGTGGCATCGAGTAAGGCATCACCGGATGCGCATGCTGAGAGATCGCCTGCCCATCTGACCCGATGACGATGTCTGTCGGGTCATCAAGACGCCGGCCCTGGTGGCAGTCCCCGGACTGCTGACGGGGCCGGCGTTCTGCCATCTGTGCCATGCAAGTCGTGCCATGCAAGCCGCGCCATGCAAGCGGCCAGCGCGATGCCCGTGCGCGTGTCCTGGATGGCATGCGGCTTAGTGTCTGGTGGGAAGGTCGCATTTCCCCCGGCACGGGGGCGTGGCATGCTGAGGGTCTCATCATAAACTCTCATTTCTTTCACTTTTTCCAGGTGAATGCCGGTGACACTAGAGGCCGGCCACCGAAGGATCCTTCAACATGCTGGGAATGCTCAAGAAACTGTTTTCCGCAGGCGAGCCTGCGCCGGTCAAGGAACCGGAGGCCGTCGAATACAATGGTTACCTCATCGTCGCCATGCCGCAGAAGCACGAAGGGCAGTACCGGGTCTCCGGCGTGATTCGCAAGCCACTGGAAGGGGGCGAGACGCTGGAGCATCGCTTCGAGCGCTCCGACACCGTGCCGGGAGAAGACGGCGCCGTGGAGCTGACCGTGCTCAAGGCGAAACGCACCATCGATGATCTGGGCGACACGATCTTCGAACGCTGAGCCGACGTGATGGGTACCCGGCGGGTATCCTCGTCGAACTCGGCATCGAAGCCTGCGTTCAGGAAGCACGATTCAGGGAGACGACATGATCACGGTGCACCATCTGGAAAACTCACGCTCGCAGCGCATTCTGTGGCTGTTGGAAGAGCTGAATCTGGAATACCGCCTGGAAATCCATGCCCGTGACGCCGGGAGCATGCGTGCGCCCCGGGCACTCAAGGACATCCACCCGCTGGGCAAGGCGCCGGTGATCACCGACACCACGCTGTCCGGTGACACGGGAGCGCCTGTCGTGGTCGCGGAGTCCGGCGCCATCATCGAATACCTCATCGATGTCTATGGCTCGCAGGGCAGTGGGGAGAGTGCCCACCTCAGGCCAGCCCCCGGGACTCAGGCCGAGCGCGACTACCGTTTCTGGCTGCACTTCGCCGAAGGCTCCGCCATGTTGCCGCTGATGCTCAGGCTGGTGTTCTCGCGTCTCGACAAGCCACCGGTGCCGTGGTTGTTCCGTCCGATCGCCCGCCTGCTGGCCAAGGGAGTCAATGACAAGTTCATCAGCCCGGAAATCAAGGCGCACCTCACCTACATGGATACCTGTCTCGAACGTCGCCCCTGGCTTGCCGGTGACGCCCTGACCGGTGCCGATATCCAGATGAGCTTCCCGATCCAGGCGCTCGATACGCGTCAGGGGCTCAAGAATCATCCGAACATCCAGGACTGGCTGGCGCGCATCCGGGCGCGCGCCGCCTTCCAGCGCGCCGTGGACAAGGGTGGCGAACTGGCCCTCTGATCCCCGAGCGACCGGAGCGACACGTCGCCCCTGCACCCCCTGCGCAGACAGGGCATGTGAACAGGGCGTGTGAACAGGGCGTGTGAACAGGGCGTGTGAACAGGGCATGCAGACCGGCATGCAGGCAGCAAAGGCCGAGGTGGTGCGACATCGGGATGTCGCCTGGGCCATCACGCGGGGGATCGGGAATGTGATTCCCCCGCGAGGCTATCCGGGGGGGTGACGGGTAGCGGGACAGGGAGTCAACCGGGGACGAGGGAATGACACGCAAGAGTCTACGTGAGCAGTCGCTTGAGGCCACGATCCAGCAGATGGAGCGCGACAAGGCACGTCTGGAGCGCCGTGTCGCGAGTCTGGAGGAGAAGTTGTCGTCGACCCTCGACGGCACGGGTCTGCGTCTCTGGCAGCTGGAAGTTCCCACCGGCAAGCTCACCATCTTCAACTATCGCTGGGGGCGCATGCTGGGTTATCAGCCCGGCGAGTTGAACGCTCATTTCGATGTCTGGCGAGATCACCTCCACCCGGAAGACCGCGACGAGGTGCTCGCCAATCTCGAGGACCATCTCGCCGGGCGCACCGAAGTCTATCAGGTGGTGCATCGCATGCTGGCCCGAGACGGCAGCATCACCTGGGTCGCGGACAGGGGACGAGTCGTCGAACGTGACGCGAATGGCAAGGCGCTGCGGCTGTTGGGCACCCATACCGACATCAGCCACGAGAAGGATTACGAGACTCGCCTCAATGCCCTGGCCAGCACCGATGCACTGACGGGACTTTCCAATCGCCAGGCCATCAATGGCTGGTTCAAGCGTCAGCTGGCGGACGACAGTGCGCTGTTGTTCATCGACGTGGATGGCTTCAAGCAGGTCAATGATGCGCTGGGACATCGTGCTGGCGATGAAGTGCTGGTATTGCTCGCCCACGGTCTCAATGAAGAGCTGCATCATCTGGGCGTCCATCATCATCTGGCCGCGCGCTTCGGCGGGGATGAGTTCCTGTTCCAGCTGCCGCGCATGACACCGGCGCGTATCGAGATGATCGTGCGGCGCTGGCTGGCACGCTTCGGCCAGCCCCTCGAGATCAGTACGGGACAGGCCAGCATCGGCCTGAGCATCGGGGTCTGCTTCGGCCGAGACGCCAACGGCAACTTCGCGACCGCATTGGAATATGCCGATCAGGCGATGTATCGCGTCAAGCGCAGCGGCAAGCACGGCTACCATCTGCATGCCCCCTTGCGGCATGGCGAGGCGCCCCGCGTCAGCGCTTTGCAGGACTCTCCCTCCAGAGCGCGTCACGCCGCCGGCACCTCCCCGCGTCTGCCTCCCGAGATTCCCGTCGCCTCGCCGCTGGACACTCTGGCCCAGGCCTCCGCCGCGACACGCGCAGACAGCGCCACCCCCCTCACGCCTGCGCGTGACCCCGCCACCCGCCCGGTCATCGACGAGTGACAGCGCGGATGGCAGGCTGACGCCGCATTGCCATGTGCTTGTGCTATCACTGCCTCTCAGAACTTCTGTCATCTCGGAGCTTCTATCAGCTCGGAGCTTCTGTCAGCTCGGTATCGTCCTGTCATCTCTGTCTGCCTCGGGACTGATCGTCATGTCGGATGGCAATCCCGCATGGGCAATGGTTGACTGACACTGGCAGAGAGATGACAGGCGTCATGTCACCAGCAGGGCGAGGGTCCTCAAGGAGTGAAGGATGAGTCACAACGAGACAGGCCGACAGTGCGTCAATCAGTTCTTCCATCAGTCGGGCGATATCATCGGCGCGGCGCTTTCCGGCAGTGCCCAGTTGCAGCATCCCGATGGCAGCGGCCTGCGTCTGTCCGCGCCGGACAGCGGCATGCGCCTGGTGGTGCGCGATGACTGGCAGCGCGATCAGGTCGCGCTGATTTCCGGCGGCGGTTCTGGACATGAGCCCGCGCATGCCGGCTTTGTCGGGGCCGGCATGCTCACCGCGGCGGTATGTGGTGAGCTGTTCGCCTCACCGACGGTGGAGGCGGTGCTCGCGGCGCTCAGAGAGGTGACCGGTGACGCGGGGACCCTGTTGATCGTCAAGAACTACACCGGAGACCGCCTCAATTTCGGTCTGGCGGCCGAACGGGCACGTCAGGAAGGGCTCAAGGTCGAGATGGTCATCGTCGCCGATGATGTGGCGCTGCCTGACAACCCACAGCCGCGCGGGCTGGCTGGCACCTTGCTGGTCCACAAGATCGCCGGGGCACTGGCGGCAGGCGGCGCGGATCTCGAGGAGGTCACCGCCGTGGCGCGCCGGGTGGCGGACAGCTGCTCGACCTTGGGCATGGCGCTCGATGTCGGGCGTCATCCCGGCAAGCCGCGTGAGCCACGCGCGCCGGAGCTGGGGCTCGGCATTCATGGCGAGCCGGGCGCCACCACGCTGGAGTTCGGCAGCCACGCCGGAGATTGCGACGTGCATGCCCTGATGGATCAGGTAGTGGCGGCGCTGATACAGGGGCACTCGCGCAAGGAGGCCGGGGGTGACCTGCCCGCCACCGGCCATCTGCTGATGATCAATGATCTGGGTGGCTGCTCGGCATTGGAGCGCGCGGTCCTGCTCGACGAGGCGCTGGCGCATCCGTCGCTCAAGGCGCTGGGCATTCACGCCGTGGTGGGACCCCAGCCGCTGATGACCTCACTGGACATGCACGGCTTCTCGCTGACGCTGTTGCCGCTGGACGGCTTGCTGGAAGAGGCACTGGACGCCCGCTGTGCGCCGCGTGCCTGGCCCGGTGTTCAGCGGGTGGTGCCGCTGGCGCATTTCACGCCTCGTCAGGAGGGGGGACGCGCTGTTCAAGACGCCTCCACGCTTGCCGAGCGCGCCCGAGCCAAGGCCGATTGCCAGGCGCGTGCTGCCCGGGAAGGCCGGGCGAGGGTAGCGCTTCCGGGCGACCCTCAGGTCGAGCAGCGGCTGCGTGCTGTGCTGGAAGTCCTGCTGGCCAGTGAGGTGGATCTCGATCGTCTCGATGCCATCAGCGGGGACGGGGATACCGGCACCACCTTTGCCGGCGGTGCCCGTGCCGTGTTGGAAGCGCTGGAGGACTGTGAGCTGGCCTGTGGTGACAGTGGCGAGCTGATGACCTCCATCGGCAAGCAGCTGGCCTACGGCATGGGCGGTTCCAGTGGCGTGCTGCTCTCGACCCTGTTCACCGCGGCGGCGACGCGGTGGAAGACGCAAGCCAGCGAGGCAGACGCCCGTGCACCTGCCTCGCTGGGGCAGCGCTGGCATGAGGCGCTCGATCACGGTGTGGGGCGGATGCAGCATTACGGCGGCGCCGTGCGCGGGGACCGCAGCCTGCTGGATGCGCTGTTGCCGGCGTTGGACGCACTGCAGGCGTCGGTGCAGGGTGAGCAGCAGGCGTCGGTGCAGGGCGAGCGCATCGACTGGGCCGCGATGGCACGCGCCGCCCGCCAAGGGGCGGATGCCACCGCGGAGATGGCCAAGGCACGGGCCGGACGCTCCGCCTATGTGCCCGCCGCCCATCTGGTCGGCCACAACGACCCGGGCGCGGAAGCCGTGGCGCGTGTCTTTGAAGCGCTGGCGGACGCCGCCGAGGAAGCGGCGGGCTGATTCGATTGACCGGCTGAGCCGGTTGACCCGAATGACCCGCGTCTGAGCTCCCCAGATCCACAAAGCACTAAAACCGGAAGGCCCGCCCATGAACCTCACGTTCAGGGGCGGGCCTTCTGGCATTGCGCGGCAGCCGTCAGGCGACCTTCTGGCGAGTCGGCAGGCGAATCAGACGCGTGGCGATGGCGGTGCCCAGCAGGGTGATGCCCATGCCGGTGAGGATGCGCGCATCGATCACTTCATCGAGCAGCATGTTGCCCCACAGCAGGGCGCTGACCGGTACCAGGAAGGTGACGGAAGTGGTCGCGGTGGCGCCGGCGCTGGCCAGCAGGCGGAAGAAGATCAGGAAGGCGAGGCTGGTGCTGAGTACCGCCAGCGCGATGGCGCTGCCCCAGGCCTCCAGGCTGACGCTGGCCTGCGGCCACATCCACAGGCCCGGAATCAGCAACAGCAGGGACGACATCAGCGAGCTGCCCGCGGCCAGCACCGGTGAGGGCAGGTGACTCAGGCGCTGGCGCGAGAAATTGGAGGCGAAGCCGTAGCAGAAGGTCGCCCCCAGGGCGGCGAGGATGAACCAGCCATCGCCGCCGAGCTGGAAATCGAGGCGGTCACTCGACAGCACATAGACCCCGCTGAAGGCCACGGCCAGTCCCAGATACTGTTGCTTCTGGATCGGCGTGGCGAACAGCGCCATGCCCAGCAGCGCGGTGAACAGCGGCGTGGTGGCGTTGATCAGCGAGGTGAAGCCGGCCTCCAGCTGGGTGGTGGCCAGCGCCAGCAGGCAGAAGGGCAGTGCCTGACTGGTCAGGCCCAGCACCGCAAGCGAGCCCTTGTGTTCCCACAGCATCTTCAGGCGGCCTGCGCCCAGCAGCAGCGGGGCCAGCACCAGCGCGCCGATGCCCATGCGCAGCAGAATCAATGTGGTTGGGCCGAATTCCGGCGCGGCCACGCGCATGAAGATGAAAGACATGCCCCACAGGGTGGAAAGCAGGACAAGACGCAAGGCATCGCTGGCGGACATGGTGTTCTCGACGTGGCGTGTGGAAGGCAGTCCGCTAGGCTAGCCCCTCACGCGCATCACGGGAAGCACGACCTTGTATCTGTCGCTGCCCAGCTTCTGCCCAGCTTCAGCCTAGCCCCAGCCAGCATCAGCCCAAGCCCAGCCCGCTGGCCTCAGGCGGAGGGTATCGCCCCACGCTGGATGGCGGCGATGTCCCGGGCGGCGCGTTCCAGTGCCGGCAGATGCTTGAGCATGTCCTCGCGCGACTGACGCATCACCGGCGCCTGGATCGCCACGCCGATGTTGGACGGCCCGTCCGGGTTGGGTGCCAGCACCGCGATGCACACCAGTCCGGGCAGGAATTCCTCATCATCCAGTGCATAGCCTTGCCGGCGGACCTGCTCGATCTCGGCCTCGACGGAGTCGATGTCGGTCAGGGTATTGCGCGTCATCGCGTTCAGCGGTGTGCCCTTGAGCAGGCGGCGGCGCTGGGCGGGCGGCATCTGGGCCAGAAACAGCTTGCCGCTGGCAGAGCAATGCACCGGCACCCGTGAACCGGGATGCAGATAGAAGCGCAGCGGCGCCTGGGTCTCGACGCGATCCAGATACAGCACCTCGCTGCCCGACAGCGCGGTGATGTTGCAGCTTTCCCCCACCTCTTCCATCAACCGGCTGAGCACGCCGTGGCGCGCGCCCTGCACGGTATCGTTGAGCAGCAGGTTCTCCGCCAGACGGCGCAGCCGGCTGCCCTTGCTGTAATGGCGGTTGTCCGCCTCGCGCTGCAGCATGCCGCTGCCTTCCAGCTGCTGGAGCATGCGATGCAGCGTCGGCTTGGGCAGGCCGGTCTCTTCCACCAGTCCCTGCAGCGTGAAGAACTGATCCTTGGCGGCAATCACCTCCAGCAGCGCCAGCAGGCGCTGGGCAGGTGTATCACCCTCTATCTTGCTGCCTTCCTTGCCGGTGTCCCTGTCAGCGTCCTTGCTGGCACGCGGCAGGCTTGCCTGGGGCTGGGTGGCACTGTTCATGGGCTGTTCCCTCCTTCAATCCGTGCGCTGGGCAGTGTGGCGCCGAAACGCTCGGCCCGTCAGTGCCTTGCGTTGCTGTGCCTACTTTAACAGTACTCCATAGGACGGAAGAAGTTTCTAAAAAAGACACGTTTTCTATCATTTTATGAAATCTAGCTTGACGGGCGCCATGGTGAGGGCTAATTTTGGTCACATGTTTCGGTAATCGGAACTAAATGTACCAATAAACATAAAATTGATAGTTGGAGACGCCATGAGCACTCAAGACAGCGCAGACAACCGCAAGGTCGTGCAGGGCAAGCAGAAGATGACGCCCTCCGAGGCTTTCGTGGAAACCATGGTCGCCAATGGCGTCACCGACATGTTCGGTATCATGGGTTCCGCCTTCATGGATGCGATGGACATCTTCGCGCCGGCCGGCATCCGTCTGATCCCGGTGGTGCATGAGCAGGGCGCCGCTCACATGGCCGACGGCTATGCGCGTGTCTCCGGTCGTCATGGCATGGTCATCGGCCAGAACGGCCCGGGCATCTCCAACTGCGTCACCGGCATCGCGGCCGCTTACTGGGCGCACAGCCCGGTGGTCATCGTCACCCCGGAAGCCGGCACCACCGGCATCGGCCTGGGCGGCTTCCAGGAATGCAAGCAGCTGCCGATGTTCCAGGAATTCACCAAGTACCAGGGCCACGTCACCCACCCGTCGCGCATGGCGGAATACACCGGCCGCTGCTTTGATCGCGCCATGTCCGAGATGGGCCCGACCCAGCTCAACATTCCGCGTGACTACTTCTACGGCGAGATCGAGTGCGAGATTCCCAAGCCGGCACGCGTGGACCGTGGCCCGGGTGGCAGCAAGAGTCTGGATGAGGCAGCCGAGCTGCTGGCCAGCGCCAGGTTCCCGGTCATCGTCTCCGGTGGCGGTGTGGTGATGGCGGATGGCGTCGAGGAGTGCAAGGCACTGGCAGAGCGTCTCGGCGCGCCGGTGGTCAACAGCTACCAGCACAACGATTCCTTCCCGGCCAGCCACCCGCTGTGGTGTGGCCCGCTCGGGTATCAGGGCTCCAAGGCGGGCATGAAGCTGATCTCCCAGGCCGATGTCGTCATCGCGCTGGGCACGCGTCTCGGGCCGTTCGGTACCCTGCCGCAGCACGGCATGGACTACTGGCCGAAGGACGCGAAGATCATCCAGATCGACGCCGACCACAAGATGCTGGGCCTGGTGAAGAAGATCTCCGTCGGCATCTGCGGTGACGCGCGTGAAGCGGCCATCGCCCTGACCGAGCGCCTGTCCGGTCGCAATCTCGAGTGCGATGCCACCAAGGATTCGCGTCTCAGCACCATCCGCGAAGAGAAGGCCGCCTGGGAAGCTGAGCTTGACGAGTGGACCCACGAGAAGGACGCCTTCAGCCTCGACGCCATCGACGAGGCCAAGGACGAGAAGCCGTTCTCCGGCGGAGAATACCTGCACCCGCGTCAGGTCCTGCGCGAGCTGGAAAAGGCCATGCCGGAAGATGTCATGGTCTCCACCGACATCGGCAACATCAATTCCGTGGCCCATAGCTACCTGCGCTTCGACAAGCCGCGCAGCTTCTTCGCCCCGATGAGCTTCGGCAACTGCGGCTACGCTCTGCCGACCATCATGGGTGCCAAGACCGCCGCGCCGGAACGTCCGGCCATCGCCTACGCCGGTGACGGCGCCTGGGGCATGAGCCTGATGGAAATCATGACCGCCGTGCGTCACGACATTCCGGTCACCGCCGTCGTCTTCCACAACCGTCAGTGGGGCGCCGAGAAGAAGAACCAGGTCGAGTTCTACAACCGTCGCTTCGTCGCCGGTGAGCTGGACAACCAGAGCTTCGCCGAGATCGCGCGCTCCATGGGGGCCGAAGGCATCACCGTCGACCGTCTCGAAGACGTGGGCCCGGCGCTCAAGAAGGCCATCGACATGCAGATGAACGACGGCAAGACCTGCGTCATCGAGGTGATGTGTACGCGTGAACTGGGCGACCCGTTCCGCCGCGACGCCCTCAAGAAGCCGGTGCGTCTGCTCGAGAAGTATCAGGATTACGTGTAACGCCCGGCCCTTGCGCGCCTGAGTGGACAGGCGCGCAAGCGAACATGGCGCAACACGCAAGCTAGACGGAACCTCTCCCTTGCCCCGGCCATTTCTGATGTCCGGGGCTTTTTGGATGTGTCGGCTGCCTGCAGGGGCAGCGAGGAGACAGACATGAAGGCACTCAACAACATTCTGGCGCGGGCCAAGGCAGACCCGCGTCGCATCGTGCTCTGTGAAGGGCAGGACATGCGGGTGGTGCAGGCGGCGGTGAGCGCGGCGGAGCAGGGCCTGGCGCAGGTGATGCTGGTGGGCGACCCGACCGTCATCGCCGCCACCGCCAGAGAAGCCGGGCTCGAGGATGGCTCGCTGGGAAGCTGTGAGCTGATCGACCCCGCCACCTCCGAGCACACCGCCAGGCTTGCCGAGGCGCTGCACGCCCATCGCGCGGCCAAGGGCATGACGGCGGAGCAGGCCGCCGAGAAGATTCGTGATCCGCTGACGTTCGCCAACATGCTGGTGCGCGAAGGGCTGGCGGATGGCTCGGTGGCGGGGGCGGTGAATACCACCGCCGATGTGGTGCGCAGCGCCATCCAGTTACTGGGCCTGGCGCCGGGCAGCAAGCTGGTCTCCAGCTTCTTTCTGATGATGCTGTGCAAGCCGTTCCACAACCTGAAGGGCGGCATGATCTTCTCGGACTGCGGGCTGGTGATCGACCCCGACGCGGAAGAGCTTTCGCAGATCGCGCTGGCCGCTGCCGACAGCGCTCAGGCCCTGCTCGGGGAAGACCCACGGGTGGCGATGCTGTCGTTCTCCACCAATGGCAGCGCGCATCACGCTTCGGTGGACAAGGTGGTTCAGGCCGCGCATCTCGTGCGGGAGCAACGCCCGGAGATCGCCATCGATGAAGACGTGCAGCTCGACGCCGCCATCGTGGCGGAAATCGCCGAGCGCAAGCTGCCCACCTCACGGGTCAAGGGCACCTCCAACGTGCTGGTGTTCCCCAATCTGGAAGCCGGCAATATCGGCTACAAGCTCGCCGAACGCATCGGCGGCGCAGAAGCCATCGGCCCGCTGCTCCAGGGTCTCGCCAAACCCGCCAACGACCTCTCGCGCGGCTGCTCCACCGCCGACATCCTCAATGTCATTGCGGTGACTGTCGTGCAGGCACAGCATTAATTTATCAGTTGTGTAATGAGTAAAAGGTCGCGTGCCGGCATTGATTGGCTTTAAGTCGATGAGAGAATTAATAAGGCGGTTAGATTTATAGAGCTAGGGCTTATTAATAAAAGCCCTAGCTATTTTAGAGGGTTAGTGTATCAATCTTCGCTGTACTGTTGCTGTTTAGAGCTTTCAACAATAGGGTCATTCAAGTGTCCGATTAAATCACGAAGTAGTATTAGATCCATTACCTTATTGCCATATTCATCTAATAGCATGTGTGTTATTCCATGGAAAGTCCTGTCTTCACTTCCACCTGTTAATAGAAGAGACGATATAGTGAACAATTTTTTATAGTCATTTCCTGATGCCCATGCAATAGCTAAGTCTATATCAGCTGCTTTTTTATCTCCAGTTGTTATGTCAGATATTAGTCCGTTGAGTGTATACTTGTATTCTAATATGTTTAGCTTTGAAGATATAATTCCATCAGGATGTTCGTCTCTGTAGTCTGAAATGATTTCTTCTGAAATTCCTAAAGGATTTATTTTTTCATCGTAAACATGGTTTTCATAATTTGGCCCAATGCGTATTCTAAAAGCACCATCGTACGTGCTCATTTCATTCGTTGCGACGACAGTGAGACCTCTTATTACGCCACCCGCTACTAATTGGTTGAATAGAGCAATTACATCTTGCTCTCTGGATGGTTCTGATGAAATAGAAATTTCATTGACTGGTATAAAGAAATTCTCATTAACCAAGGATAAGGGAGATGTTTTTTCGTGATTCTCGAGAGACTTCTTCCATGAATCGACTTTCTCACCATGGATAATACTTTTATTTTTTACATCGTCGTTGCGTAAGCAGTCACGGATTTTTGTGAAATTTTTCTCAACAATTTTTTTAGCTATTGACTTGGCTATATCTACTAACTCGCGATCAAATCCTTTTCTTCCTAAGTCAACAACACAATTACTGAAATGAACTACGATATGAACTTGATTTTGACGGCCAATGTAGCGATCTAGTGGAATTTGAATTAATTCTCCTTGCGGCATATTGTCGGCAGCCATCTGGATTCCGGCAGAGTAAATATTTGCTGTTTTTCTGTATTCTACCTTCTCCTCCGCTATCCTTTTCCATGCTTTAGCACCAAACATAAAGGAACCAATGATTTTTATATTGTGATCTTTTACTCTGTTTATTTCATCCGGAGTGAGCTTCTCAACATAGTGTAATATTTCGCTTTGATTCCAATCAAAGAAAACAGCATCTAAGTTCTTAATTCTAGCTGGTAGCTTAGTTGAAGCTCCGTGTTGCTTAAAGTTATTCTCCATGATGTGCATTACTTCCCCATATTCAACTATTTTAGAGAAGTGTAAGTGCGGTAGCATATAGCCGGTTTTATGAGTGATATGTTCTGTTATCTTTCCAGATGCGCTTATATGGGTAATAGTTATATCTACATCTGTTGACTTAAATACAGCTCCAATGGCGGTTTTTACTGCCAAGGCAACATACCATGATTCTGCATCTTTTAATCCAGGCCAAGATAGCATATATGGCTTTGTTGTATTGTCGAAATTAATTGTAATTGATACACCATGTTTAAAGTTTGAAAACTCATCGTCGATATGTGGATTATCTGTAGAGTACACTTCCGGATTAGCGCTGGCATTTTCATCATGTAACCAGCGGCGGGCACCTTCCATCTCACCACACGCGTTGAAATGTTTAGTTTTTGTATCAATTCTGATAAAGTTGAAACCATAAGCGAGATAAGTAGCACCTACTCCCTTGCTCCCCCTTTCTCCGCCATCCTTAAATGATTCATGAGGTGCTAGAAATTTTTGATAAGAAGCTTTATCTAAGCCAATTCCGTTATCAGTAACAGTTAATTGTAGTTTTTCTTCATCTATTATTACTCTTATTTTTTTATCATATTTCTCTAGGTTGTATTGTTTTTCTACGGAGTCCAAAGCATTCTGTATTAGTTCAGCGAATGGGTCATACCACCCTACATATGAATGTAATATAGAGTGGATGCTGCGCTTATATCGCTTAGTTAAGGCGCTCTCATCTGTTTGCTGAATATCATTTATACGTAAGGGATCAAAGTTTTCAAACATAAAAAGTTGTGCCTTATTTAGGTTAATGAGAAGTTTTGATGTGGCTTAACCTTTGATAATACAAAAATTTTATACGAGGATATAAATTTTTCTCAGATTAACACATATACCGATTAGGATTAAAGATTATGTTAACAAAGATGACTGTCTCCAAACCAAGTATATAGATGGCCAGCAAAGCTGCCAGCTCATTACACTCGTTGATGCCGGCACGCCATCGCCATGTGATACACGATTTCATCGGCGAGGGCGTTGTCGAGGGTGCGTTCGAGATCGATGATCAGCTGGTTGGGGTAGTAGGCGCTGAGATCCAGCCCGACGCCGAGGCCGAGGATGGCCTGGCGGCCGGAGTGGGTCTGTTGCGCGACCACCTGCTTGAGGTGGCTGTCGAGGTACTGTTCGTCATTGGCGGTGTTGGTGGCGCTGTCGCAGGGGCTGCCATCGGAGATGACGACCAGCAGACGGCGCGCGCCTTCGTCGGCAGAGGCTCCGGTTAGCCCCGCAGAGGCATGGTCGGCGAGACGTGAGCAGGCCCATTGCACGGCTTCGCCATCCACGCCTTCGCGGTAGAGATCGGCCTTGAGCAGGGCGCCGAAGTGGCGGCGCGCACGTCGCCACGCCAGTGAGGCGGGCTTGAAGATCAGATACTGCACTTCATTCAGGCGACCCGGACGCACGGGCTTGCCGGCGCGTCGCCAGTCCTTGAGCGCGCGGCCACCATTCCAGGCGCCAGTGGTGAAGCCGAGCACCTCGGTGGGCACACCGGCCATGTCCAGCGCGCGGGTGAGAATCTCGATCAGCATCGCCACCGCCTCGCCATGCACCTTCATCGAACCGGAGCAGTCGATCAGGAAGCTGACCTGGGCACTGGCCTCGGGCACCCAGCGCTCGCGCTGAAAGACCCGCCGCTCGGCCGGCGAGGAAATCACCTGACTCAGCCGCCGCCCATCGATGACTCCTTCCTCCTCACCGAAGTGCCACCCCTCACGCTGTGGCGAGCTGAAATGGCGCGCCAGCTGACGTGCCAGGCGCCGCACGTTGATCTTCTGTTCCGCCAGACGCGTATCCAGCGCCTGACGATACTCATCGAGCAGCGCGGCGCGCATGCGCCTGGCCGGTTCCAGCTCGCGGTCATAGGCCGTGGTGAACACCTGATAGGGTAGCAATTCCTCCGGCGCGCCACGCCGATGACTCAGCAGCGGCGATGCCGCCTGCTCCTCGAGCAGACTCGCTTCTTCATCCTCGTTTTCCAGAAACAGCGCGAAGCGTTGTCTGGCATCGGAGTCGTCATCTTCCTCGCCGTCCTGCTCCTCCAGCGATTCGGCCAGTTCCTGCTCCAGCCACAGGCTGATGTTCAGCGCGTGCTGCTGATAGGCCGCCTGATCGAAACGCGTGCGTCTCAGTCCCGCCATGTCAGCGCCCAGCGCCTGATAGAAGGAGGCGCGCGTCGTCTCGATGTAATCCTCCGTCTCGTGGATCACCGCACAGGCCATCAGGCGCGACCAGCACGACTGGATGACGCTGTATATCAGAATGCCGCTGCTCGTCTCGGTCAGGCCCGCGTGATAGAAGGCCAGGCACCAGTCGGTGAAGCGCCGCGCCAGATTCTCCTTCACGCCGGGCATGTCAGGATCGACCAGCGCCTCGACGCGCAGCTGTTCCAGCAGGTCATAGATCAGGCGGGTTTCCGGCAGCGCCGGGCGCGCCGCCAGATGCAGCGCCTCGTCGGTGTGGAGCAGGCGCAGCGCGATGGCATCGCTGACCGCGCGATAGTTGTCGAGCGTGCAGTCATCCTCCTCAAGGCGCAGATGCGGCGTGCGCAATGGCAGCGCCTGCGCATGCCGACTCAGGCGCCGCCCCCGATAGGCCCAGCCGGCCTGGCCGCTGAGTGCCCCGAGACTCGCCGCCGCAAGCTCCTCGAGATACTGCTGACGACGGCGTAACTGCTGGGCCGCACTCATGCCCGCGCTCCCTTGTCGATGTCCTGTTCACTCATCAGATCGCTCTCCATCAGTGCCGCGGATTCCTCAAGCTCCCTGGCGAAGCAGCGCTGATAGAACTCGGCGACCAGCGGGCGCTCATGCTCATCGCACTTGTTGAGGTAGGAGAGGCGGAAGGCCAGCGCCGGGTTGCGGAAGATCTCGCAGTTCTCCGCCCAGGTGATCACGGTACGCGGCGACATCAGGCTCGACAGATCACCATTGGCGAAGCCCTTGCGGGTGAGGTCCGCCACCGCGACCATCGCGCGAATCAGCGCCTGGCCACGCTCGTTGTCCTTGGCCGGCACGCGGGCCAGCACGATCTTCACTTCCTCATCACGCGGCAGGTAATCCAGCTTGGCGACGATGTTCCAGCGGTCGATCTGCGCATGGTTGAGCAGCTGGGTGCCGTGATAGAGCCCATCCTGATTGCCCAGCCCCACGGTATTGGCGGTGGCGAACAGCCGGAACTGCGGGTGTGGGCGAATCACGCGGTTCTGATCCAGCAGCGTGAAGTGGCCGTCGCGCTCCAGAATGCGCTGGATGACGAACATCACGTCCGGGCGGCCAGCATCGTACTCATCGAAGATCAGTGCGATGGGGCGGGTCAGTGACCAGGGTACGATGCCTTCCTGGAATTCGGTGACCTGCACGCCGTCGCGAATCACGATGGCGTCCTTGCCGACCAGATCCAGCCGGCTGACATGGCCATCGAGATTGACGCGCAGGCACGGCCAATTGAGGCGCGCGGCGATCTGCTCGATATGGGTCGATTTGCCGGTGCCATGCAGGCCCTGAACCATCACGCGACGGTTGTTGGTGAAGCCGGCGAGGATGGCGAGGGTGACATCGGGATTGAAGCGATAAGCCGTATCGATTTCCGGAACGTGGGCGTCGCGCTCCAGAAAGACCGGCACCTTGAGATCACTGTCGATGCCGAACAGCTCGCGCACGCCGCGCAGCTCAGTGGGCTGCAACTGACCGGCGGGCAGTGGCTGCTCGGCATTGGCCTGGTCATTGCGCGGGTCGGCGCTGGCATGATGCATCGTGGTGGCGTCGCTCACGGGGTGTCTCCCTCGTCATTCTTGTCGGTGGCTGCCAGGCAGACCTGTATCGGGGAGGTCGGCAGACCTGTCGCGGAGACGCAGGAAACCGGGCAGCGGCAATGGCTTGAATATAGCTTTGTTTCTAAAAATAATGCAAATCGTATCGAAATATGAGATTTGTGATTATTCATTCCCCCGCAGGAGCAAGGCAGATGAGCGATACCCTGATCATTGGTGGCGGCGTGATGGGCATGATGATGGCGTGGCAGCTGGCCGAGGCCGGCCAGACGGTCACGCTGCTGGAGCGCGGCCAATGCGGACGCGAGGCGTCGTGGGCCGGGGGCGGCATCGTCTCGCCGCTGTATCCGTGGCGCTACTCGAGTGCCATCTCGTCGCTGTCACGCTGGTCAGAAGGCGAATACCCCAGGCTTGCCGAGGCGCTCAAGGAGGCCACCGGCATCGACCCCGAATACCGCCAGAAGGGCCTGATCTACCTGCGGGTGGAGGATGAGGCACTGGCGCTGGACTGGGCACGCACCCAGCACAAGCCGTTGGAGGTGATCGAGCGGGAGGCGCTCTACGCGCGCGAGCCGCATCTGGCGGCGGGCCATGAGCAGGCGCTGTGGATGCCGACGCTGGGCAGTATCCGCAATCCGCGCCTCGGACAGGCGCTGCGCGCGCGTCTGCTGGCGCATGTGCGTGTCGAGGTGCGCGAAGGCTGCGAGGTGCAGGAGCTGATGATCGGCGCGGATCACCACGTCACGGGCGCACGGCTGGTTGATGAGACCGTCAGCGCAGACAACGTCGTGGTATGTGGCGGCGCCTGGAGCGGCAGGCTCTTGGCCGCAGCCGGTGTACTGCTGCCGGTGCGCCCGGTGAAGGGCCAGATGATGGTGTTCAACCCGGTGGCGGCGGGGCTTTGCCGCGTGGAAGACCCGCTGCTGTCGCGGGTGGTGCTGTGCGATGGGCGCTACGTGATTCCGCGCGCCGATGGGCGGATTCTGATCGGCTCGACCCTGGAGCATCAGGACTTCGACAAGTCCACCACCTTAGAGGCACGCGAGTCACTGCATGCCAGCGCCGCGAGCATTCTGCCAGCACTCGGCGAGCTTGAACCGGAGCATCACTGGGCGGGCCTGCGCCCGGGCACGCCGGATGGCACGCCCTTCATCGGCGCGGTGCCGGGGCTTGCAGGGCTTTATGTGAATGCGGGCCACTACCGTAACGGCCTGGTGCTGGCGCCGGCTGCCACGCGTCTGCTCAGTGACATTCTGCTGGGCCGCGAGAGCTTCATGTCGGCTCAGGCCTTCACGCCGCCGGGAGTCGAGATCGCCACCGCTCTGGCGAGTTGACCCCGCTGTCTCGTGCGGGCTTGCGGGGACGATGGGTCCAGTTGGCACCAGGCACGCCGCAATGGCGCCAACTGGCCCAATCGCTGGCCGCCAACTGGTGCTAAAGGGCAGTGATGGCAGGGGCGTAGTCTCGGGGTATGGCGCAGCGATCGCTGATGCCCTTGCTCAAACGACACGCTCGACCAACAAGCCCAACAACAAGACTGCGGAGCCCGACCCATGACCCACCAAGCCACCATCGAACTGCTGAGTGCCTTCTGCGATGCCCTCAACCGTCACGACATCGACGACTGCCTGTCGATGATGACCGATGACTGCGAATTCCTCGCCATCGCCGGGCCGGAACTCGAAGGCAAGACCTTCGCCGGTCAGGACGCAGTGCGCGCGGGCCTCTCCGCTGCCTGGCAGAACGCGCCGGATGCCCAGTGGATCGACGCGGAAATCTTCGCCGATGGCGAGCGTGGCTTCGTCATCAGCACCTACACCGGCACCACCGCCGATGGCGCGCGCAGCGAAGCGCGCATGATCGATGCCTTCACGCTGCGTGACGGCAAGATCGCGATCAAGAACGCCTTCCGCAAGAATCGTCCGCCCGTCAATGTCTGAGCGCCAGCGGCGCATCGATCAGGGAAGCGGTTTCTGAAGCTGTCTTTGCCCCGGGGCAGCACGTTATGGCGTCAGGTCATGGCATGCGCGCCCTGCGGGTGAGAGGAGGTGTTCGAGATGGAAACTATCGTGCAGCACGGCGCCCGGCCAGATGAGGTGGGCAGTGAGTCAGAGCAGCGCCCGGCCACTCAGGCTTCTCAGCCGTATGACCCGGCCTATGACCCGCTGGTGAGCGCCACCCCCGGCGAAGGGCGCGACTACGCGCCGACCTACTGGGTCGCCACCGCCGGTGAGCCGCCGCAGGATGATGGCCCGGTGATGGGTGATATCGACGCCGATGTGGTGATCGTCGGCTCCGGCTTCACCGGACTCACCGCCGCCATCGTGCTGGCCGAGAAATACGGCATCAAGGCCACCGTGCTGGAGGCCAATCGGGTCAGCTGGGGCTGCTCGACCCGCAATGGCGGCCAGGCGCAGTGCGCCACCGGTCGCCTCAAGCGTTCGCAGTGGATCGAGCGTTATGGTCTCGAGGCCGCCCATGGCCTGCATCGCGAGTGCGTCGAGGGCATGGAGAATTTCAAGGAACTGATCAAGGACATCGACTGCGATCCGCAGCCGGGCGGCCATCTGTACATCGCCCACCGCGAGCGCATGATGCCGGGGCTGGAGAAGGAGGCGCGCCTGTTGCGCGAGACCTTCCACTACGATGCCCGCATCATCGATGGCGCCACGGTGCGCAACGAGTGGGTCGGGGATGAAGAGGCCTGCGGCGCGATGCACGAGCCGGAAGGCATCGGCGTGCACCCGGGCAAGTTGGCCTTCGGCTATCTGCGCAAGGCGCGACGTCTGGGGGTGAAGGTACACCCGGCAAGCCCGGTGGAGAGCTGGGAGACCCGCGATGGCGTTCACTATCTGAGAACGCCGGGTGGCGTGGTCAAGGCGCGTTCGGTGGGTATGGCTACCGGCGGTTACACCTCCGGCAAGCTGCATCCGGAGCTCGACAAGCGCCTGATGCCGGTGCTCTCCAACTCGCTGGTGACGCGCCCGCTGACGGCGCAGGAAATCGAGGCGACACGCTTTCATACCCACCAGGTGCTCACCGACACTCGCGTGCTGCGCCATTACTACCGCCTGCTGCCGGACAACCGCCTGCAGATCGGCAGCCGCAGTGCCGTGTCAGGCCGTGACGCGCCCAAGGCGCAATACGAGCAGCTGCTGATCGCCGACATGCATCGCAAGTTCCCGGCGCTGACCGGCATCGAGGTCGATTACTCCTGGTGGGGCTGGGTGGATGTCAGTCACGACATGATGCCGCGCATCCATCAGCCGGACCCAAAGCAGAGCGTCTATTACGCCATGGGCTATGGCGGCAACGGCGTGATGTATTCCGCCCAGGCGGGCAAGCGTCTCGCCCAGTGGATCGCCAGGGACGCGGCGGACCTGGTGTTGCCGATCTTCCAGTCGCGCCTGCCGTATCCCAATGTGCTCAACAAGGTGGAGTCGCCGCTGTTCGCGCCATTCCGCCGTACTGGCCAGCGTTGCCTGTATCGCTGGTATGCGATGAAGGACGAGGCGCAGTAGCCTGCAAGTGAGGTTGCCTGAAGGACAAGAGGCTCCCTGATTGCCAAGTTTTTTGGCCAGTCAGGGAGTCTTTTTTTTAGCTATAGGATAATCATTTGCCATTAGTGCCTGTCGAGAATCAGGCGCTCATGTCAGTGACTCTTTCGGGTGCCTGCATCGCCAGTGGCACCAGCTCGGCCAGTTTCATGATGCCGGCTTCGATATGCGATTCCGGAATCGCCGAGAAGCCGAGGCGGAAGTAGTGGCGATGACGATCGCGATCGCAGAAGAAATGCAGATCGCCCACCTCGATCAGAATGCTCTGCTGGCGGGCGAGGGCGGCCAGTCGATGGGCGTCCAGGCTGGCCGGCCCGTGCATCCAGAAGCAGGAACCGCCATAGGTGGAGGGCGTGCTCATCATCGGCAGGTGACGCAGGATGGCGTCGCGCATCACCAGGAAGCGGCGCTGCATCACCTGATGCATCTGGTTGAGCAGGCTGTCGTGATAGCCCCGCGCGATGAAGAGTCCCACCGCGCGCTGATTGTTGGTCGGCGGATGTCGCAGCATCAGGCGGCGCAGTGCACGCGCCTCACGAATCAGCGTGGGGTGCGCGACCATGTAGCCCAGACGCAGGCCGGGGGCGAGGGTCTTGGAGAGGCTGCCGACATAGATGACCCGCTTGTGGCGGTCGAGACTCTTGAGCGCTGGCGTCGGGTTGTCGGCGTAGTTGCTCTCGCTCTCGTAGTCGTCCTCGATGATCAGGAAATTGCCCGTCTCGGCCATGTCCAGCAGCTGGCGGCGGCGCTCCAGCGGCAAGGTCACGCCGGTGGGCGACTGGTGACTGGGCGAGACGAACACCAGCCGGCAGTCCTTGAGCGATTCCACCGGCTGCAGGCCCTTGCCGTCGATGGGCAGCAGCTGGATGTCGTCCGTGAAGGTACGCGCGATGTTGTACATGTCGACGTAGCCCGGGTTTTCCATCGCGAAGCGCTGGCCCTGCTTGAGCAGCAGCATGCAGCTGATCCACAGCGCCTGCTGTGCCCCCACCGTGATCAGGATCTCCTCCGGGCTTGCCCAGACCCCCCGGCGTGGCAACAGCCGCTGGTGAATCTGCTCGACCAGCAACGGGTCATCATGATTGATGTGGTCCACCGACCAGCTGCGGATCGACGGCACGCTCATCGAGTCCCGGCTGCATTCCCGCCAGTGCTGGGTGGGGAAGAATTCCGGGTCCAGCTGGCCATACAGGAAGGGGTAGTCGTACTGGTGCCAGTCGCCGGGTTTCTCGATGGCACGTTGCACGGAGGGCTTGATGGCCAGGCGCTCATCCCAGTCGAGGCTGTCGGCGTCGATGTCATTGAGGCGTACCGGCGTGTCGGCGCGGCCCTTGAGAATGTCGGGGTTGATGAAATAGCCGCTGCGCTGGCGCGCGATCAGGAAGCCGTCATCCAGCAGCTGGTCATAGGCCAGCATCACGGTATTGCGCGCGACATTCAGCTCGCGGGCCAGCTTGCGGCTGGAGGGCAGTGCCTCATCGCGGGGCAGATGGCCCTCGAGAATGGCTTGCGAGATCTGCTCGCGTATCTGGAACTGCAGACTTTCCTTGCGCGAGGCATCGAGGTGAAACAGCGGGTGGCTCATGCATCTTCTCTGTTGTTGTCGCGGGGATCTTCGTGGAAGTCCCCGTTTTTCATGCATTTTTCATACCTGCCTGTCCCGTCATGTCCAGGGCGGGCGGTGAGCTTGATCGCCTCGTCATGCGTCGGGAATGCCCTCATTGAGGCAGACGGCGCGGGGCAGGGCAAGCGCCTGGCGAGACTGGCCCCATCGATGGGAGTGGACTGGTTCTATGGAGGTCTGGCGCAGGGGAAGAAAGTGAAGTGGCAAGAACAGTGACAGCACGACGCGACTTCCCACTCCCTCTCTTGAGGGCTGCAGATGAGTGTGTGATGGACCTCGTGAATGACAGACCGACACTGCTGGAGGTGGGAGGCAGAGAGGGCGTCATTGACGAGTGCCGGTGCAGTGCCACGCTCGCGGTCACACGCAGCCGTCAGGAGCCCGCAACAACAATAACGACGGGACAGACAAGATGATCGACTCGACACAGACCCAATCAGCAGACCTCCGCGACTTCTCTGGCGCCAGCGCGCTCAAGGCGTCATTGGCCGTCGCGGTGACGGCCGCGAGTCTGGCCATGGCCGGGGGCGCCAATGCCGCGACCTGGAAGATGGCCCTGGGGGACGCCGCCGGTGGCACCCAGTACGAGCTGGGCAAGACCTTCGCAAGCCTGGTGGAAGAGAAGTCCGGCGGTGACATCAAGGTTGACCTCTTCCCCAACGGCCAGCTGGGCAGCGAGCAGGACACCGTCAACAACGCCAGCATGGGCCTGGTGGATCTGTCAGTGGTGGCGATCAACAACCTGACGCCCTTCTCGCCGACCGTCGGCGTGCTGACCCTGCCGTATGTCATCCACGGCCCTGACGATGCCAAGGCGCTGACCCACGGCAAGATCGGCGATGAGCTGCGTGACAATACCCTGCGCGATTCCGGTATCCGCATTTTGGGCTGGGCCTATTCCGGCTGCCGTCGTCTGACCAATTCCAAGCAGGCCGTCGCCTCACCCGAGGACCTGGCCGGCATGGTCATCCGCGTGCCCAAGAACGAGATCATGATCTCCTCCTACCAGTCCTGGGGCGTCAATCCCAACCCGCTGGCGTGGTCCGAGACCTTCACCGCCCTGCAACAGGGTGTCGTCGATGGCCAGGACAATCCCTACATCACCATCGATGCCATGAAGTTCTATGAAGTGCAGAACCACGTCACCGACAGCTGTTACGTGTTCTCGATGGAACCGTTGATTATGGGCGAAGGCACCTTCCAGAGCTTGAGCGAAGAGCAGCAGACGCTGGTGCTGGCGGCGGGTGAAGAGGCGACGTCCCACAGCTACGACTACCTGCTGGCCACCGAGGATTCCATCAAGAAATCACTGGTGGAAGAGCACGGCATGACCATCACCCAGCCCGCCAATGACGAAAAGGAATGGATCGCCAAGGCGTCCAGCATCTGGCCGGACTTCTACGACAGCATCGGTGGGCGCGACAAGCTGGTGGAAGTGCTCGAGACACTCGGGCGTGATCCGTCCACCGCTCCCTGATGACGCGCTGAGCTGCTGAGGCTTTCAACGGCCCGTCCGTCATTCCCCTGTCTGTCGTCCTGCGAAGGGCGCCAGGCAGGGGGTGGCGAACGCCATCGATGTCAGGAGACGTATCTGCATGCGGATATTTCTGAAGTGTCTGGACAATCTCGAGAATTATCTCTGCCAGTTCCTGCTGGTGGTGTTCGTCATCATTCTCTTTGCGCAGATCATGCTGCGTAACCTTTTCAGCTACTCGATTCCCTGGGGAGACGAGCTGGCGACCTATGCCTTCGTGTGGTTTGCCTATCTCGGGGCGGTCTATGCCACCCGCATGTCGGCGCACAACCGCGTGACCTTCCAGTTCCGTTTTCTGCCGCGCTGGGTGGAAACCGCCTGTGGCGTACTCACCGATATCATCTGGATCGCCTTCAATGCGGTGTTCATCTATTACAGCTACGACTTCGTGTTCAACAAGATGAACCTGTTCTGGAAGTCGCAGACGATGGGCGTGCCGATGAAGTACTTCTATCTGATTCTGCCGCTGGCCTTTACCGCCATGACGGTGCGCATTCTCCAGACCAACTATCTCAAGTTCGTGCGCAAGGAAGACATCGTGGACCCGGATTCCCAGGCAATGCAGGAGCTGAAGCAGACAGGACCATCCGTCAATGATGACGACAAGCGCGGGAGCGGGACACCATGATCGATTCCACCATCATCTATATCCTGTTTGGCGTCTTCTTCCTGCTGCTGGTGCTTGGCGCACCGATCACCGTCTCGCTGGGGGTCGCGGCACTGGCGACCTACCTGAGCATCGGCGAGAACCCGATGGCCTTCGTGCAGATCGCCTTTACCTCGGTGGGCGCCTTCCCGCTGATGGCATTGCCGGCCTTCATTCTGGCCGGGGCGCTGATGGAGGCCGCCGGCATCTCGCGTCGTCTTGTCGATATCGCCGAGGCCTTTGCCGGCCCGGTGACCGGGGGACTTGCCGCTGCCACGGTGTTTGCCTGCATGTTCTTCGGTGCGATTTCCGGCTCCGGACCTGCCACCACGGCGGCGGTCGGCATGCTGATGATTCCGGCGATGGCCAAGCGCGGCTATGACCGGGGATATGCCTCGGCGGTCACGGCGTCTTCGGGTGGACTTGGCGTGGTGATTCCGCCCTCGATCCCGATGGTGATCTTCGGGATTTCCGGCATGGGGCTGCAGCCACCTCCCGAAGCGGTGGCGCTGCATGGCGATTTCCAGACACTCTCCATCCCGAAGCTGTTCATCGCGGGCGTCATGCCCGGCGTGGTGATCGCCGGCTTCCTGCTGATGATCAACTACGTGATCTCGAAGAAACGCGGCTATCGCGGGCTGACCAACAGCTGGTCGTGGACACATATCCGCGCCACCTTGAGGAAGGGGATCTGGTCGATGCTGGCGCCCTTCATCATCCTCGGCGGCATCTACAGCGGCCTGTTCACGCCGACCGAATCCGCCATCGTCGCCATCGTCTACACCCTGATCGTCGGCATCTTCCTGCACAAGGAACTCAAGTGGAAGCCGACGCTGCGCACTCTGGAAACCACCACCTGGATCACCGGTCGCGTGCTGCTGATCCTGTTCACGGCGACGGTGTTCGGGCGGCTGCTGGTCGAGCAACGCGTGCCGGCCCATATCGCCGAGGGCATGCTGGCGATGACCGACAACCTCTATCTCATCTGGGCGATGATCATCGTCTTCCTGCTGTTCGTCGGCATGTTCATGGAGACGCTGGCCGCGATCATGATTCTCACCCCGGTGCTGCTGCCGATCATGTACATGCTGGGGATGGACCCGGTGCACGTGGGCATCGTGGTGGTCTGTGCGCTGGCCATCGGCTTCCAGACGCCACCGCTGGGGGAGAACCTCTTCGTGGCCTCGGGGATAGGCGGGGCCTCCATCGAGGAGATTTCGCTCAAGGCATTGCCCTTTGCGGCAGGGTCGGTGGCGGCCATCTTCCTGATCGCCTATGTGCCTGAGATCTCGCTGTGGCTACCCAGGGTGATGGGTTACTGAAAGGCCATCGGCACCTGATGCCTCTCATCAACGGCAAGGAGAGTGGATATGCCGGCAGTCAGACGAATCCTGTGTTGTGTGGGCCTGCGCGGAGACTGTGAGCGGGTACTGGCGCGCTCGGTATGGTTGGCGGGCGCGACGGGCGCCGAGCTGCATGTGCTGCATGCGGTGAAGGCGCTGTCGGATGACGTGATGAACACCCTCAAGGTCAACATCCGTCACAAACCGACGCTGGAGGGCCTGATGCAGCAACGGCTCGATCAGGCGAGGGAGAACCTGGAAAAGATGATGGAGGACTTCTGGAGCACCCATGACGACGGCGATCCACGTCCGGTGATCGCCGGGTTGAATGTGGTGGAGGGCTATCCGGCCTCGGAGATCATCCGCTACGCCACGCGCCATGACTGCGACATGATCATCATGGCCACCAACAAGCGCGGCTTCGTGGCCTCCTACGCGGGCAAGGTCACCAAGGGGGTGATCAAGCGCGCCAGCATTCCGGTGGTGGTGGTACCGACGCCCTGAGCCCAGGGGGAGAGACGCCCCGAAAGAGACGCCTTGGAAACAGGCGGAGGCAGCAAGACGGCATATGAAACAGCTCGCCCCCACAGGACAGCAGACTGTCTGCGGGGGCGAGCTGTTTGGGTGTCATGCCAGTCGAGCGATGCCTTTCGGGCGATGCCAGTCGGGCGATGTCTTTCGGGCGATGCAGCGGGGAAGCCACGGGCTAGAGCGTGCCTTCCAGTTCAGTGGCGATCTGGCGCATCAGCGGTGCCCACTCCAGCAGCGAGTCGATGGAGTGGCGCAGGCGCGGCGCATGGATCGCCAGGGTGGCCTGGATCTGGCCGACCTCATCGAAGACCGGCACGGCAATCGCCACCATGCCCTGGATGAACTCCTCGTCGTCGGTGCTCAGCTGATTGCGCACCACGGTGTCGAGTGCCTCTTCCAGCGTAGCCCGCGAGGTCAGCGTGCAGGGTGTATGGGCCTCGAGCGCGAGACTCTGCAGCAGCGCGCGGCGACGGTGCAGCGGCATCAGTGCCAGAAACAGCTTGCCGCTCGCGGTGCAGTGCAAGGGCAGGTGCGAGCCGGGGGCCAGCTGGATACGCACCGGCCAGTTGGTTTCCACGCGGTCGTAGTACATCACCTCGTGGCCATCCAGCAGGGTCAGGTTGCAGGTCTCGCCGACCTTCCCGGCCAGCTTTTCCAGCAGCACGCGGCGTGGCGCCTTGAGACCCTCATTGGCCAGTGCGCCCAGCGACATGCGCCGGAAACGCTGGCCGGGCAACAGGTGACGGCCATCCAGATCCCGGCTGATCAGCTGCTGTTCTTCCAGCTGCTTGAGCAGACGGTGCACGGTGGGCTTGGGAATCTCGAAGCGCTTCTCGAGATCCGCGGCGCTGATGGGGTGCTGAGCGGTGACGACCTCTTCCAGCAGGCCCAGCGCGCGAAAGAGCGTCGAATTCGTGGGAGTGTCCTTGCTCATCTAGTGTCCTCATCCTGCCTGTCGGTGCATGTCGCGGAAGGTCTCAAGGGACATGTCGGCCGTCAGGTGCAGGTTGGCAGGGCGTCAGTGCATCGATTCATCACGTCACCCGGGAAGGGGGTGTCCGCAGCGGCAATGAGACGAAGACAGCCCCTCGCGGGGCTGTCGATGAGGCTAGTGTTACAGGTTTACCAGGAACAGGGAAAGAGACGGAATCAGACAGATGGCCAGCCAGCAGGCCATCAGGGCGATGAAGTAGGGAATCACGTACTTCACCAGTCTGACGTAGGAGATGCCGGTGATGCTGCTGGCGACATACAGATTGAGCCCGAAGGGGGGCGTGACGAAGCCGATGGCCGCACCGACCAGGAAGATGACCGAGAAGTGGATCGGGTCCACGCCGGCCTGCTGGGCGATGGGGGCGAGAATCGGCGCCAGGATGATGGTCACTGGCAGGCTTTCCAGAATCATGCCGGCCAGCAGGATGATCAGCATGCAGGTGCCCAGCGTCAGATAGTAGTTGTCGATACCGCTGAGCATGTCGCTGAGCGCCTGACCGGCTCCCAGTACCGACAGCAGCTGCTGCATGACCACCGAGATGGCGATCAGCGGTGCCAGCATGCCGGCGATCTGGCCTGAGCGCAGCATGATGGTCGGCAGCTTCTTCAGGCTGATTTCCCGTGTGATCAGCAGTCCCGCGATCATGGTGAAGCCCACGGTGATGGCGGCGGCTTCCGTCGGCGAGAACTTGCCCGAGTAGATGCCGTAGACCACCACGCCGATGGTCGCGAAGCCCAGATAGGCCTTGCGTGCCAGCCTCGCGCTGACGCCCGCCTTGAAGGGTTGCAGCTGACCCCAGCCATTTTGGCGGGCCACCAGATAGCAGGCGACCATCATCGCGATGACCATCAGGGCGCCCGGCACCATGCCGGCGATGAACAGGTCGCTGATCGACAGATTCATCATGAAGCCGTAGACGATGAAGATGATGCTGGGCGGAATGATGATGCCCACGGTCCCGCCGGAGGCGGCCGTGGCGGCCGCGAAGCGTTCGTCATAGCCATTCTTGACCATCTCGGGCTGCATGATCGAGCCGATGGTGGCGGTGGTGCCGGCGTTGGAGCCGGAAATCGCCGCGAACAGACCACAGGCGCCGAGGGTCGACATGCCCATGCCGCCGCGCATCCAGCTCAGGGTCGAGTAGGCGAAGTCGGAGAGTCGCTTGGCGATGCCCGCCGCGTTGATCAGGTCCCCCGTGAGGATGAACAGCGGCAGTGCCAGCAGGCCGAAGAAGCTCAGGCCCTGGAAGAGGGTGACCCCGACATTGGCCAGCGTGAAGTCGATCACCAGACTGGTGCCGACCACCCACAGGCCGATGACGAGGAAGATGGGCACCCCCAGCAGGAAGAAGGCCGTCACGCCCGCCGTGATCAGGGAGATCCAGATGCTGTCAGTCATGATGACCTCCTCAGTCCATGATGGACGGTTGCAGGTTGAAGGACTCGCCGCGGCGATAGCGCGCCCAGTCGGCGTAGAGATTCTGCAGCACGCGATAGATGATCATCACCCACGCCAGCGGCGTGGCGAGGTAGAACCACCACTGCATGACGTTGTCGGTGCCCGGCACGATGGCGTAGTTGTCATAGGCCAGCGTCACCTGGGTGGTGGTGAAGTAGATCACCATCAGCCCGAAGCCGATCCACAGCACGGCATCCAGAATCAGACAGGCGAACTGGCCACCGCGGGGCAGCTTCATGCGGATCTCGTTGAGGCTCAGGTGAGTGCGCTTCTTGACGTTGAGCGAGGCGCCGAACCAGGTCAGCCACAGGAACAGCAGCACCGGAATGCTGGTGCTCCAGGGGGCCTGCAGGCCGAAGAAGAAGCGCCGGATGACTTCGACGAAGATGATGCCGGCCATGCCGGAATAGGCGATCAGGATGACGACCTGTTCCAGATGGGCATCCAGCCACAGGAAGGGACGCGCCCAGGGCGCGGCCTTCTTGATGGCGGGGTGCTTGGTCGGTTGGCTGAAGATGGTGGTATCGCCCATTACCCCCTCCACCAGCGCTGCGGCTTGACGTTGACGGCGGCAGTGTCGCGGGAGATCTCACGCGCGACGGCATGGATTTCCTGATAGATGTCGAGACCGCCGGACCACTTGTTGAGGCGCTCACGCCATTGCTCCCACGGCTCGGGATTGAATTCCGGCGAGCACATCTGTTCGGCACGTGAGCGTTCGGCATCCGACAGCGGTGCCACGCGCACGTTGTTCTCGGCGAAGACGGTGCCGGGGGCGGGGTGCTCGGTGGCCCCGACGATCTCGAAGCGCCCGGCCTCGTTCATGCCCTGGGTGAAGATCTGTGCGCAGTAGGCGGACTCCATCACCTGGTCCTGCAGTTCTGCGCCGAGACTGTCGAACTTGGGCAGGCTCATGCCGGTGTGCTCTGTGCCGGCGAAGAAGCGCAGGTCGACGGCCTGGGAGACCACCGGGGCCATGCCGGCGTAGGCCACGGCGCTCATCCAGGTCTCGGCGCCATCCAGCAGGCCCTGACGCAGGCCATCGAGGGTCTCTTCCCAGGCGACCGGCACCGGATTCAGGCCCAGCTGCTCCATGGCGATCCGGCCCATCTGGGTGCCGGTGACGCGGTTCTTGGTGCCCTTGAGCTGGTCGATGCTGGTGACCAGCGGTTTGTCCTGCCACTTGAGGCCGAGCATGATGCCGCGCAGGTCACAGTGGGTGAACAAAAACTGCAGGTTGTGGCGCTGGCGCAGGGGTTCACGCAGCAGCTGCTCGCTCTTCCTGTGATAGAAGAAGTGGAACATCGAGGCGACGGTGGGGAACAGATAGGCGAAGTCGAGCACGTTCAGGTAGGGCGCGCTGCCCGAGGAATTCTGGGTGGAGGCCGAGTAGATGTCGACGATGCCCTGCTGGGTCTTGGCCACGCAGTCCAGCTGGTTGCAGACCTCGTTGCTGCCCATGAATTCGACGCGGATGGCGCCGTTGGTGCGTTCTTCCAGATCCCGCGCGAAGAACAGCTGGCCGGACTTCTGGATATCGAGATTGCGCTCGTTGAAGCCCGAGGCACCGAAGCGCAGCTGGAACTTGGGCGCTGTCTTGTAGCGTTTCTGCTGCTCCTGATCGGCGGCGCGCGCCAGCGTGGACGCGGTAAGACCTGCGCCGAGGCCGGTGGCGGCCAGCAGGGTCGAGGTCAGACCGAAGCGGCCCGAGATGTCGAGAAAGTCACGGCGTGACAACTTGCTGAGTGGCGTTGGCATGGTAGTGCTCCCGGTGTTGTGTTTGCTTTTGTGGTGGGATGCAGTCTGGGCTGAACGCAGTGGAATCTGGTGTTCCCTGGCGTCATGACACCTGATGGCGTCTTTTTCTTGTGGTGTCTTTTCACACGTGACGAAAGCGAGCGTGTGACTGGGCTCCGCTTCGGTTCCGCTTCGGCTTCGGGGGGGGCGTTTCACCTCCCTTACCGGCGCGAGACAAATCTCAATGTAGGGCAGTTCTTGTGCTTTGGCAAAATAAACGAGACGTTTTGTTTCGTATTTGACGAAACATGCTTTCGATACCATGATTACGAGACAATATGTCTCAATATGGTTGAGAAAATAATGAAAACAACACGTTACGCCAATGCAGACGCCAAAGCCTTCTATGACTACATCGTGATCGGGGCGGGTTCCGCCGGTTGCGTACTGGCCAATCGTCTCACCGAAGACCCTTCCATCAAGGTGCTGCTGCTCGAAGCGGGTGGCTCGGACTGGAATCCGTGGATCCATGTGCCGGTCGGGTATTTCAAGACCATGCACAACCCCGCCACCGACTGGTGCTACCTGACCGACCCGGATGCCGGCATCAATGGTCGTCGGCTGCAATGGCCGCGCGGCAAGGTGCTGGGGGGGTCCAGTTCGCTCAATGGCCTGCTGTACATTCGTGGCCAGCGCGAGGACTACGACGACTGGGCCGCCGAGGGCAATCAAGGTTGGGACTATCAGTCTGTCCTGCCATATTTCCGCAAGTCGGAGTGCCAGGCGCGGGGGGCCAACCAGTGGCATGGGGCGGATGGCCCACTGCATGTCTCGGATCTGCGCCTCAAGCGAGAGATCGCCGAGCGCTTCATCCAGGCAGCGGTGGAGGCGGGGATTCCGCTCAACCAGGACGTCAATGGCGAGCGTCAGGAGGGGGTGGGCTATTTTCAGCAGACCACGTATCGGGGCCTGCGCTGCAGCACGGCCAAGGCATTCCTGCGTCCGGCGCTCACGCGCAGCAATCTGACGCTGGTCAAGCATGCTCACTGCCGTCGGGTATTGCTGGAAGGCAAGCGCGCGGTCGGGGTCGAGTACGAGGTGAAGGGCAATGTCTGCTCGGCGCGGGCGGAGCGCGAAGTGGTGCTGTCCAGCGGCGCCATCGGCAGTCCGCAGATCCTGCAGTGCTCCGGCATCGGGGACCCTGAGCATCTGGCCAGTGTCGGGGTGGAATGCCTGCATGCGCTGCCGGGCGTCGGGGAAAACCTGCAGGACCACCTGCAGGTGCGGCTGGTGTTCAAGACCCAGTGCCGCACCCTCAATGATGAAGTGCGCAGCCCGATCAAGAAGCTGGCGGTCGGCACCCAGTACCTCTTCACACGCACCGGCCCGCTGACCCTGGCGGCCAGCCAGGTGTGTGCCTTTACCCAGTCACGCGAGGGGCTGACACGCCCGGATATCCAGTTCCACATGCAGCCGCTGAGTGCCGACAAGCCCGCCGATGGCGTGCATCCGTTCTCGGCGTTCACCTCGTCCGTATGCCAGTTGCGCCCGCACAGCCGCGGCCATGTGCGCATCACCAGCGCGGATGCCAGCGTCTATCCCTCCATCCAGCCCAACTACCTCAGTGCCGAGGAAGATCGCCGCGTGGTGGTGGACGCCATCAAGGTGGCGCGGCGTATCGCCCGGGCGGCACCGCTGGCCGCCGTGATCAGCGAAGAGTACGTGCCCGGCGTGCAGTACGAGAGTGACGAGGAGTTGCTGGAGGCCGCGCGCCAGTTCAGCCAGACCATCTATCACCCGGCGGGGACCTGCAAGATGGGCCACGATGCGCTGGCGGTGGTGGATGACGCGCTGCGAGTGCATGGCCTGCACGGATTGCGGGTGGTCGATGCCTCGATCATGCCGGTGATCGTCTCGGGCAACACCAATGCCCCGACCATCATGATCGCCGAGAAGGCCGCTGACATGATCAAGGCGGCTCAGCGCGAGATGGCGCAGGCGAGCTAGCAGGCACCGGCATCTGTCATCTTCCAGGGCAGGGCTCAGGCCCTGCCATCCTGCTTGCCTTTTCATGGGATATTCGCGTGGCCAATCACGACAGCTCATCACTTCACGACACATCGACACCGCCTACCCGTCTATTGCGGAATCTGGAAGGGCGCGTGCGCATCATCATGCCGGGCCTTCTGATCTGCATCCTCATCGCGCTGGCGACCACCTTCATCGCCGATCACTACGGCGGCCCGACGCTGCTGTATGCCTTGCTGTTCGGCATGTCGCTGCACTTTCTCTCCGAGGACGGACCCTGCAGGGCGGGGATCGAGTTCGCCTCCAAGACGGTACTGCGCCTCGGCGTGGCGCTATTGGGCGTGCGCATCACGCTGGAGCAGGTCGCAAGTCTCGGTGTTGGCCCGGTGATCACGGTGGTGCTCGGGGTGGTGGCGACCATCGTGTTCGGCGCGCTGCTGGCGCGCGTGATGGGGCTGTTGACCGGTGGCTCGGTGGCCATCTGCGGAGCCTCGGCGGCGCTGGCGCTGTCGGCGGTGATGCCGCGCAACGCCACCAGTGAGCGTCACACCATCATGACCGTGGTCGGGGTGACGACCCTCTCGACCGTGGCGATGATCACCTATCCGCTGATCGTCAGACTGCTGGGGCTTGAGGATACCGAGGCCGGCATCTTCCTCGGCGGCACCATCCACGACGTGGCCCAGGTGGTGGGGGCGGGCTACATCATTTCCGAGCACACCGGCGATGTCTCCACCTTCGTCAAGCTGCTGCGCGTGGCGATGCTGGTACCGGCGGTGATGGTCTTCATGCTGCTGTTTCGCAGTGCACGCCAGGCCAATGGCGATGAGGGGGGCAAGGTGCCGATGTTCCCCACCTTCCTGATCGCCTTCGTGGCTCTGGTGCTGATCAACAGCCTCGGCTGGGTGCCGAGCGTCGCCGTGGAAGGCTTCACCGACCTCTCACGCTGGTGTCTGGTGGCGGCGATTGCCGCGCTGGGCGTCAAGACGTCGTTCCAGAAGCTGGCGGTGGTGGGCTGGAAGCCGGTGATCCTGATGGTGGTGGAAACCCTCTTCCTGCTGGTGCTGGTGACGCTGTGCATCAAGTTCGGGCTGGCCAGCGTGTGACCTGACGGTATGGAGCGCACGGGGGATGAACGACACGGGCCCTGCCATGACTGGCAGGGCCCGTGTCGCTGATGAGGGAGGGTCCCGAGGGGGCAGATGTCAGCCCGTGAGCGGCTGATACAGCCAGGCAATCAGGGCGATAAGATGCCTCAATTGCTTATCGGCCCACGAGTCGTATGATCTGCGCTATCGGTACGTGTCTGACGCTGAGCCGTCAGCGCAGCGCGCCGCATCCCCATTCTTCTGGAGTCCGATCATGTCTGAATCCCTCGTGCTGGCCTGTCCGCAATGTCTTGCCCTCAATCGTGTGGCCACCGCGCGTCTGGATGACAATCCCGTCTGCGGCAAGTGCAGCGCCGCCGTGCTGCCCCAGGAGCCGCTGGAACTGACCAGCGCCAACTTCGAGGCACTGGTCACGCGTAGCGAGATGCCGGTGGTGATCGACTTCTGGGCCAGCTGGTGCGGTCCGTGCAAGATGATGGGGCCGATCTTCAATGAGGTCGCGGCGCAGATGGGTACCCGCGTGCGTTTCGCCAAGATCGACACCGAAGCCCAGCAGACGCTGGCTGGTCGTTTCGGCATCCGCAGCATTCCGACGTTGCTGGTGATGAAGCAGGGCAAGGAGCTCGCGCGCGAATCCGGCGTGATGCAGGCCGGTCAGCTCAAGCAGTGGCTGGCACCGCACGCGGTGTGATGGCAATCTCTCCGCCGCGCTGAAGGCGGGGGCAGGAAGTGGACGGACAACGCCTGACGCGACTATGCGCCAGGCGTTGTCGTATCAGGCCTTGTCGTATCGGGCCTTGTCGTATCAGGCCATTTCGTGTCAGTCGGCGTAAACCATCTTGCGGGTCATGCCGCCATCGACGACATGATTCTGACCGGTGATGAAGCCGGCCTTTTCCGAGATGAGGAAGGCCACCAGCGCGGCGATGTCATCGACATGGCCGACGCGTCCGACGGGATGCTGGGCGTGGTCTTCGTCACTCAGCGACTCCGCCTCACCGTCCTTCTGCAGGTGGCTTGCATCGATCCAGCCTGGACTGACCGCATTGACGCGAATCTCCGGCCCCAGGCTCATCGCCATGGCGTGGGTGAGGGCGACGATTCCGCCCTTGCTGGCGGCGTAGGCCTCGGTATCCGGCTCGGATTGCAGGGCGCGGCTGGAGGCCAGATTGACGATGCTGCCGCCGGTCTCGCGCAGATGGCGCGCGGCGTGCTTGGCGGTCAGGAAGCTGCTGGTCAGGCTGGTATCCAGTACCTGATGCCAGCGTTCAAGGGACAGTCCCTCGAGCTTGCCCTGGAAGGGGTCGGCTATCGCGGCGTTGTTGATCACGGCGTCCAGGCGCCCGAAGGCCTGGCAGGTGGTCACGATGCTGGCGGCGACGGCGTCTTCATTGCGCACATCCACGGCCTCGACGCGCAGGCTGTCCGGCTCGCCGTGGGTCGCGGCGTGACTCGCCAGATACTGCTCGCCCGCCCGGGCGTCGATATCCACCACCGCGACTCGCCAGCCATGGGCGAGCAGGTAGTCACTGATGCCGCGTCCGATTCCCTGGGCACCGCCGGTGATATAGGCCACTTTGCGTGTCATCATCGTGAAGTCTCTTGCGTTCTGGGTGGGGAATGTCCCTCATGGTCTCTCGTCCTGCCGGGTCTGCCACGTCGTTTCCGACGTGGCGCCGGCCTTCGACATGGCGACCCTGACCTGTGTCCTGATCGAGAGGATGACAAGCGGGGCATGCGAAAGCATGACGTGACGAGACATTGCCATCATGCCAGCTACTGGTCGAGTGCCCCGTGGCAGACGCGACGACCTGATGAGACTGGCTGATTCTGTTGGTCTGTCCGCCTTGGCGACTTATCGCTTCGTCTAACAGCTGTCACACTTGGCACTGAAGTATTCGGAACTTCGCATTTACCCCCTCGCGAGTGGTGATCCGTCGTCTGGCCGTGTCAGGGGACGGGAACCCCTGCGCGACAGGATTGCCTGAAAGACGCCATCCCCGAATTTTCAGGAGCGCTGCCCATCACGGGAAATGGGCAGCGACATGAGGAACGAACATGAAGGATCACAGGCAACGCGGACTGATGGTGGGCGTGGCGATGCTGCTGGCGCTGGCGAGCGGCTGTGACGAGCTGGGTGCGCCGCGCCCTGCCAGTGTCACCACGCTGCTCGAGCACTCGGAGGCCTGGCAGGGCGAGCAGGTGGCCGTGCAGGGCAGGATACGCAGTGAGCAGGTGCCGGAGCGCTATTGGCTGGAAGGCGCCGGGCAGCAGCGTATCGAGCTGCATCCCCCCGAACGCATCGGTGCCTATCTCGGGCGCGAGGTCCAGATCAGCGGTCGTTTCGAATTCAAGGTGGGTGGGCAACGGCTGATCGAGATTTCCAACGTCACGCCCCTGGACAAGCCGACTCCCAAGCAGTGAGTGCTCACGGACCCCCGGCGAGAGCGGGTGTCTTGGAGCATCAGCGCATGAAGCCCCGTCAGAGCAGACTCTGGCGGGGCTTCATGCTTCATGGCTCATGGCTCATGGTTCATGGCTCATGGCCCATGACGCTTCTCTGGTGTCGCCAGAGGCACTCGAACCGCTCAGGCCTTCTTCACGAACATGGACTTGAGCTTCATCGGGCCGACGCCATCCACCTTGCAGTCGATGTCGTGGTCCCCTTCGATCAGGCGGATGTTCTTGACCTTGGTCCCGACCTTGACCACGGAGGAGGTGCCCTTGATCTTCAGGTCCTTGATCACGGTGACGGTGTCGCCATCCACCAGCTCGTTGCCGTTGGCATCACGATAGACCGGCCCGGTGTCCTCGACGACGGCCTCCTTGGACCACTCGTGGGCACACTCCGGGCAGACGAACTGCATGCCGTCGTCGTAGGTGAATTCGGAATTGCAGGCCGGGCAGTTGGGGAGGGCGCTCATCTCGGTGTCCTGAAGTCTGTCCCGCTTGTGTCGTGCGCCTGCGGGGGCGCGGCGCTCAAGGCAAGGACATGCGATGGAAAGGCGCGCATCGGGCTCAAGCGGTGCGCGGAAGCCGGCAAGCCTACACCGATTGCGGGCAGATGGCCCGCTGCTGCGGCGCTTGGTCGCAATTCCGGCGGCAACCTTCCCCGCTCGCCATCAGCCGTTCGCCATCAGGGCCTGGCCGACGCGTGAGCCATTGGGGCGCCCGAGCTTGCGGCTGATCCAGTCGCCGGTCGCGGCCAGGCGTGCCAGATCCACGCCAGTGTCGATGCCCATTCCCTGCAGCAGATAGACCACATCCTCGGTGGCGACATTGCCCGAGGCCCCCTTGGCATAGGGGCAGCCCCCCAGCCCGGCCACTGAGCTGTCGATCACCGCGATGCCTTCTTCCATTACCGCGTAGAGGTTGGCAAGCGCTTGCCCATAGGTGTCGTGGAAGTGGGCGGCGAGGCGTTCGACCGGCACCTCGCGGCTGACGCGCTCCAGCATCTGCTTGGCCTTGAGCGGGGTGCCGGTGCCGATGGTGTCCCCCAGCGAGACTTCATGACAGCCCATGTCACGCAGCTCACGCGCGACCGCCGCGACCTGCTCAGGGGCGATCTCGCCCTCATAGGGGCAGCCCAGCACGCAGGACACGTAGCCGCGCACACGCACGCCGGCTGCCGCTGCACGCGCCATCACGGGGGCGAAGCGCTGGAGAGATTCCGCGATCGAGCAGTTGATGTTGCGCTGCGAGAAGGACTCGCTGGCCGCACCGAACACCGCCACCTCACGCACGCCACACTCAAGCGCCGCCTCCAGCCCCTTGAGATTGGGAGTGAGGGCGGAGTAAGTGGTCACTCCACGGGTGTCATGCTCGGCCAGTGCCAGCATGATCTCGCGATGGTCCGCCATCTGGGGTACCCAGCGGGGGGAGACGAAACTGGCGGCTTCGACATGGCGCAGGCCCGAGTCGGCAAGGCGCCGGATCAGTTCCAGCTTGGTCGTCGTATCGACATGGGCGGGCTCGTTCTGCAGGCCATCACGCGCGCCGACCTCGACGATGCGTACGCTGTCAGGAATGTGCATGCTCACTCACTCCTTGGCGTCGTCAGCCGTGAATTCCAGCAGCACGTCACCCTGGGTGACGCTGTCGCCGGCACGGAAGTGGAACTGCGCGACCTGACCATCGGCGGGCGCGTTCATGGTGTGCTCCATCTTCATGGCCTCCATCACCATCAAGGGCGTGCCGGCCGTTACCGCGACGCCAGCCTCGACCAGCTGGGCGACCACGGTGCCATTCATCGGGGCGTTGAGGGTCGCCTGGGTCTCATGCTGCGCGTGGTCGACGGCGTCCGCGCGGCGCCACAGCAGGCGTGACTCGGACGGGAGTGCGTCGCTGCTCTGCGCGCAGGTCAGCACCAGCAGCTCGCCGCCACGCGCCGGGGCGTGACTGGCCTGATAGCGACGACGGTGCCCGTCCAGCGTCACGGCGATGGCATTGCCGGCAAGACGCGACAGGTGGCCTTCAAGGCTTGTCGTCTGGCGCTTCCCGTGAGAGTGGGTGCTCACTTCCAGCTGCCAGCCCGAGGCAGGCACAGGGGCGTCGTTCACGCTCGCGGGCCCGCCCGAGGCACGCGGGCGGCGGGCGATGACCTGGGCCACCTTGTCGCTGTGTTCCTCGCATTCGGCGTCCCCGGGCAGGCAGAACGCCAACGTCACCTGGTGGGGCGTGCCATTGCGCCAGCCATCACGGCGCTGCCAGGGGCTGACAGGCTGGGTCGGCGCGGACGAGCCAGACGCGTCATCGCTGTCACTGAGGCGTGCCAGGGCCAGCAGGGCACTCGTCGCCAGCGTGCCGGGGTCCAGCTCAGGCGTCGGAAACAGACTGGCGTGGTGACGCTCGATGAAGCGGGTATCCAGATGGGCGGCGCGGAAATCCGGATGCGCCGCCAGTCGCGTCAGGAAGGCACGGTTGGTGGTGACACCACGGATCTCGAGCGCCGCCAGGGCACGCAGCAACGCATCGAGTGCCTGTTCACGGCTCGGGCCGAAGGTGATCAGCTTGGCCAGCATCGGGTCGTAATGCATCGAGACGTCATCGCCCTCGGCGACGCCGCTGTCCAGACGCACCTTGAGGGCCGTCGAGCCGGAGGCCTGTTGCCCGCTCTCGACCTCGGCACCGGCAAGTCCGGCGCCGATGAGATCCAGTCGGAAGCGTTCCAGCAGACCGGTGGCAGGCAGGAAGTCGTTGTCGGGGTCCTCGGCATAGAGCCGCGCCTCGAAGCTGTGACCCTTGAGCTCAAGCTCATCCTGCTGGCGGGGCAGTGGCTCGCCACGCGCGATGCGCAGTTGCCATTCGACCAGGTCCTCGCCGGTGATCATCTCGGTAACGGGATGCTCGACCTGCAGACGAGTATTCATCTCCATGAAGTAGAAGGCGCCATGGCTTTCGCTGCCGGGCTGCGGGGCATCGAGCAGGAATTCGATGGTACCGGCGCCGACGTAGCCGATTTCCCGTGCGGCGCGTACCGCGGCCTCGCCCATCTCGCGGCGCAGTGCCGGTGTCAGGCCGGGCGCCGGGGCTTCTTCCAGCACCTTCTGGTGACGACGCTGGACACTGCAATCGCGCTCGAACAGATAGACGCCACTGCCATGACTGTCGCAGAACACCTGCACCTCGACATGGCGCGGCTGGGTCAGGTATTTCTCGATCAGCATGCGCTCGTCGCCGAAGGCCGCGCGGGATTCGCGTCGGCAGCTGTCCAGCGCTGCCTGGAATTCCCGTGCCTGCTCGACCACGCGCATGCCCTTGCCGCCACCGCCGGCGCAGGCCTTGATCAAGACCGGGTAGCCCATGCGGTCGGCTTCGGACTGCAGTAGCGCGTCACTCTGGTCATCGCCGTGATAGCCGGGCACCAACGGCACGCTGGCGGCCTGCATGCGCGCCTTGGCGGCCGACTTGTCGCCCATGGCCGCGATGGCACTTTCCGGCGGGCCGACGAAGATCAGTCCGGCCTCGGCCAGGGCGCGCACGAAGCCGGCATTCTCGGACAGGAAACCATAGCCCGGGTGCACGGCATCGGCGCCACATTGGCGGGCTGCCGCGATGACCTTGTCGACATCCAGATAGCTCTCCCTGGCGCTGGCAGGGCCGAGGCGCACGGCTTCGTCGGCTTCCCGCACGTGCAGGGCATTGGCATCGGCATCGGAGTAGACCGCAACGGTCTGGATGCCCATGGCGCGAGCGGTGCGCATCACGCGGACCGCTATCTCACCTCGGTTGGCGATCAGCAGCTTGCGGATCTCACCGCAACCGGTGGGCAGTCGCTGTTCAGTATCGCGATTGACGTTCATGGCAAGATCCCGTGGCGAAGTGGAAAAAGGGGGCGGTCGCAAGGCGTGTCTCAGCAGAAGACCGAGGGTGGCTCAGGACGTTGTCCGCGAGTCGATGAAGGGCGCGTCATGATGATGCGCTGTCGTCGTCGGATGGCGCCCAGGGCGGGCGAGTCCCGGCGAAGAATGCCGCCAGTCCAGCCTGTCCCTGTTCACTGACCCTCAGCTGACTGATCACCTCACAGCAGCGTGTCTGACGCCGGGTGTCGTCGGCGGCGACGGCCACCTCGGCGAGCAGGGCCTTGGTGGCGCGGCTGGCCTCGGGCGAGGTCGCCAGCAGCGTGCTCACCATGTCGGCGACGCGCGCCTCCAGCAATTCATCACTGCACACGTCATGCACCAGCCCCAGCTGGTGGGCGGTGTGGGAATCGATGACTTCCGCGGTCAGTGCATAGCGGCGCATCTGGCGCATGCCGATGGCGCGCTGCACGTAGGGGCTGATCACCGCCGGTGCCAGGCCGATGCGCACCTCGGAGAGACAGAAGCGGGCGCGTTCGGCCGCCAGCACGATGTCGCAGCAGGCCGCCAGACCCACGGCGCCGCCGAAGGTGGCCCCCTGCACGCGGCACACGCTGGGACAGGGCAGTTCATCGAGCAGCTGCATCAGGCGGGCAAGCTCCCGGGAATCGGCAAGGTTATCCTCGCGCGAATACTCGACCATGCGCTGCATCCACTTGAGGTCGGCCCCGGCCGAGAAGCTCTTGCCTTCGGAGGCCAGCACCATCACGCGTACCTCGCCCTGACTCGCCAGGGCGTGCAGGTGCGTCAGATGGCCGTTCAGCGCCTTGATCAACCGGTCATCAAAGGCGTTGTGCACCTCGGGGCGCGCCAGGGTCAGAGTGGCGACACCGCGCTTGTCGATTTCGAGTCGGCAGAATTCAGTCATCGTCACCTTGTCCAATCAGTTAGCCAATGGATCATCATTCATCCAGTGAGTCGGCTGTCAGGGCGCCACTATGGTTGAGCGAATCACATGCGGAAGACACCGAAGCGACTCTCCTCTATCTCGGCATTCATCGCGGCGGCCAGGGACAGGCCGAGAATGTCGCGGGTCTGCAGCGGGTCGATCACGCCATCGTCCCAGAGTCTGGCGCTGGCATAGCAGGGGTGGCCCTGATGCTCGTATTGTTCGCGCACCGGTGCCTTGAAGTCCTCCTGTGCCTGTTGCGGCCAGTCGCGGCCCTCCCGCGCATGCTGCTCATACTTGACCTGGGCCAGCACGTTGGCCGCCTGCTCGCCGCCCATCACCGAGATGCGTGCGTTGGGCCACATGAACAGCAGGTTGGGGTCGTAGGCGCGGCCACACATGCCGTAGTTGCCGGCGCCGAAACTGCCGCCGATCAGCACCGTGAACTTGGGGACCCTGGCACAGGCCACCGCCGTCACCAGCTTGGCACCGTGCTTGGCGATGCCCTCGTGCTCGTAACGTGAGCCGACCATGAAGCCGGTGATGTTCTGCAGGAAGACCAGCGGAATCTTGCGCTGGGCGCACAACTCGATGAAGTGGGCGCCCTTGACGGCACTTTCCGAGAACAGCACGCCGTTGTTGGCGAGGATGCCCACCGGATGGCCGTGCAGGTGAGCGAAGCCGGTCACCAGTGTCTCGCCGTAGTAGCGCTTGAATTCATCGAAGTCCGAATCATCCACCAGCCGACCGATCACTTCGCGCACGTCATAGGGCTTCTTGAGGTCCGTGCCGACGATGCCGTAGAGCTCGTTGGGGTCCAGGCGTGGCGGGCGGGATTCGCGCAGCGCGAGCTGCCCCTTGCGCTGCCAGTTGAGGCGCGAGACGGCTCGCCGTGCCAGTTGCAGGGCGTGGGCGTCATTGTCGGCGAAGTGATCGGCCACGCCGCTGATCTTGCAGTGCACCTCGGCACCACCGAGTGCCTCGGCGCTGATGTCCTCGCCGGTGGCCGCCTTCACCAGCGGCGGGCCGGCGAGGAAGATGGTGCCTTGCTTGCGCACGATGATGGATTCATCGGCCATCGCCGGAACGTAGGCGCCACCGGCGGTGCACGAGCCCATCACCACGGCGATCTGCGGAATGCCTTCGGCGGAGAGTGTCGCCTGGTTGTAGAAGATGCGGCCGAAGTGATCGCGGTCCGGGAAGACCTCGTCCTGATGGGGCAGATGCGCGCCACCGGAATCCACCAGGTAGAGGCAGGGCAGGCGATGCTTGCGGGCCACTTCCTGGGCGCGCAGGTGCTTCTTCACCGTCAGCGGAAAATAGGTGCCGCCCTTGACGGTGGCATCGTTGGCGACGATGACGCATTCCACACCGCTGACGCGGCCAATGCCGGTGACCAGCCCCGCGCCGGGCACCGGGCTGTCATAGACGTCATGCGCTGCCAGTGCCGACAGCTCCAGGAAGGGTGATCCCTCATCGATGAGGTGGTCGATACGTTCCCGCACGAACAGCTTGCCGCGCGATTCGTGGCGTTCACGGGCCTTGTCGCCACCACCGGCGGCGACACCGTCCAGCAGCTGGTGCAGGCGCTCGACCTCGGCCTGCATCGCGGCATGATTGGCACGGAACTGGTCGCTACGCGGATTGATCAGGGAGGTCAGAATGGCCATGCGGCAGCTCCATCAGCGAAGGGAAACGGATGGTGTGGGGCGTCATGCGCTTTCATTGAACAGCTCGCGGCCAATCAGCATGCGGCGTATCTCGCTGGTGCCGGCACCGATCTCGTAGAGCTTGGCATCGCGCAGCAGACGGCCGGTGGCGTACTCGTTGATGTAGCCATTGCCGCCCAGCAGCTGGATGGCATCCAGCGCCATCTGGGTGGCCTTCTCGGCGCAATAGAGGATGACGCCGGCGGCGTCCTTGCGCGAGGTCTGGCCGCGATCACAGGCGCCGGCCACGGCGTAGAGATAGGCGCGGCAGGCATTCAGCGTGGTGTACATGTCGGCAATCTTGCCCTGCACCAGCTGGAACTCGCCGATCGCCTGGCCGAACTGACGGCGCTCATGCAGATAGGGCACCACGATGTCCATGCAGGCCTGCATGATGCCGATGGGGCCGGCGGCGAGCACGGTGCGCTCGAAGTCCAGTCCACGCATCAGGACCTTCACGCCGCGATTGACCTCGCCGAGCACGTTCTCGGCCGGCACCTGACAGTCCTGGAAGACCAGTTCGCAGGTGTTGGAGCCGCGCATGCCCAGCTTGTCGAGCTTCTGCGCGGTGGAGAAGCCGGGGAAGTCGCGTTCGATGATGAAGGCGGTGATGCCCTTGGAACCGGCGTCCGGGTCGGTCTTGGCATAGACGACCAGCGTGTGGGCATCCGGGCCATTGGTGATCCACATCTTGTTGCCGTTGAGCACGTAGTGGTCACCGCGCTTCTCGGCCTTGAGCTTCATCGAGACCACGTCCGAGCCTGCGCCGGGCTCTGACATCGCCAGGGCACCGACATGCTCACCGCTCATCAGCCTGGGCAGGTAGCGCGCCTTCTGCTCCGCGCTGCCGTTGAGCTTGATCTGGTTGACACACAGGTTGGAGTGGGCCCCATAGGACAGCGCCACCGAGGCACTGGCCCGCGAGATCTCTTCCATGGCGATGCAGTGCGCCAGATAGCCCATGCCACTGCCGCCATCTTCCTCGGGGACGGTGATGCCCAGCAGGCCCATGTCGCCGAACTTCTGCCACAGGTCATCGGGGAAGGCATTGCTGGCGTCGATCTCCGCGGCGCGTGGTGCGATCTCGTCGCGGGCAAAGGCATTGATCTGCTCACGCAGCAGGGTGTGTGTCTCGTCGAGTCCGAAATCCAGCGGCGTATAGAGGCTGTGCATGAGCGGGCATCCTTTGCAGCGATGAGATGAGAAGCGCTTCGAGCGTCTTGACTGTGCGTGCAGCCACGCGACAGGCGAGGCAGTGTTCATGGCCGGTGCAGGCGGTGGGAGATTCGTCAGTGACAGCCCGCCTGAGGTGGCTCTGGAATCACTCTAGAGTAAAGTTGACGTTAACGTAAAGGTTATCATCATGCGCTTTGACCAAGGTCGCAGGCAGTGTCAGCTGACGTGTGCTGGCTCTTGGGATCGCGCGGGCACTCACGCCGGCACTCACGCCGTGACCAGAGTCGCCTGACCTGCGTGTCACTGTTAATCTGAATGGCAGGCAAAAGGCCTGACCGACGGGCAGGCGCCGTCATCGTTGCCCACCTCTCACCTGCAAGAAGGATCTTCTCGATGAGTGATGCTCGCGCCCCGGCGGTTCGCTTTCGCGATCTGCACAAGGGCTTTTCGGGTCAGCGATTGTTCGAAGGCATCGACCTCGAACTGCCGCGTGATCGTATTACCGCGCTGGTCGGTGCCAGTGGCTGCGGGAAGTCCACCTTGCTGCAGCTGATCAACGGGCTGATACGTCCGGACAGCGGCGAGGTACAGGTCTTCGGCAAGGGGGTGGACTATGCCAATCTGCCCGCCATGCGCAGACGCATCGGCTACGCCGTCCAGCAGATCGGCCTGTTTCCGCACCTCAGCGTGCGCGACAACATCGCCATTCTGGCGGACCGCGAAGGTTGGACGGCGGACAGGGTCAAGGCGCGCATCACGCGGCTGTTCCAGATGATGGACCTGGATCTGGCGCTGTTGACGCGTTATCCGCATGAGATTTCCGGCGGGCAGGCGCAGCGGGTCGGTCTGTGTCGCGCGATGATGCTGGAGCCACCGTTGCTGCTGCTCGATGAGGCCTTCTCGGCGGTGGACCCGATCACGCGCATCGAGGTGCATGCCCAGTTCCAGCGCATGCAGCAGGAAGAGCCGCGCAGCGTGGTGATGGTGACCCATGACATGAATGAGGCACTGAGTCTGTCCGACCACATGGTGGTGATGGCACCCGGCGTGGTGCTGCAGGCTGCCAGTCCCGAGACGATCGCCAGGGCGCCTGCGGATGAGCGCGTGGCCCGACTGCTGGAGGCACGCGCATGAAGATGCTGATGACGACTCCCGTCCTGCAACGTTCGCGCCGCGGGCTGTCCGGCGCGCTGATGATCGCCGGCCTGGCGCTGGCGAGTCTGGGGGCCCTGGTGAGCAGTCCGCTTGCCGGCGCGGAAGAGGAAGCCGCGGCATGGCCCGAGGACAAGCCCATCGTGGTGGGCTCCAAGGCGGATCGCGAAGGGCATCTGCTCGGCGAGATCTTCGCCCAGGTACTCGAGGATGCCGGCTTCACGGTCGAGCGTCGCCTCGGGCTGGGGCAGACCATCATCACCTATCAGGGGCTGGCGGAGGGGGAGCTGGATGTCTATCCCGAGTACACCGGCACCCTGGCGCACGCCATCCTCAATCTGGACAGCGTGCCGCCGCTCGACAAGCTCGATGCTCTGAGTCGTGAACGGGGGCTCAGGGTGCTCAAGCCACTGGGCTTCAACAACACCTATGCCGTGAGCATGCGGCGTGAGCAGGCCGAGTCGCTGGGCATCAGGACGATCGGTGATCTGGCGGATCACCCGGAGCTCTCGATCGCGATGTCGCATGAGTTCATCAAGCGCTCGGATGGCTGGCCGGGGCTGGCGGATGCCTACGCGCTGCCGCAGGTGCCCCGTGGCATCGAACACGGCATCGCCTATCAGGCGCTGCGCGAGAGCAAGATCGACGCCACCGATGCCTACTCCACCGAGGGTGACATCCAGCGCTTCGACTTCGTGCTGCTCGACGACGACCAGGGCTATTTCCCCGAGTATCTGGCGGTGCCCTTCGTGAATGCCGCCTTGCCGGAGAAGGCTGTCGCGGCGCTGGATCAGCTGGCGGGCAGTCTCGATGAGGACAGCATGCAGGCGCTGAATGCCGAGGTCTCCACCGAGGAGCAGAGCTTCGCCCAGGTGGCCAGCCGCTTCATTCAGGAACAGGGCATCACCACCGAGCAACGCGAAGTCAGTGGCGCCAAGTGGGACAAGCTCGGGACCAATCTCATCGAGCATCTGCAGTTGACGCTGTCCGCGCTGCTGCTGGCGTGTCTGGTCGGTCTGCCGTTGTCACTGCTGGTCTACCGCAATCCGAAGGTCTCGCGGGTCGTGCTCTACGTCACCGGCCTGCTGCAGACCATCCCCTCCATCGCGCTGCTGGCGTTGATGATTCCGCTGTTCGGGATCGGGGTGGTGCCGGCGGTGATCGCGCTGTTCGTCTACTCCCTGCTGCCGATCATCCGCGCGGCCATCACCGCACTGCTGACGGTGGACCCGCTGCTGGTCAAGGTGGCGCGCGGGATGGGGCTGACGCGCCGTGAGCAGCTGCGTCACGTCATCTTGCCGCTGGCGACGCCCAATCTGCTGACGGGGATCAAGACCGCCGCCATCATCAACATCGGTACCGCGACCCTGGCGGCCTTCATCGGCGCGGGCGGGCTGGGCGAACCCATCGTCACGGGACTTTCGCTCAACGACTATGATCTGGTGCTGTACGGCGCGATTCCGGCGGCGTTGCTGGCCATCTGCGCGGAGCTGTTGTTCGAGTTGTTCGAGCGCATGGTGATTCCGGCGCATATGCGCGGGCTCAAGGCGCGTTGACCTGGACGGGGGCCGGAAAAACCCAGACAGGCCTGTCGCGATTGTTGTACACGGTGTGCAGCAATCAAGGAAAGGCGTTGCGCAGGATTATCGTTGGCCACCGATGTGAGTAGAGTGAACGCCATAGTGAAGACTCGCTGACGGGAGTCTTGTGTAGCGAACCTTGAATTGGAGACGTCTCATGCGTATCAAGAATCTGTTCCCGATCGCGCTGGTCGCGGCCACCCTGGCACTCGGCGGTTGTGGTCTGTTCGATCATGGTCATGGCGGCCACGGCGGCGGTCATGGTGGCGGCCAGCAGCACGGCATGATCGACACCGGCTCTCAGGCCTCTCACCTGTCCTGAGTCTGCGTGAGGGCTGATGGCCCCGTGAAGAACCGCCCCCGACGCATGCGTCGGGGGCGGTTTTTTTGTCTTCGCCAGAAGGCAAGAGGCGGCTGGCCAAGAGCGCTTGCGAACGCGGAGCGCCTGACAGAACGCAAAGCGCCAGAAGGGACGGGAAGAGCCGGCAGGGCTGGAAGAGCGGGAAGAGCTGGCAGGCCTAGAGTGCATGAAGGGCCACGATGGCGGGCGGGCTGCCATCCTCTGGCCAGTCGACCCGTGCCTCGATGGCGTAGACCTCGCGCAGTCGCTCGACGCTCAGTACCTCGCGCGGCGGGCCGCTGGCCGCCAGACGCCCGCGATACAGCAGCCAGAGCTGGGCGGCATGCCGCGCGGCCAGGCTCAGGTCATGCAGCGCGACGATCACGATGCGCTGACGGTCGCGGGCATCGCGGCCAAGCCAGTCGAGCACCGCCAGCTGGAAATGCAGGTCCAGGGCGCTGGTGGGTTCATCCAGCATCAGCAGCGCCGGCTCGCGTACCAGCGCCTGCGCGATGGCGACACGCTGGCGCTGTCCGCCGGAAAGCTGCCCGAGTCGTCGGGAGGCCAGCGGGGTCAGCTCCAGTGCACTGACCAGCGCCTCGCAGTGGCGCAGATTGGCCTGCTCGTCCAGATGGCCGGCCAGGCGTCTCGCCAGCAGCAACGACTCGAAGACCTCAAGCATCGCGCCGCCTTCACTGAGCTGCGGCAGGTAGCCGATACGTGCCGCGCGCTCGCGTGGCGTGAGGGACGCCAGTGCCTCCCCGTCGAGACACAGCTGGCCGCTGGCCGGCAGCAGCCCGGCGATCGTCTGCAACAGGGTCGATTTTCCGGCACCGTTCGGGCCGAGCAGGGCGGTCAGCTCGCCACGGTGTGCGCGCAGCGTGCCCGGCATGTCCAGCACCGGATGCCCCCCGCGCAGGACGCTGAGATCCTGAAGCACGAGCCCCTGGTCATCGAGAGCGGCTTCGACGCGAGACTGCGCGAGGCGGGCTGGCGCGTTGGATTCGGCGGTGGGCACGTCATGTCGCTGGTTCATCCGTCGTGTCCTCGGCGCTTGAGCGTCAGGCTGACGAAGAAGGGCAGACCGATCAACGCGGTGATCATGCCCAGTGGCAGCAGCACGCCGGGGATGAGCGAACGGCTGAGGATCGAGGTCAGCGACAGCAGCAGGGCGCCGATCAGCGCCGAGAGGGGCAGCAGGCGCTGTTGCTGCTCACCTACCAGCAGGCGGGCGATGTGGGGCGCGACCAGGCCGATGAAGCCGACGCTGCCGACGAACGAGACGGCGGTGGCGGTCAGAAGCGCCGTGCACATCAGGCCGCTCAGACGCAGGCGGCGCACGTCCACGCCTAGCGCACGGGCCTGGGCTTCCCCCAGGCTCAGGGCGGTCAGCTCGCTGCGTCGACGATGAAAGACCACCGCACACAGCGCGATCACCAGGCTCAACACGGCCAGGCGTGACCAGCTGCTGCGCTCGAGGCTGCCCATCGACCAGAAGATCAGCTGCTGCAATGCCTCGGGCGAGGCGACGAACTGCAGCACGCCCAGCAGGGCATTGAAGAAGAACATCAGCGCGATGCCCAGCAGTACCAGAGTCTGTACGCCGACGCCGGGCAGGCGCTGTGCGCTCCACAGCACCAGCGAGGCCCCCAGCGCGAAGAGGAAGGCATTCAGCGTGACCCCAAGCCCTGCGCCTGCGAGGCTCTGCCATGAGGGCAGCACCAGCTGCACGAGGTCGAGATGCAGGATCAGGCCAAGCCCGGCACCGACGCTGGCCGCCGCCGAGACTCCCAGCGTGAAGGGGTCGGCCAGCGGGTTGTGCAGCAGGGTCTGCATCTGGGCACCGGCCATGGCCAGTGAGGCGCCGACGGTCACCGCCATCAGCGCGATGGGCAGGCGCAGTTGCCAGAGGATGGCGTGGGCGAGCGGATCGTTCGCTTCGCTCTGCCACAGTGCGGGCAGCAGACGTGCCAGGGGCAGCTCGCCACTGCCCTGGCTGATATCCAGCAGGCAGGCGGCCAGGACCGCGAGGCCACTGGTCCAGAGCCACAGGGCACCATGGCGCTTTCGACGGCGCCAGTCGGCGATGGGTGAGGTGACGGGAGAAGTCAGGGAGTCGGGCACGGTGAGGTCCGGCGGTGGCGTGTCAGTGTGAAGCACGGGCGGCAGCCTGAAGCGCTTGCGTGTCACAAGCCTAGCGACTTGGCGTGGGAAGGAGAAGCCACGAAAAAGACCTCCCCGAAGGGAGGTCTGGAAGAGGACGACGTCCCGGGAGGGGATCTGTCTGCCGTGACAGTGCGTCGGGGACGTGGAGGGCCGGATCAGCCGTTCATGGCCTGGGGCAGATAGAGCACGATTTCCGGGAAGAGGTGCATCAGCACGATGGAGAAGATCATCAACAGGAAGAACGGCAGCGTCGCCTTGGTGATGGTGATGATGTCCTTGCCGGTCAGGCTCTGGATCACGAACAGGTTGAAGCCCACCGGCGGGGTGATCTGCGACATCTCGACCACGATGATCAGGTAGATACCGAACCAGATCAGGTCGAAACCGGCGGCTTCGATGACCGGCATGATGATGGAGGTCACCAGCAGGATCAGCGAGATGCCATCCAGGAAGCAGCCCAGAATCAGCAGGAACAGCGTCAGCACCACCAGCAGCATGGTCGGCGACAGCCCCAGGGTGGCGATGCCTTCGGCCAGCTGCATCGGAATCTGGGTGAAGCTCATCGCGGAGGACAGGAAGGAGGCACCGGCGATGATGAAGGCGATCATGCATGAGGTGCGCAGCGCCGCGAACAGCGATTCCTTGAAGGTGGCGGCGCTCATGTGGCCATTGAGGCGCGCGATGATCAGCGACAGCACCACGCCGACCGCCGCCGCTTCCGTCGGTGACGCCAGGCCACCGTAGATGCTGCCGAGGATGCCGCCGATGAGTGCCAGCAGCGGAATCAACTGGGCGCTGTTGCGCAGCTTGGCCATGAAGCTCATGTGCGGCTCATCATGGCCGGCACGGCCCTGAGGCTCGCCGACGACCTTCGACCAGATCGCCAGATAGCCCATGAACAGGGCCAGCAGCAGCATGCCCGGCAGGACACCGGCGATGAACAGGCGCGAGATGGACTGCTCGGTGACCACGCCGTAGACGATCATCATGATCGACGGCGGAATCAGCAGACCGAGGGTCGAGGCGCTGGCGAGGGTACCGATGGCCAGGTTGCTGTCGTAGCCGCGACGCTCAAGCTCCGGCAGGGTCATCTTGCCGACGGTGGCACAGGTGGCGGCGGAGGAGCCGCACACGGCGGCGAACAGCCCGCTGCCGATGATGTTGGAGTGCAGCAGGCGGCCCGGCAGGCGATTGAGCCACGGTGCCAGCGCGCGGAACATGTTGTCGGCGAGTCCGGAGCGGAACAGGATCTCGCCCATCCACACGAACATCGGCAGGGCGGTCAGGTCCCAGCCGTAGCTGGCACCCCAGAAGTCCGAGGCCAGGATCGGGCCGGTCTCGAAGCTGGAGAAGAAGGTCAGCACGATCCAGCCGGTGCCGATCAGCGAGAAGGCGACCCACACGCCGCCGCCGAGCAGCAAGGCGAGGGCCAGCAGAGTGACGAGGATGAGTGTCAGCATGTCATTCGGCTCCGTCTTCGGGCTCGGGCGCCACGTAGCGTGAAGGCGCGGTGAAGGCGGTGCGCAGCGTGGCGATCAGTGTCTCGAGAATCGCCAGGCACAGAAGGCCGGTACCGGCGACCAGCACGCTCTGCGGAATCCACAGCGGCAGGGCCAGCAGGCCGGAGGAAATGTCGTGGTACTCGAGGCTCTCGCCGACCAGCAGTACCAGTTCATGGGTGATCAACACGCTCAGGCTCAGTGCGATCAGCAGCGCCAGGCTCTCGACCCACACACGCACGGCGGGTGGAAGGCGATTGATGACCAGCGTCACGCGGATGTGCGCGTGGTGCGTGAAGGTATAGGCGAGGCTCAGGAAGGTGGCGCCGACCAGCAGGAAGGCGGCCATTTCCGAGACGCCGGAGATCTCGAAGCCGAGACGTTCGGCACCGAACATCACCAGGATGGCGTCGATCAGGCGCAGGAAGACCTGCAGGCTGACCAGGGTGCAGATCAGCAGCATGCAAGCTGCCGCACCCCACGCGCCGAGGCGATAGAGTCTGTCGAGGAAGTAGGTCATGACATGCACTCACAGGGAAGGTGAGGGTGGCCACGCGATGCCGTGTCGGGGAGACCCGTGTCGCGTCTGCCAGCGGGCAGAGGCTGACAGGGGAGCGACGTGATCATCGCGTGGCGGGGTGACGAGACCAGCCAGGTGCCGAGCGTTCAGTTGATGGGACGAACGCCCGGCGCTGGCAGGCGGGGCTCAGGCATCGAGATCGGCGCGATAACGCTCGAGCAGCTGCTGGCCTTCATCGCCGGCGCGTGATTTCCAGTCCTGGAACAGCTTGTCACCGGCGGCCTTGAGGTCTTCGGACAGCTTCTCGTCCGGCTCGCTGATGGTGAAGCCATTCTCGGTCAGCACCTTGGCGCTCTCGTCGGCATCGGCCTTGCTGGCTTCCCAGCCGCGAGTCTCGGCGGCCTTGGCGGCGTCCAGCACGGCCTGCTGGGTGCTCTCGTCGAGGCGATCGAAGGCACGCTTGTTGACGAAGACGATGTTCTTCGGCAGCCACAGCTTGGCGTCGTTGTAGTGCTTGACGTAATCCCAGGCCGACATGGACTTGCCGGTGGAGCTGGAGGTGATCATCGCGTCGACACGGCCGGTGCTGAAGGCGGTGGGGATGTCGGCTTCTTCGGTCTCGGTGGGCTTGCCGCCGACGTTCTCGACGAAGCGCTGGGTGTTGATGTTGGGCGCGCGGATGCGCAGGCCCTTGAGCTGGGAGACGTCGGTCAGGTCGAAGTCGGTGTAGATGCCCTGGGCCGGCCAGGCGACCGCGTACAGCGGCATCAGGCCTTCCTTGGCGAACAGCGCGGTGATGTCCGGCTTGGAGGCCTGCCACAGAGCGAAGGCTTCCTCGTAGCTGGAGGCGACGCCCGGCAGGGTGTCCAGCTCGTAGACCGGCGATTCGTTGGACAGGATCGACAGGAAGATCTCGCCGGCCTGGACGGTGCCGCGACGCACGGACGGCTTGATCTCGCCGTGGGAGATCAGCGAACCGCCGCTGTGCACGGTGATGCTCAGCTCGCCATCGGTGGCCGCGGTGACCTCCTCGGCGAACTGCTTGGTGTTCTTGGTGTGGAAGCTGGCATCGCCATACGGAGTGGCGAGGTTCCACTGTGCCGCGAGGGCCGAGCCACTGAAGGCCAGGGCACCGGCGGCTGCCAGTCCGATGAGGGTACTGGAGGTGGCAGATTTGCGGGTGAGGGAGTCGCTGGGCTTACGCATGTCTAGTTCCTCATTATTATTGAATGTTGTCGGCAGACGATTTCATTCTTCAAGTGACAGGCCATCCCGTCCAATCGTTAATTCTGATTCACAGTATCGATGAAATCTTTCATCGTGTCGTCGCATGAAAGCCTTTGGCGATATTGTTAGACCTTGGTATGGCGTGCCCTGGCGCACGATCAACCCTGTCTCAGCGCATGCATGACGCTTCGATCAGTCGGCGGGAGGCGCGTGCTGGCGAGAGTAGGTCTCGGCACACTGGCGACCCAGGCGCGCGACACTGGCGCAGAAGTCGGGGTAATTGGCATTGCGCCAGATGGCCTCATAGACCATTGGCGGCAGCGGGGTCTCGAGTGGCAGACGCACCAGTTCGCCGTGATTGATCACGTCCTCGACGGTGGCGACCGGCAGGACACCGATGCCCAGTCCTTCGCTGCTCATGCGCAGAATGGTCATCAGGGTGCTGGTGCAGTGCACCTTGGGCTGGGTGATGCCCTGTTCGGCGAGGTAGCTGACAAGCTCCGTATAGGGACGGGCCTGCTTGCTGAAGGAGATGAAGGGGGTTCTGGCGAAGCATTCGCCGTCCTGGGCCAGCTGCTCGGCGAGGGTCGGCGAGGCGAACATGCCCATCTCGAAGGTGCACAGCGGTGTCTGGGTCGCGTAGGGGCCCATGGCGACGCTGTCCATCGCGAACAGCATGTCGAGGTCATTGTCGGCCAGGCGCTGATGCAGAAAGGGCGAGATGTCGACGGTCATTTCCAGCGTCAGCTTGGGGTAGCGCTCGGCCAGCTGGCGCATGAAGGCCGGGAACCAGCTGTTGGCGATGGTCTCGATGACGCCCAGACGCAGCGTGCCGGAAAAGGCGCCTTCCTCCTGAAACAGGCGCATGGCTTCTTCGCGCCCGCTCAACAGGCGTTCGGCATGCGCGAAGAATTCCCGACCGCGCAGGGTGGGCTGGATGGGGCGGGTGGCACGCTCGAGCAGCGATTCGCCGACGGCGGCCTCAAGACGGTTGATGCGGTCCGAGATGGAGGGCTGGGTGAGGTGCAGCTTGGTCGCGCCCTTGCGGAACGAGCCGAGCCGCACGACCCAGACAAAGGCCTCGAGTTCCTTGAAATCGAACATGACAGATGCCCCGTGATGAATCGTTGAGACCGACCATCTTGCCGCATGCCGTGCAGGGCGTCAGCTTTCATCACCGGGCATGCCCCGCACGAGACGGGGCGCGGGACCTTCACTTGCGAAACAGCTGGCTCTCGCGGTCCTTGAAGGCCTTGAACTCCAGCGCGTTGCCGGTGGGGTCGAGGAAGAACATCGTGGCCTGTTCACCGGGCTCGCCCTTGAAGCGCACATGAGGTGCGATCTCGAATGTCACGCCTTCGGCAGTGAGACGATCCGCCAGTGCCTGCCAGGCCTCCATCTCGAGTACCACCCCGAAGTGCGGCACCGGGACGCCATGCCCATCGACCGGATTGCGGTGCTGGGCGAGCGGGTTGTCAGGGTCGGCCAGTGCCGGGTTCAGGTGGCAGACGAACTGGTGGCCGTAGAGGTCGAAATCGACCCAGCTGTCCGAGGAGCGTCCCTCCGGACAGCCGAGGAATTCGCCATAGAAGCGCCGGGCTTCGGCGATGTCACGCACTTGAATCGCGAGGTGGAACGGATCACTGACGGCCATGTGGGAAATTCCTGTTGTTGTGGGTGGTTCCGCCAGACAGGACGCGTCGGTCGCCTGAGTCAGGCCGGCATTCAGAGATGACGGCCCTTTCGTGGCTGTCCGGGGTGCCCCAGACAGAAGCATGTGGCGGTCTGACAGGCAAGCGGATGATTGACTGGGCTTTCATACCTTATGGTAATGAAAGATTTCATCGATATAACGAATCACAAAATACGATTGGATACCGAGGCATGGCCTTACTTAGAGTGGAGGGATAACAACACACAAGATCATCCTGCGAGGTGTCTCAATGTCCCGTTCCGCTCCCTCCCTCCCTCTGCTCAATTGCGACATGGGCGAAAGCTTCGGCAACTGGAAGATCGGCCTCGATGACGAGGTCATGCCCTACGTCGATTGCGCCAACATCGCCTGTGGCTTCCACGCCTCTGACCCCACCATCATGCGCCGCACCGTGCGGCTGGCGGTCAAGCACGACGTGCGCATCGGCGCGCATCCCGCCTATCCGGATCTGCAGGGTTTCGGGCGCCGTTCCATGGCCTGTTCGCCTGCCGAAGTCGAGGACATGCTGCTCTATCAGATCGGCGCGCTCGACGGTATCTGTCGCGCCGAAGGCACTCGCGTCCAGTACGTGAAGCCGCACGGTGCGCTCTACAACGACATGGCCGCTGACCCGACGCTACTGCGCGCCGTCATGCAGGCCGTGGTGCGCTATGACGCCAGCCTGCCGCTGATGGTGATGGCGACCGCCAATCCGGCACCGATGCAGGCACTGGCCGACGAGATGGGCATCACGCTGTGGTTCGAGGCCTTCGCCGACCGTGCCTACGACTCGCGCGGTCACCTGGTCTCGCGTCGTGAGCCCGGCGCCGTGCATCACGACAGCGAGGTGATCATCGCCCAGTCGGTGACGCTGGCGCGCGGTGAAGCCCTCACCGACAGCAGCGGCGGTGATCTGGTGCTCAGTGCCGACACCCTGTGCGTGCACGGTGACAACGCCGAGTCCGTGGCCGCGGTGCGTGCCATCCGTGACGCCTTCGATGCGCTGGCGGGTGCCTGATGGCTGGGGGGAATAGCCACGAACGCGGCTCGTCACCGCAACTGCGCCTCGAGACCGTCGGCATGGACTCGCTGATCATCCGGCTGTTCGACCGCATCGAGGAATCCAACATGGCCTGGATTCTGGCCGCTGACGGGGCCTTGCGTGAGGCCTTCGGCACGGCGCTGGTGGATCTGGTGCCGTCCTATACCACCTTGCTGCTGCACTATGACGTGGCGGCACTGGAAGAAGGCGAGGTGCGTGCCCGTATCCAGGCGTCCCTCGAGAACCTCGCTCCGCAGAGCGGTCAGCAGGGCCAGCTGCACGAGGTGCCCGTCTGGTACGACGACAGTGTCGGTCCGGAGCTTGCGCCGATCGCCGCGCGTCTCGGCATCAGTGTCGAGGCGTTGATCGAACGGCATGGCGCGCATGATTACTGCGTGTTCGCGCTTGGCTTCGCCCCCGGTTTCGCCTTCATGGGCGTGCTGGAGGAGGCATTGACCACACCGCGCCTCAAGACGCCGCGCCAGAAGATCGCCCCCGGCAGCGTCGGTATCGCCGACCGTCAGGCCGCGATCTACCCGTCCCGCTCTCCCGGTGGCTGGAACATCCTGGGCCGCACGCCCATCACGCTGTTCTGTCGCAACGAGGCCGGTGAGCCGTCCAGTCGCTTCATGCCCGGTGATCGCGTGCGTTTCGTTTCCGTGAGCCGAGAGGAATTCGTTCGCCTGGGCGGCGATGTCACCCCGCTGGAGGAGCGCGCATGAGTGCCGACAACGACAAGCGCGTGAGACTCGACGTCGAGCGCAGCGGTGCCCTGGCACTGGTACAGGATGCGGGACGCCTGGGTGTCCGCCATCTGGGCGTGACCCAGGGCGGCGCAGCGGACTGGGTGTCACTGGGCTGGGCCAACTGGCTGCTGGGCAATGCCCCGGATGCGCCGGGACTCGAGATCACCATGGGCGGCGGCCTGACCCTCAAGGTCGGGCAGGCGGGCACGCTGGCGCTGTGTGGCGCTGATCTGGCGGCGACACTGGATGGTGAGGCGTTGCTGCCCGGGCAGGCCTTCGCCGTGACGGCGGGGCAGGTGCTCAAGTTCGAGCGTCCGGTCGCCGGGCTGCGCGCCTATCTGGCCTTCCCGGGGGGGCTGGATGTCGCCCCGGTGCTGGGCAGTGCGGCCTGTACCGTGCGTGATGGTCTGGGCGGGCTGGATGGCGAAGGCCATGCACTGGCCAGCGGCGATGTGCTGACGGCGGCCGGCAATGAGCTGTCGCTGCGCGAATTGCCGGCGTCGGCACAGGCATGGCAGCAGTCGCTGACCCCCGAGGAGGGCGAGGCGCTCGAACTGGCGCTGGTGGTAGGCGCCCAGATTGCCGAATTCAGTGGCGACAGCCTCTTTCGCGCCTTCAACCGCGACTGGGCGGTAGATGGTCGCGCGGATCGCATGGGCGTGCGTCTGACCGGCCCGCGTCTGGAGCGTGATGGAGCCGGGATGGTCTCCGAAGGCATTCCGCTGGGCGCGGTACAGGTGCCCGCCGATGGCCAACCGATCATCCTGCTCAATGATCGCCAGACCATCGGCGGCTATCCGCGCCTTGGCGCACTGACGCCGCTGGCCTGCGCGCAGCTCGCCCAATGCGTGCCGGGCACCAGGGTGCGGCTGGCGGCCGTGACGCCGGGTCAGGCGCGTCGTGATCACCTCGAGGTGCTGGCAGGCTGGCAGTCGTGATGCGCCGCAGCGGAGCTTTCAGCTCGACGCCTGCAGGCCAGAGCGTCTAGATCTGAACGTGCAGACCCGAGCCTGCAGATCAACGCGTGCAGACCTGAGCGACTGGATCAAGGCGCGCAGACAAAAAAAGGGCCTCCAAGTGGAGGCCCTTTCGGTTTTCCCGTGAGGGAATCTTTGATGCTGTTGGGAGTGATTGATCAGATCACGCCCTTGATGAACAGATTCCCGGAGAAACGTTGCGCGAGCATCGGGAAACGTTGCACTGACTCGTGGGTATCGATGAAACACGAAGCAATGCGGTCATCATGTCGGGCACATTACCCTCACATGCTGACGGGTAACGAACGGCTTATCCCCCGAACGGGACTGTACTGGCAAGAATAACGGTTGAGGCAGGCGGATGCCAGTCATTTGCGAGCGGTGTTTTCTAATTTTTTTCACGCCGGTGTCGGACTGGTCTCACGCGGGAAACCTCCAGGCTCATCACCGTCACGGATGGCGGCGCTTGCGCAGTCGCCACAGGTGCACTTCCAGCCAGCCGGCCTCCAGCGCCTCGGCCAGATTGTGCTGCATCGTCGGAAAATGCGGCCCGAAGATCAGCTCCGGTGTTAGCGCCTGGCTGGCACGCTGGGCGGGCGAGAGTGGGGGCTGGCCGGAGGCGCCGGGGGAGGGTGTGCGCAGACGCCGCGCCTGCCAGGCGAGCACCTGAGGCGTCAGTTCGGCGTGCGCCTCGACCTCGAAACCACTGTTGGCCATCGCCTCGTGCAGTTCCTCGCAGCTGGCCAGGTGATCGGCGCGGGGCGTCAGTGCCCAGGGCACCGGCAGCTGCGGACGCTCATGGAAGGCTTGCGCCTGGACGCTGAGCACCGGCTCATGCAGCACCAGATAGCCGTCATCGTTGAGGCAGTCATGCCACTGACGCAACACGTCAGTCTTGTCGCTCAGATGGACCAGCAGGTGCTGGCTCAGGATGCGGTCGACATGTCGCCCCGTCAGGGCGGGATGCAGCTCGGGATAGCAGGCGTCGCCCTCCAGCACTCGGATACGCTCGCGCAGGCCGGTGGCACGGTTGAGCGCGACGGCCAGCTGGCAGAGGCTCTCCGAGAGATCCAGCGTGGTGACGTGATGCCCGGCGCAGGCATGCTGACTGACCAGCATGCGTGCCAGTCCGCCGAGCCCGGCACCGGGCTCGAGAATCGCGAGTGGCATGCCCTCGGGGGTCTCGAGAGCCGCCATCGCCAGCAACTCGCGGCTGCCGGCCGCGCCTCCCAGATGCAGCTGATCCAGCCCTGCCAGCGCCGTGGGCGGCAGGACGGGCTCAGGATGCGCCTTGATCAATGCCTCGAGTGCCTCCTCCAGTGCCGCGTGATGCCGAGGGGGCGCGTAGTGCGCCACCTGGGCACAGGCCGTGCTCAGGTGGCGAGCGGAGGAGGCGTCATCGCCTCCCGGCGTGTCGTGACTCATGCGCTTGTTCTCCGTGGCCCTCCGAGGTGCCCGTTCATGCCTTGAGACCCAGCTCCGCCGTGGCGGTTTCGCGCATCTTGAATTTCTGGATCTTGCCGGTGACGGTCATCGGGAATTCCTCGACGAACTTGATATGGCGCGGCACCTTGAAGTGGGCGATTCTGCCCTGGCAGAACGCCTTGAGGCCTTCGGCATCCAGCTGCTCGCCTTCCTTGAGCTTGACCCAGGCCATCACTTCCTCGCCATACCGCTCATCGGGCACGCCGATCACCTGCACGTCCGACACGGCAGGATGGGTGTAGAGGAAGTCCTCTATCTCGCGGGGATAGATGTTCTCGCCACCGCGGATGATCATGTCCTTGATGCGCCCGACGATGGTCACGTAACCGTCCTCATCGAGGGTGGCGAGATCACCGGTATGCATCCAGCGGCCACTGTCGATGGCCTTGGCGGTGGCGTCCGGGTTGTTCCAGTAGCCGAGCATCACGCTGTAACCGCGTGTGCACAACTCGCCCTTCTCGCCGCGCGGGACCACCTGGCCTGTCTCGGGGTCGACGATCTTGATCTCCAGATGGGGATGCAGGGTGCCGACGGTGGAGACACGCTTGTCCAGCGGTGCCTCGCGGGTGGTCTGCAGACTCACCGGGCTGGTCTCGGTCATGCCATAGGCGATGGTGACCTCGCGCATGTGCATGCGCTCGATGACCTGGCGCATCACCTCGATGGGGCAGATGGAACCCGCCATGGTGCCGGTGCGCAGGCTGGAGAGATCAAACTCGTCAAAGCGCGGGTGCTCGAGTTCGGCGATGAACATCGTCGGTACGCCGAACATCGCGGTGGCGCCTTCCTCGCTGACCGCCTGCAGCGTGGCCAGCGGATCGAAGCCCGCCTCGGGGTAGATGATCGTCGCCCCGTGGGTCAGACAGCCCAGATTGCCCATCACCATGCCGAAGCAGTGATAGAGCGGCACCGGCATCACCAGCTTGTCGTGCTCCGTGAGATTCATGCGCTCGGCGACGAAGAAGCCGTTGTTGAGAATGTTGTGATGCGAGAGCGTGGCCCCCTTGGGGGCCCCGGTGGTGCCGGAGGTGTACTGGATGTTGATCGGGTCATCGAAGGTCAGGCTGGCCTGCAGCTCGTGGAGTGTCTCGAGACTGACCTCTCCGGCGCCGCCCGGCACATCCTGCCAGTGGAGCATGCCGGGCAGGGCATCCTCGGCCTCGAAGCAGACCAGACGCCTGAGGTCCGGCAGCGCGCCATTGTGAATGCCATCACGGCCGCGGGCCTCCCTGGCCTCAGGGAACAGCTCCTCGAGGATCGCGACGTAGTCCGAGGCCTTGAAGCGTGCCTGGAAGATCAGCGTCGCCGCGCCGGACTGCTTGAGCGCATAGGCCAGCTCATGGCCGCGATAGCTCGGGTTGAGATTGACCAGCACCGCGCCGATCTTGGCGGTGGCGTACTGGATCAAGGTCCACTCGGCGCGATTGGGTGCCCAGATGCCGACCCTGTCGCCGCGCTCGATCCCCATCGCCAGCAGGCCGCGCGCCACGCGCTCGACCTCTGCATGCAGCTCGGCCCAGGTGTAGCGCAGCCCCTGATGACGGCTGATCAGAGCGTCGCGCTCGGGCCAGCGCGCGGTGATGCGATCGAGACAGTCACCGATGGTTTCCCCCATCAGGGGAGTGTCGGAGAGGGTGCTCAGATAGCTGAGAGACTGGCGTGTGGCAATGGCGTCCTGTGACATGGCGTTGTCCTGTGTCCCTGGTTGTTATTGGTGTGGCAAGGCGTATTCAGGGGGAGCCGCCCGGCGGGCGGTCACGCCGCCAGGGGGCGGCGGCGTGAATGTCATGGTGCTTGTTGTCGTTATCGGTCTTGCTGTCGTGATGCTCTCAAAGGTGTTGGAAGAGGGTGACGGGTGTCGCGCATCATCCGTGTGTCGTCAGGCGGGCCAGCGCTTCCCGCGCCCGCGTCTCGACATCGTCCAGCTCGCGCTGCATGGCGGTGAGGTCGCGCAGCTGGCGCTCCAGTCCTTCACGTTTCTCGGCCAGGATGTCGAGCAGCCTCGTGAGCTGTTTCTCGCCGCCGCCATCCGCGGCATCGTAGAGATCCACCACCTCGCGAATCTCGGCCAGCGAGAATCCCAGCCGCTTGCCGCGCAGCGTCAGCTTGAGGCGCACGCGGTCCTTGTCGTGATAGATGCGCGTCTGGCCGCGTCGCTGGGGATGCAGCAGGCCTTCCTGCTCATAGAAGCGGATGGTGCGTGTGGTCACGTCGAAATGACGTGCCAGCTCGCCGATGCTCCAGGTGCGTTGGGTCGGGCGAATGGCGTCGCTGGTGCTGGTGGCACTCAGCAGGCCTTCCATGCCGACGCCATCGTCCGGACTCTCGGAGGCTGTCGGGGTCTGGGTGTCAGGCGTTGAGGTAATCATCGTATCCGTCATGGGCACTGCCGCTCCGAATGCTGTGTGCGCCGAGGAGATGGCATGCCCCTCTGCGCAGTGGATGCCAGCGGCGTCTGGCCGTGAATTTTCTACAGACTAGCATTGTTTACGTTAACGTAAAGGGTAATAGTATTTGCAGCCAACCAAGCAGATGCTAGGTTGAGTCAGATCGCAATGTCGGCTTGCCGCTTTCGGCAAGATGGCTCTGGCTGACGTCTCCGGCTCTGCTGACACGCCGTCCTTCACCCAATAACAACAGACACAGGAATGCCACGTCATGTCTTCGACTACCCTCACGTCCGCAAACGGCTCGCTTGAGTTGCTGTCACGACTGCGCGCCGTCGTCGCCGGTGACAGCGCACCACTGGTATTGCCACAGCTGATCAATGGCCAGTTTGTCGCAAGCTCCGCCGATCAGCACCTGAGCGTGACCAACCCGGCCACCAACGCTGAAGTGGCGCGTGTTCCACTGACGCCGCTCAGCGAACTGGACGAGGCGCTGGTGCATGCCGAGCAGGCCTTCCAGCGCTGGCGCAACACCCCGGTGCCGACCCGTGCCCGTCTGATGCTCAGCTATCAGCATCTGCTCAAGCAGCACCATGACGAGCTGGCCGAGATCATCTCCCATGAGCTAGGCAAGACCTTCGAGGACGCCAAGGGCGATGTCTGGCGCGGCATCGAGGTGGTCGAGCATGCCGCCAACATTCCGAGTCTGCTGATGGGCGAGACGGTGGAGAACGTCGCCACCGGCATCGACAGCTACTCCGTGACCCAGTCGCTGGGTGTCTGCCTGGGCATCACGCCGTTCAATTTCCCCGCCATGATACCGCTTTGGATGTTCCCGCTGTCCATCGCCTGCGGCAATGCCTTCGTGCTCAAGCCTTCCGAGCAGGTACCGCTGACCACGCTGCGTCTGGCGGAGCTGTTCATGGAAGCGGGAGCGCCCGAGGGCATCCTGACCGTGGTGCAGGGCGGGCGCGATCAGGTCAATCACCTGCTGACCCACGAGACACCGCGCACCGTGAGCTTCGTCGGTTCGGTACCGGTGGGGCAGCACATCTATCGTACCGCCACCGACAACCTCAAGCGCGCCCAGTGCTTCGCGGGTGCCAAGAACCACATGGTGATCATGCCGGACGCTCCGGCGGACCAGGTGGTGAATGCGCTGGTCGGGGCCAGTGTCGGTGCGGCGGGTCAGCGCTGCATGGCGATCTCGGTGGCGGTCTTCGTCGGTGATTCGAAGGCCTTGATCGCGCGGGTGCGTGATGCGCTGGCCGAGGTGCGCCCCGGTGCCTGGAATGACAAGGGCGCCAGCTACGGACCGCTGATCTCGCCGCAGGCACTGGAGCGCGTGACGGGCTGGATCGGGCAGGGCGTCGAGGAAGGGGCCGAGCTGCTGCTGGACGGTCGCGGCATCTCGGTGGCGGGCTATCCCGACGGCAACTGGCTGGGGCCGTGCCTGTTTTCCAAGGTGACGCCGGAGATGGTGCTCTATCGCGAGGAAATCTTCGGGCCGGTGCTGTGCTGCATGGAGGCGGCGGATCTGTCCGAGGCCATCGAGCTGATCAACAACAACCCCTACGGCAACGGCACCTCCATCTTCACGCGCTCCGGCGGCGCGGCACGCCGCTTCCAGAATGAGATCGCGGTGGGCCAGGTCGGCATCAATGTGCCGATTCCGGTGCCGCTGCCGTTCTTCTCCTTCACCGGCTGGCGCGGCAGCTTCTTCGGCGATCTGCATGCCTATGGCAAGCAGGCGGTGCGCTTCTATACCGAGACCAAGACGGTGACGGCGCGCTGGTTCGATGATGCGCCGGCCGAGGGCAATCAGCCCAACTTCTCTATTCAGATGCGCTGATGGCTCTCTTCACAAGACCGCTGATGGCTCTCTTCACAAGACCGCTGATGGCTCTTCAGATGCGCTGAGGGCTCTTCACAGGCTCGCCGAGGACTCGGCGGGCCTGGAGATAAAGAACAAGGACAACAGGAGGCAGCTGCATGAACTTTTCGCTGACCGATGACCAGCGTGCCCTGCAGGAGGGCGCGCGTGCCTTCGCGGATGCCGAGCTTGCCCCGCATGCCGCCGAGTGGGACGCCACGGCCCATTTCCCTATCGAGACGCTGAAGAAGGCAGGCGAGGCTGGCTTCATGGGGCTCTATGTCCCCGAGGAGCATGGCGGTCTTGGCCTGCCGCGTCTGGACAGCTCCATCATTCTCGAGCAGCTGGCCACCGGCTGCATCTCGACCACCGCCTACATCACCATCCACAACATGGTCGGCTGGATGATCGCGAGCTTCGCCAGTGACGAGTGCCGCGAGCAGTGGGTGCCGGCGATGGTGGCGGGTGACAAGCTCGGCTCCTACTGCCTGACCGAGCCGGGCAGCGGCAGTGACGCCGCCAGCCTGCGCACCCGCGCCGAGCGTGACGGCGATGATTACTACCTGAGTGGCTCCAAGATGTTCATCTCCGGTGCCGGGGCGACGGACGTGCTGGTGGTGATGGCGCGCACCGGCGAGCCGGACAGCGGCGCGGCGGGTATCTCGGCCTTCGTGGTGCCAGCGGATGCCGACGGCATCAGCTACGGCAAGAAGGAAGACAAGATGGGCTGGAACAGCCAGCCGACCCGGCTGGTGAGCTTCGATCGCGTGCGGGTCCCGGCGGCCAATCGTCTGGGCGAGGAGGGCGAGGGCTTCCGTTTCGCGATGAAGGCGCTGGATGGCGGGCGCATCAACATCGCCACCTGCTCGCTGGGCGCGGCCCAGAAGGCGCTGGAGCTGTCGCGGGATTATCTCGGCGAGCGCAAGCAGTTCGGGCGCGAGCTGGCGCAGTTCCAGGCCCTGCAGTTCAAGCTGGCCGACATGGCCACCGAACTGACCGCCGCACGCACCCTGGTGCGACTGGCGGCCTTCAAGCTCGATGAGGGTGACGGCGAGGCCAGCGCCCACTGTGCGATGGCCAAGCGCTTTGCCACCGACATGGGCTTCGAGGTCTGCAATCAGGCACTCCAGCTGCATGGCGGCTACGGTTATATCCGCGAGTACCCGTTGGAGCGGCTGGTGCGTGACACCCGTGTGCACCAGATTCTGGAAGGCACCAACGAGATCATGCGTCTGATCATCGCGCGCCGTCTTCTGACGCCGGGCATGATCGAGTCGCTGGCGTAACGGCGCCTCCACTTCAATTCGTCAGTGGTTACCATCTTTCAGGGAGTTACGTGATGTCATCCAATCAAGGGCCATGCCTCGTTCTCGAGAAGGATCGTCATATCGCCCGTGTCACCATCAGCAATCCGCCGGCCAACACCTGGACGGAGGCGTCCTTGATCGAGCTGGAGCAGTTGCTCGATGAGCTGGAGGGCGATGGCAGCGTCAGTGCGGTGGTGATTACCGGTGAGGGCGACAGGTTCTTCTCCGCCGGCGCCGATCTGAAGACCTTCGCCGACGGTGACAAGGGCGTGGCCGCCACCATGGCGCGCCGCTTCGGGCTGGCCTTCGAGCGGCTGGCCAACTTCCCCGGCGTGACGATCGCCGCCGTCAACGGCTACGCGATGGGCGGCGGGCTTGAATGCGCGCTGGCCTGCGATATCCGTATCGTCGAGCGTCAGGCGAAACTGGCGCTGCCGGAGGCCAAGGTCGGTCTGCTGCCGTGCGCGGGCGGCACCCAGCACCTGCCGTGGCTGGTCGGCGAAGGCTGGGCCAAGCGCATGATCCTGTGTGGTGAGCAGGTGGATGCCGAGACCGCCGGTCGCATCGGGCTGGCCGAAGAGGTGGTCGAGACCGGCCAGAGCCTCGAGCGCGCGCTGGCGATGGCCGAGAGCGTCGCCAACCAGAGCCCGAGTGCGGTGGCGCGCTGCAAGGCGTTGATCATGTCCTCACGCCATCGCGGCATGAGCGATGGCCTGCGCATGGAACGCGAGCTGTTCGTCGAGCTGTTCGATGATCCCAACCAGAAGGAGGGCGTGAGTGCCTTCCTGGAGAAGCGTGCACCGCAGTGGGTCTCGCATCAGAAAGAGGTGAAGGGAGGAGGGCGCTCATGAGCCAGATAGAAGGTGTCACTGCCAAGGCCGCGACCGATGTCGAGGCGCCCGTGGTGTTCGAGACGCGTCGCGCCCGCGACGGCAAGCAGCTGGGTATCATGCGCCTGAATGCGCCGCGCTCGCTGAATGCGCTGTCGCTGGCCATGATCGAGCGCATCGAGGCCCAGCTGGATGCCTGGGAGCTGGACAGCAGCATCGCCATGGTGTGGCTGGAAGGCGCCGGCGAGCGTGCGTTGTGTGCCGGTGGCGATATCGTGGCGCTCTATCAGGCGATGACCACGGCGCCTGCCAGCGAAGGCGCAGACCCTCTTGAAGCGCTGGAGGATTTCTTCGCCACCCGCTACTTCACCGCGGAATACCGGCTCGATCACCGGCTGCATACCTTCCCCAAGCCGCTGCTGGTGTGGGGCGGCGGCATCGTGATGGGCGGCGGCATGGGGCTGTTCGCCGGCGGTTGCGAGCGCGTGGTCACCGAAAGCTCACGGCTGGCGATGCCGGAGGTCAGCATCGGCCTGTACCCGGATGTCGGGGCCAGCTGGCTGCTCAATCGCCTGCCGCGTGGCATCGGCGAGTATCTGGGAGTGACCGGCGCGCAGCTGAATGCCCGCGATGCGCTGGATCTCGGGCTTGCCACACGCCTGATTCCCGACGCGCAGCGCGAGGCGCTCAAGCAGGCGCTGTGCGAGGGGGAATTCGGGCGTCATCCGTCGCGTCATCTGAGCCAGGTGCTGAGCGAGTTCGAGCGCCGTGAGCTGGCGCCGCCGGGACAGGTCATGCCGCTCTTTGATCATCTTCAGCAGCTGGTCGCCGGGCGCGAAGTGCTGAAGGCCTGTCAGCGGATCCTCGATGATCCCCAGGCGCGCAGTGACTGCAATGCATGGCTGAACGCCAATCGCGAGCGTCTGGAAGCCGGCTGCCCCAGTTCCCCGCATCTGGTATTTCGCATGCTGGCACGCCATCGCCACTCCTCGCTGGCGGAAGCCTTCCGCGACGAGCTGACCCTGTCGGTGCGCTGCTGCATGGGCACCGAGCTTGCTGAAGGAGTACGCGCCCTGCTGATCGACAAGGACAGACAGCCGCAGTGGGCCTATGCCTCGATCGCGCAGGTCTCCGAGGAATACATCGACGGCTTCTTCGCGCCGCTGTGGGAAGAGGACGAGCATCCGCTGATGGATCTGTAAGCGCGCTGTTCAGCACGGGCGGCAGGTGCGGACATGCCGCCGGACGCCAATGACAACAAGAACCTGTTCACGAGGAAACATTGCCATGACATCCATCGGTTTCATCGGGCTCGGCAACATGGGCGGCCCCATGGCCCTCAATCTGGTCAAGGCCGGCCATGAGGTGAAGGTCTTCGATCTGGTCGAGTCGGCCATGAGCCAGCTGGTCGAGGCGGGTGCCTCACGCGCCGAGTCGCCACGCCAGGCGACAGAGGGCGTTGACGTCGTCATCAGCATGCTGCCGGCGGGGCAGCACGTGCGAAAGCTCTATCTGGGTGACAAGGAAGACGGCGAGGGAGGCCTCTTGGCAACACTCGACGCTTCGGTACTGGTGATCGACGCCTCGACCATCGCGCCGGATGATGCACGTCTGGTCGCTCGCCATGCCGCCGAGCGTGGCATCACCTTCATGGACGCCCCGGTGTCGGGCGGGGTCGGTGGCGCACGTGCCGGCACCCTGAGCTTCATCGTCGGTGGTGAGGCCGACGGCTACGCGCGTGCCGTGCCGCTGCTGGAAGTGATGGGCAAGAATCTGTTCCATGCCGGCCCGGCCGGCAGCGGTCAGGTCGCCAAGATCTGCAACAACATGCTGCTGGGCATCCTGATGAGCGGCACCGCCGAGGCGCTGGCGCTGGGGGTCAAGAACGGACTGGACCCGGCCGTGCTCTCGGAGGTGATGAAGCAGTCCTCCGGCGGCAACTGGGCGCTCAACGTCTACAACCCCTGGCCCGGGGTGATGGAGGCGGCACCTGCATCCAACGACTATCAGGGCGGCTTCCTGGTGGACCTGATGGCCAAGGATCTCGGCCTTGCCTGGGAAATGGCGCTGGGCTCGAAATCGGCAGTGCCAATGGGCTCCCAGGCGCGTAACCTGTTCGCCCAGCATGCCGCCCAGGGTGCGGGACGTCTCGATTTCTCGAGCATCCAGCGTTTCTATCGTTGCGGCGAGGCGGATGTGTGAGGTGTCACGCAGGCGGTGAGTGGCATGCATCATCAGGACGATATCATCTGCAAGGAGGACCCCATGATTCGACCGGTCAGTGAGCTGGTGGCAGCGGCCGAGAAGGAGATCGACACCCTGTCGCCTGAGGCGCTGCGTCAGGCGCTGGAGGAGTCTCGCGCAGGCGGTACGCCCCTGATCCTGGTGGATATCCGCGATGTGCGTGAGCTGGAGCGGGAAGGCCGCATTCCCGGGGCCATCCATGCGCCACGCGGCATGCTGGAGTTCTGGGTCGATCCGGCCTCGCCCTATCACCGTGCCGATTTCGCCCGTGAGGGACGTTATGTGCTGTTCTGCGCCGGCGGACTGCGCTCGGCGCTGGCCACCAAGTCGCTCAAGGACATGGGATTCGGGCCGGTCGCCCATCTCGGGGGCGGCTTCGCGGCCTGGCGTGAGTCGGGAGGCGAAGTCATCTCGCCCTTCATGCAGGGCAACTAGTCCGGCTTGCAGCCCCTGATCCGCAAGGGAACTGCTCTCGCCGCGCGGATGTCTTACACTGTGCCCGTCCTGCACGACGGATTGCACGACAGATCGTACGATCGATAGCCCCCGATGGCCCCGCAGGCAGCTCGCCTGACGGGGCCGTTTACTGTCCGGAGCCTGCATGCCTGAGCCTGCCAACCCCACGTCCTCTTCCTCTGCCAGAAACCCGTCCCCGCGTGGTCGGCGTGATCTGCTGCGTGATCCGATCGCCTCGACGCTTGCCCGCATGACGGGGCCGGTGATCGGCGGCATCGTCACCATGATGCTGTTCAACCTGGTGGATGCCTGGTTCATCGCCCAGCTGGGCACCGCGGAGCTGGCGGCGGTCACCTTCACCTTTCCGGTGACCTTTGCCGTCATCAGCATCGCCATCGGTCTGTCCATCGGCACCACCGCCGTGGTGGGGCGCAGGCTCGGGCGTGGCGAGTTCGAGACGGTCAAGGCGCGGGCCACGGATGCCAGTCTGCTGGGGTTGCTGCTGGGCGTCGTGATGATCGTGGCGGGGCTTGTCAGCATCGGGCCGCTGTTCGGGTTGCTGGGGGCCGATGACACCCTGATGCCGCACATCCAGGACTACATGCAGGTATGGTACTTCGGGGCACCCTTCGTGTTGCTGCCACGCGTGCTGGGCAGCGTGCTACGCGCCGAGGGCAATACCCTGGTGCCCTCGCTGGTGATGGCGGCGGCAGGGGGACTCAATGCGCTGCTCGACCCGCTGCTGATCTTCGGCATCGGAGATTGGCAGGGCATGGGCGTGGCGGGGGCGGCGCTGGCCACGGTGCTGTCGTGGCTGGCGATGACGCTGGGCTTGCTGGCATTGCCATTGCTGCGCGCGCGGCTGGATCTGCATCAGCTGTCGCTGACACGTCTGATCACCTCATGGCGAGAAGTGGGGGCCATCGGCTTGCCTGCGGCCATGACCAGCGTGATGACGCCGATCGCCACGGCGCTGGTCACGCGGATCGTCAGTCAGCATGGTCATGCCGCCGTCGCGGCCTATGGCATCGGTTCACGCATCGAGTCACTGGCACTGATTCTGGTGCTGGCACTCTCGATGACGCTGTCACCCTTCATCAGCCAGAACGATGGTGCCGGGCAGCACCGGCGGGTATGGCGAGCCATCCACGGCATACTCGGCTTCATTCTCGTCTGGCAGCTGGCGGTCTGGCTGGGGCTGGGGCTTGGCGGTGAGTGGATCGCGGCGCGCTTTGCCGAAAGCCCGGAAGTCGCGCAGCTGGTGGTCACCTACCTGTGGCTGATTCCCGCCGCACTCGGCGCCCAGGGCGTGATCATCCTCGCCAATTCCAGCCTCAATGCGCTGCACGAGCCACGCCGGGCGATGACACTCTCGCTGGTGCGACTGTTCGCTCTGCTGGTGCCATTGGCCTGGCTGGGGGGGACGCTTCACGGTGTGGTCGGTATCTTTGCCGGGGTGGCGACAAGCTATCTGCTGATGGGCGGTATCAGTTATCTGACGCTGCGCTCCGTGCTCAGGCGACGCGCCTGAGCCTGGTATCGAGAGGCAGTCGTCGTGACGAAAGAAGCCGCCGTGCTTGAGGGCACGGCGGCTTCTTCATGTCTGGCTTTCAGTGCCTCAGGCGGCTGTTTTCCCAGTGCCTTAAGCGTCTTCGTACTTGCACAGATAGGCGGACTCGACCGTGGTGCGCACCTCGAAGCTCTGGTTGGCTTCGACGATGAAGCTTTCCCCGTCTGCCAGTTGATACCACTCTTCCGCGCCCGGCAGCAGTACCTGCATGTCGCCGCTGATCAGGGTCATGTATTCGCGTTGGCTGGTGGCGAACACGAATTCGCCGATGGCCATCACGCCGACCGTGGCAGGCAGATCTGCGCTCTGGAAGGCGATGGAGGCCACCTGGCCGTCGAAGTAGTGGTTGGTGTGGAACATGGGAGGATTTCCTGGGTGAGTAGCGCTGTTGTTGTGATCGATGTCTGTAGTTGTGGTCGACGTGTGTTGTTGTGTTCGACTTGTGATGATCTGGCGTCGGGGTCAGCGCGGTGAGAAGCGGCGTGCCAGGCCGGTCTCGGCGATCATGCGCGTCGAGATCTCTTCGATCGAGAAGCGCGTGGTATCGATGTAGGGCACCTTGGAGCGGCGGAACAGCGCCTCGGTCTGCTCGACTTCCTGCAGACACTGGTCGATCGAGCAGTAGCGACTGTTGGGGCGACGCTCGGTACGGATGGCAGCCAGGCGGCGCGGGTCGATGGTCAGTCCGAACAGCTTGTGGCGATATTGCGCCAGTGACGCCGGCATCTTGAGGGTGCCGGATTCGTCGAGATCATCCTCGGTCAGCGGGTAGTTGGCCGCGCGGATGCCGAACTGCAAGGCCAGATACAGCGAGGTCGGGGTCTTGCCGCAGCGTGAGACGCCGATGAGGATGACGTCGGCCTTGTCGTACTGGTGGGTGCGCGCTCCATCATCGTTGTCGAGGGCAAAATGCACCGAATCGATGCGGTTCATGTAGACATCATCCTGACCGATGGAGTGGGTCTTGCCGACGCTGTAGGACGAGTGGGTATCCAGCTCCTCTTCCAGTGGCTTGAGGAAGGTGGAGAAGATGTCGACCTTGAAACCGGAGGATTCCGAGATGATGTCACGGATGTCCTGATCGACGATGGTGTCGATGATGATGGGGCGCTCACCGTCCGTGGCGTGGGCGCTCTCGATGGCCTTGACCAGCGCCGTGGCCTTCTCCGAGGAGTCGATGTAGGGCTTGGTCACCATGCGGATGTCGGTGTTCTCGAACTGGGCCAGCAGACTGCGTCCCAGTGTCTCGGCGGTGATACCGGTTCCATCGGAAATGAAGAAGGCGGTTCGGGTCATGACGGGCACTCGTGAAGAACGAATCGAAGACACAACCCGGCGCAGGGTGTCGTCTCGTGAAGTCCCAAGTGTCGGCGTTCACTGTCGTGCTTGCAATATCCGGCGGATGGCCAGTGGCGCGATATGGGAAATCTCGTGTTCCCGTTCTCCGGCAAAGCGGCCCATGACTACATTCCTGTAGCAGCCGTTTCTGGCTTGTCGACATGTTCGGCGACGATGGCGACAGAACGCCTGAAACAGTCTCAGGGTTGTAGTCCTCCTCCACTGACTAGCCGGTTAGACCAATGGCTAATACTAGAGAGAGCTTGTTAGGGTGGCGTCATTGCTGAACGGAAGGCGGTTCAACGTCCTCCATCGGTCATTCGTTTCCATCCATTGGTACCAGGGGGTTCCCTTGTCACAGCAAGCCACATCCGAATACGTCGTCGATTTCGATCAGCTCGGCATGAACGATGTTGATCGCGTTGGCGGCAAGAACGCCTCGCTCGGTGAGATGATCTCCAATCTGGCCGATGCCGGTGTCACCGTGCCCGGCGGCTTTGCGACTACCTCCTTTGCCTATCGCGAGTTCCTGGCTCACGAAGGCCTCGACAAGCGTATCAATGCCGCCCTCGATGCTCTCGATGTGGATGACGTGGTCGAACTGGCGCGCGTCGGTGCCGAGATTCGTCAGTGGATCATCGATACGCCGCTGCCGCCGGCCTTCGAGGCCGAGATGGAACGTGCCTATGCCGAGCTGCAGGCCAGACACCCGAATTTGAAGGTCGCCGTGCGCTCCTCCGCCACCGCGGAAGACCTGCCGGACGCCTCCTTCGCCGGTCAGCAGGAAACCTTCCTCAACATCGAAGGCTTCGACAACATCAAGCGTGCGGTGCACGAGGTGTTCGCGTCACTGTTCAACGACCGCGCCATCTCCTACCGCGTGCACAAGGGCTTTGATCACTCGCTGGTCGCGCTGTCTGCCGGCGTGCAGAAGATGGTGCGCTCCGAGACGGCCGCTTCCGGCGTGATGTTCACGCTGGATACCGAATCCGGCTACCGCGACGCCGTCTTCGTCACCGGCTCCTGGGGCCTGGGCGAGACCGTGGTACAGGGCGCGGTCAACCCTGACGAGTTCTACGTCCACAAGACCACGCTGGCCGCCGGCCGCCCGGCGGTACTGCGCCGCAACCTGGGCTCCAAGCTGATCAAGATGGTCTACACCGACGACACCAGCGCCGGGCGTTCCGTGGCGACCGTCGACGTGCCGGTGCCGGAGCGTCATCGCTTCTGCATCAGCGACGCCGATGTCGAGGCACTGGCGCGCCAGGCCATGATCATCGAGAAGCACTACCAGCGTCCGATGGACATCGAATGGGCGCGTGACGGCGATGACGGCAAGCTCTACATCGTCCAGGCGCGTCCGGAAACGGTCGTCAGCCAGGAAGAGGGCGGCAACCTCGAGCGCTTCCAGCTGCGCGAGAAGGGCCGCACCCTGGTGACGGGGCGTGCCATCGGCCAGCGTATCGGCCAGGGCGCGGTGCGCGTGATCGACAATCCCGAGCAGATGGACAAGGTGCAGGTCGGCGACGTGCTGGTCACCGACATGACCGACCCGGACTGGGAGCCGGTCATGAAGCGCGCTTCCGCCATCGTCACCAACCGTGGCGGCCGTACCTGCCACGCGGCGATCATCGCGCGTGAGCTGGGCATTCCGGCCGTCGTCGGCTGTGGCGATGCCACCTCGGTGCTCGCCGAAGGCCGCGAAGTGACGGTCTCCTGCGCCGAAGGCGATACCGGTCATGTCTATGACGGTATCCTCAACTTCGACCGCACCGTCACCAGCGTCAACGAGATGCCGGAGATTCCGTTCAAGATCATGATGAACGTCGGCAACCCGGACCGCGCCTTCAGCTTCTCGCGTCTGCCGAATGCCGGTGTGGGCCTGGCGCGCCTCGAGTTCATCATCAACCGCATGATCGGCGTGCACCCCAAGGCGCTGCTCGACTACGCCACCCTGCCCATCGATCTGCAGCAGACCATCGATGCGCGCACCGCCGGCTACGCAAGCCCGGTCGACTTCTACGTCGACAAGCTGGTCGAGGGTATCTCCACCCTGGCAGCCGCCTTCCATCCGCAGAAGGTCATCGTGCGCATGTCGGACTTCAAGTCCAACGAGTACGAGAACCTGATCGGCGGCAAGATGTACGAGCCGGGCGAAGAGAATCCGATGCTGGGCTTCCGTGGCGCCTCGCGCTACGTGTCCGACACCTTCCGCGACTGCTTCGATCTCGAATGCCGTGCCCTCAAGCGCGTGCGTGACGAGATGGGGCTGACCAACGTCGAGATCATGGTGCCCTTCGTGCGCACCACCGGCGAGGCGGAGCAGGTCATCAAGCTGCTGGGCGAGAATGGTCTGGTACGTGGCGAGAACGGCCTGCGCGTCATCATGATGTGCGAGCTGCCGACCAACGCGCTGCTGGCGGATCAGTTCCTCGAGCACTTCGATGGCTTCTCCATCGGGTCCAACGACCTGACCCAGCTGACCCTGGGGCTGGATCGCGACTCCGGCATCGTCGCTCACCTGTTTGATGAGCGTAACCCGGCGGTCAAGCAGCTGATGTCGATGGCGATCCGTGCCTGCAAGGCGCAGGGCAAGTACGTCGGCATCTGTGGTCAGGGCCCGTCGGACCATCCGGAGCTGGCCAAGTGGCTGATGGAAGAGGGCATCGACAGCGTCTCCCTCAACCCGGATTCCGTGCTGGAAACCTGGTTCATGCTGGCGGACAAGGAACTGGCCTGATCCCGCTCGCGAGCGGATGTGATGCCCAGCCTCGGTATCTGATCCCGTGAGAGGCCCTAGGCTGGCGTACTACCAGATGCTGGCGCCAGTCGCCGGCTGATCAAGCGCCCACTGCACATCATGTGCGGTGGGCGCTTTTCATTTTCTCGCCCGAAAACTGAATGGATGGTCAGCTCGCGACACTAGACCAATGGTGTAGAAACCGGCAGAAGCATGTCAGTTCGTAACAAATAGCAACAAAATGATCTCGAATCCGCGACTAAATGATGATCATCCTGCCTCGTGTGGAAAAGGCAGTCATTTATAATCCCAGCCACCCCGCTGACCACAATATCCATGGTGGCTATGAATCCATGGTAGCTATGAATCTATGGTGACCATGACGGCAGGCCTCACCGGTAGCCAGCAATGCGGTGGCACGCAACAACCGACCTTTCAGACACAATCCAAGGTAGTCGTAACGTGAAACAGTCTTTATGGAAGAACATCGGCGTCCAGGTAGTCATCGCCATGATACTGGGCGCTGGTGTAGGCGCTTACATGGGCGAGAGCGCCGCGATGTTCGCGCCACTCGGTGAGCTCTTCATTCACCTGATCAAGATGCTGGTGGTACCGCTGATCGCGGTCTCCATCGTGTCGGGAGCCGCCAATCTGGGCGATAGCCCTTCTGCCGGCAAGATCGGTCTCTCCACCTTTGCCTTCTTCATGCTCACCTCAGCCGTGGCGGTGATGCTGGCGCTGGTGATGGGGCATGTGTTCCAGCCGGGCAGTGGGGTGGATCTGGAAAGCGCCAAGGGCATGTTCTCCAACGCCTACGCCGACAAGGGCAGCGTGCCGGGCGTGATGGATACCATTCTGGGCATGGTGCCGACCAATATCTTCGGCGCACTCACCGATGCCAACATCCTGCAGATTCTGGTGTTCTGCCTGTTTCTCGGCATTGGCCTGTCCAAGACCGGCGAGCGTGGCAAGCCGCTGATCGAAGGCCTGAATACCGTCATCGAGGCCTTCGTGTGGATGATCAATGTGGTGATGCTGATCGCGCCGATCGGCGTCTTCGGTCTGATGGCGGATGCCGTCGGCACCTTCGGCTTCGATGTGCTGACCCTGGTGATGAAGCTGTTCCTCGTCTACATGGGCGCCATCCTCATCTATGGCTTCGTGTTCTACCCGCTGGTGGTCAAGTTCGGCTCTGACGTGCCGCTGGGTCGCTTCCTGTCGGTGATGAAGAAGCCGCAGGCCGTCGCGCTGTCCACGGCGTCCTCCATGGCGACCCTGCCGGTCAACATGGAAGTCTGCGAGAAGGAGCTGGGCCTGAAGAACGCCACGACGGCCTTCGTGCTGCCGCTGGGCGCGACCATCAACATGAGCGGCAACGCCATCTATTACGGGCTGGTGGCGATGTTCTTCGCCCAGGTCTTCAACGTCGATCTCGGCTTCTCCGCCTACGCCGCCATCGTGTTCACCGCAACCCTGGGTGCCATCGGTCAGGCTGGCGTGCCGGGGCCGTCGTTCCTGGTGGTTGCCGTGCTGCTGGCGGCCGGCATTCCCATCGAGGGCCTGCCGCTGCTGTTCGCGCTGGATCGTATCTTCGACATGACGCGTACCGCGCTCAACATCACCGGTGACGCGGCCTGCGCCGCCGTGGTGGATCGCTTTGCGCGTGCCGATGATGCGGTCGCCGAGCGCCACGACACCGCATCAGGTGAGCCGGTCAGCGTGCGCTGAGACAGACACGACTGACAGGAAAACGCCCCCGCAGCCAGAATGGTTGCGGGGGCGTTTTCATTGGGGGGCTTGAACGGTTCGACCGGTGGGCGGGAACCGGTCAGGGCGTCGGCTGGGTGCGAATCAGGGCTTCCTTCGAGGTGACGATGCCGTTGTTGTCGGCGTAGAGGAAGTCGCCCGGCACGATGGTGACACCGGCAAAGGTGACCGGGATATCGCGCTGGCCTTCGCCACGCTTGATGCTGGGACGCGGATAGCAGCCGAGTGCCTGCACGCCGAGCTGGGTGGCGTGGATCTCGTCGACATCACGGATGCAGCCATACATGATCACGCCGGCCCAACCGCTCTTGGCGGCCTGCTCGGCGAGCATGTCGCCCAGCATGGCGCAGCGCATCGAGCCACCGGCATCGACGACCAGCACGCGCCCTGCACCGGGTTCCGCGACTGCCGCCTTGACCAGCGAGTTGTCCTCGAAGCACTTGATGGTCACGACTTCGCCACCAAAGGACTCGACGCCGCCGTAGTTGATGAACAGGGGCTCGAGGACTTGCACATCAGGGAACTCATCGCAGAGATCGGGGGTGGAGATGGAGTGCGTCATGTCGGATTCCTTGTGCTGGGCGGCCCGGTGAGGGTCGCTTGGGGACGGAGCGCTGGCGATTGCTGCAATGCCACAACGTCGAGAATGCCCGATACGCCAAGGCTTTGCACCTGTGCGAAGGGCTAAGCGGGCCTCGGGCGCGTGCAAGCGAGGGACGGGAGGGTCACGAGGGCATGTTGCTGACTGGCGACGTGGGAAGTAGTGAAAACGCCACTCTTGAAACACCGTTCGATATCTACCACGATGCTCCTGCACCCATGGCAGGCGACGTTGAACCAGACTGCCTCTGGCAGGCATCCGCCTGTGCCGCCCATTGGATCAAGGAGCAACACATGAGCAAGTCACGTCTTCTGGCCGCCCCGTTGGCCACCGTTTCCTTCGCCGCTCTCGCTCTGGCGCTCAGTGGTCACGCCCAGGCGGCAGGCAATGCCACCGAAGGGCTCTATATCGGTGCCGGTACCGGTTTTTCCAGCCTGAAGAACGATGATTCCGATGAGGCCGGCGATTTCATCGACTCCGGCAGCGATGACTTCGACGTGGATGATGACGACAACGTCTACAAGGCCTTCGTGGGCTATCAGTACAACCCGTACTTCGCCACCGAAGCCTTCTATACGGACCTCGGGACCGTTCAGCTCAAGGGCAATGACTTCGGCAATACCGATCTCAAGTCCAAGGCCTACGGCGTCAACGTGGTGGGTATCCTGCCGATCGGCCAGTACTTCTCGCTGTTCGCCAAGGCGGGCATGGCCAAGTGGGAAACCGATGTCGACGGCAATCTGGGCGATTCCAGTGTCGACCTGAAGGACAATGACGGCTTCGACCCGGTCTATGGTGCCGGTGCCCAGGTCAATCTCGATCCGTTCCTGATCCGTGCCGAATACGAGCGTTATGACTTCGACAGCGACTATCAGGTAGATGCCTTCACGGCCTCTGTCGGTTACAAGTTCTAGGCCGAGCAGATCGTCAGGCCGTCTCAGGCGGCGGGCGAAACGCCAGGCATGAAAAAACGGGCCGTCCCTGATGGGGCGGCCCGTTTCGTTGTCTCGCTGGCAGCTCTGGCGTGACCAGTGACGGCTGCTGTCCAGAGAGGCGCCGGACATTGGAGCCCGGCGCCTCGCCTGATCAGGCTTCCTGAGTGACCGGAATCACGTTGGAGGCGGCATTCTGGAACTCTTCGATCTCATGGAAGTTCAGGTAGCGATAGATCTCGCCGGCCATGGCATCGAATTCGCCCATGTAGCCCTGATACTCCTCGACGCTCGGCAGACGACCGATGACCGCGGCGATGGCGGCCAGTTCGGCAGACGCCAGGAAGACGTTGGCGCCGTCGCCCAGACGGTTCGGGAAGTTGCGCGTGGAGGTGGACACCACGGTGGACTTGGCAGCCACACGTGCCTGGTTACCCATGCACAGTGAGCAGCCCGGCATTTCCATGCGCGCGCCGGCACGGCCGTAGATGCCGTAATAGCCTTCGGCGGTCAGCTGGTGCTGGTCCATCTTGGTCGGCGGTGCCAGCCACAGCTTGGTCTTCAGACTACCGGCCGGCTGCTTCTCGAGCAGCTTGCCGGCGGCACGGAAGTGACCGATGTTGGTCATGCACGAGCCGATGAAGACCTCGTCGATCTTCTGGCCGGCCACGTCGGACAGCAGACGCGCATCGTCCGGGTCGTTCGGGGCGCACAGCACCGGCTGATCGATCTCGTCGAGGTCGATCTCGATGATCTCGGCGTATTCCGCGTCCTTGTCGGCACGCATCTGGCTCGGGTTGGCCAGCCACTCTTCCATGCCGGCGATACGACGCTCGATGGTACGGGCATCGCCGTAACCGTTGGCGATCATCCACTTGAGCAGGGTGATGTTGGACGTCAGGTACTCGGTCACGCTCTCGTCGGACAGCGTGATGGTGCAGCCCGCGGCGGAGCGCTCGGCAGAGGCGTCAGACAGCTCGAAGGCCTGCTCTGCGGTGAGATCTTCCAGACCTTCGATTTCCAGAATGCGGCCGGAGAAGGCGTTCTTCTTGTTGGACTTGTCGACGGTCAGCAGGCCCTGCTTGATGGCGTACAGCGGGATGGCGTGGACCAGGTCACGCAGGGTGATGCCCGGGCGACGCTTGCCCTTGAAGCGCACCAGCACGGATTCCGGCATGTCCAGCGGCATCACGCCAGTCGCGGCGGCGAAGGCCACCAGGCCAGAGCCTGCCGGGAAGGAGATGCCCATCGGGAAGCGGGTGTGGGAGTCACCACCGGTACCGACGGTGTCCGGCAGCAGCATGCGGTTCAGCCACGAGTGGATGATGCCGTCACCCGGGCGCAGCGACACGCCGCCGCGGTTCATGATGAAGTCCGGCAGGGTGTGGTGAGTCTCGACATCGACCGGCTTCGGGTAGGCGGCGGTGTGGCAGAAGGACTGCATCACCAGGTCGGCCTGGAAGCCCAGACATGCCAGATCCTTCAACTCGTCGCGAGTCATCGGGCCGGTGGTGTCCTGGGAGCCGACGGTGGTCATCTTCGGCTCGCAGTACATGCCCGGACGCACGCCTTCCATGTTGCAGGCCTTGCCGACCATCTTCTGCGCGAGGGTGAAGCCCTTGCCGGTATCCTTCGGCTGCTCCGGCAGACGGAAGACGTCAGAGGCGTCCAGTCCCAGCTCGGTACGTGCCTTGTCGGTCAGACCGCGACCGATGATCAGCGGGATACGACCGCCAGCACGCACTTCGTCCAGCAGGACCTGCGTCTTGAGGGAGAAGGTGGAGATGACTTCGTCGGTGTCGTGACGGCAGACCTTGCCTTCGTACGGGTAGATGTCGATGACATCGCCCATGGCCATCTTCTCGACGTCCATTTCCACCGGCAGGGCACCGGCATCTTCCATGGTGTTGAAGAAGATCGGCGCGATCTTGTTGCCGAACACGAAGCCGCCAGCGCGCTTGTTGGGCACGTTCGGGATGTCGTCACCGAAGAACCACAGCACGGAGTTGGTGGCGGACTTGCGTGAGGAGCCGGTACCGACCACGTCGCCGACGTAGGCGACCGGGAAGCCCTTGGCCTTCACTTCCTCGATCTGGGCCAGCGGGCCGATGACGCCTTCTTCCTGCGGGATGATGCCATCACGCGGGTTCTTGAGCATCGCGTTGGCGTGCAGCGGGATGTCCGGACGTGACCAGGCGTCAGGTGCCGGGGACAGGTCGTCGGTGTTGGTCTCGCCCGGCACCTTGAAGACGGTCAGGGTGATCTTGTCCGCCAGGGCGGGCTTTGACAGGAACCATTCGGCGTCCGCCCAGGACTGCAGCACGGATTGCGCGACGGTGTTGCCGGCCTTGGCGCGCTCGGCGACATCGTGAAAGGCATCGAACATCAGCAGGGTGTGCTTGAGCTGTTCGCCGGCTTCCTTGGCCATGGACTCGTCGTCCAGCAGCTCGACCAGCGTGGCGATGTTGTAGCCGCCCTGCATGGTGCCGAGCAGCTTGGTGGCGTGGGTCTTGTCGATCAGCGGTGAAGAAGCTTCGCCACGCACGATGGCGGTCAGGAAGCCAGCCTTGACGTAAGCGGCTTCATCGACGCCCGGCGGGATGCGATTGGTGAACAGGTCGAGGATGAACTCTTCTTCACCGGCCTGCGGATTCTTGAGCAGTTCGACCAGATCAGCGGTCTGCTCTGCATTCAGCGGCTTCGCCGGGATGCCCTGCTGGGCGCGTTCTTCAACCTGTTGACGGTAGGCTTCAAGCACGTGGGAGACCCTCATCTGTAATCGTGTCGAGATGCGTGTGCCAGTCGTCACGCGAACCGGCAGAGACATCCCGAGGCTTCTTGCGGGTAATTCAAGCGTCTTATTGCGAGCGAATCAGGCGCTACGGGGCGAACGCGAGTCTACTCAACTTTGTCGACAATGTTAAGGAGCACCCCCGTGCGGGGGCTGAGACTTTGGTCGTCATCCAGGGCACCATTTCGACCTTAACAGCTTGATATTGCATTTCTTTGTCGCGCTTCAGGCATGGCGCGGCTCGCATCGCCCAATGTCGCGTCGAGGTGACTCGAGCCTTGCGGTCTCCGGGCACCGCTGTCGAGCTCAGCAGGCGCACGGTATGATGCTGTTATCCTTTTTCCTGAAATTTCGCCGCAAGCCGAGGGCAGCATGAGCCGTATTCTTTCTCCCTGCGTCGGGGTGTGTTCCACCACGGTGGGTGACAACGTCTGTCGTGGATGCCAGCGCCATGACCAGGAGATCCTCGACTGGTTCGGGTATGACAGTGAGCAGCGCACGCAGCGCATGCGCGAGCTGGATGCGCTGCGCAGTGACGTCGCCGGGCGCTGGCTGTACGTGCATGACGAGGCGGCGCTGGCGGAACAGTTGACGCGCCACCGGATTCGTTTTCGTGAGGATCAGTCGGCGCTGTCACGTGCGGTGGAGCTTCTGCGGGTGGGACGCACCAGGATCCGTGACCTCTCTGCCTATGGCATCACGCCGTGCAGTGGCGGCGAAGAACTTGAGCCGGAACAGCTTTTTTCGCGAATAAACGATGAAATCATGGTGGAAGCGGCAAAGCGGGCCAATAATGAAGTGAGTCCGGCAGGTCATCCTCCTGATGCAACGCAGGATGACGCTGGCAAGAGAAAAGACTGACATGATGGACGATGGCATGACCCTGATGACTGACCGCGAGCGTTTCGCGACGGATGAGCATGACGCTCGGATGGCCCATGAGCTTTCACGCGTCATCAAGGCGCCGCAGGGGCCGAGCAACGAGGATACCGATGCACTGCTGCCGGACTCCCTGCTGGCCTTTCTCGGTTGCCGCACACCGCACGCCTGGGTAGAGGCGGCGCTCGACAATCCTGAGCTGTTGCTGATCGACCACGCGCAGTGCGAGAAGAAGGCGGCCTCCACCGCGATGAGTCTGATGTACCGCTATGTGGACCACCCCTTGCTGCTGAGCAAGATGTCACAGCTGGCTCGAGAGGAGCTTCTGCACTTCGAGCAGGTGGTAGGACTGATGGAAAGGCGTGGAATCGTCTATCGTCATATCAAGGCTTCCCGATATGCAGAAGGGCTGCGTCAGCAGGTGCGCAAGGAAGACCCTCAGCGGCTGGTGGATATCCTGCTGATCGGGGCATTGATCGAAGCGCGGTCCTGCGAGCGATTCGCGCGTCTGATCCCGTATCTTGAGCCCGAGCTTGCAAAGTTCTATCGCACTTTGGTTAAGTCTGAGGGACGCCATTATGAGGATTACCTCATGTTGGCCGAGCGTTACAGCAAGGAACCATTGGAATCCCGTCTTGCGGTACTGCGTGCGGTGGAGAAGGAGCTGATCGAGCGTCCTGATGTCAGCTTCCGTTTCCACAGCGGCATCCCCGTCATGAATCGGGTGGAAAACGCCTCAAGCCAGGTGAGTTGAGGCAGTACAGACACAAGGCAAGGCTCAAGAACAGGGGACCTCCGGCGCCATGGCTGGGCTGGCGTTTCGTTCGCGACTTTGAAATGGATGACACATGACGCAGGAAACATCTGGTCAAGCTCAATTGGCGCTGCTGGGACATTTCCAGCTGACCCTGGGCGATGACACGCTGACGCAGTTCAGCTACGACAAGGTCAAGGCACTGTTGCTGCATCTTCTGCTGCATGATCAGGCCGTCTCGCGGGCGGGGCTGGCAGAGCTGCTATGGCCGGATCAGGGGCTGTCCTCGGGCCGCACCAACCTGCGCCATGCCCTGCATTGCCTGCGTCAGAGCCTGGGGGAGGAGGCCGACAATCTTCTGACGGTCTCACGTCAGACGATCGCGCTGTCGATTCCGGATTACTGGGAGCTGGATCTCGACGAGCTCAACGGCCTGTTGCTGGCGCCGCCCTCGGTGGCGACGCTCAACGAGGTGCTGGGACTCTACCGGGGCGATCTCGTCGAAGAGCTTGCCCTGACCCAGTGCCCGGAATTCCAGCGCTGGATGATCAAGGTGCGCGGCGAATGGCGTCAGCGCGTCATCCAGTATGCCGAGCGAGTACTGGCGACCGATGAGCCGGTCCCGGACGACGTGCTGCGAACCCTGGTGAGCCGCTTCTCCGGATATGGCCCCTTCCATGAACGCCTGGTACGTCAGCTCGCGGAAGATGGTCAGTCGGCTGCGGCGCATGAGCAGTTCAATGCCTTCCTGCAACAGCTGGCACTCTCCGGTCAGCAGCCTGATCCGGGATTCCTGCAGCTGGCCCGTTACTGGTCCGATGGCAAGAGCGAGCAGATGGGCGCGCTCACGCCGCAGGGCGCCATTTCTCGCACGCTGTCGCTGGACAGCGCGCCGCTGCGTGAAGATGAGATCGACCACCGTCAGCTGTCGGTCATGGCGATTCGCCTCAGCGTCAAGGACAGTCATCGCGATCGCGTCTGGGCCCGCGCCAGTCTGACCCTGCAGATCGAGCTGCTGCGCTGGCTGGAGCAGCAATGTCACCACCTGGGCGGTTTCTGGCTGCCGGGTGCCACGGGTGGCGTCGGCCTGGCGTGCTTCGGCACGCATGGCCCGGCCCATCAGCTGGCAGAGCTCGTGGCGCTTTATGAGCACTGCAGCAAGGCGATGCCGGATGAGATCGAGCGGATCTGGGATGGCGAAGGCAAGCCGCCGGTCTTCTCGCTGTCGGCGGGCCTCCACTCCGGGCAGGTCATCTATCTGCCGGAGCGTCAGCTGGCCGACCCGCTTGGCCAGGTGACCCAGTATTCCCTGGAATTGATGACGGCGGCCGAAGGCAGCGAGCTGGTGATTTCCCAGGAGGCCAGTCAGCACATGCCTCCCGCACTGGATCTGCAGCCACGTCTCACGTCACGCCTGTTGGCAGCGGACGGACGGGTGCGTCTGCGCGCGTTGGTCCTGAGCAGCGGCGTGGGGCATCGTGAGGCGTCACTGCCGACACTGATCGGACGTGAAGGCGAGCTGCGCCGTCTGCGCGATGCGCTGGCGCGTGCCAGTATCGGGCTGCGTCAGAGCGTGCTGGTCAGCGGCAACTCCGGCATGGGCAAGTCGGCCCTGATGGTCAACTTCCGGCAGCTCGAACAGAGTCAGGACGTGGGCCTGTGCTGGATGCCGACGACTCGCCTCTCGCAGCTGGAACCCTACAGCGTGGTGCGCACCCTGATGCGCTGGCGCCTCGATGGTCATGTGGATCGTGATGGCGTCGAACAGGTATTTGAATCCTCCGAGGCCTTGCAGGCTCTCGATGAGGACGTGCGTCGCTCCTTCCATGCGGTGCTGGGGACCGCGGAGGAGGCCTCGGAAGATGAATCCCTGATCCAGAGCAGCGAGACGGTCGAGCGTGTGGTGCGTGTGCTGCATCTGGTGATCGAGAAATCGGCAAGCCTGCGCCCGCTGGTGATGATGATCGACGACCTGCAGTGGCTCGATGAACCGTCGCTCAAGGTGCTGGCGGGACTGCAGGCGCGCCTGCCCATCAACATCGGCTTCATGCTGGCGGCCAGTCACAACGGCCGCGACAGCCTTGCCGTCAAGCTCAACTGGGACCAGCATATCTCGCTGGGTCGCCTGGACCCGATGCAGGTCTCGCGTCTGCTGTCGCATCTGTCGCGTCGCTATCGTCTGCATCTCAGCCCGCGCATGCGCAGCCAGCTCATCGAGCGCTGCGATGGTGTGCCGCTCTACCTGCAGGAGATCTGTCGTCGTCTCGACATGGATCGCCGTGAGGGGCGTCCGGTGCAGCTCGACGAGCTGCCCAAGGGCTTGATCGGCCTGCTGTCCAGCCGTATCGACCAGCTGGAAGAAGGCCGCGATGTGGCCCACGCCGCCGCCGTGCTGGGACGTGTCTTCAAGCTGAGCTTCCTGCGCCAGAGCTGCGAATTCGAGGAAGGGCGCCTCAAGCGTTCCATCGAGAGCATGCAGCGCCTGGAGATCATCGAGGCCTGTGGCAACGATAGTGAATTCGACTATCAGTTCACCCACCAGCTGATCCAGGAAGCGGCCTATCTGTCCTGCCCGCGTGACGTGCGTCGCCGCATTCACCTGCAGGTCGTGGCTCTCATCGAGGACAAGCATCCTGCCTGGATCAGCCGTCACCCCGGCTATTTCGCCGTCCATCTGCGCAAGTCACAGAACTTCAGTCGTGCTGCGCGCTATTTCGAGCTGTCGGCACGTGAAGCGCTCAAGATCAGCGCCAACCGTACCGCGCTCAAGATGGCCGACAGTGGTCTGGCGTGTCTTAAGCATGTCGAAGGGCAGGAGGAGCGTGAGGTCAGCCTGCTGACCGTACGCGGCCAGGCCGGCTTCGCGCTGGAAGGGCATGGTTCCCGCATCGCGCACGAGAGCTTCGTGCAGGCGCGCAATCTGCTCAACAGTCCGGCGCTGCTGGAAGATGATGAGCCGGATCTCGAGCAGGCCTTCATCGTGAAGTGGGGACTGTGGGTCGGTTGCAGTGAGCGCCATGCGCATGCGGATGCCTTCGCGCTGGCCTCGGGCCTGAGTGATCTGGCGGAAGAGCTGTCGGATGGCCGTTATCGTCGTCTGGCCGACTATGCGCGGGCACACTGCGAATTCTGGGCCGGTCGCGTACGCGTGGCAGGTGAGCATCTCGATGAGATCGATCCGGTCCACAATCCCATGGTGCTCGAATGGTTGCCGTTCAGTGATCACCCTCAGGTGGCAGCGGCATGTCTGCAGAGCTGGACGTCCTGCCTGCGCTTTGACTACGTGCAGGCCGAGCAGCAGGCCGAGGCGGCCATCCGCATGGCGGAGGCCATCGGTCAGCCGGGCTCGTTGGCCATGGCGTTGATGTTCTCCACCTCGCTCTATCGTCAGCTGGGGCATACCCATCTGGCCACCCAGCGTGCCGAGCGGGCGCTGGAGCTGACCCGCTCCGCGGATCTGCACCTCTGGCACATGGCGGCGCATGGCGTGCTTGGCTGGGCGCGGGCGATGAACGGCGACCGCGACGGGCTCGCGATGCTGCAGTCCAGCATCAACGAGTTCGCCGAGCTGACCGGGCGTGAGCGGCATCAGCGGCCCAATCTCTGGTACATGGATGCCGTGATGGCGCTGGGTGAGCATTCGGCGGCCGAAGAGTACATGGAGAAGGTGCTGCTGGTGGCTCAGGAGCGCAACTCCTTCTATCTGGCAGAGGTCAGCTACCTGGTGGCCGCGTTGCGTGCCGCTCAAGGTCTGCCGAGCGAGAAGGTGCGTTCCTTGATCGAGCAGGGCCTGGCCTACTCCATCGAGCAGGAAAATCCGCATCATGAAGCAATGGGGCTCGCTGCCTGGTTGAGGCTGGTCGATGCGCAGGATACCGAGCGCTGCGAGCGCCTCAAGGCACTGCTGGATGAGCTGCCGGCAACGGATGCACCCGCGGTACTGGGGTGGCATCAGCTGGTGGAGGCGGTGGAAGGGCGTGCGCGTCGCAAGGCGTCCTCGCCGGCCTGATGCGCACGCCCGGCGCTCCGGGCTGAGCAGGCTCTGAAAGGCGCCAGTCGCTTCGCAAGCAGAGTCTGGACAAGGAAAAGCCTCCGTTGCCACTCAAGGCAACGGGGGCTTTTCATGGGCGTTGCAGGCGATCAGCCGTGGGTGATCGCATCACACAATGGCAATGCGAATTCCCGCAGGGTCGGTCCCTGGCCGCAGGCAATGATGTCGAAGGCAGTATTGGGGCGCCAGTCGCCCAGCACGATGCGGCGCGCCGCTTCGCCATCGATCTCGAGTTCATGTACCGCCGGGCGATGGGTGTGGCCGTGGATCAGGGTGCGCACGCCGTGCTCGCGCATCTCGCGAACCACTTCCTCGGGCGTGACGTCCATGATCGCCTCATCCTTCTCGCTGTTGGTCTCGCCGGACTGCATGCGCAGTGACTGGGCCAGGGCCAGTCGCTGCTCCAGCGGCATGGCCAGAATCTGTGCCTGCCACTGAGGGTCGCGCGTCATGGCACGAAACTTCATGTAAGCCTCATCGCGGGTACACATGCTGTCGCCATGCATCAGCAGCACGCGCTCGCCGTCGAGCTCGATCACGCTCGGGTCGGGCAGCAGGGTCACGCCGGCCTCGGCCGCGAAGGTCTCGCCGATGAGGAAGTCGCGATTGCCGTGCATGAAGTAGAGCCTGGTGCCGCGAGCCGAGACGCGCTGCATGGCTTCGCTCATGCGCTGGGTGAAGTCGTCGCGATAATCATCGCCGACCCATACCTCGAAGATATCCCCCAGCAGGTAGAGGCGATCCACCGCAGGTTCGCAGGTCGCCAGGCGCGCCATGTAGTCGAGAAAGCCCTGGGCGATCTCGGGAGTCTCGGGCTGCAGGTGCAGGTCGGAGATGAACAGAGTGGTGGCAGTCATGGTCAGGTCCACGGGTCGGGGCGGGTGTCGTCATGCGCAGCAGGCGACGGAAGAGGCCGAGTGAGAGAGCAACGCAAACCGCCCGGCCTGACGCTCGATATCACGAGGCAAGGCCGGGCGGCAGGTGCGCGGTGAGGCGCGATCAGCGGAAATCGCTTATTCGGTGATTTCGGCGCTGGTGATGATCACGTCTTCTGCCGGCACGTCGGCGTGGCCGTCGCGACGCGTGGTCTTGACCGCCTCGATCTTCTCGACCACGTCCATGCCTTCGACGACCTTGCCGAACACGCAGTAACCCCAGCCCTGGCTGGTCTTGCTGGTGAAGTTCAGGAAGTCGTTGTCATTGACGTTGATGAAGAACTGGGCGCTGGCGGAGTGAGGATCCATGGTACGTGCCATGGCCACGGTGCCGCGGTCGTTCTTGAGGCCATTGTCGGCTTCGTTCTCGATCACGCCGTTGGTCGGCTTCTGGTTGAAGTCGGTGTCAAAGCCACCGCCCTGAACCATGAAACCCGGGATGACGCGGTGGAAAAGGACGTTGCTGTAGTGGCCTTCACGCACGTATTGCTCGAAGTTGGCCGCAGTCTTCGGGGCCTTCTCGTGGTTGAGTTCGAGGGTGATGTCGCCGTAGTTGGTGTGAAGAACGATCATGCGAATTTCCCGGTCATCTGTCTTGCTCAAGTGTCAGGCAGGCGGGGCCTCATGGCATCGCCTGCGGGCGTCGCGCTATAATAGCGGCTTTGTATCCTGAGACGAAAGCCTGAGGGGGCGGCAGGCCCCGGAGACGCACGCCAGCGCGCGTCACGATCGCCTGCTACCCAGTGCCAGTCCCCGTGACGTCCCGGAACACGACGCCCAAGAACCACACAGAGGTGCAGCGAAACTTCATGAGTACCGAGACCCAGAGCGCCCCGAACTTCGTGTTGAACCAGATCCGCGAAGAACTCGACGCCGGCCGCGCCGAAAAGGTTGTCACGCGTTTCCCGCCGGAGCCCAACGGCTTCCTGCACATCGGGCACGCCAAGTCGATCTGTCTGAACTTCGGTCTGGCGCAACAGCTCGGTGGCGACTGTCACCTGCGCTTCGATGACACCAACCCGGCCAAGGAAGAGCAGGCCTATATCGACGCCATCAAGGAAGACGTCGAGTGGTTGGGCTTCGAGTGGGCCGGCAAGGTGCGCTTCGCCTCCGATTATTTTGATCAGCTCTATGCCTGGGCCCAACACCTGGTGCGCGAAGGCAAGGCCTATGTCGATGACCTCTCGCCGGACGAGATCCGTGAATACCGTGGCACGCTCAAGGAGCCGGGACGTCCCAGCCCGTATCGTGAGCGTAGCCCCGAGGAGAATCTCGATCTCCTCGAGCGCATGAAGAAGGGCGAGTTCGGCGAGAGCGAGAAGGTGCTGCGTGCGCGCATCGACATGGCCGCGCCCAACATCAATCTGCGCGACCCGATCCTCTACCGCATCCGTCATGCCAGCCACCATCAGACCGGCGACAAGTGGAAGATCTATCCGTCCTATGATTTCACCCACGGTCAATCCGATGCACTGGAAGGCGTGACGCACTCCATCTGTACGCTGGAGTTTGAAGACCACCGCCCGCTGTACGAGTGGTTCCTCGCCAATCTGCCGGTGCCGAGCACGCCGCGTCAGATCGAGTTCGCGCGTCTGAACCTGGATTACACCGTCACTTCCAAGCGCAAGCTGAAGCTGCTGGTGGATGAAGGCGTGGTCGATGGCTGGGATGATCCGCGCATGCCGACCATCTCCGGCATGCGTCGTCGTGGCTATACCGCGGCTTCCATCCGCAAGTTCTGCGACATGATCGGCGTGAGCCGTGCTGACGGCGGCATGGTCGAGATCGGCATGCTGCACCACGCCATTCGCTCTGACCTGGAAGACAACGCGCTGCGTGCCATGTGCGTGCTCAACCCGCTCAAGGTGGTGCTGACCAACCTGCCGGAAGGCCATGAGGAAGTGTTCGAGGTCCCCGGCCATCCGGCGCGTGATGACATGGGCACGCGTCAGATTCCGTTGACCCGTGAGCTGTGGATCGACGCGGATGACTTCATGGAAGACGCGCCGAAGAAGTTCTTCCGTCTCGCGCCCGAGAAGGAAGTGCGTCTGCGCAACGGTTACGTCATCCGCTGTGATGAAGTGATCAAGGATGACGCCGGCGAGATCGTCGAGCTGCGGTGCAGTGTCGACCTCGATACCCTCGGCAAGAACCCGGAAGGCCGCAAGGTCAAGGGTGTCATCCACTGGGTCAGCGCCGAGCATGCAGTGCCGGTCGAGGTGCGTCAGTACGAGAATCTGTTCCTGGAAGCCGAGCCGGACCGTGACAAGGATGTCGATTTCCTTGAGCACCTCAATCCGCAGTCGCTGAGCATCGTCAAGGGCTTCGGTGAGCCGAGTCTGCGCGATGCCGCGCCGGAAACGCGCTACCAGTTCGAGCGTATCGGCTACTTCGTGGCGGATCGTCATGACTGCGTCGATGGCGCGCTGGTCTTCAACCGCACCGTCAGCCTGAAGGACGGTTGGGCCAAGGCACAGAAGAAGGGGTGATGGTCGGCGGGCTCCCGCGGGAGCCCTGTCGTCACGCTTTCGTGACCTGCTTCACGGCCCGCAGTCTGATCCTGTACCTTCTGTGACGAAGTTGCATGACCGGCCTGCGGGCCGTTCCATTTTGAAAGGCTGACAGCTTTCTGTCAGCAAAGTAGCCAAGGGCGATGACTGAATGATTCCACTCGAAGATGCCGCGAGCACACTGTCCATCTACAGTACCCTGAGCCGGACCAAGGCACCTTTCGTGCCACTGGAAGGCAACAAGGTGCGCATGTACGTCTGTGGCGTGACGGTCTATGACCTCTGTCACATCGGGCATGCGCGTGTGATGGTGGCCTTCGATGTCATCACGCGCTACCTGCGTGCGCGCGGGTATGACGTCACCTACGTGCGCAACATCACCGACATCGACGACAAGATCCTCAAGCGCGCCGACGAGAATGGCGAGGCCTTCGATGCGCTCACCGAGCGCATGATCCAGGCGATGCATGAAGATGAAGGGCGCCTGGGGATTCTGCGTCCTGACCTCGAGCCGCGTGCCACCGCGCACATCGCTGACATCATCGCGATGACCGAGACGCTGATCGACAAGGGCTTTGCCTACGCGGCCAGCAACGGTGATGTCTACTACCGTGTGCGCCGCTTCGAGGGCTACGGCAAGCTCAACAACCGTCAGCTGGACGACATGCAGTCCGGTGCGCGGGTGGAGGTCGAGGAAGCCAAGGAAGATCCGCTCGACTTCGTGCTGTGGAAGGCTGCCAAGCCGGGCGAGGCCAGCTGGCCGTCGCCCTGGGGGGAGGGGCGTCCTGGCTGGCATATCGAGTGCTCCGCGATGTCGACCTGCTGCCTGGGCAACACCTTCGATATCCACGGCGGCGGGCCGGACCTGACCTTCCCCCATCACGAGAACGAGATCGCCCAGTCCGAGGCCGCCACGGGCCAGCAGTACGCCAACGTGTGGATGCATGCCGGCGCGGTGCGTGTCGGTCAGGACAAGATGTCCAAGTCGCTGGGCAACTTCTTCACCATTCGTGACGTGCTGGAGCAGCACAACCCGGAAGTGGTGCGTTACCTGCTGGTGGCCAGCCACTATCGCAGCGCGATCAGCTATGAAGCCAACTCGCTGGATGAGGCGCGTCGCTCGCTGGAGCGCTTCTACAATGCGCTCGAGACTGTCACGCCCGAGCAAGGCGAGGTGTCAGGCGATTGGCGGGCACGCTTCGTGGCCGCCATGGATGACGACTTCAATACGGCGGGTGCGCTGTCGGTGCTGTTCGAGCTGGCACGCGAGCTGAACCGTGCCAAGAAGGAAGCACCGCAGCAGGCGCCGGCGCTGGCCTTCGAGCTGATCTCGCTGGGCGGTCTGCTGGGTCTGTTCGGGCAGGACCCGGCAGTCTTCCTCAAGGGCGATACTGCGGCACTGGCGTTGTCTGAAGACGAGATCCAGGCGCAGATCGAGGCGCGTGCCGCCGCCAAGAAGGCCAAGGATTTCGCGGGGGCGGATCGCATCCGTGACGAGCTGGCCGCACAGGGCATCATCCTCAAGGACTCCCGTGAGGGGACGACCTGGGTGCTGGAAGGCTGATGTCACTGGCGTGATGCGATGTCAGCATGAAAAAACCGCCGTCCCATGAGGGGCGGCGGTTTTTTGTGCGCTGTCGACCAGCACCGCTTTCGAACCGTCTGCGATCAGCTGGCGAGTCGCTTGACCATGGCATCGACCATGCGCGAGGACTGGCGTGCGGCCACGTGCAGGAATTCCTCGAAGGACTGGCTGTTGTTGTCCTTGCCGGCGATGTCGGACAGCGCACGGATGACCACGAACGGCATGTCGTAGAGGTAGCAGGTCTGGGCGATGGCGGCGGCTTCCATCTCGGCGGCCAGCATGCTCGGGAAGCGTGAGCGGGTCAGCGCGACCAGTTCCGGGTCGGACATGAAGATGTCGCCGGTGCAGATCAGGCCTTCACGCGCCTTGATCTCTCCCTGGGCCTCGACGCACTCGCGCGCGACCTTGACCAGCTCAGGGGCTGACGGGTAGGCCGCCGGCATCTGCGGCACCTGTCCGTGCTCATAGCCGAAGACCACGGCATCGACATCGTGATGGCGCACTTCTCTGGAGATGACCACATCGCCGATCTCGAGATCAGACGCGAAACCACCGGCCGAGCCGGTATTGATGATGGCATCCGGCTGGTAGCGCTCGATCATCTGGCAGGCACCGACGGCGGCATTCACCTTGCCGATACCGGATTGCAGCAGCACGATCTTCATTCCGTGCAGCTGGCCGACATGGAAGGTGGAGCCGGCGTGGGTGCTGGTGGTGCTGTCTTCCAGGCGCTCGGCGAGAATGGCCACTTCCTCGGCCATGGCGCCGATGATGCCAAGAGTCTTGAGGGTCATGATGCGATCCTGAGTCAGACGCGATGAAGGCCCGTTCATGTCGGGCCTCCATCACGAGCTAGAGAGAAGGGCGAGGGGGTTACTCGGCGGTGAGGCGCGCGTCGTGCAGCTCGGCGGCGAACAGGGTGTTCTCCAGCAGCGAGGCCACGGTCATCGGGCCTACCCCGCCGGGGACCGGCGTGATCCAGCCGGCGCGCTCCGCGGCTGGCGCGAATTCCACATCGCCGACCAGCGAACCGTCCTCGAGACGATTGATGCCCACATCGATGACGATGGCGCCGTCCTTGATCCACTCCCCCTTGACCAGGCCCGGCTTGCCCACGCCGACCACGACCAGATCCGCCTGGCGGACCTTGCTCTCAAGGTCCTTGGTGAAGCGGTGGCAGACGGTGGTGGTGCAGCCAGCCAGCATCAGCTCCAGCGCCATCGGACGGCCGACGATGTTGGACGCGCCGACGATGGTGGCGTCCATGCCGCGCACCTGCAGGCCGCTCTCGGACAGCAGCGTCATGATGCCCTTGGGCGTGCAGGGACGCATCACCGGCAGGCGCTGTGCCAGACGACCGAGGTTGTAGGGATGGAAGCCGTCCACATCCTTGTCGGTGCGGATCCGTTCGAGGATCGGGCGTGAGTCGAGGTGCTCCGGCAGCGGCAGCTGGACCAGGATGCCATCAATGCTGGCATCGTCATTCAGCGAGTCGACCAGGGCTTCAAGTTCCTGTTGGGTCGTGTCAGCAGGCAGACGGTGCTGGGTGGAGTGGATGCCTGCCTTCTCGCAAGCGCGGTGCTTGTTGCGGACATAGACCTCGGATGCCGCGTCTTCGCCGACCAGCACGACGGCAAGCCCCGGGATTCGTTCACCGGCATCGCGGCGCGCTTCGACCTGGCGGCCGACCTGTTGGCGTACGCGTTCGGCAATGGCCTTGCCATCAATCAGTTGTGCTGCCATCAGCGATCATTCCTTCTCATAGGCAAAAATGCAGGAGGGGAGAAACCGGGGACAATTTTCGCATGCCCTGTCTGGCAGTCAACGCCGAATGACGACCTTGGTCGAAAGCAGATGCAAGTATCGCCTCTTTTGGAGGCATCTCGTGGGCAGGCAGCGGTGCTGATTGCCCACGAGTCTGGAACTCGACGTCGTGAGACCACAGCTGTCGGTTCTCTCAGCCAGTTCTCTCAGCCAGTTCTCTCTGTCAGACCTTTCTGTCAGTTTTCCAAGGATCCGTCAGACGAGGCGTTCGCGAGATGCCTGATCGGGGAAGAGAAATAGAAAGAGGTAGAGGTAGAGGTAGAGGTAGAGGTAGAAGTAGAAGTAGAAGGGACGATCGACGTGATCAGCTTCGAGGAGAAGGAGAAGGAGAAGGAGAAGCTCAGACCCGATGGTCGGGCCACGGATGCCGCTCAGTGGAAGTGAGTCGTCACTGATCTCGCCCGGTGCCAGGGTAGGGGCGAGAGTGAGGTGCCCGTATGGCGGTGGTAGCGCACCCCGCGTGTATCACTGGATGCTGACATGACAGTGGCGTGACAGCAGGAAGGGAAACGATTCTTTTGGAAAGAATTCACGTAAGGGCTTGACCGCAGACGAAAGTTCGGTAGAATACGCCTCGCATCGACGGGGTTCGACGGTCGGTTGAAGACGGTTTCGGGATATAGCGCAGTCTGGTAGCGCGCCTGCTTTGGGAGCAGGATGTCGGGGGTTCGAATCCCTCTATCCCGACCATTTGAATGCAGCACCTCGCAAGACTTCGGTCTTTCGAGACGCGCATTCAAGGCTTTGTCCGGAGGTTGACTCGCAGCATCAGTTTCTGCGCCTATAGCTCAACCGGATAGAGCAACGGCCTTCTAAGCCGTAGGTTGCAGGTTCGAGTCCTGCTGGGCGTGCCATCACGATAGCGATTGTTGTCATGATGGGAATCGGATTGCTCTTCATTGAGCCTGATGATGGCGACCAGACGATGTGAAGGTGTTCATGCAGTGGTGGGTGTAGCTCAGTGGTAGAGCCCCGGATTGTGACTCCGGTGGTCGTGGGTTCGAACCCCATCATCCACCCCATTGCATGTCAGCTTGAGCAGTATCAACGAGATGGAGACGGCAGGCTTTCTGTCCAATCTCCAGAAGTGGTGGGTGTAGCTCAGTGGTAGAGCCCCGGATTGTGACTCCGGTGGTCGTGGGTTCGAACCCCATCATCCACCCCACGTCTCGATGAATATCAGGATGCTGCCTGTCCCGCTTGGGCGGGCGGCATGCCGCAAAAGGGGGAGAAGGCCAATGGCTTTCTCCCCCTTTTTTCGTGTTTTTTCGCACTGCTTCGTCTGCGATCTGACCGGGTTGACGGGCGCTCCATGCGCCTGTCAGGCGGGAGGACGGAGCAGAAAAAGGCCTGGCTCCTTGAATATCTTGGACCAAGGCACCATATGGCAGGTCATATCCGCGCTTGCCAGCGCGTGGCGGGGTTTCTACAATCTTCGCCTTTATGATTCGAACGCCACCAGTGGGTAGAGGAACTTTCATGCAAGCTTCTGTCGCAACGACTTCTCCGATCGAGCGCAAGGTCACCATCACGGTGCCGGCTTCTGAAGTCGACCAGGCCGTCAACGCCCGTCTTCTGGAAACCGCCAAGACCGTTCGTCTGAACGGCTTCCGCAAGGGCCACGTGCCGATGGCAGTGGTGCAACAGCGTTACGGCAAGGACGTGCGCAACGAGATCGTTGGCGAGATCATGCGCCAGCATTACGTGACCGCCGTCACCGAAAACGAACTGAACCCGGCTGGCTGGCCGAAGATCGATGCCACCGTCGATGAAGCCGGCAAGGATCTGGAGTTCGTCGCGACTCTGGAAATCTACCCGGAAATCGAACTGAAGCCGATCGAAGGCGCTGAAATCGAGCGTCCGCAGGCCGAAGTGACCGACGCCGACGTCGAAGAGATGATCGAGACCCTGCGCAAGCAGAATGCCTCCTGGACCGACGTCGAGCGCGCTGCCGCTGACGGCGACCAGGTCAAGATCGATTTCGAAGGCTTCCTCGGTGAAGAAGCCTTTGAAGGCGGCAGCGCTGAAGGCCACGAGCTGGTGCTGGGTTCCAACAGCTTCATCCCGGGCTTCGAAGAGCAGCTGGTCGGTGCTTCTGCTGGCGACGACAAGGAAATCAAGGTTTCCTTCCCGGCTGACTACCAGGCCGAGCACCTCGCCGGTCAGGAAGCGACCTTCAAGGTCAAGGTCCACGCCGTCAAGGCTCAGGAACTGCCGGAAGTGAACGAAGAGTTCATCGCCCAGTTCGGCCTGGAAGCTGCCGATGTCGAAAGCTTCAAGGTGGAAGTGAAGAAGAACATGCAGCGCGAGCTGAAGAACGCGATCGAGAATCGCGTCAAGCAGCAGGTGCTGGCTGAGCTGACCAAGGCCAATGACATCCTCGTTCCGCAGGCACTGGCGGATCAGGAAATCGACGGCCTGAAGCGTCAGGCAGCACAGCAGTTCGGTCTGGGCGAAGACTTCGACGTCTCCCAGCTGCCGGGTGAGCTGTTCCAGGACCAGGCCGTCCAGCGCGTCAAGACTGGCCTGCTGCTCAGCGAAGTCGTCAGCAGCAACGAGATGGACGTCAGCGACGAAGAGCTCAACGCTCGCGTTGAAGAAATGGCCCAGCAGTATCAGGATCCGGCTCAGGTCACCGAGTACTATGGTTCCAACGAACAGGCTCGCAACCAGCTCAAGTCCGTCCTGCTCGAAGAGAAGGCCGTTGACAAGCTGCTGACACAGGCTCAGGTTAAGGACGTTACCATGTCCTACCAGGAAGCCCTGCAGGCAGCACAGCAGCAGGAAGAAGCCGAAGAAGAAGCGGCAGAAGCAGAAGAGCAGGCCTGATACCTGTCTGCTGACCTAGCGTGCTGACTTTCTGCATGTGATTCCAGGACCCGGCTACGGCCGGGTCTCTGGTCAGTGGGCAGGGTAAAGTGGCATGCTCAATGGATATCAATGTCATCGGATGAAGGAAGCCCCCATGAACGACTTCGACATCAAGAATGCAGGCGGTCTGGTTCCGATGGTTGTCGAGCAGAATGCTCGCGGCGAACGGGCCTATGACATCTATTCCCGCCTGCTGAAGGAACGGGTGATCTTCCTTGTGGGCCCGGTTGAGGATTACATGGCCAATCTGGTCGTGGCTCAGCTGTTGTTCCTCGAGTCTGAAAACCCGGACAAGGACATCCATCTGTACATCAACTCGCCGGGTGGCTCCGTGACTGCAGGGATGGCGATCTACGACACCATGCAGTTCATCAAGCCCGACGTGTCCACCGTATGCATCGGCCAGGCGGCCAGCATGGGGGCACTGTTGCTGGCAGGCGGTGCCGCTGACAAGCGTTACGCGCTGCCCAATTCTCGTGTGATGATTCACCAGCCGCTGGGTGGCTACCAGGGCCAGGCAACGGACATCGAGATCCACACCAAGGAAATCCTGACCATTCGCGAGAAGCTGAACCGCATTCTCGCGCACCATACGGGTCAGGACTTCGACACCATCGCCAACGATACGGACCGTGACAACTTCATGGCCGCCAATCAGGCGATGGAGTACGGCCTGATCGACGCCGTGCTGGAACGCCGTCCGGACGTGGAATGATCCACGCACACGGCTGACCTGACGTCGGTAAACATGCATTTCCGGTGACTCCCCGGGGAGTCACCGCCATTGAGAGGTACGCGAATGGCTGACGGCAAAGGCAAGGACGAGAACGGCAAACTGCTGTACTGCTCCTTCTGTGGCAAGAATCAGAATGAAGTGCGCAAGCTGATCGCGGGACCTTCCGTCTACATCTGCGACGAATGTGTCGATCTGTGCAATGACATCATTCGCGAAGAGGTCCTCGAAGCCGACGCCGAAGGTGATGATGATCGCCTGCCGGCGCCGCGTGAGATTCGCTCGACTCTCGACGACTACGTGATCGGTCAGGACCGCGCCAAGCGCGTGTTGTCCGTCGCGGTGTACAACCACTACAAGCGTCTGCGTGCCGGTCAGAAGGCAGCGGACGAAGTGGAGCTGGGCAAGTCCAACATTCTGCTCATCGGCCCGACCGGTAGCGGCAAGACGCTGCTGGCCGAGACGCTGGCACGCCTGTTGAACGTTCCCTTCACCATCGCGGATGCGACCACCCTGACCGAAGCGGGTTACGTCGGTGAGGATGTCGAGAACATCATCCAGAAGCTGTTGCAGAAGTGCGATTACGATGTCGAGAAGGCCGAACGCGGCATTGTCTACATCGATGAGATCGACAAGATCTCCCGCAAGTCTGACAACCCTTCCATCACCCGTGATGTCTCGGGTGAAGGTGTGCAGCAGGCACTGCTGAAGCTGATCGAGGGCACCACTGCCTCGGTGCCGCCGCAGGGCGGGCGCAAGCATCCTCAGCAGGAGTTCCTGCAGGTCAACACGGCCAACATCCTGTTCATCGTCGGCGGTGCATTCGCCGGTCTGGACAAGGTGATCCGTGAGCGCGCCGAGAAGGGGGGCATCGGCTTCAATGCCGAGGTCAAGAGCAAGCAGGACGAGAAGACGGTTGGTCGCGTACTGGCGGATGTCGAGCCGAGCGATCTGGTCAAGTTCGGTCTCATCCCCGAGTTCGTCGGGCGTCTGCCGGTCATCGCGACATTGACCGAGCTGGACGAGGACGCGCTGGTACAGATCCTGACCGAGCCGAAGAACTCGCTGGTCAAGCAGTACTCGCGCCTGTTCGAGATGGAAGATGTCGAGCTGGACCTGCGTGAAGACGCACTGCGTGCCGTGGCTCGCAAGGCCATCGAGCGTCGTACCGGCGCACGTGGTCTGCGCTCGATTCTCGAGGGCGTGCTGCTCGATACCATGTATGACATTCCCTCGGAAGAGAATGTCAGCAAGGTGGTAGTGGATGAGTCAGTGATTGCCGGCGACAGCAAGCCGCTGCTGATCTACTCCCAGAGCGAAGAGAAGAGTCAGGGCAAGGTGGCCGGCAAGGACGGCTGAAGCGTCCAGGCCTGAGTCGCACCAACGGGGGGCCGCAAGGCCCCCCGTTGCGTTTGCCTTCGTCACTCGCCTCTCTGGCAATGTTCCTCATGACTCGCGTGCGGCTTCATTCAGCGTTGAGTTACCGCCCATGCGTCTCAGGATCATTGCAAAATCATGACCTTGCCCCCATGGTCTCTGTATCAGAGAGCCGTGTGAGGCGGCCCACCCACAGAATACCGAGGAACGTCTGCCATGGAGCAGAACGATGATCAGACCCTGACACTTCCGCTGCTGCCGCTGCGGGATGTGGTGGTCTATCCCCAGATGGTGATTCCGCTGTTCGTCGGCCGGGAAAAGTCGATCCAGGCCCTCGAAGTGGCCATGGAAGGCGACAAGAAGATCCTGCTTGCGGCACAGCGTGAAGCCAGCCAGGACGACCCGACTGCCGAGGATCTCTTCGCGATCGGGACCGTCGCCGACATCATGCAGTTGCTCAAGCTTCCCGATGGCACCGTCAAGGTGCTCATCGAGGGCAGCTCACGCGCCGATATCCAGGCGATTCGTCTGCATGACGACGGTCACAGCATCGCCGATGTCGTGCTGCGTGACAGCCAGCCGCTGTCCGAGCGCGAGCAGGAGACCCTGGTACGCGTTCTGCTCAACCAGTTCGAGCAGTACGTCAAGCTGTCCAAGAAGGTGCCCAATGAAGTGCTGGGCAGCCTGCAGGGCATCGAGGACCCGAGTCGCCTGGTGGATACCATCAGTGCCCACCTGTCACTGGGCATCGATGACAAGCAGGCGCTGCTCGAGATGGACAAGGTGCGCGACCGCATCGAGCACCTGATGACGCTGATCGAAGCCGAGATCGACCTGCTGCAGGTCGAGAAGCGCATTCGTACCCGCGTCAAGGAGCAGATGGAGAAGTCGCAGCGCGAGTACTATCTCAATGAGCAGATGAAGGCCATCCAGAAGGAAATGGGTGAGCTGGATGACGTGCCCAATGAGGTCGAGCAGTATGAGCGTCGCATCAAGGACGCCGGCATGCCCAAGGACGCCGAGGAAAAGGCCAATCAGGAGCTCAACAAGCTCAAGATGATGGGCCCGACGTCCGCCGAGGCGACCGTGGTGCGCACCTACCTGGACTGGCTGTGCGATGTGCCGTGGAAGAAGCGCACCCGCGTGCGTCATGACATTGATCACGCCGCCAGGGTGCTCGATGAGGACCATTACGGTCTCGACGAGGTCAAGGAACGCATCCTCGAGTATCTCGCCGTGCAGAAGCGCGTCAAGAAGCTCAAGGGGCCGGTGCTGTGTCTGGTAGGACCGCCGGGTGTCGGCAAGACGTCGCTGGGCAAGTCCATCGCCCGCGCCACCAATCGCCAGTACACTCGCATGGCGCTGGGTGGCGTGCGGGATGAATCCGAGATCCGTGGCCACCGTCGCACCTACATCGGCGCCCTGCCGGGCAAGATCATCCAGCGCATGACCAAGACCGGCGTCAAGAATCCGCTGGTGCTGCTCGACGAGATCGACAAGCTGGGCATGGATCACCGTGGTGATCCGGCCTCGGCGCTGCTTGAGGTGCTGGACCCGGAGCAGAACGACAAGTTCGCCGATCACTACCTCGAACTGGATTACGATCTGTCCGAGACCCTGTTCATCTGTACCTCGAACTCGATGAACATTCCGGGGCCGCTGCGTGATCGCATGGAGATCATCCGTCTGCCGGGGTACACCGAAGACGAGAAGCTGGCCATCGCGATGCGCTACCTGGCCCCCAAGCAGCTCAAGGCCAATGGCCTGAAGCCGGGCGAGCTGACCTTCAGTGAAGCCTCCGTGCTCGAGCTGATTCGTTACTATTCGCGTGAAGCCGGTGTGCGTGAGCTGGAACGCCAGATCGCCAAGGTCTGCCGCAAGATCGTGCGCGAGCGCGTGGTCGCCGAGGCCAAGGAAGGTGCGCTGTCTTCCATGCACCTCGAGGCCGAGCAGGTCGAGCATTACGCGGGTGTCCGCAAGTACAGCTTCGGTCTCGCGGATGCCGAGGACCAGATCGGGCGCGTGACGGGCCTGGCCTGGACGTCCGTCGGCGGTGAGCTGCTGACCATCGAGTCGGTGGTCACGCCCGGCAAGGGCCGTGTCAGCAAAACGGGCTCGCTGGGCGACGTGATGAAGGAGTCGGTCAGTGCAGCGCATACCGTCGTGCGCGCACGCGCCGAGTCCTTCGGTATCGAGGCTGAACGCTTCGAGAAGGAAGACCTGCACATTCACGTGCCGGAAGGTGCCACGCCGAAGGACGGCCCCAGTGCGGGGGCTGCCATGGTCACCGCGATGGTGTCCGCTTACTGTGGGCGCCCCGTGCGCTGTGATGTGGCGATGACCGGTGAGGTCAACCTGCGCGGCGAAGTCATGCCGATCGGCGGCCTCAAGGAGAAATTGCTGGCAGCGCGACGCGGTGGTATAAAGCTCGTATTGATTCCCGAAGAGAATCGCCGTGATCTCAAGGAGGTCCCGGACACCATCAAGGATGCATTGGACATTCGCCCCGTGCGTTGGATCGATGAAGTTCTTGAGGTGGCTCTGGCGGAAAAGTCTTCAAGTGAGCCGGATGAATCTCGACAGGACGATGCCAGTGGTCGTCAGTCAGTCATCAGTACACATTGATGGATATTTCTGGCCATGCCGTTGTCGAAACGGCGGCGTGGTGCGGTTTTGCGCGTGAGGTTGCTTGACAGTCGTTTGAGGGCGTTGCTATAAACTCCGCTTCGTCGCGATCGCGTTTAGCACCCGTAATTTTCGCGCTGATTTCTGGTAATTTTTTTGCAAATTCAAGGGGTGAAGAGTGAATAAATCCGAGCTGATCGAAGCCATTGCTGCATCTGCCGATATTCCGAAAGCAGCAGCTAGCCGTGCACTCGATGCGATGGTCGACACCGTCACTGATAGCCTGAAGAAAGGTGAGACCGTGGCACTGGTCGGGTTCGGCACCTTTACTGTCAAGGAGCGCGCTGCTCGTACTGGCCGTAACCCGCAGACTGGCGATCCGATCGAAATCAGTGCTGCCAAGGTGCCGAGCTTCAAGGCTGGCAAGGCACTGAAAGACGCCGTCAACTGAGGTCTGCCTGCTCTTGCAGGTACCCGGTGACGTGGTGCCGCCCTGTCAGGACGTCGTTGTCTGTCAGGTCGGCACCAGGAAATCGAAGCGCATCGCCTGGCGATGCGCTTTTTTTGTGACTGATATCATGGGCAATCTGCGGTGACCCTGCTTCTGCCGCTACCAAAGGCACCTGCATCTGTCGGCGTCATGCGTATAATCAACAGTCACTGATTCGCGGCCCTAGAGGCCATTTCCTTCCCTGTAGCTCGAGGCCCGCATGCTGCAACGAATTCGAGACCGGTCGCATGGCTGGGTGGCCAAGACGATCGTTGGCTTTATCGTCGTCACCTTTGCCTTCTTCGGCGTTGAGTCGATCATTGGTGCCTTCACTGGCAGCAGTGATGAGATCGCCAGCGTCAATGGCGACAAGATCAGCCGTCAGTCAGTTGAGACCGAAGTGCAACGTGCCATCCGTTCCGGACAGGTCGCTCCCGAACAGGAGCGTGAGGCACGCAATCAGATCATCACCCAGATGATCGATTCCCGTCTGCTGGACCAGTACGCCGAAGAGGGTGGATTGCACCTCTCAGAACAACAGCTCGATCAACTGATCGTCAGCTTCCCGGAATTCCAGGATGACCAGGGCCGCTTTGACGCCGACGTCTTCCGCAATCGTCTGGCCAGCGCCGGCTACTCGCCGACGTCCTTCCGCGAGCAGTTGCGCAGCGACACCCTGCGTCAGCAGCTGACCGATGGCTTCGCTGCCAGTGCCTTCGTGCTGCCGGGCGAAGAAGAGACGCTCAGCCAGCTTCAGCGTCAGACGCGCAGTTTCCGTTACGCCACCCTGAGTCAGGCCGACCTCGAGTCGCCGGTCACCTTGAGCGAGGATGAGCTGACCGCCTGGTATGACAACCATCAGGACAACTATCGGCGTCCGGCCCAGGTCAAGCTGGCCTATGTGCTGCTGGATCAGAATGAGCTGGCCGACGGTGGCGAGATCAGTGAGGACACGCTCAAGGCCGAATATGCCGCCAAGCGTGCCGATGCACCGCGCGAGATCGCGCACATCATGGTCGAGAAGGGCGATGATGTGGCGGCTGCGCGTGCCAAGCTCGAAGGCGCACGTGACGCACTCGCCAACGGCGAAGACTTCGCCAAGGTGGCGGCCGAGGTCTCCGAAGACAGCTCCACGGCCGAGGATGGCGGTGAGCTGGGCGTGATCACCCGCGGTATCTTCGGCGAAGACTTCGATGACGCCGCCTTCGCGCTGGATGAAGGGCAGGTCTCGGACATCGTCGATACCGGCGACAGCCTGCACCTGATCAAGGTGACCGGGCTCGATATCGCGCCGTTCGACGAAATGCGTGATGAACTGCTCACCCAGGCGCGCAAGTCAGCCTCGCGTGACACCTTCAATGAGAAGGCGCAGCAGCTCAAGGATGAAAGCTTCGCGGCGGATGATCTGGCCAGCGTTGCCGAGGATCTGGATCTTCCGCTGGAGAAGACCGACTGGGTGGCACAGGAGAATGACGACGAACTGCTGTCCGAGCCGGGCGTGATGGCGGCTGCCTTCGATGACGAAGTGCTCAAGGAAGGCTACAACAGCGATGTGATCGAACTCGACGACAGTCGCCGTCTGGTGCTGCGCGTGCTCGAGCAGCGTCCGGCCACGACGCTGGCCCTCGACGAGGTCAAGCAGCAGGTGCAGCGTGAAGCCAAGGCGGACAAGACCGCCAAGGCGCTTGAGACATTGGCACAGACGCGCATCGAGGCGCTGCGTGAAGGCAAGTCTCTGGAAGGGATCGACTGGCGCGACGCAGACGACGTCAGCCGTCAGGGAGATTCCCAGCTGCCTGAGAATCTGGTCAAGCAGGCCTTCGCGCTGCCGCATCCCGAGGCAGACCAGCCGGTGTATGGCAAGGCAGCCCTCAAGGGCGGCATCGCCCTGATCGCGTTGACCGATGTAGGAGAGGCCGAGCCGGGTGACATGGACCAGTTCCTGTCGCGTCTGGCGATGCGCCTGCAGGCCCAGTCAGCCGTCGAGGGGCTGCAGGAATCCTTGCGCGAGAATGCCGATATCGAGCGCAAGTGAGCACGGAGCAACGGACGTGAGTACCGTCACGTCTCACTCGAGGCATTGCCTCCCTTGAGAATCACGTCCTGACCTCTGCCACCAGAGACCGCCACCCCATGGGGTGGCGGTCTTTTTTTGGTTCAGTGTCGGGGCAATTTCTGGTGCAGTGTCGAGTCAATCCTGCGCACATCCCCGCTGTCACGACAGTGTCAAGGCGTGAGGCGTTGACGCAGCCGATGGGAGAGTTCGCGGTGGCGGGCTTGAATGCCTGTCGAGAGAGATTGACGCAGCCAGCGATGCCCGGCGTCATGATGCAGGCGTTCGTGCCACACCAGCCAGTAGGAGAAGCGGTTGATGGCGATGGGCAGCGGGCGCAGCACCAGTGGTAGCTGATCCAGCATGCTGATGGCCAGGCAGCCCGGAACGCATAGCAGCAGATCGCTATGGCAGGTGACACTGAAGGCGGCCAGGAAGTGGGGCTGGCGCATGACGACCTGCCGACTCAAGCCCAGCTCCGCCAGCTTGAGATCCACCGCACCACGCTCATCACCGCCCATGCTGATCAATTGATGGCTGGCGGCGACGAAGTCCTCCAGACTCAATGTCTCCTTCGCTGCCAGCGGGTGGTCCTTGCGCATCACGCAGACGAACTGGTCATCCCCGATCTCGCGCCCATGCACGCCGGCCGGCACCTTGGCGGTGGGCACGCACATCGCAAGCTCCGGCCCCCCTTCCTCCAGCTGTTGTTCGACATTGCCCCCATAGGCCTGGATGTCCAGACGGATGCCGGGTGCCTGGTCATGCAGCGGCGCTATCTGCGGTGCCACGAAGGCGTGCATGCCATAGTCGGTGGTGGCCAGCTGGAAGCGGCGTTGGCTGTCGGCTGGCGAGAATTCGGGGGGTGCCAGCAGTGCGCCCAGCTCCTGGAGCAGCCGCGCGAGAGGCTGTCTGAGCGCCTCGGCACGTGCCGTGGGGCGCAGGCCGCGTTGCGCACGTACGAACAGGGGATCGTCAAAGGCCTCGCGCAGCCGAGCCAGGGTACGTGAAACGGCAGGTTGACTCAGGTTGAGGCGCTCCGCGGCCCGAGACACGCTGCGCGTTTCCAGCAACGCATGCAGCGCGACCAGCGTGTTGAGGTCATGGCGAGCGAGTTCAGCCAGATGCATGGCGGGAAGTTTCCGGTGGTGAAGAGGCCCCGGACGGGGGACGAAGGTGCGTATTTTCAACCACGCATGATATCAGTCTCATGCATACCGGAATTCAGTTTCTGTCATTGGTGTGATATCGGGAGCGCGAGTAATCTGGTGGAACTTCGTCGCCGGGGAACGATTGCGGCGACCTGTCGTCACACGGTCAAGGCCTCGGGCCACCTGCCTGATGACGATTCTGATCACGTGACGTTTGACCAGATCATTCGCAAGGAGCATTTCATGCAGACACGCTATTACACGATCACCGACTATCCGAAAGGCACTCCGGAACGCGACCTGTTCACCTTGCGTGAAGAGGCGCTGAGCGAGCTTGGCGAAGGGGAAGTGCGCATTCGCAACCGCTGGTTGTCCGTCGATCCCTACATGCGTGGCCGCATGAGTGGCGCCAAGACCTATATTGACCCCTTCGAGCTCAATGAGCCGCTGCAGGGTGCGGCAGTCGGTGAGGTGATCGAGTCACGCGACTCTCGCTTCAAGACCGGCGACAAGGTGCGTCACATGGGCGGCTGGCGTGATATCGCACAGCTGTCTGGCGACCAGGTCGAGCCGCTGCCGAGCATCGACGTGCCGGAGCAGGCCTATCTGGGCGTGCTGGGCATGCCGGGCATGACTGCCTGGACCGGTCTGAACATCATCGCCGAGATGAAAGAGGGCGACAACGTGCTGGTCAGCGCGGCCTCCGGTGCGGTCGGCTCGCTCGCCGTGCAGCTGGCCAAGGCCAAGGGCGGGACTGTCGTCGGCATCGCCGGCAGCCAGGAGAAACTGGATTGGCTGGAGGCGCGCGGCGTCAAGGCGGTCAGCTACAAGGGCAAGGATGCTGAGCAGCTGACGAAAGCGCTCAAGGAGGCCTGCCCGGACGGTTTCGATGTCTACTACGAGAACGTCGGTGGTGACTGCCTGGTGGCGGCGCTCAACAACCTGAACGTCGGTGCACGCATCGCCGTCTGCGGCATGATCTCCAGCTACAACGATACCGAGGTGGCGGCGGGCCCCTCCAATATCTCGATGATCCTGATTCGCCGGGCGCGCATGCAGGGCTTCATCGTCTTCGATCACTGGGACAACTACAGCCGCTTCCTCGAGGAAGTGGGGCCGCAGGTCGCCAAGGGCGATATCGACTACGAAGAGACGGTGGAAGAGGGACTGGAACAGACGCCGGACGCCTTCCTCAAGCTGTTCACAGGCGCCAACAAGGGCAAGATGCTGGTACGTCTGTAACCTGAGACGGCAGCACTGAAGCCCCGAACACCTGACGCCTCGCGTACGCGCGGTGCTCAGGCATTCACGAAAGGCTCGCCACGGCGAGCCTTTCGCGTTGGTGAAAGCCTTTCGCGTTGGTGAAAGCCATTAGCGTGGGTGAGCGCCATTCGCTTTGGTGAGAAGCTGTCACGTCGCGACGCGATTGGTGATTCACACGAACCAAAGACGTGCGCACTGTGCTCTACTTTCGTCGTAGATGCTGCTCTAGAATGTGCGCAACATTCGTGGGGTGGTGACGTCTTCATTTCGTTTTCGTGTCACCAAACCCTCACGCGACACCCTGTGTCAGGTGGCGCCTGATCATGGCGGCGTTCTGCATTGCCGCCTTGCCGCCCCTGACTCTGCGAGGAGAGCATCATGCAGGACTTTACCTATCAGAACCCGACCCGCGTGCACTTTGGTGCCGGCCAGATCGCCAAGGTGCGTGACGAGATTCCCGCCGATGCCCGCGTGCTGGTCACCTATGGGGGTGGCTCCATCAAGAAGAACGGCGTGATGGATCAGGTGGAAGCGGCACTGGAGGGCCATCAGTGGTGGAGCTTCGGCGGCATCGAGCCGAATCCGAGCTATCACACCCTGCTGGAAGCGCTGGAGGTCATCAAGCGCGAGAAGGTCGATTATCTGCTGGCAGTCGGGGGAGGCAGCGTCGCCGATGGCAGCAAGTTCCTCGCGCTGGCCGCCTGTCACGCCGGTGATCCGTGGGAGATTCTCGCCGAAGGCAAGCATCCCGAGACGGCATTGCCGCTGGGCGTGGTGCTGACCCTGCCGGCCACTGGCTCCGAGTCCAACGGCAATGCCGTGGTCACCAATTACGAGACCCACGACAAGCTGCCGATGTTCAGCGAACTGGCCTACCCGCGCTTCGCGGTGCTGGACCCGGCCACCACCCTGACCCTGCCGGAGCGCCAGAGCGTCAACGGTGTCGTCGATGCCTTCGTGCACGTCAGCGAGCAGTATTTGACCTACCCGGTCAACGCGCCGGTCCAGGATCGCTTCTCCGAGGGTCTGTTGCTGACCTTGATCGAGGAAGGCCCCAAGGTACTGAGCCAGCCGGATGACCTGGCCGTGCGCGCCAACATCATGTGGGCCGCCAACCTGGGCCTCAACGGGCTGATCGGGCGTGGTGTGCCGCAGGACTGGGCCACGCACATGATCGGTCACGAGATCACCGCACTGCACGGTGTCGATCATGGCCGCACCCTGACCATCGTGATGCCGGCACTGTGGGAAGAAATGTTCGAGGCCAAGCGTGCCAAGCTGGCGCAGTATGGTCGTCGTGTCTGGGGGCTGGACGGTGATGACGAAAGCGTCGCCCGCGCTGCCATCGACAAGACGCGTGAATTCTTCACCCGCATGGGCGCGCCGGTATCGTTGAGCGAAGCCGGCATCGGTGCCGACAGCATCGACCAGCTGGTCGACAACCTGGCACGTCATGGCTTCACTGCCATCGGCGAGCACGGTGACATCACGCCGGACGTGGCGCGTCGTATCCTGACCCGCGCTGCCTGATCACGCACGTCAGTCAGGGCGCAAGGCAAGCCTGAAACCCCTCGTCACCCCTGGTGGCGAGGGGTTTTGCGTATGTCCCCTTGGCGGCGGCATGACGATTGCCGGATTGCGTCATGTGCGGGCTTATTTTGTTACTCTATAACCTTTTGCATGCCCTTCATCCAGCGGAGAATTCAGCATGTCTCTGGCTTCACGCGGCGCCGATACCGGCGACGCCTCGACGGATTTAGCACGTCACACGCGGATACCGGTGCATCTGATCACCGGCTTTCTGGGAACCGGCAAGAGCAGCTTCATCCAGGCACTAGTCGCGGCCAAGCCGGCGGATGAGCATTGGGCGATCCTGGTCAATGAATTCGGGCAGGTGGGGATCGATCAGGCGCTGTTTGCCGGACGCGAGGATGTCAGTGTCAAGGGGCTGCCCGGCGGGTGCCTGTGCTGTCAGCTGGCCTTCGTGCTGCAGGCGGGACTGGTCAGCCTGATCCATCAGACCCGTCCTGATCGTCTGATCATCGAGCCCTCGGGGCTGGGACATCCCGCAGGGTTGATCGATGTACTGCGCAGTGAAGGGCTGGCCTCCGCGCTTGAGCTCGAGGAGGTCATCACCCTGCTGGACCCGCGTGCACTGGACGATACCCGCACGCGTGAACACGGCACCTTCCAGGACCAGCTGACGCTGGCGGGGGGCGTGGTGCTCAGCAAGCGGGATCTGGCGACTGATGAGCAGCTGGCGGCCGCGCATGAGTTTCTGGAAGGGATGTGGCCGCGCAAGCGCTGGGTGGGTGAGCTGGGCAGAGCCGACGGCGAAAGTCAGCCGGCCCAGGCACGCATGGACGGTCAGGAGGTCGCGCTGATCGATTGGCTGCTGCCAGCAGGGCGTGAATCCCATCGCCAGGGCGGCTTGCACGCCAGCGACGCCCATCACGTCAGCGAAGATCGTGAGAACCAGCCCGAGATCAGCATGCCGGCTGCCCATCGCGCTGCGCGGGATAGGGCGCGTCTGGCGCAGGAGACTTCCACCAGTGAAAAGACGTCAGCCTCAGGCGTGATGCCATTGCCCGGCGCACCGGTGATCGAGCAGGCCGAAGGGCTTGAGCATGCCAGTCTGGGATGGCGAATCGTGGCGGGCGAGGTGTTCGATCTTGATCAGCTGACCCGGTGGCTGGATGGACTGCCGCGCGACTGGCGGGTGAAGGGCATCTTTCACACGACGGAAGGCTGGCGCAGCTATAACCGTGCCAAGGGACGAGCCGAACTTGCGCCTTCCAGCTGGCGCGAGGACTCACGACTCGAGTTGATCGCGCCGCTGGAGCAGCAGGGGCAGGAGGGGATGGCGACTGCGTTGCCGCTGGCGGATTCCCGTCAGCTGAATGCCGCCTTGCTGGCCTGTCGCAGCGAGGGTGCCGCCAGGCCCTTCAATTTCTTCGGCGAGTGAGCTGAGATCTATCCCTCAGGGGGCGTCTCTCACGTCAGGCGCTCCCACTCGCCGATCAGGCGCAGGGCCTCTTCGCTTGAATTGCCACACAGCTCGATATCGAAGTCGAAGTTGCCACACACGGCCGGTCGTTGTGGCGTTCCGAACAGCTTGCACAGATTCTCGTCATCCAATTGCACGCAGCGCACGCCTGCCGGCTTGCCATTGGGCATGCCGGGAATCGGGCTCGAGATGGAAGGCGCGATGCAGCACCCCCCGCAGCCGGCGCGGCAGCCGGATGCGGGAGTGGCCGCGAAGTGGTGGGCGGTCTGCGTCATGATGTGGCGGGCATTTCCTCATGCTCAGGCAGCACCAGCGGCTGGCGGGCGGTCTCTGGCGTGTGCCGCGCGATGGCGCCCTTGTTGATCCCTTCATAGGCTTCGACGCGAATGCTGTCACCGCTGTCGAGAGCGATCTGGCGCGCCAGCCAGTCGGCGATCCACTCGATGGTGGTCGGTGTCGGCAGCAACCAGACCTGCTTGCGCGGCAGGCGAATGCGGAATCTGCCCTGCGGTGCCTCATAGCTGAACACCAGCTCACGGCCGGGACGGTCGATCAGATCGCCTTCTTCGGCCAGGTAGCGGTCATTGAGCTTCTCGGCCCACTCGGCTTCCAGTGCCGTGTCACGCACGCCATTGCGTTCGATGACCAGCGGGGAGCGGTGACCATGCGCGATACGCTGACAGTTGCCGCTGTGATGACGCAGGCCATGGCTGTAGGTGTAGGCGGCACCCTCGATGCACTCATCGCGCAGGCGCACGCGCAGCGCCTCGACGCGCGGCGGCAGACGGCGCGTCAGCAGCTTCTCGAAGTGGTTGGCCAGCACCAGGGTGGTGACCTCGGCCACCGGCAGCAGGCAGAAGGCCTGGCGCGGGCCGCGCACTTCCATGGCATAGGGCTGGGTGAAGCGCAGACACAGTCCTTCCGGGCAGTCCGTGACGCTCACGCCGTCGGCCTGACTGGGCACGATCAAGGTGTGATCGGCGTCCTGGTCGATCATGCGCTTGGCCCACGGCTTGACGTCGCCGAAGTCGAACAGCATGCCGTCATGGCCGACGGCGCCGTCCAGCTCCAGGTCCAGATGCTGACTGATGCCATGCAGGCCGCGGGTATTGCTCCACACCGAGGCATCCACCGCGGTGAGGGCCCTGACGAACAGGGTCTTGGAAGTCATTGCCGTCATCAATCGATACCACTGATCTTGTGAGTCTGCAGCGATAGCTGCCACTGGGGATTGGCCATGCAGTAACTGACGCACTGGTTCATCGGCGTATCCGTCGCCAGTACCTCGCGATAATGCTCGCGAGCGGCGGCTGGCGCGGGCAGGGCATCCAGGGCGGCGGTATCCAGTGGCTGCAGATAGAAGTGCGCGAAGTCCAGACTGACGAAGCGCTCCGGCAGCGCCTCCGGCTGCGGGTAGACGAGCTTGAGCTCATCGCCGCCGGTGAGGACCAGCTCGCTGGCACCCTTGGGGCTGACGCATAGCCAGTCGATGCCGGCGGGCGGCGCGACGGTGCCGTTGGTCTCCACCGCGATCTCGAAGCCGCGGGCGTGCATCGCGTCCACCAGTTCGCGGTCGAGCTGCAACAGTGGCTCACCGCCGGTGAAGACCACATAGGGCGTGGCGATGCCGGTGTGTTCCGGCCACAGGCTGGCCAGGAAGTCCGCCAGCTCGCTTGCCGTGCGGAACTTGCCGCCATTCTGGCCATTGGTGCCGACGAAATCGGTGTCGCAGAAGCGACAGACCGAGGTGTCGCGATCCTGCTCACGACCACTCCACAGATTGCAGCCCGCAAAGCGGCAGAACACGCTGGCGCGCCCTGCGCGAGCACCTTCGCCCTGCAGGGTGTAGAACGCTTCCTTTACCGTATACATCAGAGAGTGCCTGCGCCCTTGGCCGAATCGGCCGTGTCATACCCGAGCGGATCGCTCAGCCCATGGGCGGCAAAGGCAGCGAGGCGCTCACGGCAGCTGCCGCATTCCCCACAGGCCAGTTCACGGCCTTCATAGCAGGTCCAGGTCTGGGCGTAATCGAGCTGCATGGCGATGCCGGCGGCCAGAATCTCGTCCTTGCTGGCGTGCAGGAAGGGCGCGCGAATCTCCACCGGCGAGAAGTTGGCGATCGCGGCGACGGCATTCATCTTCTCGACGAATTCCGGACGGCAATCCGGGTAGAGCACGTGATCCCCGCCGTGGGCACCATAGAAGCACACGCCAGCCTCGATATTGACGGCCTTGGCGATCGCCAGGGACAGCAGGATCATGTTGCGATTGGGCACCACGGTCGAGGTCATGGAGTCCTCGTCGTAGTCGGCCTTGGGCATCGCCTGGTCACTGTTGGTCAGCGCGGAGTTGTCGATCAGGCCATGGATGGCGCGAATGTCGACGACTTCGTGGGCGACGCCCAGTGACTCGCAGACCTGGCGTGCGACGTCGAGCTCACGCGAGTGGCGCTGGCCGTAATGGAAGGAGAGGGCGTGTACCTCGAAGCCTTCCTTCAGCGCCTGGTGCAGGACGGTGTAGGAGTCCATGCCACCGGAGTAGATGACGACGGCGCGGGGGCGCTCTGCAGAGGAGGCAGGAGCGGATACAGCGGAATTCGGGACGTTGAGAGTCATGACGGAGAATTTCTTTGACCGATGGATTCGGCGCCCGGGATCCGGTCCGGGCGAAACGGGCGCCTATCCTACTCTTCCCGCGGTGTTGATGCCACCAGGACACTTTGATGCCACCAGGACATTCTGGATGGCCGGGAGTCGCATGCCGCATTGGCTCAGGAAAAGCGTCGAGACATCGCAAGCGTTGATGGGGCGAGAAAATAGCCTTGGTACCTGCCCCATGCCCTGACATAGACTCAGTGTATTAGCGAAAGATTGCAGTAATGGTGAAAGTGCAGGACATGCCGTTGAAGTGAGACACGGCATGTGAAGGACCGGAGGTGGGCTCGATGGCGGTAACGGTTGCACCGTCAGCGGGCGGGATAGCAAGACCCTTATTCATTGTGACTGCAGTGGGGTGAGCGTGCCTCTCGATATTCTGATCAAGTTGTTGTCCTCCATCGAAGAGCCGCTGTGGATCTTCGACCGCTTCGGCCAGCTCGCCTGGAGCTCACCCCGTGCCCGTCAGGCAGAACACCAGCCTGAACTGCCGAGAACCCTGTCGCATCTGCCGGAGCCCTGTGGGCTCAGCGGCCAGCCGGGGATGTGGATGATGGGGATCGACGGGGAGCTGGGCCACTGGCTGCTGGTGCAGCAGGCCAATCTTCCCTGGCGAATGGCGGTGTTCGATGAAGAACGACTCGTCGCCTATACCTGTGGCTGGAAGGAGCTGTTCGGTGAGGCGCGTCCGCGGCTTGAACCGGTCAGTGAGCGCCGCGTGCGCCTCAAGGCGCCGTTCTCGGGTCTGGCCGAAGCGCGCGCTGCCGGACTGGACGACAAGGTGCTGATCGCGCTGCGTCGACTGCAGCCGATCAACCTGCTGTCGCGTGATCGCTTCAATGCCCAGGTGGACGAGCTGCTGTCCGGTGAGGCGGTCGATGGCGGCATCATCTATCTCTCGCTGACCCATCTGGAGATCATCAACTCGGCGCATGGCGCGGAGCGTATCGACCCGCTGCTGGAGCGCGTGGCGGAAGCGATGTCGTTGCAATACCGCGATGCACTGGTCTGTCGTCCGCTGGGCAATGCCTTCGCGCTGTTCTTCACCGGCGATGAAGTCGCCCTGATCGCGCGGGCCAGCGAGCTGTGCGAGCAGCTGGTCACGCTGATGCGCCTGGATGGCAAGTCCTTGCCCGTCACCGCGCGGGTGGGCATCAGCCTGGCGCCTCAGCACGCGCGTCGCGCGCATCGGCTGCTGCACCTGGCTGAACTGGCCATGCTGCATGGCGAGCAGGACGATATCGATGTCTGCGGGGCCTGGCATGTCTTCTCGCCCGGTGCCCACATGCGTCACCTCAACGATTACCGGCTGACCAGTGACCTGCGCGAGCATCTCGAAGAGCTCGATCTTGCCTTCCAGCCCCAGTTCGATCTGGCCAGTGGTCAGGCGGTCGGCGTGGAGGTGCTGGTGCGCTGGGACCATCCGGAGCTCGGGACCATCGGGCCTGGGCGCTTCATTCCGCTGGCGGAGCAGTACGGCTTGATCGGTACCGTCGGGGCTCGTGTCATGGATGCTGCTCTCAAGGCGACGCGGGATCTGGTGACCCCGGACGGCAAGCCGCTGTCGGTGGCGATCAACGTCTCGGCCCAGGAATTTCGTGACCCCGGCTTTCCCGAGCGAGTCTCACAGGCGCTCGCCTTGCACGACTTCGCCCCCGAGCGGCTGGAGCTGGAAATCACCGAGTCCTCACGGGTGCCGGATCTGGATCGCGTCGTCGAGCGCTTGACCGGTCTGATCGACCGAGGTGTCAGGCTTGCCATCGATGACTTCGGGACCGGCTTTGCCTCGCTGCTCTATGTCCGGGATCTACGCGCCTGTCGCCTCAAGGTGGACCAGCAGTTCGTCCGTAGCCTGGATCATGATGCGCGTGACCGCGCCATCGTCTCGCATGCCATCTCGTTGGCCGATAGCCTCGGCATGGAAGTGCTGGCCGAGGGCGTCGAGACGGTGGAGCAGGAACGCCTGCTGGTGGAGATGGGTTGCCATCTGGTGCAGGGCTTCCGTTACGCGCGGCCCAAGCGCCTGCCGGAGCTCAAGCAGTGGCTTGGCAACAAGCCCTGCATTCGCCCCTGTCCCGGGGCCGCCTGAGCTGACGGGTGCAAGCCCTGTCTGGCACAGGAAACGAAAACGCCCGTCATGCAGTCGCATGACGGGCGTTTTCGTTTTTCCTTCGGTGCTTCATGCAGCAGAAGCGGGCGCCAGACAGGCAAGTGACGCGCTCAGCTGCAGGTCTTGCCGTAGCCGTACATGTTCTCGAAGCCCGGAATGCGCTGCTCCCACACCGGCGGAGTCCCGACGACTTCCTGCAGGCAATCACTGAAGCGACGCGTCTTCTGGGGAAGATACTGGCGATGCGGGTAGACCAGATGGATGGATGGCAGCGGCTTCATCGGCACGTCGGTAAGCAGCGGGACCAGCTCGCCATTCAGTACCTCATCCTTGATGTTGATGGCGGAGATCATGCCATAGCAGGCACCGGACTTGATGGCTCCGATCAGCACGTCGGCATCATTGACCTTGAGGCGAGAATCCAGCGCCACCTTTTCCTCGACGCCACTTTCACTGCACACCCGCAGGCGGTCGAGAATGAAGCCATCCCGTGAATAGACGGCCGCCGGCAGCCCCGAGAGGTCCGCGGGGGTCTTCGGCATGCCGTGACGTTCGATGAAGGCAGGCGATGCGCAGATCAGATGGCGATGCGCGGCCAGGGGACGCGCGATCAGGTTGGAGTCTTCCAGTTCCGACATGCGGATGGCGAGATCATAGCCGCCACCGATCAGGTCGGTCAGGTGGTCTTCCAGACGGACTTCCACCTGGGTGTCCGGATAGCGCTCCATGTAGAGGCGCACCGCCTGAGCCACGTAGGTGCGACCGAAGTGGCTGGGGCTGGTGATCTTGAGCACCCCCCGTGGCCCGTCCTGGTAGGCGCCCGCGACATCATCGGTGTCTTCCAGCACTTCGCGCAGCCGCAAGGCATGCTGATGGATCTCGCGGCCGGCATCGGTCAGGGCCAGCGAGCGGGTCGAGCGGTTGAAGAGACGAATCTGCAACTCTTCTTCCAGACGACTGATCTGCTTGGAAACCACCGAGCGGTTGACCTGACGATGATCGGCTGCCTTGGAGAAGCTCTGTGCTTCCACGACATCCAGAAACAGCAACAAGCGGGATGCTTTATCCACGGTATGACCTCTCGTGATGCAACAGGAAAAGGCTCACGCAGCCGTCCTGCTCTTCAGGGTTGCGGCGCGCTTCAGCAGACAGGGACGCCGCCCGCAGATGGCAGGACAATCGGTAGGGACAGACCGGTCGCCCAGCGGGTCAGCATCGTCAACAGGCGAAGCTTAGCACGGCCAATGTTTCCGCTAATACTACGCATCAACGGATTTTCTCGCCTTCGTGTTGCCGTTACTGCATCAAAGACATGTCTGGCTGGCGGTATCTGCCTGACGGCGGAATCCCTAGAATCAACGTTCAAGCGCTGTCGTCGCGTAGCTCAAGCGCCCTCGTTCTCTTCTTCAGACCAGCGATGCCTGGCATCCTGGGAGTGATTGCATGTCTTCGACTCGTACTTCTTCGACATCCTCGCCTTCATCCTGTCCGAGTACCGGCGAGCTGATGTCCCGTCTCTGGCGTTCCACACTGCCGATGACCATCGGCATCATGGGATTGCTGGGCTTCAATCTGGTGGATGCCGCCTTCGTGTCGCGCCTGGGAACGGCGCCACTGGCGGCTCAGTCCTTCACCTTCCCGCTGACCTTCCTGATCATCGGGGTCCAGGTCGGCATGGGCATCGCCATTGCCGCCATCGTGTCACGCACGCTGGGGGCAGGGGAGGACGCTCGTGCCCGGCGGCTCGGCAGTGTGGTGGTGCTGGTCTCCGGCGGATTGCTGGCACTGTTGATGGTAGGACTATGGCTGATACGTGCGCCGGCCTTCCATCTGCTGGGCGCCAATGACCAGGAGCTCTCGCTGATCGAGCAGTACTGGGGCCCCTGGCTGGTGGCCAGCTGGGTGGGCGCCATGGCCTATGTGCTCTACAGCCTGTTTCGTGCCCACGGCAACACGCGGTTGCCCGGCATGATGATGCTGGTGACCAGTCTGCTCAATCTGGCGCTGGACCCTCTGCTGATCTTCGGTCTCGGCCCCGTGCCGGGGTTCGGATTGGCGGGGGCTGCCTGGGCGACGCTGATCGCCTTCGTGTTCGGCCTGATGGTGACGACCTTCAAGCTGTTGCAGGAAGAGTGGATCGCGGTGCAGGGGTTGGTTCAGGAATGGCGGGACTCCTGGCGTCAGCTGGCGGGGATCGCGGCACCGGCCATCCTTTCGCAGATGATGCCGGCCGTGTCCGCCATGCTGGTCACGGCCATCGTGGCGACGCTGGGACAGACCCAGGTGGCCGCCTGGGGGATCGCCTGCCGGCTCGAGACCTTTTCCTTGATCGTGGTGCTGGCGCTCACCATGTCATTGCCCCCCTGGTTGGGGCGGTGCTACGGCGCAGGTCGCTGGCAGGAAGTGCGCCGACTGATGAATCTGGTCGCCAGGATCGTGATCATCTGGCAGTTGGTGCTGGGCGTGGTGGTAGCGCTCCTCGCCGTCCCCTTGTCCCGGTTGCTGGTCGGCAATGAGGAGGTCGGCGCGGCGCTGGTCCTGCTGATCCCCTGGATGCTGCCAAGCTATGCCTTCCTGGGAATCTGCATGCTGGTGGTCTCGGCCGCCAATGCGCTGGGTTGGCCGCTACGGGCCACGCTGCTGTCCTTCCTGCGTCTCTTCGTGTGCTTCCTGCCAGCCGTCTGGCTGGGCGCTGAGCTCGATGGCCTGCGCGGCGTCGCGATCGGGGCGGCCATCGGCAATCTGCTGGCCGGTATCGTGGCCTGGCGTCTCTATCGTCAGGCGATCGGCGGGCTGGGCAAGCCCTCCCGAGGGCCTGTCGAGAGCGCCACCGCGTGATGCCGATGAGGGTGTGTTCGAGAGGGTGAGACTGCCAGGACGAATCCTTGACGTAGTGCAAAAGCGGCCATTCTAAAAATGGCCGCTTTTTTGTGCGTAATTGCTGGCAGGTTGGCAAAATTAGCTATCAATCATCTGTATTGGAGGCCAATAACAGAATATTCGTGACGGATTTCACTCTTATACTGGGGTAATTGAGGTCAAGTCACTGAAGGCAGCGCTGCTGCTCGGGGCTGGATCAAGCGATACGTTTCGTGCGCGGCGCACGGAACCCCCCTTTCTTCCACCGCCGAGCGCGGTTGCAGTCACGGAGTAGAACAACATGAAGATTCTTGTGCTCGGAAGCGGTGTCGTCGGCGTGACCAGTGCCTACTATCTGGCGCGTCAGGGCCATGAGGTCACGGTCGTGGATCGTCAGGCCAGTCCGGCGATGGAAACCAGCTACGGCAATGCCGGCCAGGTGTCCTTCGGTTTTTCCTCTCCCTGGGCGGCACCGGGCATTCCGCAGAAAGCCGTCAAGTGGATGTTCCAGGAGCACGCGCCTCTCAAGATCCAGCCGCGCATGGACCCCCAGATGGCCAAGTTCATGGTCAAGATGTTCGCCAACTGCAATGCGGACCGTTATGCCGTGAACAAGGAGCGCATGGTTCGCGTCGCGGAATACAGTCGTCTGTGCATCAATTCGCTGCGTGAAGAGACAGGGCTGCGCTACGAGGACCGTCAGAAGGGCCTGCTGCAGCTGTTCCGCAACGAGGCCCAGGTCGAGGCCGTGCAGAAGGACATGAAGGTACTGGCCGGATGTGGCGTGCGTCACCAGCTGCTGGATGCCGAGGCCTGCGCCGCCGTCGAGCCGGCCCTGGCGCGCGTACCGGGCAAGTTCATCGCCGGGTTGCACCTGCCGGACGATCAGACCGGTGATTGCCATCTGTTCACCAACCGGCTGGCGGATTACTGCCGTGACACCCTGGGCGTCACGTTCGCCTTCAATACCACGATCCAGCGCATCCAGCGTACTGGTAGCCGGATCGAGAAGGTGATCACCGACCGCGGCGAGATGAGCGCCGACAGCTATGTGATGTGCCTGGGCAGCTACTCGCCCTTCCTGGCACGTGATCTGGATCTGGATCTGCCGATCTACCCGGTCAAGGGCTACAGCCTGACCGTGCCGATCATCAATGCCGATGCCGCGCCGCAGTCCACGGTGATGGATGAGACCTTCAAGGTCGCGCTGACGCGCTTCGATGATCGCATCCGCGTGGGCGGTACGGCGGAGCTTGCGTCCTTCGACCTGTCCCTGCTCGAGAAGCGCCGTGCGACCATCAACATGGTGGTGCGTGATGTCTTCCCGGAAGCGGGCGACTACGCCAAGGCGGAATTCTGGGCCGGCCTGCGTCCGATGACCCCGGACTCCACGCCGATCATCGGTGGCACCAAGTATGACAACCTGTGGCTGAACACCGGACACGGCACGCTCGGCTGGACCATGAGCTGTGGCAGCGCCAGCCTGCTGGCGGACCTGGTCGGCGGGCGTACGCCCGGCATCGACCCGAACGGGCTGAACCTCGGTCGTTACGCTGCCTGAATGCCATGTGCCGTCGTCAGGGCCTGCCGGTGTCGGCGGGCCCGGATCGCACCCGTTTCTCGTCTCGTGTCATCAGGGAGCCGCTGAGCACGCTGTCTGGTGACGCGTCTCCCATACGCTTCAAGACCTCTCTTTCACCACTCGATACAAGGAAGCCCGCATGACCAAGCAGATCATCTCCACTGACGCCGCACCTGCCGCCATCGGTCCCTATTCCCAGGCGGTGCGTACCGGCAACCTGGTGTTCCTGTCCGGCCAGATCCCGCTGGACCCGGCCACCATGGACGTGGTGGAGGGCGGATTCGAGGCTCAGGCCGATCAGGTGTTCCGCAATCTCAAGGCGGTATGTGAAGCGGCAGGCGGTAGCCTGGATCAGCTGGTCAAGGTCAACCTGTTCCTGACCGATCTCAGCAATTTCGGCGTGGTCAACACCTTGATGGAGCAGTACTTCAGCCAGCCGTATCCGGCGCGTGCTGCCGTCGGCGTCAAGGAGCTGCCCAAGGGCGTGCTGTTTGAAGCAGAAGGCGTTCTGGCACTCTCGTGATGGCTCGCCCATTGCCGGTCTGAAGGAATGACCGGCCTGAACGAGTGGCCGGTCTGAACGAATGACTGGCGCATCGATGCCTTGTCCCTCACTCCCCTCGCTGACTCATCAGCGGGGGGAGTGTCGTTTCAGGGGCATGACGTCTTGAAGGCAGGTGAAGCGTGACATTTGGCGCCAGCATGATTAGCGTAAGGCTAAATGAGCCGGCGCCCACTGCTGACTCTCGGAGCATCGCGGACGAACCCCTTCAAGGAGCAACATCATGGCGCAGTCAGACACAGGCACACGTGAACCCGGCATACGGCTGCGTCAGCTGGAAATGCTATGGGCGGTGATCGAGTGCGGATCGATGAAGGGTGGCGCGGCGCAGCTGGGCATCAGCGTGCCGGTGGTCTCGCGGGGCTTGGCACAGCTTGAGCAGACGCTGGGCTATTCGTTGTTCCTGCGTGAAGGTGGCCGCCTGGTGCCCACGCCGGAAGCCGAACGCCTGACCCCGTCACTGGCCCGGATGTTCACCGCGCAGTCCGAACTCAGGCGATTGGCCTTCGGGCCGGGCAGTGGCAAGCGCCCGCGCCTGGTACTGGCAGTGACGCCGTCTCTGGAAGCCTTCAGCACCGGATGGCTTGAGCGCATCGCGGCCAGCGAGTCGTTGAGTGATTGGCTGCCGAGCCTTGAGGTGATGGAAGCCTCGACACATGCCGCGGCGCTGGCCGAGGGGCGGATACACATGGCCGTCACGCTGGAAGCGCCGGAGGAGCCTCAGGGCGGCAAGCGTGCCAGGACAGCGGCCGCACGCGCACGCGAACTCAAGCAGAGTCTGCGCGCCCGGGCCCGTGAGGAGACCGTGCTGGTGGAGGGCACCGAGGAGGGCGCCGGCATCCCTGCGGCGCAGGGTGTCTCCTCAGGCATGCCGGAGCTGGGAGACGATGCCGCATTGTCGGAGGTCGGTATCACTCGCCAGGATGATCTGCTGTCCTCTCTGGACGACACGACAACGGCGGCACAGCCTCCCGTCGAGGCTGCCGACGAGCAGCGCGACGCTGCAGGCCAGACTACTGCGCTCAAGCTGCCACTGATATTGCTGTGGCCTTCGCGCTGGCCACTGCTCGACAAGCCGCTGACGGTGGAACGCCTCAATGAGCGGCCGTTCGTGGAGCTGCCGGAAACCAGCAGTCAGGGGCGGCTGGTCCGTGGACTTCTCAAGCGAGAGCGCGTGACGCCGGCGAGTCTGGTGGAGGTGGCCACGCCTGCCAGCGCCGGGCGTCTGGCGCGCTCAGGCAGTGCTGCCACCATTATCGATGCCCTGTCGGCGCATCAGGTACTCGAGGATGCCGGAGGCGACCTGATCGGCATGCCGCTCTCGATGCGCAGCGAGCGCTATCTGGCGCTCAAGTGGCAGTGGCAGGCAGCGCAGGACGATGAATCGCTGCATGAGGTGCAGGCCTTGCTGGTCAGCCTGCTGGAAGAGGCGGTGGCGGCGAGTCTCGCGACGCTGCCTGTCGAGCGCGAGGAATGACGGTCGCGGTGACAGCGAAGGCTGCCGACTGAGGGCGCCTGACAATGTCTCGCCCCCAGCAATGAAAAACCCGCCAATCGGCGGGTTTTTCATCTTTCACGAAGCGTTCGGTCAGGCTCAGCCCTTGACGACGGTCGCGATGGCTTTGGCGACGTAGGGCAGATTCTCGCTGGAGAAGCCGGCCACGTTGGCGCGTCCGGAGCGCACCATGTAGATGCCGAACTCGTCACGCAGGCGATCGACCTGCTCCGGTGTCAGGCCGGTGTAGGAGAACATGCCGCGCTGCTCGGCGATGAAGGCGAACTGCTCATCCAGGCCATACGGCTTGAGCGCCTCGACGAACTCACGACGCAGGCCATTGATGCGCTCGCGCATCTCGGTCAGCTCGCTCTTCCACTCCGCGCGCAGCGTCTCGTCCTCGAGAATGTCGATGACTACCGCACCGCCATGTGCCGGCGGATTGGAGTAGTTCTCACGCGCGGTGATCGCGGCCTGGGAGCGCACGTCCAGCATGCTGTCCTCGTCCTTGGCGATCAGGATCAGGCAGCCGGTACGTTCGCAGTAGATGCCGAAGTTCTTGGAGCAGGAGCTGGTGATGATGGCTTCATCGACATTCTCGGCCAGCAGGCGCACTCCGTAGGCATCTTCTTCCAGACCATCACCGAAGCCCTGATAGGCGAAGTCGATCAGCGGCAGCAGCTTGCGTGACTGGACGACTTCCAGCACCTGGTCCCACTGCTCGCGGCTCAGGTCGAACCCGGTCGGGTTGTGGCAGCAGGCGTGCAGCAGCACTACGTCGCCTTCCGGAATCGTCTTGAGGGTCGCCAGCATGCCGTCGAAGTCGAGGCGATTGTTCTCGTCGACATATGGGTAGCTGTGACGCGTCACGCCTGCGGCATCGAAGATGCCCAGGTGATTCGGCCAGGTCGGAGTGGACAGCCAGATATCACGACCCTTGAGGTTGCTGGCGATGAAGTCTGCCGCCAGACGCAGGGCACCGGTACCGCCGGGCGCCTGAGTGGCGCTGGCACGGTTGGCAGCCAGCACCGGCGACTCGGCGCCCAGCACCATCGGCAGCACGACCTTGCCGAAGCGCGGGTCACCGTGGGAGCCGATGTAGGTCTTGGTGACTTCGCTCTCGACCAGGCGGTCCTCGGCCTGCTTGACCGCACGCATGACCGGCGTATTGCCGTTGGCATCGCGATAGACGCCCACGCCGAGGTCGACCTTCTGCGGGTTGGTGTCCTTGTTGAAGGCTTCGATCAGGCCGAGGATGGCATCCCCGGGTACACGCGCAATCTGCTCGAACATCTTATTTCGCTACCTCGTCGGTTCTGGCGGCCATGATGAAATCGTTCTTGTGCAGACCCTTCATCTCGTGGGACCACCAGGTCACGGTGACCTTGCCCCACTCGGTGAGAAGTGCCGGGTGATGCCCGACGTCCTCGGCAATCTCGCCTACGCGATTGGTGAATGCCAGTGCCTGCTTGAAGTTGCGGAACTTAAAGCATCGCTCCAATTGCATGATGCCATCGCGATTGAGCAACTGCCACTCGGGAATGGCGGTCTTGAGCGTCTCGATGTCGCTGTCACTGACCTTGGGGGCATCGAAACTGCAGGCTTCACAGGACTGTCTGGCGAGTTCGGTCATGTCACTATCTCCGGCTTGAGGAACGAGGGTGGGGCGGGTGAAAAGAAGCGCAAGGCGCCGGTGCGATCAGCGTGGTGCGAAGCGCGGCGTCTTGAGACCGAGCGCCATGGCCTCGTGCACCAGCGCCATGATGTCGCGACTGGCGAGTTCATGCAGATCGTCCAGTGACTCCAGGACATAGTAGAGCGGCTGCAGGATGTCGATGCGATACGGAGTGCGCAGTGCCTCGACGGCATCGAAGGGCAGGTGCTCGGGGCGCTCGAGACTGTCTTCGAGCTCGCCCAGTGCATAGCAGGTCTCGCGTGGCGAGGAAATGATGCCGCCGCCGTAGAGGCTCAGCGCACGACTGCCATCGGGTTGAACCTCGCGCAGCATGCCGAATTCCACCGTCATCCAGTAGAGGCGGGCCAGGTAGACGCGCTCTTCCTTGCTGGCGGCGAGACCGAGTCGACCGTAGGTGGCGGTAAATTCCGCGAAGGCGGGGTGGGTAAGCATCGGGCAGTGACCGAAGATCTCGTGGAAGATGTCCGGTTCCTGCAGGTAATCGAGTTCTTCGGGACGGCGAATGAAGGTGGCAACCGGGAAACGCCGCTCGGCGAGCAGTTCGAAGAAGCGGGTGAAGGGGATCAAGGCTGGTACTCGTGCGGTTCGCCAGCCGGTGGCGGCCTCGAGCACCCGGTCGATCTCGTCCAGCTGGGGGATGCGATCCCGGGGCAGGTCAAGATGTTCAAGCCCTTGCAGGTACTCGCGGCAGACGCGTCCCTCGACCAGCGCCAGCTGGCGCGTCATCAGCGTCTGCCAGGTGGCGTGCTCCTGATCGCTGTAATGGATCCTGCCCTGGCTATCCGGTTCATGCGCCACGTAGCGGGTGCCCTTGGCCTGAGCCTGCGATCCGGGCGCAGATACCTGGGATGCCTGTGGCCAGTCACGACCCTGCGGTGCGTTCATGCAACCTCCCGAACGGTATGGCGGCGCTGCGTGGGCAGGCTGCCGTATTGTCATCATGGCGGACATGTCAGTCCCTGCATGTCGATGACTACGCTAGGCCTTGTCGGACAGCCTTGACCAGTGCCACGGCCTGCTTTTGCGCGGCAGATAGCGGTGCGATGCCCCGTCTCTTGTCACATAATCCTGACACCTGTGCGGCTGATGGCCTCGATCAGTGCCATTCGGGCAGTTTTGCGTGCCGGCAATACCGTCTATTGTAAGGAATGCTTTACGAGGTTTTTGATAACGCTTACGTTAACGTCATCGATGTGCCGCATTGCCCTGCGGTAGCTCGAATGATGTCCTCGGGTCATCAGCGTTTCCCCTCCGCGCTTGTGATCCTCAAGCGCCTGACCCTCAGAGCCGTGCCGTCAGAGCCACCCTGACAGCGACGATATGCCAACGACAATGCCGAGAACGCCATGCGCCTCAAACTGACCTGTCAGAACCGGATCGGGATTCTGCGCGACATCCTGGCCCCCTTTGCCGATTACGGCCTCAACGTGTTGCGTGGTGAGGTCGGTGGGGAGGCCAACAATTCCATCTATCTGCATGTTCCCAACATGCTGCGCATGCAGCTCTCCACCCTGAAGCCAGCACTGGAGGAAATTCCCGGGGTCTTCAAGGTCACCCGGGTCAGCCTGATGCCCACCGAACGGCGTCATCTGGAGCTCAATGCACTGCTGTCATCGCTGTCTGATCCGGTGATGTCCATCGACATGGAGGGACGCGTGGTGGCGGCCAATCGTGCGGCCGGCAAGCTCTTGGGCGTCCGCATCGATGAGGTGCCGGGGCTGGCACTGACGCGTCACATCCAGGATGTCGACCTGCCGGAGCTGATCCGGCGCAACAATGCCCGCGTCAACGGCCTGCGCCTGCGTGTCGGAGAGGAAACCTTCCTGGCCGACATCGCGCCGCTGCATACCGAGAACGAGGACGTGGCCTCGCTGGCGGGGGCCGTAGTCACCCTGCATCGTGCGGACCGTCTGGGCTCGCGTATCTATCAGATCCAGCGTACCGAGGTGCGGGGGTTCGAGGCCATCTTCCAGGCAAGCCGTCAGCTGTCCGCCGTGGTCAAGGAGGCCAGGCGCATGGCGCCGCTGGATGCCCCGCTGTTGATCGAGGGCGAGACCGGCACCGGCAAGGAATTGCTGGCGCGCGCCTGCCATCTGGCCAGTCCACGCGGGCAGGCACCGTTCATGGCGCTCAACTGTGCGGGCCTGCCGGAGTCAATGGCCGAGACGGAGCTGTTTGGTTACGCCCCGGGCGCCTTCGAGGGGGCACGGCCGGAAGGCAAGCTGGGTCTGCTGGAGCTGACCAGTGGTGGCACCATCTTCCTCGATGAGGTCGGCGAGATGAGCCCGCGCATGCAGGTCAAGCTGCTGCGCTTTCTGCAGGATGGTGGCTTCAGGCGTGTCGGCAGCGATGAAGAGACCTTTCTGGATGTGCGCGTCATCTGCGCGACCCAGCAGGACCTGCCGGCGCTGAGCAGCGAAGGGCGCTTCCGCCACGACCTCTTCCATCGTCTCAATGTGCTGTGCGTGCAGATTCCGCCACTCAGGGAATGCCTGGATGGACTGGAGGAGCTGGCACATCACTTTCTCGAACGTGCCGTGCGCCAGATCGGAGCGCGTGTTCGCACTCTCTCACCGGAGGCGATGGCACGCCTGCGCGGCTATCACTGGCCCGGCAACGTGCGCCAGCTGGAAAACGTGCTGTTCCAGGCGGTCTCGCTGTGCGAGGGCGAGGTGATCGAGGCGCAGCATCTGCGCCTGATTGGCGAGGTGCGCGATGAAGGTCTGGACAGCATCGATCTGGCAGGCAGCCTCGGCGATATCCACGACGAGGTGGAGCGGCGCGTGCTGGCGCGTCTTTATCCGGAGTTCCCCTCCAGCCGACTGCTGGCCAAGCGTCTTGGTGTCTCGCACACCACCATTGCCAACAAGCTCAAGCGCCACGGGATCGGCTCGGAGGCGGACTAGCCGCGCGAGGATCACGCGAACGCTCACGCGGGCGCTCAGGCACGCAAACAGGCCAGCGCGCCATCGGAAAGGGGAGTGGCAGGATGCTGCCGAGCGCGTCCCGTCACGCGTGTTTTGATTTGCCCGCTAATAAAGCGTATGATTCCGCCATTCATTAGCAAGCTAAATTGACGTTGGCATCGCGGGGCTCATCCAGGGGGTGAGCCCCGTGGCGTGGAGACGGAGAATCATCATGCAACAAGGCACTGACGACGAAGTGGCGCTGCAGGCGATGAAAGCCTGTGATGATGCTCAACCCCTTCACGAGACCATCAAGCCCTCCCTGGGAGGCCTGCTCGGGCGTGTCCACCGCCTGTGGCGTACCTCGATCACGACCGCGGTCGAGCCATTGGGGATGACGGAAGCCCGCTGGACGGTGATGGTGCATTTGGAGAAGCTTGGCGAGGGCTGTACCCAGCAGATGCTGGCCAGCGAGCTGGGAATCGAGATGCCGTCGTTGACGCGCACGCTCAATCAGCTCGAGTGTCAGCAGCTGATTCGTCGCGAACCCCACGCCACGGATCGTCGTGCTCGCTGCCTGTGGTTCACCGAGGCGGGGCATGAATGCCTTGTGCAATTGGGTGAGCGCATCGCGCGAGTTCGCGAGGAGCTATATGTCGGCTTCGAGGATGAATCGCTGGATCAGCTGGCCGGCATGCTTCAGGCGCTGGAGCGCAATGCCAGGCACAGCATCTCCCGCTCGCAGGCCGAGTCGGCAGGCAATGCCCCGGCATCACTGACAGGTGCCAGAGGGACGCGCTCCCGGTCACCGGCGACGCATCGTGAGTCATGAGTCATGGGTCACCAAGGGGCAAGTCGTCCCCTGGTGAGTCGCCTTGCCGGACGCCTGGCACGGCTGGAGAGTGCCAGGCGCACGGAGGGCGCAAGCGGATCAGCGTGGTGCGTCGTAACGCCCCGGATTGCCGTGGGTGAAGACCACCTGCCAGAGCTGAAGCTGGCGGGCGCGGAAGGCCCCGGCACAGGCACCCAGATAATACTCGAACATGCGCTTGTCCCGCGTCGTGTAGGTGTCGGCCAGTTCATGCCATCTGGCATCGAGGTTGGCACGCCATGCCATCAGCGTCGGGTCGTAGTCGGCACCGAAATTCTGCCAGTCCTCCATGATCAGGTGATGCTCGCTGGCCTGGATCAGTTGACTGGCACTGGGCAGCACGCCGTTGGGGAAGATGTAGCGATTGACCCAGGGGTCCGCGGAGATGTCGCTCAGGTTGGAGCCGATGGTGTGCAGCACGAAGCGTCCGCCGGGGCGCAGCAGCTGCGCGACACGGGTGAAGTAGGTCGCGTAGTTCTTGTGGCCGACGTGCTCGAACATGCCGATGGACACGATGGCATCGAAGGTGCCGACCTCGTGACGGAATTGCTCGTCACGGTAATCCTTGAGCAGGATCTCCACTGGCAGGCCATGGCAATGTTCCCGCGCCAGCGCCGCCTGCTCGGCGGAAATGGTGATGCCGACGACTTCCACGCCATAGTGGCGCGCGGCGTAGGCGGCGAAGCTTCCCCAGCCACAGCCGATGTCCAGCACGCGCATGCCGGGTGTCAGCCCGAGCTTGCGACAGGCGAGATCCAGCTTGGCCTGCTGGGCCTGCTCCAGGTTCTCCGGCGCGATCGGCAATCCTTTCCAGTATCCGCAGCTGTAGCACAGGGTCGGGTCCAGCATGCGGGTGAAGAGGTCATTGCCGAAGTCGTAATGCACCTTGCCCACCACCTCGGCACGACGACGGCTCTGCAGATTGATGACTCCCGCCTGGAGGCGGTAGGCGATGCGCTCACCAAAGGTGTGGGCTCGCTCCCCCAGCCCATGCTTGAGCAGGCGATGGATCATCTCGTCGATCCGTTCGCAATCCCACCAGCCTTCCATGTAAGCCTCACCCAGCCCCAGACTGCCCTGATTCAGCACCCGCCGGAACAGATCCGGATGGCGGACGCAGATATCCCAGGGGTCAGGGCCATTCAGACTGACCCCGGAGCCAGAGAGCAGGCGCTCGACGATCTGTCGTTGACGGTTTTCGGGTAGTGCAACGGGGGCCAGGCGTTGTTCGATACTCATGGAAAAGCCTCCTTGACGGCGCTGGGCGCGTAGAGTCCTGATGGATTCGTCATGGCAAATGGCAGTGATCGACCGCCCCGGGCGTTGGGGCAGTCGAGCGTCTCGCATGGCAATGCTCGGGTGTCACGGCTGTCTGGTACGCAAAAGCTTCGCCTCCGCTCCCGCGTGCTGCGCTGTCCTGGGGGGATGGCAGGCGCCGAACTGGCGAGCGCTTTCGTCTCAGCATAGTCAAGAGTCGTCTAATGCGGCGCTGCAATATCCCGTCGTGGGCGGCAACCCGAGGTTGCGCGTTCCGAACGGCCGTCCGTCTCCGGGGTTTCGTGATGCATGAACGCAAGAAAGCCGCCCTCAGGGGCGGCTTTCTTGCGTTCATGCGCTCTTGTGCTCATGCGCTCTTGCATTCATGCACATGGCCTTGCTGTCAGCTCGGGCTGGCTGACGGGAAGGCGCCTCAGCGGCAGCGGATGGTCCAGGCGACCTTGTAGCCTTCACCTTCGTGGGTGGCGGCGGCCATCTCGGTATCCTCATTGATGGTGCCGCCTTCCAGCTGCTCGTTGCCTTCGGCTGCCTTGGACATGCTGTCCTGCGGGCCGAAGACACGAGAATCAAGCACGTCGTACTTGTCGCGATCCTGCTCCTCGCAGACTTCCAGAGCGCGTTCCTTGACCTGAGCGATGGCATCGTCACGGTCCTCATCGACGGCGCTGACCTCGTAACGCGTGTCCTGCTTCTCGATCACGCTGGTGTTGCCACAGCCCGCAATGAAGGCGGTTCCGGCGATGGCGACGGTCATGCAGGCGGTGCGCAGGGCGTTGGATGTCATGGTCATGGTCTCTCCTTGGAATGAATCAGGCCAATGGCTCGCAGCGAGACGCCGCTCACGGAGCGAGGGCTGGCGCGAGCGATTGCCATGGCGAAATGGGTTACCCATCGTGCTCTGCTGGTTGACGTGGGGGCAGTATCACTGGCTTCAAGTGTGGCGATGCATCGACGCATCCTGTCGGCCAGGCGCGACGACCTCGGTCATGCGCACTGCCACTTTGGTCGTGGCATGTCTCGCATGGGCATGTCGATGCCTCATCTGGACAGCTCACCCGTGGCAAGTGGCCTAGTCTGCAGGGGCCCTTCAGGTCGGACGCCACCGACAGGGGGCGGGTGGTCGGCGTATCGGCAAGTGACGGAAGATGTCGTCAGCGTGCCTGTCTGACGCCGTCCATGCACCAAATCCCATGCCAGCAGGAGCACGTCATGTCAGCCAATGCCAATCGCGGAGTCGTCTACCAGGGAGCGGGGAAGGTGAGTGTCGAATCACTGGACTATCCGACCCTGGCGCTGGGAAATCGCAAGTGTGAACACGGCGTCATTCTCAAGGTCGTCTCGACCAATATCTGTGGTAGCGATCAGCACATGGTGCGTGGCCGGACCACGGCACCCCAGGGCCTGGTGCTGGGCCACGAGATCACCGGACTGGTCGTCGAGGCTGGCCGCGACGTGGAATTCATCAAGGTCGGCGACATCGTCTCGGTCCCGTTCAACATCGCCTGCGGGCGCTGCCGCAACTGCAAGGAAGGCAAGACGGGGATCTGTCTGAACGTCAATCCGGCGCGTCCCGGTGCAGCCTATGGCTATGTCGACATGGGCGGCTGGACTGGCGGTCAGACGGATTACGTCATGGTGCCCTATGCCGACTTCAACCTGCTCAAGTTCCCGGATGCCGATCAGGCGATGGAGAAGATCCGTGACCTGACGCTGCTCTCCGACATCTTCCCGACAGGCTTCCATGGCTGCGTGACTGCAGGGGTCGGGCCGGGCGCCACGGTCTACATCGCGGGGGCCGGGCCGGTCGGGCTGGCGGCGGCGGTGTCAGCCCAGCTGCTGGGGGCGGCCTGCGTCATCGTCGGCGACATGATTCCCGAGCGTTTGCAGCAGGCCGAGAGCTTCGGCTGCGAGACCATCGACCTGCGTCAGGAAGGCTCGATGGAGGACAAGGTCGAGGCGATTCTCGGCGAGCGCGAAGTGGATTGCTTCGTCGATTGCGTCGGCTTCGAGGCGCATGGCTGTGGGTGTGATCATGGACGTGAGCAGCCGGCGACGGTGCTCAACTCGGCAATGGCGTTGACGCGTGCCGGCGGCCAGATCGGCATTCCCGGCCTCTATGTCACCGAAGACCCGGGCGCCGAGGATGAGGCCGCCAAGGTCGGTGCACTCTCCATGCGCTTCGGACTGGGCTGGGCCAAGTCTCACTCGTTGCACACGGGGCAATGTCCGGTGATGAAGTATCACCGCCCGCTGATGCAGGCGATCCTGTTCGGGCGCGTCAATATCGCCGATGCGGTCAACGTGCAGGTCATCAGTCTGGAAGAAGCGCCGCAGGGCTACGCGGACTTCGACGGTGGCGCTGCCAAGAAATTCGTCATCGACCCCCATGCCATGGTGCGCAACGGGCACGCTGCCTGATATCGGGCATGAGAGACCCTTCGTGACAGGAGGCTTTCGCTACAGACGACGCTGCCACGCCCTGTTGACCGGGGCGTGGCAGCGTCGTCTGCATTGTCTGACAGGCGCATGTGAGCACGACAACCTTCAGCGTTTGCAGTGATTCGCGATCAACGTCATCAGGCGGGCGAGTTCCTGCTCGATCCGCTCATCCGGTGCAAGGCCGATATTGAGACGCAGACAATTGCGATAGCGCGCAGATTCGGTAAACCAGGGGCCGATCCGGATATCAAGCTGTGCCTGCTCGGCGGCCTTGCCGAGGGCCCTGGCATCGAGGCCGGGCACCTCGATCCACAGCACCAGGCCACCTTGTGGTTGCGTCACGCGACTGCCCTCGGGCAGATGCTGACTCAGATAGTTGAGGTAGTGGGCCTTGTGCTGGCTGAGCTGGTGACGGACACGTTTGAGGTGACTGGCATAGGCGCCGGAATCGATGAAGTCCGCGACGGCGCACTGTACCAGCGTCGGCACACCCAGCGCGCGCTTGAGATATGGCGGAAGGAATCGACCGGGCCGACACCAGCCCAGTCGGTAGCTCGGTGACAGGGTCTTGGAGACCGAACCACACCAGATGACGAAGCCACCTTCGTCGTGGCAGGCCGTTGGCAGTGGCGGCGCTTCGCGATGGGTGAGCTCGAGATAGACATCATCCTCGATCACCGGCACGCGGTAGTGATTGGCAAGCCTGGCCAGGCGCTGTTTCTGCGCGGGAGTGAGGGTGATGCCCTGGGGATTCATGTGAGTGGTGCAGAACAGCCCGGCCCGCAGCTGACCGTTGGCGAGATGCTGTTCGAACTGATCGAGATCGATGCCTTGTGCACTCGAGGGAATCTCGATGACGTCGAGGGACAGCTGCGAGAGCAGATCCAGCAGGCCGTTGTAGCACGGTGAGCTGACTGCCACCGTGTCGCCGGGTTGCGTGCAGACCTCAAGCGCCGTCCTGACCGCATCCATGCAGCCGTGAGTGATGACCAGCTCCTCACTGCCCAGCGCAAAGCCGGCCTGGGTGAAATGGCTCGCCAGGGCGCTCAACAGTGCGGGTTCGCCTTGCGCGGCGGGATACTGGGTGAGGGTATGCACGGCCCGCTTCATGGCGCGGCGCAGGCTGCGATCCAGTGCCTGCCGGGTCGCCTTGTCCAGCGCCAGATGCGCAGTGCCCAGCGGCCCGCACCACCTCTGCGTGCGATGGCGATGCGTGGCGGGCGTGATGACTCGGCTCTCGAAGGACTGCCAGGTGGGCGCGGGCATGACACGTGAGGGCTCGGCGATGAAGAACCCCGATTGTGGGCGAGCCATCAGCCAGCCCTGCGATTCCAGCTCCGCATAACAGCTGACCGCCGTCGACACGCTGATGCCGTGCTGGCGGGCAAACTGGCGCAGCGACAGCATGCGATCCCCGGTACTGAGTCTGCCGGCCTGAATATCCTGAATGCACTTCTCTGCCAGCTGTCGATAGCGTGCCATGAGCGAACTGTACTGGTGGAATGTCCAGAAACTGTATCTGTACGGCCTTGGTGCGGCAAGCGAGACTGGCCCTCGTATGCCGCACGCATCACCGTGATGTTCCACGGTCGTGGACAGCGGCGGTCATTGCCCGTCGTCAAGGGAACCTCGATCAGGAGACACGCCATGCAGGGACGCGATCTATTGCTCATCACCAGCGTGATGGCAATCTGGGGCTTCAACTTCTCGATGATCAAGCTGGGGGTCAGTGACATGGATCCCTTGCTGATCGCCGCGGCGCGCTTCGCGTGTGCCACCTTTCCGCTCATCTTCTTCATCCGCAAGCCGCAGGTGCCGTGGCGCTACCTGATGGCCTACGGGCTGGTGTTCGGTACCGGTATCTGGGGCATGGCCTCATGCTCGATCACCTTCGGACTGTCCTCTGGCATGGCGGCGGTCCTGTTGCAGACCGATGTGCTGACCACGGTGCTGGTCGGCGTGCTGCTCTACCGGGAGATCATCTCGCCGCGCATGGCGGCAGGCATTCTGGTCTCGCTGGTGGGGCTGGTGGTCTCCGTCTTCACCACCAACGGCAACGTGACCCTGGCGGGACTTGCCTTCATCCTGCTGGCGGCGATCTGCTGGCCCCTGGCTGGCGTGATTCTGCGCAGCTCCGGCACGCGCACACCTTTCGCCTTCAACCTCTGGGGCATGCTGTTTGCGCCGCTACCGCTAATGGCGTTGAGCGTCGCGATGAATGGCTGGGGGGTGCTGAGTGCCACCTATCAACAGTGGGGGATGGATGCCTGGGTCTCGGTGCTGTTCCAGGCCTATCCGACGACCCTCTTTGGTTACTGGGTCTGGAACCGGATGCTGCTCAAGTATCCGATGAGTCAACTGGCCCCCATGACCTTGCTGGTCTCGGTGTTCGCGTTGCTCAGTGGTTACGCCATCTTTGATGAGCAGTTGTCGCTGGCACAGTGGCTCTCGTGCAGCATCTTCCTGTTCGGGATCGCGCTGGTGCTCTATCCCCCGCGTCGCAAGGCGCTTGCGGCCTGTGGCTGATCGCGGCACTCCTGGCCCGGTGCCTGGCGTGGCCTGGCGCTTGTTGTCAAAGGTGCGCTGCGCTATACCGGTGAGCACATGAGGCCAGCGCGTTGCGCATGGTGCTCTCCGCTCAGATGTCCCCGAACAGGAATGCCCCCATGCACGCTTCCGCCACCAGCGCCGTCGATACCGCCAGCCTGATGCCTCAGCACGCCGACTTCTCCGATTGGCCGAACAGCCGTGAATGGCTGGCGCATCTGATCCATTTCGCGACCGTGTCACGTGACTCGAATCTGGCGTTGATCCATTGCCTGCGTGATGCTCTGGAAGTGGCCGGTGTCAGCGCCGAGATCATTCATGATGATGGCGGTGACAAGGCCAATCTGCTCGCGGTGATCGGCCCTGACGTGGAGGGCGGTGTGGTGCTGTCCGGGCATACTGATGTGGTGCCGGTGGAAGGGCAGGCCTGGGACAGTGATCCCTTCACGCTGCGCGAGGCCGATGGCCGCCTGTATGGGCGGGGCTCATCCGACATGAAGGGCTTCATCGCCTGCTGCATGGCGGCGGTGCCGGCGCTGGTGAGTGCAGCGCGTGATGGCAAGCTTGAAAGGCCTGTGATTTTCGCCTTCTCGTATGATGAAGAAATCGGCTGTCTCGGCGCGCCGCGCATGATCGCGCGTCTGCGTGATCGCCTGCCGCGCCCGGCGGCGGTGCTGGTGGGGGAGCCGACCCTGATGAGCGTCGTCGATGCCCACAAGGGCATCACGGTCATCCGCACCACGGTGACCGGCAAGCCGTCGCATTCCAGTCAGGTCAATCTGGGGGTCAGCGCGATTCATCTGGCGGCACGCATGGTCACCTTCATCGAGGACCGCATGCAGGCGCGCATCGATTGTGGGCATCTCGACGAGCGTTTCGAGGTGCCGCATGCCAGCCTGCATGTCGGGCGCATCGAAGGCGGCACGGCCGTCAACATCACCGCAGGGCAGTGCATCTTCGATTGGGAGTTGCGCCATCTGCCGGGCGAGGATGTCGAGGCGATGCTGGCGGAGATCGATGCCTACGCGGAGCGTCTGCTCGTGCCCTATCGCGAGCGGGCGCCCGAGGTGGCGATCCACAGTGAGCGCACGGTGGAGACGGTGCCGGCGCTGGGGCAGGGCGAACGTGATCCGGCGATCCATCTCTGTCAGCGTCTGCTGGGGGAGGCGCGTGCCAGTCAGGCGGTGACCTATGCCACCGAAGCGGGCCAGTTCCAGCGCGAAGGCTGGCCGACGGTGGTCTGCGGGCCCGGCTCCATCAGCGTGGCCCATCAGGCCAACGAGTACATCGACATCCGCCAGCTGGCGGCCTGTGATCGCTTTCTCGCTCAGCTGGTGCGTGAGCAGCAGACGAGCTGAGTGCGAGGGGCTGGCGTGATGCGGACAGGGTCATAAGCTTACAGGATCACAGGGTCCCCGGGCGTGGCGGTTGCTGCTCCGGTATGGGCAGCAGCATGGCGCTGCAGTGACGCAGCAGGTGATCCGTGAGCTGTTCGAGGGTGCTGCCGCCATGGCGCCAGTGATGCCAGTAGAGCGGGATGTCCAGCGCGTGGTCCGGCGCGATATCGACCAGTTCACCGCTGTCCAGCAGGTGGCGCGCCTGCTGCTCGGGAATCATCCCATAGCCCATGCCACTCAAGGCCAGGTGAACGAAGCCTTCTGAGGAGGGACAGAGGTGATGCGGGAAAGGCTCGTCGAAGCCCATCTCGGCCAGCAGCCGATGCTGCAGACGGTCATCCCGGCCATAGACGATGGCGGGCATACTGCGCAGTTTCTCGGCAGGCAGACGTGACGGGATGACGCCATCCTCTCCGGCGATGTGGCGGCGCACGAAATCCGGGCTGGCCAATGCGCGATACCGCATGCTGCCCAGCGGGTGTGAGCGAGCCCCCTGGACCGGGCGTGGGGTCGAGCAGATGCAGCCCGCCACCTCGCCATCGCGCATGCGCTTGAGGGCGACCTCCTGATCTTCCACCAGCATGTCCAGCAGCAGCTCGTGCGTCTGACAGAAGGCACCGGTGACCTGTGGCCACCAGGTGGCCAGCGAGTCGGCATTGATGGCGATGCGCAGGCGCTGCTCGCTGTCACCGAGAGCGGGGATCTGATCCAGCAGGTCATGCTCCAGCAGGCGCACCTGCTGCACATGATTGAGCAGACGCCGCCCCAGCGGAGTCGGCCCCAGGCGTGGCGTGCGCACCAGTACCGGCTGACCCAGACGGGCCTCCAGCAGCTTGATGCGCTGCGAGACCGCTGATTGTGTCAGGCCCAGCGCGCGTGCCCCGCGCTCGAAACCTGCCTGGTCGATGACGGCGGCCAGCGCCTCCAGCAGTTTGTAGTCCAGCATCAGAAATCCTTATGAGTCATTCCCTGAATCAATTTCCATGATGTATTCATCCTAGCGTACTCTGCCTGCGGCTGCAGCGCCGGGAAGTCCGGAAGCGCGCCGAAGACAGACAGGGGCGCAACGCGCTGAATCAGAGAGTCAAGCAAGGGAAGGGCAGTGTCATGTGGTGGTCAGTGTTCAATGGAGCAGGTGTCGGGGCCGGGCTGATCATCGCCATCGGCGCCCAGAATGCCTTCGTGCTGGGTCAGGGGCTCAAGCGCGAACATCAATGGTGGGTCGCGGGGCTCTGTGCGCTGTGTGATTGGCTGCTGATCGTGGCGGGGGTCTTGGGGCTGGGGGCCTTGATGCAGCAATCCCCCATGTTGATGAGCATCGCGCGTTGGGGAGGTGTCGCCTTCCTGCTCTGGCAAGCGGTCAAGGCGCTGGGGCGCATGCGCAGTGGTGGGCAGCTCACGGCGAGTACGGCGCTCAAGGCGAGCCTTGGCAAGGTGCTGATGGCGACTCTGGCGGTGACCTTGCTCAATCCGCAGGTCTATCTGGATACCCTGGTGATGCTGGGTGCCATCGGGGCACAACAGAACTCGCCGGCGGGCTTCATCGCCGGAGCCAGCCTGGCCTCGATGGTCTGGTTCTTCGGGCTGGTGGCCTGTGCTGGCTGGCTGGCACCCCGCCTGACCAGTCCGCGTGCCTGGCAGGTCATCGAAGCCTTCATCGCGGCCATTCTGCTGGCCGTCGCCTGGCAGCTGGGCAGTGGCGCCTGGCTCTAGTGGCCAACGCAAGACGGGCATGTGGCAGTCGCAGGCGCGACGCGCCGATAGGTGTAAAGAAAGCATGACGCAGTGTCAGGCGCTCGCGGCAGTGAGAGCGCCCCGGGTGAGCAGTGTCGAGATGGCCGTCAGCACTATGGCAGAGTTTCGTTACATGTCTGGCGTGGGGGGAGGCAGGATACGGCACCAATGAGGGCGCAAGGTGCATGGGCAGGGCGGCAGGCAAGGCATAGATTCCCGATAACGGAATCGGGACATCACAGGTGATGTGCGGCGCGTTCGCCTGTCATGAAGGATGTCGCCCGCCTTTCTCTACCTTGCCTGCCTTGTCGGCAGCCTGACTCAGGAGTACTTCATGAACGCACCGGCGCGTATCGAACAGCACAATCCCATCGGCACGGACGGCTTCGAGTTCGTCGAGTTCACGGCACCGGATGCCGCCGGGATCGATGCCCTGCGTGGGCTGTTCTGCCAGCTTGGCTTTACCGAGACGCGGCGTCATCGCTCCAAGCAGGTGTTCCTGTTCCAGCAGCATGGCATCAATGTGGTGCTCAACGCCGAGCCGAACAGCCCCGCGGCACGCTTCGCGGCGATTCATGGCCCGAGTGCCTGTGCGATGGCCTGGCGCGTGGCAGATGCCGAGCAGGCGCATCGCTACGCGCTGGCGCACGGCGCACGCAGTGTCGAGCACCCTGTCGGCCCGGGAGAGGTCGGTATCCCGGCGGTGGAGGGGATTGGCGGCTCGGTGCTGTACTTCGTGGATCATCACCGGGAACGCTCGATCTACGACACCGACTTCGTCGCCTTAGATGGCGCAATCGAGAATGCCAACAGCGTCGGCCTGCATACGCTGGATCATCTGACGCACAACGTCGGACGCGGCCAGATGGATGTGTGGGCGGACTTCTATGCCCGCATCGCCAACTTCCGCGAGATCCGTTATTTCGATATCGAGGGCAAGATGACCGGGCTCTTCTCGCGAGCCATGACAGCGCCCTGCGGCAAGATGCACATCCCCATCAACGAGTCCGCCGACGACAACTCCCAGATCGCGGAATTCATCCGGGAATACAACGGGGAAGGCATCCAGCATCTGGCGATGGCGACGGATGACATCTATGCCACCGTCAAGGCGCTCAAGGCCAATGGCGTCAAGTTCCTGACCACACCCGAACCCTATTATGAAAAGGTCGATGCACGGGTGCCCAACCATGAAGAGAACGTCGAGGATCTCAAGGCCTTGAGCCTGCTGGTGGATGGCGCACCGGGTGAAGGAATCCTGTTGCAGATCTTCACCGAGACGGTGATCGGGCCGATCTTCTTCGAGATCATCCAACGCAAGGGCAATGACGGTTTCGGTGAAGGCAATTTCAAGGCGCTGTTCGAATCCATCGAGGAAGACCAGATTCGTCGCGGGGTGCTGGAGGGCGAGCGGTGAGCTTCATCGCGAGCAGCGGGCGCTCACCAGAGCTGGCCCGCCGGAGTGACCAGCTAGCGTGGCCGTCAGCCTGAACCTTCCGCCTGATGAACCTTCCGCCTTGAAACGACGACGCCCCGCCGAGATTCGGCGGGGCGTCGTCGTTTGGTCAACTGGCCCTCATGGCGTCATCACATCGTCGGCACGCGCTGATGGTCGATCACCTGACGCAGCACGAAGCTTGAATGCACGCCGGTGACGCCCTCGATACGGGTGATCTGCTTGAGCAGCAGGTCGTGATAGTCATCCATGTCATTGACGACCACCTTGAGCTGGTAGTCGGCTTCCTGACCGGTGATCAGCAGGCACTCCATCACCTGGGGCAGCGCCGCGATGGTTTCCTCGAAGTTGGCGAAGCGCTCCGGGGTATGGCGGTCCATCGAGATATGCAGCAGCGCCATCAGGCTCAGGCCCAGCTTGCGGGCATCGACCTGTGCCCGATACCCCGTGATCATGCCGCTTTCTTCCAGGGCACGTACCCGGCGCAGGCAAGGTGACGGTGACAGGCCAATGCGCTCGGCGAGCTCCTGATTGCTGATGCGTCCCGACTGCTGGAGTTCGTCAAGAATCCGTCGATCGAAGCGGTCCAGTGTCGGGAGAGAAATGTTCTGGCTCATTTTTCGCAATCCATTGGCGGTGAAGGTGTGAATTATGAAATAAAATGCTTTCAAGATGGCGGTTTAGTGGGTTTTTCGCAATCATGCACCCCGATATGAAGCATATACTGTAATCACTGTTCAGCGATTCAGATGTTCGACCATCAGGGTCGTGCGAGCAGGTGGACTGGCCACCCTGTCCAGCCCGCTTCCTGCGGAACCCGGCTCGCTTCTGATCGATGCGAGGCCGCTGAGAGGCATTCGACGGTGATCCCGCGATCTCTCCTTCCGCGCTGGCAACCGTGATCCGGAGCCACGTCCTGTCGCAGGTAGCGGCCATGTTCTCTACCTCCGACTTGCTTGCCTGTCGCGCTGGCGGCAAGCTTTCGGATGCGAGGGCCTTGATGCCCTCGTCATCTCACATTTACTCAGGCGCCCCGATTGGGACACTGTTGAGCGGGAAAGGTGCCATCGAATCCGCATCCGGATGTCGAACGTTGCTTTCCACGCCCACCACGCCAAGGACACGACCATGACTGCTGCATCCACGCCAAGTGCTGCCTTCGACCACACCAAATATCGCCCCGTCACGCCTGTCGCGCTGACCGACCGCCAATGGCCGTCGCGTACCGTGACCCAGGCGCCGCTATGGGCCAGTGTCGACCTGCGCGATGGCAACCAGGCGCTGCTTGAGCCGATGACGGTCGAGCAGAAGAAGCTGATGTGGAAGCTGCTGGTCAAGATCGGCCTCAAGGAGATCGAAGTCGGTTTCCCGTCCGCCAGTCAGCTCGATTTCGACTTCGTGCGCTGGTTGATCGAGGAAGACCAGGTGCCGGAGGGTGTCAGCATCCAGGTGCTGGTGCAGGCGCGTGAGCACTTGATCGCCCGTACCTTCGAGTCACTGGTCGGGGCGCGCGATGCCGTGGTGCACGTCTACAACTCCACCTCCACCGTTCAGCGCGAGCGGGTGTTCGAGATGGATCGTGAGGGCATCAAGGCCATCGCCGTCGAAGGTGCGCAGCTGGTCAAGGACTACGCTGCGCGTTACCCGGACACCCACTGGGTGTTCCAGTACTCGCCGGAGAGCTTCACTTCCACCGAGATGGATTACGCCGTCGAGGTCTGCGAAGCGGTGATGGATGTCTGGCAGCCGACACCGGACAATCGCTGCATCCTCAACCTGCCGGCCACGGTGGAAGTGGGCCCGCCCAATCACTTCGCGGATCAGGTCGAGTACTTCATCAAGCACCTCAGTCGTCGTGACTGCGCGATCATCTCGCTGCATACCCACAACGACCGGGGCGGTGCCGCTGCCGCTGCCGAGCTCGGCCTGCTGGCCGGGGCGGACCGCATCGAAGGGACCTTGCTGGGCAATGGTGAGCGCACCGGCAACATGGACCTGATCACCCTGGCGATGAATCTCTACAGCCAGGGCATTGACCCGGAGTTGGACCTCTCCAATCCGGACGAGATCATCCAGGTCTACACCGAGTGCACCAACCTGCCGGTTCACCCGCGTCACCCGTGGGTCGGTGAGCTGGTCTACACCGCCTTCTCCGGCAGTCACCAGGACGCGATTCGCAAGTGTCTCAAGAAGCAGCAGGCGGACGAGCCGTGGCAGGTCGCCTATCTGCCCATCGACCCGCAGGATCTGGGTCGCGACTTCCAGGCGGTGATTCGCGTCAACAGCCAGTCCGGTAAGGGCGGCATGGCCTTCCTGCTCGAACGCGATCACGGCATCAGCCTGCCGCGCTGGATGAGCCTCGAGCTCGCCCCGCACGTGCAGAAGGCCAGCGAGCAGGTCAGTGGTGAGCTGTCCAGCAACCAGATCCGCGCGATTCTCGATGCCAGCTTCAAGCGCGAGGCACCGCTGAGTCTCAAGGGCTATCGACTGGATCGTGAGGGGGCCGAGCAGCTCACCGCGACACTGATTGACGAGAAGGGTGAGCAGATTGCCCTGGCCGGTGAAGGCAACGGTGCCATCTCCGCCTTCATGGATGCCTGGCAGCGCCACACCGGTGCCACCGTCAGCGTGGTGGACTACGGCGAGCATGCGCTCGGGGAAGGCAGTGACGCCGTGGCGGTGGCCTTCGTGATGCTCAATCTCGATGGCAAGCGCGTCTGCGGCATGGCCGAGGATGGTGACACCGTGAGCGCGTCACTCAAGGCGGTGCTGTCGGCGGTCAATCGCGGCCTGGAAAGCAGTGCACGCAGTGAAGCGGAACGTGCCGAAGAGGCGGGTCCCGTCGCCGTCTGACGGCAATGAGCGACACGAGCGTCCACGAAAGGCGGAAATCCTGCTTGCAGTGACGGTCCACGAAGCCCTCGCCCCTTGCGGCGAGGGCTTCGTCGTTTCTCAAGGTCGATCACTCCCCAGCCCAGTCATGGCAAGGGATGAGCGCAATGTCAGTAGCTGATAACCCCGGCCTTGGCATGGCGAGCGGATATAGACTTTTGTCGGAAGTTGTCTGACGAGTCAATATCCGGACTTGCACCGGTGCCATCCCTGCGTATCATCGCTGCATCCGCGTAAATGATAACGATCTGGTGGTACAACGGATTCGAGAGCACAACAATTCCAAGCGGTGCAAGGGCAACCCCCCTGAGTGACGAGACAATGGATGTGTCCCCATCCCCTCGTCGGTCGGGATTCGCCGGTGCACCTCTCGTTCAGGAGGTCCGCTAGAACAACCCACAACTACTCATCGGTATCGCATGATTCAACTTGATGCTATCACTACCCTGCTGCTGGCGGCGCTTGTCCTCGTCGTCGGTCATCTGATTGTCGAGCGCGTACGCGTGCTGCGCGAGTTCAACATCCCCGAACCTGTGGTCGGCGGTCTCATCGCCACCCTCATCGTCACCGGCCTGCGTGGCCTGGGCTACGAGTTCCAGTTCTTCGCCGGTCTCCAGACCCCCTTCATGTTGCTGTTCTTCGGCTCGGTCGGCCTGTCGGCGGACGTCCGCATGATTCGTGCCGGCGGCAGCAAGCTGATCCTGTTCCTCGTGCTGGTCATCGGCCTGCTCATCCTGCAAAACCTGCTGGGTGTCGGTGTTGCCAGCCTGTTTGGCCTCGACCCGGTACTGGGGCTGCTCGGCGGTTCCATCACCATGTCCGGTGGTCACGGTACAGGGGCTGCCTGGGCCAACGTCTTCGCCGATGAATATGGCATCAATGGCGCGATGGAAGTCGCGATGGCCTGTGCCACCTTCGGCCTGGTGTTCGGGTCGCTGATCGGTGGGCCGACGGCACGTTTCCTGATCAATCGCATGAAGCGTGAAGGACAGGACATCAATGCCCAGGTCAGCGATTCCGAGTATGACGAGACGGAAGTCCAGCACCCGCTGAATACCGCCAATGCTCTGAAAACGCTCTTCATGTTGCTGCTCGGGGTCGTCAGCGGTCAGCAGCTGCAGGCACTCACGGCGGATACGGCCTTCTCGCTGCCGACCTTCGTGTGGGTGCTGTTCAGCTGTATCGTCATCGGCAACGTGGTGCGCGCCTTCGGCGACAAGCACCTCAATACCCATGCCGTGGATGTGCTGGGCAACATCAGTCTGTCCATCTTCCTGGCACTGGCACTGATGACGCTCAAGCTCTGGGATCTGGCCAATCTGGCACTGCCGATTCTGGCCATCCTGCTGGCACAGGTCGCGCTGGTGTTCCTCTACACCACCCAGGTCACCTTCCGCCTGATGGGCAAGAACTACGACGCTGCGGTGCTGGTCGCGGGTAACTGTGGTTTCGGCATGGGCGCCACGCCGACGGCGATCGCCAACATGCAGGCGGTCACGCAGCACCACGGGCCGTCACGTCTGGCCTTCATCATCGTGCCGGTGGTGGGTGGCTTCCTGATCGATATCGCCAACTCGCTGATCATCAAGGGCTTCCTCGGCTTCTTCTGAACATGACAGCAGGTGTCATGATGAGATGTCGCAGAATCTGCCTGGCATGAACGACAACGCCGGACTCCATGGGAGTCCGGCGTTGTCGTTTCAAGGGATCCCCCTTGCGGCGCGAGTGATGGGTCACGTCACGCTGTCAGGGAATCAGCTCCACAGTGCCACGATCAGGCCATAGGCCAGCAGCGTGACCACCACGGTGCCTGCCAGGTTCAGGAAGAAGCCGGCGCGCATCATGGTCTGGATCTTGAGGTGCCCGGTGGCGAACACGATGGCGTTGGGTGGCGTGGCCACCGGCATCATGAAGGCGCAGCTGGCCGCGATGGCCGCCGGCACGGTGATCAGCAGCGGGTCGATGTCCAGCGACAGCGCAAGCGCGCCCAGCAGGGGCAGGAAGGCGGCGGCCGTCGCGGTATTGGACGTGACCTCTGTCAGGAAGATGATCACCAGTACCACGATGCCCACGAGCCCGATGAGCGGCAGCACGCTGAACATCGACAGCTGTCCGGCGATCCACTCCGCCAGACCCGAGCTCTTGATGACGCCCGCCAGTGCCAGTCCCCCCCCGAACAGCAGCAATACGCCCCAGGGCAGGTCACGCGCGTCTTCCCACACCAGCAGGCGACGACCGCGTGAGGTGCCGGAGGGAATCGCGAACAGCCCGACGCCGATGGCCATGGCGATGCCGGTATCCGACAGCCACTCAAGGCCGCTCTGATTGATCAGCGGGCGGAACATCCACAGCAGGGCGGCTACCAGGAAGGCGATGCCGACACGTTTCTCGGCGCTGCTCATGACACCCAGTGCCTTGAGCTCACGCTTTATCATCTCGCCACTGTCCGAAGTCTCGGATGCGAAGGAGAAGGGCGTGCGCGTCAACCACCACCAGGTGATGGTGCACATCGCGATGGCCACCGGCAGGCCGACGACCATCCACTGGGCGAAGCCGATCTCGATGCCCTGGTCACTGGATAGGTAACCCGCCAGCAGGGCATTCGGCGGCGTACCGATCAGTGTCGCGATACCGCCAAGGCTGGCGGAGTAGGCGATGGCCAGCAGCAGGGCGGCGGCGTAGCGCTTCAGCTCCGGGTCGTCGCTGTCGCGCTCATCCCGGCCACTGGACATCAGGCTGACCACTGACATGCCGATGGGCAGCATCATGATGCTGGTCGCGGTATTGGATACCCACATGCTGATGAAGCCGGTAGCGATCATGAAACCGGCGATCTGACGGCGGGGTGAATGGCCGGCAAGCTTCAGCGTATGCAGGGCCACGCGGCGATGCAGGTCCCAGCGCTGCATGGCGATCCCGAGCAGGAAGCCACCGAGGAACAGGTAGATAGTCGGATTGGCATAGGCTGCCGTGGTGCTCTTGATGTCGTCGATGCCAAGTGCGGGCACCAGCACGATTGGCAACAGCGATGTCACCGGTATCGGCAATGCTTCGGTGGCCCACCAGGTCGCCATCAACAGCGCCAGGCCCACGCAGAGCCAGGCGGTGTCCGGCATGTCGCCCGGGGCAGGGGTCAGCCAGGTCAGCAGCAGCAGGAGCGGACCGAGTATCAGACCGATACGCGCCGCAAGTGGCGCTTGTGGCGGCGTGGAGGATTGATCAACGACGTGATCGGTAGGTTGCTCAGGCATGTCGACTCCAGAGAAGCCCGCTGGCGACAGGCTTCCTCATCATGTTGGTCATCGTGTTGTTGGTATGGGTCATGGTAGGTGATGGCACGTTGTCGTGTTGGCGTTGTTCACTGCACGGCATGCATTCGTTCCTGAACGGGAGGTCATGCACGTCGTGTCATGCTGCCTGCGTCGGTCGATCGCCGCCGAGAGTCGGTCAGGTGGGGCTTTCGGGCCGGCAGGCGGCGCCATTGTCTCAGCATTGCGCCACGGCTCAATAGCCTTCATTGCCTGTTTCGAAACTCCCGTGGGTGAAACCTTGACGCCGCGCAAGCGCGACGCTCGATCCGAGGCGCTCAGGTCGCGTGCGAGGCCTTGCGTGACGCCATCCTGCACGGGTCAGGTTGCTGTCTGGCGACAGACGCTGTCGTTGGCTGTGGACTTGTGAGCGCAAGGGCTGGAAGGTAGGGTTAGCAGCCATGAACGGGGCCGGCGCAGGTCAACTGCGCGGCCCACTGTCGCGTTACTTTCACAAGGAAGATGATGGATGATTCTGGTCACGGGTGGTGCAGGCTACATCGGGTCTCATACGGTATTGGCGCTCATGGAGGCCGGCCATCAGGTGCTGGTGCTGGACAACCTGTCCAATGCCAGCGAAGCCTCCCTCGCGCGTGTGGCGACGCTTGCCGGACGCGAAGTGCCGTTCGTCGAAGGGGATATCCGCAACGGCGCGCTGCTCGACAGCCTGTTCGAGCGTCATGATATCGAGGCCGTGGTCCACTTCGCCGGGCTCAAGGCGGTGGGCGAGAGCGTCGCCAAGCCGCTGGCCTACTACGACAACAACGTCAATGGCACCCTGGTGCTGTGTGATGCCATGGCGCGGGCCGGCGTCAAGCGTATCGTGTTCTCTTCCTCCGCCACCGTGTATGGCGATCCGGCGTCCACGCCGATCCGTGAAGACTTCCCGACGTCCGCGACCAACCCCTACGGCCGCTCCAAGCTGATGGTCGAGGAAGTGCTGCGTGACCTGTCCGTGGCGGATGACAGCTGGCGCATCGCGCTGCTGCGCTATTTCAATCCGGTGGGTGCCCACGAGTCCGGTACCATCGGTGAGGACCCCAACGGCATCCCCAACAACCTGGTGCCCTATATCAGCCAGGTGGCGGTGGGTCGCCTTGAAGAGCTGGCCGTGTTCGGTGATGACTATCCGACGCCGGATGGCACCGGGGTGCGTGACTACATCCACGTCGTCGACCTGGCCGATGGCCACCTCAAGGCGCTGGACTATCTGGCCGGTGAAGCGCGTGATGGCGTCCACACCTACAACCTGGGCACCGGCACTGGCTATAGCGTGCTGGACATGGTCAAGGCCTTCGAGAAGGCCAGCGGTCGCCCTGTGCCTTATCGCATCGCGCCGCGGCGTTCCGGTGATATCGCCGAATGCTGGGCGGAGCCGGACAAGGCCTTCAAGGAATTGAAGTGGAAGGCGGAGCTGGGGCTGGATCGCATGATGGCTGACAGCTGGCGTTGGCAGTCACGCAACCCCAATGGCTATCGCAGCAACTGAAGCAGGCATAGCAGCACCGATTGAGATGGGCGTGCGAGTGAGCTCGCACCCCGTCATCAATGGCTTCCTGGAAGCGGCCGTGGGCAGAATCCGCGGCCGCTTTTGCGTATGATGGCCCCGAGCTGAAAGCCGCGTGCTGACTCCCTTGAATTATCTGCGAGACTTCCATGAATCAGTCTGATGTCACCCCTGATCTTGAACTTCTGACGGCCATCGAGACGCTCTGCCGTGAAGCGGGGCAGGCGATACTCGCCGTTGCGCAGGGCGGCGATCTCGAGACACGCGCCAAGGCCGATGACAGTCCGGTGACGGCCGCGGATCTTGCGGCACACCGTGTGCTGGTGGAGGGGCTGGCCCGCCTGACGCCGCAGATTCCGGTGCTCTCCGAGGAAAGCGACAAGGCGGATATCGTGGCGCGCCGTGACTGGCAGACCTTCTGGCTGGTGGACCCGCTGGATGGCACCCGCGAGTTCGTCAACGGCAGTGGCGAATACACCGTCAATGTCGCCTTGATCCAGGGGACGCGCAGCGTGCTGGGCGTGGTGGATGCGCCGGTGCTCAGGGCGACCTGGAGCGGGCTTGATGGCGTGGGCGCGTTTCGCGAGGACGCCAATGGACGAACGACCATTCGCGTCAGCCCGGAGCCCGAGGTGTTGAGAGTCGTGGCCAGCAAGTCGCATCTCGATGCGCAGACGGCGGCGCTGATCGAGCGTCTGACGCCGGTCGAGACCGTCAGCTGCGGCAGTTCGCTGAAATTCTGTCGTATCGCCGAAGGCGACGCGGATCTCTACCCGCGCTATGCCCCGACCTGCGAGTGGGACACCGCCGCGGCGCAGGCCGTGCTGGAAGCGGCGGGCGGGTGTGTCTTCGATGCGCAGAGCCTGACCGATGGTCAGCCGGATGTGCTGCGTTACAACGCGCGTGACACCCTCAGAAATCCTTTCTTCATTGCCTGTGGCCAGTCTGACGGCCGCTGGCGCCAGGTGCTGGAGTGCTGACGCTTGCGCCTGAGCGAGATGACTCATGATGCGTGAAACCCATGACAATGAGCGGCCCGGGGCCGGTGGTGGCGAAGGCATGCTGCGCCGCGCGGGGCGTGCTCTCTTTGCCAGACGCACCGATGGCGGTGTCGCCGGTGGGCTGATCAGCGCCGTGCTGCTGTCATCGCTGGCCAGTCTGGTGCCATTGATCTACCACGGGCTGCTCGAGGGCGGTCTGATCCTGGTCGGTAACCTGCTGCTGTGGCCGTGTCTGCTGGCGGCAGCCCATCGCCCACGCTGGCGCTGGCCGGCACTTGGCCTGATGGCCGCACTGGGCGTCAATCTCTCGGCCAGTGTGGTCAGCGCCGTCTATTACGATTCGCGCTATGGCCTGGCCTTCGCGCTGAGTTCGCTGGATACCAGTCGCAGCGAGTCGATGGCGATGCTGTTCAAGTTCCCGCTGGCACTCATCGTGCCGCTGGGGTTCTTCCTGCTGGCCCTGTCACTGGCCAATCGCCATGGGGCGGGGTTGGCTCGCGCCCGGCTGGGGGGGCGCAGCGGAATCGCCTTCGTGCTCTGGATGCTGATGCTGCTGGCAGGTAGCTGGCAGTGGGGGCGTGCCAGCGTGCCGCTGGCCATCACCACGCTGTCGGTATCGCCGGGCTGGAACCTGGCCACCACCTCACATGCCTGGTGGGAAAAGGAGCGTTTCAAGGCACTGATGGCGGATGACTACGATTTCGGCAAGGTCACGCTCAGCCCTGATGTGCCGGATGATGCGGTCTTCGTGCTGGTGATCGGTGAGTCCCAGCGGCGTGATCAGCTGTCGCTCTACGGGTATTCGCGCCCGACCACGCCCAATCTCGACGCCCGTCGTGATCAGCTGGTGGTCTTTGACCAGGCCATCGCGCCGGCGCCGCAGACGGTGCTGGCGGTGCCGATGCTTTCCAGTCTGATGGACCCGCGCACCTTCTCGCCGCGCTATCTGGATGCCAACCTGATTTCATTGGCCAATCAGGCCGGCATGCATACGGAGTGGCTGTCACGTCAGGGGCTCGATATCACCTCCGAGCGCACCTGGATCACCGCCATCGCCCAGCGTGCCGACGTCGCCAGAACCATCATGACGGAGTACGACGACGGACTGCTGGATGCACTCGATGAGGCACTGGCGCGCAAGGTCAAAGGGCCGCGACTGATCGTGCTGCATCTGTACGGCAGCCATCCGCCGGCCAGCCTGCAGTACCCCGACTCGCTGCGTTACTTCCTGACACCGGACAGTACCTCGCCGCTGACCGATGCCTATGACGACAGTATCCGCTTCACGGACCAGGTGCTGGAGGGCGTCTTCCAACGTCTCGAGGGTCGCCATGCCGGCGTGCTCTACCTTTCCGATCATGGTCTTGAGCATGATCCGCTCAGCGATGCTTACGTGCATGGCGGTGATCGCCCCAGCCAGGCGCCTTATCGCATTCCCCTGTGGCTGTGGCAGGCGGGGCGTGGTCCCAATCCCGAGCGTGAGATGGTGCATCTGCGCGAGCATGCCCATCAGCCGTTCGCCAGTTTTGATCTTCCCTATCTGGCCAGTGACTGGATGGGAATCCACTTCTCGGGGGACAAGCCATGTCTGTCACCCTGGTCGGCCTGCTATCAGCCGCGCGAGCGCCATCCGGTGCTGGATCAACTGGGGCGTCTGAACTTCTTCGAGGATCTGCCGTCGGACTTTCTTGCCCGGCCGCTGGCCCCCGGTGCCGAAGAACTGGAAGAGGCCGTAGAGGCCACGACGCGTCTGCTGGAAAGTCCGGATGGCTTGCTCGACAGCGCTTCGGATGGCGCGTCATCCGCTCGTGCACAATCTTCTGGCGTGACGGCGAGGGAAACCTCCGCGCCGATCACCCTGTCACCCCCTTCACTACCCTCAGAGACACCCAAGGACTGACATGAAAATCACTGTCTTCGGAACAGGTTACGTAGGTCTGGTCACCGGCACCTGTCTGGCGGATGTTGGCCATGACGTGATCTGCATGGACGTGGACGCCGCCAAGATCGAGCGCCTCAAGCAGGGTGAGATCCCCATCTTCGAGCCGGGGCTCGAGAGCATGGTGACGCGCAACGTGGAGGCAGGGCGTCTCAACTTCACCACCGACGCCCGCGAGGCCGTCGCGCACGGCGTGCTGCAGTTCATCGCCGTGGGCACGCCGCCGGATGAAGACGGCAGTGCCGATCTCAAGTACGTGCTGGCCGTGGCGGGCACCATCGGTGAGCACATGGATGACTACAAGGTCATCATCGACAAGTCCACCGTGCCGGTGGGCACGGCAGACCGCGTGCACGCCCGCGTGGCTGAAGTGCTCAAGCACCGCGGCGTGAGCGTGGATTTCGATGTCTGCTCCAACCCGGAATTCCTCAAGGAGGGCGCGGCGCTGGAGGACTTCACGCGCGGTGCCCGCATCGTGGTCGGCACCGATTCCGAGAAGGTGCGCGAGCGCATGCGCGAATGCTACGCCCCCTACAACCGCAATCATGAAAAGCTGATGTTCATGGATGTGCGCGCCGCCGAGCTGACCAAGTACGCCGCCAACGCGATGCTGGCCACCAAGATCAGCTTCATGAACGAGATCTCCAACCTGGCCGAGCGCCTGGGCGCGGATATCGAGGAAGTGCGCCGCGGGATCGGCAGTGATCCGCGCATCGGCTACCACTTCATCTACCCGGGCTGTGGCTACGGTGGCTCCTGCTTCCCGAAGGATGTCCAGGCACTGGCACGTACCGCCAGTCAGGTAGGCTATGAGGCCGAGCTGCTCACCGCGGTGGAATCCGTCAACAAGCGTCAGAAGGTCACGCTGTTCGAGAAGCTGTCACGCGCCTTCGATGGCGATCTCGCCGGCAAGACCATCGCCGTCTGGGGGCTGGCCTTCAAGCCGAACACCGATGACATGCGCGATGCGCCGAGCCGCACGCTGATGGAAGCGCTGTGGGCGGCGGGTGCCAAGGTGCAGGCCTATGACCCGGAAGCGATGAAGGAATGCCGTCGTATCTACGGTGAGCGCGATGACCTGGTGCTGGTCGCGGATCGCATCCAGGCGGTCAAGGGTGCGGATGCGCTGGTGGTGTGCACCGAGTGGAAGGAATTTCGCACGCTGGATGGCGAGTGGTTGAAGCAGCAGCTGGCCTTCCCGGTGGTGGTGGATGGCCGCAACCTCTTCGAGCCGTCCGCCATGAAGTCTGCCGGCCTGATGTATTACGCGGTCGGCCGTGGTGATTCCATGCATCAAGCTCCGGAGGCCTCGTGAGCGCGGGTCTCGCGAGGTCAGAAAAGCTGGCCGCGATTGCCATTCGTCAGGTCGAGAAGAGCACCGGTGCCAGTCGCAACGCCTTCGAGCAGGCGGACGCCCTGACCGCGCTGGGGTATCGCGTGGTGATTCTCGCCGAACGTGGCAAGCCTGAGCTGGCGCGGGAGCATGGCGCGGAGCTGGTGCGTCTGTGGCGCTGGCCGTTCAAGGGGGCCTATCGGCGCTTCTGGTTCAATCGTCGGGTTCAGGCATGGGCCCGTCGCCACACGCCGGACCTGCTGGTCAGCCATGGGGATTGCGAGAGCCCGGATACCGTCTATCTGCACAACTGCGTGCATCTGGCGTCACAGTGCATCCATGGCCGTGATCTGCCTGAGAATCATGAAGTGGCCGCGATCCATGATCACGTGCTCAACGGTGGCAAGTTCCGTCAGGTGGCGGTCAATTCGCGCATGATGGGCGATGATCTCGTCGAGCGCTACGCGATCTCGCCGGACAAGATCGAGATCAGCTACCCGGGCTATGACCCGGTGCAGTTCACGCCCGAGCGTGCACGTGCCGGCCGTGAAGCCCAGCGTGAGGCGCTTGGCGTCAGTGGGGAAGAGCAGTTGATCGGGCTGGTGACCTCAGGGAACTTCACCAAGCGCAATGTGGCCGGATTCGTCGCCATGGCCGCGCTGATGGAGCAGGCCAGCCCCGGACGCTATCGTTTTCTGGTGGTGGGCAAGGATGATGCCGCGCCCTACCAGCAGCAGGCACAGGTGGCCGGTGTGGCTGAGCGCATGATCTGGCGTTCGACCATCGCCGAGGTCGAAACGCTCTATGGCGCGCTGGACCTGTTCGTTCTGCCGGCACATATCGAGGAATTCGGACGTGTCGCGCTGGAAGCCATGGCCTGTGGTACCCCGGTACTGCTCAATGCGCGTGTCGGCTCGGCCGAGTTGCTCGACGATCACCCCTCGCTGGTGATGGCCGCGCAATCCAGCCCGACGCAGTGGGCCGAGCGCTGTACCCATCTGCTGGAGAGCGACTCCGATGCGCTGAGCAGAACCCTGGCCGCACTTGCCACGGGCTACTCCCATCAGGCCCAGAACCTCAAGCTCAAGGCCAGTTTCGAGGCATTGATGGCGGGACGCTGAGCGAATCACCTGCTGATCAGAAAGCCCTGTATCCCGCTGGATACGGGGCTTTTTTTCTGTCAGGCATCGCGCGGGGGTCCCTGGGGCATCGCGCCGCCTTGGGTGTCCCGTCCGCAGTCCCTATACTCGTCACTTGATTTCGGCAGGAGAATCGCATGTCCCTGAGTACCAGCATCATTCTGATCGTCATTGCACTCATCATCATCGCCGGTCTGACGGCGTATGCGCTCAAGTTGCGCCGTGAGGTGAGGAAGCGCGAGGCGTTGCGTGCAGAGGAGTTGACGCGTGCACGCGCCAATTGCCTGGAGAGTCTTGAAGCGATTGCCCGTGCCATGCAGGCCGGCCAGGTGGACCTCGTGGAAGGGGGGCTGCGCTGCAAGGTGTTGATCGAGATACTGGATACCTCGCTGGCAGAGGATGACGTCCTGGGGGCCTTTGGCACCCTGCACGGGCGAGTGTCCCACCTGCATACCCACTCGGCACGCAAGGCACTGAGCCCGCGTGAGCGGCTGGCAGAGGACAAGGAGCGCATCGCCGTCGAGGAAGAGATGGCCAAGCCTCTTCAGCAGGCAGCGCAATGCGTGCTGGAAAGCATGCCGGTGTGGTATCGCGAGTACTTGGGACGTGAACGGCCCGTGGCACCGACGGATCTGGGTCAGGCGCTATAGCGGCATCGGGTGCTGCGCACGGGCGGGGAGAGCATTCGCTTCGGACCCGCGGGTCACGAGCCGCAAGGCATCGTGTGAATTCGGGTGGTATCAGGCCATTGAGAGGCTGGCATGAACAATACGCTCCCGCTGCTGGGAACTGAACTGATCGAGCTGCGTCATGCGCTGCATCGGGCACCGGAGCTGTCCGGGCAGGAGGAAGCTACCTCGGCCCTGATCGCCGGCTGGATGGAAGAGGCAGGCGCCGAGGTGGTCACGGGATTGGGGGGGCATGGTCTGGCGGCCATCTTCCGCGGCGCCGCGCCCGGTCCGCGGGTCATGTTGCGCTGTGAGCTCGATGCGTTGCCCATCGATGAGGTGCCACGGGGAGACTGGTCATCCTGTCACCAGCATGTCGGCCATCTCTGTGGTCACGATGGGCACATGACGTGGCTGCTGGGAGTGGCGCAGCGTCTGGCCAGGCGCCCGGTAGCCAGGGGCGAGGTGGTATTGCTGTTCCAGCCCGCCGAGGAGACCGGAGAGGGCGCGCGTGCGGTGGTACGCACCAAGGCCTTCGAGACCATCAAGCCGGATTTCCTCTATGCCTGCCACAATCTGCCGGGGCGGCCGCTGGGAGAGGTCAGCGTCCGTGATGACGCCTTCACCTGTGCCTCGCGGGGCATGATCGTGCGGCTTTCCGGACTGTGCGCCCACGCAGCCCATCCCGAGAATGGGCGCAGTCCCGCCATGGCCATGTGTCGCATCATGCAGGGACTCTCTCGACTGCCGCTGCAGTTCGCGGACGAGACGGGGCTTGCCATGGTCACTCTGGTGCACGCGCGGCTGGGGGAGGTCGCCTTCGGCACCGCGCCGGGGGATGCCGAGGTGATGGCGACCCTGCGCACGGAAAGCAACGACATGATGAAGGCCCTCGCCGAGGCGGCGGTCTCATTGGCCCGCAGTGAGGCGGAAGAGGACCATCTCGGCATCGAGGTGGACTGGTGCGATGCCTTTGAGGCGACCTGGAATTCAGCTGAGGCGAACGCGGTGATTCGTCGCGTGGCGGCGCAGGTGGGGCAGCCCTGTCATGAGCTGGATCAGGCACATCGCTGGTCGGAAGATTTCGGAGTGCTGGGGCGAGAATGCCATGCCGCCATGTTCACGCTGGGGGCCGGTGAAGCGCTCCCGGGACTCCATCATCCCCGCTATGATTTCCCGGATGACCTGATCATGCCGGGTGTCGCGCTCTTCGAGGGACTGGTGCGTCACCACCTGAACGGTGCATGAATCGTGACTTTTACAGCGTCTCTTAAATGATACAGGTAGTGTCAAAGTTTTTCGACGTTGCAAAAAACACTGTTTTCCTTCAACGTATGCATGAGGATCGGTACCGTTTTCAAGGGAAACAGACCCGATCAGAGCTGGAAGGACGCACTCAGATGTGCTTTCTTCTAAAGGGATGAGGTATATAAAATTCCTTTCACCGTAACGAGTTCGGCTCTTATACTCGGAGCCGCTGCGTAACACCCCGTTACAAATAGCGCTGTGTAAAGAAGGAGTCTTACATGAAAAGATCTACGACTGGCCTGGTTCTGGGGTCTGCATTGGTTGTTGGCCTGTCTGGCTGTGCAAGCTCTGCTTCCCAGTCCTCATCCGCTGAGAAGCCGTGGTACAGCCAGCCGTTCGTCTGCGGTCTGGCCGGTGGCCTGATCGGTGGGGGGATTGGTTACGGCGTCTCTGGCGACAGCGACGAAGACACCGGCGCTTCTCTGGGTGCCGTGGGCGGCGCGACTGCCGGTGCACTGCTGTGTGCTGACGACGCTCCGAAGTCCATGGACGACGACGGCGATGGCGTGCCGAACGATCGTGACGAATGCCCGGGTACTCCGGCAGGCGTCGCAGTCGATGCGAAAGGCTGCCCGCTGGACACCGACGGTGACGGCGTTGCTGACTACAAGGACCAGTGCCCGGGTACCCCGGCCGGCGTCACTGTTGACGCGAAAGGCTGCCCGCTGGATTCCGATGGTGACGGCGTGCCGGACTACCAGGACCAGTGCCCGAACACTCCGGCAGGTGCCAAGGTCAACGCCCTGGGCTGTGTCGCTGACCTCGTGCTGCGCGACGTGAACTTCGAGTTCGACTCCGCCAAGCTGACCTCCGGCGCTGAGCAAGTGCTGAACGGTGTGGCTGCCAAGCTGGTGTCCAACGAGAACGTTCGTGTCCGTATCGAAGGTCACACTGATTCCGTGGGTTCTGACTCCTACAACAAGCAGCTCTCCCAGAAGCGTGCTGACTCCGTCAAGGCGTATCTGGCCTCTGAAGGTGTCGGTTCCAACCGCATGGAAACCATGGGTTACGGTGAAGAGCAGCCGGTTGCCAGCAACGACACCGCTGCAGGTCGTGCTGAAAACCGTCGCGTCGAGCTTGCTGAAGTCAAGTAAGCCCATCGCGGTAAGCTGAATCAGACGGGGCGCCTTCGGGCGCCCCGTCTGCGTTTCCCCTTCATGATCATGTACCTGCTCATGAGTGTGTCTTTACGCTATTTGAGTGGGCTGCTAAGGTCTTGTCTCGATCATGGGCCATCGGTCCGTGCGTCCGTGATGTGTGGCCGGCGCGTCAGCGCTCTGCGCCATCACGGCAGCTTCCCCTGGCATCGTAGGCCGGGGACGGCAACCGTTCCGTCCATGATCCGTACCACCCCATCGAGCCGACGCCCCGGGCGCTCGGCTAAATTCGCTTCACGTGACCCTTGGTAAGGGCCACCACTGAATGCAAGGATTCCTTCATGCCTATCGTTACCCTGCCTGACGGCAGCCAGCGTACCTTCGATACTCCGATTTCCGTGATGCAGCTGGCCGAATCCATCGGTCCCGGCCTTGCCAAGGCGTGTGTCGCCGGCAAGATCAACGGCGTCGAAGTCGATGCCGCCGACATGATCACCGAAGATGCTGACGTCGCCATTCTCACGGCCCGTGATGCCGAAGGCCTGGACGTGATCCGTCACTCCTGCGCCCACTTGATTGGTCATGCCGTCAAGCAGCTCTATCCGGATGCCAAGATGGCCATCGGTCCGGTCATCGATGACGGTTTCTATTACGACATCGATTTCGGTCGCTCCGTGACGCCGGAAGACCTCGAGTCCATCGAGAAGCGCATGAAGCAGCTGATCGACAGCGATTACGACGTGGTCCGCGAGTACGTCTCGCGTGACGAGGCCATGGCCGCTTTCGAGAAGCGTGAAGAGCCGTACAAGCAGGAAATCATCGAAGGCATCGGTGAGGGCGATACCATCCGCCTGTATCACCATGAAGAATACACCGACATGTGCCGTGGCCCGCACGTGCCGAACACGCGTCACCTGAAGCACTTCCAGCTGCTCAAGCTGGCAGGTGCCTACTGGCGTGGTGATTCCACCAAGCCGATGCTGACGCGTATCTATGGCACCGCCTGGCCGGACAAGAAGCAGCTCAAGGCCTACCTCAAGCGTCTCGAGGAAGCCGAGAAGCGCGACCACCGCAAGCTGGCCAAGAAGCTGGATCTCTTCCACATGCAGGAAGAGGCACCGGGCATGGTGTTCTGGCACCCGAATGGCTGGACCATGTATCAGGTGCTCGAGCAGTACATGCGCCGGATCCAGCGAGCCAACGGCTACCAGGAGATCAAGACCCCTCAGGTCGTCGATCTTTCGCTCTGGAAGAAGTCCGGGCACTGGGGGCATTACAACGAGCTGATGTTCACCACCGAGTCCGAGAAGCGCGAGTACGCCGTCAAGCCGATGAACTGCCCGTGCCACGTCCAGGTCTTCAATCAGGGGCTCAAGAGCTACCGCGACCTGCCGCTGCGTCTGGCCGAGTTCGGCTCCTGTCATCGCAACGAGCCTTCAGGCTCTCTGCACGGCCTGATGCGTGTGCGTGGTTTCACTCAGGACGATGCTCACATCTTCTGTACCGATGATCAGGTGCAGTCCGAGGCGGAAGACTTCATCCGACTGACGCTGGAAGTCTATCGTCAGTTCGGCTTCGAGGATGTCGAGCTCAAGCTCTCGACACGCCCCGAGTCGTTCATCGGTGAGCCGGAAGCCTGGGACAAGGCCGAGGCTGGCCTGCAGGCGGCACTGGATGCGACCGGCCTGCCGTGGGAGCTTCAGCCGGGCGAAGGCGCCTTCTATGGACCAAAGATTGAATTCTCCCTGCGAGATTGCCTGAATCGTGTCTGGCAATGTGGTACGCTACAGCTCGACTTCAATCTGCCTGAGCGTCTCAGTGCCCAGTTTGTCGATGAAAGCGGTGAGCGTCGCACTCCGGTCATGTTGCACCGTGCGATTCTCGGCTCCTTCGAGCGCTTCCTCGGCATACTGATCGAGCACCACGCTGGCGCGATGCCTTTCTGGCTCGCCCCGGAGCAGATTGTCGTGATGAACATCACGGATTCCCAGGCAGAATATGCCAAGGATCTGGTCTCTCGCCTCGAGAAACATGACATCCGTGTCAAAGCAGACTTGAGGAACGAGAAGATCGGCTTTAAAATCCGTGAGCATACTCTGCAGAAGGTTCCTTACCTCATCGTCGTCGGCGACAAGGAAGTGGAAGCTGATGCAGTAGCTGTCAGAACCCGTTCCGGTGAAGACCTCGGCACCATGAAAGTTTCAGAATTCATGGAACGCCTGAAGGAAGAACAGGTCTGACAGTAACGAATTTCAGCCAAACGGAGACGCAACGATCAAGCGGAATAATCAGCGCGGACGCCCCCAGGAAAAGCGGGCTCCCATCAATGACCGTATTCGTGCGGACGAAGTCCGCCTCATCGACGCAGATGGAGAGCAGGTCGGCGTAGTGCCGACGAAAGAAGCGCTCACCAAGGCCGAAGAGGCAGGGCTCGACCTCGTCCAGATTTCCAATGCCGATCCCATCGTCTGCAAGATCATGGATTACGGCAAGTTTCTTTTCGATGAGAAGAAACAGAAGAATCTTCAGAAGAAGAAGCAGAAGCAAATCCAGGTCAAGGAAGTCAAATTCCGTCCTGGTACCGATGAAGGCGATTATCAGGTCAAGCTGCGTAACCTGACTCGCTTCATCGAAGGCGGAGACAAGGGCAAGGTTACCTTGCGCTTCCGTGGTCGTGAAATGGCGCATCAGGACATCGGCCGCAAGCTGATGGAACGTATCGCCGGCGACCTCGGTGAACTCGTGACCGTCGAGTCCTTCCCGAAGATGGAAGGCCGTCAGATGATCATGATTCTCGCGCCGAAAAAGAAGTGATCCACAGGCAGTAGAACGGACACATCAGGGTCACGCTTGCGGGCGTGGCTCTTTTTGTCGGCCTTGGATTTTCTCAAGAAACCGAGCGGAGTTAATACTCATGCCGAAGATCAAGACTAACCGCGGCGCTGCCAAGCGCTTCAAGAAGACTGCCAACGGCTTCAAGCACAAGCAGTCCTTCCGTAGCCACATCCTGACCAAGAAGTCGACCAAGCGTAAGCGTCAGCTGCGTGGCATGAAGCAGGTTCACGCTGCAGACAAGGCGCTGATCCAGCGCATGCTGCCGAACCTGTAAGCCGTCCTTACCTCGGTCCAACTTTCTTAATATCAGGAGTACGCTATGTCCCGCGTCAAGCGTGGCGTCGTCGCACGTCGCCGTCACAAGAAGATCATGAAGCAGGCCAAGGGTTACTACGGAGCGCGTTCACGCGTCTTCCGCGTAGCCAAGCAGGCTGTCATCAAGGCCGGCCAGTACGCTTACCGTGACCGTCGTGTCCGCAAGCGTCAGTTCCGTGCCCTGTGGATCGCGCGTATCAACGCTGCGGCCCGCATCAATGGCATGTCTTACAGCCGCTTCATCGCTGGCCTGAAGAAGGCCAATATCGAGATCGACCGCAAGGTCCTCGCCGATATCGCGGTTCACGAAAAAGCTGCCTTTGCTGCCATCGTCGAGAAGGCCAAGGCTGCTCAGTAAGTGACCGGATCAGATGTCGCCCGGCACCGGCCAGCCACGCGAGTGGTGAGTCGAGGCGCGACTGTCGAATGCTTGCATTGGACAGCTCAGGTGGCATCGAGATGACGTGTTACGTCACAGGGGAAGAGCAGCCGCTCTTCCCCTGTTTTTGTTTGGTGTCTCCCTCGGATTTCGGGAGAGGTGCCAGCGTGAACATGAATGAGGCTGGCCGCGTTGTGGGCCGGTCTCTGGCAAGGGCGCGACCGTCTGTGTGACTCACCGCGGACGGAGCGTTCTCCCTGCCGACCCTCGGGTCGGCGCGACTTCCATTGACGTGGGCTCTACCACGTCGATGACTCAAGCGATCGGAGCTGAACGGATGGAACATCTTTCCACCCTGGTGGACGAAGCACGCACCGCGATCCAGGCGGCCGGAGACGTCCAGACCCTCGATGAGGTGCGGGTACGCTTTCTGGGCAAGAAGGGCGAGATCACCGCGCTGCTCAAGGGGTTGGGCAAACTGTCCCCCGAAGAGCGTCCCAAGGCCGGTGAGACCATCAACGAAGCCAAGCAGCTGCTGAACGGCGAGCTGGAAGCGCGTCGTACCGCGCTGGAAACGGCAGCGCTCAATGCACGACTGGCTGCTGAACGCGTCGATGTGACCCTGCCGGGACGCGGCGAGCCAGTGGGTGGCCTGCACCCGGTGACGCGCACGCTTGAGCGCATCGAGAGCTTCTTCGCGCACATCGGCTACGGGGTTGCCGAAGGCCCGGAGATCGAAGATGACCACCACAACTTCGAAGCGCTGAACATCCCGTCGCATCACCCGGCGCGTGCGATGCACGATACGTTCTACTTCGACGCCACGCGTCTGCTGCGTACGCATACCTCGCCGGTGCAGGTGCGCAGCATGAAGGCCAGTGAACCGCCGCTGCGCATCGTCTGCCCGGGGCGTGTCTATCGCTGCGACTCTGACCTGACCCATACCCCTATGTTCCATCAGGTCGAGGGTCTGCTGGTAGATGAGAACGTCAGCTTCGCTGACCTCAAGGGCACCGTCGAAGAGTTCCTGCATGCCTTCTTCGAGCGCGATGATCTGGAAGTCCGTTTCCGTCCGTCCTACTTCCCGTTCACCGAGCCGTCTGCCGAAGTCGACATCCAGTGCGTGATGTGTGCCGGTGACGGCTGTCGTGTCTGCTCCCACACCGGCTGGCTCGAGGTGATGGGCTGCGGCATGGTGCATCCGGAAGTCTTCCGTCACTCCGGTATCGATAGCGAACGCTTCCGCGGCTTCGCCTTCGGCATGGGCGCGGAGCGTCTGGCGATGCTGCGTTATGGCGTCAATGACCTGCGGTTGTTCTTCGAGAACGACCTGCGTTTCCTTCGCCAGTTCAGCTAGGCACTCATTCACGTATCGCGCCGTGAGGGCGTGAACTTACGGAACAGGACAGCAAGATGAAATTTTCCGAACAGTGGCTGCGTGAGTGGGTGTCGCCGGAACTGAACACCCAGCAGCTGGCCGATCAGGTCACCATGGCCGGCCTGGAAGTCGATGGTATCGAGCCCGTCGCCGGTGAGTTCACCGGTGTTGTCGTGGCCGAGGTCAAGGACAAGCAACCGCATCCGGAGGCTGATCGCCTCAACGTCTGTCAGGTGGATGATGGCAGTGGTGAGCTGGTGCAGGTCGTGTGTGGCGCGCCGAATGTCGCCGCCGGTCAGAAGGTGCTCTTCGCCCAGGTCGGCGCGAAGCTTCCGGGTGACTTCAAGATTCGCAAGGCCAAGCTGCGCGGTGTCGAATCCCGCGGCATGATCTGCGGTGCCTCCGAGCTGGGTCTGGAGGCGGAAGCCTCCGACGGCATCATGGTGCTGGCCGCGGATGCGCCGGTGGGCCGTGATGCCCGTGACTTCCTGAACCTCGACGACAACGCCATCGAGGTCGATCTGACCCCGAACCGCGGTGACTGCCTGAGCGTCAAAGGCCTGGCACGCGAAGTCGGTGTGCTCAATCGTCTTGCCGTCACGGCACCGAGCATCGAGCCGGTCGCGGCCCAGATCGACGACACCTTCCCAGTCACCGTCAGTGCGCCGCAGGCCTGCCCGCGCTATCTGGGGCGTGTGGTGCGCGACGTCAATGTCGCCGCGACCACCCCGCTGTGGCTGGAGGAGCGTCTGCGTCGCAGTGGTATCCGCAGCATCGACCCCGTCGTCGACGTCACCAACTACGTGCTGCTGGAGCTCGGTCAGCCGATGCACGCCTTCGATCTGGCGCGCCTGAACGGTGGCATCGAGGTGCGCATGGCGGCCGCTGAAGAGCCGCTGACGCTGCTCGACGGTCAGGAAGTCGCGCTACGTGACGACACCCTGGTCATCGCCGACGAGAAGGGCCCGCTGGCCATCGCTGGCGTGATGGGCGGCGAAGGCAGTGGCGTGAACGGCGAGACGCACGACATCTTCTTCGAGTCGGCCTTCTTCGCGCCGTTGAGCGTGGCTGGCAAGGCGCGCAGCTATGGCCTGCACACCGACAGCTCGCATCGTTTCGAGCGGGGTGTGGACGCGCAGCTGCAGCGTGATGCCATCGAGCGGGCGACGGCTCTGCTGCTCGAGATCACCGGCGGCAAGCCGGGCCCGATCATCGAGGTCGCAAGCGACGCAGCGCTGCCCAAGGCCGCCGTCGTCAGCCTGAGCGGCGCCAGTGTCGAGCGCACGCTGGGCATGGCATTGCCGGATGCCGAGATCGTCGAGATCCTCGAGCGTCTGGGCATGCAGGTCGTGGCCGATGGCGAGAGCCAGTGGCAGGTGACGGTGCCGAGCTGGCGTTTCGATGTCAGCATCGAGGCTGACCTGATCGAGGAGCTGGCGCGCATCCACGGCTACAACAATCTGCCGGTCAGCCGCCCGAACGCGCGCCTGGCACCGGCCGTGGCCAATGAGACCACCCAGCCGCTGACCAGTCTGCGTCGTCAGCTGGTGGCGCGGGGCTATCAGGAAGCGATCAGCTACAGCTTCGTCGCCCCTGAGCTGCAGAAGACGCTGGACCCGCACGGGGTGGCGCCGGCACTGGCCAACCCGATTTCCAGCGACATGGCCGTGATGCGCAGCTCGCTGCTGCCGGGGCTGGTCAAGGCACTGAGTCACAACCTCAATCGTCAGCAGTCGCGCGTGCGCCTGTTCGAGACCGGGCTTGTGTTCCGTGGTGAGCTGGACTCCCTCGAGCAGACACCGATGATCGGTGGCCTGATCACCGGGGCACGTCTGCCGGAAGGCTGGAATGGCGGTCGTGACAAGGTCGACTTCTTCGATCTCAAGGGCGATGTCGAGGCACTGCTGGCACTGGGCGGCAACCTGGATGCCTGGCGTTTCGAGGCTGCCGAGCATCCGGCGCTTCATCCGGGTCAGTCCGCTCAGCTGTTCTACAACGGCGAGCCGGCAGGCTGGATGGGGGCTTTGCACCCGGCGGCGCGTGCCGAACTCGGCCTGAAGGTCGAGGTGTTCGTGTTCGAGATCACGCTGGCCGCTGCTTGTGCGGGCCGTCTGCCGCGCTTTGCACCGCTCTCCAGGTATCCGGAAGTGCGTCGTGACCTGGCCTTCGTGGTCGAAGAGGGCGTGCACGTGCAGTCGCTGCTCGACGCCATCCGCTCGCAAGCCGGGGAATGGCTGACGGATCTGCGCCTGTTTGACGTCTATCAGGGCCAGGGGGTAGCCGATGGTCACAAGTCGCTCGCTCTGGGCTTGACCTGGCAGCATCCTTCGCGCACGCTGAATGATGAGGAAATCAATCAGTTAGTCGATGCGATCGTCGCCGATGGCCACACACGTTTCGGGGCGGCGCTGAGAGCATGAGTCGCCACTTGAACGAGGGAGCGGACATGGGAGCGTTGACCAAGGCGGAACTCGCCGAGCATCTCCATGCAGAGCTTGGCATGTCCAAGCGCGAAGCCAAGTCGATGGTCGAAGTCTTCTTCGATGAGATTCGTGGCTGCCTGCGTGAGAACGAACAGGTGAAGCTGTCCGGTTTCGGCAACTTCGATCTGCGTGACAAACGCGAGCGTCCGGGGCGCAATCCCAAGACAGGCGAGGAGATTCCGATCTCCGCGCGTCGCGTGGTGACCTTCCGTCCTGGCCAGAAACTCAAGGCTCGGGTGGATGAGTACGATGGCGAAGGCCATACCCATCAGCGCCTTGAGGAGCATGACGACCACGATGATCATCATGATGACGATGATCACTGAGGTCGCTGGTCGAAGCCGTTGCCGTTGAGCCATTGACAGCTTCGCCGCTCCTGTCGTTCGAGTGAAAAGCCCCGATGCCCTGCATCGGGGCTTTCGTCGTTCAGGGGGAGAGAAAGTGCGTCAGACAAGTCGTGCTGCCTAGCCGATGGAGAGTTCGGTGCGTGCATAGCTGACGCCGGGACGGCTGCGGGTCGCCAGCAGGTAACCCAGTGCCAGCGGGCCGGTGCGTCCCAGCAGCATGGTGATGATGATCAACCACTGTCCGGGAGCGGAAAGCTCCGGCGTCACCCCCAGGCTCAGTCCCACGGTGCCGAACGCCGAGACCGTCTCGAAGGCCAACGACCGGAAGTCGTGGTCGGGGTCGGTGATGGTCAGCCCGAACAGCATGCTGAAGATCAACAGCATGCCGGCCAAGGCCACGGCGATGGCCTTGAAGACAGTCTCGTCTCCGATACGGCGGCCATGCAGGGTCGGTGAGTGTCTCTGGCGCAGGAAGGCGCGAGTGGTCAGCAGCAGCACCACGAAGGTGGTGATCTTGATGCCACTGGCCGTCGAGCCACTCCCGCCACCGATGAACATCATCGCCATGGTCCAGAGGGTCGAGGCCTGTGTCATCGCGGAGGTATCGAACATGCTGAAGCCGGCGGTACGGGGCGTCACTGCCATGAAGGCTGCCGAGATGAAGCGTTCGCCATGATCACGCATGCCTGCCAGGGTATCGGGGTTGCCCCATTCAAGCGCCAGTATCACCACCAGGCTCAACAGGTTGAGTGCGATGGTGGCTTCCAGCACCAGGCGTGTCTGTACGGAGAAGCGTGAGGGGTGCAGCAGCACGCGCCACCCATGCTCACGCCTGCGCTCGCGCAGTTCGCCGATCACGGCAAAGCCGATGCCACCCGTCATGAAGAGCAGGCTGATGACGCTTGCGACCAGCGGGTTGCGGGATTCGCGCAACAGGCTGTCCGGCCACAGGGTGAAGCCGGCATTGTTGAAGGCCGAGACCGAGTGGAAGAGGCTCAGCCACATGCCGCGTCCCCAACCATGGCGTGGCACCCATTCGAGCGCCAGCAGCAGAGCGCCGCCCAGTTCAAGTGTCACCGCAAAGGCGGTGATGACCCTGAGCAGTCGGCCGATCTCGCGTGAGCTGCTGCGGTTGAGCGCTTCACGCAGCAGGCTGGTCTGATGCATCGGCAGTCGTTGCCCCAGCATCACTAGTGACAGGGCGGCGATGGTCATGAAACCGAGCCCGCCAAGCTGGATCAATACCAGCACGACGGCCTGCCCGGCGAAGGTGAACTCGCTGAGCGGGGTGACGGAAAGCCCGGTGACGGTCACCGCCGAGGTGGCGGTAAACAGTGCCGACAGCCAGCTGAGGCCCTCCTGATGCATGCCTGGCAGTTTCAGCAGGCAGGCCCCCAGCATGCTGAGTCCCAGAAAGCCGCCCAGCAGGATCTCCGGAGGCGACAGGTGGATGATGGGTCCGCGTGGGCCACGGGTCAGGGGGCGAAGATAGCGTCGGTAGCGCTGCCTCACAGATGCGCCCCCAGCTTGCGCAGCGCGCTCAGTTCGCCGATCAGTACCAGATGATCGCCAGCGGACAACTGCGTACTGCCGGAAGGCTTGCGATCGAGTGTCGCGCCCTTGCGCAAGGCGATCACGCTGATGTCCTCATCGATGGGGAGCTGATCGAGCTGTTGGCAGTCATCGCACAGACGCTCGCTGACCTCCAGCTCGACCACGAACTGGTGATCGCCCAGGTGGATGAAGTCGACCATGGCGTGATAGGCGAGGCTTTCCGCCACCCGCACGCCCAGGTCGTACTCCGGGTGCACGATGTGATCCACGCCCAGACGGCTGAGCAGCTTGTGATGCGCATCCGAGGTCGCCTTGACCCACAGTTCCCTGGCACCGAGTTCCTTGGCCAGCAGCGCGCAGATCAGGCTCTGCTCCATCGAGTCGGCCAGATCGATCAACACGGCGTCGAACTGTTCGAGGCCAAGCTCACGCAGGGCATGCTCATCGGTCGGGTCGGCAATGACGGCCTGATTGAGCAGGTCCGCCATGGCATTGAGACGTTTCTCATCGAGATCCACGCCGAGCACTTCATGGTCGTGGCGCCTGAGCTCCCGCGCGACGGTACTGCCGAAATACCCCAGTCCGATCACCGCGAATTGACGATGCATGACGACTCCTTGTCTGCGCTGCTTGAGAGGGCGAGAGACCTGTCAGCTCAGCGAATTCCGAGGCTCTGCCGCTAGCGCTTTCAGGTGCGCTCATGGATGAGCTTACTCCAGTGACTCGTCGATGTCGGCTTCCGCACCGAACCTCGCCCGACAGGGATTTCCCTTGCCAAGCGCCTGCTCTGATGGTCGTTTCAAATGTTACCAATTAGCAGTGGCTGATGTAGAGTGAATGGCGTCGCTTGGTAATGGCGCTATCGCAGACGTTTTGCGAGGTGCGTGTGGGGATTTTCCACAGGAATCGCGGACGAACATCCTTCTTATCAGTAAAATGGTCTGCGTGAGCACCCGAGACGGCAAGGCGTTGCGTCGATCACCACTGGCTCACAACAATAACTCGTAAGGTATTCCATGACGGCAAGACAGCAACCCAAGAATCTCTGGATCAGTCGCTGGGGGTTCATCCTTGCAGCTACCGGTTCCGCGGTAGGGCTGGGCAATATCTGGAAGTTTCCCTATATCACCGGTGAATATGGCGGAGGCGCCTTCGTGCTGGTGTATCTGGCCTGCATTCTCGCCGTGGGCGTGCCCGTGATGATGGCGGAGATCGCCTTCGGGCGTCGTGGTCGCGGCAGCCCCATCGAGGCGATCGCCAACCTGGCCCGGGAAGCGGGGGCCAGCCCGCTGTGGAAGGTCTTCGGTTGGATGGCGATGCTGGCCGGCTTCATGATCCTGTCGTTCTATGTCGTGGTCGCGGGGTGGTCCTTCAGCTACCTGTGGAAGATGGCCAGCGGGTCGCTGTCCGGACATGGCGTCGCTGAGCTGGGCGGTATCTTCGAGGCTGGCAACGCCAATCCCTGGGCACTGGGTGGCTGGGCGACGCTGGTGACGGTAGTGACGATGCTGATCGTCGGGCGTGGCGTGCAGGAGGGGGTCGAGAAGAGCGTGCGCTGGATGATGCCGGGCATGGTGATCATGCTGTTGATCATGATCGGCTACGCCCTGACCTCCGGCAACTTCTCGGCAGGCTTCCACTTCCTGTTCGACTTCGATGTCTCCCGATTGAGCAGTGAGGGCGTGCTGGCCGCGCTGGGGCATGCCTTCTTCACCCTGTCGCTGGCCTCCGGCGCCATCCTGACCTATGGCTCCTATCTGCCGTCAGGGACCTCCATCGCTCGCACCACCTTCACGGTCGCGATCGCCGATACGCTGGTGGCGCTGATGGCGGGACTCGCGATCTTCCCGATCATCTTCGCCAATGGCATGGACCCGTCCTCCGGTCCGGGGCTGATCTTCATGAGCCTACCGGTGGCCTTCAACCAGATGCCCTTCGGTCAGCTGTTCGGGGTACTGTTCTTCGCCATGCTCTCCATTGCCGCCTTGACGTCCGCGATCTCGATGATCGAAGCCACCGTCGCCTGGCTGTGCGAGAACCGCAACATGAGTCGCACCAAGGCATCGTGGCTAGCCGGAAGCGTGTTGTGGCTGGTCGCGATGTTCGCGATGCTGTCCTTCAATCTGGGCGCGGACTGGACCCTGGCCGGCAAGCACTTCTTCGACTGGCTGGATTACCTGACCTCGCGCTGGATGATGCCGATCGGTGGCATCGCCATGGCGCTGCTGGCCGGCTTCGTCTTCAAGAGCAGCATGTTGCGCGATGAGCTGGATCTGAGTGAGGGAGGCTACCGTATCTGGCTGTTCATGATTCGCTATGTCAGCCCGATCTGCATCGTGGCGATCTTCATCGATGCGCTTGGCGTGGCGGCCCTGAGTCTAGAGGACTGGCCGTATTTCCTGGGGGCCATCGTGCTGGCCTGCGGGGCAGGAGAGACGCTGTCACCGCGTCTGCGTGGGCCTCGCGTCGCCTGACAAGCCAGAGAGTCGAGGGCTTTCAGGCCCTGGAATGACGAGACGCCCCCGTCGCGAAAGCGGCGGGGGCGTCTTGCCTTCTGCTCGGGCGCACTTGGTCTGACGTGCTTGGTCTGACGGGCTTGAACTGACGGGCTGGTCCAGATGAGCGAGTCACGGAACGCGGGGGCTCATTCGCCCTCCAGTCCGGTGATCGGCTTGACGGTACCCCAGTGGCGACATTTCGGGCATTGCCACAGCAGCATCGAGGCCTCGAATCCGCAGCGGTGGCAGCGATGGCGAGGGCGTGCCTCGATCAGCTGCTGGGTATGGCGCTTGAGCAGGCTGAAGCGCTGGGTCTCGCGCTCATCGGCATCCAGCAGGTACAGGTCGAGCAGATAGTCGACACCCCGCAGGCTGGGGTGACGATGCAATTGCTCGCTGGCGAAGCTGACGGCGGCCTCGACTCCTTCCCGGCGCTCGATCAACTGGGCGAGACTGACCACCGTGGTGGTATAGGGGCCGCGCTCGACTTCCTGCTGCAGATAGCGCACCAGTCCGCTTTCGTCGTCCAGCATGTGGAATGCCTTGCCGAGCGGTTCGAGAATGATGGGAGTGAAGCCGGTGTCCTGACGCGGAATGCGCTGCAGCAGGCGAATACTCTGCTTGTAGTTGGCATGCTCGTATTCGATCTCGGCCAGCATCCAGTTGGCGCGCACACACTTCTCATCCGTGGAGAGTGCCTGCTTGAGGCGCTTGCGCGCCACCGCCTGACTGCCTTCGAGGATATCGAGGGCCGCCAGTTCGCAGTGCCAGTGGGCGGCGGCGCGTCGGATGCCACCTTCCTGACGCAGGATGGGGTGCGCGACCTCGAGGGCAGCCTCCCATTCTCGCTCACGCTCGAGCAGGTCGATCAGGAGGCGTCGGCCAGCGCGACGATGGTCATCGTGCTGGGCCTGCTTGAGAAGGGTTTCCAGCAGCTTCTCGGCGCGGTCGTAGACACCGCTGCGCATGAAGTCGCGGGCCAGTTCCAGCTGAACGCGTTCGCCCTGCTCGCTGTCGAGGGCCGGGCGTGCCAGCAGATTCTGGTGGATCTTGACGGCGCGGTCGACCTCCCCGCGACTGCGGTACAGGTTACCCAGCGCGATGTGGGTATCGACCGTGTCGCTGTTGACTTCCAAGGCCTGTACGAAGGTTTCGATGGCGCGATCAGGCTGCTCGTTGAGCAGATGATTGAGGCCAACGAAATAGTCGCGGGACAAGGTGGCAGGGGCGGGAGTTTGCGTAGTGGGGCGACGATCACGTCGCCCCAGCCAGAACCCGATGGCAATGGCGGCCATCAGCAGTCCCAGCAGTATCAGGTCAGGCATTTATGCCACTTCCTTGATCTCCTGGATGCGCAGCTGGTCCAGTTCCTTGCGTTGCTGCTGGTTGCGGCGCTGCGCGCGGGTCAACAGCGTGCGCAGGCGCAGATACATGCCGGTCATGGCGATCATGCCGAGCACGACGCCGATGGCCAGTGAAAACAGTAGCCACATGGAAAGTGAGGCAGCCGGAAGCTCGAGCCAGATGAGGTCGAGAGGCACGGTTTGCTGGTTGTGAACGGCAAACAGGATGCCGACCAGCAGAACGATCAGCAGGATCACGGCCAGAACGAGACCTTTTAGCCAGCGCATAACGGTTTCCTTGTCATGAAATGCAGTCGTGAATCATCGCCTGGCGAGTGTATCACCGGGCAAGCCGTGAGTCTCGACGTCAGCCGTGCGGCCTGAGGCCAGGCCGATGCCTTGTGGGCTCAGTAGCCGAGCGCGCGGCTGGCATCGACCTGTTCGCGCAGTTCCTTGCCCGGTTTGAAGTGCGGGACAAACTTGCCGTCCAGCTGGACGGGCTCTCCGGTCTTCGGGTTGCGTCCCAGACGCGGCTCACGGTAGTGCAGCGAGAAGCTGCCGAACCCGCGAATCTCCACGCGCCCCCCGTGGGCCAGCGCATCAGTGACATCATCGAGGATGATGCGAACGGCGGCTTCTACATCCTTGAGCGACAACTCAGGCTGTCGCATGGCTATCTGTTCGATCAGCTCGGACTTGGTCATCGGATCTCTCCATGCCTGCACCCTTGCGGGAAGGGTGATCGTGATGCGGCTGTCAGATGACCTCTTGTCGTCTGACGGACCCCCGCATCCTTGTGATTGTTATCTCCTCAGCATAATGGGCAAATCCTGAGAAAACAACGCACTACGAACATCATTGCCCATCACGACATGGATTGCCAATTCCTGTCGTGGCAAAGGGTCAACGGATGCTGCCAGACTCCCCCTCGGGTATACTGCCGGCATTGATGTGACGACTGAGGTTCGGGCAATGGATGAGATGATTCGCAAGCGCCTTCACTGGCACTCCCGCCGCGGCATGTGGGAACTCGATCTGCTGCTGTTGCCTTTTCTCGAGCAGCGCTTCGATGCGTTGAGTGAGCAGGACAAGGCCCTCTACGTGGAACTGCTCGCGGAAGAGGATCAGGATCTCTTCGTGTGGCTGATGAAGCGGGATCCGTGTGGCAATGAGGACTATCAGCGCCTGATCGATATGGTGATCGCCAATGCAGAACATGGCGAACGCGATCAGTTCAAGGGCCTCTGAGCAGGCCCTGCATGCTCAGGCGATTCTGCGCCTGATACTCCTGGCGTGCAGCCTCGTGCTGATGACGTGGCTGTTCGCTCGCCTGGCAGGACCTTCCGGCCTGGATGCCTGGTGGGCCTGCCGCACCCATGATGCTCTGCCTTTCGAGGCGGAGCATTGTGCTTTCTGGGGCATGATGCCGCCTTTGAACATCCATTCGGCCGTCATGGCCATGCTGGCCACAGGCGGGGTCTTGCAGGGGGTGGAAGCCTGGTGGTGGTGGCATCGCCGTGACCGGCATCGGGAGGTATGGTGGCTGGCGCTCGGGGCGGAGCCCGTGGGGGAAGGGGCGGAGCGCTCGGGGCTGGCCGCCATGCCAGAGGCAGAAACAGAGACAGAGACAGGTGAGGGAGGTGAGGAGGGCGAACTGGCGCACGACGAAGCCGAAGAGGAAAGTCCTCGCTCACCGGCATCACTCGACGAGACGCGCAGGCGGCACCCCGAGATGCGCCTTTGCTGGTGGTGGGCGGACGCGAACTCCGGTGGCTGGCAGCGTGTCGGCGTCACGCGCCTGTGGTGTTCGCCGCGACTGGTGGGCCTGCGCCTCACGTGCCCCGGTGAGCGCTCACGTACTCTGTGGCTATGGCCAGACAGCGCACCTCCAGCACAGCTGCATCGGCTGCGACTGTGGCTGCTGTGGCCACCTCTCGCCCACGACATGCCACGACAGCCGCCTGCCATCGAGCCGCTGATGGCCCGTATCGAGACTGATCGCCGCCAATGATCATCTGAGGTGAATCACGCTGTCACGTGCACGCGGTGCCGGCATGGGGTAATCGCGCACGAAGTGGAGCCCACGTGATTCATGACGTTGGTGAGCGCTGATCAACAACAGCGGCGCCAGAGTCAGCGCCTGATACAGGGCCAGGTGAGTGACACCTGCGCTGGCCCCTGAGTGCCTGCCTTGCCGGGAGAGTTCAGAGGAATGAGCGCGCTCTGACGAATGAGGGGGCTCACAGGCCAGCCAGGCCGCCATCTGATCCAGTGCCGCTTCCAGTCCCTGCTGGCTACGCTCGATGCCCGCCTGCAGGCTCATCAGGCGCCGCAACGCCGTGAGCCGCTCATCCGCTTCGCGATTCTCCAGGCACATCACGTGCTGCCAGAGTGCATGCCTGTCTTTCAGCCGGGTCAATAGTGCCTGCTGGCGGGGAGGCAGCTGTCCTCGTTCAGGCAGCATGCTCGTTGTGAGCGCCTGCGCCACTGGCCAGGTGTCGGGCGCCGATTCGCGCTCGGTGAGCGCCTCGCCGCAGGCGCGCGCCTGCACCAGGCATTCCAGCAATGAGTTGCTGGCCATGCGGTTGGCCCCGTGAAGCCCTGTACAGGCCACTTCGCCGATGGCCCACAGTCCTGCCAGATCACTCGCGCCATTCAATTCGGTGGCGATTCCGCCGCAGCTGTAATGTGCTGCCGGTACCACGGGAATCGGGGCTCGGGTGATGTCGATGCCACGCTCCCGGCAATGCGCCAGGATGGTCGGGAAGTGATGATGGATGGCCGCGGATCCCAGCGCACTGATATCGAGATGGACGTGATCCAGCCCGTGAGCGCGCATCTCGGCGAGGATGGCGCGCGCCACCACGTCGCGTGGTGCCAGCTCCAGGCGAGGGTCGTGATCCAGCATGAAGCGATGGCCATCGGGGCGCTTCAACAGGCCACCTTCGCCGCGCACGGCTTCCGAGATCAGGAACGGCGTTCCGGCCGGGTCGTACAGACAGGTGGGGTGAAACTGCTGGAACTCCAGATTCATCAGGCTGGCACCGGCACGCACGGCCATCGCCATGCCATCCCCGACGCTGGCGCTGGGGCTGGTGGCATGCGCAAACAGGCCGCTGGCACCTCCCGTGGCCAATACCAGATCGCGCACCGTCAGCAAGCGTTGCTGGCCGGTGCCATCGATGACCCGCAGTCCCGCGACCTGAGCCCCCTTCACCTCGATGTCCACGGCGAGCAGGTCATCGAGCACCTCGATGGCAGGATGTGACTCGACATGCTGACTGAGCGTATCCAGCAGCGCCCGCCCCGTGGCGTCGGCCGCATGGATGATGCGTCGCCGGCCGTGGCCGCCTTCCCGGGTGAGGTGATAGGGATAGCTGGCATCGGCTTCGGCTGGCGTGAAGGGGACGCCAAGCCCGATCAACCACTCGATGGCCTCGCGGGAATGTCCGACGGTAAAGCGCACCGCTCGCTCGTTGCACAGGCCGTCCCCCGCGATCAGCGTATCGGCGACATGCGATTCCACGTCATCCTCCGGGGCCAGTACCGCCGCGATGCCGCCCTGAGCCCAGCGGCTGGCGCCCTGGGCCTCCCGCGCCGGACGCAGCAGCGTCACGCGGCGCGAGCGCGACGCGGATGACGGCTGGTTGGCCAGGCTGAGCGCAAGGGTCAGGCCGGCCGCACCGCCGCCCACGATCAGAACATCGTGGTCACTGGTGGCAGTGATGTCATGCGCTGTGCTCATGCGTCTTTCCTTGGCGTGTCACCGGGTGCGGCGGCGGGCGAGCGGGAATGGGCGTCATCCCGGGTGTCAGGTGACTTCGCCTCGGGTGTCGGGGGCGTGCCGTCGCTGTCAGAGTCCTTGGGGACGGCTGTCTCGCCCGGGGTCGGGTCCTCCGGCAGGAAGATCCGGCGGGCATCACTGATCAGGCCATGGCCCGGCAGGCGCCGTTGCAGGCGCTCGCTGGGCAGACGTTCCAGCAGGGACAGCCGCTCCCCCAGGGCTTCCGTCAGGCGCGCGAGTTCACGATTCAGCCACAGATAGCCTGCCGGGCTGAACAGGGCGCGTCCTTTGCGGCTCTCGACATTGCGTACCTCGGCGTAGCGCTGCAGGTCGAACGGGGTCACCGTCAGCTCGATGTGCTGGCCGGTACGCACCTGGAAGGCCAGCGTGCCGAGGGCACGAGCCAGTCGGTGCTGGGCATCGCGCAGGCCCTCGAGTCCTTCGATGAACTCATGACCTTCTCGCGTGTTCCAGTGGGTTTCCTGCAGCAGCTCGATGGTCGAGATCATGCGCCGCTCGAACGACAGGATCTCCTCGATATCACCGCGCTGGATCCGGCCCTCACGCACCACGGCATCTACCAGTCCACGCTGCTTGACCAGCTGGGCGGAGGTGGCGCGCACCAGATTGAGCGTTTCCTCGATGCTGGAACGCTCTGCATTGGTGTGGTTGTGGTAGAGCCGCGCCAGCTTGTCGAGGTTGTCGGCCAGCAGGAAGCGGAAGACATCCGTCGCCTTCTGGGGCAGCAGGACCAGGCTGACCACGATACTGATCAAGGTGCCCAGTACCACGTTGAAGACGCGCCACAGGGCGATACCGAGATCATGATTGCCATCGCCCACCACCATCAGCAGGGTGACGCAGAACAGCAGCGAGCTGTAGCCATAGCGATTGCTGAAGGTGGCATTGAGCGCCAGCGCGATGCCGACCATGCTCCAGATGGGCACCACGCCGGGCAGCGGGTCCGCGACCAGTATCAGGATCAGCCCCCAGAGTCCCCCCAGCAGCGTGCCGAGCAGGCGCTGCGAGCCCTTGTCGAGCACGCCGCCGACGTGGGGCAGATTGCCCATCACCATCACGGTGCTGACCAGTGCCCAGGAGCTGTGCGGCAGATCGAACAGCTCGATGATGCTGAAACAGAGCGTCAGGGCGACGGTGACCCGCAGGATATGCAGGCGCTGGCGGTGCAGATAGGTGAAGTAGGGATTGTGCGATAGCCAGTTCATGCCGATTCCCCCTCGCGAATGACAAGACCGGGAGTGAGCAGGCGAGTCGCAGACATGGCGGGCATCAGCAGCAGAGAAGTGGACATCGGGTGCCAGGAGATTCCGTCGACAGAGAATGGAAGAGGATGTCGTGAGCGATGCCGCCGCGCACCGGCGCAGGCAGGGCGCGGCGGACCACCGAATCGCCGCACAGTGTAACCGACCCCCACGAGCTCGTCACAGCGCTTGGCATGCCAGAATCACGTTGTCATCAGCAGGTTAGTGGCGGGTCGTGAAGGGCAACGCGGAAATCTGATGATTGTTATTGATAATCACTACCATCAAGTGGCTTGATTGGATTCCCCCAAGGCCCCACGTGATCATGGGGGCAATCCATTCACGCCTACCGGCAGCGCCAGTCACACGAGCCGCTGCCTGGTGTCATCACAGGGAGTCATTGCATGAGCAGCCAGACCCGTCGCGAACAGGACAGCATGGGCGAACTCGAGGTGCCGGTCAGTGCACTCTACGGGGCGCAGACCCAGCGTGCGGTGGACAACTTCCCGGTCAGCGGCCAGCCTTTGCCGGCACCGTTCATCCAGGCGGTGGCGCGCATCAAGCTTGCCGCGGCAGAGGTCAATCTCGACCTCGAGTTGCTGGATGAGGCGCGTGCCGGTGCCATCGTCAAGGCGGCGCGCCAGATCATCGATGGCGAGCATGCGGATCAGTTCCCGGTCGATGTCTTCCAGACCGGTTCCGGCACCTCGACCAACATGAACGTCAATGAAGTGCTGACGCATCTGGCCAATGCCCAGCTGGAAAGCGAGAACAGCGACCTCAAGGTCGGCGCCAATGACCACGTCAACATGGGGCAGTCCAGCAACGATGTCATCCCGACGGCGATTCACCTGTCGGCGGTCATTGCCGTCACCGATACCTTGCTGCCTGCACTGCGTCATCTGCACGACGTGATCGCGAGCAAGGCGGCGGAGGTCGATGATGTCGTCAAGACCGGCCGCACCCACCTGATGGACGCGATGCCGATTCGTCTGAGTCAGGAGCTGGGGGCATGGCAATCCCAGGTGGCACAGGCCATCGAGCGCATCGAGGAGTCGCTGCCGCGTCTCGAGCGTCTCGCCCAGGGCGGCACGGCCGTCGGCAGTGGCATCAACGCGCATCCCGAGTTTGCCGAACGCATGGCCAAGCGCCTTTCGCTTCAGACCGGGCACGCCTTCCGTCCGGCCGACAGCTTCTTCGCGGCGCTGTCTTGTCAGGATTCCGCGGTCGAGCTTTCCGGCCACCTGCGGACCTACGCCGTGGCGATGATGAAGATCAGCAATGACCTGCGCTGGATGAACTCCGGGCCGTTGGCCGGGCTGGGCGAGATCGAGCTTGAGGCCTTGCAGCCGGGCAGCTCCATCATGCCGGGCAAGGTCAATCCGGTGATTCCGGAAGCCGCCGCCCAGGTGGCTGCCCAGGTGATGGGCAACGATGCCACCATCGGCATCGCCGGTCAGAGCGGCAACTTCCAGCTCAATGTCATGCTGCCGTTGATCGCCAACAATCTGCTGTCCTCGATCACGCTGAGCGCCAATGTCAGCCGCCTGCTGGCGGACAAGGCCATTGCCACCTTCACGGTGCGGCGGGACAACATCGAAGCGCCGCTGGCCAGGAACCCGATTCTGGTCACGGCACTCAATCCGGTGATCGGTTACAACGAGGCCGCACGTATCGCCAAGGTGGCCTATCAGGCCGGCCGGCCGATCCTCGAGGTGGCCGAGGAGGAGACGGATCTCGACCGTGAGACGCTGGAGCGTCTGCTGGACCCGGCCAAGCTGACCGAGGGCGGCATCCAGTAAGCGTGCCCCCGCAAGGCCGACAGCAAGCGTCAGCAGGCAAGAGTCAGCAGGCAAGAATCTGCGAGTAAACGACAGAAAGCCCGCCCTCCAGTCAGGAGGGCGGGCATTCTGATGTCGCGAGCAGATGAATCAGCGATGCGTCAGGCGGCGTGCGCCATCAGGCGTTCCTTGAGGTACTCGCCGATACGGGCCTTCTGCTCATCGCTCAGGCGCAGGGTCAGCTTGGTACGCCGCCACACCACATCCTGTACCTCATGTGCCCACTCACGCTCGACCAGGTAATCGATCTCGGCGGCGCTCAGGCCGGCACCGAAGTCTTCGCCAAGCTCGGCTTCGCTCTTCTTGCCGTCGAGGAAGTGCAGGCACAGGCTGCCATAGCTGGAAGCCAGGCGTCTGGCGCGAGCCTCTCCCAGGAACGGGAAGTCGCGGACCAGCTGGCGAGTGAAGGCCGCGCGGCTCTCGATGTCTCCCCCCGGCAAGGCCTTCTCGTGGGTCCACGGCTCACCCATGTTGGGCAGCAGCGGCTTCAGATCTTCCAGCGCGGATTCGGCCAGCTTGCGATAGGTGGTGATCTTGCCACCGAAGATGGACAGCATCGGCGCGCCGCTGTCATCCAGGTGCAAGGTGTAGTCGCGGGTCATCGCTGACGGGTCGGCTGACTCGTCATCGCACAGCGGGCGTACGCCGGAGAAGGAGGAGATGACGTCATCGCGGCTCAGCTTGCGCTTGAAGTGATGGTTGACCACCTCGAGCATGTAGTCGGTTTCATCGCTGGAGCAGGCCACCTCGGAGGGGTCGCCCTTGTAGCGCACGTCCGTGGTGCCGACCAGGCTGAAGTCTTCCTGATAGGGCAGCACGAAGACGATGCGCTTGTCCTTGTTCTGCAGGATGAAGGCGCGATCATCGGTATTGAGGCGCGGCACGATCAGGTGGCTGCCCTGGATCATGCGGATGCCGTAGCGCGGCGTGCGCTCGGTGGCACCCTTGATGAAGGACTCCACCCACGGTCCGGCGGCATTCACCAATGTGCGGGCGTGGCGGGTGAAGGTCTCACCGCTGTCGATGTTCTCCAGCGTCAGCTCCCAATGCCCGTTCACGTCGCGTGCCCCGACGCAGCGAGTGCGCGTCATGATCTCCGCGCCTTGCTCCTGAGCCTGAAGCGCGTTGGTGATGACCAGGCGCGCATCATCCACCCAGCAGTCGGAATATTCGAAGCCCTGGGTGATCTCGCTGACCAAGGGGCTCTGCTCACCGAACTTGAGCCCCTTGGAGGCTGGCAGGGTCTCTCGCTTGCCGATGTGGTCATACAGGAACAGGCCGGCGCGGATCATCCAGGCCGGACGCAGATGTGGCTGGTGCGGCAGGATAAAGCGCAGGGGCCAGATGATGTGCGGTGCCTTCTTGAGCAGCACTTCACGCTCCTGCAGGGCTTCACGTACCAGCCGGAACTCGTAGTGTTCCAGGTAGCGCAGGCCGCCATGGATCAGCTTGCTGCTGGCGGAAGAGGTGGCGCTGGCCAGATCATTCTGCTCGCACAGTGCCACGCTCAGGCCGCGCCCGCTGGCGTCATTGGCGATACCGGCACCATTGATGCCACCGCCGATGATGAAGAGGTCGATAAGTGCGTCGTTGTCGCGGGACATGGGCTGCTCCTGCACGTGCCCGGCGCTACCGGGGAGATCGAGATGGGGCGGCACCGGTTCGGTGCGCGTGATAAGTTTCGAAAGTGAACATAGCTTAGTGAAAGTCGAACATCAAGGTGATTCTTGTGGCATCTCGATTTTCGAAAGTGCGCATAATGGGCTCGAACAAGCGACCCGGCATTGCACCATGTTCAACCTGTTGTCCTGCCTGAACATTTTTCACAGTGTCGATGCGGGATATGACAGTCGGATGAAGATCTGCCTCTTCGCCCATGCGCTCGGGGCACTGGCCGACGGGCTTTTCTGCAGCCTGCCGGCGCACCGCAAGGCGAGATGCCCGATGCAAGGGGAGCTTGCTGAGCAGGAGGATGAGAAGAGAGCCGAGGAGGAGCAGGCTAGGAAGAAGAGAAAAAGAGAAGAAGAGAAGAAGAGCGGCAACCCACGCCACGGCATGACGCACGGCTTGACGTGGGAAATGACTCAACGATGAGGAAGGGGATGGCGAGACGACAGGCGTTCCGCGTGGCTGGGCGCTCTGCGCCGTGGATCAGGCGTTCCCGGCCTCGTCGGATACCGCAACATGCAAGGCCACTTCATGCTGGTGCATCAGTCTCAGAATGTTTTCCGGAGGCTGGATATCCGTGAACAGCGCATCCAGCTGGCTCAGGTTGCCCTGACGCACCACGGCATTGCGCTGGAACTTGGAGTGATCCGCGATCAGGAATACCTGGCGCGAGTTGTGGATGATCGCCTGGGCGACACGCACTTCCTGATAGTCGAACTCCAGCAGCGAGCCATCTTCATCGATGCCGCTGATGCCGATGATGCCGTAATCCACCTTGAACTGATTGATGAAGTCGATGGTGGCCTCGCCGATGATGCCGCCATCGCGGGAGCGCACCATGCCACCGGCGACGATGACATTGAAATCCTCCTTGTGCTGGAGAATGGCTGCCACGTTGAGGTTGTTGGTGATGACTTCCAGTCCGTGATGATCACACAGCGCCTCGGCGACCATCTCATTGCTGGTGCCGATGTTGATGAACAGCGAGGCGTGATCCGGTATCTCGTTGGCGAGGGTGCGAGCGATGCGCCGCTTGGCTTCCAGGTTCAGGGTCTTGCGCGTGCTGTAGGCAGTGTTCACCGTGCTGGATTCAAGTCCCGCCCCCCCATGGACACGCTTTAGGGCACCGGCTTCCGAGAGCTGGTTGAGATCACGGCGAATGGTCTGCGGCGTGACCTTGAAGTGACTCGCCAGCTGCTCGATGGAGGCATAGCCCTGACGCGTGATCAGTTCGACGATGGCGCGGTGGCGCTTGGACTGCATCATCCTGTCCTCTTGCTCATGTCCGGTGAAAAGACGTCTGCTCTGAACCGTCGCGCAGGCAACGTGATCCTGCGTGCGGTTGCTGCTCGACCAGGTGCCCCGTAGATGGTGAGGCGGGGCGGTGTGCCATCCAGAATGTTCGTTTGATGTTCTTTTTGATACATGCTCGCGGTGACGCCAGTGGTAGCACTGATTGACCTGGTGGGTGCAAGCCGTTGAAGTTATACGAAATCATGCATAACTTACTGAATAGCAAGGATTGTCATGCTCGTGTAGACAAAGGTCTAGCGAATATCGGTGCTTTTCGCATTGTGACACCGATGTGAAGCCTGTACTTTCGCATTCGAACACCAAGCGCGTCTGTCAAGGCGTCGCTATGCCCGTGTAGAGGTCGGTGTCGTAAAATCAGGAGCGAGCAGCAGAATGTACGGTTTATTCAAATCCGCGGTGCACGCCACACCGCTTCACGACGCCAAGGTAGACGACACCTATAAGCGACTGAGATGGCAGATCTTTCTCGGTATCTTTCTAGGCTATGCCGGCTACTATCTGGTACGCAAGAACTTCTCCCTGGCCATGCCTTCCCTGGTGGAGCAGGGCTATTCCCGTGGTGATCTTGGTCTGGCCTTTGCCGGCGTGTCGATCGCCTATGGCATCTCCAAGTTCGTGATGGGGGCTGTCTCTGACCGCTCCAACCCGCGCTACTTCCTTCCTGCCGGTCTTCTGATGTCTGCCGGCATCATGTTCCTGTTCGGTTTCACTGACTGGGCAACCTCCAGCATCGGCATCATGTTCGTGCTGCTGTTCCTCAATGGGTGGGTGCAGGGCATGGGATGGCCGCCCTGCGGTCGCACCATGGTGCACTGGTGGTCACAGAGTGAGCGTGGCCAGATCGTCTCGGTGTGGAACGTGGCCCATAACGTCGGCGGCGGACTTGTCGGTCCGCTGTTCATTCTTGGCATGGCCTGGTTCAACGACTGGCAGTCCGCGTTCTATGTGCCTGCCGCGCTGGCCGTCTTCGTGGCGATCTTCGCCCTGCTGACCATGCGAGACACGCCGCAGAGCTGTGGCTTGCCTCCCATCGAGAAGCACAAGAATGACTACCCGCCGGGATACGATGAAAGCCACGAACAGGAATTCTCCACGCGGGAGATCCTGGTCAAGTACGTGTTCAAGAATCGCATGCTCTGGTACATCGCGCTGGCGAATGTCTTCGTGTATCTGCTGCGTTACGGGGTCCTCGACTGGGCGCCGACCTACCTGCAGGAAGCCAAGAGCTTCAGCGTCGACAAGTCCTCCTGGGCGTATTTCCTGTATGAGTGGGCCGGTATCCCCGGCACGCTGCTGTGTGGTTGGTTGTCCGACAAGCTGTTCCGGGGCAACCGCGGTGCGACAGGGGTGTGCTTCATGGCGCTGGTCGCCGTCTTCACCACTGTCTATTGGTTGAATCCTGCCGGTAATCCGGGAATCGACATGCTGTGTCTGGTCGCTATCGGCTTCCTGATCTATGGCCCGGTCATGCTGATCGGTCTGCAGGCGCTTGAGCTGGTACCCAAGAAGGCGGCAGGGACCGCGGCTGGCTTCACCGGCCTGTTCGGTTACCTGGGCGGCTCTGTCGCTGCCAGTGCCTTGGTAGGCTATACGGTAGATGCCTATGGATGGGATGGTGGTTTCATGTTGTTGATTGGCTCGTGCGTGATGGCGGTCGTCCTGTTGTCGTTGACGATCTTCGAGAGCGCTCGCATGTCGGCACGCACCGCCAGCTGATTCCCAGCGGAAACATGATCATTCAAATGGCCCGCTGAACGTGGCATGGGCGGGCCATCTTGTAACGGACTACCGGGAGATATTGACGATGACCAACCACATTCTGTCCATTGACCAGGGAACCACCAGCTCGCGCGCCATCCTCTTCGATCGTGAAGGCGCGGTGACCGGACTGGCACAAGAAGAATTTGCGCAACACTTTCCGAACAGCGGCTGGGTCGAGCATCACGTCGATGATATCTGGGGATCGGTGAAGCGCACCGTGCATCAGGCGCTGATCAATACCAATATCGGCGCTGAGCAGGTCGCGGCCATCGGGATCACCAACCAGCGTGAGACCACGATCGTCTGGGACCGCAAGACCGGCGTACCGGTCTACAACGCCATCGTCTGGCAGGACCGCCGGACCCACGAGTACTGCCGTGAGCTTTTCGATGCCGGCCATGGCGAGATGATTCAGCGCAAGACCGGCCTGCTGATCGACCCGTACTTCTCCGCGACCAAGCTGCGCTGGATTCTCGAGAACGTCGAAGGCGTGCGTGCGCGCGCCGAGAAGGGCGAACTGGCCTTCGGAACCGTCGACAGCTATCTGATCTGGAAGCTGACCGGTGGGGCCCGTCACGTGACCGATGCCACCAATGCCTCGCGCACCTGCCTGTTCAACATCGTTGATCAGTGCTGGGACAGCGAGCTGCTGGCGCTGTTCGGCATCCCGGAATGCCTGCTGCCGGAAGTGCTGGATTCCAGTGATGATTTCGGCACCACCGATCCGCAGCTGTTCGGGGCGGCAATGCCGATCCGTGGCGTGGCGGGCGATCAGCAGGCGGCGCTGGTCGGGCAGGCCTGTTTCACGCCGGGCATGAGCAAGAGCACCTATGGCACGGGCTGCTTCATGATCATGAACACCGGCGAGAAGATGGAGCTGTCCAGGAACCGTCTGCTCACCACCGTCGGTTATCGCCTCAACGGCAAGCCGACCTTCGCCATGGAAGGCAGCATCTTCGTGGCCGGCGCCACCGTGCAGTGGCTGCGTGATGGCCTGAAGCTGTTCTCCGACGCCTCCGAGACCGAGCCGCTGGCACGTGCGGCCAGCGCAGATCACGGCGTCTACATGGTGCCGGCCTTCACCGGCCTGGGAGCGCCACACTGGGACCCGCAGGCTCGCGGCGCGATCCTGGGGCTGACCCGAGGTACCGGCATCACCGACATCGTCGCGGCCGGCCTGCAATCGGTGTGCTATCAGACCCGAGATCTGCAGGAGTGCATGCTGGATGACGTCACCATCAATTGCGCGAATCTGCGCGTGGATGGCGGCATGGTCAGCAACAACTGGGTGATGCAGTTCCTCTCCGACATGCTGGGCGTGAAGGTGGATCGCCCGCGCGTGCTGGAAACCACGGCGCTGGGTGTGGCGTATCTGGCCGGCCTGCATATCGGTTGGTATGAAAGTCTGGAGGAGATCAGCGAGCTGTGGCACTGCGAGCGCACCTTCGCGCCGGAGATGGCGGAAGAGCAACGTGAGCGCCTCTATGCCGGTTGGCTGGAAGCCGTCGAACGGGTGAAGAGCGACGGAGGTCACTGACATGTGGACTGACGTCATGACGGGCGAGTTTCTCGGTTGCCTGTTCCTGATCCTCTTCGGCGGCGGTGTGGTCGCCAACGTGGTACTCGCGGATACCAAGGGCAACGGCTCCGGGTGGATCGTGATCACCACCGGCTGGGGATTTGCGGTGATGATCGGGGTGTTCGTGGCCGTTTCCACCGGCTCGCCCCAGGCGGACCTCAATCCGGCGGTGACCCTCGCCAAGTACCTGCTCGGGGTGCATGCCACCCTCATCGATGTGGCGCGTCATGTCATCGCCCAGATGCTGGGCTGCTTCGCCGGTGCGGTGATGGTGTGGCTGGCCTATCTGCCGCATTGGAAGCGTACCGGCGACGCTGGCCTCAAGCGTGCGGTGTTCTGTACTGACCCCGCGGTCGAGTGCCGGTTGGGCAACATGCTCAGTGAGGTGATCGGCACCGTGGTGCTGATCTTCGGCATCGGCGCCATCGTCGGTTCCGGCAAGATCAGTGCCGGCCTGCTGCCGTATCTGGTCGGCATGCTGGTGTGGGCCATCGGGCTGTCGCTGGGTGGCGCCACGGGCTATGCCATCAATCCGGCGCGTGATCTTGGTCCTCGCATCGCGCACTCGCTGCTGCCGATCCATGGCAAGGGTGCCTCCGGGTGGGGATATGCCTGGGTGCCCATCGCCGGCCCGCTGGCGGGGGCATTGATCGCGGCCAGCATGTGGAATCTACTGCTGTAAGCCCTTCTGTCGCGAGTGGCTGGAGCCACCTCGTCAGCTGTGGCAATGTAACGCCTCCTTCGCCCCGTCACTCGACGGGGCGAAGTCTTTGTGCCCGTGTGCCGACATTCCTGTCTGGGGGAGCGATGCCGCGACCTCTCTCGGGGCTGGAAGACACAGTGGGTGGTGGATGGGGACAAGTGACGGAGGTCATCTGGCATGTGGACTGACGTCATGACGGGCGAATTTCTGGGTACCACGCTCATGATCCTGCTGGGCGGCGGAGTCGTCGCCAATGCGATGCTGCGCAAGACCAAGGGAACCGGTTCCAGCTGGTTGATGATCAATGCCGGCTGGGGCTTTGCGGTGATGGTCGGGGTGCTGGTGTCGACCTCGACAGGCTCTCCCTACGGAGATCTCAATCCAGCGGTCACCCTCGCCAAGTATCTGCTGGGCGTGCATGCAAGCGTGCTCGAGGTGGCCAGGATGATGCTGGCGGAGATGCTGGGATGCTTCACCGGGGCCGTGCTGGTGTGGGCGGCGTATTACCCCCACTGGAAGGTGACCCGTGACCCGCTGCGCAAGCGTGCGGTCTTCTGTACCGATCCGGCAGTCGATTCCCGATTGGCGAATGTCGTCAGTGAGGCGATCGCGACGGTGGTTCTCGTCTTCGCGATCGGCAGCATGGTCAACAGCGAGCTGATCACTGACCGGGTATTGCCGTATCTCATCGGGGCGCTGGTATGGGCCATCGGTCTGTCACTGGGTGGCCCGACCGGCAATGCGATGAACCCGGCGCGCGATCTTGCGCCACGTGTCGCGCATTGGCTTCTGCCGATTCCGGGCAAGGGCAGTTCTGACTGGGGGTATGCCTGGGTGCCGATCGCCGGCCCCTTGCTGGGGGCGGCTGTGGCCGCGGGACTGCGATGGGTATTGTTTTGACGCCCCGTTGCCTTGTGATGTCGCTTGCGCGGCGCTGAGGGCGTAAAGAAGTGAGGCGGTGCCGGCATGGGCTGGCACCGCCTCGCGCGTTCTCGGGGGAGGATCGGTGACTCCGGTGAGACGCCTGAAAGAAGGCGCATACGGCGAGTATCGCGATGCTACTCAGGCGAGAAATTTTTTTATCATCAGGGGGTTGCATCAAAACGGAAGATAAGTAGAATACGTCCTCGCTGACAGGGCAAAGCGCTTCGCACCACAAACGCTTCCCTCATTCAGCTGCTGACACAGGACCATAGCTCAGTTGGTTAGAGCGCCACGTTGACATCGTGGAGGTCGGCGGTTCAAATCCGCCTGGTCCTACCAGCATCGGCATCGATGGCAACATCGCGCCACTTGATACAGGACCATAGCTCAGTTGGTTAGAGCGCCACGTTGACATCGTGGAGGTCGGCGGTTCAAATCCGCCTGGTCCTACCAAGCAGAAACTTCAAGTGACAGTGATCCATCAGCCTCATCCAGGACCATAGCTCAGTTGGTTAGAGCGCCACGTTGACATCGTGGAGGTCGGCGGTTCAAATCCGCCTGGTCCTACCAGATTCCAGAAAACGCCCGGCTCATCGAGTCGGGCGTTTTCGTGTGCGCGTCAGACACGCCTGTCGAGAAGCGCTGGCGCTGGCCGTGCTGTCAGGCAAGCGTGGTGTCGAGGAAGTCACCGGCTTCCTTGAGGGCGGCGTTGGCAGCGCTGAGCAGCGGTGCGAAGCCGACGAACACATGCGGCATGTCCGGCCACAGGCTGAGCGTGACAGGTGAGCCGCAATCCTGTGCCTGCGCGGCGTAGCGACGACTGTCATCGAGCAGGATTTCCGCCTCGCCGCATTGGATCAGCGTCGGTGGCAGGTCGAACAGATTCCCCTCCAGCGGCGAGATGCGTGGATCGCTCATGTCGGTACCGTCCTGCACATAGGCCATGCTCACGAAGGGCAGCAGATTGGGGTCGAGGATCGGGTCTACCTCGGCCTTGCGCGACAGCGAGGCGCTGCCCCAGCTGAGGTCAGTGGCGGGCGAGAAGGCGATCACCGCGTCCGGCAGTCGCTCGCCTGCGCTCTTGAGCGCGTTGAGGGCCGAGAGCGTGAGGTTGCCGCCCGCACTGTCTCCGGCCAGCAGCAGGTGGTCATCCGGAAACTCGCGGCACAGCCAGTGCCATGCGGCCAGTACGTCTTCCAGGCCTGCCGGGAAGGGCGCCTCAGGGGCGAGGCGATAATCCAGCGTGTAGGTCTCGGCGCGCGCCGTGCGGCCCAGACGGCTGGCCAGCGGGCGATGGCCGGCGGGGGAGCCGGCGATCCAGCTACCCCCATGCACGTACAGCAGGCGACGTGCAGGTGTCGGTGCGCCGTCTGGTGCGGGCAATACCTCGCAGAGGCGCTCGCCGTTTCCTCCCGGCAGCATCTCGAGGCGTGGCGTCACGCCGGTGTCGAGAATGCTGGCATCGGCGGCGAAGTAGCCTTCCAGCAGGGTGCGCTTGGCGCCCAGGTCATTGCCGGTACGTGCCGTGAAGGCCTTGAGGCGCTCGAGATGCGCGATGACCTGCTCGAGCCCTGCGTGGGCGTCATCGTGATTCTGGAGAGAGCCTTCGGCATGCGGGGCAGGATGAGCGGTCGATGAAGATGAGGAAGGCGCTGAGGAAGACGCGTCATGTGATGTTGACTGGGATGACATGTTCTGCTCCTGTCGGGTCAGAGAGCTCTTAACGTGTCATCTCGCCAGGGGCTGTGCAAGGGGCTTTGCAAGGGGCTGTGCGAGGGCTATGCAAGAAAGGCCTGACCCGCCGCAACGCAGACCGCCCGCCATGCAGGAGGCATGGCGGGCGGCAGGACATGATGTCAGCACCTGATGGGCGTATCAGGCGGGCACGCTGTCGAAATCGCTGGAGGCGATGAAGATCTCGACCAGGCGTTCGATGCCGGCTTGATCCTCTTCATCGAAGCGCTCGGGGCTGGGGCTATCCAGGTCCAGCACGCCCCACAGCACTTGCTGGCCGTTCTGCTCGATGAGAACGGGGATGACCAGCTCGCTGCGCGACGCGGCGTCACAGGCGATATGGCCCGGGAAGGCATGCACATCCGCGATGCGCTGAGTGGTGCGCTGGGTCGCGGCAGCGCCACACACGCCCTTGGTGAAGGGGATCGGGTGGCAGGCCGGCTGACCCTGGAACGGTCCCAGGTGCAGGATCTGCGGCTGACGTTGCACATAGAAGCCAGCCCAGTTGAGGTCCGCCACCGTCATGTTGATGAAGGCAGCCGTCTGGGAGGCGTTGGTCAGCCAGTCGCGAGTGTCGAGCGTGGCGTCCAGCTGGCGGGCCAGCAGTGAGTAGTCGGGACGAGTGGCCATGTTGGCTCCTGAGTGGATGGCGGGTTGATGCCGGTGACGCAGGGATGCGGTCGCGGGTCGCCTGTTTCAAGCACGCCCTGCGCGCGCGCTCTTGCGCCGCGTCGGCATCTGGACGTGATGGGGGGATTCATCAATCAGATGCAAAAGCGCCGACCTCAGGGTCGGCGCTTTGCGTCATGCGGCTGTCAGCTTGCGCTCGAAGGCTTATTTCCAGCCCGGTACCGCAGCGCCCTTGAACAGCTCTTCGGCCTTGGCTTCGACTTCCGGTGTCTGGTAGGCCTTGACCAGCTTCTGCACCTTCTCGCTGTCTTCATCGCCCTGGCGCACGACGATCAGGTTGACGTACGGGGACTCGGCGCCTTCACGGATCAGCGCGTCTTCCGGTTTCAGGCCAGCCGGCTGAGCGAAGGTGTTGTTGATGAAGGCCAGGTCGACGTCCGGCAGGATGCGCGGCAGCTGGGCAGCCTCGATTTCCTTGAACTGGTAGTCATGCGGGTTCTTGGCGACGTCGATCGGGGTCGCTTCGAGGTTGTCCTTGTCGGTCAGCTCGATCATGCCCAGGTCGTGCATCAGGATCAGGGAGCGGCCTTCGTTGGACGGGTCGTTCGGCAGTGCGATGGTCGCGCCGTCCGGCAGTTCGCTGATGTCTTCGTACTTCTCGGAATAGGCACCGATCGGGTACACGAAGGTCTTGCCGGCGCTGGCGAACTTGTAGCCGCGCTCACGCACCATGGATTCCATGTACGGCTGGTGCTGGTAGGCGTTGGCATCCAGCGAGCCATCGGCCAGAGCGGCGTTGGGAGACACGTAGTCGGTGAACTCGGTGATCTCGACGTTCAGGTCGTACTTTTCCTTGGCGATCTCGGCTGCGACCTTCATCACCTCGGTTTCCGGACCTGCGACGGTACCCATCTTGAGGGTGTTCTCGTCGGACGCGTCGTTGCCGCAGCCTGCCAGCAGGGTGGCGCCGAGCAGGGTGGCAGCACCGGCAAGGCGCAGCGGGGAAGAAAGCGTGGTCAGCATGTTGCGCATCGATGTTCTCCTTGTGATCCGACGTGACCGGCGGGGTCCGCGGGATGTTATGAGTGACGGCTCATTGTGATGAGCCGTCACGATACCGAAAGCCATGTGATTTGTAGATCGATCGCCACTGGTGGATCAGTCACCGCTCATGAAGCGAGGCTTACTTGTGGTTCGACTTGCGCACCAGATGGTCGCCCAGGCTCTGGAAGCCCTGCACCATGACGACGAGGATGACCACGGTCACCAGCATCACCATCGGGTCGAAGCGGTTGTAGCCGTAGCGGATGCCGAGATCCCCCAGGCCGCCGCCACCGACGGTACCGGCCATGGCGGAATAGCTGATCAAGGTGACCACGGTGATGGTCAGACCATTGATGATGCCGCCGCGTGCTTCCGGCAACAGGACCTTGGTGATGATCTGCATCGGCGTGGCACCCATGGCCTGAGCGGCTTCGACCAGCCCCGGGCCGACTTCATTCAAGGCGCCTTCGATCAGACGGGCGACGAAGGGGATCGAGGCGATGGTCAGCGGCACGATGGCGGCGTTGGTGCCGATCGAGCTGCCGGCGATCAGGCGCGTCAGCGGGATGATCGCCACCATCAAAATGATGAAGGGCACCGAGCGGCCGATGTTGGTGATGATGCTCAGCACGCTGTTGAGCACCGGGCGCGCGAGAATCTGGCCCGGGCGCGAGGTGTAGAGTGCCACGCCCAGCGGAATGCCGAGTGCCGCGGAGATCAGGCCTGCCACCGCGACCATGTAGAGGGTCTCGAGGGTGGAAGACAGGACGAGTTCAAGCAGTGCGGGTGACATGGCCGAGCACCTCCACTTTCAGGTCGTGGGATTCGAGATAGTCCAGCGCCTGCTGGGTCTGGGCGCTGTCGCCCATCAGTTCGGCGATCATCAGGCCCAGAGTGCGGTCCTGAATGGATTCCACCTTGGCCTGCAGGATGCTGACGTCCACCTGACACTCACGCGCAAGGCGCGAGATCAGCGGCGTGGAGACGGCGTCGCCACTGAAGGCCAGACGGACCACTGGATGGGTGTGCGGGCCGGGAGTCGCCTCCAGGCGCTCGACCAGTGCGCGCGGTGGTTCGAGTTCCAGGAATTCATTGAGGAATTCGCGGCCCAGGCGGGTCTGCGGGGCAGTGAAGAAGTCGCCGACCGCTGCCACTTCCACCAGCTCGCCGCCGCTGATCAATGCGACCTGATCACAGATGCTCTTGACCACTTCCATTTCATGGGTGATCAGCAGGATGGTCAGGCCCAGCTTGGCATTGATGTCCTTGAGCAGCTCGAGAATGGAGGCAGTGGTCTGGGGGTCGAGCGCCGAGGTGGCTTCATCGCACAGCAGCACCTTGGGGCGGCTGGCGAGTGCGCGAGCGATGGCGACGCGCTGCTTCTGTCCGCCGGACAGCTGGGCAGGATATTGGCTTGCCTTGTCGCTCAGGCCGGTCAGTTCCAGCAGTGGCTCGACGCGCTGGCTGATCTCGGCCTTGGAGATTCCGGCCAGTTCCAGCGGCAAGGCCACGTTGGCGAAGACGGTGCGCGAGGACAGCAGGTTGAAGTGCTGGAAGATCATGCCGATCTGGTGGCGAGCACGACGCAGGGCGCTGTCGTCGAGTGCGGTCAGCTCCTGACCATCGACCACGACACTGCCCTCGGTGGGGCGTTCGAGCAGATTGACGCAGCGAATCAGGGTCGATTTTCCGGCACCGGACAGGCCGATGACACCGGTAATGGCGCCCTGGGGAACCGTGAGACAGGCATCCTTGAGCGCGACCACGGCCTTGTCACCACTGCCGTAAGTCTTGGAGACGTTCTTGAGTGTGATCATGGGGGTCCGAATGGTTAAGGCACCAACCGGAATGCGGGCGAAGGTCTGCGGCAAGCCGCCTGTTCTGCGTGTGTCGTGCACTGCGCCGAGAAGGGCAAGGCACGCCTGGCAAGAGGAGAGTGATCCAGAGAGGAAAAAAAGACCACCCAAGATGGGTGGCCATCAACGCTGGACACACCCTTTTAGCAGAACTTGCACCCCGGGAGACAGACTCTCGAAGTGGGCGCCCGCAATCCGGGTACAAATCGGCGCCAAACAGATTTGAGGCGCATTCTATCAGTCACCCTCGGGGTGTCAACGACTTTGGTCTGGCGTTGACGGTTTATTCGAACTGGCGTTCGATATGGCAATTTGCCGATACTCGCTGTCAGAGATGTCTTACACGCAGGGCGCCTTGCCAGCCCCGTGGCGCAAGGCCAACCCTTGACAGCAGGCCTGCTCATCTTCGCTTCGCTCGATGGCGTGAAGGAGGCGTGATGGCTGCCGGCATCGAGTCCGGCATGCTAGGATTTCCCATCGGCATGTCGGATCTCGTGGTGTCATCAGTGCCCGGGTGTCATGGCCTGTCATCATATTCATGGGTTCCCGCTCTGCGGGAAGCAGTGCAAGGATAAGGAAGCGCATGTTCACCGGTATCGTGCAAGGCATGGCGGAAGTGGTCGCCATTGAAGAGCGTCCGGAGTTTCGTACCCATCAGGTCCGGTTGCCGCAGGGGTTGGAGCAGGGGCTGGAAACCGGGGCGTCAGTGGCGCACAACGGTTGCTGCCTGACCGTGACGGCACTCGAGGGTCAGCTGGCCAGTTTCGATCTGATGCGTGAGACACTGCGACTGACCAACCTCGGCGAGCTCAAGGTGGGCAGTCGGGTCAACATCGAGCGGGCAGCGCGCTTCGGGGATGAAATCGGTGGCCACTCCATGTCCGGTCACGTCATGGCGATGGTCACCCTCGATGCCATTGAAGCCACGGCTGACAATCGCCGGATCTGGTTCCAGGCTCCCGCTGAGCTGATGCGTTTCCTGTTCGACAAGGGCTATGTGGGACTTGACGGTGTCAGTCTGACCATCGGGGAGGTCCAGGGCACGCGTTTCTGCGTCAATCTGATACCGGAAACTCTGGAGCGCACCCTGATGGGTGAGCGCGCGGTGGGGGATCGGGTCAATCTCGAGGTGGACCCCCAGACCCAGGCCATCGTCGAGACGGTGGAGCGCGTCATGGCCTCACGGCTGGCATGAGGCTTGCAGGCTTCCTGCGGGGTCAATTCGCTGGCAGGACGCCAGAACCCGTCTGACCGGTCAGGAAATATGCCTGCAATGCTCGATTCGCTGCAGACCTTTGGGTACCATGTTGCGCCTTTCGATGCCCTGCCACCGGCAGGGCATCGTGGTTCAGGCAGGCTGAACGAGGGGGAAGCCATGGTTGCCCCCTGTGCAGCATACCTGTCCGAGTGAGTTCGTGTTGATCCGCTGTTCCCGAACGTCATCGACCACTGCGGCTTGCCGGACAGGCACTGCTCAAGGATAAGGGTTTCCCTCATGCTGGAACGTCTCTTCAAGCTCTCGGAGCACGGTACCAATGTGCGTACCGAAGTCATCGCCGGATTCACTTCCTTCCTGGCGATGGCCTATATCATCTTCGTTGCCCCCTCGATGCTGGCCTCCACCGGCATGGATCACGGCGCCGTCTTCGTGGCGACCTGTCTGGCAGCTGCCCTTGGCTGCCTGATCATGGGGCTCTACGCCAACTACCCGATCGCGCTGGCACCCGGCATGGGCCTGACGGCCTTCTTCACCTATACGGTGGCGGGGCAGATGGGCGTTCCCTGGCAGATGGGCGTTCCCTGGCAGATCGCGCTGGGCGCGGTCTTCCTGTCCGGGGTGAGTTTCTTCCTGCTCTCCGCCTTCAAGATCCGGGAGTGGATCATCAACGCCATTCCGGCCTCACTGAAGACGGGCATCGCCGCGGGCATCGGCCTTTTCATGGCGATCATCGCGCTGCAGGGCAGCGGCATCGTCGTTGATGCACCGGGCACCCTGGTCACGTTGGGTGATCTGTCCTCGCCGGCAGCCCTGTATGCGCTGCTGTCATTCTTCCTGATCGTCGCGCTGTCCTACCGCAAGGTGATCGGCGCCGTGATGATCGGCATCCTGGTGGTGACGCTGCTGGCGACCCTGACCGGCAACAATGACTTCCATGGCCTTGCCTCGATGCCGCCGAGCATGCTGCCGACATTCGCACAGCTCGACATCGCCGGTGCCTTCAACCTGGGCATGGTGTCGATCATCTTCGCGTTCCTGTTCGTCGATCTGTTCGATACCTCGGGCACGTTGATCGCCGTATCCCAGCAGGCGGGACTCACCAACGAGCGTGGCCACCTGCCGCGTCTCGGTCGTGCCCTGATGGCAGACTCCAGCGCGACCATGGCCGGTTCGGTGATGGGGACCTCGAATGTCACCAGCTATATCGAATCTGCCACCGGTGTGGCGGCAGGCGGACGCACAGGACTGACCGCGGTGGTCGTGGCGGGACTGTTTCTCGTCAGCCTGTTCCTGTCACCGCTGGCCACCTCCATCCCCGCCTTTGCCACCGCGGGTGCGCTGCTCTATGTCGCCTGCCTGATGACAGGTGGCCTGGCGCGCATCGACTGGAATGACATTACCGAAGCCGCGCCAGTGGTGATCGCCACCCTGGTGATGCCACTGACCTACTCGATTGCCAACGGGATCGCACTGGGCTTCATCAGCTACGCCGTGATCAAGCTGTTCTCTGGCCGCTATCGTGATCTGAGCCCGGGGCTGGTGATTCTCGCCGTCCTGTTTGCCTGCAAATACCTGTTCCTCGACGGAGCCCTTTAATGAGCATCTACAGCGACTACATCAAGTCTGTCATCCGCACCGTGCCGGATTGGCCCCAGCCGGGTGTCAACTTCCGTGACATCACGCCGGTGCTGCAGAATTCCGCCGCGTTCCGCAAGCTGATCGACTCCTTCGTGCACCGCTATCAGGAGATGGAGATCGACGCCATCGCCGCCATCGATGCACGCGGCTTCATCATCGGTGCACCGCTGGCCTATGAGCTGGGCTGCAGCTTCGTGCCGGTGCGCAAGAAGGGCAAGCTGCCGTTCAAGACCATCAGCGAGACCTACACGCTGGAATACGGTGAGTCCACCGTCGAACTGCATTCCGATGCCTTCCGTGAAGGCGATCGCATCCTGGTGATGGATGACCTGATCGCCACCGGTGGCACCATGCTGGCGGCCTGCAAGCTGATCGAGCGCACCGGCGGTATCGTGGTGGAGACCGCCGCGATCATCGACCTGCCGGAGCTGGGAGGTTCCGCCAAGATCCGCGAGGAAGGCCACAGCGTCTTCGCCGCCTGCAGCTTTACCGAAGCCGAGTAAGCCTGCGCAACGACGATGGCCCTGTCTTCTGGCAGGGCCATCGTCGTTGCAGACAACATCCGATATCGTCGTCGCCGGCAGTGTCGTTTCACACCGGCGCGATCTGTCCCTTGTAGGGTGGCACGCCAGCCACCATGCTTTGTTCCTGTTCCGTCATTGCGAGTGACCCACATGTCTTCCGAACGCTATCACGACCATTTCATCGTCTCCTGGGACCAGCTGCACCGCGACGTGCGCGCGCTCTGTCATGACCTGATCGGTCGTGACTACAAGGGCATCATCGCCATCACCCGTGGTGGGTTGATCCCGGCTGGCCTGATCGCCCGTGAGCTGGGCATCCGCCATATCGACACCGTGTGCATCAAGAGCTACCACGATCACATGGAGCAGGGGGGGCTGGAAGTGGTCAAGGGCGTCGATCACGACGGTGACGGCTGGCTGCTGGTCGATGACCTCGTCGACACCGGCAATACCGCACGTGCCGTGCGCGACATGTTGCCCAAGGCCCATTTCGTGACCGTCTATGCCAAGCCGGAAGGCCGTCCGCTGGTCGATGACTTCATCACCGAAGTGCCGCAGAACTGCTGGATCCAGTTCCCGTGGGACATGGGAATCGCCTACGTCGAACCGATCTCCGAGCAGCTCAAGAAGCAAGAGAGCGACAGCTGACATGCCGTTGGAGACTGCCACCTCTGGTAGCTCCCAGGTGCTGCCTGCCGACTGGCAGGCGCATCTCGGGCTGGAATTCCATGCCGAGTACATGCAGCGGCTCAAGGCCTTCCTGCGCGCCGAGAAAGATGCCGGCAAGGTGATCTACCCGCACTCGCAGGACTGGTTTCGCGCCTTCTGGCTGACCCCGCTGAGCAACGTCAAGGTCGTGATCCTGGGGCAGGACCCCTATCACGGGCCGGACCAGGCACATGGTCTGTGCTTCTCGGTACGCCCCGGCGTGCGCCCGCCGCCCTCACTGAAGAACATCTACAAGGAACTGGCTGTCGATGTCGGGGTCGAACCCGTGGATCACGGCTTCCTCGAGAGCTGGGCGGAGCAAGGGGTGTTGCTGCTCAATAGCGTGCTGACGGTCGAGCAGGGCAAGGCCGCCTCGCATCAGAAGCAAGGTTGGGAGCAGTTCACCGACCGCGCCATCGACGTGATCAACCAGCACTGCGAGGGTGTCGTCTTCCTGCTCTGGGGCAGTCATGCCCAGAAGAAGGCGGGGGCCGTGGATCGCCAGAAGCATCTGGTACTCCACGCTCCGCATCCGTCGCCTCTCGCAGCGCACCGCGGATTCTTCGGTTCTCGTCACTTCTCACAGGCCAATGCCTGGCTGGAGGCACGTGGCGATGTGCCGATAGATTGGCAGCTGCCACTGCTTGATACCTGAGAGTGAAGACGAGAAACCACATTGACGCATCCGACATTGCAAGGACCTCGCGCGGGTCATCTGATCAGTCTCAAGAACCTGGGAGGGGCCGAGCGCACCTTCACCAATTTCTATCGCATGGCCGCCAATGAGCGTGATCATCATGTGCTGTTGCAGACCCCCGAGATTCATCCGATGCTGCAGTCCGTCTATGCGGACTTTCCAGGTCGCGTGCACGATATAAAGCGCTATCTCGGTATCAAGATCCCGCGTCAGCTCCCCTGGCTGCGGGATAACTGCCAGGCGCGATTGCTCGATGATGAAGAGATGCAGGCAATCGTGGTGTGGAACAAGCTGCGTCACCATCCTCTGCATTTTCCTGAGCACATCAGCCTCATCCATTACGAGCATGGCGCTGCCTGGTTCGTGGAGCCTACCCCTGAGGTCGAGGATTACCTCTCGAGGCTCGATGGCATCATCTGCAACTCCCATGCCGCCAGTCGCATGTTGCAATTGTCGCTCGGCATCCGTGACTCCTTGCCCTGCAAGGTGGTGCGCAATTCCATCGTGTTGCCCGACAAGGCCTCCACGCATCCGGCATCGCGATTCAGAATCGGTTTTGCAGGACGCCTGACCGGCCTCAAGGCGCCAGTGATTGCCATCGAGGCGCTGCGAGATCTCAAGGTCAGTGTGCCCCATGCTGAGCTTTGGATCGCTGGTACGGGGACGCTGGAGGCGGCTCTCAAGTCATTGGTCATCGAGTGGGGGCTTGAAGACAGTGTCCGCTTCTGTGGCCTGCTCAGTGACATGAGTGAATTCTATTCTTCCCTCGATGCCTTCATCTGTCCTTCCTGGCGCGAGCCGTTCGGCAATGTGGTGCAGGAAGCCTTGGCGCATGGAGTGCCTGCGATCGTCGGCAATGTCGATGGATTGCCGGAGCAGATCACCTCCGGCCTCAATGGTGAGGTGCTGACACCCGGACGCCCGAAGGGTGAGCTCGCCCGTTATGGAGAAGACTTCGTCCAGGGGCCGGACAGAGTCTATTCACCCGAGCGCGATGCCATCGTGCAGGCGCATGTCCTGGACTCGGCCGCCATTGCCGATGTCCTGCAGCGTTGGGCGGAAAGCCCGGAGCAGCGGAGAGAGATGGGGACGGTCGCCCGCGAGATCATCGCACGAGATTTCTGTCAGCAACGGTACTGCCAGGGGATTGGTGACTTCATTGCCGAGGTAGTGGACAAGCGGTAATCAAGAGGCGGCCATGATGATGAATTGAATGGCATCTCCGAGAGATGCCATTCAAGGAAATCGTTATCGATGAGCGTCAAGCAACTCCTGACTCATGGATCTTCTCTTGTGGTACTTGTATAACTTCTGCAATTCAATATAAGACAGAATGGATTTCTTGAGTGTCTTGTTGTTGACGATATTGCCAGAGGCCCATGGCGTCTTGGCTCTATAATAAAAGTAAACATCCTTCAATGGATGCAGTGAGCCATATTCCCAAGGCTTGCTGCCTTTTCCCATGTAGTGAATCATCTTGGGTTTCTTGATGGACTCCAGGAACTCATGTTCTGCTCTATGCTGTTCATCCATTCTTTTCTCAAGAATCTTGTAAGCAGGACGTTGAGCATTCCAGACCAACGGTAATTGTGTCCATTGGCCGTCGAGAATTTTATTCAGTGCGGATTGTTCAGGGTATAGACAGAGTTCGGGGTGTTTTCTCAAGAAATATAATGCCCTCTCGCCAATATTATATTCCTTCCAGCGAGGCATGTTGATCAACATCAAGCCGCAGTTGAAGTATTTGCCTTTCTCCAGGCCCAATGATTTATAAGGAGATCGGCCAATATTCTCCACAGCGGCCAGCGTGAAGTCCTGGGTCGGCAGGTCATCCATGATCGTCGTGATATCGTCCACGACGATAGTATCGCAATCAATGCATACGATATGTTGAATGGAAGGGTCGATGACCTCACTCAGATATAATCTGAAATAGATGGAAAGCCCGTAACGTTTGACCTCCAGTCCTTCAAACTTGCTCTCGTGCAGGTAAGTAAAGGTGATCTGTGACTGGTAGGGCGCGATCATTGCGTGCAATCTGGAAATGGTGTCGGACGACAGTCCTCCATCACCAATGATGAAGCTCAGCGCTTCTGGCTTTTGACAGTTATCAAGTATGGACATGATAGTCGTGGCTAGATGAGGCGCATAGTTTTCATCGCACGATATAAAAATATGGAGCATGGCTGATGGTCACACCGTAAGTCTATTTCCATGTACTGTAACATTGCGCTGGCGCATGATCTACTTCTTCCTTTTTTTGACGGTATGTACACGAAAAATGCGTATTGTTTGCCTACTCTTGCGGCAAGGTGATGGATCATTCGCAATCTATGTATGAGGCTTGTCATGTGGTTGAAGCACGAATTCCCTTATCGTAAACACTTTGATCGCAACAAATGTATTTTCATACATATTCCCAAGGCCGCCGGGACCTCGGTTCTAGCCGCATTGGGAAAGAAGAGTGAAAAAGGCCGAGATCATGTTTCCTGGCAAACTTATAAAAAAGCAGATAGCAAGAAATTCAATAATTACTTCAAGTTCTCCTTTGTGCGAAATCCCTATGATCGCGCTTTTTCCGCATACCATTATATATTGAAGGGTGGGAATCAGGGGCCTGAGGACAGTCGCGTGGCAGCCTCACTCGCAAAGTATCGTGGCTTTGATGACTTTGTGGAAAACGGGCTCTGGCAAGGTGCTTTTCGCAGTCATCTGTTATTCCACTCTCAATCTTCTTTCATCATGTCGGCAGATGACAGGTTGATGGTGGATTTCCTGGGACATTTCGAGACGCTGGATCAGGACTTCAAGATTGTCGCTGAGAAGCTGGGTATCGATTCCTCCATTGCTCATCGCAACAAGGGGGATGTCCGCTGTCGTGTGGCTCAGGAAAGTATGGCGTCTGCCACGCGAGAGAAGTTGGCCATCCTATATGCACAGGACTTTGCCAATTTTGGGTATCCTTCTTGAGCAATGATTGTCGGAGGTTGGGTGTGGACTCATCCTCTCATGAGAGGGCAGGTGAGTCATCGGGGATGTCAGGCATGGCGCGGTGCTGATGTTTCCGTTGTGATAATGTTGGCTTCCGATAGGGACGCATTCACATAGAAGGAGCGCCATGGGAAGTCAGCCGAAGATAGGTCATCTCGTCAGCCTGAGAAATCTGGGCGGAGTGGAACGTCACTTTTCACGCTTCTTCACTACCATGCTGGAAGCCGGAAATGATTATCATGTCCTTCCGATGACCGATCGAATCCACCCTATCGTACAAGAAGAATTGAGTGATCATTTCTGGCGAATTCATTCCGTCAAGGGACCTCGTGGCATCAATCTTCCCAGGCAGATTCCATGGTTGCGTTCTACGTATCAGCGGAAATTGCTGAAATCATTGACGCTTGAGCAGTTGGTCATCTGGAATAAATATCGCAACTTCCCCATTGCTCTCCCAAATGACGTACCCATCGTGCATTTCGAGAGAGGCAGCGCCTGGTTCATCGAGCCGGCTCCCGATATCCAGCGCTACGTGGAACGCTGGTCCGGCGTCATCTGCAATTCCCATGCATCACTGCGCATGCTCCAGCTGAAGCTTGGTCTATCAGAGGAGTGCCCGGCGCTTGTGGCACGCAATGCCATGTCGCTACCGCAGGTGACGGCAACCCATGACGGCGACGTCTTCCGGTTGGGGTTTGCCGGTCGACTGACGGCACTCAAGGCGCCTGTCGTGGCGCTCGAGACCATCAGATTGCTGCGGGAAACCCATGCGAATGTGGAGCTGCATATCGCGGGAGACGGGCCTTTGCGACCCCCCTTGCAAGCACTGGTGACAAGGTGGGGGCTGGCCGATGTCGTGACGTTTCATGGCGCGGTCAAGGAGATGTCGGAATTCTATTGCACGCTGGATGCTTTCATCTGCCCTTCCTGGCGTGAGCCATTCGGTAACGTGGTGCAGGAAGCCTTGGCGCATGGCGTGCCGACCATCGTCGGCAATGTCGATGGGCTGCCGGAGCAGGTCATCGCGGGAGAGAATGGCGCCGTGCTTCCCACCATCAGATCCATAGGTGAACTTGCAGAGCATGATCTCGCTTTCGTCGGGCCAGAGGTCAGGGTCTATTCGCCTGACGAGGATGCCATCGTTGCGGCCAGGGTGATATCGCCAGTGGCAGCAGCAGAAGTGCTTGATAAATGGATCGCCAGTCCTGAGCTTCGGTGTGAAATGGGCCGACGTGCGCGTCAGATTCTGGCTGAGCGCTTCGATTACCCTGATTACTGTTCAGCCGTCGGCGATTTTCTTGACCGCCTCGCCCGTGACGATGTCGGGTGCGCTTAACATCAAAGTCCTGCTCGGCTAGAATACGCCCAATTTGCCAGCCTCTCTGCCTGCCATCGTCCCTCGCTGGCGGGGTAGTGCTGCGCAATCATGAGCACCATCTTCTGTCCCAAGAGGTATTTCCATGAGCGTCCATGCCATCAATCATCCACTGGTCCAGCACAAGCTCGGCCTGATGCGTGCAGCAGGCATCAGCACCAAGAGCTTCCGTGAGCTGGCCAGTGAGGTCGCCAAGCTGTTGACCTATGAGGCAACCCAGGACCTTGAGCTGGAAACTACCACCATTGACGCCTGGAGCGGCAACGAGCTGGACGTCCAGAGCATCAAGGGCAAGAAAGTGACCATCGTGCCGATCCTGCGTGCCGGTCTCGGCATGCTGGAAGGGGTGACGGACCTGATTCCCAGCGCGCGCATCAGCGTGGTGGGACTGTACCGTGATGAGGAAACCCTCGAGCCGGTACCGTACTTCGAGAAGTTCGTCTCGGATCTCGATGAGCGTCTGGCGATCGTCATCGACCCGATGCTGGCGACCGGCGGTTCCATGATCGCCACGCTGGACATGCTGAAGGCCAAGGGCTGCCAGCAGATCAAGGTGATCGTGCTGGTCGCGGCACCGGAAGGCATCGCCAAGGTGCAGGAGTCCTATCCTGACATCGAGATCTTCACGGCTTCCGTCGATGATCGTCTTGATGAGAATGGCTACATCGTTCCGGGTCTTGGTGACGCCGGAGACAAGATCTTCGGCACGCGCTAAGCGCCTCGCCTGAGCTCTCGACGCCCTACGCCTTGCGTGGGGCGTTTTTGTATCTGCCTTACCTGTCTGAGCAGTCAGGATGAGGTCTTCCTTCGTCAGTTCATTGAATAGAATCTTCCGCCATGTCGTCTTCTCAAGCCTCGGACTCCGCTTCCTCTGCCTCTCACGATGCTCACCAGATTCCTGAGAAGGAGCCTTTCACGCTGGCGACGCTGATCACGGGAGCACAGATGCTCTTCGTGGCCTTCGGTGCGCTGGTGCTGGTGCCGTTGCTGACTGGCCTTGATCCCAACGTCGCGCTGTTCACGGCAGGGGTCGGGACGCTGGTCTTCCAGAGCGTCACCAAGGCGAGCGTGCCGGTCTTTCTCGCCTCGTCATTCGCCTTCATCGCTCCCATCCAGAGTTCGGTCGCCAACTTCGGCATTCCCGCCACCATGGGGGGATTGTTCGTTGCCGGACTGGTCTATGTGCTGCTGGCGCAGTGCATTCGTCTCAAGGGCGTCGGTATCGTGCATCGCCTGTTGCCTGCCGTGGTGGTGGGGCCTGTCATCATGGTGATCGGACTGGCGCTGGCACCGACCGCCGTCCAGATGGCCACGGGGGAATTCAGTGACACCATTTCTCATGGACAGGCACTGACCCTCTCGCTGGTGAGTCTTGCCGTCACCCTGATACTGTCGATCTTCGGTCGCGGACTGTGGCGCCTCATCCCGATTCTCGGCGGGATCATCACCGGCTATCTGCTGGGACTGGCCATGGGGGTGATCGACCTGTCGCCTGTGGCGGAGGCGGCGTGGCTGGCCTTGCCAAGCTTCACCGCTCCTACCTTCGAGTTCTCCGCCATCCTGTTCATGATTCCGGTCGCCATCGCGCCGGCCGTGGAGCATATCGGTGACATGGTGGCCATCGGCTCCGTGACGCGTCAGAACTATCTGAAAAAGCCGGGACTGCATCGGACACTGCTGGGAGATGGCCTGGCCACCAGCGCGGCCTCATTGTTCGGTGGACCGCCCAACACGACATACTCGGAAGTGACGGGCGCCGTCATGCTGACGCGCAATTTCAATCCGCGTGTCATGACCGTCGCGGCCTGCGTGGCCATCTCGCTTGCCTTCATCGGCAAGGTGGGGGCGGTACTGCAGACGATTCCCACCCCTGTCATGGGTGGCATCATGTGCCTGCTGTTCGGGTCGATCGCCGTGGTGGGGATGAACACCCTGGTGCGTGCCGGTGACTCGCTTACCGCGCCGCGCAATCTGGTGATCGCGTCCTTGATTCTGGTCTTCGGGATTGGCGGCATGCAGGTTGGTGGTGGCCAGTTCACGCTGCAGGGCGTCAGCCTGGCGGCCATTCTGGGGATCGTGCTCAATCTGGTGCTGCCCCCGGCGAAAGAGGGGGAGTGAACCCTCTCGGCCTGTCGAGTGAGCGGATGCCCAGGTAAATCGCGGTTCTGATGAATGCCCCTCTTTCGTGTCGCGGTACTGGCAGGAAAGAGGGGCATTCTTGATTGATGCGTGGCTCGCTGGGAAGAAAGGGGGCTCCTTCGGTTTATCCCGCGCTCGCGATGCATGACCAGTGACAGGCTGTCAGGCTTTCCTCGTCCAGTGGTACAGGCCCATCAGCATCTTGCGCCTGGGCATGGTGGAGTCGGTAGCGCTCTCCGGCCTGCAGCCGCACGGCATCTCCGGATCTGAGGTGGATATCGAGCGCTTCCGCCGGCAGCTCGATGCGCAGTCGCCCGCGGGTGACGAGCAAGAGGCTGTCATGGCTTGCCTGCAGGCTGATGCTGTCCTGGTCTTCAAGCCTCCCCAGCGTGACCTGCGGTTTCTGACGACGCTGTCCTGAGGCATCAGGCCAGTCGGGAATCTTGCGCAGTCGCGTGTCAGCGGGGCTTTCCTCGCATGGCGCATGCTCCTCACGGCGCAGCACTCGCGCAGGTGCCTCGGGGATCTCGTCGCTGAAGAAGTGACTGAGCGAGACGGGGAAGACATCGAGTATCTTGTTGAGCGAGCTGACAGAGGGGCTGACGGCATCCTGCTCGACCTGGGAAATGGTCGAGTTGGTCACGTTGGCGCGCTTGGCGAGTTCGCGTTGAGACAGGCCGTGGCGGGTGCGCAGGATGCGCAGGCGCTGGCCAAGCGTCGGCGAGGTGTTCGCGTGACGGGCTTGTGGCTCATCGGTGGATGCCGTCGAGGTCTGGCGGGCTGGAGAGGGAGTCGAATTGGCCGATGGCATATGGCAAAGGCTCCGGTCAGTGGATGGCAGGGCAGGGGGATCAACTGGCACGGCTGCTGCCACCGGCGCTCAGGGTCTCGAGCAGGTGTCGGCCCTGGTTGTCTTCGTGGTGACGCCGCGCGATGCAAGGCAGCCACAGGCAGAAGGTCGCGCCGCCCCCGGGCGTCTCTTCCAGCCACAGTCGTCCGCCCAGTTGCGTGATCAACCCGGACGAGACCGACAGACCGATACCGGAGCCGTTGGCGCGCGTGGTGAAGAAAGGGATGAAGATGCGCTCCCTGAGGTGTTCCGGGACGCCATTGCCGTGATCGATGATCCGGATCTCGATGCCGGCCACGACCTCACCGCCGGGGTCTCCTGTCATCACCGGCGAGTGATCCTCCTCCACACAGGCGAGCGTCGCGTCGCGATCGGCGCTGGTGATGCATAGCGTATCCGGTCCGGGTGCCATCTCGATGGCATTGATGAGCAGGTTGACCAGCACCTGTGTCAGCTGGGCGCGGTCGGCCTCGATCTGACGTGTCGCCGAGAGCTCATGCGTCAATCTGTGTCCGTGATGATCCAGCGCATGGCGTACCAGTACTTCGACGCTATGGATGGCCTCATCTGGATGAATCTGGCTGAGGTTCGGGGGGCTCAGCGTGGTGGGGAGCGTCTCGCCCGGCAGGTCAGGCAGCTCTGCCTGTGCGCCGTGGTGGCTCGCCTGATGTGGGTCACGTGCATATTGGCGCAGGTTGTCGACCAGCGCGCGAATCCGTTCCACCTGATGGATGATGGTCGCGATTTCCTCGCGTACGGGGTCTGCCTGGTCGCCGAGAATGACCTCGATCAACTCGACATGCCCGAGGATGACGGCGGCGGGATTGTTGATCTCATGCCCGATGCCTGCCGTGAGTTCGCCGAGTGCTGCCAGCTTCTCGCGGGTCAACAGCTTCGCGCGTGCTTCGCGCAACAGGCGGACATGCTCCTCCAGTGCCTGGCTGCGCTCGCGCAGCGTGTTCGTCTGTGCGCTCAAGTCACGCGTGCGGTCCTCGACCTGGGCTTCCAGGGTATTGGCGGCCGCCTGAATCTCGCTGCGGTGCGCCTCCAGCCGCGCCAGCATGGTATCGAATTCCTGCGCCAGCTCATCCAGCTCATCACCGCGACGCTGTTCGGGGCCAAGCGAGGCAAGTGGCCCGATGCGCAGCCCATCACTGGAGGGTGCATCGCGAACGGCATGCACCACATGGCGTATCTGGCGAATGGGGCGCATCAGGCGCTCGACCCCGCCCCAGACCAGTAGAACTCCCAACAGGCTGACCGCCAGCAGTACCAGGCTGATGTGGACCAATGTCTCCCGGTAGAGTCGCACGTAGGGTGCCTGGGGGTAGCCCGCGTAGATCATGCCGATCCGCTGGCCGTCCAGAGAATCCAGAGGCGCATAGGCGGCAACGAACCAGTCGCGTACCACGAAGGCGCGATTGACGTAGCGCTGCCCCTCACCGATGACCTGACGGGTCACTTCGAGCGAGGCCTGCGTGCCGAGTGCGCGTTCACCGGTGCTGTCAGTCACGTTGGTGGCAATTCGGACATCGTCCAGAAACAGGGTGATGGTGCCTGTGCCATCCAGCGGCAGCGTCCCCGGGCCGTAGAGGAGATCGCGGATCTCATCCACCAGGTTCGGGTCACGATTGAGCAGCCGCCCGGCATCAAGCACGCCCACGAGCGTCCCGCGTGAATCCATGATCGGCACCAGTGCACGCAGCAGCATGCCGCGCGTTTCCTCACGCCGCGCGCTGGGTTGTGCATGGGGGGTCCGGCGCAGGGCCAGGCGGGCTCGCTCTGCCAGCAAGGGGTCGAGAGATGCCAGCGAATCGCCGCTGAGCATGTCGAGGCCATCCAGACTCTCGCCCTGGCGCAGACGCGGAACCAGGGCGGCGACACCGGGCGTCTGTCCGAGCTGCTCCGCTGGCAGCCAGCGGAGCCAATCGGCGTTGAGGGTCTCACGCAACGCCTTCAGACGAGGCGCCAGTGTCTCGGTCGATGGTGAGGACGAGCCTGGCAGCGTGGTGGACTGGCGCAGGTTGCGGCGCAGGGTTTCCAGGCCGTCACGAAGTCGCTGGTGCTGACGTTGCAGCGTGCGGCTTGCCACATCGAGATCGCTGCGCACGTTCATGTACAGCTGGCGGTCGGTGTAGGCGGTGGTCCAATAGGCGGTCAGGCCGACCAGCGCCAGCAGCAACAGCAGCAGCGGGGCCAGCGTCAGCACCAGCAAGCGGCGGCGCAGCGAGCCGGCAAGGTAATGGCGCAGGCGCTGGATCATGCAGGGTCATCAGCCGAGCGGTGAGACGAGTCGCGGTCAGGCATGGCGCTCTCGGCCTCGGCGCGCCAGTGGGTCAGCTTGCGATCCAGCGTCTTGCGCGAGATGCCCAGCTGACGCGCGGCAGCGGACTTGTTGTTGGCGTGATGCTCCAGTACTGCACGCAGGTGCGCTTGCTCCACACGATCCAGCGACCACTCCAGCGGATAGCCGTGTGAAGCCTCGCTGTCGGCCTCCCCCCCCGCATGGGGGGCGGCAGCGTTACCTGGTGCATCCGAGGCGTCGGGCATCGCGGCATGGCCAGACGTGAGAGAGGTGCCGGAGGCCGGGAGGGCATCGCCGGGCAGGCGTCCCAGCAGCAGCGCGCGCTCGATGACATTCTTCAATTCACGCACGTTGCCGGGCCAGGCATAGCGACACAGGCGCGCAAGGTCGGTGTGATCCCAGGGGACCTCGGGCAGTCCCAGTTCGCGCGACAGCTGTCGAGAGAAATGCAGGGCCAGGGCAGGAATGTCCGCGGGGCGATCCCGCAGTGCCGGCAGCCGCAAGCTGAGCACGTTCAAGCGGTAGTAGAGGTCTTCCCGGAAGCGACCCGCCGCGACCTCCGTCTCGAGCGTGCGATGGGTGGCGGCCACGATGCGCACATCGACGGCCTGCTCCTGCTCACCGCCCACTGGGCGCACGCGTCGGGTTTCCAGTACCCGCAACAGCCTGGACTGCATGGTCAGCGGCATCTCGCCGATTTCATCCAGGAACAGGGTGCCGCCATCGGCGAAGCTGAACAGCCCATCACGTCCGCGGTGGGCGCCGGTGAAGGCCCCCTTGAGGTGACCGAAAAGCTCGCTCTCCAGAAGTTCCGGACTGATGGCGCCACAGTTGACCGGTACGAAGGCACCGCGCCGTCCGGAGAGACGGTGCAGGTCGCGTGCCGCCAGCTCCTTGCCGGTGCCGGATTCCCCGAGTATCAGCACGGGAGAGGGGGCCGGCGCGACGCGCGCGATGATCTGCGCGAGTTCCTGCATGCCGGGGGTCTCGCCCTGCAGACTGGCCTCCTCACCCTGGTGGCGTGCATTGTCGCGACGCAGCAGGAAGTTCTCGCGTGCCAGCTGGCGGCGTTCGAGGCAGCGGTCTATCGCGGCGTGCAGCTGTTCGAGGCGGAACGGCTTGATGATGAAATCACTGGCACCTGCGCGCAGGGCACGTACGGCGGTATCGAGATCGGCATAGGCCGTCATGAAGATGACGTCGCTGACCGATGACGGTGACAGGGCTTCCTCCCACTCAAGGCCATCACGTCCCGGCAGGCGGATGTCGAGCAGGATGAGATCAAAATGCAGGCGCGAGCGCAGCGATTCGGCCTGCTCGACGCTTTCGACGGCTTCGATCATCGCGAAGCGGGATGCCAGCGCCTTTTCCAGGTAACGCCGCATGCCCGGCTCGTCATCGACGATCAGGACCGATGCGGTCGGCAAAGCCTGGTCGTGCGTGGCGCGACGCGCCTCCCGTGCGGGAGAGGTGGCGTGGACGGTCATGGCGTTCCTCTATCATGCGTGGCGTGCATCGGGGCGATGGTCATTCGGGTATGGCGTGTCAGGGTGGCGTTCGTTCGCTCATTGTCGCGCGGCGCACGGTACTTTATCTAGCCATTCTCTCGATCTTGCCATTCTCTCGGCATTCGCTTCCGCCCGGCGCGGCCACAGTCACCACGGAGCCGGGTGAAGCGAGGTCCAGAGGCTCGCGCATGGCGCCATCGCGGCAGCGAGAGTCAGGGCCGCGAGCGGGTGGCCAGCGCGAAGGAACAGTGTATCGTGTCGTCCCGCGCAGGCTCACGGGTGGGTCAAGATGACCCGCTTGTGGCAGGACGGCGATATCCTGTCAGTATTCTCGCCGGCGCTCACCCGGACATCCAGGCATTGCCAGCGGGCCATGTGCAGGACAAGCAACCAGGTGAATGGCGAGAGCGTGGCCTTGCGGGCACGCTGCTTGCAATGTCTTGCCGCGGGGAGATGGCCAGCCATCGCTGGAGGCACATCTCCTTCGTGAATCACCCCGATAATGACACGCCAGGGAGCTACCTCATGCCGCATCGTCACATCCTCTCCGCCCGCCATCTGCTGGGTGCCATCGCCGGTCTGTCTCTCGGCGCGCTGAGCCTGCAACCCGCTCAGGCCGCGGATGACATCATCCGCCTCGCGACCACCACCAGTACCTACAATTCCGGCCTGCTGGACAATCTGTTGCCGGCATACGAACGGGCCAACGATGTCACTGTCCAGGTGATCGCCGTGGGGACCGGCAAGGCATTGCGCATGGGGCAGGATGGCGATGTGGATCTGGTGATGACGCATGCGCCGGGCGCGGAGCGCAAGTTCGTCGATGCCGGGTATGGCATCGAGCCACATGGCGTGATGTACAACGACTTCGTGCTGCTGGGGCCCAAGGCGGATCCGGCCAATGTCGAGGGCATGTCCGACGTGGACGCGGCCCTGGCCAGAATTGCCGAGAGCAATGCCGGCTTCGTGTCACGCGGTGATGACTCCGGGACTCACAAGAAGGAGCTGTCGCTGTGGGCGAGCGCCGATGTCGTCCCCGATTTCTCGGCATACAAGGCCGTGGGGCAGGGGATGGGCAAGGTGCTGAGCATGGCCAGCGAGCTGCAGGATTACACCCTGAGTGACCGCGGCACCTGGCTTGCCATGCAGGACAAGCTCGACCTTTCCGTGCTGGTGGAGGGAGATGCGCGCCTGTTCAATCCCTACCAGGTGATTCTGGTCAACCCGGCCAATCATGAAGGTCTGAACACCGAAGGCGCCCGTGCGCTGGCTCAGTGGCTGATTTCCCGTGAGGGTCAGCAGGCGATCGATGACTTCCGTCTCAAGGGGCAGGCGCTGTTCCATGCCAGCCACGGTGAAACCGGTTTCGATGCCCAGAAGACTGCGGATGGCAGTGGTGCAGGTCAGGCAGCCGGCGGTGAGACTGCCACCCAGCAGGCGGCGCCGCGTTCGTGACGCTCTGGCATACCACGCAGGAGGCCATGGGCCTCCTGCTGAGCATGGACGCCGCACTCTGGGAAATCATCGGCGTCTCTTTCCGGGTCTCGCTGATGGCCATGTTGGTGGCTGTACCGCCGGCTCTGCTGATCGCCTTCGTGCTGGTGCGTTGCGCCTTCCCGGGGCGCTGGCTGTTGATCTCGCTGGTGAATACCCTGATGGCCGTGCCCACCGTGGTGGTGGGGCTGCTGCTGTTCATTCTGCTGTCACGGGCAGGCCCTCTGGGGGATTGGCATCTTCTGTTCACCCAGCCAGCGATGATTCTGGGCCAGATTCTGCTGGCGCTGCCGATATTGGTGGTGATGCTGCATGCGGCACTGGCTGGCGTGGACAGACGTGCCTGGGAAACCGCATTGCAACTGGGGGCATCCCGGCCTGCGGCGTTGTGGCGGCTGGTGATGGAGGCGCGCTTCGGGGTGATGGCCGCGTTGGTGGCGGCGTTTGGTAGAATCATCGCGGAAGTGGGTTGCGCCATGATGGTGGGTGGTAACATTGCCGGCTTTACCCGCAACATCACGACCGCGATCGCCCTGGAGACCCTCAAGGGAGAATACGCTCAGGGGGTCGCCCTGGGCATGGTGCTGCTGGTATTGGCCCTGGTGCTCAATCTGCTGCTGGGGCTGCTGCGTGGCCGTGGTCAGCTGGCCGTACAGGTCTGAGTGGCGTGCCGTGGATCACCGCATCGCGCAAGTCTGAATTGTCGTCTGGAGTTTCGATGTCCCCCCTCAACTCTTCGCCCTCATCCTCCTCGCCGGGCGAATCTCCCCATGAGGCCATGCTGACCTCGTCGTCAGAACCCGTGCCAGACGCTATGCCAGAACCCGTGGCAGAGTCTGTGCCAGAGCCCCGAACCCTCGCCGAGGAAAGTCTGCTGTGGGTGCGTGACCTGCAGTATCGTCTGCCTGACGCTCCCACGAGCCCTGGCCGCTTGCTGTGGCAGATACCCTCTCTGGAGTGGACGCCAGACCCGAGGCGCGGCTGGGTACATCTGAGCGGAGACAATGGCAGTGGCAAGACCACCTTGCTCAGAGTGCTGGCCGGCATGCAGCCTGCCAGCGGTGGAGAGCTTCGCTGGCAGAAGGGGGCCGCCGGCCAGATACGCTATCTGCACCAGCAACCCTATCTCTTTGATACCAGCGTGGCCGGCAACCTGGTGCTGGCGGCGCGCTGGCAGCCGCAACGGCGCTCTGCCGGCGAGCAGCGCGATCAGGTCGAGGCCATGCTGGAGTGGAGCGGTCTGAGCGAGCATGCCCGTCAGCCGGCACGCTCGCTGTCCGGTGGCGAGCGTGCACGTCTGGCACTGGCGCGCGCCTGGCTGTCGCGTCCTCCCGTCCTGCTGCTGGATGAGCCAGCGGCCAATCTCGACCAGGCCGCCGTGGAGCAGCTGGCCATCCGTCTCGAGCAGATGTCCCAGGCGGGTTGCGCGGTGATTCTGTCCTCGCATCAGGACAACGCGCTGAGTCATGGCTGTACGGCACGCTGGACGTTGGCGGAAGCTAGCCTGCACACTGAGCGCATGCCTGGTTGAGCCCGACACGGGAAAGTTATCGTCGGTTCCCGTGTCTTGCGTGATCAGAGGAATTTTCTCGCGCGTCCGCCGCGCCTGCATCGAGACCCTCTCGCATGTCCAGACCCCACTCTGATGCCAACTCCGGCCCCTCTCGCGATGGCCAAACCAATCCTGGCGTGACACCTCTGCCGGCCAGTGGTGAACAGCTGGTGGCCTCGCTGACGCCGGCCAACATCACCGGTGTGATCCTGGCCGGCGGCCAGGCTCGGCGCATGGGCGGTGTCGACAAGGGGCTGGTCATGCTCAATGAGGTGCCCTTGATCGCGCATGTGCTGGCACGCCTCACGCCCCAGGTCGGTGAGCTGCTGATCAATGCCAATCGCTCGCATCAGGAATATGCCGCCTATGGTCATCCGCTGGTGGAAGACCGTGAGGCGGGCTATCACGGCCCTCTGATGGGCATGGCCAGTGCGCTGGCCGCCGCGCATACCGAGTGGGTGATGGTGGTGGCCTGCGACGTGCCGCATCTGCCCAATGACCTCGTGGATACCCTGAGCGTGGCGCTGATAGATCACGCCAACGGTGACAGGCTGGCCGGCTACCGTGTGCAGGGAGATGACACCTCGGCTGAGCCGGCGCTGCTGGCAGTGGCCGCCGATGCCGAGCGCTATCACCCCGTCATCTGCCTCCTGCACCGTGGCCTTTTGCCATCACTGGAAGCCGCTCTGGCGGCAGGTGAGCGCAAGATCGACCGCTGGTTCGCGCAACATGTCTGGCTGACGGTGCAAGCGGGCAAGGCCGAAGACTTCGCCAATCTCAATACGCTGGATGAGTGCAGAGCGATGGAATCCGGCCCCCGCTGAGACTGCCCGCATCGATTGCCATTGCGGCGCGGCCGCTGCCGAGCCTGAGCCGCAGGACATTCAAGGCGTGTCATCCGACCCCACTCCGCTGGCCAGGCGAGTCATAATGATCCACGGTCAGTGCTCACCTGCCGTACATGTTGGAATTCAGCGGCGTATTGTCCTGCCGCGGCAGGCATGCCTGGCCTTGGACTTGCAGATTTACAGGCAAGCCTGTTGCGGCAGGCCACCCTTTTTTCATCATGTCGCCAGCGCTCCTCATGAGCGGCGCTGAGAGAAAAGGGCCCGACATGTGGGTCGATGCCATCAGAATCATCGAATCGTATCGGCCATCACGTCGTGAGCACGCCGGAAACCTCAAGAGAATCGTCATGCCCGAGTTGCCCACTGATGCCATGGGGCGCGAAGCGTCCACTGTCTCTCATTCTTGCTCTTCCGCTGATACCGGCGGCGGGGCGATGTCACCCGGTTGGGCGGCGAGACTTGCCGCCTCGGCCTGTCCGCTGTTGGGCATCGCCGCCTGGAGCGGCACGGGCAAGACCACCTTGCTGGAACAGTTGCTGCCGGCCTTGCGTGAGCGTGGTCTGCGAGTCGCCGTCATCAAGCACGCTCATCATGCCTTTGATGTGGATACGCCGGGCAAGGACAGTCATCGCCTGCGCTCGGCGGGGGCAACTCCCATGCTGGTTGCCTCTGCCCGGCGCTTTGCGCTGATGATGGAGACGCCTGATCAAGAGGAGGCGGATCTGGAGCAGCTTGTCGCGCAGCTCGATGGGCTGGCGGTGGATCTGATTCTCGTCGAGGGGTTCAAGCAGTGGCCATTGCCCAAGCTTGAGCTGCATCGCGCGGCCGTCGGCAAGCCGCTGCGGGCCTTGCATGATCCCTGGATACGGGCACTTGCCGTGCCAGGTTCAATGGATGAGCCAGATGATGAGCTAGATGGCGAATTCCCGGTGGCGCTTCCCGCGGATCTGACGCGGCTGGACCTCGATGATATCGATGCCTTGGCGGCCTGGGTGGCGGCCTGGCCGGTGCAATGGCGATTGAATGGCGGTCAGCCCCGTCAGGAGGTGGCCTCTTGAGTCTGTCGTGCTTTGACCCAAGATTCGGTGAGCGGATGCTGAGTGTCGACGAGGCGCTTGCGGTGCTGGGAGGCAGTCTGGCGAAGCTCGCGGCGACACGGCCCACCCAGCGCGTGCCACTCGCCCAGGCCGTCGGACATGTTCTGGCTGAGCCGGTGATATCGCCATTGGATGTGCCTGCCCAGACAAATGCCGCGATGGACGGTATCGCGCTGGCCCACGCGTCGCTGGCTGCCGGCGCGCTGGATGAGGGGGATCGATGCCAGCTCCGAGTCATCGGCAGCTCGCTGGCAGGGCACCCCTGGGCAGGGCGCGCCCTGGCTCCGGGGGAGGCATTGCGCATCACGACCGGTGCGGCCTTGCCGGCGGGGGCTGACAGTGTGGTCATGCAGGAGCAGCTCGACTATTTCACGCCCGACGCCTCGCCTGATTCAATGCTTGATGCCGATAGCCAGGCGGGTGGCGCCGAGACTGCCGAGCAGGTCGTGATTGACGGCGCCAGCAGCGTTCGCGCAGGGCAGAATGTGCGTCAGGCAGGCGAGGATATCGCCCGTGGCAGTGACGTGATGTCGGCGGGGCAATGGCTGTCGCCGGCGGCCATCGGGGTACTTGCATCGCTGGGACTGGCCGAACTCACCGTTCATCGTCCGCTGCGTGTGGCGATCTTCTCGACCGGTGATGAAGTGACGGCTCCGGGAGAGCCCTTGCCGGCCGGCGGCATCTATGATGCCAACCGTTTCAGCCTCACGGCTGCCTTGCATGCCGAGGGAGTCGAGGTGCTGGATCTCGGCATTCTGCGTGACCAGCGCGAGGCGTTGAGCATTGCCCTGCGAGATGCCGCGGCGCGGGCGGATCTGGTGATCACTTCCGGCGGCGTGTCGGTCGGCGAGGCAGATCATGTGCGCAGCGCGCTGGAGGCCTGTGGCCAGCTGGCGCTGTGGCGGATTGCCATGCGTCCCGGGCGCCCTCTGGCCTTTGGCGTACTGGCGGCAGAGGAAGGCCGGCAGGTGCCGTTCTTCGGTCTGCCCGGCAATCCGGTCGCCACCATGGTGACCTATCTGCAGTTCGTGCTGCCGGCGTTGCGCATGCTGGGGGGGCTGGGGCCGCTGAGCCCGGCACCGGCAGACCATCCGGGGACCCTGGCATGCTGGCAGTCACCGCGTCTGCAGATGGTGGCAGGCGAGACGCTGCGCTCACGCCCTGAACGAGTCGATTATCATCGCGGCCGGGTGACGCTCGATGACCAGGGGCGTCAGGTCGTGACTACCACTGGCCGTCAGGGATCGGGGATTCTGACTTCGATGCTGGCCGCGCAGTGTCTGATCGAGATCCCGGCAGGCTGCGCCTCCCTTCAGGCCGGCGACCCGGTCATGGTGCAATGGCTGGGGACGCGTGGCCTGTCATGATGGCCTGCCAGGCCGAGCGATCGAACGCGGAGTTCGGCGCGTCGTCCGACATCCTCGGGCCGCCGACAGACCACGAAACAGGATCTACCGGGCTGTCGTGACGACCGCCCATGCTTACAGAGGTAACCGCCACCCCCGGCGGACCTGATACGGATACGAGACAGCTAATGAGCCTTACCCATCTCAACGCCCGCGGCGAAGCCCATATGGTCGATGTCGCGGACAAGCAGGAAACCCGGCGCGAGGCCCGTGCCAGTGCGCGGGTCAGCATGCTGCCTGCCACGCTGGCCTTGTTGGCGGAGGGCGGCCTGCCCAAGGGAGATGTGCTGGCCACGGCGCGTATCGCCGGCATCCAGGCAGCCAAGCGCACCCATGAGCTGATCCCGCTCTGCCATGCCTTGATGCTCTCCAAGGTCACGGTCGATTTCACGCTGGATGAAGTGAACAGCTGTGTCGAGATACAGGTGTTCTGTCGCCTCAACGGCCGCACAGGTGTCGAGATGGAAGCGCTGACGGCTGCCTCCGTGGCAGCACTGACCCTGTATGACATGTGCAAGGCGGTGGACAAGGGCATCGTGATCGGCGACATCCAGCTGGAAACCAAGACGGGTGGCAAGAGCGGTGACTGGCAGCGTGAGGCCATGCAGGAGGAGGCGCCAGCCCCGACGGGAGTGCCGGCTGCCCTGGCAGTCGCATCCGAGGACGTGTCGCCTGTCACGGCGGTGAACGGCAATCTGCGCATCCTGTTTCTGGCCGAGCTGCGTGAGCGTCTCGACCTTGAGTCACTCTCGCTCAACCCTGCCACCCTGGCCGATGCCACGGTCGGTGGGCTCAAGCGCACCCTGGCACTGCGTGATCCGCAGCTGGAAGCGCTCAATGATTCGCGCGTGCTGTGCGCCGTGAACCAGGACATGGTGCGTGATGATCATCCTCTGAAGGCCGGTGATGAAGTCGCTTTCTTCCCGCCCGTCACGGGAGGCTGAGATGACGACACCCCTTGCGACTGCCGATCGGGCCTTTTCGGTCAGCATCCAGTCAGCGGATTTCGATATTCGCGCCGAGCAGGCGGCCCTGACCCATGCTCGGGGGGATATCGGTGCGGTGGTGACCTTTACCGGGCTGGTGCGTGATTTCAATGAACGCCCCGATGTCCAGGCACTGACACTGGAGCATTATCCCGGCATGACGGAACGCAGCTTGCAGGCGTTGCTGGTGGAAGCGCAGGAACGTTTCGCGCTGACAGGGGCGCGTATCATCCATCGCATCGGGCGCCTGGCGCCCATGGACAATATCGTGCTGGTGCTGGTGGCGAGCGCGCATCGTCAGGCCGCCTTTGCCGGTTGTGACTTTCTGATGGACAACCTCAAGTCGCGTGCGCCTTTCTGGAAAAAGGAGCATACCGCCTCTGGCGATTACTGGGTGCAGGAGCGCTCCAGTGACCGCGATGCTCTGGAGCGCTGGCACTCTTCGGCAGAAGGCGCTCGGACACACTCTGCCAAGCAGGATTCCCTGACTCCTGTGACACCTCAGACCCTGGGAGATGGTTGATGGAAACCCTGGTCGATGATTTCGGGCGTCGCATTCGCTATGTGCGTCTCTCCGTGACGGATCGCTGTGACTTTCGCTGTGTCTATTGCATGAGCGAGGAGATGACATTTCTACCGCGGGACGAGGTATTGAGTCTCGAGGAAATCGCCCTGCTGGCACGCGCCTTCGTGGAGCTTGGGGTCGAAAAGATTCGCCTGACCGGTGGTGAGCCATTGGTCAGACGCGATATCGGTACTCTGGTGGAAGATATCGGCGCGCTTGACGGGCTGAAGGATTTCTCCATGACCACCAATGGGGCGGGCCTGGTCAAGCATGCCGCTCGTCTCAAGGCCGCCGGCATGCAGCGCCTCAACATCAGTCTTGATTCTCTGGATTCTGAGCGCTTCAAGGCCCTGACGCGTACGGGGGATCTCGACAAGGTGATCGCTGGTATTCGGGCCGCACGGGCAGAAGGCTTTCGCATCAAGCTCAATGCTGTCGTGCTCAAGGGGCGCAATGATCATGAGGTCGTTTCTCTGGTCGACTTCGCGCGCCAGGAAGGGCTGGATATCAGCTTCATCGAGGAAATGCCGCTTGGGCAGGTGTCCGATCACGGACGTGAGGAGACGTTCTGTTCCAGCGATGAAGTGCAGGCGCGGATAGAGGAGCATCACGCGCTCATACCGACGCTGGAAGACAGTCTGGGACCGGCCCGGTATTTCCGCATGGCAGACAGTGAAACGCGCGTAGGCTTCATCTCGCCGCACAGTCACAACTTCTGCTCGACCTGCAATCGTGTTCGAGTGACGGTAGAAGGGCGTCTGCTGCTATGTCTGGGCAATGAGCACTCGCTGGATCTGCGTGCCATCATGCGCCGCGACCCCGGCAATATCGAACCTCTCAAGGCGGCCATCATCGAGGCGATGCATCTCAAGCCGGAGCGTCACCACTTCACGACCGATGGTGATGTCCAGATCGTCCGCTTCATGAACATGACCGGTGGCTGACGAAATCGCCATCTGAATCTCTTGGCTGGCTTGGGATATCCACTCGACAACACGATGAACCTTCACCAGAACCCTGCCTTCGAGCAGGGTTCTTGTTGGGCGGTGCTGTGGCAACACTGCCTTGCTTTTGACAAGGCTTGTCAGCTTTCAATTAAGGCTTATACTTTGCTGCAACATCCAATCAACTATCGTGTCCCTCATTGGATTCCAGTTTCGCCCGCATGGTGGAGGTAGCAAGATGACCGCAGAATCCCTGGAAAAGATCGCTCGCAACAAGAATGTCGCACGTGCAGCGGCACGTCAGTTGTCCATGGAACAACTGCACAAGCTTTCTGAAGTCATCAATGAAGTCATTGAGCAGAAAGCCGAGGAAGATGAACAGCGTCGCGAAGAAGAAATCGCCAAGGAGCGCAAGCTTGCCGAGATTCGTGATGCGATGATCGAAGCGGGTCTTTCCGTCGATGATCTGGTCAGTGACCAGCCGAAGCGTCGCGGTCGTCCGCCGAAGAACAAGTCAGCACAGTAAGCGTTGCCCGGCACGGGGCCCCAGTGGATGAGGTGGATCGCACTGGCGGTCATGACGGTAGAGTGGGACATCTCTGCTGATGGATGTTCCAGCGTGCATTCAGGCATGAAAAAGCCCGATCGGTATTTTTCCGATCGGGCTTTTTCATGCTTCAAGGCAGGTGAAAGGCCGAGGGAATCGCAGTAGCCTGACAGGCTTGCCTGTCATGGCGTCTTCAGCTGTCACCCATGGTCATCACATGCAGAAAGAGCACCGGCTCGTGACGCAGATGATTGCGTAGCCAGCGATTGATTCTGCTGTTCAATTGCTGTTTCACGGTGTCGATGTCGGTGGTCTCGAGTCCGGCCAGGGTGTCATCGAGCCACTCGGCGAAGCTGTCTTCATCCAGTCTGGCCGTACCACTGACGTCCAGCATCAGGCGGCCGATACGCACCCAACCGGCTTCCTGCAGCGTCAGGGGCAAGGCGAGCGATACGCTGCCATGGCGTCCGAGACGCGCTCGTGCACGACGGTCCATCGAGTCAAGTGGCCGCACCTTGTCGTGCTCGATGATCCGCTCCTGCAACGTCAGACGCTTTTCCACGGACAGCCCCTGAGCATCGAGACGAATCACGTCACCATTGACGGGAATCAGCGGTGCCTCGATGCCCAGGGACTGTGCTACCTGGGTGTGCGCCAGCTGGTGACGGTATTCGCCGTGCACCGGCAGCAACCGCGTGGGTTTCAGCCAGCCGTAGAAGGTGCGCAGCTCCTCTTGGGCGGGATGGCCTGAGGCATGCAGATCCGGGAACTGCTTCTCTTCCATGATGCCGACGCCCAGGCGAGTCAGGGCATTGTGCAGCTTGCCGATCGCCAGTTCATTGCCGGGAATGGCCTTGGAGGAGAAGATGACCGTGTCGCCCGCCGCCAGCTCGAAATCAGGGTGGCGCGAGTTGGCCAGGCGTGAGAGTGCCGCGCGTGGCTCGCCCTGGCTGCCGGTCGCGATCACCATCACCTCTTCCGGCGGCAGATAGCCCAGGTCCTTTACCGGCACCAGCGGCGGGAAATCTTCCAGATAGCCCAGTCCGCGCGCCACCCGCACCATGCGTTCCATCGAGCGGCCCAGCAGCGTGACCCGACGGCCATTGCGAGCCGCCGCACGACCCAGTGCCAGGATGCGCGCCAGGTTGCTCGCGAAGCAGGTCACCACGACCCGCCCACGGCAGCCGGCCAGCGTCTTCTCCAGTGCACGCGCCACCTCGCCCTCACTGCGTGAGTGGCCGGGCAGAGGGGCATTGGTGGAGTCGCCGACCACGAGATCGACCGGTGCCAACGCCTGATAGCGCTCCGGGTCAGTGGGCTCACCGATCAGCGGCTCCGGGTCCAGCTTCCAGTCACCGGTGTGCATCACGCGATATTCCGGCGTGACGATCAGCAGCGAGCAGCTCTCGGGTATCGAGTGGGTCAACGGCAGCAGGCGCAAGGCGAAGGGCCCGGACTCGAAGCCTTCATCGACCTCGATGATCTGCAGGCTGGACGTCTCGAGTTCGCGTTCCGCGAACTTGGCCCGCAGCAGGCCCGCGGCCAGTGGTGTGGCGATGATAGGACAGCGCCATTTCGGCCACAGCCAGGCAACGGCGCCGATATGGTCTTCGTGACCATGGGTAATCACCAGCATCTCCGGGCAGATGCCCAGGCTTGCCAGCGATTCGGTGTCGGGTACCTGCAAGGGGCCTTCAGGAAGATCCTGGCGAATCATCATGCCGCAATCCACGGCGATCCAGTGATCCTGGTAACCATATAGCGTCAGATTCATGCCGATCTCGCCACAGCCGCCCAGCGGCAGAAGATGCAGCGGTGGACGTTGTCTCTGACGGACTTGAACGCGGGGTTTCAACATGGATGTCATGCCATCAGTAAAATGTCACTCAACTATACGGGAATCCCGCAAAGCGCCACAAATGACGGCACTTCTCGCCGGCCACCCCGAGGGGCGAAACCGAGGTCGAATTGACAATTCATTCACTCTCGTTGAAGGGCGCTGCTTCGTCGCGTGTGATCGGCTACAATGGCGCACCTTTTGCCGGGAGCCATGGCGTCGATGGCCGGACTCCCGAGCGTGTCGGTAGTCGTTACCGGCTGAATATCATTCCCCGCTTTCACAATGGTTGAACATACGATGTCACACGCCTATCGCCTGGTGGTGTCCTGCCCTGATCAGGTGGGAATTGTTGCCCGAGTCTCTACCTTCATCGCCGAGCAAGGCGGTTGGATCACCGAAGCCAATCAGCATTCCGATCTGGGTGCGGGTCGATTCTTCATGCGCTATGAGATCAACCCCGAGTCCATCGGCCTCAGCGCCGCTGAACTCAGCAAGCGCTTCGCGCCGATCGGGGAAGAGTTCGGGATGGAGTGGCGGGTGCATGACACGGCCGCTCGCAAGCGTGTCGTGCTGATGGTGTCCAAGGATTCCCATTGCCTGGTGGACCTGTTGCACCGCTGGCAGTCGGGGGATCTGGAATGCGATATCCCCTGTGTCATCTCCAATCACGAAGACATGCGCTCACTGGTCGAATGGCACGGCATTCCGTTCCACCATGTGCCGGTGGACAAGAATGACAAGGCGCCGGCATTTGCCGAGGTCGAACGACTGGTGGAAGAGGCCGAGGCCGACAGCATCGTGCTGGCGCGTTACATGCAGATCATCCCGCCGAGCCTCTGCGAGCGCTATGCCGGCCGCCTAATCAACATCCACCACAGCTTCCTGCCGTCCTTCATCGGTGCCAAGCCGTACCATCAGGCCTTCGGCCGCGGCGTGAAGCTGATCGGCGCTACCTGTCACTACGTGACCGAGGAGCTGGATGCCGGCCCCATCATCGAGCAGGACATCCATCGAGTCACCCATTGCCACACTGCGGAAGACCTGGTGCGCATCGGGCGTGACGTGGAGCAGAAGGTACTGTCGCGTGGCCTGCGCTGGCACCTGGAAGACCGCGTGCTGATCCATGGCAACAAGACCATCGTCTTTGCCTGATCCGCGCTCTGGGCTGACTGCCTGAGCCAAGCGGCTGAACTGAGACCGGTACCTGAAAGGGTGCCGGTCTTCTTGTTTCCTGCGCCTGCCCGCAGGGCGGCGTGGCGCAGGTGCCTGTCATGGGTTGCGAGAGGTGACGGGCGGAGTATTCAGCTCCCGTGCCAGCCAGTCGGCGAGGGCTTTTGCATGAGGGTGTCGTGCCCGTGTGCGACCGCTCTCGGGCAGCGTCAGCGTCAGGCAGGCGCGTGTCTCGACAAAGCCCCACGGCGCGATCAGGCGTCTGCTGCGCAGGTCCTCCTCGACCAGATAATCCGGCGTGATGCCCACGCCCAATCCCACCAGCGTCGCTTCCAGCAGATAGTTGAGGTGCTCGAAGCCTTGCGCGTAGTGCAGTTGATCGCTGGACAGGCCCTGGCGTGAGCACCAGTCCGGCCATGCCTGCGGGCGCGAGCGGGTGTGCAGCAGCGGCAAGGTCAGCAGAGTCTGTGGTGCGGGAGTCGCGGTGGTCTCGCCCAGCCAGTCAGTGTCCGGACGCAGCACCGGGCCGATGCGCTCCGTGCCGAGAATTCGCGTTTCCTGATGCTCAGCCTGGGTGAAGGGGGGAGTCTGAAAGCGCAGCACGCCATCCACGCCAGAGCGCAGGCTTTCGTTGTCGTCACTGGCAGTCAGATGCAGTTCTAGCTCCGGAAGGGCTGCCTTGAGGGCACCCAGCCGCGGAATGAACCAGCGGGCGAGGAAGGAGCCCGGGCAGCTGAGCACGAAGGGCGCGCGGGCATCACTGCGGGAAAGGTCCGCACAGACCCGTGCCAGGCCGCTCAAGTGATGGCGTGTGGCAGCCGCCAGCTCATGACCCGCCGGCGTCAGCTTCAGCCCGCGGCCAGCACGGTCGAACAGCTGTGTCCCCAGCGTTTCCTCAAGCTGGCGAATCTGACGACTGACGGCGCCGTGGGTCACGTGCAGCGCCTCGGCGGCACGCGACGCGCTCTCGAAGCGAGCCGCCACATCGAAGGCGCGCAAGGCATTCAGCGAGGGCAATGCCTCCAGAGAGGCGGGAGAGGATGAATCGGGCGGAGTCAGGCGGGCCATCGGATGTCTCCTGCTGAGTGTCCTGTGAGATAAACTCACACATCTTGGCGAATATATCGTTTTTCATCCCGCGTGCCGAGCGCTAGGATGGTCAGCATACTGTCGGGTGCACCACGCAGGCCAAGAATGCAGACGCCGCACCAGCGTGCCCCGTCACTGACATGACTTCGAGGAGATTTGCATGAGCCAGTCGACTGCTACCCTGCGTCAAGGCCCGGATGCCAAGGGCTTCTTTGGTGACTTCGGCGGCCGATTCGTCGCCGAGACGCTGATGCCGCTGATTCTGCACCTGCAGCGCGAGTATGAAGCCGCCAAGCAGGCCCCGGCCTTCGCCGAGGAACTGGCCGGTCTCTCCGCGGATTATGTCGGGCGTCAGAGCCCGCTGTATTACGCCGAGCGTCTGACCGAGCATCTCGGAGGTGCCAAGGTCTATCTCAAGCGGGAAGATCTGATGCACACCGGCGCTCACAAGATCAACAATGCGCTGGGCCAGGTGCTGCTGGCACGCCGCATGGGCAAGCAGCGCATCATCGCCGAGACCGGTGCCGGCATGCACGGCGTGGCGACGGCCACCGTGGCGGCGCGTTTCGGTCTGGACTGCGTGATCTACATGGGCTCCACCGACATTCACCGTCAGCAGCCCAACGTTCAGCGCATGCAGTTGCTGGGCGCCAAGGTGATCCCGGTCACTGCCGGTGATGGCACGTTGAAGGATGCCATGAACGAGGCGCTGCGTGACTGGGTCACCAACGTCGACGATACCTTCTACATCATCGGTACTGTCGCGGGCCCACATCCGTATCCGCAGCTGGTGCGTGACTTCCAGTCCATCATCGGTCAGGAAACCCGCGTCCAGCTGCAGGAGAAGGAAGGCCGTCTGCCGGACTCGCTGGTCGCCTGCATCGGCGGGGGGTCCAACGCCATGGGGTTGTTCCATCCGTTCCTGGACGAGCAAAGCGTCGAGATCATCGGGGTCGAGGCTGCCGGTGAAGGTCTGGACACGCCGCGCCACGCCGCCAGTCTCAAGGGGGGCCTGCCGGGCGTGCTGCACGGTAACCGCACCTTCCTGCTGCAGGATGACGAGGGGCAGATCGGTGATGCGCACTCCATCTCCGCAGGGCTCGACTATCCGGGTATCGGCCCGGAACACGCCTGGTTGCACGACATCAAGCGTGCCGAGTATGTCGCCGCGACCGACCAGGAAGCACTGGACGCCTTCAAGATGCTGTGTCGCCTGGAAGGCATCATTCCGGCGCTGGAGTCTTCCCACGCGCTGGCGGAAGTCATCAAGCGTGCACCGGGCCTGCCGAAGGACCATCTGATGGTGGTCAATCTGAGCGGCCGCGGTGACAAGGACATGGCCACCGTTACCCATCATCTGGCGGACGAGCTGGGCCTGAATCCTGACGGCGAGTAACGCCGCGCCTGTCGCGCAATGCCCGGCGATGGAGAGGTCAGACGCTGACCGGGTCCATCCGCCCCATGTCTTCTTCGCCTGCAGGTGAATCGCTGCCTGCAGGTCAGCAAATTCGGAGTCTATTGATGAGCACTTCCGCTACTGACACCACTTCCAGCAGCCGTCTTGACCGCCGTTTCGCTGCCGTACGCAGCGAGAATCGCGCAGCGCTGGTGACCTACATCACCGCGGGTGACCCCGGCTATGATGCCAGCCTCGCGACCTTCCTCGGCATGGCCGAGGCCGGTGCCGATGTCATCGAGCTGGGCATGCCGTTCACCGACCCGATGGCCGATGGTCTGGCGATCCAGCATGCCACCCAGCGTGCCCTGAAGGCCGGCCAGACGATGGACCGTACCCTGGCGATGGTCACGGAATTCCGCAAGCAGGATCAGGACACGCCCATCGTGCTGATGGGTTACTACAACCCGATCTATCGTCGCGGTGTGGCCACCTTCCTCGAGCAGGCAAGCCAGGCCGGTGTCGATGGCCTGATCGTGGTCGACCTGCCGCCGGAGCACGACGATGAGCTGTGTGAGCCGGCCAATGCCGCCGGTATCAGCTTCATTCGCCTCGCGACACCGACGACTGACAGCGCGCGCCTGCCGGGCGTGTTGGCCAATACCTCAGGCTTCCTCTACTACGTCTCCAGCAATGGCGTGACCGGTGGCGCTGCACCGACGGCAGAGAAGGTCGAGGCCGAAGTAGGCCGTATCCGGGAGCACACCGAGATTCCCGTCGCGGTCGGTTTCGGTATCCGTACCGCAGAGCAGGCGGCGCGTATCGGTCGTTTCGCCGACGGAGTCGTGGTCGGCTCGGCCCTGATCGATCTGCAGGCCAATGCCGAGACACCGGAGCAGGGCACCCAAGCGGTACATGCCTTGACCCGTGAACTGGCGGATGCGCTGAAGACGGCGCGCCACTGAGGGTTCGCTCAGGGGTAGCCAGCTCGCCTCTCCCCTCGGGTAGTGACACAGCCACGCCTCGACCTCTGGTCGGGGCGTGGCTGTTTTCGTTCGTCTGTTTTCGTTCGTCTGTTTTCGTTCGTCTGTTTTCGTTCGTCTGTTTTCGTTCGGTCGCATCTGTCCGGCTGTGTCATCACGTTGTGCTGTCCTTCGAGCATTGCGCGGGAGGGTCTCGCGCGCTCTCGGATCCCACCACGCCAGAGAAGACCATCCTGTCGCGAAGGCTCGACATGGCAGTGCCTGCCTCGCGCTCGAGGCAGAGGATTCGTGAGATTTCGCCTTCATTCAACGCAGATTGAGGGTTACTTATACTCAAGGACAAGTGACACTTGACCAGCAGGATGAGAGGAGAGTCGGTGCCAAGGCGCCCGGCACTTCAGGAAGGAAAGATCGAGTGCGACAGACATGCTGACTGTGCCAGAAGCCATGAACCTTCAGGCAGCATCGGCAGGGAGATTGAAACGACATGTCCATGAATCCATCAGCGTCCTCCGCCGCGGCCACCTCCGCTGCTTCGGTTGACGGCCTGGAAGGCAGCAATTGCTTGCATCAGCTGTTGCAGCATACTTCCAATGGAGTGTGTGGATACGACCTTCAAGGGCGTGTGCAGTGGGTCAATCCGGCCTTCGAGGAGCTGACGGGATACCGGGCAGAAGACCTGGCCGGTCAGGTGCTCAGTGAATTTCTGACGAGTGAGGATTCCGACAGGACGGTGATCGCCAGAATGCATCAGCAGTTCGAGCTGGGTGAGCCCAGTGACGAGGAGCTGCTCCATCATGATGCGAATGGACGACCGCTGCGCCTTCGTCTGCGCTGCATACCGCTCATGGCCGCCGACGGCACCCTGACCGGTTATCTCGGCGTGCATACCGATGTGACCCAGGCGCATCTGGCGCTGGAGCTCAGCCATTCCCAGCTCAGATTGCTTGAGTCCGTCACGGCTGGCCAGCCGCTGGACAAGACCCTGCTGGACCTGTGTCAGGCCATCGAGGCCGTCGCGACTCGCGTGCGTTCCTCGCTGCTGCTTCTGGATGAGGCAGGTACACGAATCATCGGAGGGAAGGCGCCGAGCCTGCCTCCCAGCTTCATGCAGTTCACCTCCGGCCTGCGTATCGGGGAGGGGGTGGGCACCTGTGGTACGGCGATGTGGCGGCGTGAGCAGGTGCTGACCCCCGCCATCGGCGAGGACCCCGCCTGGGAGGGCTTCCGTCATCATCCCCACGCGCTGGGACTGGATGCCTGTCTCTCCATGCCCATCCTCGATGATGCAGGCAATCCGCTAGGAAGTTTCGCCTTCTATGCCACGTCCGGCGATGTCTTCAACGATAGCCATCTCGGCTTGCTGAAGGTCGCCGTCAACGTGGCTCGATTGGCGATCGAACGCCATCGGCGTGATGAGCAGCTCACCTATCAGGCGCTGCATGATGCATTGACGGGCCTGCCCAATCGTCGGCTGTTGCGTCGCAAGCTCAGAGCCTTCGCGGACCTCGCTCTGGAAGAAGCGCGCGTCGGGGCGTTGATGTTCCTGGATCTGGATCATTTCAAGCGCCTGAACGATGTGCTGGGGCATGACGCGGGAGATCGTGCCCTGATCCAGATCGCCGCCCGACTGGAGCAGTTGCTGGAGCCGGGCGATGTGCTCGCGCGCCAGGGCGGGGATGAGTTCATCGTGCTGCTGGCACCTCGCTTCGGTGGCATGGAGGACGCCAGGGCCCGAGCGATGCACGTCGGCGAGGGATTGCTGGCACGTCTGCGGGTACCGGTTGAGCTGGAGGGGCGTGCGCATCAGCTGTCCGGCTCACTGGGCATCACGCTGTATCCGCGTCCGGATGAGGCGGACGAGGGGTATCAGACGCTTTCCGGGGCGGCAGAAGACGAGGGAGACGATTGGGGTCATCTGCTGCACGAGGCAGATATCGCGCTCTATGAGAGCAAGGGGGCCGGACGTGCACGCATGTGCTTCTTCTCACCGGACATGCGCAATCGCATCATCGCCGCCACCCAGATGGAGCAATCCCTGCGCAGTGCGCTTTCCCGTCAGCATCTTGAAGTCCATCTTCAACCGCAATTCTCCCTGCAGTCGGATGCCTCGCTTGAGCATCAGCTGCCCAGGCTCTGTGGTCTTGAGGCGTTGCTGCGCTGGAATGACCCGCTGCTGGGGAATGTCTCGCCCGCGACCTTCATCCCGATCGCGGAAGAATCAGGGCTGATCGTCGAGCTGGGCCATTGGGTGCTGGGGCAAGCCTGTGCGGTGTTGGAAGACATGGCGACACGCGGACATCAGCTGCCGATCGCGGTGAATGTCAGTCAGGTACAGTTTCGCAGCGCGGAATTCGTGCCGCAGGTCGCAGCCCTGCTCAAGCGCCATGCCTTCGCGCCGGACATGTTGCGCATGGAGATCACCGAGAGCCTGGCGGCGGAAGATGAGGCCGACATGCTGGAGAAGGTCGACCAGCTGGCGGCGCTGGGGCTGACGTTCTCCATCGACGATTTCGGGATCGGCTATTCCAATCTTGCACGCCTGCGCCGCATGCCGCTCAGTGAACTGAAGATCGACCGCAGCTTCATCAAGGATCTGCGTCTCATCGATGACGACGGGCTGGCAGCGCCTGCAGCTGGCGAGACTCCCGGACAGGAAGTCTGCCATGCCAACGAGATCGTGCGTGCGATGCTGGTGATGGCGCGCGCCCTGTCGCTGGAAGTGGTGGCCGAGGGAGTGGAGACCTCCGAGCAGTTCGAGGTGCTGCGTCAGCTGGGCTGTCAGCGTGTCCAGGGCTATCTGTTGGGGCGCCCCCGTCCCATGAAGGACGTGCTCGATGAGATCGAAGCCGGAGTGCTCGGCGCATGAGGCCGATGATGCTCTTGCCTGGCGTGAGGAGGGCGGCACGCGCGGGCCGAACGGGTTTATCTTGCCACTTCAATGGCTTATACTGCGCAGCGCTACGCCCCCTTAGCTCAGCTGGATAGAGCGGCCCCCTCCTAAGGGGCAGGTCGCAGGTTCGACTCCTGCAGGGGGCGCCAAGTCCCTCTTTTACCCTGCTTTACCTTCCTCTTATATTCTCGTAACTCCTTGTTTTACCTTTATTGCGTCCGTAATACTGTATATTTATACATGTATCCACTCTAGAGGCCCGTGTATGGTGTGGTGTATGGTGAGGTTCCACCATACATGGGCACCATACATGAAGCGTGATGCTATCAAGCGGCGACCGCTTGCAGACACCGTGTTGTCTACCCTCGAGCCAGAAGCGCGTGAGTATCGCGAGTCCTATGGCCTGGACCGTCTCTACTTCGTCGTATCGCCAACTGGCCGCAAGCGCTGGGAGGTTCGCTACAAACACCCGATCACGCAAAAGTGGTCGTTCATGGGAGTAGGGGGTTACCCGGACACCAAGGCCAAGAAAGCGCGAGCTCAAGCTATCCAGATTGCCGAGCTGGTAGCCGACGGCATTGATCCCCGGGAGCACCTTAGAGGGGGCGGTGGTGTCCGGACCTTTGGGGTTGTCGCGGAGCAGTGGTACGAGCACAAGCAGATGCAGGGGAGATCGGCCAAGACGCTGACCAAGATGAGGCATTGGCTCGATAATGATGCGTTGCCTGCACTGGGAGATATGGCAGTTGCTGATGTGTCACGGGCTGACTGCGTGCGCGTTCAGAAAGGCATTGAGGCCCGCAAGGCTTTCAATATTGCCGAGAAGTCCCGGGCTTTTCTGCGCCGGATCTTCGACTTCGCCATTGCTCACGGCTATTGCGAGAACAACCCAGCTTCGAACCTGCTGGACGTTGCGGCGCCGGCACCAGTCTCCAAGCCTCGTCCTCATCTACTGGAAGAAGATCTACCAGACTTTCTCCGTGCGCTGCGTATGACGACTAGCCGCCGGTCTACTCGCTTGGCTGCTTGGATGGTCGTGTGGACGGCATCGCGGCCAGGCATGGTGCGATGGATGGAATGGAGCGAGATCAAGGGCAAGTCGTGGCACATCCCCGCGGAGAAGATGAAGATGCGCCGCGATCATGTCGTGCCACTTTGCCGTCAAGCACTGCAAGCGCTTGAAGAGATGCGTCCTCTTTCTGGACGATCGAGGTATGTATTCACTGGGGAGGGAGCAAAGCTACCTGTCCTGTCGGATGCTGCGATCAATCGCTGCTTCTCGAATGCAGGGTATAAGGAGAGGATGACGGGGCATGGAGCCCGCCACACGGCCAAGACGCTGCTGAGTGAGCATGGCTGGCCGTTACAGTGGACGGAGATGCAGCTTGCGCACAAGCCGATCGGGTTGGAGGGCGTGTACAACCAGGCCTCGTACCTTGAGCAGAGGCGGAAGATGATGCAGTGGTATGCCGACTACCTTGAGGCACTGGAAGTCGGCATGACCAAGGCCAAGCGGGACAAGTTCAAGCGTCGTCAGCGGGACGTAACTGCATAGCCCATTGGCTCATCCATGCTTCAACCTCATGCTCGTACCAGTAGTTGGTCGATGCCCGACCAATGCCATCTTTGATGGGGCGCGGGAAGTTGGGGTCTTTTACCAGCAGCTTCTCGAGTGATGAGCGGCTGCGGCCTATCTTCTCGCAGACTTCTCGGGTGCGGAGGAAGCGCAGCGGCTGGTTAGTGGCTATGTCTGTCATGGTCATCTCCTGTCTAGTCACCTTGATAACGGCCCGAGCTGTAGCCCAGGGCCTGCTCTTCTTGCGCGGCGGCATGATTGGCCACCGCGTCTTGCACACCGGGCATCTGCATCATCAATGCGTACTTGCGGCGCCAGTGATCGCGACGCCGGCTGATCATTATGATCAGGTCTTCTAATGGCAGTGCTTCACCATCGTCAGCCGCGTACCCGGTGCCGTGGCAGTGAGCACAGGGCGAACGATGGAAGACGCCCTGGAATGTGCCACTTCCACCACATTGCGGGCATGGCCCATGCGCTGGCGGCTCCCACGATGCTTGCAATACCTGACGCATAGACTCCTCACATTCATGCTGCTTGCTGCAGCGCCTTGATGATGTGGCTGACCGGGGTAGGGCAGACCACGTTGCTGAGCAGATGCACAGCGAGGCGGTGGTTGTCCGGTAGCTGATAGGTGTCGGGGAAGCTCATGGCTTCACCTTGCGATGGCCAGCGTCGTAGAGCGCGCCCAACAGGTACTCTTCTGACAGTGCCCCGTGCAGCTCGCACTTATGAGAGTCAGCCGCGGCCTTGGTTATCTGCTTCATGTCCTCAATGGCCGTCTCACGCTCGCTGCGGATGGGGCGGAATTGAAGATCGTTGAACGCTGACACCCACCAGCCGCCATCTTTCGTTTCCCATAGTTCGCGGCAAATACACACGGCAAGCCCGCGATTGAGGTGGACAATCACCTCGACTGCCTTCCCGTCGCGTCTGACGTCTTCCTCGCTCACCCGGTCATGAGTAGTTAGCACCAGCTTTACCACAGCACCCACCGGCGGCAGGCCCTCGCCATTCCAGTCGCTTGGATCGACTTCATCTGCTGAGGTGATTGCGACCGCATCGCTGACTGGCCGCTCGAGGTGTTGGACGTGTGCCAGCAGCGCCTCTTCCCATTGTTCCCGCGTAATGACAATGCGGCGCTCATGGACACCTATCCATGCGTAATGCCATTCGTTGTTGGTCGGGCCCTTGATCCAACCCTCGAGATCGCCGTGGCCGTTATCGGTCGGGAGGCTGCATTCCGTCTCGGGTCGTGGCCACGGGTGGGGGAGGCGCAGCAGGCTTTCCATCAGTTGATCGCGGGTCATGTCAGTCATCCTTGGTGAGCAGTGTGTCGAGCCAGCCACCGGCGAGCAGGCAAAAGAAAGCCGCCAGGCATGTGGCGGCGATGAGTAGCGGGTGAATCATGGTCATTCCCTAGAACGGGATCTCGTCATCAAAGTCATCGAAGCTGCCGGCTGGCGGAGCCCCGAAGTTGTTCGTCTGTTGTTGGCCTGCAGATGGCTGACCTACACCGTGATGCGTGCTGGCGGGCGCCGGGTGCTGGTAGCCGCCTTGCTGCTGGGGTAGCTGCTGATAGCCCTGCTGAGCTGGCGGACGCTGTGTCTGGGATGGCTGGCCGCCACCGGAACCGCCGAGCATCTGCATGTCATTGGCGACGATCTCGGTGCTGTAGCGTTCGATGCCTTGCTGGTCCGTCCACTTGCGCGTCTGCAAGCGTCCTTCGATGTACACCTGAGCGCCTTTCTTGAGGTACTGCTGAGCGATCTCGGCGGTCTTGTTGAACAGCACCACCCGATGCCATTCGGTGCGTTCCTGGACGTTGCCGGTCTGCCTGTCTCGCCACTTGTCAGTGGTGGCGATGCTGAGGTTGGCCACGGCTGAGCCGCTGGGGGTGAAGCGCACCTCTGGGTCTTGGCCGAGATGGCCGATCAGGATCGCCTTGTTGATGCCGCGGGCCATGCTGGCCTCCTTGAGTGGTTGAGCGCACAGGTCAGCCCCCAGAAGAGACTGGCGTGTGAGCACAAAAAGACCCACCGATTAAGGTGGGCAAGGTGTGCCGAGAGACACGATAAAATGGGGAGTGCCAAAAGGCCCCGTCAGGGACGTGACGGGGAAGCACAGGTACTGCAGGGAAAGAGCATCGGGAAGTGGTCGCGCTTTGCGATGGCTTGCCACTGCACTCTCGGGTGGGCTCTGCGATTGGCAAAGCCCCATACCATTCCCAGTATTTCGACAGCCCTGGGCGGCGTACTCCCAGCGGCCTCTCGCGTGTCTAGCGCTACGGGCGGGCTGGGCATGCCTAATTGTTAAAGAGCAGCCGCATTGCCCGGAGGTTCGGGGCTCATCAGGCGATATCGGTTGCACCGGTGCCCTCTGATAAGCGCTGTCTCTCCAGCTGTCACACCACTTGCCCAGGTGTCGGGGGTAAGGCCGCTAGCGCAAGGGAGGAACCGGCGCCTTACCTGCGGGTGGTTATGCTCGCAATCCCACTGGCACCACCTGCTGGCCGTGGGGCGAGGTCTGATCAGCGACTGGCGAGCTGCTGACCATGCGTAATCTGAGGGGAGCAAAGGCTGGCGGCATTGCCGTGGAAGTCCGGCCAGCCGCGGCGCTGAGATTCGATGAAACCGGCCTTGGCATCTTCTTGCCACATGGCAGTCATTTCGCAGTATTCGGCTTCGCTGGCGGATAGTTGGCGGGTGCCATCGTTTTGCTGAGTGAGGCTGGCGAGCGTGACCAAGCCACCGACGATGACAGCGAGGGTGATGGCTGAGCGATGCTTGCGGGCTGTGTCTGTCATGGGCTGCTCCAATCCACTCGGTGACGATGGCGGTGTGCCGTGTCGATGCAGAATAAATATGTACCATTAGTTCAGCTTTAGTCAAGTACCAATAGTACATCTTTAGTGTCTGGGTAAAAAAAACCCGCCATCGTGGGCGGGTTGATCTGGCTGAGAGCGAAAAAGTTAGCCGCTGGCATTCTCGCCGCAGAGCCTTTCAGTTCCGGTGGCCTGCGTATTTTTGTTGTTTCGTTCGGTGTGATCGAAGCCGAACACTTCAAAGGCTAGCTAGGGATCTGGCTGTAATAACCTTTCGCCTAGATAATACAGGCACAAAAAAGTTACGACTATAATTTGAGAGAACATACACACAATTAGCAAGAAGTAAATATGAGAGAGTGATTTTACTAAGTTGGGGATTTGCAATGTCTCGATAATCGATATTGCCGACGGATATAGGCTTATAGCTACCAGCGTGATTAAAGACTGGGCCGTAAGAAAGGATAATGTAAAAGCTAAAAATCTTCTTCTGGTTAAAAGCAGTACAGAACCTGCTGATGTTTTAATTTTTGGAGTAGGTTCTGGCATATGCAAGTCAATATCATTTCTATTAAAAACTACAACGGCAGAAAGTGCTGCAATATAGAACCCTGGTAGAATACTTACTACTGGAGCCAGTGAATCCTCTAAGAATGATATTAATAGCGTCTCTTTTGAATTTTGATCTCCGGTGATGACTATGGCGGTAATTAGTATCGCTATAAGAATAGGAAGTAGCCAATCAACAATCCATTTTTGTGGATGTGATATTTTTAAGTAAGCTAAAGGTCTTGTGAGTACTTTTAGTATCATCATACAACCCTCAAGTGTTTTTCCATACTTTCAATAATTTCACTGATGAAGCCGCTATAGGAGGTATGTTGAGCAGAATAATTTAGACTAATCGTTTTGTTGAAGTATTCACAACTGAAAGGGTCTTGTGCATCGATGTCTAGTGACGCACTTTCAGTACCTGTGGTTTGACCTGGTGGAGTAAATTGTATCCTAGCAGAATTGAAGTCGCCACGCTTGGGCAGAGTCTGTGACACAAAATTTCTAATAGCTTGAACACGACTACCTGACGGGGCGCTCACTCTGAAACTTACTGAAGAGTTTTTTTCCTCGAAATATCCATCGCTATCCCAAGGGGTTTCCTTGGTGCTATGGGTCAGCTTTAATCCCTTAATAGTTCCATTTTCTAAATCGTTGATTAACCGATCAGATGGGCAGCCATTAATATCTACACTTAAGGATATTCTACATTTTCTCGGTTTGTTGTTTTTTGTTAATGATCCATCAGGATGGTTGAATTCAAATTCACTTCTATTGGCTTTATTCTGTTTGTAATTCCTAAGGATGCTGTTGATAAAGAGCTTTATTTTAGCTTTAGTGAATCCAGGGACTTTCTCAACAAGCATGTTGCAGCTGTCGTTATCCATTTTCTTAGCGATCATAATGTGGCAAGAAAATTCCATTTTCTCGCTTATCTTTTTCTTTATCTCATTTCTATTATTATTGCTAGTGTCCAGATAGGCAGGGTCAGAGTAGCTATCGCTAGTGAAGCTGACTAGCATTAGAATGTATTTTGGCTTTATACATATATCTTTTATTATAAATACTTCGGAGTTTTTTGTTAGCTTGTAGTCTTTGTGGGCTGCTTTTTCTATTATGGTTATTGCCTTTTTAATAAAAGGGGCTGGAACTTTAGGGTGAGTTTCCCCTGCTTTTGTATGAGATGTGACTGCGGCCTTAAATTTCATGCTGTAGAAAGATGCGGCTCTGTCCTTGCTAATCATAGTCGTCCCTGAGTGTAAATAATTTACGGTTAAAATTTATATGCAAATTGGTTGGGTTTTTATTATCTATCAATACTATATTGCAGCTTTCAGCTTTGTTCAGTGTGCCCCATGTCAAAATGTCAGGGGGACCCTGACACCAATGTCGCACCATGAATCTACCTCTTGAACCTCTCTCTGGTTAGGTGTGCGCGAGAGGATTTCGTCAGGCAAACACTTCCCACCAGAAGACACGGCCGATAATTTTTGGGGCGTCGGGGTCCCCTAGAGTGTAGACCTCTTCCGGATACTCGATGTGGTTATCGCTGACCACGCGCATACGGTTCAAGGGCAGGCGATAGAGTCGCTTCACGCGCAGCATGCCCCCGTGATCCAGTGCGTAGATCTTGCCGTCGATGATATGACGGCAACTCTTGTCGATACCGATTGGGGAGCCGTCGAAAATGGCTGGCTCCATTGAATCGCCTGTGACAGTGGCGCAGGCAGCTTGCTTGGGATCTACCCCGGCACGGGCCAGGCGTAGCAGGCTGAAGCGCATATACGCTCCGTGATTTTCGATCACCTGGGTGCGGCCATCTCCCGCGGCCATCTCAACTTCCCGAAAGTAGGGGATTTCAACTTCATCCTCCCGGAGCGGGGCGTCTCCATCCACAAACTCGGCTTCATGAAAGACCAGCTCATTCTTGTTGTTTTCTCTCATCGGCCCGGTCCCGAACCTCAGCCATTCCGCACGCACGTTTAGTCCTTTGGCGATCAGCACTAACTTGGACTGTCCCGGCATTGACTCAGCATTGAGCCATTTGCTGGCGGCCTTAGGGGTGACGCCTGTGAGATTTTTTAGATGTACGCCCTGACCACGATCAGGGATGCCCTGCTCGGCAAGTGCTTTCTTTAGGCGGGAGGCGAACTCATCCCGTTCAGATAGTGTATGAACCATGGGTCCAATGATGATTGGACTTGCTTTGACTTTCAGTACATGTCTATTATGTACTTTTGGTACATGTCTAAAGGTAAACAAATGAACTCCTTGCGCGAACTGGTCGAGCAGGCAGGAGGTGTGGGGGCGGTTTCCAAGGCTTGTGGCGTTTCAATCCGTGCCGTCTACAAGTGGATCGAGAGGGGATGCCTGCCAAGAACGGAATACACCGGCGAAACCAGTCATGCAGAGGCCATCGCGGGACTTTCACCTTCTGTGTTTGAGGCTTCGGAAATCCGGAATCGCTTCATGCCCAACAAGCATATCGCCTGACATTTACATCATAGCTCGCCGCCTATATCGGCTTAAACGGAACGAACACGGAGAGATTCACCATGGACAGCCATACAGCCCCCGAACGTGACATGGATACCTATCTGGATGCGCTACATGACGTGGTTTTCGAGTGCTGCCCCAAGGTGCTGGCAAGCGATATCGGTATGTCGGTGAAGTCGCTTTACCGCCGGGTGGCCGAGGACGACCCCATGCCGATGCGTCTGATCGATGTGGTGGGGATCTTCTGGAACGTGGACCGCGAGCACCAGCTGCGTCTGATCGCCCCGTTTCTCGATCACCTGGGGATGGTGGCGATACCGCGTTACGAGCAGGGCGAGGTGAGCCGTGGAGACGTGTTCGCATCGGTACTGAATGCACAGCAGGGCCAAGGCGCGATGGCGGCGCTGATTCAGGCAGCGATTGCAGATGGGGAGGTAGACGAGGAAGAGGCGGCGCAGCTTGAGGCGCAGCACAAGGCCATTGAGCAGCAGATGAGCACCCTGATGGGACAGCTGCAAGCGATGCGCAAGCCGCTGAAGGTGGTGAGCCGATAACCGGGCACCAGATACGAAAATCCCCCGAAGGCGTCCAAACCAATCCGGGGGAAGCATCTCACTATGCCAAGGGAGTATGGCATGACGATCAAGACGAGTGAAGCCAAGCAGATGTTGACCAGCTATCGCGGTTGGAGCTGTGAATCCCTCAAGGCCGAGACCTATCGGCTGGCGGTGATGATCGAGAAGCGTGAGCGAGTGGGTGGCGTGATTGACCTGCGCATGAGCATGCAGCACCACCTGGCCGTGGTGGTCCTGCTGGAATGCGGCAAGGGACAGGGTGAGACGGCGCAGGCAGATGCCCGCCGCACTCTATCGATCGACCACCACATGAGCGAGGCAGGACGTTTAGAGCGCCTGTCACTGGGTTTGGCCGCCAAGGGCGATGAGGTATCGGCATGAGTATCACGGCACGAATATCCCTACGGCTTCCGGCTGAGCTTCTCCTGAAGAATGTGAAGCATGTAACCGCAATGCCCGTCGCCCCAATGCGCGATCAGCTTGAGGTCGTCGGCGTTCTCATCGATGAAGTCATTGAAAAGCTTAACCGCTCGACGTTCGCGCTCAATTTCATCCTGCTGCGCCGCTTCGTGCTTCGCGTTATCCATGTCCCGCTCCTTAGTTTCTCGCGTGTTGTGACCGCCTTAGCTTACACCCGATTACAAACGAGTCGTCAATGCACGATGCGGAGATATCGCTGATGCAGTACCTCGTTGCTATCAACCAAGTCAAGGCCGTCGAGTGGGGGCTCAATGCTCAGCAGGCGGTGCTGTTTGCGTTTCTGCATCAGGTGCCGACCTGGGCAGATGCGCGTCATATCGATGGCCACACCTACTTCAACATCGGCAAGGGGAAGATCTGCGAAGAGCTTCCGCTGCTGACTGATAAGCACGACACCGCCTACCGTCTCATGAAGCAGCTGGCCAAGCTCGACCTGATCGTGATGACCAGTTGCGACAACCGGACGTACATGCGCCTAACCGAGAAGGGTGTGACCTGGGGACGCTCGACAGGGTCGGAAAAATCTCCGATCCGTCCCTCGGCGCCTGATTCTCAAGGGTCGGAAAAAAATCCGACCTTGGAAAAATCTCCGAGCGGGGACGGAAAAATATCCGTGCCAGGGTCGGAAAAATCTCCGACGAATCAGGGTACCAATGATCCTAACCCCTCTCTCTCTAGCGCGGGCGAGCCGAGCATCTTCGAACGAGCTGCCCAGCAGGCTGACAACGGCCAGCCGCAAGTGATTGCTGGCGCGCGTCAGGTGCCGATGACGTTGGACTGGCAGCCGAATGCCACTCACTGGCAGGCGGAGACGGTGCGTCGTGGTGATCCATCGCTGACATGGCATCAGGGCGAGCTGGCGGACTTCACCGCGCACTTCGCGGATCAGCCCGGACGGAGGCATTCGCATCATGCCTGGTGCGCCAAGTTCGCGAGCTGGGTGAGTGAGAACCGCAAGCGAGAAGCGGCCCGTCAGGCCCGCATGAGCCAGAACGCCAACACTTCATCGAACAACAATGCACGCAACGCTGGAGGCACCCATGGAAGCCGTCGCTCAACTGGTCCAATCCGTAACTCGAAACTCTCAGCCGCTGAAGGGCGTGCACTCATTGAGCGCCGCCGCCGTGAACAAGCCGAAGGCCAGCCGCCGTCCGGTGACGTCATCGATGGCGAGTGGTTGTGATGACCTGCCACGGGTGAGTCAGAAGGCGGTGGATGCGCTGTTCGATCGTTTGGCCCAGTTGCATGGCGCCCATTGGCACCGCCGCTGCCGTGAGATGGGCTGGGGCACTGAAGAGAATGGCCAGTGGGTGAGCTGTGACGTGGAAGGCGAGTGGCTGGCGGCCCTGAGCCACCTGAGCGCCCAGCACTTGCGCTGTGGCTTGCAGGCCGAGAAGGCCCGCACGGCCAAGTCACTCCAACAGCGTGGTAACGCCTTCCCGCCTGACAGCGCCATGCAGTTCGCCGAGCTATGCCAGATGACACCCGAGGGGCTGGGCCTGCCGGATTTCGATACCGCCTGGCAGGCATTGCAGGACCACGCCTTCACCGGCAAGCCGTACCCGCATGAGGCCATCGCCGCCGCGGGCGAGCACATGGACCTTAATGGCATGGCCTCGGCCACCTACCAGCGAATGGACAAGCATGAACGTGCCTTCCGCGTGTACTACCAGCAGGTGGTGGAGCAATACGCCCGGGGTGATGACCTCAAGCCGCAAGCGGCGATTGGACATGACGGCCAGCTGTCACCGGCAGAACGTGCCGCCATGGCGGGGGAGGAGAAGGCCCGTAAGGCAGCGGGTGAACTGGCAGGCATTACACCTGCCCAGGCACTGAAGATGATGCGGGGAGGGTTAGCGAATGGATAACCATGAACATCAAGCACTCACAACCACTACCGGTGCCAACATTGGCAGAACCCCACGGCCACGACGTGCGGCGCTGGATAACCCCGCAAGTCAGCTGGGGCGAACTTATCTGGCGCTTAGCGAATCGCGCTCATGGCTGATGCTGCATGAGCTGGCCGCCGAGATCCGCAAGCGCTTCGATCGGTTGGATAGTGAGGCAGCTATCAGCGCCCGCCTGCGAGATCTGCGTCGCCATCATGGGGTAAGAGTGGAGAGTCGCCGCCGTGGGGGGAGTGCGGCCCATGAGTATCGCTTGCTGCATCTTGCTCGGGGCAAGTCTCAGTCAGACATGCTGGAGGCTCTGCAGTGAGCTATCGCCCCGCTGGTAGCTTCAGGCGGCCGAACCGTTCCGCCCTGCGCCGCTGCTTTGCCTGCGGTAGGCGCGTGACCGTCCATCAGCTGGCGGGTTGCCTGGGGACGTGCAAGCGCTGCATTGCCCTGGGCGCTCCCCGATTCAATGCCAATGGTGAGCGACTGAGGGGGCAAGCGTGACAGAGACCGCACCCAAGCCCGCTGGCGGCCCACTGGCCCGCAAGGCCGCGATGTTGTGCCAGGCCGAGGGATTCCATCGCTATCTGGATCAGGCTCGCCGCGCCCGGCATGGCATCGATACCAATGTGATGCCGGATGGTACGCACAAGGAGGAAGACGCGGTGGACTTCATTCGCACGGCCTGTGGGGTGAAGAGTCGGGCTGAGATCGACCACGAGCCGAGGGCGGGGCACATGCTGCGTCGGATCATCACCAATTATCGCCGCTGGCAATCCAATCAGGTGAGGGCATCGTCATGAGCTGGGCAACACATCCTTCCGCCGAGGTGACGGCCCGCAAGTCGCCGAGCCGTACCGCCGGCCAAGCCCGCAAGTCGGCGCCACGCATCGACCGCGAGGGCAACGAGCAAAAGGTGCTGATCCGTTGGCTCAAAGGCGAGCAGCGACGCGGAAAGCAGGTGGGGGTGCTGCTCGAGGATGTCACCTATCACGTCCCCAATGGCGGCCAGCGCAACAAGAAGACGGCGGCAGACCTCAAGATGCAGGGCGTGCGGGCTGGGGTGAGTGACCTGGTGGTGGCCACGGCCCGCGGTGGGTATCACGGGCTCTACATCGAGTTCAAAGCAGCCCCGCCACATGATGCCGCCCTGGCGAAGTCTCAGCGCGAATGGCTTGAGAAGATGGAGGGCAATGGCTATCTGGCGGTGCTGGCCAAAGGCGTGGATGAGGCCAAGGCGGTGCTGGTGGCCTATGCGAGTTGGCCCGAGACAGTGGTGGCCGGTGAGCCGGAGGTGATGCCGCATGGCAGTGAGTGGCGCAAGGCAACGGCATAGTGCTCACGTAGCAACCTGAAGCAGGAGGGCAGGACATGCAGCGGATCGAGGATATGGGGCTGGCGGAAACTTTCCGCCTGATCGAGAAGCTGCCGGAGGGCGTGAGGCGTCAGCAGGCGTTGGCGCATGCTCTGGATGAGCTGCTCGAGGAAGAGATCGAGTATCGCACCGGGCTGCGCCATCAGAATGCCGGATGGCATCAGGTGTCATCGGTGGGCGGCATGGGGGAAGGGCGTGGCGAATGCACGGGCCTGGTGGATCACGTCGGCAAGGCGGCAGAGCGCTATCAGCAGGAAAGCCAGTGGCGGACGATGGCGGCGGCGTTGCTGTCACGTTTGAGCGATCGCCATCGCATGGCGGTACTGCTGGCGGCCTATGCCATTCCGCCGGTGCAGCATTGCCAGTCGCCGCGCATGATGACCCAATCACAGGCCGTGGCGGCGCAGGTGGCGATTCTGGCGCGGCTGGGGTGGGTGCCCGGGGCGGTGAAGGTGGCGCCGTTCAAGTCGGCCAAGTCGATGCAATGTGCGGCATCTCGTGGTCGTGAGTCGCTACTGCATATGGTGCTTTCTCAAGCCGAAATGGCTGCCTGACTACCATATGTTGCAAAAGCGAGGGTTTGAGGGTACGATCCAGCTATTGTGTGATTCTTGCGTCTCTGGATCACCACTCATCTCAAGGCCCTGCCACCTGGCGGGGCTTTTTCGTTGGGCATCGTTTGTGAGTCCAACACTGCCAAGCTATATCCTGACGGCGTTATTCACACCAGAGGGTGCAATAGTGCCGCATGAATTGATTCATCCCACCTTGGTGAACGAGGCGAAGCGTGGTGATATGCGCTCGCTCGGAGAAGCGCTTTGTGTGGTATGCGACGATATTGGTATGGAGTTGGCTGATGTAATGGATGAGTTCGATTTTTCAGGACTGGAGTTGGAGCTCGCTAAAGAGGCACTTTCTCAAGGTCGTTACTTCCGACGATTACGCGGTAGTTGACGGCTGTCTCGAAAGCCCTGCCATCCGGCGGGGCTTTTTCGTATCTGCTTACCGGTGATTCCCATGCCTGCACATGCCCCAGCGCACTGGCTTGATGAGGTCGAGTTGGTGGGCTTCGATGCGCCTGTTGATCCGGCAGCTGATGACGCCAGCAATCTGGCGGCCTTCCTGGACACCATTGCCTATGCCGAGGGCACGCCGCGTTTCAGCTCAATCGAGGGCTATGACGTGCTGGTGGGTGGCAAGACCTTCGATGGCTTCGATGATCATCCCCGCCAGTCGGTATGGCTGAAGTCGTACAACATCCACAGCACGGCGGCTGGCCGGTATCAGTTCCTGGTAGGGACGTGGGATGACCTGGCCAAGCGCTTCCACCTGCCGGACTTTTCGCCGGCCTCGCAGGATGAGGCTGCCAAGCAGTTGATCCGCCAGTGCCAGGCATTGGGGCTGGTGTATGACGGGCGCATCGCTGAGGCCATCCACGCCTGTCGGCGCATCTGGGCGAGCCTGCCGGGGGCAGGTTACGGGCAGCGTGAGCTTGATACCGATGAGCTGCTGGGCGTGTACGTGCGTGCTGGCGGCCACATCGCATAACAATAACGACGAACTACGCAGGGCCTACCGACTCAGGAGGCCATATGCATGATGACGACCACGAGCCCGCCGATATGCCACACCGCGATCCATCGACATGGCAGATGCTGCTGGAGTGGCTGCAGCCATATCAAGCCAACCTCTATGCAGCGGGTCTGTCGTTCGTGATTGCGCTGCTACGCGGCCTGCATGCTGGTGGCCGCTTCTACAAGTCATTGCTCGAGGCGACCCTGGTGGGTGGTCTGACATTGGCGCTCAAGCCGCTGCTGGACTGGGGTGGCTTGGATCAGGATATGGCCGTGGCCATCGGGGCCGCGATCGCTTTCCTCGGTGTCGAGTGGCTGCGTGCCAAGTCTGACGCCATCTTCGATAAGGTGCTGGGACGATGGCTGCACTGATCACGACCGCGTGGACATGGGGCCGCAAGCTGATATCAGGCGTGAAGATCGAGGTCATCCTGATGGCAGTGGTGCTGGGCTGGGGTGCGATGAAGACCTATGAGGCGACCAAGGCCGAGCAGCATGCCAACGACCTCAAGGCTGAGCTATCCACCGAGAAGGCGGTCAACCGCGGGCTCGAGATGATGGCGCTACACTACGGCAATCAGATGAAGCGATTGTCCGTCGCATTGGAGGCACGCGAAGCCAGCCGCGCTCTGGATGACCGTTCAATCATGGCTGCCCGGGCAGCTGCACGCCGGATGGAGAGAGACGATGCGCCGACTGGGGATTGGGCTGACCGGCCTGTGCCTGACGCTGCTGCTGAGTGGCTGCAGCGCCTTCGAGAGCAAGCCAGTGGTGATGCCCACTGAGTGGCAGTGCACACCCGAAGTCCCGAGCTACCTGCTCAATCCACTGCCTGCCCCTGATCGGCCAGTGACATCCAACCGTGATCTGCTCAGCCTGCTGGCCGACTATGAGTCTTTGCGGAGGCGAGTTAACGTAGACCGAAAGTTAATAAAAGAATTGACCCATAAATAATTACTATTTTGTCGAAATCAATGTATTTATTACTGCAATGTTATCTGCCTTTTTAATTTCCTTATTTCTGTCATTTTCATTCATAATCCACTCAAGGACACAGAGCATGTAACAGCACTCTAGCTGCATTCTAGTAGCTTTTTTGTAGGCTAGCCTTAATATTGTCATCTGTGTGACGAATAAGGATGCAACAAATAATGCCTCTTTTGTTTTGGTGTCAAGGTAAATGTAATGGCTATACTTTTCAGTTGTAATCATTAATACTGATATGAGTATTGCAGTACAGAGTGAAAGTATAGATCCTAATAGTTGCTTGGTTTTGGTAGACTTTATGTTTTTTATGTCTAGGAGGGTCTTCTTATTAATTGGATTAGAGCATAAATTCTCAAGATGACGATACTCTTTCCTACAGTACTTTACTATGTCTGTGTATTCTTTGCTAAGTACTATCATTTTGATATTCTTTATATCTATACTAGCTTTTGTAAGAAACTTGAAACTTCTTTGTAAGCACTTAGTTTTTGTCTCATTAGGGGCGATGTTATCTGAGTAATCTGAGAACTCTTTCAAAAAAACTTGGGCATCTTTCTGTAAAGTGGTAGTCAAGTCTCTTACGAATGGTAAGGAAGCAGTAATTATCGATACAACTGATAATCCAGCGCCTATATATTCAAAATTCATTTGCTATCCTTTTTGTATAGTATGGTTGGCGATAGATGGATATTGCGCTATTTATTAGTATTTCATTAAGACGCGTTATATTGTTGCTTCAGGTAATTATTATATTTGGATTTCTATGGTAAATAAACCACCGCGTCCCTGTAAGGCACCTATGTGTGGTGGCAAGGCAATAGCCTCTCATGGGTACTGCGAGGTGCACGCTGACCGCGCCATCAACTGGAACAAGAGCAAACGAGGTGGAAAAGGCCGGGGCGGGCGGCCATGGCGGCGGCTGCGAAACGCGATTCTCAAGCGTGATCGTTACCTCTGCCAGCAATGCGAGCGCTTGAATCGCATCACGCCAGCCACTGAAGTCGATCACATTGTGGGTAAGGCTCAGGGTGGCACAGACGCCGCTGACAACCTTGAGGCGATCTGCAAGGTCTGCCACCAAGCCAAGACGGCAAGCGAGGCACTGGCGGCCAGATCAGGAGATTGAGGCAGGCCCTGAGAGGGGGGAGGGGGTGCAATCTCTACCACCTTTGGGGGCGGCCACCGTTCCGTTACGTTTCTTTCTCACACCCGCGAAATTGAAAAATGAACTTTGTACCGAGTATGAGAAAGACTCTTTGACTCGATTGTAGGAATTACTCAGCCTTTCGGCGGATACGGGTCATTACCGTAACTGTCACGCTCGCGTATCTGTCCATCACGCCCCTGCAAAATGAACTCGACCTTATCTTTCTTAGCTAGAGCTCGTCCGTGCGCAATGGCTTCAGCCTGTGTACCGAAGGTTTGCGTAGCTCTCTCAGAGCCCTCGCGCTTCACTGCCCATCCATTGGGGTGGACAGTTACCCAAACATTCGTAGGCATCTTCAATTCTCCTTGTGTAGTGATGCCTTATCTAATTTGGCTCACGAATACATCGAATGCCAAAAATTCGTGGGTCCTTACCACTTTTGGATTGACAACCACGGGGGCGCAGACTCGCGGACTTCGGCATTTTTTCGGGTTTCTAGCGTCGGCAGCAGCACCGCGTGCAATCCCGCATAGCTATTGACTTTCGAGGTGCCGATGGTGCCGATGCTTCGGCAGTGACGTGATCAGCAGAGGTGGCCAGCGCATGGCAGACATCAGCGCGTTAAAAGAGGCGTACCACTGGAATATCACGCGCATTGCTGACGCCTTCGGATTACACCGCGACACCGTGCGCAAGCGGCTGCGCGCCGCTGGCGTAGTGCCGGCCGGCCAGCGTGGTGGGGCCAGTGTCTACGCCCTGGCGGATGTCGGCCCCGCGCTCTATTCCGACATGATCGGGGCGGCCGGCAATGACCCCGATGATCTGCCGCCCCAGGATCGCAAAGCCTGGTACCAGTCCGAAACCGAGCGCGTGAAGCTCGAGCAGCAGCTGCGCCTGCTGGTGCCGGTGGAGGAGGCGCACCGCGAGATGAGCCGACTGGCCAAGGCGGTGGCCAGTGGCCTGGATTCGCTGGCCGACATGCTGGAGCGCGACGCCGGCCTGGCTCCCGAGAATATCCAGCTAGTGGAGCAGGTGACCGACGCGCTACGCGAGCAGATGTATCAGGCAATAATCGCGGATGATGGAGAGGCTGACGATGACTAGCACCGCCAGTGCCGCCTCTATCCGGCGCGACGTGGCCGAGCTGATCCGGCCGCCGCGCCGCATCCAGCCCAGCGAGTCAGCGGCCGAGGTCATGAAGGTGGTCAGCGGTGATGGCACCGTGCGCGACTGGAGCGCAGACACCACCCCGTATATGCGCGAGCCGCTGGATTGCATGGGATCGCGGCTCTATGACGCCGTGATCTTTGTCGGCCCCGCGCGTACCGGCAAGACGAATGCCCTGGTGGATGGATATGTCGCCTACAAGATCGAGTGCGATCCAGGTGATGGCCTGATCGTGCAGATCAGTGAGGAGAAGGCCCGCGAGTTCAGCAAGAAACGCATTGACCGCATGCTGGTCAACTCGCCCCGCCTGGTCGGCCGCATGAGTCCGCGCGGCCATGACAATAACGTGCATGACAAGACCTTTCGCGCCGGCAACTACCTGGGCATCAAATGGCCGTCAAAGAACGTCCTTGCCTCGAGCGATTATCAGTTTGTGCTGATCACCGACTTCGACCGCCTGCCCGATGACGTGGATGGCGAGGGTAGCGCCTTCCTGCTCGCCAGCAAGCGTACCCAGACATTTGGCTCAACTGGCATGACGCTGGCCGAATCCTCGCCAGGGCGCGAGATCACCGATCCCGACTGGCGGCGACCCGACGATGCCCCACATATGGCACCGCCCACCACCGGCATTCTGGATCTGTTCAACGCCGGCGACCGGCGGCTCTGGTACTGGCAGTGCCCCGAGGCGCACTGCCGGCAGTGGTTCCCGCCGGTGATGGACAATTTCTCGCGGCAGGCGGGGTGCGTGTTCTGCCCGCATTGCGGCACCGAGATCGACCCCGCTGCCAAGCGTCAGTTAAACCTGGCCGGCCGCTGGGTGCCCGAGGGTGCCCAGCTCAATGAGGCCGGCGAGATGATCGGCACCCCGCGCCGCTCGCGCATCGCTTCATTCTGGATGGAGGGGCCGGCGGCCGCCTTCCAGTCCTGGGCGTCGCTGAATGAAAAGCTCAGGCGTGCCGAGGAGACTTACCAGCAGACCGACAGCCAGGAAACGCTCAAGGCGGTGATAAACACCGATTGGGGCCGGCCCTATCTGCGCCGGCGCGCAGCCACGCAACGCTCGAGCGAGCGGCTGGCTGATCGCTCCGAGGATTACCAGCGCCGCACCGTACCCCAGGGCGTGCGCTTCCTGACCGCTGCCGTGGATGTACAGGGCGGCAAGGATCGCCGCTTTGTCGTGCAGATCCAGGGCTGGGGCGCGCACCGCGAGTGCTGGGTGATCGACCGTTTCAACATCAAGGAGGATCGCGGCCCCGACAATGACCAGGAGCCGCGTCCCATCTCGCCGGCCACCCAGCCAGAGGACTGGGATCTGCTGACCCGTGACGTGCTGCTGCGCAGCTACAAGCTCGAGGACGGCAGCGGCCGCCGCATGCCGGTGGCATCCATCGCGGTGGATACTGGCGGCGAGGGCGAGGGCGAGGAGAGCGTAACAAGCCAGGCATATGACTGGCACCGCCGACTGCGCCGCGATGGCCTGCAGTCGCGCGCCTTCCTGGTCAAAGGCTCGAGCACGCGCGGCAGCTCGAGGGTGCGCAAGACGTGGCCGGACAACACCGGCCGCAAGTCGCGCCAATCCACTGCGCGCGGCGACGTGCCGCTCTACTTGCTGGGCACCGATCTGCTGAAAGACGCCGTTGCCGCGATGATGGACCGCGACAACGCCGGCGCGGGCTACCTGCACACACCCAGCTGGCTGGGGCGCTGGTGGTATGACGAATTGACGTATGAGATCCGCGACCCCGCGAGCGGCAAATGGCGCAAGCCAGGCAAGCGACCCAATGAGGCGTTTGATCTGTGCGTGTACAACCTGGCGCTGTTCATCCTGATGAAAGGCGAGCGCATCGACTGGAACGCGCCGCCGCCCTGGGCAGCCGCCTGGGATGACAACGCGCTGATCTCGCAGTCGCCAGACGCCACCCCCGCCGTCACTCAACCCAAGCCACCGGCCGCGCGCAAGCGCCGGCGGGTGGTCAAGTCGCGCCTATAGGGCGTGGCCGGCCAACCTTTGGAGCCTACCCCATGGCATATACCGCTGATGATCTCGCCCGCGTTCGCCAGGCGGTGCTCGATCTGGCCACCGGCCAGCGGGTGACATCGTTTCGCACGGCCAACGGCAAAACGCTGAGCTATGCAGATGCCGACATCGACAAGCTGCGCGAGTTGGAGCGCACCATCGCGGCACAAGTGGCCAGCGCCTCGCATATCGGCCGCCGGCTGAGATCCCGCACCCGCTACACCACGACATCAAAGGGGCTGTGATATGGGCGTGATCAGCACCCTCTCGCGGGGCATGCGCCGTGCCGCCTCGCGGCTGGGGATCAAGGCGAGCGCCTATGAAGGGGCAAGCCAGGGCCGACGCATGGCAGGGCGGGGCGTGACCACCACCGGCCCCAATGCCGCCATTGCTCACTCGCTGCCGCTGCTCAAGTCTCGCAGTCGCCATGCAGTGCGTAATAACGCCTATGCCAGCGGCGCGCGCGAGAGCTACGTGGCCAACCTGGTGGGCACCGGCATCAGACCCCAGTGGTCAGATCCTGAGATCCAGGCGCTGTGGGACCGCTGGGCAGGCGAGGCCGACGCCGATGGCCTGGACAGCTTCTATGGCCTGCAGGCGCTGGCGATTGGCAGTCAATTCGAGGCCGGCGAGGTGCTGGGGCGTTTCCGCTATCGCCGCATCAGTGATGGCCTGAGCGTGCCGCTGCAGATCCAGGTGATCGAGGCCGACCACCTGGACGCCAGCCACTCCACCACCCTCAGCGGCCGCGTGATCAAAATGGGCATCGAGATGGACGGCATCGGCCAGCGCCGCGCCTACCATCTCTGGCGCTACCACCCTGCCGAGAAACTGACCGCGCAGATCAATACGCGGGTGCCGGTGCCGGCCGACCAGGTGCTGCACCTGTTCCGGCGCACCCGCCCTGGCCAGCTGCGCGGGGTGCCCGAGCTGACCAGCGTGATCGTCAGGCTCTATGAAATCGACGCCATGCAGGATGCCACCCTCGCGCGCCAGAAACTGGCGCAGCTGTTCGGGGCATTCGTCAAGCGCAAGGCCGATGCCGACCCCGAGGATGAAGGGCCATTCTTTGGCACCCATGGCACCCATGTCGAGGATGGCGAGGGCGGCGAGGGCATTGATGCCTTCGAGCCTGGCGGCATCCACTACCTGGAGGATGGCGAGGAGGTGACATTCTCCGACCCGCCCGATATTGGCAGCAGCTACACCAACTGGCTGCGCACCGAGATGCACGCGGTGGCGCGCGGTGCCGGCCTGACGCATGAGCAGCTGACCGGCGATCTGCAGGGCGTCAATTATTCCTCGATCCGTGCGGGGCTGCTGGAGTTCCGCCGGCGGGCTGAGATGCTGCAGGCCGACCTGGTGATCCACAAGTGGTGCCGGCCTATCGCGGCCAAGTGGCTCGATACCGCCGTCAGCAGCGGGGCGCTGGTCATTCCCGACTACGCACGCCGCCGCGCGGATCTGCTGGCCATCGACTGGATCGCGCCTAAATGGCAGTGGGTGGACCCCGTGAAGGAGGTCACCGCCGATCTGATGGAAGTGCGCGCCGGCTTCAAGCCTCGCGGCGAGGCGGCAGCAGAGCGCGGCTGGTCGCTCGATCAGCTCGACAAGGAGATCGCGCGCGGCAACGTGAGCGCAGATGACCAGGGGCTGGTGCTCGATTCTGACCCGCGCCGCGTGGCCAAGAACGGCACCGCGCAAGCGAACGACCCAGACCCTGACGCCGACCCCGACCAATGAGGAATCATCATGAAATGGTTTGAAGTACAGGCGGCCGCCGATGGCCGTCACGCTGACGTGTGGATCAATGACCAGATCGGCATCGACTGGTGGAGCGGTGACGGCACCACGGCCAGCGCGTTTATCAACGCCATCGCGTCGCTGGGCGATGTCGAGGCACTGACCGTGCATATCAACTCGCCAGGCGGCGACGTGGCCGATGGCATCGCCATCGCCAACTATCTGCGCGGCCATAAGGCCCAGGTAACCACGCGGGTGGAGGGCATCGCTGCCTCTATCGCCGCGACCATCGCCATGGGCGGTGACCGGCGCGAGATGGCCACCGGCTCGCTGCTGATGATCCACGACCCGTGGACCGTCGCCATGGGCAACGCCACCGAGATGCGCAAGCTCGCGGATGATCTCGACACCATCCGCAATGGCATCCTCGAGCTATTCGTCGCGCGTGCCGGCGAGCCCCGCCGCGTCGAGATTCAGGAGGCGATGCGCGCAGAAACCTGGATGACCGGCGAGGACGCCATGGCGCTGGGACTGATCGACGCCGTGGATACTGACCTCAAGGCGGCCGCCTCGATTGGCGATTACTCCCGCGCCCTGGCCGCTGCCGGCCGCTCTGCCCAGCATCACCTCGAGCAGCAACGCGCACCGGCGCAGCCGGCACCCAGCGCCATGAGCGCCGCCGACGCCCTGGCGCTGGCCTTCGACATCGAGCCGGCCCAGGCCGAGGCCCGCGCCGCTGAGCTGGGCGATCAGATCCTCGCCTGGCGTGACAAGCCGGTAACCGCGCCGGCGGCTGATACCGCTGCCCTGCAGCGCGAGGCTGTCGCGGCTGAGCGCGAGCGCGTGGTCGCCATCATCGACACCTGCACCACCACCGGCCAGCACCAGCTGCTCGCCAAGCTGGTCGCCAGCGACATGCAGACCGACACCGCCCGCGAATACGTTTTCGACGTGGCCGCTGCCTCGAGCGCCGGCGTGCATTCCAGCCACTCGCCCGAGGGTGGCCAGCGTGCCGGCATCGACACCCAGGGCATCTATGCCCGCCGCCGCGCTCGCAGCGCATCCTAACCGCACCACCTGGAGAGCATCATGACCCCGATTCAACACACCGAGCCGGCCCGTACCGGCGAGCACGTACTCTCAGAGGCTGCCGGCTCTCGCTCGCGCGAGGCCATTGTGGTCGCGTCTGGCGTACTGGCGGCCGGCACCGTGCTGGCCATGGCCACCGATGGCACCTACGTGGCGCATGACCCGACTGCCAGCGATGGCACCGAGATCGCTGCTGGCATCCTCTATGGACCGGCAGATGCCACTGATGGGCCGGTGCCGGCCGTCGCGCATGTGCGCGATTGCGAGGTGAATGGCACCGCGATCACCTGGGCTGACGGCATGAACGATGGCCAGCTGGGCGCGATGAATACCGCGCTCACTCAAGCCGGCATCATCCTGCGCGGCGTCGAGCTGCCGGTGGGCGTGCTCGCCGTTGAAGATCCCGCCGCCGAATAACTGACCCGCACTTTCACCGTCTGATGCGCCGCCCACTGGGCGGCGTTGTCGTTTCTAGCGCACGACCCCGACCGTTCCCGACATCTCAAGGAGGGCGACATGCCCGCTGATATTTTCTCCTCTGACATCTTCTCTATCGGCAGCCTGACGGCCTCGATCAATGAAGCCGATTACGTGCCGTCTCGCCTGGGCCAGCTGGGCATCTTTGAAGAAACCGGCATTGCCACCACCACCGCCACCGTCGAGAAGGATGGCGACGCCCTGGCGCTGGTGCCGGCTGGCGAGCGTGGCGCGCCGGCTGACCCGCTCAAGCGCAACAAGCGGAATGGCGTCACCTTCAATGCTGTTCACCTGGCGACCACTGAAACCGTTCTCGCGGATGAGGTGCAGAATGTGCGCGCCTTCGGCAGCGAGGACCAGCTCGAGGGCGTGCAGCAGGTGGTCGATACGAAGCTGGGCCGGATGGTGCGCCGTATCGACGCCACCCTCGAGTGGCAGCGCATGGGCGCGCTGAAAGGCAAGATTCTGGACGCGGACGGCAAGACAGTGCTGACGGATCTCTATAGCGCCTTTGGCATCGAGCAAAAGACCGTAAAGATGGCGCTCAACACTGACAGCACCAGCGTGCAGGGCAAGGCGCTGGACGTGCTCGAGGGCATCGAGGACGCGCTCAAGATGCTGCCGTTTACCGGCGCGCATGCGTTCTGTGGGCGCAGCTACTGGCGCAAGCTGATCAGCCACCCGAACGTGCGCGAGGCGTATCTCAACCAGCAGAGCGAGAAGCTGCGCGGCGATGGCCGCGATGCCTTCGAGTTCGGTGGCATCACCTGGGAGCGCGCCGTGGGCAATGTCGCCGGCCAGCCCTTTGTCGCTACCGGCGAGGCTGTCGTGATCCCGATGGGCGTGCCGGACATGTTCCTCGCGCACTATGCGCCGGCCGATTACGTCGAGGCTGTCAACACGATTGGCCTGCCGTTCTATTCCAGCCAAGATCGCCTGCCGCACGGCAAAGGTGTCAGCCTCGAGGCCCAATCCAACCCGATCATTCTCAACACTCGCCCAGGCGCGTGCATCCGTTTGGTCGAGACGGCATAAGCCAATGAGCATCGACGAGATCGAGGCAGCAGCTAACCGGCTGCTGTTCGGTGTCGGCGGCCTCAGCGTGCCCGCCACCGTTACCCCGCGTGGCGGCGCGCCCATCCCCACCCGCATCATCATCGACCGTGACGCCACCATTACTGACGATTTTGGCATCGTGCTGGAATCGCGGTGTGAGATCGGTGTGCTCACTGAGGAGGTGGGGCGGGTGGATCGGGGCACGCTGATCGACACCGGCAAACCCGATGACCGCTGGACGCTGCTCGAGCCGATTGGCGATGACGGATTCGAGCAGCGCTGGACAGCCTCGAGGTACTGACAATGGCAGCGACAAGCCTGGATCTGCGCGACCTCGAGGGCGTCGCTGACGCCTACCGCCTGGCACCCAAGGCGGCGGCCAAGGCGGCGCAGCTCGCGCTCAATTCTGCCGCGCGGCGCGCCCGTACTCTGGGCAGCGCCGCGATACACCAGCAGGTGGCACTTTCTGCCGGCTATGTGAATGACAATCTCAAGGTGCGCACCTTCGCCACCTCGACGGATCTCTCGACGCGGATTGCGGCCAATCCTCGCGCGGTGCTGCTGACTCGCTACGGGGCCAAGATGCGCACCGTTAAGGCCAGCAGCCGGCGCGGCCTCAAGGGTGACCCAGCGCGGGGCATCGCAGCAGGTCGCAAGGCGGCAGGCGTGAAGGGCGTCAGGGTGAAGACTGGCGGCGGCACCAAGCGGATCGAGGGCGCATTCTGGGTGCGACTTGCTGGGAGTGGCCAGTGGGCACCGGCAGAGCGCACCGGCGATGGTCCGAGCGATTACCGCGTGATGCACGGCCCCAGCGTGTACCAGGTGTGGTCTGACGTGCGCGCGACTGTCGCGCCCCAGGCCATGCAGCATGCCGCTGATGAGTTCATCAGGCAGTTTGATCGCCTGAGCTGACCCATTCTCTGAGAGGTCACCATGCCCGACTCACTGGCAGCGCCTGAGCTGCCGATCACCACGCAAGCCATGCGCGCACTGCAGGCCAGACTGGCCAGCATCACGCGCGCCAATGGCTATCACACCGATCTCGGCCTGAGCGTCTGGCGGGGATTCTGGATTCTGGCGCTGGGTGCTCGCCAGCATGTGCCGATTTTGGCGCTGCAGTCCGATACCGAGCGCCCCACCGACACGCGGCAAAATCGCGCCAAGCTCAGCACTGACGCGCGCCTGGTGCTGGTGGTCGATGCACTGCCGCGCAGTGAGGACGATGCGACCGCCGGCGAGACGGCAATCGAGGCAGGGCTGGCCGATCTGCGCCGGTGCCTGCTGATGGACCAGAGCGATGATCTGACGCGCGTGCTCAAGCACAACGGCGTGACCCTGGGCGCGGCCGAGTACGCGCTGGCTGAGGATTCCCGCTACGCCCTGGCATCCATGCCAGTGACCATGGAGTGCGTCGAGCACTACACCTGACCGCGCATCACTGCACGACACCCACCACCCCGCATATTTGGAGAGCCACAACATGGCCACGAAAACCTATAGCTATCTCGGCAAAGGCATGGTGTATCTGCGCAACCGCTCAAGCGGTGGCGGCCTCAAGCAAGTCGGCAACTGTTCCGCCCTCGAGTTCTCTGTCGAGACGGACACACTGACCCAACCCGACTACACCCAGGCGGGTGGCGGCAACGCAAACGAGATCCAGCGCGTCAGCAGCGTTGGCTCGAGCATCACCATGCTGGAGCTGCGCCCCGACAATGTGGCGATGGCACTGCGCGGCACCCGCTCCGAGGTGAAGAGCGCACCCGTGACAGCTGAGCGCCACACTGCAAACCCTGGCGCGCTGCTGGTGCTCAATAAAACGCCAGACCGTTCTGAGAGCGTCAGCGTCACCATCGACCCCGATGGCGCGGGTGATGTAGCCATCGAGGATGTCGATTACGAGATCACTGGTGCCGGCGTCTACGTGCTCGAGGGTGGCGCTATCTCTGAGGGCACCGTGGTGGCCATCGACTACACCAGCGCCGAGGCGGACGTGATCGAGGCCATGACCGGTAGCGGTGACGAATACGAATTGGTGTTCGATGGCTTGAACGAAGCCGAGAGCGGCCGCGCTGTGACCGTCACCGCGCACCGCGTCAAGTTCAGCCCGACCACTGGCCTGGCGCTGATCGGTGACGACTTTGGCGAGCTGGCACTCGATGGCAGCCTGCTGGTCGATTCCAGCAAGGTCGGTGCCGGCGTGTCGCGTTACTTCAAGGTGGCCATGGCTAGATAATAGTAAGCCGAGTATACTCGCCCCTAAAAGGAATATACCTGCCAGAGGACAAGGATGTCTGGATGAACGATTTTTTATATACGGCTGCTATAGTATTTTTTTTGATGTGGGCTGGGGTTTTCTGGGAATTTCTATGGCTGTTTGGAGTCCAGGACCGATGGTGTACTAACTGGCGCATTGTACGCTCTCTACTTGTTAATAATCTCTCAAAGCTTATAAAGCTTATAGCTAGATATGTGGTGTTCTTTGATGATAATCCTAAATCTAGGTTTTTTTCATTCATTATAATTTTTGTTTTGACTGACATTTTAATAGACAAGTGTCTTTTTATAGATGTTTGTGCTTTTATCGGATGGGATCATGAAAGTGATATCCTGAAAGCTTTTTATTATCTTAAGATTAATGATTTAGGGAATTTTTATGTTGTAAATGTAACTTTGGGAATAGCCCTAATTGCAGCAGTATATGCAGCAGAAAGTTTATATACAAAGAAAGAAATTAATGAGAAGGATTTGGCTACTAACTCATTCTATTTTGGTAATAAATACAATGCTAATAGATTCACTTTTGATAGGACTATAAAATATAGTGTCTTTACAACCATATTAACTATTTTGTTATCTGTAGTGTGCTTGCTATTTAATCTGAGTGATCAGCCTCCTGTCATCTCAGTTGCATTCTCTTTAATTATAATCTCTATACTATATACAGGAAAAATAATAATGATGAGTATAGATCCCAAGTTAAAAAATTCGTTTTAATATTTATAAATAAAGCCCGCCATCGGCGGGTTTTTTTACGTCTGGAGAAAACTATGGCTCTATCGGATCTCGCCGCTGAGCTGGTGCTCAAGGCCAAAAACCTGATTTCTCCGAGCACCGATGCGGCCGCCGATAGTGTCGGCAACCTCTCGGCAGAGGCTGCCGCGCTGCGAGATACGCTGGATCAGCTCGAGGATCAGCGCGCCCTGGTGCGTGCCTTCCAGCAGGCCACCACTGCCACCGGCAAGGCGCAAAAGGAGTGGGACAAGGCCACCGACAAGGTGCGCGCGCTCGAGCAGGAGATCGAGGCCAGTGGTCAGGCGAGCATCGCCCAGCAGAACCGCCTCAACGAAGCGCGTGCCGTTGCCGCTCGCGCCGGTGATGCCTATCAGCAGCAGGCAGCCCAGGCGGCCCAGCTGGGCCAGAGCCTGACCGATGCCGGCATTGATACTGGCAATCTCTCCGAGGAGCAGCTGCGCCTGGCGCGCGAGGCCCGCGAGGCCCAGAACGCGCTCAACGGCATGGGCAGCTCAGCCGCCCAGGCAGGCGATCAGGCAGAGGAGGGCAGCACGGGGCTGCAGCGTGCCCGCCAGGCGCTCAACGATTGGAGCAAGGCGGCCGCCGGTGCCGCTGTCGCGGGTGGTGCATTGGTCGCGGGCTTCGCGGCGCGCATGACCTCAGAGCAGGCGGATCTGGCGCGCGAGCTGGATAACGTCAGCAAGCGCACCGGCGTGGGTATCGTCGCGCTGCAAAAGTACCGCTACGCCTTCGAGCGCGCGGGGCTGGATGCCGACGAGGCCGGTGACATCTTCCAGGATGTGGCCGACAAGATCGGGGACGCATACGAGAATGGCGGCGGCGACGCCATGGATGCGCTCGAGGGACTGGGCATCGCTGCAAAGGATCTGATCAATCTTGCCCCTGATCAGATGTTCCTGCGCCTGGCCGACGCCATGAAGGATCTACCCCAGGCGAGCCAGATCAATTTCCTCGAGGGACTGGCGAGCAACGCCTCGCGGCTGCAGCCGCTGCTGGAAAACAACGCGGCATTGTTGCGCCAGCTGGGTGATCAGGCCAGCGAGATGGGCCTGATCATGTCGCCCGAGCAGATCGCCAATCTGATCAAGACTGAGGAGGCGATCAACGGGGTGCAGACCCGCCTGCAGGGCATTGCCACTCAACTGTTTTCCAAGCTCGCGCCGGCGGTGGAGGGTGCCGCCGACGCCTTCGATGACGCCCTGAAAGACAACCCCAAGCTAGTGGATGAGCTGGCCACCGCGATCAATGGGCTGATCAAGATCGGCACCGACTGGGTGCGCAGCTTCATTGATAACCGCGATCAGATCGCGGACTCGATGCAATCGCTGATCGACGTTGGCCAAATGATGGGCAATGGCCTGGTGGCGTCGTTTCGTCTGGTGCAGTCGGCCGCCGCCGGCGTGACGGCAGGCGTTGCGTCGCTGGGCACTGGCATTCTGCAGCTCAACGCCAAGTCGCTCGAGCTGCTGAATAAGGTGGGCATCGCCTCTGATCGGGAGGTCGCCAACGCCCAGGCCAAGGCCAAGGCGGCAGAGCAAACGCTCTATGATCTCAACGCTGATGCAAAGCGCTACTTTGATCAGGCCATGGAGGCCGGCAAGGCAGCGGCCAACGCCTTTGATAACTCTACCGACGCGGTGGAGGAGCAGGCCAAGGCGGCCGGCATCACCGCTGATCAGCTCGACAAGCTGGCTGATGGTGCCGATGTGGTCGATGGCAAGATGCTGTCATTGGCCGAGACTCAACGCCGGCAGGCTGATGCCACCCGCGCCCAGGGCAAGGCAGCGGCCCAGGCGGCCGAGGATCTGGGCACCTCGCTGGAGGAGCTGAGCAGCGGCATCGAGGCTGGCGAGGCTGAGGCAATCGACGCATTCGACCGGCTCGCCAATAACGGCCAGGTCAGTGCCGAGCAAGTCGCGGCCGCCTTCGAGAAGGCGCAAGACGAGATCAGCTCAGAGAAAGGGCTGGCCGCCTTCCGCGCGCTGCTCGAGGAGCTGGTCGAGTCCGGTGTCGCTGGGGCGGATCTGCTCGAGAAGCATCTCAAGGCCACCGGCAAGGCAGCCGCTGACACCCTGGGGCTGTCGCTGCAGGATCTGACCACCGGCATCAGCAAGGCCGAGGCGGATGTAATCAAGGCTTTTGACACGCTGGCGCGCCAAGGCGATCTGACCGGCAAGCAGCTGCGCACCGCGTTCGGTGAGGCGCTATCGCAGCTCGAGGGCAAAGAGGCGCTTGATGCGATCCGCGATACGTTGACCGGCCTGGTGTCGGATGGCGTGACGGGGGCCGGCGCGCTGCGCAGCGTCTGGACCGAGTACAAGGCCAGCATTGACGACACCACCAGCGCGCTCGAGGAGCAGCGCGTCCAGGAGGCTGCCACCCAGGCCGAGGCGATCAAGAATCTGCGCATCATCCAGAATGCGCGCAGAGAGGCCCAGGCCGAGGAGGAGGCAGCCACCCAGTCAGCCATCAGCAATGTGGAGGCGCGAGCCAGTGCCATCGGGGGCGGTCTGGCGGCCGTCTACAACAAGGCGGCCAATGCCACCCAGGCGCTGAGCGCTCGCGCCGGCACCGCCTTTAAATCAGCCATGACCGGCAGCAGCGGCGTCACCGGCACCGTGGATCTGCTGCGCGACAAGATCACGGATCTCGAGGAATCCGTGGGCAATGCCTTTGTGGCATGGAAAACCCGCGCGGACCCGATGGGCGTCAATAAGTATCTGGCCAAGGTGGCGGCCAATAGCGGGCTAGTCGAGCTGGAGTTCCGCAAGCAGCAGCTTGCGGCCACTGAGCTGGTCGAGGCGTTGGGCAAGGTATCCAGCAGCGACCCAGGTGCTGGCCTGCGCAACCTGGCGGCCGACTCCGGCCAGGCTGTCAGCGCCACCCAGCTGCTGAGGATGTCGAGCGAGGATCTGCGCCGGCAGTTCGATCTGCTCGATGACGCCTCGCTATCGAGCCTCGAGGGTGCCATCCAGTCAGTGCGCAGCCAGGTGGATTCGCTCTCTGACAGCGTGAGCGACACGCTGGCGAGTCTGCGCTCTGAGCTGGCCAGCCTGCAGGGTGATAGCACCCAGGTCGAGGCGCTGCGCTACCAGGAGCAGCAGCTCGAGCTGCAGCAGACGTTGGACAAGGCCCGCTCCCTGGGCGATGCCCAGACCATCAGCCAGGCCCAGGAGGCGCTGAGGCTGGCCGAGCAGGCCCACGACCTACGCCTCGCGGACATCCAGGCCCAGAGCGAGCAGGAACGCCAGGAGGCGCTGCAGGCTGAGGCGGATCTGCAGCGTCAGGTGCAGGCCGGTGAGGTCACCCAGCGCGAGAACAATGCGGCCGCCCAAGGTCGCACCACCCAGCTGACCACCTCGCTGCAGGCCCAGCGCCGCGTCGCGGTGGATCTCAATATCGGCAATCAGCAGGTGACGCTCAACGGGGTAGACGAGAGTGAGGCTGACGCCTTGCTCGATACCCTCTCGCGCGCCTCGCGCACCGCTGCCCGCTGATACCGCATCACCCCATAACCGAGAGAGACACCCATGCCGGTGACACTAGAGGGCATCGCCCTGCCTGCTGATATTCAGTGGACTGATGAGATGGTCAGCCATGGGGTGGGGCAAGTGCAGACCCCGACACTGACCGGCGCGCTGGTGGTCGAGGAGAGCGCCCAGGCGGCCGGCAGATCCATCACGCTGGCCAGCGGTGGCGGTGCCTGGGTGACGCGATCCACTGTGCTGGCGCTATCCGAGCTGGCCGCCACGCCGCGCCCTGCTGACACCCCGATGGTGCTGGTGTGGGGTGATGGCCGGACCTTCGATTGCGTGTTCGATCACGCCGGCGGCGAGGCAGTGTCAGCGTCTGAGGTGCTGCGCCTTGCGGCTGGCAGCCAGGATGCCGATCACCCCTACACCATCACCCTGCGCCTGATCACCGTCTGACACCTCATCACCTTGCTGGAGCCAGCCCAATGGCCGACGAAACAATCCATAGCGGCGACATCCGCATCCTGCAGTCCGAGCGCATGACCGACAACGCCGATGGCGGTGGCCGGCTGACTGGCCGCCCCGTGACCGATGGCGCGAGCAATGACATCTTTGATGACATCTCTGATCTTGATCGCGCAGCGGGGCGCACCTCGCTGCGCAAGGTGGGTGCCGGCGTACTGACCGACAACACCGCCCAATATTTCGGCGCGCACGCGATCATTGACCAGGTGCCGGCTGATCCGAATGTCAGCGTGGTGATGTTCGATACCGGCTCGCCATCTGATGAGCGTGCCGAGTCCCGCGATTATGTCGAGAGCTATGTGACCGCCGGCGCGACCTCGCGCATGACGCTGCTGGGCGATCAGCTGGCCGGCCAGCGCAGCATCATCACGTTTCAGATGCCAGAGGCCACGCTGCCCGATCTGGGCGATGTGCTGGCGCTGATGACCGAGCAGGGCGATGCCGCCGGCGAGGTCCAATATGTGCGCATCTCAGAGATCGACCACGAGATCCGCACGTTTGAGTATGAGAACGGCAGCAACGTGCAGACGTTCGAGCGCCGCGTGCTGACGCTGGGGCTATCCACCGCGCTGCGCCAGCGCGTCTATGGCGTGCAGCCCAAGCCTGGCACCCTCGACCCTGACACCGTGATCCGCGAGGGGCAGAGCACCGATGCCGCCCGTTACTATGGCGTCAGCACCCTGACCCAGCCGGCCACCTTCGGGGCCAATAGCGTCACCGTGGCCAGCACCTATGCGCCGCTTGTGCCGGCCACCACCACCGAGCAGGCGGTGACCGATGTGCAGGTGGGCGGCACGGCCACCATCAGCGTCAGCAGCGGTGGCTCGACCTTCGAGGTGGCGCAGATCGCCAGCACCACCCAGATCGCTATCGAGCTGAATAATCGTGGCTTCACCTATGTCAGCCGCCTGGACCCGCTGCCGGCACCTGGTAGCGTGGTGATCGCGTATCGCTCGCTGGGCAAGTGGTATGAGCTGCGCGACGATGACGCCAATGGCGATCTCAGCGGCAGCGGGGCGGGGCGCGTGGACTACGCCACCGGATCTGTCAGCGTGACGCTGGGCGGCCTGCCGGATGTCGGCAGTTCGGTGCTGTTCAGCTGGGGCACGCCGGCCCACTATGAGGACCGCGCCGGCCAGGCCACCATCGACAAACCCTGGATGACGTTCGTGCTCGATCACGCCGGCGTGATGCCTGGCAGCGTTACCGTGCGCTGGATCTCTGGCGGCAGCGAGAAGACGGCCACCGATGATGGCCTGGGCAGCCTCAGCGGCGCAGCCACCGGCCGCGTGGTCTATGGCTATGCCGACGGCAGTGGCGCGCCCCAGCCTGGCGAGGCGTATGTCGAGTTCAATGGCGATGCCTTCCCAGATGCCAGCACCCAGGTCGAGATCGAATATGACTACGGGGCACCGAAAACCGAGCAATTTCTGCCGTCTGCCAACGGGGCCGGCCTGGTCAGCCTCAGCATCAGCGATGCGCCGGTGCGTCCTGGTAGCGTCGCCATCACCTGGTCGGTGGTGCGCACCTGGTCGAGCAGCGAGAGCGAGTCGCGCAGCAGTCCGCGCACCGGCACCTGGGAGACTGTCGAGCAGAATGGCGGCGAGGCAGATGTCACCTACACCATCACCGATGATGGCCGTGGCGGCTTCAATGGTGGATGGGAGGGCAGCATCGACTATGCCACCGGCGCGGTGACCTTCGAGGTCGAGAAGATCCGCGAGGTCAGCGAGTGGGATGATGGCGACGCCACGCACCGCGAGTGGGGCAGCAAAGAAAAGCGCGACGTTTTCGAGAATGGTTCGAGCGTCTGGCTGACCAGCCAGCTGGACAGCGCCGCCCCGACCACCCACACCATCACCCAGGATCTCGCCCCGCTCGATGTCGAGCTGATGCCCCTGCTGCAAGATAGCGTCGTGCCTGGCACGCTGTCGTTCATCTTCCGAGGCGATACGTTCATCGACCGCCAGGGCAGTCTCTATCGCAGCGTGACCAGCAACGGGGCCGGCGTTCTCGCGGGGACCATCGACTATGGCACCGGCGATGCCCGCATCACTGACTGGCCGAGCGGCACCAGCGCCACCATCACCGTCAAAACGCTGGTGAGCACCTTCGGCACCTGGACGCTCGATGAGGCGTTTTTCCGCACGCCAGGCTCGCCGCTGCAGGTGGGTGGTCTGCTGATCCAGGCCACGACGCTCGACGGCCGCTCGATTACCGGCCAGGCGGCACTCTCTGGCGAGATCGAGGGTGACGAGATGTCAGGCAGCGTGAGCTTCGAGACGGGAGTGGTGCGCGTCACCTTCGGCGCGCTGGTCAGGAATGACAGCCTGAGCGCTGCCGAGCGCGCCGAATCCTGGTACGACGCCACCGCCGTGGATGACGCCGGCATGATCTGGCGGCCCACCCAGGTGATCCCGAGCACCGCCCGTTTCAATGCCGTCATTCTGACCACGCTGCCGCTCGAGGCTGAGCTGATCGGCATCGACCCCGTGCGCCTGCCCAGCGATGGCCGCGTGCCTATCTATCGCGCCGGCGGCGTGGTGGTGGTGCATCACACTGGTCGCGCCCCGTTCCCGCTGGGGATCGGTGGCGGCACCACGCTGGATGTCGGCCGCTCGCGGCTGGCCAGTCTGGTGGTGGAGGACGCCACCGGCGAGGAGGTGCCGGCCACCCAGTACAGTGCAGACCTCGACGCCGGCACCGTGCAGCTCGCTGCACCTGACACGGCCACCCACCCCGAACCCTGGTACGCCCTGCACCGTGTCGAGGACATGCTGCTGGTGGGTGACGTGGATCTATCGGGGGCGCTGACGCTCAAGGGCAATCTGAGCCACGACTACCCCGCCGGCGATACGCTGGTCAGCGCCGCGATGGTGGCCGGTGATCTGCAAGCGCGCGTGGCTGACTTCTTCGATCTATCGAGCTGGGATCGAGACTGGAGCAAAGACGACAACGATGGCGCAGATGGCACCCTGGCCGAGTACAACCTGAGCACCTACCCGCCGATCATCACCAATCGCGGGGCCATCACTGAGGATTGGGCGCTGATCTTCACCGGCTCAAGCACGTTCCGCATCATCGGCCGCACCGTGGGCGAGATCGGCGTGGGCAATATCAATGAGGACACGTCGCCTACCAACCCGAATCAGGGCGTACCCTATTGGACGCTCAAGGCGGGCGGCTTCGGGGCCGGCTGGGTGAATGGTAACGTGATTCGCTTCTCGACCATCGGCGCATCCTTCCCGATGTGGCTGGCGCGCGTGATCCTGCAAGGGCCAGCCAGCGGGCAGCAAGATAGCTTTAGGCTGCAGATCCGTGGCAACGCCAACGCCTGACCGTAGACGGCAGGCGCAACCCTCTACCCCTATTCCTATTCCTCAACCGCCCAGCCACTCGCTGGGCGGCCTTGTTTCTGGAGACGTTCAAGATGGCCGATTTTCCCGTGAAGTGGTTCAGCAATGACATGGGCGGCAGCCCTGCCAATGGTGATGAATATGGAGCGCTTGTCGAGCTGCTGAAAGCCTGCCTTGTGACCGGCTTCAACACCAAACCCATCACCTCGCTGACGTATGACAGCGCCACTCAACAAGCCACCGCGAGCGTGGGCAGTGGTCACGGCTACCTCAAATGGCAGGTGATCGCCATCAGCGGGGCAGACCAGGCAGGCTACAATGGCGAGCATCGCGTGACTGCCATCGGTAGCGATTGGGTGCGCTTCGCGCTTGATGCCGCGCCCGCTGCTGCTGAGGCGACCGGCGAGCTGATCGAGATCAAGACGCCACCCGTGGGAGGCTGGGAGGTGGTGGCCGAGGATGCCGATACCCATCGGGCGGCTTTTCGACGCACTGATGTGACGGCGACAGACCTGACTTTGATCGTGCGCAATGACACCCACACCAATTATCCTGATACCACCAGTGCCTCTCGAGTCGCACAAGTTGCCTGGGTGGAAGACTTTACCGATTTAGATACATTTGGGAGTGAGAACGTACAGTTTTGGCCATTCTCAGACTACTACCTAACGTCTCTCCGCTTCGACCCAGATTGGAAGATCGTAGCAAACTCCAAGTTTATTTATTATGTAAATCGCTATGGTTATGATGGCGGGTATGGGCTTATGTTTGCTGGTGATATTCCATCATTTAGACCCGCAGATAGTTATAATTGTATTGTCAATGGTATTTATGGCAGAGATAATTGGAATAGCTCCAGTCGTTCCATATATCCATATAGCTGGAAGTTTGGTTATACTAACTTTTTTACAATCTCTCGAGCGAACCATCAGCTCCCTGGTGTGGAGGCATGCTCTTTAGTCGGTGTTGGCCAGTCACCAGGCACAACCTTCGATTACCCAAACCCGTCAGATAATGGTCTGCATATCTCGCTGGGAAAAATCATTGTAAGAGAGGGGAAAGGAGGGTTCGCGCAGACAAGCTATATTAAGGAGCAAGCTGCTCGAGGGTATCTGCCTGGCTTGTATCAATCTCTCAATGCTAGCGATGTTTATCATGGGTCGATTATTGATCATATACCTGGCCTAGATGGCGATCCAGTCCTCATGATTATGACAGCTGCAGATGAAAAGAATTATATGAGCGGCCTTGTTGCTATAAGTCTCGCTGATTGGGAGTGATTTATGGCTGATGAAATTATTGTAGTCAATAAATCTGGTGTGAATGGGCTTTACAATGCCAATCAAAACTCTGTCCGAGTAGTTAATCCAAGTGCAATAAAAAATAATGGTCAATCTAGCATTCTCGTCGTGACAGATACTGGACTCCCTTTAGTAAGATTTGATCAGCTTGACGGCAGTGGTGCTAATGGCACGGCCACTGGCGGCGTCTCAGATCCGGCGCGCATGGGCGTCATTGCCGGCACCGTGCTGGACATCCAGGCCCAGCCCGTCAGCCGGCGGGTGCGGGTGCATGAGCGCGCCACTGGCCGCATCGTGCGCGAGACGTGGAGCGATGCCGATGGCAAATACCGCTTTACGGACCTCGATCCGCGCATCGCGTTCTACGTGATGGCCTTCGATCACACCCTGCAGCAAAACGCTGTCGTGTCAGACAATGTGCATTCTGAGGTGGAGGACGCCCCGTGATCAGCTTCTCGACAAGCGTAAAAGATGCGCGCCTGGCGGCCATCGCCGGTGCGATAGATGCCGGCGATTCGCCGGCGTCATTCGTTGTGTACTCCGGCACCCGCCCATCACCTGGTGCTGCCGTCACCGATCAGGTGGCACTGGTCACGCTGGAGGTGCCCCAGCCATTCGCCGCCGATCTCTCTGGTGGCGTCCTGACGGGGGCGAGCTTCGAGGAGGTGATGGCCGATGCCGATGGCGAGGCCACCTGGTCGCGCCTGGTCGATGGCGCGGGTGCCTGGGTGATGGATCTGGATGTCGGCATCGAGGGATCTGGCGCTGATGTGACCATCAGCTCGACAACGATTTATCGCGGGATACTGACGCGGATCAGCCGCATGGTATTCGCTGAGGGCTAGGGGGCACCGTGAGAGAGATCAGGCTGCAGTTTGTCCAGGGTCTTGCACCCTGGAATGCGCGAGCGCTCGAGCTGCGCCTGGGGGGAGATCCTGGTTTGCTGCTGCTGTTCGCCGGTGACTATACGCCGCCGGCGGGTGGCAATGTCGTGCTTGGCTTTGGTGGTGCCACTGAGGCGGTGGAGCTGCCGCGCGAGCTGGTGCTCGATGCTCAGCTGATGCCGCCATCAGTCGATGCTCGACTCGCCCAGGGCGGTGCCATCGAGATCGCGGCCAGCCTGGTGATGCCAGTGGCCACCGTGCGGGCGCAGCTCGAGCTGATCCAGTCGCTCAGTCTGGAGGTGACCACGCCGCCGGTGTCGGCAGAGATCCGCGTCGAGCATGGTGTCAGCCTTTCGCTGGTGGCCACGCTGGGTGCGCCGGCGGTGGTCGATGTCGCACTGACCCGCGAGATCAATGTCTTTCGTGGGCCATCAGATAGTGCCGGTGTCCGTTTCGAGAACGTAGTCCCGCTCGAGGCCCAGGGCAGCATCCGCTGGGAGCCGCCGGCTCGCCCCTATGGCACCACCGCGTCAGCTTTCGAGCAGGGCGCAACGCTTGCGGCCAGTCAGGGTGGCCAGTGGTCGGCACGGCCCCGCACCGATGCCATCAGTGGCTCGCGGTGGGAGCAGGCCGAGCGCATCCTGGGCACCCTCAGTGGCAGCCGGTGGCTGCAGCTGCCGCGTGTCCGCCGCGCATCTCGGCCGGTATGGGAGCAGGGGCAGGGCATCGCTGCTGCTCGCTCGAGTGGCTATCAGCACCCGCCGCGCAATGACGCCCGCCGGTGCTCGCGCTATGAGGAGGCCCGCACCCTCGAGCCGGTGACGATGGATGTGCCCTATCAGCAGGGGCGCACCACCGGCGACGATTGGCGCGTGCCCTGGGAGCAGGCCCGCCGGCCACCGCCTGGCATCGACTTGCCGCCAGATCCGCCTGAGCCGCCGGTGCTCGAGCCGGTGGAGGGCACCACCACCCTGCAATTCTGCCACGCCATGCCGAGCGCCCCGTGGGTGCTGCAGTTCGGTCTGACGTGTGAGATACCCACCCCGACCATTCCCGTCAAAAGGCTCTATATCGTGCAAAACTCCGCGCGCCTGGTGCGCCTCTCCGATGGCCTGGAGCTGCCGGCCACCCAGATGTCGCTCAGCATCGACGCTGACAGCTGGGCATGGTCATTCTCTGCTGGCCTGGCAGGGCGTGATGCTCAAGCGCTGGTGACCGTCACCGATGGTCAGCCGGTGGAGGTGATGGCCGAGATCAATGGCGAGCAGTGGCGGTGCCTGGTGGATGGCTGGCGACGCTCTGAGAGCTGGCAGAGCCATAGCGTGACCATCAGCGGCCGCTCGCTCGCGGCGTACCTGGGGGCGCCCTACGCCACCGCGCGCAGCTACACCGAGGACAGCCAGGCCACTGCCTCGCAGCTCGCCCGTGCTGAGCTGCCAGAGGGCTGGTCACTGGATTGGCGCATGACTGACTGGGTGGTGCCCGCCGGCGCGTGGAGTTATGACAGCCTCGCGCCTATCGACGCCATCTCGCGCATTGCCCAGGCGGCCGGCGGCTATGTGCAGGCCCACCAGCAGGATCAGACCATCATCGTCGCGCCCCGCTTCGAGGCAGCGCCCTGGCGCTGGTCTGAGGCCGAGGTCGATCTGGCGGTGCCGCGCGACATCATCACCCAGCTGGGCAGCGATCAGCAGCCAGGTGATGCCCGCAATGCCGTTTGGTTGCATGGCGACACCGGCGGCATCCAGGCCCAGATCATCCGGCAGGGCACCGCAGGCGATCAGCTGGCACCCACCGTGGTGGATGCCCTGATCACCGATCAGGCACCGGCCCAGTCGCGTGGGATCGCTGAGCTGGCCGCTACCCTACGCCAGAGCACCGAGAGCCTGCAGATGCCCCTGGCGGCTTCTCTGGGCGGCCTGCTGCTGCCTGGCATGATGATCGAGTGCGATGGCTGGCGTGGTGTCTCGCGTGGCGTGAGCGTCAGCGCCAGCCTGCAGGGGCGTGCCCTGAGCGTGCGCCAGTCTATCGAGCTGCAAAGATTCCATCTGTGATGGCGTCGTGTGGTATCAGTTCAAGCAAAGGAGGGGGATAGCATGGCCAATCCATATCGCCGCCTGCTGGCGTTGCTGCCGACCACGCCGCGCCAGGTAGGCGAGGTGATCAGCGTCAGCGGCTCGCGCGTTTGCGTGGATCTGGTAGGGGGTGGGGTGCGCACCTGCCAAGGCGATGCCCAGGTGGGTGGCATGGTCTACGTGGAGGGGGACCAGATTGTGGGGCAGGCTTTTAACCTGCCCACATTATATTTAGAGGTGTAAATTTTTAAAAAGGGAATTGATCATTGTGAATGAAAGATAGCCTCTTTGATAGCTTCGTTGATAATTCGGTAATTCCTTGCTCATTGTTAAGGTACAGTAAGGCTTTATGGTGTCTAAGATCGGAGGGAAGATCATTCATATTCTGAGTAATTGGCACTACATTTTTTCCTAACGTGTGAGCGATCCCTGTTTCGTACATAACATTTGGATTCTTCGAGCTAAAGTCAACCACCACTATGCTTGACTTGAATATAAGGTTGAATATATCTTGCATGAAGTTGCTGTTCTCCCACACTGCGTCAGCTCTAATACAGCGTAGGCGAGAAGTCTTACAGGCTTGTTGTATGCCCTTATATGCATTATCAAAGCTGTGCTCAAAAGGCATCATTACTGAAACCAAATCGTTTTCCAAGCTGATTTCAGGTACACTAAAAGCGTTGGGAGAAAATGTTATTGTTCTTTCACCCCGTTTTTGTGAAACAAATATGTTGTTGTCAGATGGATATTTTTTATCTAGATATTCTTTAATAGTATCTAAGTTTTGCGGGGATTCTTTGCGGGCCTGCTTAAGGAAGCCAAGAACGCATTCAGGATAGTCCTCATCACCAAAGTGCAGGCTTCTTAGCAATCTGGGATGATTGTCTATATAGTCATCTAGACCCGTGAAAAGACCAATCTCTTGCCAATCACCACTGGTGAAGTTCTCTTCAATTTTTGTTCTGATAAACATGATTTTTTGAAAATCACTATTCATAACTTTCCCTGTTTATATCTTTGATTAGTTTACATCTCGCCTAGCGATCCACTGAGTATGCTCCCGCGAGAATGCTAACTCTGCTTCGTTAATGAAATTAGAAAACTCTTCTTCATTTGTAATATCAGTGTGATAACTTCTTATTAATGAGATTTCTTGAGCTGTAAGGTTATAGCTAGCTCTAAGTTCACTATGCCTTTTCATTTGTATCCAGCCAATAGCAGAAGTAACTACAACGAGTAAAGGATCAAAAGCATAAGTGGCCCAAGGAATCCCTATAGATTCAGAGTTTAAAGCCACTGCAGCAGCAACATATACGAGTATTGTTATTATGCCCCAGTTTCTAAAGGCTTTTCTGTTCTCTTCAGATTTTCTGGAATACCAGCTATGCTGCTCATCAATTCGATTTGTTATATAATAAGATATTCTGCTACTCAAAGAGGCGTCTCTTACATGCATCATTGAACCAGTAAAATACTCGTTGCCTTTGCTAGTTAAATTAGCAGAAATATTCTGATGGCTTGTTAACAGCTTCCCCATCAATTGCCTAAACTCTTTTTTTGGCTGGCTTAAGTCATGAGCATCTTGAAATGGATGGGCTCTCATGCAAAAGCGCCATGTTGAAGTTTTAATTGACTCGGCCAGTGCTCTACAGCAATACCATTCTTGGTCTAGTTTTTTATATATCTTTACAATAAAGATCAATGCCAATAGTATTATAGCGATAGTAATTGGTAGCGGCCCGATAGAAGTAAGGCTCTTTGTGGAGCTTAATGATGCGGCAATAAATAATAAGAAATATTCCGATCTTGTTGTCCATAGGAACTTATTCTGTGTTGTAGCTGATGCAGAGTCAGCGCTATAATACAAACTAGGGAGTTGGAGTGTGGGAAGTCTCATGATATTTCTCTAATCCCTGCAACTATCGAATCTGTGTTCCAGTTGACAATCTTGTCTGCTTTGTTTGTTATAGCATAAGGCATCATTCTTGCGCTGCGAGGCCGAACAGCTAAAATAGGTTTTCCTAGAATTGATGCATAATCAAGTTCAAACTGAATCCATTCGCTATGATTGAACCACATTCCGCTTATTATTATGACGCAATTCACCGGCCGAATCTGTTGGCGTAATTCCTCTTTCATTGTCTCTTTAGATCTAAGTGTGAATGCTCTCTCCTCTGGTATTGAATAATTTGTCCATTGAAAAAACGGTTTTGAGTTTAAAAGACTTACCATAGAGTTATAGCGCTCGCTATAACTCCAAGAATGGCTAATAAATAGTCGCTTTGTCATTATAACGCCTGCATAATAGTAGATTGAAATTACTTTGTTTTTAACTTTGTGACAACTTTAGAATTTTATACTTACCCTAACTTACATATTAGAGGAATTTTGGGAGTGTTGCATCTCAGATTAATATTTTTGTAAGACCTCAAGAAAGATCGTTAATTCTTCGTGTAAATCATTCTGGGGCGTATGTACAATCCTCCGACGCGCAGAGGAGCGTTCAGGCCTTAAGATTTCGCGTGACGTATTCAAATGACTAACTAGGTCTTGAAGGCAAATTATATTTCAATGCTGATCGTCGTGTATGGCTCGATGTATGGGGAGTGGGAAAACTTCTCTTTAAGCCGCATGGTTGCGGGCTTCTACGACTCCTGCAGGGGGCGCCAGCCCTTCATTCATCCCCGCATCATTCTTTCCTGCATCTCTCGTCACTCTCTGTACAGGGTGTCTTTCTGCTGTCTCTCGCTTGCCTGCCCTCTGGCTTCCGGGCCGGGTCACGTCCTGCGCGCCCATGCGCCAGTAGCTTTGAGGGTGAGCCGGACCCCGGCTTGAAAAGCACGGCACCTCATGCATGGCACGTCATTTATGATGCCCTGACCTGTTGCCAGGAGAATGGCAGTCGTGCCGGGCGGGGCGGGGCATCTCGTCATTCCATCGCGTTGTGTTCAGTCGCGATGTGCTGCCTCGGCATCCGTTGGCAGGGCCAGAAATTCCTGCATGATACGGGTGTCGCGGAAACGTTCGATCAACTCCGGATCCTCGGCGAGTGACGGCGGGTTCTCGAGCCCTTCGCGGATCTTGGCTGCCAGGCCTTCAATGCTGTTCTCGGAGATCAGCCGCGCCTGATCATGGATCAGCACATTGCGGACCCCACCGGGGACATCCGGCGCGACACATGGCGTGCCGCAGCACATGCTTTCCACCAGCACGATTCCGAAGGCTTCACTGCGCGAGCTGAGAATGAACAGACGGGCATGCTTCATCCACGGGTAGGGATTGACCCGGCTGCCGATGAGATGGACCCGGTCGCCCACCCCGAGCTCGCGAATCAGGTTCTCCACACTCTCGCGCTTGGGCCCATCGCCGACGATGACCAGGTCTTCCTCGATATCGGCGGCGAGATAGGCCTTGATCAGGACATCCTGACGCTTCACGTCCGACAGGCGACATACCTGCACGACATAGGGACGTGATGGCAGCTCCACGGGCTCATCCGCCATCTGCGCGATGGCATCGAGATCGCAGACGTTGCCGATGGTGGCGAGGCGTCGAGGCGTGACAGCGTGTTGCGAGAGCAGTCGCTCGAGTTGTTCGCGGACATTGTCGGTATTGCAGATGATCTGCTTGTCGGCGTACAGGCGCTTGAGCAGGAACTTCTGACGCCAGCCCTGGCGGATGTCACCGGGCCAGGACACGGTGACCTGCCACAGGCGCGGGTCCTTGAGTGACCAGACCGTCTCGAAGGCGCCCTGGCCGCGCATGATCACCCGGTCGACGGGGCCATGGCGTGTTTCCAGGGTACGGATGAATCGCCGCAGGTAGGCGCCACCGTAATAGCCGCGCCAGACGAATCCAGAGCCCTTGATCAGAGGGTTGAGCACTGCGCGGGTGAAGAGGTCATACACCAGGCCAATGCCGGTCTTGCGGAATGCCTTGTCGAAGTCGATCTGGTGGACATGTACGCCCGGGTCCGGGATGAGTTCGAGTTCACCCTTGAGCACGAGCACATGCACCTCGTGACCTTCGCGGCACAGGACATTGGCCAGATTGACGGTGTTTCGCTGGATCCCGCCGATGTTGAGCTTGCGTACCACAAGCAGGACGCGTTGTTTCATGGTGGCCATCTGTCCGAAAAGATGTGGGATGAGCCATCAACTCCCAGCGGTGCCAGTGACGGAAGACTGCCGGGGATCCGGCGCTCGGTCTGAGGCAAGGGGAGCGGGATGAGCGGAGGGTGCCATGTTACGTGGATTCAATGAGCGGGGGAATGCCGCCTGCCCGGCCGGATGTCAGGGCTCTGCGCCGCAGTCTGCTTGCATTCTGGCTTTGATGGAGTAGCCTACCTGCCGCCTTGTCCCGCGCGGCGCCTTTCGGCGTCTGCACTGCCGACTGTCGTCCAGTCGTGACCTCCGATTCCTTCACGTTCGAGATCCTGTCTGCCATGTCTGATGCTTCCAACCCGCCTGTTCGAGGGGAATCCCGTGTCCGTCGTGCCACGGCGGATCGTCATTTCGATGGGCTGGCGGAAAAGTTCGAGCGCGGCTTCTATACCACCGAGCGTGGCAGGGTGCGTCTGGCGCTGACTCGCCAGTTGATGGAGGAGCGTTTCGCCCATCTGCCGGCCACCCAGGTGCTCGAGATCGGGGCCGGACTTGGTCAGATGGCGCACTGGTGGTTGTCGCGTGGCCATCAGCTGACGCTGGTCGAGCCTTCCGATGAGATGCGTGAACGTGCCATGCAGCGACTGTCCTCTCCAGAGGAGGATGCGTCCCCGCTGACGCAGGCCACCCTGACAGAGCGCCTGACCTGGGATGGACGTGACCTGCAGGGGTTCGCCGCCGCCACCCACCGACAATGGCCGGTGGTGGTCTGCCATGCCGTTCTTGAGTGGCTGGTCTCTCCGCGTGAAGGGTTTCTGCTGCTGGCACAGCTGCTGGCACCGGGTGGCGTGATGTCATTGAGCGTCTTCAATCGCGACGCGCTGGCATTCTCCAACGTCACCAAGGGCAACTTCGACAAGGTGCTGGACGGGCGGTTGGCCGGATGGGGGACGGGCAAGCGTCTGACGCCCATCTCGCCGCTGCGTGATATCGAGATTCGCCAGTGGGCCGAGGAGGCCGGGCTTGAGGTGCGCGAGCTGACAGGGCTGCGAGTCTTCCATGATTATCTGCGCTCGCGCGACCCGCTGAGTGAGGGGGACATGCAGAAACTGCTGGCCCTCGAGTGCCAGCACTGGCGCACGCCCCCCTTCGTCCATCTCGGACGCTATCTGCACTATGAGCTGGTGCGCCCTGCCTGAGGTGTCACGGCGCAGGCTTCTGCGCCGTCTTGCTGTTCATCATCTGCCGTTTCCTATCTTTTCGGAGTCTTCATGTCTGCTCAAACCCCCGCCTGCCAGTTGCTTGAACGCCAGGACAGTGATTTCCGTGATTGGCTGTGGGTCGCTGCACCGCGTGATGACTGGTGGCTGTCATCGGACCGCCAGCGGCGTGTCTGGGGGCATGACACCGGCATCGTGAATGCCGCGCGGGAGGCCGGGCACCAGGTCAGCCATGCGGTGGCCTTTGCCGAAGCCCGCGCGGATACCACGATTGGCGAGGCGGCGGGTGCCTTGCTGTTCTGGCCCAAGGCGCATGCGCTGGGCGAGTGGTGGCTGGTGGCGCTGTGCCATGTATTGCCGGCAGGTACGCCGATCAAGGTGGTGGGCGAGGTCAACGGTGGCATCAAGCGCGCTGAGCGCATCCTCAAGGCACTGGGAATGACGGCCCGCAAGGACGATACCGCGCGTCGTTGCCAGCTGTGGTCATCCGCCACGCGTGAGTTGACGGCCGAACAGGCCGCCAGCAGTGAATCGCCACTGGCAGTGGCTGGAGAATGGACAGAAGGCTGGGGCGAATTCGAGGCGCTGGAGCTGCGCCTGACCAGCCATCCGGGCCTTTACGGCAATGCCAAGCTGGACCCGGGTACCGCGCTGCTGCTGGAGAACCTGCCGACCCGTGGCTACAAGCGGGCGCTGGATATCGGGGCGGGTGACGGCATCATCAGCTGCTGGCTGGCGCGTCACGGTGCGCGCGTGATGGCAGGCGATGTCAGTGCCTTCGCGGTGGAGGCGACCAGGCGCAGTCTGGCGCTCAACGGGCTTGAGGCGGACGTACGCCTGAGCGATGTCTTCGCGGCGTTCGAGGGCGAGCGGTTCGAGGCCATCGTGGCCAATCCGCCGTTCCATCATGAGCGCGATATCGATTACGGACCGGCGGCGCGTCTGATCAGCCAGGCGCCGGATCACCTGGTGCCGGGCGGTACCCTGACGCTGGTGGCCAATGCCTTCCTGCCCTATCCGGATCTGTTGCAGGCGGCCTTCGGCGAATTCGAGGTGCTGGCCGAAACGCGCCAGTTCAAGGTCTATCGCGCACGCAAGGCGCGCTGATCCTCTGTGGCCTGATTCCCTGCGACCTGATGCCCAGCCCGCCGCTTACGCCTCCGGCGACTGATAGCGGATGGCCGTGATGATGTAGGTGGTCTCGCCGCCCGGCGCTGCCACGCTCACGTCATCATCCAGCCCCTTGCCTAGCAGTGCCCGGGCGAGGGGGGCATCGACGCTGATCCAGCGGCGCGCGTTGTCGGTCTCATCAGGGCCGACGATGCGTATCTCCATCTCCTCTCCCTGTTCATCCTCCAGCGTCACGAAGGCCGCGAAATACACGCGCTCCAGATCCGCGGGCAGGCGGTCGACGATGGTCAGTTCATCCAGACGCTTTTCCAGATAGGCGATCTTGGCGATGGTCTGATTCAGTGCCTTCTTGTTGTAGGTGTAATCTGCATTCTCGCTGCGATCCCCCATGGCGGCGGCCTCGCCCGTCTTGCGCGACAGCTCCGGTCGCCTGACGCGCCTCAGGTGGTCGGCCAGCGCCTTCATCTTCGCGTGGCCCTGCGGGGTGATCACGTTGCTCTTCTTTTCCTGACGAGGATCGGTCTTGGGATCGCGCCAGCGCGTCATGTTACGACCTTGCATGTCCTTCTCCACAGCCTGCGAAAATGAAGGGCAAGCGCCCGCAAAGGGCGCTGTCTTGCGTTGAGGCCTGCGACCAAGGGGGGTTGGCGGCAGATTCAAACGTTCGTTACAGTCTTGGCATGCCGTTCACGTTCTTGTGATATCGCCATTGCGGCAATTCGCCAGCACGCCTGCCAAGGCGCAGGTCTCAAGGGGCATTGCCGTATCATCCCGCCAACAATAATGAATTTCAGGGAGCTGTCCATGCCAACCCCGTCATCGCTACGCCGTACTCGTCGCGCCACGCATCGTGTCTACCAGCTGATGCTCTCAGGAGGCATGGCGCTGGGCATCACGCTGGCCGGCATGACCGGCGTCCAGGCCGCCGAGGGAGATGATGCCGTCTTCGGACTCATGAAACGCTGGGCCCAGGTCAACTATCAATCCTCCGGGGACGCTCAGGAAACCGGCATGGAGGCCTTGGGCAAGGAAGTGCGCGCGCTGGCGGACCAATACCCGGACAACGCCCATGTGCTGACCTGGGAGGGTATCATCCTGGCGTCGTGGGCCAAGGCGCGAGGGGGACTGGGGGCGCTGGATCTGGCCAAGGAAGCCAAGGCCACCCTTGAGCAGGCCATCAAGCTTGACCCCCGGGGCGACAATGCCTCTGCCTACGTGACGCTCGGGGCGCTGTATGACAAGGCGCCGGGTTGGCCGGTCGGCTTTGGCGATGATGACAAGGCGGGGGAGGTGCTGCGTCAGGGGCTGGCCGTCAATCCTCAGGGCATGGATACCAATTTCTACTATGCCGACTATCTGGCCTCCGAGGGCAGGAAGGCCGAGGCACTCAAGCATGCACGGCTCGCGCTCAAGGGCCCGGCTCGGCCCAATCGTGAGCTGGCCGATCAGGAGCTGAAGCGCGAGATCAAGGCATTGATCACACGACTGGAGTGAGTGTCGCGCACGCGGCTTCAGGACAACGGTGACCGTTCGGCGGCACTGGACGAGGGGCACTTCCTTCGGACAGTGCCGCTTTCACGTCCAGTGGGCGGGCTGGCCAGCGCAGGGCGAGGTCGGGATAATGCGACTTCAGCCAAGGAGGATGCATGAGCGATACACCAGAGCACGTGGCAGGGCAGCAGGTCTTTGCGCATGACGATGTCGAACGGGTCGAGACCAGGGTGCTGCAGGACGGTTTCTTTCGCCTGGAGCAGCGCGAGCTTCGCCATCGGCGTTTCAACGGTGGCTGGAGTGATGTGATCCAGCGCGAGGTGCATGTTCGCCATGATGCCGTCGGTGTGCTGCCCTATGACCCGGTGACGGATCGTGTGGTCTTCGTCGAGCAGATCCGGGCCGGCATGCTCGAGGACGAGCGCACCCCCTGGAGTCTGGAGCCCATCGCCGGCCTGGTGGACAAGCAGGAAAGTGCGGCGGAGGTCGCGCGGCGTGAGGCGGTCGAGGAGGCCGGTTGCGAGTTGAAGGAGCTGATCGAGCTCTACCGCTATTACCCCAGCCCCGGCGCCTGCACCGAAGAGGTCACCCTGTTCATCGGGCTATGCGACAGCAGCGGACTGGGCGGGGTGCATGGGCTGGCGGAAGAGAACGAGGATATTCGCGTGCATGTGCTCGATTTCCAGGCGGCCCTGTCGCTTCTGGAGCAGGGCAGGCTTGGCAATGCCATGGCGATCATGGCCATGCAGTGGCTGTTGCGGGAGCGTGCTGCACTGCGGGTGATGCACGCCTGAGACAGCGAAGGCGTTGCTTGGCAATCCCCCGTGGCTCACGCAGGGTTCCTCAACCTGCCCACCAGAACTGCTATTCTAGAGGCTTGCTGCCACCGGCAGGCCGGCAGTCGATCAATGCCTGCGTCAGTGCCGAGCGCCGAAACCCCGCTGCCGGGCGCTCTCACGGCGCTTGATCTGTCGCGCTTTGCCCGCATCATGCCATGCACGATACAGGGTGTGCCCTGCTAGACAGCACGCCAATGTTCTGAGATTCGCAAGGAGTTTGCCCATGCAGGTCAAGAAAGCCTATGTGGCCGACCTAAAAGCACTCCATGCCGAGTGCGGGTCCAATTATCTGCGCCTCACGCGCATCCTCGGCAAGGCCGAGGCAGGTGACAGCTTCGCCTTTCCCCTGGCGGGCAATCAGGGCCACTTCGGTACCCTGTTGCTCGAGGTGGTCGAGTGCGCGCCCTATACCACCATGGTCACGGTTGCCCAGACTGGCGTGCTGGATCACATCATCGATTCCCCGCGGATGAGCGTGCATCTCTATCACGATGTACGCATGGCCGAAGTCACCGACTTCCAGCGTCAACGGCATTTCTCGGGGCGCAACCGCTATCCGAACCCTCGCATGCACCAGCCGGATGAAAAGCTTCAGCTCAATCGTTTCCTCGGCGAGTGGTTGAGCCATGCTCAGGCTTTCGGGCAAGCCGATGTGCCTGAGTTGCCATGACGAGGCTGCCATGACGAGGCTGCCGTGACGAGGCTGCCGTGACGAGGCTGTCGTGAGGCCCGCCGGGATGGGGGGAGTGAGGGCGGCACCAGCGTCATGATCAGAAAGAGAATTCGCGTTGCGGATTCCACGCCTGACCGGCTGTCCGCTTGACTGCCTGAAAGAACCGCGATGGCCCGGCCATCGCGGTTCTGTTCTTTTTTCCGCTGTTCGAGAGACCCATGCGACTGATCCAGATAAGTGACTGTCATCTGCGTGCCGACCCTGACGCGCGCTCACGACTGGGCTTCCCCTTGCGTCAGCTGGAGGCCGTGATGGCGCACGCCTCAAGCCTGCGTCCCGACATCCTGCTGGTGACCGGGGATGTCAGCCAGGATGAGAGCCCTGCCTCCTACCGTCTGGCGGGGGAGCTGTTCGATGCCCTGGGGTGTCCGTGGTTCTGGTTCGCCGGCAATCATGACCACCCGGATTTCATGCAGGAGCTGCGTCCTTTCCATCAAGAGCTTGATCTTGGTGACTGGCGTCTGCTGTGTCTGGACTCGCGCATCTCTGGACAGGCGGGAGGCGAGCTTGGCCGCGAGCAGCTGGCGGCGCTGTCGCTGTCGCTCCAGGAGGATACGAGGCCGACGCTGCTGGCGATGCATCATCATCCAGTGCCGATCGACTCGGACTGGATGGATCAGCTGGGCCTGGCCGACCGTGATGCCCTGTGGGACACCCTGAGTCATCACTCGCAGGTGCGGGCCATCCTGTGCGGCCATATCCATCAGGCTTTCGCCACCCGGCGCCCGAGCGGGCAGGGCAGTGTCGCCGTCTATGGCGTGCCCTCCACGTCAGACCAGTTCGCGCCGCTCAGCCATGATTTCGCCGTCGATGAAGCGGCGCGGCCAGGCTTCAGGGTCGTGGATCTCGACGGAGAGCGCCTCGAGACCTGGGTGGAGCGTGTCAGCCTGTGAGCGCCTTCGCGCTCCCGCTCGCGGCGTTTCGCCATCGGCGTGGGGCTGACGTGTCCCGGGGCTGCGGGAGTCAGGTATTCATTTTTGATCTTAAAAGATATTTTCTGATTCTTTGACGTTATCAAGGCGGCGCGGGTACCGTATCGGTATCCAGCATGCTCCGTGGGGGGTGAGAGAGTGAGAGTCATCTCGATCGACACGACCCGCGGGCACGCCCACTGATTGTCACGGGCCGCCTTCCAGGGCGACTCCCAGCGCTCACGAGGTTGCCGCACGCGATGCTTACCCCCGAACGTCAGACCCACCTCAAGCAGCTCGAGGCCGAGTCCATCCACATCATTCGTGAAGTGGCGGCCGAGTTCTCCAATCCGGTCATGCTCTACTCCATCGGCAAGGACTCCGCCGTGATGCTGCATCTGGCGCGCAAGGCCTTCGCGCCGGGCGTGCCGCCGTTCCCCCTGATGCACGTCAACACCACCTGGAAATTCCAGGAGATGATCAAGTTCCGCGATGAGATGGCCGCGGAAGTCGGCATGGAACTGATCGAGCACATCAATCAGGAAGG